>DASXZP010000049.1:0-2796 GCA_036501825.1 Caulobacteraceae bacterium | reverse complement strand
ACCTCATGCTGACTCTTGCCGCAGAAGGAGCAATACAGCGTGCTCTTGGTGTCGCCGCTTGCGGCTTTCGTCATTGTCGCCTCACTCCTCGACGGCGCGCGCCCAACCTGGGCCAACGTCGTCCCCGTCCGGCCGTTCCCGCCAGACCATGCAGGATACGCGCCGCGGGTTGTCTAATCCTTGACATTCCCCGATCCGACGCACGATCACAAGCGCTACGATGCGACTCGATCGCGCAACGGGGCCGCACCGCGGCATTCATCCAACACATCATATGCTCGACCGGCCAAGGACAAAGATGGGTGACGCGGACGATCTGCGCCAGGGTGAGTCGGTCTATCGCCCGATCGTGGCCTTCGATTTCGACGGAACCCTGACCGTCCGCGACAGCTTCGTGGCGTTTTTGCGCTGGCGGGTCGGCCCCGCCGCCTGGTGGGCCGGATTGGCCAGGCTCGCCCCCGCCGCCGCCCGCTATGTGCGGGATCGGGACAGGGGGCGGCTAAAGGCCGCGGCCGTCGGCGTCTTCCTCGGCGGGACGCCGCGGGCGGAGATCGAGGACGCCGCGCGCCGCTTCGCCGAGGGCCATGCACGCCGGCTGCTGCGCCCCGACGCCCTGCGCGCCTGGGCCCGCTGGCGTGAGCAGGGCGCGCGGCTGGTGATCGTCAGCGCCACCCCCGAGGAGATCGTGCAGCCCTTCGCCCGCGGCCTCGGCGCCGACCTGCTGATCGCCACGCGGCTGGCCTACGACGACCGCGACCGGCTCACCGGCCGCCTGGACGGAGCGAACTGCCGCGGCCCCGAGAAGGTGCGCCGTCTGCGGGCCGAGTTCGGCGAAGACGTGCATCTGGACGCGGCCTATGGCGACAGCGACGGCGACCGCGAGATGCTGGCCATCGCCGAGGAGCGCGGCCTGAAGGTGTTCCAGGGCGCGCCGTAATGTAATTGGGGACACGTAATTGGGGACACGTACGACTCTCCCGGGCCGTTGCGTCAACACGCAGGCCTTCGCGAGTCGTACGTGTCCCCAACTGCGACACCCAATTACCAGGGCGCGATCAGGACCACCACCAGGCTGACGATCAGCACCGTCTTCAGCGCGTAGTAGAGCCGCCGGTCGCGGGCCTTCAGCGCCTTGCCGGCGGCGATCACGCCGGCGACGCGGGCATAGAAGCGGTTGATGCCGCCGATCGGCTCGCCGTCGACGTTCTGCGTGCGCGTGGCGCGCATGACGTTGCGGGTCACCCAGCGATTGAGCGCCGCGAGCGGCTGCGCCAGGGGACGCTCGACGTCGCAGAACAGCACCAGGCGCGTCTGGTCCCAGCCGTTCTCGGCCTCATGCACATAGGTCTCGTCGAACATCATCGGCTGGCCGTCGCGCCAGGAACGGCGGATGCCGTCGACCTCGATCCAGCAGCGGTCGTCATTGCTGGTCACCAGGCCCAGATGATAGCGCAGGCTGCCGGCGAAGGGGTCGCGATGGCGTCCGAGCCGCGCCCCGGCCGGCAGGGCCGCGAACATGGCGCCGTGGACGCCGGGCGCGCGCCGCAGCAGCGCCAGCGAACGCGGACACCACTGCTCCGCAGAAGCCAGCGGGTCGCCGTACCATTTCAGGTAGAACCGGGTCCAGCCGCGACGGAAGAAGGTGTGGAAGCCGACGTCGTTGTCGCCGGTCGCCGCGGTCACCCTGCCCTGTTGCAGCAGCGCCAGGCCCTCCTCGCGGAACACCTGCCAGTTGTCGGTGAGCACGCGCAGCTCGGGAAAGTCGGCCGGGTCCAGGAAGGGCCGGACCGGGGTGCGCGAGAACAGATAGACCAGCAGGTTATAGGGCGCGGTGAAGGTCGAGTGGTCGGTGATCTGCCGCGCGAACTTCAGGCGCACCTGGCCGCGATAGTGCATGGCGGCCGCCATCAGGAAGATCAGCGCGATGACGCCGATGCGCACCTCCCAGAACGATCCGAACAGCGATTGCATGGCCAGACACCCCTGAATGACCGACAAAAGGTTTCGCTAAACGCTCAGCCGGCCATTCGGTTTCCTCGATCCCGGCGAAATCCGGCTAAACGCCGCACCGATCCGAGGTAGGCGAAAACATCGGTCACCCCGGGGCAAGCGGGACAAAGGCCGCGGATTTGGGCGCGTTTGGAAGATGAACCGCCAAGCTCGCCAAGGACGCCAAGAAGGACCAGGTCAGCGCTGACACTTGGCATTCTTGGCGAACTTGGCGGTAAAAGACGTTGGTCCCCGCGTACGCGGGATGAGCGGCGAGAAGGAGGCCTAGTCGTCCGTCTTGCCGAGTTCGCGGGCGGAGTCGACGCGGTCGACGATGCCCCACTCCTTGGCCTCGTCGGCGCTCATGAAGTGGTCGCGGTCCAGCGTGCGTTCGACCTCTTCATAGCTCTTGCCGCAATGCTTGGCGTAGAGCTCGTTCAGGCGCCGCTTGGTGCGGATGATGTCCTCGGCGTGGCGCTCGATGTCCGAGGCCTGGCCGGAGAAGCCGCCGGAGGGCTGGTGCAGCATGACCCGCGCGTTCGGCAGCGCGATGCGCTGGCCGGGTTCGCCGGCCATCAGCAGGAAGGAGCCCATGGACGCCGCCATGCCCATGCACAGGGTCGAGACCGGGCTCTTGATGTATTGCATGGTGTCGTAGATGGCGAAGCCGGAATGGACCATGCCGCCGGGCGAGTTGATGTAGAGGTCGATCTGCTTCTTGGGGTTTTCCGCTTCCAGATAGAGCAGTTGCGCGCAGATCAGCGCCGAGACGCCGTCGTCGATCGCGCCGTTCAGGAACACCACCCG
>DASXZP010000048.1:0-39706 GCA_036501825.1 Caulobacteraceae bacterium | reverse complement strand
ATCGAGTAGGTTTCAGCCACAAGCTGAAATGCAGAGCCCCGCCGGGAAACCGGCGGGGTTTTTGTTTGGCGTCGCTGGGAAGAGAGTCCACGGACCCACACGGACACACACGGAAAAAGGTTCGGGCGCCGAAGGCGCATTTGAGTGATGGCGCTTCGCGCCGAAGAATTAGCGCCGGAAACGCGACCCGTCCGTGTGTTTCCGTGTGGGTCCGTGGACTCTCTTCTCTGTTAGGCCGCCAACTCCACCGCCTCGCGGATTTCGGGCCATTCCTTCGCGGCGCCTTCCAGCCACGCCATCGCTTCGGCCAAATCGCGTTGGTTTTCGCTGGCGCCTTGCTCCAACACTTCGCGGCGGAGCTTGGCGTCGTAGGCGTGTTCGGGTTGTTTGGAGTACTGGCGCATGATCGGGCCCTTGATCAGGGCGGTGATCTGCTCGGGCGGGTATTTCACGCCGAAGACGTCGAGCACGACTTCCAGACCCGGTTCCGGCGCCGACAGGAAACGGTCGAAGTCGAGCCACTGCACCTTGTCTTCGCGCGCGGTCGAGCCGGCCAGCAGTGCAGTCATCTCCGAGGCCCAGCCCATGGCGATGCGCGCGCCTTCGCTCATGGTGGCGAGGCGGAACGCCGCGGTTCCCAGGCGCTGGTTCAGCCGGCGCAGGCGCCCGGGCGACAGCACCTTGGCTTCGATGCGTGAGTTCGGGCCGGCGAGGATGCCCGACACATAGGCCTTGGGCGTCGCGTACAGCATCAGCGCGCCCTTGCAGCCCGGACGGCTGACGACGTCTTCGGCGGTCTCCGACGCGAAACTGGTGGCCTTGACCACGGTCATCTGCTCCGGCGTCCAGGTGCGCGACCACAGCTCCAGGAACATGGCGAGTTCGCGCTTGTACTGCGCGGGCGTGAGCAGGCTCTCCGGCGTCGGCAGTTCGGCCTTCACCTGGGACAGCACGCGCAGCGGCGTGGGCTCGCGCATGCAGAACAGCTGCGTCCCGTCGATCAGCCGCGAGATCAGGGTCGAGCCGACGTGGCCGGTGTGGAAGATGAAACCCAGCCGCTCGGGGATCTTGGCCTCGGTCACCGCGGCGCGGACGTTGGACATCGGCGTCCACTGGCCCTTGGCCTTGGGATTGATGGCGCGCTGATCGAGGAAGGCCGCGTCCGTGTAGTCCTTGGGCGACATCTGGACGAACAGCACCTGGTCCTGGGCGATGTCCCAGGTGTGCGGATAGACCTCGGGCGAGCGCTTCAGGTTCTCGGCGAAGGTGTTCATGCGGAGGAGGGGACCGGATTCGGCTGCGTAGCCTGCGACCTTAGCGGCCACCCGCCCGGCCGTCTCCGGGTTTCGACCGCTTGAAACGGTCCGGGATTTGCGGCATACGGCCCGGTCTTAATCCCTGCATTGGAGTACCTTTCTTCTCACCGCCCGGCGGGCGACGGCCACTGTCTCGAAGGAGGCGGCGGCGAAGACGAGGAAAGGCTTTCAGGGCAAGGGTTTAGGAGTGTAGCTCAGCTGGTAGAGCATCGGTCTCCAAAACCGAGGGCCGGGGGTTCGAGTCCCTCCACTCCTGCCAATCACACCCGGGGTTCCTATGTACGGAGCCCCTAAGAAAGCGAACGACGAGCTTATGGCCAAGGATCAAGCTGCTGGCGCGACCGGCGCAAGGATGGGCAAGAACAAGCCGCCCAAGGGCCGCTCGGGCCCCGCCAAGTCCGCTGTGATCAACGCGCCGGAAAAGGACGACGGCCCGCCGCGCAAGAGCCTGATCCAGATGATCATGGGCTTCCCGCAGTTCGTGCGCGAAGTGCGCGCCGAAGGCCGCAAGATCACCTGGCCCAGCCGGAACGAAACCTGGATCACCTCGGTGATGGTCGGGATCATGATCCTGATCACCATCGTCTTCTTCTTCGCGGTCGACCTCGTGATGAGCACTCTCGTCGGCTACATCATCAAGATCGGAGCCCCGTCGTGAGCGACGTTGCGCACACTGTCGAAGGCGAGGCCAAGCCCGCCTCCAATCCCCGCCACAAGTGGTACATCGTCCACGCCTACTCGAACTTCGAGAAGAAGGTCGCCGAGGCGATCCGCGAGCAGGCGAAGAGTTCGGGTCTGGAAGAGCAGTTCTCCGACATCCTGGTCCCGACCGAGGACGTCGTCGAGATCCGCCGCGGCCGCAAGATCAACACCGAGCGCAAGTTCTTCCCGGGCTACGTCCTGGTGAAGATGGAGCTGACGGACGAGGCCTATCACCTCATCAAGAACACGCCGAAGGTCACGGGCTTCCTGGGCCAGGGCAACAAGCCGATGCCGGTTTCCGAAAAGGAAGTTCAACGCATCGTCGGCGCCATCGAAGAGGGCGTCGAGCGTCCCAAGCCCACCATCCGCTGGGACATCGGCGAGAAGGTCCGGGTCACCGACGGTCCGTTCGCCAGCTTCGACGGCATCGTGGAAAGCGTCGACGAAGAACGCACCCGTCTGCGCGTGACCGTCTCGATCTTCGGCCGCGCGACACCGGTGGATCTCGAATACACGCAGGTCGAGAAGACCTGATCGGTGTTGGCGGGCAGGGCGTCGTCGCAGCGTTGGGCAAGATTCGCTGCTGGGTCCTCGACGGCTCGGAGCTGACGCTCCTCCCCGCCAAGGATGACGATTCCCTTTAAAAGTTGGCCGTCATCCTTGGCGACGCGCGGCGGTCAGCCGCGTGGCGTCGAGGACCCAGCAGCTCCCACCCTCAAAGCTGCGGCCTTCCACCCCAGGCGTGACAAACCCCCTGGGGTCCGCTATAGGCCCCGCCTTCAAATCCGTGGGAGGGGATCGCCCCCCGCACCACGGCTCATCGATCCCTTAGGGATCAAGGAGATCACATGGCGAAGAAGATACTGGGCTATATCAAGCTCCAGGTGCCCGCGGGCGCGGCTACGCCGTCGCCCCCGATCGGCCCGGCCCTCGGCCAACGCGGCGTGAACATCATGGGCTTCTGCAAGGAGTTCAACGCGCGCACGTCGGAAGTCGACAAGGGCACCCCGCTGCCGGTGGTCATCACCGTCTACCAGGACAAGTCGTTCACCTTCGTCACCAAGACGCCGCCGGCCAGCTTCTTCCTGAAGAAGGCCGCCAAGCTGCAGAAGGGCTCCAAGCTGCCCGGACGCGACGTCGCCGGCCGCGTGACCATGGCCCAGTGCCGTGAGATCGCTCAGATGAAGATGAAGGACCTGAACGCGACCGACCTCGACCAGGCGACCAAGATCATCGCCGGGTCCGCGCGGTCCATGGGCCTTGAGGTGGTGGGGTAATCCAATGACAAAGCAACCCAAGCGCATCCAGGCCTGGACCGGCGACCGTGACAAGAACTACGGCGTCGTCGAGGCTGTCGCCCTGGTGAAGTCCAACGCCAAGGCCAAGTTCGACGAAACCATCGAGATCTCCGTGAACCTGGGCGTCGACCCGCGTCACGCCGACCAGCAGGTCCGCGGCGTGGTGAACCTGCCCTCGGGCACCGGCCGCACCGTGCGCGTCGCCGTGTTCGCCAAGGACGCCAAGGCGGACGAAGCGACCGCCGCCGGCGCCGACGTGGTGGGCGCCGAAGACCTGGTCCAGCGCGTCCAGGGCGGTTTCATGGACTTCGACCGCGTCATCGCGACGCCGGACATGATGGCCCTGGTGGGCCGCCTCGGTAAGGTGCTGGGCCCGCGCGGCCTGATGCCGAACCCCAAGGTCGGCACCGTCACGCCCAACATCGCGCAGGCGGTGAAGGACGCGAAGGGCGGGGCGGTCGAGTTCCGCACCGAAAAGACCGGCATCATCCAGGCGGGCGTCGGCAAGGCGTCCTTCGACGACAAGGCGCTGGAAGCCAACGTGCGGGCGTTCATCGACGCCTTGCAAAAGGCGCGTCCGTCGGGCGCCAAGGGAACCTACATCAAGAAGATCTCGCTCAGCTCCACCATGGGCCCGGGCGTGAAGGTCGACATGGCGTCGCTGACGGCGTGATCGAACGTTTCAGGATCAAGTTGAAGAGGGCGGGTCCGCGAGGGCCCGCCCTTTTCTTTTCCGCTTGCGTCCGTCTGCGCGGCCAGATACTTTAGCGTATGCTTAAGTATCAACCCGAAGCCCTGACCCACGCTTTCCACGCCCTGTCCGACCCCGCCCGGCGCGTGATGGTCGAGCGGCTGGCGCAGGGGCCGGCTTCGGTCAGTGAGCTGGCCAAGCCGCTGCCGATGACGCTGTCGGCGGTGGTGCAGCACCTGGCGGTGCTCGAGGCGTCGGGGCTGGTGTCGTCGAAGAAGGTGGGCCGGGTGCGCACCTGCAGCCTGGAGATCACCGCCATGGACGCCGCCTGGACCTGGTTCACGGAACGTAGAGCCGCCTGGGAGCGCGACCTCGACCGCCTCGAGGCCTACCTCGCCGAAACCGATCCCGACAAAAACAACACCCAAGGAGACTGACCGTGGCCGACCACACATCCGCCCATTCGACCTTCGTGGTCGAGCGCACTGTCAACGCAAAGCCGGCGCGTGTGTTCACCGCCTTCTCCACCGAGGAAGGCAAGCAGCGCTGGTTCGCCGGCGGCGGCGAATGGAAGCTGCTGCGGCGTGCGATGGATTTCCGCGTCGGCGGGACTGAGCATCTCAGCGGCGAGTGGCCGAACGGCAAGGTCACCCAGTTCGACGCGCGCTATCACGACATCGTCGAGAACCAGCGCATGGTCTACACCTACGAAATGCATGTGAACGGGAACAGGATTTCCGTCTCGCTCGCGACCATCGAACTGACGCCCGACGGTTCAAAGACCCGGTTGAAGATCACCGAACAGGGCGTCTTCCTCGACGGCTATGACGACGCGGGCCAGCGCGAACACGGCACCGGCATGCTGATGGATCGCCTGGTCGCCGCCTTCGACGAAGACATGGTGAAGGCCTGACCCATGGCGCTCGAACTCTATTCCCATCCGTTCTCGTCCTACTGCCAGAAGGCCACGATGGCCCTGTACGAGAACAACACGCCCTTCACCCTGAAGCTGCTGGATCAGGCCGCGCCGGAAAACTTTCCGGTGTTCGCCGGGCTGTGGCCGATCAAGCGCTTCCCGCTGCTGCGCGACGGCGACCGGTCGGTGATGGAATCCTCGATCATCATCGAGCACCTGCAGATCCATCACCCGGGGCCGGTGCGGCTGATCCCCACGGACGCCGATCAGGCGCTTGAGGCGCGGTTCATGGACCGCTTCTTCGACAACTACGTCTCCACGCCCCAGGGCCGCATCGTGTTCAACGCCATCCGCAAGCCGGAGGATCGCGACCCGGTTGGCGTCGAGGAAGCGCGCGCCTTGCTGGAAACGGCCTACGCCTGGCTCGAGGCGCGCATGACGGACCGCCAGTGGGCGATCGGCGACCAATTCACGCTGGCGGACTGTTCCGCGGCGCCGGCGCTGTTCTACGCCGACTGGACCCACCCGATCGGCGAGCAGTTCAAGCATGTGCGCGCCTATCGCTCGCGCCTGAACGCGCGGCCGTCCTTCGCCCGTTGCATCGAGGAGGCGCGGCCCTACCGCGGCTACTTCCCCCTCGGCGCCCCCGACCAGGACTAGAGAGGCGGCGTCCCTGCATCGGGGCGTTGCAGAACGCGCCGCTGCGGGGCATGCTCAGGGTTCTTAGACGCCCGCTAAGAGGCGTCGAAGACCGAAGGGCGAATGACGTGACTGCTGACGCGATAGAGCGGCATCGCGGCCGACTAACCGACCTTTACCGGCCGCTGATCGATCCCACGCGGCCCGTTGCGCTGGTCGATTTTCAGGACACCAAGAACTGCGGCGACCACGCCATCTGGCTGGGCGAGAAGGTTCTGCTGCGCCAGCTCGGCGTAGACGTGGTCTATGAATGCAGCAGCGAGACCTACGACCGCGACGCGATGGCCAAGGCGCTCGGCGACGGGACCGTCCTGATCCACGGCGGCGGCAACTTCGGCGACCTCTATCCCACCTATCACCAGTTCAAGCTCAAGCTGCTCGCTGACTTTCCCGACAACGCGTTCGTCTTCTTCCCGCAGACGGTGATGTTCTTTTCGTCGGACTCGCTGCAGCGCACCGTCGATGCGGTCGCGCGGCACGGACGGGTGACCCTGACCGCGCGCGACGTCCTGTCCCACCACATCCTGACCACCGCCCTCGGGGACAAGGCGCAGGTGTTCCTGGCGCCGGACATGGCCTGCATGATCGAAGGCCTCAAGCGCGACAGCAAGCCGGTGTTCGATGTCGTGTGGATCACGCGCGACGACCTCGAAAGCAGCGGCGGCGCGCGCCCGGTCACGGCCACCAGGCTCACCATGGCGGGGCGGCGGTTCTCGCTCGGCGAGTTCGACGATCCCATCGAGGTCATCGTGCTCGGCAAGGTCGCCGGCACGCGCCTGTTCGTGACCGACTGGTACCGCATGATGCTGGATGAAAAATCCAGGACGACCGACTATGACAAGCTGAATTCCGAGGAACGCGCAGCGGTGTGGGTCTCGCGCGCGATCCGTCTGTTGTCGCTGGGCAAGGTGGTGGTCACCGACCGCCTGCACGGCCACATCCTGTGCACCCTGGCGGGCATCCCCCACGTCCTGCTGAACAACAGCTACGGCAAGAACATCTCCTATTTCGAGAGCTGGTCGCGGCCGTCGTCGCTCTGCCGGCTCGCCGCGACGCCCGAACGCGCCTGGAACAAGGCCCAGGTCCTGGTCGGCGAAGCGTACGGGGCCGATCTCTCGGCCGCCTACGCGTAATCGAGGCCTAGTCCGGCAGGCGCTGGAAGTTCGGATGCTCCCGCAGGCCGCGGGCCTTGTTCACCGCTGAGGGGGCGACCGACTTCCAGTAGTCGGCGTCCTCGTGGCGCTGGACGCCCATGCGCTCACGGGCGCGAAGCCGGCGGGCGGCGGCGACCACCAGCATGTGGGCGTGCTGTTCGCGCGGCGTCAGCCGGGGCTTGGGCTCGGGCAGGGTGATGACTTGGCCGGTCGCCAGATCGACGTCGGGGATGGGGAGGGTGGCAAACATTGGCTTGGTCCGGCCGGCTCCGGAGCGTTCGACGTCGGGAGCGGCGAGAGCGCGGCCGGGTTCTCGACCGCATCACAATAATAGGGCGAGTCGCCCTTGGTTCCCGAGTCCCCCGCAAAGAATCGGGAGGCAGACCAAAGACTTAAATGATTAATCAAAGGTAAATCGTCGCTATGGGGGCCCGGAGTCCCAAGCCCCAATTGCCTTCCCGGCCCCTTTCCTGTAAACGCCCGCGGTCCGGTGCGGGGGTCGTTCCCCACACCGATCCTGTCCGAGAACTGCGGGGCCCCCGACCTCTGTGTCATGGGGCCTTAAACTTTACCGCGGGGAGACGGGGAGCAAGACGCCTGATCCGATAATCCGCACCGCGGACCGGTTAGCGCGCCTGGCATCTCGGGACAGGCTGAACGGAACGGCCGCGAGGAGCATCGCTTCGCGCGGACGCGCCGTGATCGTTTGGCCGCCGGATTTCCCGGCTGCTGCAACTACGGAGACCGCGATGGACCGCGCACAAAAAGCCGACTCGATCGAAGCGCTCAAGGGCGTCTTTGACCAAGCCGGCGCCGTGGTCGTGACCCACTACCTGGGTCTGACCGTTGCGGAAATGACCGACCTTCGGGGCCGTCTTGCGAAAGACGGCGCCAAGCTGAAGGTGGTGAAGAACCGTCTGGCCCAAAAGGCGCTGAACGGGGACGGGAACGGCGGCAAGCACGCCCTGTTCAAAGGCCCCGTTGCGATCGCTTACGGCCCCGACGTGACTTCCGCCGCCAAGGTCGTGACCCAATACGCCAAGGACAACGACAAGTTCACCGTTGTCGGCGGCTTCATGGGTGATGCTGTTCTCGATCAGGCCGGTGTGAAGACCCTCGCGTCTTTGCCGACCCTGGACGAAATCCGCGCCACCTTGCTGGGCCTGCTCAACGCGCCTGCGACCAAGATCGCCGGCGTTCTGCAAGCTCCGGCGGGTCAGCTGGCCCGCGTCGTCGGCGCTTACGCCGCCAAAGACGCCGCTTGATCGGTCATCAACCGCACACACAACACCCTTTGAAGGAAATCAGACATGGCTAAGCTCGAAAAACTGGTCGACGACCTCTCGGCCCTCACCGTCCTGGAAGCGGCTGAACTCTCCAAGCTGCTCGAAGAAAAGTGGGGCGTCTCGGCTGCCGCTCCCGTCGCCATGATGGCGGCGCCCGGCGCCGGCGGCGGCGCGGCCGCTCCGGCTGCTGAAGAGCAGACCGAGTTCACCGTCGTTCTCACCAACGGCGGCGACAAGAAGATCAACGTGATTAAGGAAGTCCGCGCTGTCCGTGGCGATCTCGGCCTGAAGGAAGCCAAGGACCTCGTCGAAGGCGCTCCGCAGAACGTGAAGGAGAACATCTCCAAGCAAGAAGCGGAAGAAATCAAGAAGAAGCTGGAAGAAGCCGGCGCCAGCGTCCAGATCAAGTGATCTGACGATCGCCACGATCTTGCAGCGGGCCCGGACGGCAACGTCCGGGCCCGTTTTGTTTTGTGGTATGGTTGGCGGGTTGAGGGAGGCGTGCCATGAGCATTCTCATCGCGTTCTTTGCGGGAGCCCTGGCTGCAGGCGATGCACAGATGGTCACGGCCGACGGACCTGCGTGTGCCCCGCACGCGAAAGTCGTCAAGGAAGCGCTTTGGATTCGGCATCCGAGCGATGCGGAAGCCTCGCACCTCTTCCCGCCACCGACTCGCACTGACCAACCCATCGAGGTGGGGCGCGTGGTGATAAACTGCGTGTTCACGCGCAGCGGCCGCCTACGGGCATGCCGAGTCACGCATTCGGAAAATCCGCGCTTGAACACGGCGGCCCTCAAACTGATGCGTTTCTACCAAGCTCAAATGGACGCGAGTTGCTCGCACGCGGGCCAACACGTCGAGATTCCGGTAAACTTCAAGCTCGGCGATTGAATGCCAAATCCTCCCCCGCGCGCAGCGCGTAGGGGAGGGGGACCACGAAGTGGTGGAGGGGCCGGCGCGGCGGTTGGTGATTGGCGTGCCGGCGGCGTGCGCTGAATTTGACGATTTGCGGCCAACGTCGGCGCTGGCCCCTCCGTCGGCCTTCGGCCGCCACCTCCCCTGCGCGCTTTGCGCGGGGGAGGATTTTTGTGCGACGCGCCTACGCCTGTTCCATCGCCTTCTGCGCCGCCTGCTTCACGACCGCCGCGGTGATCACCGGGTCCGCGGGTTGGCGGATGGTGACGTTGATGCGGTTGAAGAAGTTGATCAGGCCGATGTGGACGATCAGCAGGGCCAGCGCTTTTTCGGGGTAGTGCGCTTTGGCTTGGTTCCAGATCGCATCGGGGACGGCGTCGGGCTGGTCGGCGATGCGGGTGGCGGATTCGGTCAGCGCGAGCGCGGCGCGTTCGGCGTCGTTGAACAGGATGCTTTCGCGCCAGGTGGCGATGGCCCAGATGTAGTCTTCGGCGGCGCCGGCGGCTTTCAGTTCGCGCGCGTGCATGTCGTTGCAGAAAGCGCAGCCGTTGATCTGGCTGGCGCGCAGATGAACGATGCCGAGCACCTTTTCCGAAACGCCTTCGTCGCGGACTTGGCCGATGGCCATCAGGCCCTTCAACACGTCGGGCAGCAGGTAGAGCGGGCTGGTCATACGGGCTTGCATGGGAGGAGTCCTTTCATTTTGGACGCGGTGGTCCGACAACCGGCGCGCAGGCGCGCTGGTTTCGGCGTCATGGTCTTTTGCAGGTTGGTTCTGCGGCGCGGTTCAGGCGCCGCCGCGCTGGGTCAGGACCAGCGCTTCACTTGGCTGATCTGCAGCAGGTTGCCGCAGGTGTCTTCGAGTTGGGTGATGGTGGCGCCCGGAACGTCGGTCGGCGGCATCTTGAACTGGCCGCCCTTGGCTGCGATGCGGTCGTGGTCGGCCTTCACGTCGTCGGTGAAGAACATCACCGCGGGCTTGCCGCCCTGCAGCCGCGCGCTCTGATACGCCTTGGCCGCGGGGTCGTCGCTCGACGCGAGCTGCAGTTCGACGCCGTCGGGATCTTCGGCGGTGGCGACGGTCAGCCAACGGTAGGGCCCGTTGGAGAAGTCGGCCTTCTTGGTGAAGCCCATGACGCCGGTGTAAAAGCCGAGCGCCTTTTCCTGGTCGTCCACATAGATACTCAGCACCTTCATCTTCATAGCGATATCCTTTCTGATCGCTTCGGGGAGAACAGGAGACGCGCGCGTCACGCGACGTGCGCGAGAAGATTTTCCAGTTGGCCGATAAACCGCGTCCAGCCGGCGGTGGCGCCGCGGTAGGCGTTTTCGTTGTCGGGGCCAAAGCCGCGATGCTCCATGCGCACGTGGGTTCCCGTCGCAGTCGGCGTCAGCGTCCAGGTTACGACCGACGCGAGCGAGAACGCGCCCCAGGTGTAGGAAAGCCGATGCGGCCGATCGACCTCGAGCACTTCGGCGAGGACCACGCCGTCCCAGTTGGGCGCGGGAGACGGCTCCATGCGAAAGGCGAACTTGTGGCCGACGCGCGGCTCGAAGTCGTTCTTCATCAGCCAGTCTTCGAGCAGGGCGGGCGTGGTCAGGGCGCGCCAGACTTTCTCGGGCGGATGCGGCAGGTCGCGCTCCATCACGACGCTGCGGGTTTCGGGGGCGCGCTCGGCGCCGCTGGCGGTTGCGTCGGTCATTGGTCCATCCGTTTGAGCAGGTCTTCGAGCTTGTCGAAGCGTTCACGCCAGAACACGGCGTAGAAGGTCAGCCAGTCGAGCATCGGTGCGAGCGCCTCGGGCTCGGCGCGGTAGTGGGTCTCGCGGCCCTGTTTGCGGTCGCTGACCAGACCCGCGTCGCGAAGCTGGGCGAGGTGCTTCGACACCGCCGGTTGGGAAACCCCGGCGCCGCGGGTGAGGGCGTGCACGGTCAGCTCGCCCTCGCGGCTCAGCCGTTCGAAGAGCGCCAGCCGGGTGGGGTCGGCGAGAGACTTGAACAGGGTGTCCGGGGAGGTGGGCATCGGCAATCAATAACCAAACGGTTATGGATTGTCAAGCGGGTCAGATCAGACCTGCGCCCGCTTCGGAAGCAGCTCTTCCAGCGTCGCTTGCAACGCGTCGAAGTCGTAGGGCTTGGAGATCAGCGGGAACTCCATGGTGTCGCCGCCCATGGCTTCGCTGAAGCCGGTGGTGAGCAGGATCGGCAGTTCGGGGAAACGTTCGCGAATCTTGCGCGCGAGCTCGAGGCCGCTGATGCCGCCGGGCATGATGATGTCGGCGAAGATCAGGTCGAAGGCGTCGTCGCGGGTGAGCCGCGCCAAGGCCTCGCGCCCGCTGTTGACCATCTCGCTTTCGTAACCGAGCTCCTGCAGCAGCGCGCCGGCGAGTTCGGCCACCACCACGTCGTCCTCGACGATCAGGATGCGCGCGTAGCCTTCGCTGCACTTGCGCGCGGCGATCAGTTCGGGCGAACGGTTGCTCGACGGCAGGTAGAGGGTGATCGAGGCGCCGTGGCCCTCTTCGGAGGCGAGGGTGATGGCGCCCTTGCTTTGCAGGGCGAAACCGTAGACCTGGCTCAGCCCGAGGCCCGTGCCCTTGCCGAAGCTCTTGGTGGTGTAGAACGGCTCGAACACCCGCGCCTGGATCTCTTCGGGGATGCCTATGCCGGTATCGGCGACGGTGATCGCCACGTGCGGGCCGATCAGGCCGTCGGGCTTGCCGTCGAGCTCCACGTTGGAGGCGGCGATGCGCAGCGTGCCGCCGCCCGGCATGGCGTCGCGCGAGTTGAAGGCGAGGTTGAGCAGGGCGAGCTGGAGCTGAGCGGAGTCCGTGTCCAGACGCCAGAGCTGGTCGGAGAACTCGGTGATCAGCTCGATCTCGGGCGAGACCGAGTGGCGGATCAGGCTCACCACCTCGGGCAGCTCCTCGCGCAGGTCGACGATCTTGGTTTCGAGGGGCTGGCGGCGTGCGAAGGCGAGCAGCTGGCGGGTCAAGGCGCCGCCGCGCTGGGCGGAACTGACCACCGCGCGCAGCAGGGTCTCCAGCTTGGCGTCGTCGTGGCGGTTGCGCAGGCCGAGCTCGGCCGCGGCGATGATGGCGGTGAGCAGGTTGTTGAAGTCGTGGGCCAGGCCGCCGGTGAGCTGACCCAGGGCTTCCATCTTCTGCGACTGGAACAGCTGGTCGCGGGTCTGGTCGAGGCGCTGCTGGGCTTCGCGCCGTTCGGTCACGTCGCGGGTCAGCTTTGCGAAGCCGATCAGCTCGCCCTCGTCGTTGCGGATCGCGTCGATCACCACGCTGGCCCAGAACTGGCTGCCGTCCTTGCGGACCCGCCAGCCTTCAGCCTCGAACCGGCCCACGTTCTCAGCGACCTCCAGGCCGTGCTGGGGCAGGCCCCGCGCGAGGTCCTCCTCGGTATAGAACTCGGAGAAATGGCGCCCGATGATGTCTTCGGGGGCGTAGCCCTTGATCCGCTCGGCCCCGGCGTTCCAGCTGGTCACCGTGCCGTCCGGGCTCAGCATATAGATGGCGTAGTCCACGACCGACTGGACCAGCTTTTCGTAATGCCGGGCCTCCAGCGCGCCCGGGCTCATCGCGCCGAGGGCGCGGCGCGGCTTGGCGGGGGCGGATTCGGCGGCGGGTTCCTCGGTAACGGTCAAGCTAGGCCCCCAGATAAGCACAAGCTAACGCGCGGAAAAAACTATGGTTCCGGCTCGGCTATTGAAGTCCTGCGGACGGCTTGGCCGTCCGGGCCGTTTTGCCGCGGGGCCGTCTGTTAAAAAATCCTTGGATTTCCGGGGGAGGGGGTCTTTTCTTCTATCCGTGTTGGGACTACATACGCCCTCCGCGCGAATCGAGAGACTCGCGTGGGGCTTTGCTGTTGCAGCAAATCCTAAAGCCTCGAGGCGCGGCTGCCTACCCTCCGGCCGATGCGAAGAGGCGCTCCTGCCCGGGAGCTAAATGCGGCGTCCGACGGTCCCGTTCCGGGGCTGGCCTGAGGGTGGACGCGAAAACCAGGCGACCGGGCGGCCTTGGCCATCCCGTTTGCCCAAATTGCATTTCAGGCGCGGAGCCTCCTCCCGCGTCCCAGGGAAACAAAATGGCGCAATCCTTCACCGGCAAGAAGCGGATCCGGAAGTCGTTCGGCCGCATCCCCGAGGCTGTCCAGATGCCGAACCTCATCGAGGTTCAGCGTTCGTCCTACGAGCAGTTCCTTCAGCGCGAGAGCCGTCCCGGCAAGCGCACCGACGAGGGCATCGAGGCGGTCTTCAAGTCGGTGTTCCCGATCAAGGACTTCAACGAGCGCGCCACGCTGGAATACGTGTCGTACGAGTTCGAAGAGCCCAAGTACGACGTGGAAGAGTGCATTCAGCGCGACATGACCTATGCCGCGCCGCTGAAGGTCAAGCTGCGCCTGATCGTGTTCGAGGCCGACGAAGAAACCGGCGCCCGCTCGGTCAAGGACATCAAGGAGCAGGACGTCTACATGGGCGATATCCCGCTCATGACCGACAAGGGCACCTTCGTCGTTAACGGCACCGAGCGCGTCATCGTCTCGCAGATGCACCGTTCGCCGGGCGTATTCTTCGACCACGACAAGGGCAAGACGCACGCCTCGGGCAAGCTCTTGTTCGCCGCCCGCATCATTCCCTATCGCGGTTCGTGGCTCGACTTCGAGTTCGACGCCAAGGACATCGTGTTCGTGCGTATCGACCGCCGCCGCAAGCTGCCGGCGACGACGTTCATGTACGCGCTGGGCATGGACTCGGAAGAGATCCTCAAGACCTTCTACGAAACCGTCCCCTATCAGCGCGCCAAGAAGGGCGGTGGCTGGATCACCCCGTACAAGCCCGAGCGCTGGCGCGGCGTGAAGCCCGAGTTCGACCTGGTCAACGCGGCCAACGGTGAAGTCGTGGCCCAGGCCGGTCACAAGATCTCGGCCCGTGCGGCGAAGAAGCTGCAGGATCAGGGCGTGAAGTCGCTGCAACTGGCGCCCGACGCGTTGGTCGGCCGCTATCTCGCGCGCGACGCGGTGAACGTGAAGACCGGCGAAATCTACGCGGAAGCGGGCGACGAGCTCGACGCCGCGATGATCGCGACCCTGGAAGAACAGGGCTTCACCACCATCGACGTGCTCGACATCGACCACGTCACCGTGGGCGCCTATATCCGCAACACCCTCCGCGTGGACAAGAACTCGACCCGCGAAGACGCGCTGTTCGACATCTATCGCGTCATGCGTCCGGGCGAACCGCCGACCATCGAAGCGGCCGAGACCATGTTCGGCGGCCTGTTCTTCGACAGCGAACGCTATGACCTCTCGGCCGTCGGCCGGGTGAAGATGAACCTGCGCCTGGAGATCGACGTCTCCGACGACATGCGCGTGCTGCGCAAGGACGACATCCTCGAAGTGCTGAAGGTGCTCGTCGGCCTGCGTGACGGCCGTGGTGAAATCGACGACATCGACAACCTGGGCAACCGCCGGGTGCGTTCGGTCGGCGAACTCCTGGAAAACCAGTACCGCGTCGGCCTGTTGCGCATGGAGCGCGCAATCAAGGAACGCATGAGCTCGGTCGATATCGACACGGTCATGCCGCACGACCTGATCAACGCCAAGCCGGCCGCCGCGGCCGTGCGTGAGTTCTTCGGCTCGTCGCAGCTGTCGCAGTTCATGGACCAGACCAACCCGCTGTCGGAAATCACCCACAAGCGCCGTCTCTCGGCGCTTGGCCCGGGCGGTCTGACGCGGGAACGTGCGGGCTTCGAAGTCCGCGACGTGCACCCGACCCACTACGGCCGCATCTGCCCGATCGAAACGCCGGAAGGCCCGAACATCGGTCTGATCAACAGCCTGGCCACCCACGCGCGGGTGAACAAGTACGGCTTCATCGAAAGCCCGTACCGCAAGGTTACCGACAGCAAGGTCCAGGGCGACGTGGTCTACATGTCGGCCATGGAAGAGGCGAAGCACACCATCGCCCAGGCCAATGTGAACCTGTCCAAGGGCATGCTGGTCGACGACCTGATCACCGTGCGCATCAACGGTGAAGTCACCCTCTCGCCCAAGGCCGACGTCGACTACATGGACGTTTCGCCCAAGCAGGTGGTGTCCGTCGCCGCGGCCTTGATCCCGTTCCTCGAAAACGACGACGCCAACCGCGCGCTGATGGGCTCGAACATGCAGCGTCAGGCCGTGCCGCTGATCCAGGCCGACGCGCCACTGGTCGGCACCGGCATGGAAGACGTGGTCGCGCGCGACTCCGGCGCCGTGGTGGTGGCTCGCCGCACCGGCCAGGTGGAACAGATCGACGGCACGCGTATCGTCGTGCGCGCCACGGAGGAGGAAGATCCTTCGCGTCCGGGCGTCGACATCTATCGCCTGTCGAAGTTCCAGCGTTCGAACCAGAACACCTGCATCAACCAGCGCCCGCTGGTCCGCGTCGGTGACGCGGTGGTGAAGGGCGACGTCATCGCCGACGGTCCCTCAACCGATCTCGGCGAACTCGCGCTGGGCCGCAACGCGCTCGTCGCGTTCATGCCCTGGAACGGCTACAACTTCGAAGACTCGATCCTGATCTCCGAGCGCATCGTGCGCGACGACGTGTTCACCTCGATCCACATCGAGGAGTTCGAAGTCATGGCCCGCGACACCAAGCTGGGTCCGGAAGAGATCACCCGCGATATTCCCAACGTCGGCGAGGAAGCCCTGCGCAACCTCGACGAAGCCGGCATCGTGGCCATCGGCGCCGAAGTCCAGCCGGGCGACATTCTGGTGGGCAAGGTTACGCCCAAGGGCGAAAGCCCGATGACGCCGGAAGAGAAGCTGCTGCGCGCCATTTTCGGCGAAAAGGCTTCGGACGTGCGCGACACCTCGCTGCGTCTGCCGCCGGGCGTCGCCGGCACCATCGTGGAAGTGCGCGTGTTCAACCGTCATGGCGTCGACAAGGACGAACGCGCCATGGCCATCGAGCGTGAGGAGGTCGAACGTCTCGGCAAGGACCGCGACGACGAGCTCAAGATCCTCGAGCGCAACACCTACGGCCGCCTGGAGCACGTGCTCCTCGGCAAGACCGCGACTTCGGGTCCCAAGGGCCTGGGCCGCGGCGTGATCACCGCCGCCAAGCTTGCCGAACTCTCGCGCGGCCAGTGGTGGCAGATCGCGCTCTCGAACGAAAAGGCGATGGGCGAGATCGAGGCCATGAAGAAGCAGTTCGACGAGGCGAAAAAGCGCCTCGATCGCCGCTTCGAGGACAAGGTCGAAAAGCTGCAGCGCGGCGACGAGCTGCCGCCCGGCGTGATGAAGATGGTCAAGGTCTTCGTCGCGGTGAAGCGCAAGCTGCAGCCCGGCGACAAGATGGCCGGCCGTCACGGCAACAAGGGCGTCATCTCCAAGATCCTGCCGATCGAGGACATGCCGCACCTGGAAGACGGCACCTCGGTCGACGTGGTGCTGAACCCGCTGGGCGTGCCTTCGCGCATGAACGTCGGTCAGATCTTCGAAACGCACCTGGGCTGGGCCTCGGCCAACCTGGGCCGCCAGATCGGCAAGCTGCTCGAAGACTGGCAGAACGGCGGACAGAAGAAGGCGATCACCGCCTGGCTGAAGGACGTCTACGGCAAGGATCAGGAACTGCCCGAGGACGACGCCGAGCTGGTCGAACTCGCGCGGAACCTGTCCAAGGGCGTGCCCTTCGCGACGCCGGTGTTCGACGGCGCCCACATCGCCGACATCGAGAACCTGCTCGAGAAGGCGGGCTGTAACCGCACCGGCCAGTCGATCCTCTACGACGGCCAGACCGGCGATCAGTTCAAGCGCCCGGTCACCGTGGGCTACATCTACATGCTCAAGCTCCACCACCTCGTGGACGACAAGATCCACGCGCGTTCGATCGGACCGTACAGCTTGGTGACCCAGCAACCGCTGGGCGGCAAGGCGCAGTTCGGCGGCCAGCGCTTCGGGGAAATGGAAGTGTGGGCGTTGGAAGCCTACGGCGCCGCCTACACCCTGCAGGAAATGCTGACGGTGAAGTCGGACGACGTCGCGGGCCGCACCAAGGTCTACGAATCGATCGTCCGCGGCGACGACACCTTCGAGGCCGGCATTCCGGAGAGCTTCAACGTGCTCGTGAAGGAAATGCGCTCGCTGGGTCTGAACGTGGAGCTGGAGAACAGCTGAGGATAATCCCGGACGCGCCTCCCCGCGCGTCCGGCCCTCGCCGTCTTCCGCCCCTTTTGTAATGCACGCGGGTTCGCCCGCACGACGAACTGGAAAGCAAATGAACCAGGAAGTCCTGAATATCTTCAACCCGGTGGTCGCCGCCCCGACCTTCGACCAGATCCGCATCTCGCTGGCCTCGCCCGAGAAGATCCGGTCGTGGTCCTTCGGTGAGATCAAGAAGCCGGAAACCATCAACTACCGCACGTTCAAGCCAGAACGCGACGGCCTGTTCTGTGCACGCATCTTTGGTCCGACCAAGGACTACGAGTGCCTGTGCGGCAAGTACAAGCGGATGAAGTACAAGGGCATCATCTGCGAAAAGTGCGGCGTCGAGGTCACCCTCGCGCGCGTGCGCCGCGAGCGCATGGGCCACATCGAACTGGCCTCGCCGGTCGCCCACATCTGGTTCCTGAAGTCGCTGCCGTCGCGCATCTCGCTGATGCTCGACATGGCGCTGAAGGACGTGGAGCGGGTTCTCTATTTCGAGAACTACATCGTCACGGAACCGGGCCTCACCTCGCTGAAGCTGCACCAGCTGCTCAGCGAAGACGAGTACTACCGCTACCAGGAAGAGTTCGGCGACGACACCTTCACCGCCGAGATCGGCGCTGAAGCCGTGCGCAACATGCTGATCGGCATCGACCTGCACGCCGAAGCGGAAAAGCACCGCGGCGAGCTGGCCGACAACCCGTCGGAAATGAAGGCGAAGAAGGCCTCCAAGCGGCTGAAGCTGATGGAAGCCTTCCTCGAGAGCGGCAACCGTCCCGAGTGGATGATCCTGACCATGGTTCCGGTGATTCCGCCGGAACTGCGCCCGCTCGTGCCGCTCGACGGCGGCCGCTTCGCCACCTCGGACCTGAACGACCTCTACCGCCGGGTGATCAACCGGAACAACCGACTGAAGCGCCTGATCGAGCTGCGCGCGCCGGACATCATCATCCGCAACGAAAAGCGGATGCTGCAGGAAGCGGTCGACGCCCTGTTCGACAACGGCCGCCGCGGCCGCGTCATCACCGGCGCGTCCAAGCGTCCGCTGAAGTCGCTCGCCGACATGCTGAAGGGCAAGCAAGGCCGTTTCCGTCAGAACCTGCTCGGCAAGCGCGTCGACTACTCAGGCCGTTCGGTCATCGTCGTGGGTCCCGAGCTGAAGCTGCACGAGTGCGGCCTGCCCAAGAAGATGGCGCTCGAGCTGTTCAAGCCGTTCATCTACGCGCGCCTGGACGCCAAGGGCCTGTCGGGCACCGTGAAGCAGTCCAAGCGCATGGTCGAGCGCGAGCAGCCCCAGGTCTGGGACGTGCTGGAAGAGGTGATCCGCGAGCACCCGGTTCTTCTGAACCGTGCGCCCACGCTGCACCGCCTCGGCATCCAGGCGTTCGAGCCCAAGCTGATCGAAGGCAAGGCGATCCAGCTGCACCCGCTGGTCTGCGCCGCGTTCAACGCCGACTTCGACGGCGACCAGATGGCTGTGCACGTCCCGCTGAGCCTCGAAGCCCAGTTGGAAGCGCGCGTCCTGATGATGTCGACCAACAACATCCTGTCGCCCGCCAACGGCCGCCCGATCATCGTGCCGTCGCAGGACATCGTCTTGGGTCTCTACTACCTGTCGATGATCAAGGACAAAGAGCCGGGCGAAGGCAAGAACTTCGCCAACCTGGGCGAGATCGACGCGGCGCTCGACGCCGGCGTGGTGACGCTCAACTCCAAGATCAAGGCGCGCTACACCGAGATGAACGAGAAGGGTGAAGTCATCACCCGCGTCATCGACACCTCGCCGGGCCGGATGAAGATCGCGGCGCTGCTGCCGCGTCACCCGGCGATCAACCACAAGCTGGTCGAGAAGAACCTGACCAAGAAGGAGATCGGCAACCTGATCGACGTGGTCTATCGCCACTGCGGTCAGAAGGCGACGGTCATCTTCGCCGACCAGGTCATGGGTCTGGGCTTCCGCGAAGCGGCGAAAGCCGGCATCTCCTTCGGCAAGGACGACATCGTCATCCCTGAGCGCAAGAAGGCGATGGTCGAAGAGACCCGCAAGCTGGTGGAAGAGTACGAGCAACAGTACGCCGACGGCCTGATCACCAAGGGCGAAAAGTACAACAAGGTGGTCGACGCCTGGGCCAAGGCGACCGATCGCGTCGCCGACGAAATGATGGCCGAGATCTCGCGCAAGAAGACGTCGAAGGACGGTCGCGAAGCCGAGATCAACTCCATCTTCATGATGGCCAACTCCGGCGCCCGCGGCTCGCAAGCCCAGATGAAGCAGCTCGGCGGCATGCGTGGCCTGATGGCCAAGCCGTCGGGTGAGATCATCGAAACACCGATCATCTCGAACTTCAAGGAAGGCCTGACCGTGCTGGAGTACTTCAACTCCACCCACGGCGCCCGTAAGGGGCTGGCCGACACCGCCCTCAAGACCGCCAACTCCGGCTATCTGACGCGACGTCTCGTCGACGTCGCCCAGGATTGCATCATCACCGAGGAAGACTGCCACTCCACGCGCGGTATCACCCTGCGTGCGGTGGTCGAAGGCGGCGACGTGCTGGTCTCGCTGGCGCAGCGCGTGCTTGGCCGGACCGCGGCCGAGGACCTGAAGGATGCGGGCACCGGCAAGGTCGTGATCAAGGCCGACACCTACCTCGACGAAGACGTGGTCGACCTCCTCGACGAAGCCGGCATCGTCTCGGTGAAGGTGCGTTCGGTGCTGACCTGCGAAAGCGAGATCGGCTGTTGCGGCGCCTGCTACGGCCGCGACCTGGCGCGCGGCACGCGGGTGAACATCGGCGAAGCGGTCGGCGTCATTGCGGCGCAATCGATCGGCGAGCCGGGCACCCAGCTCACCATGCGGACCTTCCACATCGGCGGCACGGCCCAGGTGGCCGAGCAGTCGTTCTTCGAGGCCACCAACGCCGGTATCGTGAAGTTCACCGGCGGCGCAACGGTGAAGGGCGCTCACGGCGACCTGATCTCGATGAGCCGTAACCTGGTGATCACCGTCTCGGTCGATGGCAAGGACCGCGAAACCTACAAGGCCCCCTACGGCGCGCGCCTGAAGGTCAAGGACGGCGCCAAGGTGATCAAGGGCCAGCGTATGGCCGAGTGGGATCCGTACACCACGCCCATCATCACCGAAGTCGGCGGCAAGGTGCGCTTCGAAGACCTGGTGGACGGCCTCAGCGTCCGCGAGGAGACCGACGAAGCCACCGGCATCGCCAACCGCGTGATCGCGGACTGGCGCGCCAGCCCGCGCGGTTCGGACCTGCGTCCGGCCACCAGCGTGCTCGACGGCCACGGCAAGTACAAGAAGCTGGCCAACGGCGGCGACGCGCGCATGCTGCTGCCCGTGGGGGCCATCCTCTCGGTCGGCGACGGCGACGACGTGAAGCCCGGCGAAGTGCTCGCGCGTATCCCCACCGAAAGCGCCAAGACGCGCGACATCACCGGCGGTCTGCCGCGGGTGGCGGAGCTGTTCGAAGCGCGCCGGCCGAAGGATTGCGCGGTCATCGCGGAAATGGACGGCCGGGTCGAGTTCGGGCGCGACTACAAGAACAAGCGCCGGATCAAGATCACCCCGGAAGACGGCGGCGATGCAGTCGAGTTCCTGATCCCCAAGGGTAAGCACATCGCCGTTCACGACGGCGACCTGATCCGCAAGGGCGACTACATCATCGACGGCAACCCCGATCCGCACGACATCCTGCGCATCCTGGGCATCGAGGCGCTGGCCGAGTACCTGGTGAACGAGATCCAGGAGGTCTATCGTCTCCAGGGCGTGCCGATCAACGACAAGCACATCGAGGTGATCGTTCGCCAGATGCTGCAGAAGGTGGAAATCCTCGACGCGGGCGATACCGGCCTGCTGAAGGGCGACCACCTCGACAAGTCGGACGTGGATCTGGAGAGCGTCAAGGCGGAAGCTCGCAAGGGCCGGCCGGCGGCGACGCAACCGGTGCTGCTCGGCATCACCAAGGCGTCACTGCAGACCAAATCGTTCATCTCCGCCGCGTCGTTCCAGGAGACCACCCGCGTGCTGACCGACGCCGCCGTCAACGGCAAGGTCGATACGCTGGAAGGCCTCAAGGAAAACGTGATCGTCGGCCGCCTGATCCCGGCCGGCACCGGCTCCTACCTGCGCGGCCTACAACGCGTGGCGCAACAGCGCGACGACGCGCTGACGGCGCAACGCGAAGAGCAGATGGAGGCGTTGCCCCAGGAGATCGTGGAACCGGCGGAGTAAGGTCGGTTTAACCCCACTCTTGCGGCTGCAGCGGGAGTGGGGCGGCCGAACTATTAAGCATTTGCCCTGACTGTTTTGCTACGGCACAAGGGCAGGGACCACGACCTGAGGCGGTGGGCATCCATGGTCGAAGTTCGAGAGAGCATCGCGACCGTCGTGGTCGTCGGAAATCTCAATCCGCTTATCTTTCAGCCGGATTGGCTGAGAGCTAATAAGATTATTGGTGAGGCTGAAGCCGAGGCAGCAATGTCGGGCGGTCTTGAGTTCATGCTTCCAGAAGCCGTCTCGATCAATTTGACCTCGATGAGGTTAATGGTCGAGAGCATGAAATTTTAACGTATTTGCACTTGAAGAGCCGCTTATCAGGGCTCGCGATTTCACAATAAATTGCTTCTCTCTACTGAGTCATACGCCCGTCCGAATGATGGGGATCAATCGCACGGTCGTCTGCAGGTCAACTGACCAGTCTAGTTGGAATCTGTTGGGCGATACGTTGGCACCAAAAGCCCCGTGGGGTGCGTTGTTAGGCGACCCCGACAAGACTGAGCGTCTAGGTGGACTTCGGACGATGACAATGGAGCGGAACAAACGCCCCGACGATCTGCCTGGATACATAAGGGTTACAGTGCAAGCACTTGAAACCTCATTTCCTGACACGAAGATTGATATCAATGATCATTTCACCCTCGCGACGGGCGAAAGGTCTGTCCCGGCAACGAGGGTCGTGGAATTGCTTGAGGAACACTGGGAAACGTCGATGCGCAGGTCTCAAGAGATCATCGATTCTATCATGGGGATCGAAGATGGCGTTTGACACGAATGTCGCGGTTGGTCCGACGTCATTGGACAACACAAGCGGTGACTTGCCGGCAAGGCTCGCTATTTCGCCGAAGGTAAGTGAAATGCGGTCGGAGCCAGACGTGGGTGCTCCGTATACGGAAATAAGCCCCGCCAAAGACGCTGCGACCGACACGTTCTCCAAAGAATTTACTGTGCGACAGTCGAAGCTTCCGCACGTGAGAACCCAACCTCGTTCCCGCCTGGTCACGCTTCAATCCTGGGAGGGGTTTGTTACCTCAATAAACGAGGCGGACAATTCGTTCACGGCGCGCCTCTTCGATTTGGAAACTGAGGCTACGGGCGACGAAGAGGAGGCGGTGCTCTATCTTGATGACGTCGATACGGATGATCTCGAGTTAGTTGCGCTGGGCGGAGTTTTCCGTTGGATTATAGGATATCGCGAGCAGCCATTCGGAAAGCGTGAGCGGATTTCCGCGTTGGTGTTTCGCCGCCTCCCGGCCTGGACCGAGTGCGATCTGAAAGACGCTGCGGTGCGGGGGCAAGCTCTTTCTGATGCTATTCGCTGGGAATGACTACAATAC
Source organism: Caulobacteraceae bacterium (assembly GCA_036501825.1). Taxonomy (GTDB): domain Bacteria; phylum Pseudomonadota; class Alphaproteobacteria; order Caulobacterales; family Caulobacteraceae; genus JAFECT01. The sequence continues at coordinate 16,894 of DASXZP010000048.1, read as the reverse complement.
ACCCCCGAAGGCGGATGAGCTGGAGGTAACGGTTATTGGCCCCGGTTACGGGGAGGCAATTGCCGTACATCTGGGCGATCGAAAATGGGTGCTCATCGACTCGTGCGCGCGGCCTGGCGATTCCGGCCCAGCCTCTCTTCAATACCTGAATGATCTGGGTATGGCACCATCCGACGTTGTCGCGATCGTCGCGTCACACTGGGACGATGATCACATCAGAGGTCTCGCGCAACTTGTAGCATCTTGCGCAGATGCGGATTTCATTCTTTCAGGCGCGCTCGGGAAGCAGGAGTTCACGACTTATGCTGAGATCTATGACCGACCTCTAACCGCTCGTGCGCGATCTGGGGTGCGTGAAATGCGAGGTGCGCTACGTGCCGCGGTGCCGCGGGGACCCCTCCGATTGGCGGCGTCGAACAAGAGGATCTATAGCTCGGCAGATATCCCGTTGGCGCACGGCGCGCGCCTCGAACTCTGGACTCTTTCCCCCTCCGACAAAGAATATGACAACTTCCTCGTCTGGCTAGCTACACAGATTCCTGGCTTGGTAACTCGGCGAGTTGCGGTGAATCGCAGCCGCAACGATCTTTCTGCGGTCGTTTTTATTTCTGTCGGTGACGACGCTATGCTCTTCGGGGGCGACCTCGAAGAGGAAGGAAATGCCAATACGGGCTGGTCGGCGATCATCGGGGGTAGCGGGCGACCACGGCAGAAATGCTCTTTATTCAAGATTGCACATCACGGCTCCCCCACTGGGGACCATCCGGAGATATGGACTGAGTTGCTCATGCCGGCTCCTACTGCCGCTCTAGCCCCTTGGAAGCGCGGCAAGGGTAGCCTTCCATCGCAGATCGACGTGCAACGAATTCTCGGCTTTACGAGCGACGCCTATTCGACAACGTCTTTAGCTGGCCGAAAACCCAGAGCCAGGGGCCGCACTGTGGAGCGTACGATAAAAGAGGCATCCAAGAGTTTTAGCGCTCTTCCGCAACACCCCGGTGCGGTTCGCTTTCGCAAGGCTGTTGGGAAAGGTGCATGGCAAGTCAGCCTATTTGGTGATGCGGTTCCGCTTGCGCGCGTGCATAGCTGATCGCTTGATTTCGCGTCCGGTTCTTCATCGATGTAGATTTAAAATCGGCCCCGGAGTCGTCTCCGGGGCCGATTTCAGTTTGGTGCGTTCGGAGGAACGCGTCGGCCGGTCAGAAGGACCGGGACAGGGATACGCCGATCGTGCGCGGCTGGATGATCGCCACGCGGCTGAAGGCGCCGAGGTTCAGGTCTGAGGTCTGGCCGCGGGAGTCGCCGAGGTTCTTGCCGTAGACCACCAGGCGCCACTGGTCGTTGCTGACGCCGGCGTGCAGGTCGACCACGTTGTAGGACGGATGCTGGAAGCGAACGGCGCCGGGGTTGGGGAAGGCGCCTTGGGTCTTGCCCACGTCGTGCCAGTCGCCGCCGAACACGCCGTTCCACCCGTTGCTGATCGGGAAGCTGTAGTCGCCGCCCACCGTGCCGCTCCACAGCGGCGTCAGCGGCAGGCGGTCGCCGGCCGAGGCGATGGCGCCGCCTACGGGGAAGTCTTCGGTCACATAGGCGTCCTGATAAGCCAGGTTCGCGAACAGCTGCAGACCCGCGACCGGACGCCAGAACACTGACCCTTCGGCGCCGCGGCTGACCGCGGCCGAGCCGTTGGCGATGTAGGAGCCGAAGGCGCTCACCTCCTGGACCTGGATGTCTTTCCAGTCGATCCAGTAGGCGTCGGCGTCGAGGCTGATCTTGTGATCGTCGAAGTCGCTCTTGATCCCGATCTCATAGTTGGTGGTGCGGTCGGGGCCGTAGGTCAGCGGCGTGCCGCCGATGCCGGTGTTGGGACCGCCCGGGCGATAGCCGGTGGCGATCCGCGCATAGACCATGGTGTTTTCGTCGATGTGCCAGCGCGGGGTGAGCAGGAAGGTGGTCGAGCTGTCGTCCGACTTCACGTCCGCGTTCGACGGCGCGGTGAGCAGGCCGCCCGTGAGCGTCGCGCTCTGCTGATCGTTGTGGCTGTAGCGCAGGCCTGCGGTAACGTCGAAGGCCGGGGTGACGTGATAGGTCACGTCGCCGAACACCGCCGCCTCCTGGAAGCGCGCCGCGACGCTGCCGTTGAGGAAACTCGGCAGGCCGGTGATCGGCGCGCCGGTGAACTCGTTGAACACCGGCGCCACGAGCGCAACGTCGGTCTGTTCGTGGGTATAGAAGACGCCCGCCTGCCACGACAGCTTGTTGTCCTGCGGTGAGGCGAGGCGGAATTCCTGGGTGAACTTGTCGGCGCGGACGAGGTCGCCCACGCTCATCCCCGCGTCCGGAACTCCGAACACGCCGCTGATCAAGCCGCTGACCAGCTGGGTGTAGTCGACGTACAGGTCCATGTCCTGACGGTCATAGGCCGTGGCCGAGGTGAAGGTCGCGAAGTCGCCGAGCTTGCCCTCGATATCGAGGCTGTAGGCCTGGAGCTTCTGGGTGTTGACGTCGCTGTTGACCGCGTCGGCCTGTTTCAGGTCGCCTTCGAGGGGTTGGAAGGTCGTGGGGTTGTAGTCGACCAGCGGGCCTGCGCCCTTCTGGTACTGGTAGATCGCCGACAGACGGACCTTCCAGTCCGGGTTGACGAACCAGGCCAGGGAGGCGCGGCCGCCGTAGACGTCGGTCTTGTTGACGTTGCTCTGGCCGGTCAGGACGTTGTCGACGTAGCCGGGATCCTGGCGGTCGTAGCCGCTGATCCGAAGCGCGAACTGATCGCTGAGCGGCACGTTCGCCGAACCGCGCACGCCCCAGCCGTCGCCGCCGTGATCGGTCGAGGACGCGTCGACCTCCATCCGGCCGAACAGGCGCGCGGGATTGGGATCGGCGGTGACGTATTTCAGCAGCCCGCCGAGCGAACCCGCGCCGTAGAGCGTGCCCTGCGGCCCGCGCAACACCTCGACCCGCTCCAGGTCCTGGGGATCGAGATCGGGGATGGTGTAACCGCCGAACTCGGTCGATCCGCCGAACGGTGAATCGTCGATGTAGACGCCAACGGTCGGGTTGCCGCCCGGACCGGTGGTGACGCCGCGGATGGTGAGCTGGGTTCCGGCCTCCGCGCTCGAGACGTTGGATACGGTGAGACCCGGGACGAGCTGGACGTAGTCGTCGAGCTGCGTCGCGTTCAGGTTCTGCAGCGCCTGCGCCGGCACCGCCGTGATCGAGGCCGGCACGTTCTTCGCCAGCTCCGGCCGTTTGTCGGCCGTGACCACGATCTCCTGAACGGTGGTCGCGGGAGCGGGCGAGTCCGCTGCCTGGGCGGCCCCCGCCGCCGTCAGCAACGCCAGCAAGGAGCATGAGGCCGCAAGGCCCACGCGGTGAACCGAAGTCATGACCGATCCTTCCCCGGGCGGTTGTTTCCGCCTTGAAAAATAGTTAGAGTGACCGCTCTAATATTTTCCGAACTGGAAAATTCGTCAACCGATTTTAGAGCACTCGCTCTAAGTCGAGGAAATCACAGGTAATCCGGCGTAATGACGGGCCAAGTCAGGATGGGCAGAACCAAGAAGGCCGAGGCCAGGCGGGCCGAGATTTTGGAGGCGGCCGTGGCCTGCTTCCGGGCAAAGGGCATTCGCGGCGCCGGCGTCAGCGACATTTGCGCAGCGCTCGCGATCAGTCCGGGCAACCTCTACTACTACTTCGACAGCAAGGAAGAGATCGTCGCCGCCCTGGTCGACGAGCACCGCGAGGCGGCGGTCGCCTTCGTCCGCGAGATGGGGCGCCACGACGACGCGCTCGATCGCCTGTTCCGCGTCCCCCCTGAGGATCGCGCGCAACCCAAGGGCCTCGCGGGCGTGTGCTTCTGGGAACTGCTGGCCGACGCCGCGCGCGGCGAACCCTACGCGGTGCGCACGGCGCAACGGCACTGGGCGGAAACCAGTGAAGAGATCCGCGCCATCGTCGGCGCCGGCCAACGCAACGGCCGCGTCCGCAAGGACGCCGACCTCGACGCCATGATGACCATCATCTCGATGTTCTTCATGACCTCGCAACTGGCGTGCTTTTCCGACCCGGCCTACCGGCAGGAGCGCTATCTCGGCGCGGTAAACCTGGCGCTGGCGCCGTTCGTCGTCGGCCCGCCGCTGGGGTTTGAGCCGGCGAAGGCCGGTGCGAAGAAGCGGGCGCGCGCGACGGCATAGGTAGAAAGGGGGGACATGTACTCGTTACGTGTCCCCGCTTTCGGGCCGCAGCGCCCTGGGATAAGCCTTCCGACCGCAGCACTCGTGGGAAATCGGGGACACGTAACAAGTACATGTCCCCATTTCCCCCCGCGGATGATGAAGGCCGGTTCCTGATGAGCAAGTCCCGCATGCGTGTTTCCCTCGGTGCGCTCTGTATCGCCCTGGGTCTTTCCCTGGCGATCGCCTCGGCCCGCGCCGCCGACCCCCAGCCCGTCGCCGGGTCCGGCGGCATGGTGGTCACCGCCCAGCATATCGCCTCCGACGTGGGGGCCGAGATCCTGCGCAAGGGCGGCAATGCGGTCGATGCGGCGGTGGCGGTCGGCTATGCGCTGGCGGTGGTCTATCCGCAGGCCGGCAACATCGGCGGCGGCGGGTTCATGACCGTGCACCTGGCCGGTGGACGCTCGTTGTTCCTCGACTATCGCGAAAAGGCGCCGCTGGCGGCGACCGCGACGCTATTCCAGGACGCCAAGGGCAACGTCGTGCCGGGGCTGTCGACCGACAGCTGGAAGGCCGTCGGTGTTCCGGGCACGGTGCTCGGGTTGGAGACCGCGCGGGTGCGTTACGGGACCATGTCACGCGCGGCGCTGATGGCGCCGGCGATCCGTTTGGCCCGCCAGGGGTACATCCTCGATCAGGGCGACGCGGCGATCATGCAGGTCGAGGCCAAGGCTCTCGGGAAGGACCCGACGGCACGGCGGATTTTTCAGCCGCACGGTAAGCCCCTGACCAAGGGCGACCGTCTGGTGCAGCCGGAGCTGGCGAAGACGCTGGCGCTGATCGCGTTGAAAGGTCCGGACGCGTTCTACAAAGGCCCGATCGGCGCCGCGATCGCCGATGCGTCTGCCAAGGGCGGCGGGATCATCACGCGGGCGGACTTTGCGCACTATCGTGTGCGTGAGTTGAAGCCGGTGGAATGCGACTATCGCGGCTATCACATCATTTCGGCGCCGCCGCCGAGTTCGGGCGGCGTGGCGATCTGCGAAGCGCTGAACGTTCTCGCGGGCTATGATCTGACGAAGGCGGGGTTTCATTCCGCGGACGAGGTGCACGACCTCGTTGAGACGTTGCGGCGCGTCTACGTCGATCGCAACAACAAGCTGGGCGATCCGGATTTTGTGAACAACCCGCTCAGCCAGCTGCTCGATCCCGCCTATGCGGCGAAGTTGCGCGACGGCATCGATCCGGAGCGTGCGACGCCGTCCTCGACGCTGGGCCCTAAGGTCGGTCTCGGCGAAGGAAACAACACCACCCAGTACGATGTCGTCGACAAATCGGGCAACGCGGTTTCGGTGACCTACACGCTGAACGACTGGTTCGGCGCCCACCGCGTCGCGGGGACGACCGGCATCGTCATGAACAATGAGATGGACGACTTCACGTCAAAGCCCGGCGTGCCCAACATGTTCGGCCTGGTCGAGGGGCCTGCTAACGCGGTTGCGCCCGGCAAGACGCCGCTGAGCTCAATGAGCCCGACCATCGTGACCAAGAACGGCAAGGTGGTCCTTGTGATCGGCAGCCCAGGCGGCTCGCGCATTATCACCATCACCCTGGAGGCGATCATCAACATGGTCGACCACGGCATGGACGTGCAGGAGGCGATCAACGCGCCGCGCATCCACGAACAGTGGCTGCCGGATACGGTCTATCTCGAGCCCTTCGCCCTGTCCGCCGATACGCAGCGCGTGCTCGAAAGCCGCGGCTATTCGTTCAAGACGCAAGGCCAATGGGGGATCGCGGAGGGTATTGCGATTGGATCGCCCAGGCTCTCGGCCGGAAAGGACGAGGAGACGGACGTTCTGTCCCTGGAGATGCCGCCACTCGCCGGCGCCACGATGTTCGGGGCCCATGACGCGCGAGGCGGTTCAGGGTCTGCCGTGCCGGTGCACTAGCGGTCTCTACTTCCACACCTGTCCCGCGACCCGCAGCAGGTTGCCGCCCAAGATTCCGGCGACGTTCGCGTCGGAGTAGCCGAGGTTGAGCAGGCCGTCGCCGATGGCGGGGATCTGTTCGGGTTCGACCATAGGGATGGACATGCCGGGCTTGTAGCCGAGGGAAGCGGGGAAGGCCTGGGGCATCTTGACGATCAACTCGTCGATTTCCGTGGTGTCGAACATGTAGTCGAGGCCGAGCGCCACGTGTTCGGGGCCGACCAGGGTCACCACATAGTCGATGGCGCGCACCATGGTTTCGGTCTTCACGTCGCCGAGGAACACGCCGATGCCGTTCAGGCCGATGACGCCGCCCTGGGCCGCGCAGGCCTGCATCAGGTCGTCGGGGATGTTGCGGCGGTGCTCCCACAGGGCCAACGGATTGGAGTGGGAGAAGATCACCGGGTTCTTGCAGTAATCGATCACCTCGGCCGCGGTGCGATAGCCGGTGTGCGAACAACAGGTGATCATGCCGACGTCGGCCATGGCGTCGAGCATCTGGCGGCCGAGGTCGGTCAGGCCGCAATCCTCGTCCTGGCAGCCGCCGCCGGACTTGTTGTTGGCGTTGTAGGCGATCAGCATCCAGCGGACGCCCAGGTCGTAGTAGAGCCGCACCAGCGAAGGCTGGTCATCGACCGCGCGCATGCCTTCGATGTCGAACAGCACCGCGAGCTTACCGTCCGCCTTGGCGCCGCGGATGTCCTCGACCGAGCCGGCGATGACGTAGTGATCCGGGCGCCGCTTGATCCAGTCGCGCATGGTGGCGCAGACGCGGATGTGCTCCTCGATCGACATCTCGCCGAAGCCGATGTTCAGCGTGACCGCGTCGAGGCCGGCGTGACGGCAACGCTCGAGCTGGGGCAGGAAGCTCTCGTCCTGGGGCCGTACCGGCATGCAGGCGTGGTTGTCCCACACGACCTCGCGGGCCATCAGGTCGGCGAGGCGGGGTGAGGCGGCGAGGGCGGGCGTGGCCATGCGATACTCCGGTGTATTGGACGCCGGAGACTGACGAAACGACCGGGCTAAGGCAAGACCGGCGAGGGCCCTGCGTCGGTGAGGCCTCGATTACCGGGCTTGGGGTTTCTCGACCTTGCCCAACCAGGCGCGGCGTTCTTCCAGGATGAACTTCTGGTCCTGGGCCCGGCCGAAGTTGGCCATGGCTTCGGCGCTGTCACGCAGGGTGGCGCGATAGATCTCGTAGTCGGCGAGGCTCTTGAACGAGACCAGCGCCATGGCCTCGAAGTTCGTGCCTTCGTGCGGCATCCAATAGCCGATCAGATCGCCGCCGCATTGGGGGATCACATCGAGCCACACCTGCGCATAGGCCTCGAACGCGGCGAGTTTGAACGGGTCGAGCTTGTAGGTGATGAAACAGGTGACGGTCATGGCGCAGCCTCCGAGTGTGAGGCGGCGATAACCCGAACGAAGAACGCCAGGGTTCGGTAGTGACCGAACCGTTTCCCGTCAGCCGCCGGTGTCGAGCAGCTTGTTCATCTCCGACGTCGCCATGGCGCCGCTCAGAAAGCCGAACGTGCCCTGGTCTTTCATCTCGCGCGCGCCGCGGACCAGGGCGCCGAAGGCGGCGTTGCTGAGGCCTGACCCGACGCTGATGCGCCTGGCGCCGGCGGCGCCGAGTTCGGCCACGGTGCATTTGGCCAAGGCGCCGGCGGCCAGTACGTTCACCGGCTTTGAAACGGCGCTGCACACCGCGTGCACGGCGTCGAGGTCCGGCAGCAGCGGGGCGTAGAGCATGTCGGCGCCGGCCTTCTCGAAGGCCTGCAGGCGGCGAATGGTGTCGTCGAGGTCGTTCACGCCGCGCAGCAGGTTCTCGGCGCGCGCGATGAGCACGAAGGGCGCGGCCTTTGCGTGCGCAGCTTCCGCAGCGGCGGCGACGCGCTCGACCGCGTGGTTGAATTCGTAGATCGGGTTCGCAGGATCGCCGGTCGCGTCCTCGATGGAGCCGCCCGCCAGGCCCGCCTCGGCCGCGCGTTCGATGGTCAGCGCCGCGTCTCTCGGATCGTGACCGAAACCGTTCTCCAGGTCCGCCGACACCGGAACGCCGGGCGCGGCGGCGATGATGTCGCGGGCGTTGCGCAGCACCTCGTCGCGGCCGGGCGCGCCGTCCTTCAGGCCCGCGCTGTTGGCGAAGCCTGCGCTGGTGGTGGCCAAGGCTTCGAAGCCGAGCGCCGCCAGCAGGCGCGCGCTGCCCGCGTCCCAGGGGTTGGGGATCACGAAGGCGCCGGGCGCCTCGTGCAGCGCCTGCAGCCGGCGCGCCTTGTCGGCGCGAGAAAGGGGGGCGTCGGTCACGGGCGATCCTCCGGCAAGGGTGCGGCAGGGAGCGGCCGCGCTTGTCATGTCTCTTGGAAAGGGTAGGGATGCAAGCGCCGGGACGCTTCGGTCTGGGCCGAAGCATTGCGGACGCCGCGGACCTAGGGTCGCGGCATGGAGACGTGTCGATGAAGGGCCGACAATGAAGACGGGCGCCCTGGCCGAGATCGGCGCCCTGGTGGGCGATCCGGGACGCGCGAACATGCTGTTCGCGCTGGTGGATGGGCGTGCGCTGACCGCACGCGAACTGGCGGACCAGGCGGGCGTCACGCCGCAGACGGCGAGCGGGCATCTGTCGCGGCTGGTGGCGGCGGGGCTCATCTGCGTCGAGCCGCAGGGGCGTCATCGCTACCATCGCCTGGCCTCGGGCGAGGTCGCCGCGATGCTCGAATCCATGATGCAGGTGGCGAGCGCAACGCAGCCGGCGAAACCGTTGCGCACCGGTCCGCGCGACGACGCCATGCGCACGGCGCGCAGTTGCTACGACCACATGGCGGGGCGCCTGGGCGTGGCGCTCGCCGACGCCCTGGTCGCGCGCCGGTTCGTGGCCCTCGACGGCGACGGCGGCGAGGTCACGCGCGCGGGGCGCAAATTCCTGGATGAGTTCGGCCTCGACCTGACCACCCCGATACGCGGCCGGCGGCCGTTCTGCCGCCCGTGCCTGGACTGGAGCGAGCGGCGCCCGCATCTGGCGGGCCATCTCGGCGCCCAGTTGCTCGACCGCACGTTAGAGCTGGGTTGGATTCGCCGGATGAAGGACTCGCGCGCGCTGACGATCACGCCCAAAGGACAACAGGGTTTCCGCAAGAGCTTCGACGTCGCGCTCTAACCCTCCGACGGTTTCCAGTCGGCGGCCTTCTTGCGCGCCTGCGCGATCTGGTCCGCCGTCATCGTTTCCGCCAGGCTGTCGAGCGCCTCCGACGTGGCCTGCCGTTCGCTGTCCTGGGTGCTGGAGAAACGCGGGATGGCGAGACTGAGCCACTCATAGGCGGCCACCGGGTCGGCGGCCACGCCCTTGCCGTCCTTGTAGGCGCGTCCGAGCGCGGCGAGGGAATAGGGTTCGCCCAGGGCGGCGCCCTTTCGATACCATTTCAGCGCTTCGGCCTTGTCTGCCGTGACGCCGAAGCCGCGGTCGTACTGATAGCCGACGTTGTACATCGCCGTGTCGTCGCCCGCGTCCGCCGCCTTGCGAAACAGCGCCAGCGACTGGACGTAGTCGATCTTTACGCCGCCTTCGCCGCGCAAATAGAAGATGCCGAGATTGTTCAGCGCCGAATTGTCGCCGAGGTCGGCGCCCTGGCGGTACCACTTGATCGCTTCGCGAGCATCGACCGCGACGCCGAGACCCGTCTCGTACATGTGCCCGATATTGTAAGTCGCAACCGGGTCGCCGAGCTTGGCGCCCTTGCGATACCAGTCGAGTGCCTTGGCGTAGTCCTGCGCGACGCCTTTGCCCTTCTCGTAGAGGTAGCCGGCATTGGCGGCCCCTTCGCCGTCGCCGAGATCGAAGGCCTTTTCGTACCACTTCAACGCCTGGGGGATGTCGACAGGGACGCCCAGGCCGCGCTCGTACATGACGCCCAGATGATTGGCGGCCTTGGCGTTCCCCTTGGCCAGAGCGGCTTCGAACAGTTGCCGCGCCTTGACGCTGTCCTGCTTCAGGCCGCCGCGGCCGTCGCGGTAGAAGAGACCGAGGTTGCTCAGCGCGGTGACCTGGCCCTTGTCGGCGGCTTTCTGAAACCAGACGAGGGCTTCGTGCGCGTCGGGCTTCACGCCGCGACCGAAGTCATAGGCGACGCCGATCTCCAGCATTGAATCCGCGTCGCCCTGATCGGCGGCGGCGCGGTACCATTTCAGCGCTTCGACATAATCCTTTGCGACGCCCCGACCGTCGGCCAGCATGTTGGCAAGGTCGTACTGGCCCGTCGCGTCGCCGGCTTCCGCGGCCTTGCGGTACCAGTGGGCGGCCTCAACGACGTCCTTGGCGACGCCGTGGCCCGTTTCGTAGGCGTAGCCGATACTGGTCAGGGCCTCTGCAAGATTCTGGTCGGCGGCGGCGCGATACCACTTGAACGCTTCGACGTAGTCCTGGCGGACGCCGTCCCCATCGCCCAGCATGGTCGCAAGATTCTGCTCTCCGCCCGCGTCGCCGGCGGCGGCCGCCTTGCGGTACCAGCGCACCGCTTCGCCGGCGTTCTTCGCGACGCCCTGTCCGCTTTCGTAGGCGTAGCCGATGCTGGTCATCGACGACGCATCGCCCTTGTCGGCGGCGGCGTGGTACCACTTGAGCGCCTCGGCGTAGTCCTGCTTCACGCCCGAGCCGTTGCTGTACATGTTGCCGAGATCGAACTGGCCGGCGGCGTCGCCGCCGTCCGCCGCCTTGCGGTACCAGCGGACCGCTTCGGCGAGATCCTTTCCCACGCCCTGGCCGTTTTCGTAGGCGTATCCGACGCTGGTCATCGCCGAGGTTTCGCCCTGATCGGCGGCGGCGCGGTACCATTTGAACGCCAGCGCATCGTCCTGTTTGACGCCGCGGCCCTTGGCGTAGAGGAAGGCGAGGTTGGTTTCGCCTTCCATGTCGCCCTGGTCGGCGGACTTGCGGCACCAGGCGAGCGCGTCCGTGTCGCTCTGCTTCACACCTGTGCCGTCGATGTAGAGCGAGCAGAGACGGTATTGCGCTTCGGAGTCGCCGCCTTCGGCGCCCAGGCTGTACCAGTGGGCCGCCTGCGTTATGTCCTTGGGCGTCCCCGCGATGCCGAATTCGGCGAAGCGGCCCAGGTCGCCCTCGGCGCTCGCGTCCTTCTGGTCGGCGGCCTTGCGGTACCAGACCAGCGCCTGTTTGACGTCGACGGGGACGCCGATGCCCAGTTCGTACAGGCGGCCGAGGTTTTCCTGGGCGGCGGCGAAGCCGAGGTCGGCGCCGATGCGGTAGTAGCGGATCGACGCCTTCAGATCCTTCGGCACGCCGATGCCGTACTCGTAGACCCGGCCGAGGTTATCGTCGGCACCGGGATAGCCCCGGGCCGCGGCGTCGCGATAGAGGCGCAGCGCCTGCGCCAGGTCCTTGGGGACCCCTTCGCCCAGTTCATAGAGCTGGCCGAGTTCGTTCTCGGCCTGGCCGTTCAGAGCCTGGACGGCGGGCTGGAGCAGTTTCAGGGCGGTGGCGAAATCGCCCCGGTGAACCGCCGTGACGGCGTCCTCGACCGGGTTCGAGGCGGCCGCGGGGCCGGACAGGGGAAGCAGGGCCGCGCCGGTCAGCGCGGCGGCGAACGCCAGAACTTTCACGAAACAAACTCCCCCGAACCGCCCCATTGAACCCGCAACGCCTGGCGCTGACCGGTCTCCCCCCTGGAAGGCGGGTCCATTCAACGCCGGACCGATCAAACGCGCAACGGCGGTTCCGGCGCGGCGGGACGGCCGCTAGGGTGGCGGCGATGACCATCGCTGCGAATCTCCAAGCGTTGCTCGCCCAGGCGCACCAGCTGTCTGCGCCGGGGTCCTATCCCGAAGCGCTCAAGCTTTACGACCAGGTGCTGGCCCAGCACCCGGCGTCGGTACGCGCCCAGGTCGGCGCCGGCCACTGCCTGACCGCGCTCGGCCGGGTGGAGGAGGCGCGGCGGCGGTTCGAGGCGGGCCTGGCTCTCGAGCCGCAGGACGTGGATGCGCTGGGCGCGATCGCCATGCTGCTGGTGCGCTCGGGCGCGGCGCCGGCGGCGCGAACCTACGCCGAGCGGGGCCTGGCGCTGGCGCCCGACGATCTGCAGTCGAACGGCGCGCTGGCCGCCGCCGATGTGGCCGAGCGGCGCTTCGCCGAGGCGGAGGCGCGATTGCGCGTGCTGATTCCGCGCTCGCCGCCGGCGGGGTGGCGCGCGACCTTGCTGAACCTGCTGGGCGACGCGCTCGACGGACTCGAGCGGCGCGACGAAGCCTGGTCGGCCTATGTCGAGGCTAAGACCGCGATGCTGGGCGCGCAGGCCGAGCGCGTGGCCCCGATGGCGCAGGCGATCAAGGGCTCGATCGACCGTTTGACCGGCTGGCTCAAGGCAATGCAGCCCGGCGACTGGAGCGACCAGAGCGGCTTTGGGCCGGATACGCGCGACGGCGCGAGCGGCCACGCCTTCCTGCTCGGGTTTCCGCGGTCGGGCACGACGCTGCTCGAATACGTCCTTCGCGCCCACCCGCGAGTGACGACGCTCGGTGAGCGGCCCACGCTGTTAGAGGGCGAGCAGGATCTGCTGCATGCCCAGGGCGGCCTCGAACGCCTCGCTACCCTCGATGAGGCGGAGGTGCGCCGCTACCGCGAGCTCTATTGGCAATCGGTGCGCCGCTGGAGCGGCGACGTGCGCGGCCGTTTCGTCATCGACAAGTCGCCGTTCAACAGTTTCGCCCTGCCGCTGATCGCGCGCCTGTTCCCGGACGCCAAGGTGTTGCTGTCGCTGCGCGACCCGCGAGACGTGGTGCTAAGCTGCTGCCGGAGGCTGTTCGCGCCCAACGGGCTGACCTATCTGATGCTGTCGCCCCAAGGCGCCGCGGCGCTGTACGCGAACGCTATGTACGTGGCGCAGATCTCACGCATGAAACTGCCGCTTCAGATCTACGACGCCCGCTACGAAGCGCTGGTCGACGACCTCGAAGGCGAAGCGCGCCGCACGCTGGCGTTCCTAGGCCTCGACTGGGCGCCGGGCGTGGCGGACTTCGCAAAGGCCACCGGCGACCGCCTGATCGGCACCGCCAGCGGCTCGCAGATCAAACGCGGCCTGTACCGCGGCGGGGCAGGGCAATGGCGCGGCTATAAGGCGGCGATGGCCCCGGTGATGCCGACGCTGGAGCCGTGGGTGAAGGCGTTCGGGTATCCGGACGACTGAGGCCCGCGACCCGGCCGCCCTTGACCCTAAACCCCCTTTGCGCGTATAGGGCGCGCGCTTTCGAGGCCCGGGCCAGGCGATCGGTCCAAGCTTACGAACAACATAATCTATGTGGGCTGTGCCCTCGCCGGAGCGTCCGAAGCGCGCGTTCCGGCATGTTTTGTTGTTTGTAGACAAGGCCTTAGGAGCACGAAATTCACCCGGGCGGTCCTTTGGCCGTTCAAAAAGAAGGACCGGGACGCCCCTCGGCCGAAAGGCACAGCGTCCCCCAAGACAGAGAGATCTAATGCCTACGGTCAACCAACTGATCCGCAAGCCGCGCTCCCCCAAGGTGAAGCGCAACAAGGTGCCGGCCCTGAAGGGCTCGCCCCAGCGCCGCGGCGTCTGCACCCGCGTCTATACGACGACCCCGAAGAAGCCGAACTCGGCGCTTCGTAAGGTCGCCAAGGTGCGCCTGACCTCGGGCATCGAGGCGGTGTGCTACATCCCCGGCGAAGGCCACAACCTTCAGGAACACTCGGTGGTCCTGATCCGCGGCGGCCGCGTGAAGGACTTGCCCGGCGTGCGCTACCACATCCTGCGCGGCGTGCTCGACACCCAAGGCGTGAAGGACCGCAAGCAGCGCCGTTCGCACTACGGCGCCAAGCGGCCGAAATAAGCAGACATCTGCTCACCGAATTCATCGCGCGGTTTGCGCCGCGCCGTACGAACTAAAAGAGAGATCAATCCATGTCCCGCCGTCGTCGCGCAGAGAAGCGAGAAGTTCTTCCCGATCCCAAGTTCGGGGATCTCGTCGTGACCAAGTTCATGAACTACGTCATGTACGAAGGTAAGAAGGCCGTCGCCGAAAACATCGTCTACGGCGCCTTCGACATCATCGCCTCCAAGCGCAAGGACGTGACCGCGATCGAAGCGTTCCACGCCGCGCTCGACAACGTCGCGCCCGCGATCGAAGTGCGCTCGCGCCGGGTCGGCGGCGCCACCTATCAGGTGCCCGTCGAAGTTCGTCCCGACCGCCGTCGCGCCCTGGCCATTCGCTGGCTGGTGAACGCGGCCCGCGCGCGCGGTGAGAACACCATGACCGAGAAGCTCGCCGGCGAGCTGCTCGACGCGTCCAACAATCGCGGCACCGCAGTGAAGAAGCGCGAAGACACCCACAAGATGGCCGAAGCCAACCGGGCGTTCTCGCACTACCGCTGGTGACCTACCGCTAAACCCCAATCGCAGGCGTCCCTCCCCGGAACGTCCAGCACATCGAGTTTCCCATGCCTCGCATCCACAAGATCGAAGATTACCGAAATTTCGGCATCATGGCGCACATCGACGCCGGTAAGACGACGACGACCGAGCGCATCCTCTACTATACCGGCAAGAGCCATAAGATCGGCGAAGTCCACGACGGCGCCGCGACCATGGACTGGATGGAGCAGGAGCAGGAGCGCGGCATCACCATTACGTCGGCCGCGACGACCGCGTTCTGGAACGACAAGCGCCTGAACATCATCGACACCCCCGGCCACGTGGACTTCACCATCGAAGTCGAGCGTTCGCTGCGCGTGCTCGACGGCGCCGTGGCCGTGCTCGACGGCAACCAGGGCGTTGAGCCGCAGACCGAAACCGTCTGGCGCCAGGCCGACCGCTACAACGTTCCGCGCATCGTGTTCGTCAACAAGATGGACAAGATCGGCGCCGACTTCGAAATGTGCCTGCGCACCATTCGCGAGCGCCTGGGCGTCAAGGCCGTGCCGATCCAGCTGCCGATCGGTTCGGAAGCCGCGCTGAAGGGCATCGTCGACCTGGTGCGCATGAAGGCCGTCGTCTGGGAAGACGAAGGTCTGGGCGCCAAGTTCCACGACGAAGACATTCCCGCCGACATGAAGACGGCGTGCGAAGAAGCGCGCCACTATCTGGTGGAGAACTCGGTCGAACTCGACGACGAGGCGATGGAGTCCTACCTGTCGGGCGAGCAGCCTTCGGAAGCGGTGCTGAAGAAGTGTATCCGTAAGGCGGTGCTCACCGGCGCCTTCTATCCGATCCTCGCGGGCTCGGCGTTCAAGAACAAGGGCGTGCAGCCCCTGCTCGACGCGGTGGTCGACTACCTGCCGTCGCCGCTGGACATTCCGCCCACCCCGGGTCTCGATTTCAAGACCGAAGAGCCGGTGGTGCGTCACGCGTCGGACGACGAACCTGTGTCGGTGCTGGCGTTCAAGATCATGGACGACCCGTTCGTGGGCTCGCTCACCTTCTGCCGCATCTATTCGGGCAAGCTGGAAAGCGGCATGGGCCTGCTAAACTCGACGCGCGACAAGCGCGAGCGGGTCGGTCGCATGCTGCTCATGCACTCGAACAACCGCGAAGACATCAAGGAAGCTTACGCCGGCGACATCGTCGCCCTCGCAGGCCTGAAGGATACGCGCACGGGCGACACCCTGTGCGATCCGGTGAAGTCACCGGTCATCCTGGAAAAGATGGTGTTCCCGGACCCCGTCATCGAAATCGCCGTCGAGCCCAAGTCGAAGGCCGACCAGGAAAAGCTGGGCGTCGCCCTGGCCAAGATGGTCGCCGAAGATCCGTCCTTCACCGTCGTCACCGACCAGGAGTCGGGCCAGACGATCATGAAGGGCATGGGCGAGCTGCACCTGGACATCAAGATCGACATCCTCAAGCGCACCTATAAGGTCGAGGCCAACATCGGCGCGCCGCAGGTTGCCTATCGCGAGAGCCTCGGCCGCAAGACCGACATCGACTACACCCACAAGAAGCAAACCGGCGGTACGGGCCAGTTCGCCCGCATCAAGCTGACCTTCGAACCGGGCGAGCCCGGCTCGGGCTTCGTGTTCGAGTCGACCATCGTCGGCGGCAACGTGCCGAAGGAATACATCCCCGGCGTGGTGAAGGGTCTGGAGTCGGCCAAGGAAAACGGCCTGCTCGCCGGCTTCCCGGTGATCGACTTCAAGGCGACGCTCTACGACGGCAGCTATCACGACGTGGACTCCTCGGTCCTCGCCTTCGAAATCGCCGCCCGCGCCGCCTTCCGCGAACTGCGTGAAAAGGCTTCGCCCAAGCTGCTCGAGCCGATCATGAAGGTCGAAGTGCTGTCGCCGGACGAATACCTCGGCGACGTCATCGGCGACCTGAACAGCCGCCGCGGCCAGATCCAGGGCACCGACCAGCGCGGCAACGCCCAGGTGATCACCGCCTTCGTGCCGCTCGCCAACATGTTCGGCTACGTGTCGAACCTGCGCGGGATGAGCCAGGGGCGCGCCCAGTTCACGATGCAGTACGACCACTACGAAGCGGTGCCGCAAGCGGTCGCCGACGAAGTGATCAAGAAATACGCCTGATAATTTCAACCAACAAGCTGATGGCCCAGCGGGGCCGGAGTTAGAAGACAATGGCCAAGGAAAAGTTCAACCGTAACAAGCCGCACTGCAACATCGGCACGATTGGTCACGTGGACCACGGCAAGACGACGCTGACGGCGGCGATCACGATGGTGCTGGCGAAGAGCGGCGGCGCTACGGCGAAGAAGTAC
>DASXZP010000047.1:0-19591 GCA_036501825.1 Caulobacteraceae bacterium | reverse complement strand
CGCCTGAAACGATGGCGGGGCCGCCCTCATTGCGAGAGACGGCCCCGGCGGGTTCGGCAAGGCGGGACGGCCTAGGACGCCGCGCCCTTGTCGCGGCGTTCGGCGTAGATCATCAGCGGCTGAGCGCGGCCTTCGACCACTTCGCCGTTGATCACCACTTCTTCGACGCCCTGATAGGTCGGCAGCTCGAACATGGTCTCGAGCAGGATGGCTTCCAGGATCGAACGCAGGCCGCGCGCGCCGGTCTTGCGCAGGATCGCCTTCTTGGCGATGCCGTGCAGCGCGTCGTCGTTGAAGGTGAGGCCGACGTTCTCCATTTCGAACAGGCGCTGGTATTGCTTGACCAGCGCGTTCTTCGGCTCGGTCAGAATCTTCACCAGCGCGGTTTCGTCCAGGTCTTCGAGCGTCGCCAGCACCGGCAGACGGCCGATGAATTCCGGAATCAGGCCGAAGCGGAGCAGATCGTCAGGCTCGACCTGGCGCAGCACCTCGCCGGTGCGGCGCTCTTCGGGATCCTTTACCTTGGCGCCGAAGCCGATCGACGTACCTTTGCCGCGGCTCGAGATGATCTTCTCAAGGCCGGCGAAAGCGCCGCCGCAGATGAACAGGATGTTGGTGGTGTCGACCTGCAGGAACTCCTGCTGCGGATGCTTGCGGCCGCCCTGGGGAGGCACGGAGGCCACGGTGCCTTCCATGATTTTCAGCAGCGCCTGCTGCACGCCTTCGCCCGACACGTCGCGGGTGATCGAGGGGTTGTCCGACTTGCGGCTGATCTTGTCGACTTCGTCGATGTAGACGATGCCGCGCTGCGCACGCTCGACGTTGTAGTCCGCCGACTGCAGCAGCTTGAGAATGATGTTCTCGACGTCTTCACCCACGTAACCGGCTTCGGTCAGGGTGGTGGCGTCGGCCATGGTGAAGGGCACGTCGATGATGCGCGCCAGCGTCTGCGCCAGCAGCGTCTTGCCCGAGCCCGTCGGGCCGATCAGCAGGATGTTCGACTTGGCGAGTTCGACGTCGTTGTTCTTCTGGGCATGGTTGAGGCGCTTGTAGTGGTTGTGCACCGCCACAGAGAGCACCTTCTTGGCGTGATCCTGACCGATCACGTAGTCGTCGAGGACCTCGCGGATCTCCTTCGGAGTCGGCACGCCGTCCTTCGACTTGACGAAGGCGATCTTGTGCTCCTCACGGATAATATCCATGCAGAGCTCGACGCACTCGTCACAGATGAAGACGGTGGGCCCGGCGATGAGCTTGCGCACCTCATGCTGGCTCTTTCCGCAGAAGGAGCAGTAAAGGGTGCTTTTCGTGTCGCCGCTCGCGGCTTTGGTCATCGATGCGTCTCACTCAAGGGCGGAGCCCCGCCTGGGGACCCGCTTTCCGCCTCAGCGAAAGCCCATGCACAATATGGGCCGCGAGGGTTCAAAAAATGACAATCCCCGATCCGGCATACGATCACAAGCGCGCCATAGGGATCAAGGCCGCAACCCCCGGCGCGACCTTCGGTCCGGCCCGATGACGTCGCTCGAGGCGTAGATGGGGACTTCCAGCCACATTTCCAAAGGCCTGGGGCCGGAAGCGTCGAACACGGGCGAACCGTTGCCCGGCAAGGACCAGCGACCGATCGTCGCCTTCGATTTCGACGGGACCTTGAGCGTCCGCGACAGCTTCATGGCCCTTCTGGCCTGGCGCACCCCGGGACTTCGTTTCGTTTCGGGATTGCTCAAACTGGCGCCTGCGGGTTCGCGTTATCTGTTTAACCGTGACCGTAACGCCCTTAAGGCGGCTGCGGTTTCTGAATTCCTGACCGGCGTTACGAGAAATCAGCTTGAGACTGATTCGGCCGGCTTCCGCGACGCCGTCTGGGACAGCTTCATGCGTCCGGACGCCCTGGCCTGCTGGGCCGAGTGGGGCGACCGCGGCGCGCTGCGGGTCATCGTGACCGCCTCGCCCGAGACCATCGTCGCCCCCTTCGCGGAAAAGCTGGGGGCGGACCGGCTGATCGGCACGCGGTTGCGATTCGACGCCCAGGACCGGGTCGCCGGTGACTTTGTCGGCCTTAATTGCCGGGGCGCGGAGAAGGTCCGCCGGCTGGAAGAGGCCTTCGGGCCGGACCTGAACCTGGTCGCCGCCTATGGCGACACCGCCGGCGACACTGAGATGCTGGCCCGCTCGGCTGTTCCCGGCTACCGGGTCTTCACCGCTAAACCGTGAGCCGTCACTGAGGCTTGGCCTCCGGCGTAGGCGTGGGGTCCGGCGCGGCGGCGGCGGCCTTCTTCAGCGTATCCGCGATCTCGCGCTTCTCCTGGCTCGGACGCTCCACGTCGGCGCGCACCGAATAGAGCGACTTCAGATAGCCCACGCCCCAGGGCGTCAGCCCCGTCGGCAGCGGCTTGCCCGCGTCCCGATCGTCGAACAGGCTAAGGACCGAGGGCAGGGCGGTGACGTCGGCGTCCGGGTCGATCTGGGCCAGGGCGACCATCGAGATGTAGTCGCACAAGGCCTGGTAGCTGACGCCCTGGGCCCGCTTGGCGTCGACGATGATCAGGATGCCGCCGAAAACCTCGACCACGGCGGTGTGGTACATCGAAGCCGTGTGCACCTCGACCGTCGGACGGCCGTCCTGGCCCGTGCCCATGTTCGGGTTGGATTCGGAGACTTCGAAGCCGCCGACCGCCTTGGTCTGGCTGATGTGCCACCACCGCACCGGCCGCTGCGAGTTGAGGAAGGCCTTCAGCGCCTTGGGGCCGCGGTTGTGGCCGACGCCAAAGGCTTTGAAGGCGCGCGGCTGGTCATGCACGACCTGCTTGGTGAAGGCGTCGGAGTCGGGCGCGATCATCACCAGAATGTTCGGCTTGCAGCCGGGCTTGCCGGGCTCCAGCCCTACGGCGACCGCATTGGCGGCGATCCGGTCGTTCATGAACTGAGCGTGGGTCTCGGGCAGGCCGAGCACGCCGGTGCAGATCGAGTGGTCCCAGCGCGCCATCTGCACGCCGGGCGCGGGCTTGCCGACCAGCTGATCGACGAAGCTCTGCACCTTTTCGGCGCTCGCCTTCACGCCGGTAATGGTGACGCCGGGCACGGTGGTGGGGGACGGCGAGGGCGGGTCGGCCAGCGCGGTTCCACCGAGAAGCCCTGTCGCCAAAGCTGCTGTTGCAATCAAAAGACGCACGACCGGCTCCCCAAAACCCTCTGATCTGGCGGGTTGAACGTCGCGGCTGTCAAGGCTCCGGCGGTCGGGTCAGGCCATATAGGTCGGGCGATCCTGGATCCACTGCGAGAACATCCACTTCTCGCCGCGGGTGATCGGCTTGGCGGCGTGCAGGCTCAGCCGCTCGGCCTTGCCGTCCTCGTCCACGTTGGCGAAGAAAATCGCGTCGCCGGTTTTGCCCTTGAACGTGAAGTTCACGTGCGGGAACTCGAGCTCGCCGCCGTCGTAGTCGTGGTTCAGATAGATCAGGAAGGTGGCGATGCGCTCATGCTGCGCTTCGCTCTTCACATCGAGCGACAACGCGCTGTCGCGCACGTGATCGTAGTGCGCCTTGATCTCTTCGCCGAGCGCGTAGTGGAAGATCTGAAACGGCTCCATTTGGATGGTCGGCAGTTTGGTCTGCGCCTGGATGCGCACGCGCACCAGCAGCGAGATCAGATCCGACTGCACGATGTCGAAGATGACGTCCGAACAGGTGCGCGTGGTCATGCGCACCTCTTCCTTGCCATTGAACATCAGGGCGGGTTTCAGTTTGCCGTGCGCGCGCATGACCAGCCAGGCGCAGATTTCCGGCGTGATGAAATTGTCCGAGACGCGGATACGCGGCTTCTCGCACATCGGACGCCGTCCCGTCGGTGTCGCCCAGTAGTCGATGCTGAAACTGTCCGCGAGCCGGCGCCATGCATCGGGCTCGCCGCCGCCCGAGCGCACGCGCTGAGCCAAGGCCTGATCACCGGCCAGCAACAGAAGCTGTCCCTGCGCCAGCGCCGATCCGAGGTGTGCGGCTTCGACGAGCAGATCGAACGCGCGCGACCAGCTCTGCGTGGTCCACGCGCCCGCGCCTGCCAGGGTCGCCATCCGCACCAGAGCCGTCGGCTCGCCGCGTTCCGCCGCGCCGGTCACCAGCGCGACGCCCTCCTGGGGTTCGAACGGCGCGTCGCGGCCGATCAGCAGGCGATCGCCGAGCTCGACCATGGCGGCGACGTCGCCCGCCTGGGCGTTCCGCTGCAGTTCGGCAAGATTATCCGCGCTCATTTTCGACCCTGGGTGGGCGCCACGACGCCTATCCTAAGCCGTTTCCGGACGGTCCGCGAACCTTAGGAGGTCGATTCCTGGCCTTCACGCTTCTCGTAGACGTGGTCGACCAGGCCGAAGGCCTTGGCTTCCTCCGCCGACATGAAGTGGTCGCGGTCCAGCGTTCGCTCGATCACTTCCAGCGGCTGGCCGGTGTGCTTGGCGTAGAGTTCGTTCAGCCGGCGCTTGGTGTAGAGGATGTCCTCGGCGTGGCGCTCGATGTCCGACGCCTGGCCGCGGAAGCCGCCCGACGGCTGGTGCAGCATGATGCGCGCGTTCGGCATGGCGATGCGCTGGCCCGCTTCACCGGCCTGCAGTAGGAACGACCCCATCGACGCCGCCATGCCCGCGCACAGCGTCGAAACCGGCGAGCGGATGTATTGCATGGTGTCGTAGATCGCCAGGCCGGAGGTCACGATGCCGCCCGGCGAGTTGATGTACATCGAGATCTCTTTCTTGGGGCTCTCGGACTCCAGGAAGAGAAGCTGGGCGGTGACCAGGGCGGCGACGCCGTCGTCGATCGGGCCGGTCAGGAAAATGATCCGCTCCTTGAGCAGGCGCGAAAAGATGTCGAAGGCCCGTTCGCCCCGGCTGGTCTGTTCGACCACCATCGGCACGAGATTCATCATGATGTCTTGCGGGTCGCGCATGGGTCGGCCTTCTCGATTTACGGCTTGAGCCCACGCCTGAATCGGCGCGGCCCTATGGAGCGGATATCGCCCGTGCCCCCGACCGTTGCAAGGTGGGGGCCATGGCTGGCGGCGCGGTCAATAGTCCTCCCCCGCGCGAAGCGCGTAGGGGAGGGGGACCGCGAAGCGGTGGAGGGGCCGGCGCTGACGTTCAAAGGTTAACGCGGCGGAGCGGCCACAAACGAAAAAAGGCCAGCGTAGCGCCGGCCCCTCCGTCGGCCTTGCGGCCGCCACCTCCCCTACGGCCTTCGGCCGGGGGAGGACCTAGGATGTCAGTCCTCTTTCTTCTTCGCGGCCTTCTTAGCCTTGGGCTTGGCTTCGGCCTTGGCGTCGTCGTCCTTGGCCGCGGCCTTTTTCTCGGCCTTGGGCTTGGCTTCCGCCTTGGTCTCGCCGTCCGCCGCGTCCTCAGCCTTGTCCTCACCGGCCTCGGCCTTCTTGGACTTGGCCTTGGCTTTCTTGTCTTCCTTGGGCGCGGGCAGGTCGTCGTCGGCGTAGAGCTCGTCCTTGGAGACCGTCTCGTCGGTCACCTTGCCGACCGCGAACAGCCAGTCGCAGACCTTCTCCTCGAACACCGGCGCGCGCAGCTGGGCGGCGGCGTTGGGGTTGGTGCGGTAGAATTCGATGACGTCCTTCTCGCGGCCCGGATAGGCGCGCGCCTCGTTCATCACCGCGGCCGACAGTTCCTGGTCGTTGACGGTCACGCCGCCGCGCCGGCCGATCTCGGCCAGCACCAGACCCAGGCGCACGCGGCGCTCGGCGATCTCGCGGTATTCCTTGCGCAGCTCTTCGTCGGTCTTGTCGGCGTCTTCCGGCGGCAGCGCGCCCTTGGCCTTGTCGGCTTCGACCTGGGCCCAGATCGAGTTGAACTCGTTCTCGACCATCTTTTCCGGCAGCGAGAAGCTGTGGCGCTCGTCGAGCACGTCGAGCAGGTGGCGCTTCGCACGGAAACGCGACTGGCTGGCGAACTGCTGATCGAGCTGGCCGCGCAGTGCGTCCTTCAACTTGTCCAGGTTTTCCAGGCCCATGCGCTCGGCGAAGGCGTCGTCCAGCTTGGAGTCCTGCGGCGCGCGCACTTCCTTCACCGTCACTTCGAATTCGGCCGGTTTACCGGCGAGCGATGCGACCTGATAGCTCTCCGGGAAGGTGACCGTTACCGTGCGTTCGTCGCCGGCCTTGGTTCCTTCGAGCTGTTCTTCGAAACCGGGGATGAACTGGCCCGAACCCAGCACCAGTTGCGCGTCGGTCGAGGCGCCGCCCTCGAACGCCTCGCCGTCGATGCGGCCGACGAAGTCGATCACGACCATGTCGCCGTCCTTGGCCTTGCCTTCCTTCGCCTCGTAGGCGCGCGTCTGGGCGGCCAGGTCTTTCAGTTGTTCTTCGACGTCCGCGTCGCTCGCCTTGTAGACCGGGCGGCTGATCGCGATGGTCGTGGGATCGATCGGCACGAAGTTCGGCATCACCTCGACGGACATTTCGTAGGCGAGGTCGGCCTCGCCCTTGATGACCTTTTCGATGTCCGACGACAGCTTCACCTCGGCCGGGGCGGCCGGGCGGACGTTGACCTGATCCAGCGCCTGTTGGGTCGAGGCGTTCAGGGTCTCCTGGATGATCTCGCCCATCAGCTCGCGGCCGAACACCCGGCGCACGTGGGAGGCGGGGACTTTGCCGGGACGGAAGCCCTTCAGGCGCAGCTGCGGGCCGACCTGCTTGATCTTGGCGTCGAGCCGCTCGTTCAGGTCCTGCTGGGTGACCGTCACCTCGAGGACTTTGCTGAGACCTTCACTCGACTTTTCAACGACCTGCATAGGTATCTTCGCTTTCGGACGCGACGGCGGGACCGCCCCCGATCCGAACCGCGCCCCTGGTGGGAAAAACGTAAAGCCGCCCGGTGAGGGCGGCGCGAAAGGCCCTTATGGCACGCGGGGCTTGGAGGTCAACGCGCATCCCCTTTTCAGCCCGGGGGCGGGGCTTGCCATGCCGTGAGGATGGCCTATATTTTGGCCATGAATAGGGTCAAAACCGCAGCTAACCCTCGCAGGCCCCGTAGCGCCGCCGCGCCGGCTGATCCCCGAGGCGTCTTCGAACCGCTCGCGCCCTATCTGGCGGAGCCGTCGGGCGCCTTGGACGTCGAGCGGATCACCAGCGACTTCAGCTTGACCGGCGCCCAGCTGGCCGAGATGGCCGGGCTCAACCGGGTAACCCTGCAGAAGACTGCGCGGCGCGAGGCGCCGAAGACCCAGACCCGCCTTCGCGAAATGCTCGAGATCCTTGCCCGCGTTGACGAGTGGGCAGGCGGCAAGCTGCAGGCGCTGGCCTGGTACCGCGCCGAGCCGATCCCCGCGCTGGGCGGACGCACGGCGGAATGCATGGTGAAGAGCGGCCACGCGGCGATGGTGCGCGACTATCTCGACTACATCGCCATGGGCGGCTTTGCTTGAGGTTTGTCGGCGACGTCTACCGCGCGCACAATCCGCGATGGTCGTTCGCGCCGCTTTCCGGCGAAGGCGCGCAAATATACGGGGCGCGGTTTAACCGGCCAGGAACGCCGGCGCTTTATCTCGCGGGGAGCATCGAGGGCGCCGTTCGCGAAGTCAGTCAGGGTTTCGCGCACAAGATCGAGCCTTGCGTCATCTGCACCTACGAGATCGATTGCGACGATATCGTCGATCTGCGCGATGAGGCCGGCCAGTCGGCCGAAGCCGTTTCCGCGGCGGATCTGGCGTGCGACTGGATGTTCGCATCGCGGTCGGGCGCAACGCCGCCGACCTGGATACTGGCGGATCGATTAATCAACCGCGACGCCGCGGGACTGCTCGCGCCGAGCTTCGCTCGAGGCGCGCGCGCGCAGGATTGGAACCTGATCCTGTGGCGCTGGTCCGCCCGCAGACCTCATCGCTGCCGCGTATTCGATCCGTCAGGCAGATTGCCGAAAGATCAGGCTTCCTGGCGCTGAACGCTATTGCACCCCGCCGCCCAGCGCTTCGTACAGGCTCACCAGGTTGGCGTAACGGGCCTGTTTGGCGCTGATGTCGCTCTGTTGGGCGGCGTAGAGGGTCCGCTCGGCGATCAGGTAGTTCAGGTAGGGGTCGATGCCGCGGTCGTAGCGGGCCCTGGTCAGGGTGAGCGCCCGGTCCGACGCCGCCACGTTGGCGTCCTGGGCGGCCAGTTGTTCGTCGATGGTGCCACGGCGGGCCAGGGCGTCGGCGACCTCGCGGAAGGCGGTCTGGATGGCCTTCTCGTACTGGGCCACGGCGATGTCGCGCTGAACCTTGGCGGACTTCAGCCGCGCCCGGTTGGCGCCGTAGTCGAAGATCGGAACGCTGAGGTTGGGAATGAACTGCCAGGCGCCCGATCCGGCGGCGAACAGTTTGGAGAACTGCGTGCTCTCCACGCCGTACTGACCGGTGAGGGTGAGCGTGGGGAAGAACGCCGCACGCGCGGCGCCGATGTCGGCGTTGTCGGATTTCAGCGTGTGTTCCGCCTGCAGCACGTCCGGGCGGCTGAGCAGGATCGTCGAGCTGACGCCCGCGGGCAGGTCGGTGCGGATGGGTGCGGGGCCTTCGAGGGATTCGGGCAATTGGTCTTCGGAGACCGGGGCGCCGACCACCAGGTTCAGGGCGTTCAGATCCTGAGCCGCCAGTGTCGTATCGGCCGCAATGTCGGAGCGCGCCTGATCGACCAGGGTCTCGGCCTGACTCACGTCGAGCTCGGAGGCTTCGCCGGCGTTGAACCGGTCGCGGGTGATCTTCAGCGAGCCTTGCTGGCTGATGAGCGTCGCCTTGGCCACGCTTAGCCGCTCGCGATCGGCGGCCAGGGTCACGTAGTCGGTGCCGGTTTCGGAGACGAGCAGGATTTGTGCGGCGCGCCGGGCCTCGTCGGTCGCCAGATACTGCTCCAGCGCCGCCTTGGTCAGGCTGCGAACGCGGCCGAAAAGGTCCAGCTCGTAGGACGAGACCGAGGCGTTCAGCGAATAGATGCGCTCGTCGATGCTGCCTGCGCCGGGGACGCCGGCGGCGGCGCCGGGTTCGTGCAACACAGTGACGCCGGCGTTGCCGTTAACGGTCGGGAGCAAGGCGGAGCGTTGAATTCGGTACTGCGCGCGCGACTCCTCGACATTCAGGATCGCCACGCGCAAGTCGCGATTGTTGGCGAGCGCCTGGGCGATCACCGCCTGCAGTCTCGAATCGGTGAACACGTCGCGCCAACGCTCGTCGGCCGCCGTCGTGTTGCTCGCGACCGCCGCGGGATAGGCTGGTCCCTGGGGCCAGGTCGCGGGCACGGGTGCGGCGGGCCGCACATATTTCGGCGCCAGGGTCGCGCAGCCGCTGAGCGCGAGCAGGGCGACGGCGAACAAGGATGAGGGTGCGCGCATCGCTCTACTCCGCCGGTTCCGGCGCCGGCGCCGGATCGGGCGCTTCGGCGTGGGGCCGTTGCGGCACGACCTTCAGCACCAGCACGAAGAACAACGGCACGAAGAAGATCGCCAGCACCGTCGCCGACAGCATGCCGCCGATCACGCCGGTGCCGATGTCGTTCTGGCTGCCCGCGCCCGCGCCCGAGGCGAGCGCCAGCGGCGTCACGCCGGCGACGAAGGCCATCGAGGTCATCAGGATCGGCCGCAAACGGATGCGCGCGGCATGCAGCGCCGCCTCGACCGCGTTCTGGCCGGCGCGAACCCCGCGTTCGGCGAACTCGACGATCAGAATGGCGTTCTTGGCCGAGAGTCCGATGGTGGTCAGCAGGCCCACCTGAAAATAGATGTCGTTGGCCAAACCGCGGAACGTCGCCGCCAGGACCGCGCCGAACACGCCCAGCGGCACCACCAGCATCACCGACAGCGGCACCGACCAACTCTCGTACAGCGCCGCGAGGCAGAGGAAGACCACCAGCAGCGACAGCACGTAGAGCAGCGGCGCCTTGGCGCCCGCCGAATTCTCTTCATAGGACAGCGCCGTCCACTCGTAACCGATGCCCGGGGGCAGCTTGGCGACGAGGCTTTCCATCTCCTTCATCGCCGCGCCCGAACTGACGCCCGGCGCGGCCGAGCCTTGAATCTCCATCGAGGGCACGCCGTTGTACCGCTCGAGCCGGGGCGACGCGTAGGTCCAATGCGAGGTGGCGAAGGCGGAGAAGGGGGCCATGGCCCCGGTGGCGCCGCGTACGAACCAGCGGTCGAGGTCTTCCGGCCGGCTGCGGAACGGCGCATCGCCCTGCACATAGACCCGCTTCACCCGTCCGGCGTCGATGTAGTCGTCCACATAGGCGCCGCCCCAGGCGGTCGACAGCGCATCGTTGACGTCGCCTAGGTTGAGGCCCAGCGCGCCGGCGCGGTTGTGATCGACGTCGATCTTGAGCTGGGGCGTATCGTCCTGACCGTTGGGACGCACGGCCATTAGCTTTGGATCCTTTGCCGCCATGCCGAGCAATTGGTTGCGCGCCGCCATCAGCGCCGCGTGGCCGAGGCCCGCCTGGTCCTCAAGCTCCATGTCGAAGCCCGACGCGAGACCGAGTTCGGTCACCGCCGGCGGCACGAAGGCGAACACATTGGCGTCACGGACCGAGGACAAGGCGCCCATGGCGCGGCCGGCGATGGCTTGGGCCCGATTTTGCGCACCTTTGCGCTCGCTCCAGTCGCGCAGGTGAATGAAGGCCATGCCGCCGTTTTGTCCCTGGCCGCCGAAGCTGAAGCCCGAGACAGTGAACAGGCCGGTGATGTTGTGCTTTTCAGGACCGAGGAAATACCCCTCGACTGCTTGGGCGACCTGGTTGGTGCGCTCGATCGTGGCGCCGGGCGGCAACTGGTAGCTCACCAGGATCGCGCCCTGGTCCTCGTCGGGGAAGAACGAGGTCGGCATGCGCAAGAACACCACCGCCATCACCAGGAAGATCGCACCATAGAGAACCATCCAGCGCAGGGGGCGCGCGACGATGCCGGTCAGCCCCGACTGATAGCGCTCCACGCCGTTGTCGAAGGTCTTGTTGAACCAGCCGAAGAAGCCGCGATTTGCGTGATGCTCGCCCTTGGCGACCGGCTTCAGCAAGGTTGCACACAGCGCCGGCGTAACCACCAACGCCACCATCACCGACAGCGCCATGGCTGAGACGATGGTGAGCGAGAACTGGCGATAAATCACGCCCGTGGAGCCGCCGAAAAAGGCCATCGGCACAAACACCGCCGACAGGACCGTGGCGATGCCGATCAAGGCGCCGGTGATCTCGCCCATGGACTTGCGTGTCGCGTCGCGCGGCGACAGGCCCTCCTCGGTCATGATTCGTTCGACGTTTTCGACCACGACGATGGCGTCGTCGACGAGCAGGCCAATGGCGAGCACCATGGCGAACATGGTCAGTGTGTTGATGCTGTAACCGGCCGCCGCCAGGATCGCGAAGGTGCCGAGCAGCACCACCGGCACTGCGATGGTCGGGATCAGGGTCGCGCGCCAGTTCTGCAGGAACAGATACATGACCCCGAACACCAGCGCGATAGCGACCAGCAGGGTGCGCACCACGTCCTCAATCGAGAGCCGGATGAACGGCGTACTGTCGAAGGGATAGGCGATGGCGACGTCGGGCGGGAAGGTCCGCGAGAGCTGTTCCACCCGCGCCTTCACCGCGGCCTCGGTCTTCAGAGCATTGGCGCCGGGCGCCAGCTTGATGGCGAAACCGGACGACGGGTGGCCGTTGAAGCGGCCGTTCAGCAGATAGGAGTCCGCCCCGCGCTCGACGCGCGCGACGTCGCCGACGCGCACGATCGAGCCGTCGGTGTTGGTGCGCAGAACGATGTCGGCGAACTGTTCGGGCGTCTGCAGTCGCGACTGCGCCGTCACCGTGGCGTTGAGCTGCTGGTCGTGCAGGTGCGGCAAGCCGCCGAGCTGTCCGGCCGATACCTGTGCATCCTGCGCGACGACGGCGGCCTTTACGTCGCCGACGGTCAGGGCGTAGCTGTTCAGTTTGTACGGATCGAGCCAGATGCGCATGGCGTACTGGCTGCCGAACACGATGGTGTCGCCCACGCCGTTCACCCGGCTCAGCGGATCCTGGATCTTGCTGGTGATGAAATCGCCGAGGTCGGTCCCGCTCATGGCGCCGGACTTGGAATAGACCGCCATCACCAGGAAGAAGTTGTTGGCGGCCTTGGCCACCAGCAGGCCTTGTTGCTGAACCGGCTGGGGCAACAGCGGCACGGCCTGCTGCAGTTTGTTCTGTACCTGCACCTGGGCGATGTCCGGGTCGGTGCCCTGCGCAAACGTCAAGGTGATCGTCGCCAGGCCCGCGCCGTCGCTGTTGGACGAGATGTATTCGAGGTGGTCGAGGCCTTTGAGCTGTTGCTCGATGACCTGGGTGACCGTGTTTTCCAGCGTCTGTGCGTCGGCGCCGGGATAGGTCGCCGTGATCGAGACCGCCGGCGGCGCGATCGTCGGATACTGCGCGATGGGGAGGCTCACCACCGACAGCGCGCCGGCGAGCATCACCACGATGGCGATGACCCAGGCAAAGATCGGCCGGTTGATGAAGAACTGTGAGATCACGGACGCGCGCCCATGGCAGGCGCGGCGGGTTTCGAGCCGGCCGCCACGACCTTCACCGGCATGCCGGGCTTCGCCCTTTGCAGGCCCTCGACGATCAGCCGGTCGCCCGCGTTAAGGCCCGAAGTGACCAGCCAGTTCGGACCGACGGTGCGCGAGGTCACAACGATACGCTGCTCCACCTTGCCCTGCGCGTTGACCACCAGCGCGGTCGCCTGGCCCTGGGCGTTGCGGGTGATCCCAGCCTGGGGCGCGAGCACCGCGGCCGGCGCCGAGGCTTCATTCACCACCGCACGCACGAACATGCCGGGCAACAGCACGCCGCGGGGGTTGGGGAACACCGCGCGCAACTTCACCGCGCCCGTAGTCGGATCGACCGTGACGTCGGCCACTTTCAGTTCGCCGTCGAGCGGATAGGCCGTGCCGTCCTCGAGGATCAGTTTCACCCGCGCGCGGTCCGCGCTGCCGCCCAGGCTGCCGCTGGCCATATCCTGGCGCAGCTTCAACAGCTCCGCGCTCGACTGACTGAGGTCGACGTAGATGGGGTTGAGCGTCTGCACCGTGGTCAGGGCTGTGGTCTGATCCGCGGTCACCAGCGCGCCCGGCGTCACCGCCGTCGGTCCGGCGCGCCCCGAGATGGGGGAGGTCACCCGTGTATAGGCGAGGTTGATCCGCGCGGTTTCCAGCGCCGCCTTGGCCGAGGCGACGTCCGCCTGGCCCTGGCCGGCGGCGGCGACCGCGTCGTTGTAGTCCTGCTTCGAGACCGCGTTCAGTTTCACCAGGTCGGCGTAGCGCTCGGCCTTCAACTTGACGGTCGCGAGGTTGGCTTCCGCCTTGGCCACGGCCGCGACCTGGCTGTCATAGGCGGCTTTGAACGGCGCCGGATCGATCTGGTAGAGCGGCTGGCCCGCGCGCACGTCGGCGCCTTCGGTGAACAGCCGCGCCTTGATCACGCCGCTGACCTGAGGCCGCACGTCGGAGATCATGTAGGACACGGTGCGTCCCGGCAGTTCAGTGGTCAGATCGACCGGCTGGGCCTGCAGGGTGACGACGCCGACTTCCGGCGGCCCGTAGTTGGGCATGCCGCTCGGGTGCTTGCCGCAGCCGCTCAGCACCGCCAGTCCCAGGACCAGGGCGATACCGTACGACGCCAGGGCGGGGCGGGAGATCAGCCGGCCCGCGAGGGTCTTGTCGGGGGGAGGGAACGTCAAAGGCGCCATCGGGTCCGTCGTCAGAAAGCCGCGGACCCACATGGGCGACCGCCGGAGACCGCGCGCCACCCTCGAATCGAGGAGCGTCGCCCGGCATTATATCGTGACGCTTCAATCCCGACCGGGCCGTCTTGGCCCGACCTCGCCCTTGTCGCCATCGACCTCCCTAGGACGCGCGGACGCGCCCCGAGCCGACATCCCGGGCGATTTCACCTCAGATAGACCGCGATCGCCCCCGGACAAGGGCGAGCGCGTGCTGTTTGAAAACTTGTTTTGATCGCCCGCTGATTCGGGCGCTGGTGCGGACGAGAGGACTCGAACCTCCACGCCTTGCGGCGCTGGAACCTAAATCCAGTGCGTCTACCAGTTCCGCCACATCCGCACGCCGCAGGCCTTAGCAGAGGCAGGGCGCGTGTGGCGAGGCGTCTGATATCTCTGCGTCACATTCTTCGGCCAAACAGGCGATCTCAGCCGGCGGGAGGATCAGGTGCGTCTGGCGGCTCCGGCTTGGGGCGCCTTTCCGAGCGCTGATGGGAAGCCGCCGTTCCGGCTCAGGCGCCCAGGATGCGCGTTTCGCGCACGTAGTCGAAGTCGCCCTTGCCCGACCAGGCGAGGCCGTCGGGGAAGCGCAGCTCGGCGCCGGCGAGATCCTTCTCGTCAGCGAGGCGCAGATTGACTCCCAACTGGACGTTACCCCACTGCGCGACCGCCGAGTCGGTCAGGGTGAAGTGAGTCGTCACGCCGCAGGTTTCGCAGAAGTGGACGTCGACAGAGGGCGCCTGCTTGTCGCTTCGCCGATACGAACGCGTCGCGCCCTCGACGACGACCTCCGACGGATGGAAATAGGCCCAACGCGCGCCGGTCTTGCTGCAGAGCGTACAGTTGCACTCGTTGATGTAGTCCGGCCGCCTCGGGATGGTGATCGAGACGCGACCGCACAGGCAGGACAGCTTCGGCATCAGTTGAAGCTGCGTCGCGCCGCGGCGTCGTCCTCGCCCATGAAGTCGAACATGCCCTTGATCAGCACGGGGATCAGTTCGCGTTCGGCTTCGTTCAGGTACGGGTTCCAGATGTCGAAGATCAGGATGACGCGGGTCTTGTCGCTGTTGTTCCAGGCTTCGTGTTCGATGGTGTCGTCGAACACCCAGGCCTTTCCCGGGACCCACTCGCGCGTCTCGTTTCCGACGCGGAAGGCGCACTTCTCAGGAATGATCAGCGGCAGGTGACAGACCAGCCGCGCGTTGGTCGCGCCGGTGTGCGGCGGGATGGTGATCCCCGGTTTCAGGATCGAGAACATGGCGACTGGCGCCTGGTTCGGGATCGTGGGCGAGGGCGCACGGCTGGCCGCGGCGACGGTTTTCGGACAGAGTTTGCAGTGCTCTTCGACGCGTTTGCCGTCTTGCAACAGATGATAGGCGCTCCAATCGGGCGAGCGGTTCAGCTCGCGCCACTGATCGAGCGGCATGCTGTCGTCGTAGTTGATGTACGGCACCATGTCGCGATCCTGACGCAGCACCTCGAGCAGTTCGCTCTTGATGTCGTCGGTCGCCGCCTCGATCTCGTCGAGCCACGGAAACTGTTCGCGCGGGAAGAATTGCAACGGCGCCATGCCGGGCCAGAACAACAGCAGCGGATTCTGCCGATAGATCGCCTTGCGCCCGACCACGACGTCGACCGCCTCGTCGAAGCGGCGCAGCTCACGCTCGTCGTGCTGGTTCTTGGCAGAGGCGACGTAGGCGCGGATGAAATCCTCGCGCTCCTTGGCGGTGCGTTGGCTGACTTCGACGGCGCGGCGGACCATCGGCTTCAGGTCGTTGGGCACCTCCTCGAACGGCGGCGCCACCTGCAGAGCGTTGGTGTAGGCCTGGGCGGCCTTGCGCCCCTGGCCCAGGCGTTCGAAGTAGTTGCCCTTCAGCAGCAGCCCGACCAGGGTGCGCGGCTCGATCCGCAGCACATTGTCGATGGCCCTGATTTCAGCCACGGGGTCGGCGAGCTTCTGTTCCGCCAGGGCGAGGTTCAGCCAGGCGTTGATGTCGTTGGGATTGACCGCCAGCACCTGCTCCAGCAGCGCCTTGCCGCGGCGGACGTCGCCGCCGCGCATGGCGTCGACCGCCTGGTTGAACAGAGACTGGTTGTCGAAAGCCATGGTCATGGGGACGCCCTGGGTCGCGCAAATCCAAAGCCGGGCTTTAAGCCACGCTCTCGTGCGGCGTCAAAGCGGTTCCCTCCGGGTGCGGCGTTATGCGAGCGCCCTCAACCGGGACTGAAAGCACGCCCGAAACGAAAACGGGCGGCCCTGGGGCCGCCCGCTCGGGTCGTCTAGGCTTTCAGCGTCAACGCATCCAGCAGTGGCGGTGATGGTGGTGCCACGTGCAGACGCGATGATGATGGCGGGCTTCGGCCGAACCGGCGGCGAAGCTCACGGCTCCAAACAGGACCGACGCCACGAGGGCCATGCGGACGATCTTCATATCCTAAGTCTCCCGGATCCGATGCCGCGGCAGGGGCCGAGGCAAACACGTACGAGCGATTGCTCGCCCGTCCGGGGAAGACGGTATCACGATTTCCTCGTTCGCTGCACCCGTTCAAAGAACTGTGTTTGATGGAACTTCCAGGCTTTTGAACACCGCGGTGAGGCGGTCGGGCAGGTCTTCGGCGATGAGGCCTGGGCCGAAAATCCGAGCGGCTTCGGCATGCATCCAGGCGCCCGCGCAGGCCGCCTCGAAGCCTTGCATCCCTTGGGCTCTGAGGCCGCCGATGATCCCCGCCAGCACGTCGCCGGACCCTGCCGTCGCAAGCCAGGGGACGCCGTTCAGGTTCACCGCCGCGCGGCCGTCGGGCGCGGCGATCACCGTGTCGGGACCCTTCAGCAGGACGACGGCTCCGGCCTGACGCGCCGCTTCGCGCGCCGCGCTGATTCGCTCGGGCGAGCCCGCGAGCAGGCCTGGGAACAGGCGCTCGAACTCGCCCGGGTGGGGCGTCAGCACATCGTCGGGACCGAGGGCTTCGAACAGGCGCTGCGGCGCGTCCCCGAACACGGTCAGGCCGTCGGCGTCCACCACCAGCGCGAGGCCGTCCGCGCGGGCCAGGGCCAGGACATTGGCCGCCGTCGCCTCGGACACGCCGGCCGCGGGGCCGATCACCACCGTCTGGAAGCCAGCGGCCGCTTCGGCCAATTCCACATCGCCGGAGACCGGCTGCAGCATCACCGCCTCCAGCGCCGGGGCCAGGACCGCCGCCGCGTCGGGCGGACAGAACATCCGCACCAGCCCCGCGCCGGCGCGCAGCCCCGCCCGCGCCGCCAGCCGCGCCGCGCCGGTCGAGGTCGGCCCGCCGCTGACCACGCCCAGCAGGCCGCGGCTGTGCTTATGGGTGGCTGCGCCCGGCCACGGGAAGAGGTCGCGCCAGAGGGCAGGGTGGTTCTCGAACAGGTCGGTCCTGGGCGTCGCGGAGTCCGGTATGCCGATCGGCGCGACCACGACCTCGCCGCACAGGCCGCGTCCTGGTTCCAGCACGTGGGCGGGCTTGCGGCGGTGGAAGGTGACGGTGAGCCGGGCCTGGGGCGCGTAGCCCAGCGGCTTTCCCGTGTCGCCCGCCAGACCCGAGGGCAGGTCGACAGCAACCAGGGCCGCGCCGGACGCCTCGATCGCCTTCAGCGTACCCGCGACCTCATCGGTCAGGGGCCGCGACAGACCGGCGCCGAACAAAGCGTCGATGACCAGGGCGGGGTCTCCCAGGTCCGCCCCGAAGGGCTCGACCGGCCCGTTCCACAACGCCCGCGCCCGGCCGGCGTCTGCGGCGCCCGGTTCAGCGAGGGCGAATACCCGCACGGGCCAGCCGTCCGCCGCCAGGGCCGCGGCCGCCACATAGCCGTCGCCGCCGTTCAGGCCGGGCCCGCAGAGCACCGCAACCGGCCCCGCCGTCCAGCGCCGGCGCACGGCCCTTGCCACGGCTTCGCCGGCCGCCCGCATGAGTGCGAAGCTCTCCACGCCCGCCTCGGTCGCCGCCCGGTCGGCGGCGGCGGCTTGGGCGACGGTCAGGATTTCCAGTCCGCTCAGCAAAACCTCCTGAAAACCCCCGGTTTGGGGGGTGACGGATCGTCCGCCTCCGGACCTCAGTTAACAATTGCATCTTGCGCTATGCTGCAATGCAATATTCTATCCGGGCCCGGGCCGCTCCTCCCGGATTCGTCATGAAAAAAATCGAAGCCGTCATCAAACCCTTCAAGCTCGATGAGGTGAAGGAGGCACTGCAGGATATCGGCGTGCAAGGCATGACCGTCCTGGAAGCCAAGGGCTACGGCCGCCAGAAGGGCCACTCGGAGCTCTATCGCGGGGCCGAGTACGTCATCGACTTCCTGCCCAAGATCAAGCTGGAGGTCGTGGTTCCCGACGACCTGGCCCAGCCGGTCATCGACGCCATCACCACCGCCGCGCGCACCGGCAAGATCGGCGACGGCAAGATCTTCGTCACCGAGGTGCTCGAAGTCATCCGCATCCGCACCGGTGAAACCGGCGCGCAAGCCATTTAGAACCCACCCCGAAACCGTTGCTCCCCGAACCTGTGAGGCTGGCCAGATGAACGCAGAGAAGCTGCTGAAGGAGATCAAGGACAAGGAGGTCAAGTACGTCGACCTGCGCTTTACCGACACCATGGGAAAGCTGCAGCACGTCACGTTCGACCTCAGCCTGGTCGATGAGGACTTCCTCAATGACGGCACCATGTTCGACGGCTCGTCCATCGCCGGCTGGAAGGCGATCAACGAGAGCGACATGCTGCTGAAGCCCGACCTCAGCACGAGCTACATCGACCCGTTCTACCAGCAGACGACGCTGTTTCTGTTCTGCGACATCCTGAACCCGGACACGGCCGAGCCCTATAACCGCGACGCCCGCTCGATCGCCAAGAAGGCGCTGAACTACGTGCAGTCGTCGGGCGTGGGCGACACGGTCTATTTCGGGCCGGAAGCCGAGTTCTTCGTGTTCGACGACGTGCGCTGGTCGACCAAGCCGAACAACACCGGCTACGAGTTCGACTCCACCGAACTGCCCGCCAACACCGGCAAGGCCTATCCCGAAGGCAACATGGGCCATCGCCCGGGCGCCAAGGGCGGCTATTTCCCGGTGAACCCGGTGGACAGCGCCCAGGATCTGCGCGGCGAAATGCTGGCGGTGATGGGGGAACTGGGCCTCGAGCCGGAAAAGCACCACCACGAAGTGGCGCCGGCGCAGCACGAACTGGGTCTGAAGTTCTCCGACCTGCTGACCATGGCCGACCGCCTGCAGCTCTATAAGTACGTCGTGCACAACGTGGCGGCCGCCTACGGCAAGACCGCGACCTTCATGGCCAAGCCCTATTTCGGCGACAACGGCTCGGGCATGCACTGCCACCAGTCGATCTGGAACAACGGCAAGCCGCTGTTCGCCGGCGACAAGTACGCCGGCCTGTCGGACATGTGCCTGTGGTACATCGGCGGCATCATCCGCCACGCCAAGGCCATCAACGCCTTCTCG
Organism: Caulobacteraceae bacterium; assembly: GCA_036501825.1. Lineage (GTDB taxonomy): Bacteria > Pseudomonadota > Alphaproteobacteria > Caulobacterales > Caulobacteraceae > JAFECT01. Next base: position 367 of record DASXZP010000047.1, on the reverse strand, counting down.
AACTCGACCACCAACTCCTACAAGCGCCTGGTGCCCGGCTACGAAGCGCCGGTGAAGCTGGCCTATTCGGCCCGCAACCGCTCCGCCTCGGTGCGCATCCCGTGGGTGTCCTCGCCGAAGGGCAAGCGCATCGAAGTCCGCTTCCCGGACCCGATGGGCAACCCCTACCTGACCTTCGTGGCCCTGCTCATGGCCGGCCTGGACGGCATCGAGAACAAGATCCATCCGGGCGAACCGCTGGACAAGAACCTCTACGACCTGCCGCCGCGCGAGCAGAAGCGGGTTCCGGAAGTCTGCGGCAGCCTGAACGAAGCCCTCGCCAACCTCGACCGTGACCGCGCCTTCCTGACCAAGGGCGGGGTGATGG
>DASXZP010000046.1:0-103145 GCA_036501825.1 Caulobacteraceae bacterium | reverse complement strand
GACCGCCCTCCGTCGATGACTGACGTGAATTGGGTCGCTGGCCTGAACAAGACTGCGGGCGACATCATCGCGCGCTATCCGGAACCGAAGGAAGCCTACACGCGAGCGATTGAGCGCGACCTTAAGGTCGATGCTTTGGGTGTCCACGAAGTGATCACCCTGGAGATGAGTAAGGGCAACGCTGGCGCTATTGATGTCAGCGGTCGCGCAGACCAAGACGAACGGTGGGAAAACGACGGCACCTATAAGCAAGCGCGGTATTCTGGCGGAAAACTTATCGGGTGGAAGTTAATCAAACCGGGTGCCGAATACTACAAATACCCTCCCACGGTCGAACACTGCACCCACGGCGTCAACGTCAACCGCTTTTGCGATGAGTGCGCGCAGAACCGGCACATCGGCTGATGGCCGCCCACGCTCGCGTCGGGCCGTCCTCACTATCCCGCGTCATCCTGTGCCGCGGGTCCGTCCGCGCGACAGACGGCCTGCCGAATCCGTCCAGCGAGGCGGCGGCCGAGGGATCGTGCCTTCACGACATCGCCGCTGAATGCCTGCAGCATGGCTTCGAGCCTGAGGACTGGATCGGCCGCACGATGTCGCATGACGGCTTCGAGTTCGTCATCGGTTACGGCGACGGAGAAACCGATCCGACGTGCATCAACGAGGCCCTGGACTGGCTGCGCACCCAGCCGGGCCAGTTCTTCATCGAGACCCGCGTAGAACTCGACCCCTGGATGCCCGGCCAGTTCGGCCGGCTGGACGTTGCAATCTACACGCCCGAGATCCTGACGGTGTTCGACTGGAAGTTCGGCCGCGGAGTTCTCGTGCCGGTGATCAACAACGACCAGTGCCGCGCCTACGCGCTCGGTATCCTGCGTCGTCTGCGCGCACTCGGTTACGCCGATCCCAAGCGCATCCGCATCATCATTGAACAACCTCGCTGCCCCGGCGGCGCCCGCTATCATACGCCCTGGGAAATCTCGCTTGAGGACCTGCTGACGTTCGGCGACTTCGTGGCCAAGGTCATGTCGGAGATCGACGATCCCAACGCGCCGCGTCACGCCGGGATCAAGCAGTGCAAATTCTGTGCCGCCAAGGAGCAGCCGGGCGGCTGCGACGCCCACAGCCAGTTCCTGCTTGACCTGATGGGCTCCAAGTTCGACGAGCTCGACGGTGACGCCGACCAGGAGCCGACGATGCCGCGCTCCGGTTCGCTGACGCCCGAGCGCCGCAGTTACATCGTTCGCCACGCGTCGATGGTGTCGCAATGGTTCGAGCATCTGCACACCGAGACTCTGGCCGACGCTCTGGCCGGGCGCGACACGCCGGGCCTGAAAGCCATCGCCGGCCAACTCGGCAATCGCGTCTACACCGACGACAAAGCCGCCGAAGCGCTCCTCGTCCCGGCGCTGGCGGCAGACGCATTCACCACTAAGCTGAAATCTCCCGCGCAAGCTGAAAAGCTGATGAAGCCCGGCCGCAAAAAGCCCGGTCATCCGCAGGCGTGGGCCGACCTTCAGACCTTCATCACCCAAGGCGCCGGCAAGCCCGTCTTGGTGTCGATCGACGACCCCCGGCCTGCGCTGATGAATGTCGATGACAAGTTCGACGACGAATAGAGGATTCCGTAAAAATGGCTGACAAGAACATCGAGATAAAACTGAAGGGCGTCCGCCTGTCTTTCCTGCACGCGTTCGAGCCGCAGAAGTTCGTGGACAAGGATACGGGTGTGGTGCGCTGGTCCTACAACACGAACATCCTCGTGCCGAAGAAGCTAGAGGATGGCTCGAAGAATCCCATGGTCAAGGTGCTGTCCGAAGCCATGAAGGAAGTGATCGAAGCCAAGTGGCCCGGTCAGGAAAAGAAAATTCCAACCGAACGTCGTTGCGTGCGCGACGGCGAGCCGATCGACCAGGACACCGTTGATTCGGACGTTCCCGGCAGCGGCTCTCGTTACGCGCTCTACGATGGCTACGAGGGACACTACTACGTATCGGCGGCGCAGGCGGTCGAGAGCGAAACGTCGCCCAATCCGGTGCAGTTGCTCGGTCCCAAAAAGACCGCGAAGCGCGAAGATGGTACACCGTGCTTCCCGCGCATCCGTAAGGAAGACGGGCTGCTCTATTCGGGTTGCTGGGCCGACGTGATCATCCGCGTCTACGCCTACGACGGCACGAAGAACAACTATCCGAACCGCGTCAACGCCAGTCTGGAAGCGATCAAGTTCGTGCGTCACGGCGAAGCGTTCAGCGCCAAGCCGATCGACGCCGACGCCGCCTTCGACGAGGAAGAAGACGACGAAGGCTTCAACGGAAGCGGCCCGGCCGCCGCGTCGCGGCCTGCGGACGACGACGGCATCGGCTGAACCTGATTTTTCCCGCATCTGAGATGCTGGAAAGTTCCTCCCCCACTTACTGTGAAAAGGAATTTTTTGAGATGACTACGACTGTGAGAGTGCATGTGAACGGAAAGTATCGCGCCACCGTCACCCAGGACGGCCGCGATCCCGTGATCGTCGAAGGCAACTACAACGGCGGCTCCGGGGAGCGATCCTTCTGCCTGCCCCACCCCGCCAGCGCGACGTTCGTCGTCACCGAAGAACAGGTTGCGGACGGCGACGAGCGGTAATCTCCGCGCCACTTCCCCCGTAATCTTCCCCATTTAACCAAAAGGATATGACCATGGGTTCCAACATCGAAACCCCGGCGCTGACCGAAGATCAGGGTCTGGCTGAGAGCGACCTGATCGAAGTCTACAAGAACGGCGAGCCTTACAAGGGCTCGCTCGGCGACCTGCTGGATTTCCTCCTCGCCAATGCCGAGGAAACCGAGAACAGCTTCACGTCGCTCCAGACCTTCGCCGAACTGGCGATCAAGCACGCCATCAACGGCGGTGGCGGCACGTTCGTCGCCAACGGTCTGACGCCGGTCGACGTGGGGAACACCAGCCTGGGCGCCAACGACGTTGTCGTGTTCTCACTGAAGACCGTGGGCGGCACGGTCGGCGTGGTCGCGCCGACCCTTGCGTCCTTCACGGCCGGAACAGGCTTCTCTGTCGTGGCGCAGGCGCTGGACACGTCGACCTACAACTACGTCATCCTCCGCGGCGCGTAAGCGGTTCCGGAATGAGTCTCGCCTCGGCGGTTTCGGCCGCCGGGGCTTTCCGGTGAACGGCGGGGCACAGTCCCCTAATTCAGCCATGAAGTGACAAGCTGGCGCCGTTCTCCCGAAAGTCCGAATGGGATGTGACATGCAAGACGTGATGGTCGATCTGGAAACTCTCGGCAACAGCGCCGGGTGCGTGGTCATTTCCATCGGCGCGGTGGCGTTCGATCCGGCGACCGGCGAGATCGACGACGGTTTCTATACGTCGGTGAACGTGCGCTCCAGCATTGTCCACGGATTGCGCTTCGACCAGGACACGTTGAATTGGTGGGATAAGCAGTCGGCAGAGGCGCGTGAAGCGCTGACCGCAGCCTACAAAGCCGACAGTCCGCGTATCGTCGCAGCGCTCGGCGCCACCGGCGCTTATCTGCGTAGATGGGGCGGCGCGGATCGCGTGCGCGTCTGGGGCAACGGTTCCGACTTTGACAACTCCATCCTGACCGCCTGCTACCGCGCCATCGGCGAGAACGCGCCCTGGGCGTTCTGGAACAGTCGCTGCTTTCGCACACTGAAGAACCTGCATCCCGAAATCGCCGCGCCGGAGCGCAAGGGTGTCCATCACAACGCCCTCGACGACGCGAAGCACCAAGCCGAACACGCGCTGATGATCTTTGCGGCACGTAAGCAACCGGCAAAGCTGTTCGACTTCTCCAAGTTAACCTTACCGGCGGTCAAGGAAGACGACCTGATCGGATGACCACGCCGCCGACCCTCATCTGCGACACGGAGTGCTTCCCGAATTTCTGGTGCGCCGGGTTCAAGCGCATCTCGGACGGCAAGATCGTCGTGCTTGAGAAGTCCGGGCGTAGCGAGCTCGACACCGATCGCCTCGGCCGCATCCTGTTCGGCCACCGCACGGTCGGCTTCAACCTCAAGGGCTACGACCTGGCACTGCTCTGGGCGGCCCAGCGCGGGTGGCCGTTGCATCGCCTGAAGGAACTGAACGACCAGATCATTGTCGGCCGTGTGCCGTGGTGGGGCGTTGAAGACCTGATCGGCTTCAAATTGCCGAGGCACGACTACATTGACCTGATCGAGCCTCAGCCTAACGCCATCGCGTCGCTGAAGACGCTGAACGGCCGCCTGCACGGCCGCAAGATGCAGGACCTGCCGTACTCGCCCGACAGCGTCCTCTCGCCGGATGAGATGGACAAAGTCGTCGGCTATCTCGGCAACGACCTGGACGCCACCGAACTTCTGTTCAACGCCCTCGCCGAGCCGCTGGCGATGCGCGAGGCCATCGGCGCCGACATCCGGCGTGACCTGCGCTCCATGTCCGACACCCAAGTCGGCTTCGCCATTCTGAAGGCGCGCGTCGAGAAGATGACCGGCACCAGGCTCGGCAAGCCCGATTGGATCGCCGGCAAGAGCTTCCACTATCAGGTCCCTCCGTTCATCGAATTTCACACGCCTGCACTGGCCGAATTGCTCGACCGCATCCGCACGCATCGCTTCGTCGTCGGGCCGAAGGGCAAGGTGGAACTGCCCGACTTCCTGTCCAAGGAAAAGATCGCCATCGGCGACGCGGTCTACCAGCTGGGGATCGGCGGCATTCACTCGACCGAGTCCGCGCGCTCGGTGTGGGAGACGGAAGCCGAAACCCTGATCGACGTGGACGTGGGTTCCTACTATCCGGCGATCTATCTGGAGACCGGACTCTATCCGCCGGCGATGGGGCCGCAGACGATCCCGGTTTACCGCGGCATCCGCAGCGACCGCATGGCCGCCAAGACGGCGAAGCGCAAGACCGAAGCCGAGGGCCTGAAGATCGCGCTGAACGGCGGCCTGTTCGGCAACACCAGCAATCCCCATTCTCCGGCCTACGCGCCGCAGATCACCATCGCCATCACGCTCACCGGCCAGTTGGCGCTGCTGATGCTGATCGAACGCGCCGAGGCTGCGGGATTCAAAGCGCTGTCGGCGAACACGGACGGCGTGACGTTCCTGTGTCCGCGCGCGCAGACCAATCCGATCGAAGGCGTTCGTCTGGTTCCCTTCGAGACCGATGATATTCCGTTCAGCACCACGCTGAAGGAGATCACCGACCGCTGGGAGCGGGAGACCGGCTACGACCTGGAATTCGTGCGTTATCGCTCGATTCACAATCTCAGCGTCAACAGCTATTTCGCGATCAAGGAAGACGGCAACGTCAAGCGCAAGGGCTCCGTCGCCAACCCGTGGAACGATCCGGCCGCGATCCGCGAGCGCCTGATGAAAAACCCGAACATGACCGTCTGTTCTGACGCCGCCCTGGCCTACATCAAGGACGGAGTTCCGGTCGAAGACACCATCGCCGCCTGTGACGACATTCGCGGCTTCGTGACCGTGGTCAATGTGCGCGGCGGTGGAACGTGGCGCGGCGATTATCTCGGCAAGGTCGTGCGCTTCATCTGGGCGAAGGACGGCGAACCGATCTTCTACAAGACGCCGCACGAGAGTACGGGCAATTTCAAGAAGGTATCGAAGACCGAGGGCGCCCGGCCGATGATGACACTGGACGACAGCATTCCGTTCGAGCTCGACTACGCCCGTTACGTCGATGAGGCGCGCGAGATCCTGCGCGACTGCGGCGTGCTCGACCCGTTGCCGCCTCCGGTGAAGAAGCCGCGCGGCAAAGCCCAGATACAGGCGGCGCTGCTGCGCTCACTGATTCACTAGAATGGAGAAATGACACCGTGCGCGAGCAAGTGATCGAGGATGCCGTCGTAACGTTCGCCGAAGGATGCGGCTGGCTAGCGCGCAAGATGAGTTACACCGGCCGCCGCGGCTGTCCGGACCACTGGTTCTTCAAGGGCGCCCGTCAGATCATCATCGAGTTCAAGAAGCCCGGCGAGAAACCGGACGGCGTGCAGTTGCGCGAGCACACGCGCCTGCACGAACACGGCTTCAAGGTCTGTGTCATCGACAACATCGAAGCCGGGAAGCGCCTGTTCACCGATGCTTGACGACATCCGGCGCGTCGCCCTGGAGATATGGCCGCAGCGTCTGCACGCGCCGCGCGGCCTGACCCGCGCCGACTTCCGCGGCTACCAGACGCGCTTCGTCGCCTTGATCGGGGACGCCATCGCGGGCGCCATTCCGGGCCTGATGCTGGCGCTGCCGCCCGGCGCCGGCAAGACGGTGACCGTGCTGACCGGCCTGCGCGACGCCTTCGACGCCGGAACCATTCGCAAGGCGCTGGTGACTTCGACCCTGCTGGTGGCCAAGACCGTCTGGCACGCCGAGATCGCCGAGTGGCCGCACCTGGGCGGCACGACCTGGACCATCGTTCGCGCCGAGGACAACGATCCGGAGATCGCCGCCGTCAGCGAGTCCGTCTATGCCGAATGCCTGGACCGCGCCCAGACGTGGTTCGACGCCGAGGTAAAGGACGCGCGCCGCGGCAATCCCTCGAAGGCGTCGGCCCTGGCCATCGTGCGCGCGCGCTGGGAAGACCGCGCCCGCGCGCTGCAATCCGACGAGGACCGCGAAGCCCGGCGCAAGCCGAAAGGCGCCCCCGGCGACTTCGCCGAACGCGAGCGCCAGGGCGCCGTCGCCGCCGCCAAGGAGCGGATGCTGCAACGCCTCGTCGCCGAACCGACCGAACTTCACATCATCAACAAGGAGGCGCTCCCCTGGCTGTGGAAGCACTTCCGCAACGGTCACGCGTGGCCCTACGACGTGGTGGTGGCCGACGACCTGCGCGAGGGCCGCTCAGGCAAGCACCGCTCCAAGGGATCGACCAAGGCGGCGGGGAAGGGCGCCGCCCCGCTGTCGCGCTGGGGTATCCTGGCGCGCGTGCGCAAGCACGTCAAAACCACCATCATCCTCACCGGGACGCCGACGCCCAAGGGGCTCGAGAACCTGTGGGGCCTGGCCTATCTGATTGATCTGGGCCAGCGGCTGGGGACGGCGAAGACCGCGTTCCTGAAGCGCTGGTTCAACGTTGACCGCTACAATCACACGGTCACGCCCAACGGTCTGATCACCGGTAAAGACGGCAAGGTGCTGGAGGACGGCTACGCCTTCTTCGAGATCACGTCGAAGGTGAAGGACATCATGTTCTCGATCGACGAAGAGGACCTGGGCGACCTGCCGCCGTTCATTGTCGATCCGATCCACGTTCAGTTGGCGCCCAAGGTGCTCGCCGCTTACAAGGCGTTCGAACGCGAGATGGTGTCGCAGGAATACGACGTGGAGGCGGTCAACGGCGGCGTGCTGCACGGTAAGTTGCTGCAGTTCGCCAACGGCTCCATGTATCGCGACGACGGCGAGGACGTGTTCATCCACGACGAGAAGATCCAGGCGTTGACGGAACTGGTCGACCGGCTCGACGGCTCGCCGCTGCTGGTGGCCTACACCTACAAGTTCGACGTGGAGCGCATCTGCGCGGCCTTCCCCGACGCCGTGGTGCTGGGACCGGAGAACGCCGAGGACTGTGTGCGGCGTTGGAACGAGGATCGGATCGGTCTGCTGCTGGCGCACCGCGCCTCGGCCGCGCACGGGCTGAACATGCAGAAGGGGACGGGCCATATGTGCGAGTACGGCCTGACCAGTGACGCCGAGCTCTATCTGCAATTCCTCAAGCGCATCTGGCGGCCGGGACGAAAGACCAAGGTATTCAATCACGTCATCATAGCGGACAGGACAATAGACGAAGACGTGTTCCCTTCCTACCTGAACCCGAAGATTGAAACCCAGGAGCGTATCCTGGCCCAGATGAGGGTGGCAACCTGAGCCGTTAACCATATATATTAAAAAAATCTTAACTTTGGTGACTTTCCCCCTTGACGGAGAAACGCCTCAAGTTTAGGCAGATCAACATTGAGTTGACTAATCACGCTCAAGGAGCAGCGTGACGCCAAAACGAGGACCGCCATGACTAAGCCGCCGCCGAAGAAGAAGTCAGCCTCCAAGCCTGCCGCCCCTGAACCGCCGCCGTTGCGGGTCATCCGCGACCGCGCCTTCGCCCAGCGACTGGCGCTGGCCAGTGACGGCAACAGCCACGTTCCGCCGCTGAACCACGGTCGCCTGACCTGGGTGAAGACCCAATTGGACGCCAGGTTCAAGGAATCGGTGTCGGTCGAGACCGTGCGCAAGTGGTACGCCGGCGAGGTCAAGCCGCGTCCGGAGAAGGTGACCCTGTTGGCGCAACTGCTCGAGGTCGACGAGTCCTGGCTCAGTCTCGGCATAGATCCCGAACTCGCCCCGCGCGACCAGAAGGTCCGTAACGCCGTCGCCGGGGGCGCCGTCAACGTACTGGCCGGTTTCATCCAGATGAACGGCGGTCACCCGGCCTTCCCGGACCCGGGCGACAAGCGCGCCCAGGACGCCCATATCGACCTCTACGCCATCATCCGCGGCGCGCAGTACGCCTTCCACGTCGCCTTGGCCCAGGAAACCGACGACGGCTTCCGTTTCACCGTTCCGGCTCAGCACGAGGACACCTTCCAGATCGGCGTCGTCCTGCTCGCCAGCCTGGAGATCGCCCTGATCGAACTCACCCCCGACACGATCGCCGCCGGCAAGCGCCAGGGCGCCTCGATCGACGTGACCGTCTCGCGCAAGGACCTGGTCGCCAAGCGGATCAAGACCCTGCGGGAACGCCTGTAAGGTCGCATGGATGCTACCTTAACCCCGATAAGGGTGCATGGATGTTACAAAACCCGAGATTCCACGCGCCAAGTCCTCGGCCTTGTAACAATTTCAACTTTCTGTTGACGACCGGGTTGAAACCGGCCTAGAATCCTTCATGACCCTCGACAAGGTCCCCCGCCGCGCCTCCAGGCCGCCCGGCTACCGCACGCTCGGCTACGCCAAGGGCCATGAGAGCCCGAAGGCGGCGGCGTTCGACTACCACGGCCAGGAAGTCTGGATTCCCTTCAAAGCCCTCGTCTACGCGGACGGCCGCTTCCACGCCGCCGGCTGGGCGGTTCATTCATCGCTAAAGTTTCAACAATCACGGTGAGAATCACTATGGAATTGCAGCCATCTATCGGTTTGAAAGTGAAGCCATAAGCTAAGCGCTACTAAGCGTTTCCAAGTTCGAATCCGCCCCAGATTAGCCGATGAGATCGACTTCCTCTGCGGCCTTCGCGTCCAGGAAGTCAGCCCACCACTGCATCATCTGGTGCCGCGCCGGCAGGTATTGCGCCTCGTTGTAGGCGCGACGGACCTGATCCTCGTCGGTGTGCGCCAGCTGCGCTTCGATGTGGTCTGACGGAAAGCCGTTCTCGTTCAGGAAGGTTGACGCCATGCGTCGGAAGCCGTGACCGGTCATCTCGTCGTGCGTGTAGCCCATGCGCCGGAACCCGGCGTTGATCGCGGCGTCACTGATCGGCCGGGCGCGGCTTCGCGCTGATGGGAACAGCAGATCACACACCGATCCGTCCATGATCTCGCGAGCCAGGGCAATCGCCTGCCGCGAAAGAGGGACGATGTGTCGACGCTTTATCTTCATGCGGGGACCCGGAATCGTCCAGGTGGCATTAGAAAAGTCGAACTCGTCGCGGACAGCGAATCGCAATTCGCTTGACCGCACGAAGGTCAGGGCCTGAAACTGCGTAGCCCAGCGAACGGTGTTGCCGGACCCTTTGTAGCCGCGAATCGCGCGCATCAGCGGGCCAACCTCGTCGATGTCGAGAACCGCTGCGTGGTGGCGTACCGTGGGGGTCTGGGTAGCGCCGACCAGGACTGCGGACGGATCGGCTTCCGCGCGCACGGTCACCACGGCGTAGCGGAATACGCGGCTGATCGTCGACCTAAGCCGCCGGGCCGTCTCGAGCTTGCCACCCTTTTCTACTTTGCGGAGGATGACCAGGATTTCGGCGGCGCCGATCTGGGCCACAGGCCGGTTGCCTAGCGCAGGGTAGGCGAGGCGCAGCAGCCAGTCATGCTTGTCCATGGTCCGCATAGCCGCGCCCTCTGCCCGCTGACGCTCCAGCCATTCCTCGGCGACGAGCTTGAAGGTGTTAGCGTGAGCCTCCACGGCGGCGTTCTTGGACAGCTTCTTCAACATGGCCGGGTCTTTGCCGTCCGTCAGCAGGCGCCGTGCTTCATGGGCCTTGTTGCGGGCGTCACCCAGACCGATCACGGGATAAGTCCCGATCGTCAGCTTCTTCTGCTTGCCGGCGAACCGATAGGCGAGGTTCCAGGTCTTCCCCCCGGAGGGGCGAACCAGCAGCTGCAATCCATGGCCATCGCTGAGCTTGTAGTCCCGATCCCTAGGCTTGGCCTGTCGGATTGCCATTTCGTTGAGCGCCACGCGGATATCCCTTTTTGTTGGCCCGGATCACCGTAGAATAGACGGAGGCCAACAATTTAGCCACTATTTTGTTGGCTCGTCAGCGAACGCAGGTGAACGTCAGCGAACGTCAGTCAACTTGAAAATGCCTTGCGCGGATGCGGTCTCAAGACGACGGGGAGGGATTTTCAGACGAAGTGTTGGCTCCGCGGGTAGGATTCGAACCTACGACCAGCCGGTTAACAGCCGGCTGCTCTACCACTGAGCTACCGCGGATCAGGTCGCTCGAAGAGGCGGCCCTATAGCAGCGGCAGAGCGCCGGGCGCAAGGCTTGGGCGGGGCCGCAGGCCGCGTAATTCCGTCGCCCTCCAAGGGATTCCCGGGCCTGACAGGGGCGGGGCCGACGCGAAAAAAAGCCCGGCGCAAGCCGGGCTTTGAAAGTTCGGTGATGGTGGGGTGTCTCCAAGGAGAAGACGCCTTGAGATCGCGCCGATTTGGTTAAGGACGCGTTAACGAAGATCGCCGTTCGGTTTACGCGCCGCCCAGATGAAGAACGGCGCAGCCGCCAGTTCGCCCACGACGCAGAACACGATCACCGCCGTCAGCGACCGGTCGTAGAGGAAGCCGATCAGGGCCGAACCGGCGAACCAGGCCGTGCCGTAGACCGCGGTGAACAGGCCGAACACCGACGCGCGCCGCTCGGGCGCGACCATGGGGGTCACCGCGGCGGGGATGATCGATTCGAACACGCCGGTCGCCACGCCCCAGACCGCGGCGCCCGCCAGCGCGCTCCAGAACCCGCCGAGAAAGACCAGCGGCGCGAACATGGCCGCGATCAGCGACGCAGCGATCAGCACCTTGAAGCCGAACCGGTCGAACAGCTTGCCGAACACCAGCGAGCCTGCGCCGCTGGTGGCCATGGCCACCGCGTAGAACACTGCGATCCAGGCGCCCGGCACGATGTGCGCGCGGGTGAAGTGGTAGGCGATCAACGGATAGTCGGCGAGGCCCAGGCCCGCAAACGCCGCGCCCGCCATATAGATCCAGAACGCGCGCGGCAGGCCTTTGGGCGAAGGCACGCTCGACTTGCGCTCCAGGTCCTGCGGCCGCGGATACAGCAGGCGCGCAACGATCATCAGCGTGACGGTGATCGCCGCCGGCAGCGCCAGCACCGCAAAGGCCAGGTGGTAGTCGTGCCGCAACGCCAGGACCGCCGCCATCACCAGCGGTCCGACCAGGGCGCCGGTCTGATCGAGCGCCTCGTTCAAGCCGAACGCCCAGCCGACGCCGCCGGCCTCTTTGCCCGCGTGCGAGAGCATGGCGTCCTTGGGCGGGTTGCGGATGGCGCGGCCGGCGCGCTCGGCCACGATCAGCACCGCCGCCTCGGGCCAGTTGTGCGTGAACGCCAGCGCCGGCACCGCGACCATCTGGATGCCGTAGCCGAGCAGCGTGATCGGCCAGTACTTGCCGGTGCGGTCCGCAATCGGACCGGAGAACAGCCGCAGGCCATAGCCGACCAATTCGCCGAAGCCGGTGACCGTGCCGACCACAAAGGCGCTGGCGCCCATCAGCGCCAGATAGGGCCCGAGCACGCTGCGCGAACCTTCGTAGGCGAAGTCCGCAAACAGGCTGACCACGCCCAGCAACAGGACGAACCGCAGGGCGGTGCGGCCGGGCTTCGAGGCGGGCGTATTTGCGGAATCGGTGGTCATGGCGTTCCCCTGACGCGGCATCGCCCTGTCCCCGGGGCCGGGGACGCGCTAGAGCGATGTGCCATGAACGGCTTCAGTTTTGAAACCGCGCCGCGGACGATTTGCGAAGACGGCGCTGCGGCCCGGCTGGGCCCGCTGGTCGCGGGGCTTGGGCTGGCGCGGGTGATGGTGGTCACCGACCCGGGCCTAAAGGGTGCGGGCCTGCTCGACGCACCGTTGGAAAGTCTGCGCGAAGCCGGCGTCGAGGCGGTGCTGTTCAGCGAGGTCGAGGCCGACCCGCCCCAGGCCTGCGTCGAACGCGCGGTGGCGCTGGCGCTCAGCGAAGGCGTGGACGGCGTCATCGGCCTCGGCGGCGGCAGTTCCATGGACACCGCCAAGCTGGTGGCGCTGCTGGCGGGTTCGGGCGCCGCGCTCGACGCGGTCTGGGGCGTCGATGTCGCCAAGGGTCCGCGTCTGCCGCTGATCCAGGTTCCGACCACCGCGGGCACCGGATCGGAAGTGACGCCGATCGCCATCGTCACCAACCCCACCGACGAGAAGCGCGGCGTCGTCTCGCGCTGGCTGCTGCCTGACCTGGCCCTGCTCGATCCGGAACTGACCACCGGCTTGCCGCCTGCGGTGACCGCCGCAACCGGCGTCGATGCGATGGTGCACGCGATCGAGGCCTACACCAGCCGCATCAAGAAGAACCCGGTGTCGGACGCGCTGGCGCTGCGCGCGCTCACGTTGCTCTCGGGCGCCATTCGCATGGCGGTGAAGGACGGTAACGATCTGGAAGCGCGGCGCGCCATGCTGCAGGGCGCCTGGCTCGCGGGCATGGCCTTCGCCAACGCGCCGGTGGGCGCGGTGCACGCGCTGGCCTATCCGCTGGGCGGGCGTTTCCACGTGCCCCACGGCCTGTCCAACGCGCTCGTGCTGTTGCCGGTGCTCGAATACAATCTGCCGGCGGCGGAACAGCACTACGCCGAACTCGCCGAAGCCGTGGCGCCCGCCGGCGTTCCTCCGGGCGCCAATGCGGCGGCGCGCATGTTCTTCGAGACCATGGACGGCCTCGTGCGCGACATGCCGATGGCGCAGCGTCTTTCCCAGGTCGGGGTCGCCGAGGGCGACATCGAGCAACTCGCCACCGACGCCATGCAGATCGAGCGCCTGTTGGTGAACAATCCACGCCCGATGACCCACGACGCCGCCGTCGCCATCTACCGGTCGGTGCTGTGAGCGCCCCCGCCGACAGCGCGCGTGCGACGACGCCGGGCCGCGACGCCTATGCCGAGTTCACCACGCTGGACACGCGCTGGCTCGACAACGACGTCTACGGCCACGTCAACAACGTGCAGTACTACAGCTTCTTCGACACGGCGGTGAACCGCTGGCTGATCGAACGCGGCGTGCTCGACCCGATGACCAGCCCCGTGTTCGGCCTGGTGGTGGAGACGCGCTGCAGCTACTTCAAACCGGTGACCTTTCCCGAGCGCGTCGAAGCGGGCCTGAAGGTCGCCCACCTCGGCCGCTCCAGCGTGCGCTACGAAATCGGCCTCTTCCGAAAAGACGATCCCGAGGCCGCCGCCGCCGGTGAATTCACCCACGTCTACGTCGACCGCCAGACCCGCCGGCCAACCGCGATTCCCGACGCGTTCCGCGCCGCGCTCGAAACGCTGAAACGTTAGGCCTGTGGCGCGCGCGGGGGCGGCACAGAAAAGCTTTGTCCTGGGCGCCTGGCGGATCGATCCGGGGGCGGGCAGCCTCGCGCCTCGCGTCGGCGGCGAAGCGATCCGGCTCGAACCGCGGCAGATGGATCTGCTGCTGCTGCTGGCCGGTTCCGGCGGCCGCGTGGTGTCCAAGGACGAGATCGTGGCCCAGGTCTGGGGTGGGCGCGCCATCGGCGACGACACCTTGGCGTCCGCGGTCAGCAAGCTGCGCAAGGTCTTGGGCGCGACCAAGACCGACAAGTACATCGAGACCCTGTCCAAACGCGGCTATCGCCTTGTAGCGACCGTCGGCGAGGGCGCACCCGCGGACGCCGCGGCTTCCATCCATGCGCCTACGAATGGCGCGCGCACGGCGGAAACGTCCAAGGCCGAAGCGCTGATCGCCCACGGACTGGCGGCGCTCAAGGTCCCGCTGCCGGCGAGCCTCGCGGAAGCGCGCCTGTACTTCGACGGCGCCATCGAAGCGGATCCGACATCGGCCGTCGCCCAGGCCGGCCTCGCCGAGGTGTACCTGACGCAGAGTTTCGCAGGCGTCGCGCCCGCATCGGTGCTGATGCCCGCAGCCAAGGGCGCCGCGCGCGCGGCGACCGCGCTCGATCCGACCCTGTCGCAGGGGTTTGCAACGCTCGGCGCGGCGCTGCTGATCGGCGACCGTGATTTCACCGGCGCAGACGAGGCGCTAGCCCGTGCCGTCGGACTCGATCCGGCGAACGCCTATGCCCAACGCATCCGCGCCTTCGCCTTCATGAGCGTCGGCCGCTTCGCCGAGGCCGAGCGCGCCGCGCGCACCGCCGCAGACCTGGAGCCGTTCTCGCTGATCGGCCGCAGCGTGCTGTTGCGCGTGCTGACCCTGGCGCGACGCTGGCGCGCCGTCGTCGCCGAGGCGCGCAGCGTGCTCGACCGCGCGCCGCAGTCCCCCGAAGCGTGGTCCGCCAAAGGCTGGGCGCACCAGTGGCTCGGCGAAGAGCGTGAGGCGATCGCAGCCTTCCTCGAAAGCCTGAAGGCGTGGAGCGTGGGCGACGACGATCTCGCGCGGCTGATGCGCGCCCGCGCGGACGGCGGCTTCGAAGCCTTCGCCGCGGCGACCGCCGATCTGTTCGAGCGCCAGTCCATGGTGTTCCGTCCGCGCCCGCTCGACATCGCCATGCTGCGCGCCGCGGCCGGCCAGACCGATCAGGCCTTCGCCATGCTCGAGCTCGCCGCCGACAGGGACGATCCGTTCCTGCTGGCCCTGCCGTGGCTGCCGCACCTGGACCGGTTGCGCAACGATCACCGCTTCAACGCCCTCGTCGAGCGCGTCCGCCTGGTGCGCTGAGCCCCCAGGTTTTCGCAAGCTTTCCCCCCGTTCGCCCCAAACACATCGGCGGGCCCGTCCCCCATGCTTTCCCCATCAAGAGGGAGAGCCGCCATGACCGATCCAACCTACGACGCGCCGAAGACGAGCTTCTGGGGCCGCTTGCCGGTGACGCCCCGCGCCATCGTCTCAGGAATTCTCGTCGCCCTGATCGCCGCCAACGTCTGGCCGCTGTTGCTGATGCAACTCGGCGTGCCGCTCGCGGCCGCGGCCGAAGCGTTGTTCCTGATCGTTTACCTGTGGTGGGCGACCGGCCACGGCGCGCCGCGCTCGACCAAGGCTGCCCGCGCCGACGCAGGCCGCGCGGGACGCTTCACCGCCGCGCAGTGGACCTGGGGGATCATCGCCGCGGTCGCGTTTGCGGTGACCATCAACGCCGCGATCACCGTCCTTTTCCGCCTGGTTCCGTTTCCGATGGAGGATTTCCGTCGCGGTTACGACCTGTCGTTCATCCCGACCTTTCCACTGAAACTGCTCGCCTGCGTCGTATCGGCGACCTCCGCCGGCGTTTGCGAGGAGACCGGCTTCCGCGGCTACATGCAGCGCCCTATCGAGCGCCGCCACGGCCCGGTCATCGCCATCGCCATCTCGTCGCTGCTGTTCGCCGTCATCCACGTGAACAAAGGTTTCGAAGCGGTCCCCGCCATGCTGGGCGTGACGCTCGGCGCCGGGGTGCTGCTCGGCCTCATCGCCTGGGCGTCCGGCTCGCTGATCCCAGGCATCATCGGTCACGCCATGATGGACACCGCGCTGTTCGCGTTCTGGTGGACGGGCACGGTCGGCGACTTCACCGCCCAGCCGATCTCGGTGACCGGCGTGGACGCAGGCTTTCAGATGGCCTGCGCCGTGCTCGGCGGCGCCTTGATCGTGGTGCTTACGGCGATCGTAGCTTTGCGCCGGATGCGCCGGACAGACTGAATCTGATCGCCATCGCAAGACCGCCGGCCTCTGCTTCGAGGCCGGCGGTTTCCTTGTGCTCAGTCTTGTCCGAGGAAAACGAACCGGCCCGTCCGCGCGTTCAGGCATCCGAACTGGCTCGAACTATAGCCGATTGCCACGGCTTCCTTGCCGTTGTCGGCGCACGCTTCGGCTTCCCGCGGTTCGCTAAACCAGCCGCGCCCAAACGTCCCGACGTAGTCGATCAAAGGGACGAAGATCCGGTACGGTTTCATCTTCGCCGTTACGAACGGATCTTCACGCCAGAGTTCGCGGCCGGACCGGTCCGTCGCCCAAACCGTCCGGTGATCCGCGCCGAAGTGCACAACCAGACCCGCGTCTGCAACGTCGACATCCTGAAGCGGTGGGAACGACGAAGCCGGTGGTCCCTTGACCAGCATGCGGGCGATCATGGCTTCGTTCTCGGCTTCCTGCGCCTTCTGCAGATCGAGCGTGCACGCAATGTTTCGGCGAACCACCTCCGGCCCGCTTCCATCGCAATGCGTGGGCCTCGCGCCGATGAAGCCGCGGCGCGCGACGGCGATATAACCTCCGGCCGTGTATTCGATCACGATGTAGTCGTCGTCCTTGAGCGGCGGAAAATACGACGCTTCCTGTTCTGTCGCGAGACGAATGGAAACGATCACGCCCTCCTTGCCGCCGTCGCCGTTATAGAGCGGATCAAAGACCCCGTAGATGGCGCCGGTCTTGTCGAGCAGGATAATCTGGCGGCGCGGACCGAAGGTTCGGATTTCGAGCCCGCGATCCGTCACCGAGAGTCCGGATGGCGCCGGCGCATCCCAGGGCGTCGTTACGGTGACCCCAGGTGCGGTCGTTGAACGTAACGGCGTGAACTGCGGCTGGCCGCCGGCGACCGCTGCGCTCGCGCTCAGGGCAAACGCCAGCGCAAGCCTGCAAATGCGTGCCCCCATCGACCGCCTCCCACACATCCAGGTCCCAAGATCAATCTCCGGGCGAGGCGAAAGCAAGGCCAGGGTGTGACCGCAACAGGATTTGACGCCCGGTCCGCGCTTGCCTCCGCGCCCCGCCGCATGGGATGCGGGGACGGGGAGGCGCTCCGCGTGACGATGGCTGCAGCATCCGACGAGACACGGCCCGGCGTGCGCGCCTGGGCCGCCGCCGGCGCCCTTGCCGTCGCGGGACTGTTCTGCGCCGCGGATCTCTACCTGCCCATGTTGCTGGTCGAGCCGATCCGGCTCGCGTTTCATCTTACCGACACTCAGGTCGCGATGTTGACGGGCTTCTCGTTCGCGGTGTCGATGTCGGTGTTCGCCCTGCCGCTCAGTTGGATCGCCGACCGCTTCAACCGCGCAATCCTGATCACTGTCGGCATCGCGGTGTGGTGCTCGATGACGGTGGGGTCGGGTTTCGCGACCGGCTTCTGGTCGCTGTTCGTCCTGCGTCTCGGCGTCGGGATCGGCGAGGCGGCGCTGAAGCCCGCAGCCTATTCGCTGATGGCCGATCTGTTCCCGCCCAAAGCCTTGCCGACCGCGCTCGGCGGCTTCGCCGTCGCCTATATGCTGGGCACGGTGGTCGCCGACTCCGGCGGAGGCGCGCTCTATGAGGCAATCCGCGACGCCGCCGGTCATGGACTTCCGATTGCGGCCGCGGACGCGTGGCGGTGGACGACCGTCAGCGTGGGCGTGCTCGGCCTGCTGGTCGCGCTTGCGGCGGGTCTGGTGTTGCGCGAACCGCGCCGGCGCGCCGCCTCGCTGGTCGCCATTCCGAAAAGCCATGGGATTTCGCTGATCACCTTCCTGCGGGCGTCGCTGTTCTTCGTCCTGCCCTACACCCTGGCGATGATCGCCTTCGTGCTTTGGCAGGCGGGGTTCCTGGGTTGGATCGCCCCGTTCTTCTCGCGCACCTACGGCTGGAGCCTTGGGCGCATCGGCCAGGCGCTGGGTGTGATGAACCTCTGCGCCGGACTGCTCGGCGCACCGCTCGGCATCTGGCTGAGCGCCGTCTTGCGCAGGCGGCGAGGCCGTGAAGCGCCCGTCGCGGTGACCTGGATTCCGCTTGTGGTGACCGCGCCGCTGTTGGTGCTCGGCCCGCTGGCGCCGAACGGATGGATCGCCATTGCGGCGTTCTCATTGATGTTCACCGCCGCCGGCGCCGCGACCGTGGTCACCCCCATCGTCTACACCACCACCGCGCCGCCGCACCTGCGCGCACGCATGATCGCCGTCTCGAACCTGTTCTACGGCCTCATCGGCCAAAGCACCGGCGGGGTGATCTTCGCGGAGTTCACCGAGCACGTCGCGGGCGGCCCCACACATCTGCGCGTCACGCTCAGCATCTTGTCTGCGGTGCTGATGGCCGCGTGCATCGGCTGCCTGATCCTCGCCGACCGGCGCTACCCGCGCGTCCGGACGCTGGCGGAAGGGAGTTTGGAGGCCTGACCCGGAATCGAACCGGGATACACGGATTTGCAGTCCGCTGCGTAACCATTCCGCCATCAGGCCGCCGGCGGCGCTGAGACCCAAGGGGGTCCCGGGCGCGGCGAGGGGCCGTGGCTATCAGATCGGCCCTTGGCCCGCAACGAGGATCGGGATGTCGCTCCGGGGGCACGGTTTGGCGGACACGATGGCGCAGCCCTCGCGTGAGGGTTGACCGGCAAAGGCCGTAAGGCTCAGTTTGGCGCGGGGCTCAACGGGGGTGCGGCGTGTTTCAATTCAACGGCTTGGGGCCGGCCGGGAGGCTGGCTGCGGCAGCGATCGCCATGGCGGCGGCGTTTGTCTGGGCGCCCGCCCCGTCGGAGGCGGCCGCCCGGCCGCCGGTCGACGCCTTCGTGGCCGACAACGCCTTGACCTCGCCGGCGTTGTCGCCCTCGGGCCGATATTTGGCTTACGTGTCGACTGCCGATGGGCTGGATACGCTCGTCGTGACCGACCTCGGCGCAAACACCGCGTCGGAGGTTTTCAAGACGCGCGCGCTCGACCAGAAGGTCACCAACAAAGACGCGCGCCAACAGATCGTCGCCATTCAGTGGAAGGGTGAGGACCATCTGATTGTCTCGCTCGCCGTGCCGTCTGTGGACCTGCGCAAGCAAGAAATTACCGGTTGGCGCACGATCCATTTTGTCATGCTTCGCGACGGGACCAAGGCAACGGCCCTGAATGCGTCCGGTTACGGTTCTCGCCCCTCAATCGGACGCGCGGGCGTACTCGATCTCTTGCCGAAGGACCCGGACCACATCCTGTTCGACCTACGCGATGCGGCCGGAAAAATCTACGTCTTCCGCTACGATGTGAAAGACGCCTCCAATGTGCAGATCGAGTCCGGCAGCGCCGACGTCGTAGAATTCGGCGTGGATCGCAACGGCGTGATCGTTACCCGCCTCATCGTTGCAGGCCTCTACCCGTATTACCTCATGCTGCAGGGACGGGCCCCAGGCGAGAAAGATTGGACCAAGATCGCCGAGTTTCACCGCAACAAAGAGCTGAAGCTCGACGAGATGGAAATCCTTGGTGCGTCTGACACGGAAAACCAGCTTTATGTCCTCGCGGACCAGCCGGACGGCGGTGGAGATACGCGGGCGGTTCGGCTTTACGATCTCCAGGAGAAGCAGCTCGGTAAGGTCGTCTGGAGCCACCCGAAGTATGACGCTTCGAGCATTTTCGTGAACCAGGACGGCAAGTTTTTGGCCGGTTGTTATTGGGCTGACGTGGAGGTGTGTGACTTCCAGGACAAAACCCTCGGCAAGGAATTCGACGGCTTGGCGGCGTACTTTAAGGGCGAGCGAAATTTCTCGCTGGTCTCGCGCGCAGAAGACAATTCAAAATGGGTGATCTACGCGAGCGGCGAGGGCGATCCCGGGTCGGTCTACGTCTACGACCTTAAGACGAAATCCATGAGTCCATTGGGATCAGAGCGGCCGACCCTCGACGGTGCGCCGCTCGGCAAGACGCGCCGGATCGATTTCAAGGCGCGCGATGGGACCTTGGAGAGCGGATACCTCACGCTCCCGGCGCAACCCGCCGCATCGCCGCCGCCCCTGGTGGTCATGCCCCATGGCGGCCCCCAGGCGCGTGACTCCCTGTCCTACGATGAGTGGGTCGCCTTCCTCGCAAGCCGCGGCTACGCCGTGCTCCAGGTCAACTTCCGCGGCTCGTACGGCTTCGGTAAGCGATTCATGGAAGCCGGTTTCGACCAATGGGGCGGCGTAATGTCCGATGATCTTGACGACGGCGTGAAGGCGGTCCTCGCGGGCGGGGAGGTCGACGCGAAGCGCGTGTGCATCGTCGGCGCGAGTTACGGCGGTTACGCGGCATTGTACGCCGCTGCGACCGAGCCGCAGACCTATAAATGCGCCGTCAGTATCGCGGGTGTCTCCGACCTCGTCGAAGATATGAACTGGGAGCGCAAAGTGCGCGGCGCAGACTCGGCGGATTACAAATACCTGCTCAAGGCGGAAGGCGATCCCGGCAAGGAGGCGGACAGGCTCGCCGCCAAGTCGCCCGCGCGCATGGCCAAGACCTGGTCGGTTCCGCTGCTGCTGATGCACGGCGACGCCGACGACATCGTCGACGTGAACCAGTCGCGACTGATGAAGAAGGCCCTCGAAAAGGAGGGCAAACAGGTCCGCTATGTCGAGGTAAAGGATGAGGGCCATCCGTACTGGGCGCCCAAGGACGAAGCGACCCTGTTGCGTGAGTTGGACAGCTTCCTCGGCGAGCACCTGATGGGCCAACCGCCCGCAGCGCCGGCCAAGGCCGGAGGGGGGTAAGGCCCGCGTTGCCTTCGGGTCGCGACGCCCTATAACCGGGCCAGATTCAGCGTTTGCTTCGAAAGGCCCGCCCGATGGGCATCGCCCCCGACTCTTCTGGTCCAGCGCGCGCCACCATGGTCGACACCCAGGTGCGGACCAACGACGTCACCGACCTCGACCTGATCGAGGCCATGCGTGCGGTCCCCCGCGAACGCTACTGCGCCCCGGCCCGGGCCTTCGCCGCCTATGCCGACGCCGAGCCCGAGATCTGCCCCGGCCGCTGGCTGATGCGCCCCCGCGACGTGGCCAAGCTGCTGCAGGCCGCCCGCCCGGTCCCCGGCGAGAAGGCCCTGGCCATCGCCGGCCCCTACGCCGCCGCCGTCCTGGCCCATGTGGGGCTCGAGGTCACCGCCCAGGAGGGCGACGCCCGCGCCTCGGCCGTGGTCGGACCGCCCTTGGGCGAAGCGGGGGTGGTTTCGGTCACCACCGATCTGAAAACGCCCGAAGGGTCCGGCTGGGACCTGATCGTCTGCGAAGGGGCGGTAGCCCAGGCGCCGGAGGCCTGGCTTATGGCGCTGCGCCCCGGCGGGCGGCTGGCGGTGGTGCTGCGCGACGGGCCGGTGGGCAAGGCGCGGCTATTTGTCCGGCTGGAAGCGTCCGGTGGAAAAGAGGGGGGCGCGACCTCACGCGAGGTGTTCGACGCCACGCCGCCGGTGCTTCAGGGATTTGAAAGACAGGCGGTGTTCCAGTTCTGACCGGATCCGGTCAGAACCTGCCTGATCTTTGGCCCAATCCGGGTTCAACGTGAAAAAAGCTTAACTGGCCTAGGCCTCGCCGCTTGGGCATCAGATGAATAAGTACAAATGAGCGCCGCGGGGGCGCGTTGGGGATTCGCTTATGTCGCACCGTCGTCGCGGGCTCAGCTCGGCCGCGGCCCGTGTCCTGGCCGCCGCGCTTACGCTGGCCGCCGGAGCCGTGGTGGCGCAACCGGTGGCGGCGGAGACCCTGCTGGACGCCGTGACCCTGGCCTATCAGACCAATCCGACCCTGCTCGCCCAGCGCGCCACCCAGCGCGCCACCGACGAAGAATACGACCAGGCCATGGCCGGCTATCGCCCGACCATCGGCATCGGCGCGACCGACACCCAGATCAATGGTCTCGACACCACCCTCGGCGCCGGCAGCCTCCATCTGAACACCTCCTCCGCGCAGATCACCGCGCAGCAGACGCTCTACAGCGGCGGCCGCATCGCCACCGCCGTGGACGCGGCCCAAGCCGACATCCTGGAGGGCCGCGAACAGCTGCGCACGACCGAAGCCCAGGTCCTGACTCAAGTCATCCAGGCCTATGTGGACGTGCGCCGCGACATGCGCGCGCTGGCGATCAACCAGGAAAACGAAAAGGTCCTCAAGGGCCAGCTCGATCAGGTCCAGGCCCAGTTCGACGTAGGCGAAGTCACCCGCACCGACGTGGCGCAAGCCCAGGCGCGCCTCGCCGCCGCCAAGGCCCAGGTCGACGCCGCCGGCGCAACCTTGTCGGTCAGCCGCGCGGAATACGCCTCGGTGGTCGGCCAGACGCCGACCGATCTTCAAGTCGAACCGACGCTGCCCGGCGTACCCGATAGCTTCGACGAAGCCATGGACATCGCCAGCAAGGAAAACCCCGGCGTCCGCTCGGCGCAATACGCCGAACAGGCGACGCATCACCGTGTCGCCCAGGCGCGCGCCGACTATCTGCCCAACGCCTCGCTGCAGGCGAGCTATGGCGCGACGCTGACGCCGTCGCTCGGTCTGTCGCTGTCGCAGCGCAGCGAGTTTCAGGCCACGGCCCAGGTCAATGTGCCGATCTTCACCGGCGGTCTCACCGGGTCGCACGTGCGCGCCGCGATCGAGCACGACAACGCCGCGCGCATCGGCATCGACGGCGCGCAACGCACCATGCTGCAGCAGGTCAGTCAGGCGTGGGCGCAGGTGCTCTCCACGCGCGCGTCGCTCGCGGCGAACCAGGAACAGGTGAAGGCCGACGAGATCGCCGCCGAAGGCACGCGCCAGGAATACCAGGTCGGCCTGCGCACCACGATCGACGTGCTGAACGCCGAACAGGAACTGCGCGACGCCCAACTCGCCCTGGTCAATTCCGAACACGACAACTATGTCGCGACCGCGCAACTTCTGGCGGCGATGGGCCGGCTGGAGGCGCGCGAGTTGATCGCGGGCGTCAAGCCGTACGATCCCAAGGCGAACTTCGATCGCGTCCGCAACAAGGGCACGGTCATCTACGACCGCGCCATCCAGGCGGTGGACGAGAGCGTCCGCCTGCATGGCGGTCACCCGATCGACGACACCGACGCCCCCATCGATACCCAGTTGAGGGCCAAGGTCCCGCCATCGCCCGTGCCCGAGCAGCCTTGATCGCCAGCCCTGATCCGGCCACATCGCCGGGCCATGCTTCGGTACGCCGCGGTAAACCTTCGTTGATCTGTCGCGACTTAGATGCGAAGGCGTTTGCGGCGCGGGCCTGACGGCCCTAGGCTCTCGCGCGTCTCCCGAGTATTCCCCCGAGAACAAAGACGGCTCCGCTGATGTCCGAACAGACCGCCCAAGAACCCACGATGGAGGAAATCCTCGCCTCCATCCGCCGCATCATCTCCGAAGACGAATCTCCCGCCGAGGCCGCGCCCGCCGCCAACGAGGCCGCGCCGGTCGCCGCCGCGCCGGTCCCTGAACCTGTTCACGCGCCTGAGCCCGTCATGGCGGCCCCTGAGCCCGTGCATGCGCCCGAGCCGGTCCACGCCTTCGAGGACGAAGAGGTTCTGGAGCTGACCGACCGCTACGACGAGGTCGCGCCGGTCGCGGCCCATTCGATCGGCGACATCGACGCCTTCGAGGCGCCGCGCGCGCCCGAACCGGCGCCGGCCCCTCAGCCCGCGCCCGCGCCGGTCTATGCCGCCGCGCCGCAACCGGCCGCTGCGCCCGCGCCCTCGCTGCTCACCCCCCAGGTCGCCCAGGCGGCCTCGGCTTCCTTCGACACCTTTGCCCGGAGCTTCCAGATGACCGGTTCGGGCCGTTCGCTCGAGGACCTGGTCACCGAGCTGCTCAAGCCGATGCTGCGCGAGTGGCTGCACCAGAACCTCGACAAGGAAGAGGTGGTGCGCCAGCTGTTCACCCCCATGCTCCAGGCCTGGCTGAACCAGAACGCCGCCCCCATCCTGAACGCCAATCTGGCCAAGGTCGCCGAGGAAATCCGCGACCTGCACGTATCGCGGACCCAGCCCTAAGGCCCGGCCGCAACCCTTACCTCAGGCTCCAATCCTGCTAAGAGGGCGGCTCTCCGGGGCCGCCCTTTTTCTTTTGCCGATAAGAACCGATGCTCGAAAAGACCTTCGATCCGAAATCCGTTGAACCGCGCCTCTATGACAAGTGGGAGGCGGCCGGCGCCTTTTCGCCCGACGCGCGCCTGGCCCAGGACCCCAACGCCGAGACCTTCTCGATCGTCATCCCCCCGCCCAACGTGACCGGCTCGCTGCACATCGGGCACGCGCTGAACAACACCTTGCAGGACGTGCTGACCCGCTTCGAGCGGATGCGCGGCAAGGCGGCGCTGTGGCTGCCCGGCACCGACCATGCGGGCATCGCCACCCAGATGGTGGTCGAACGCCAGCTCGCCGCCGAAGGCAACATCGATCGCCGCACCATGGGCCGTGACGCCTTCATCGAACGCGTGTGGGCGTGGAAGGCGGAGTCGGGCGGTACGATCACGCGGCAGCTGCGCCGCCTGGGCGCCTCGTGCGACTGGTCGCGCGAACGGTTCACGCTCGACGACGGCTTGTCGGCGGCCGTGCGCAAGGTGTTCGTCACCCTCTACAAACAGAACCTGATCTATCGCGACAAGCGGCTGGTGAACTGGGACCCGCGCTTCCAGACCGCCATCTCCGACCTGGAAGTGCAGCAGGTCGAAGTCGACGGCGCCTACTACCACTTTGCCTATCCTTACGAAGACGGCTCAGGCGAGATCGTGGTCGCCACCACGCGCCCCGAAACCATGCTGGGCGACACCGCCGTCGCCGTGCACGCGGACGATGAGCGTTACAAGGGCGTGGTCGGCAAGATGCTGGCGCATCCGATCACCGGGCGGAAGATCCCGGTGGTGACCGACGAATACGCCGATCCGGAAAAAGGCTCCGGCGCAGTGAAGATCACCCCCGCGCACGACTTCAACGACTTCGAGGTCGGCAAGCGGCACAAGCTCGAGATGATCAACGTCTTCGATCCGGAAGCGCGTCTGAACGACAGCGTTCCGGCCGAATTCCGCGGCCTCGACCGCTTCATCGCGCGCCAGAAGATCGTCGAGCGTATGGATGAACTCGGCCTGCTGCGCGGCATTGAGAAGGTGAAGCACGCCGTGCCGCACGGCGACCGCTCCGGCGTGGTGATCGAACCCTATCTGACCGACCAGTGGTACGCCGACGCCAAGACCCTGGCCCAGCCGGCGATCAAGGCGGTCGAAACCGACGCCACGGTGTTCACGCCGAAAAACTGGGAAAAGACCTATTTCGAATGGATGCGCAACATCGAGCCCTGGTGCATCTCGCGCCAGCTCTGGTGGGGCCACCGCATCCCGGCCTGGTACGACGCCGAAGGCAACGTCTACGTCGAAGAATCGGAGGAGGCCGCTGTCGCCGCCGCCGAGGCGAAGCACGGTCGCAAGGTAGAGCTGCGCCAGGACGAGGACGTGCTCGACACCTGGTTCTCTTCGGCGCTGTGGCCGTTCTCGACCCTGGGCTGGCCCAACGAGACCGACGATCTGAAGCGCTTCTATCCGACCTCGGTGCTGGTCACCGGCTTCGACATCATCTTCTTCTGGGTCGCGCGGATGATGATGATGGGGATCCACTTCCAGGAGAAGGTTCCCTTCCATCGCGTCTTCATCAACGCCCTGATCCGCGACGAGCGCGGACAGAAGATGTCGAAGTCCAAGGGCAACGTCATGGACCCGCTCGAACTCGTCGATGAGTTCGGGGCCGACGCCCTGCGCTTTACCCTGGTGGCCATGTCGGGCCAGGCGCGCGACATCAAGCTCGCGAAACAGCGGATCGAAGGCTATCGCAACTTCGGCACCAAGCTGTGGAACGCCGCGCGCTTCTGCCAGATGAACGAATGCGTGCGCGTCGACGGCTTCGACCCCGGCGCGGTGAAATTGACGCTCAACCGCTGGATCGTCGGCGAGACGGTGAAGTGCGCACGCGCGGTCACCACCGCGCTCGAAGCCTGCGCCTTCGATGACGTGGCGACGTCGCTCTACCGCTTCATCTGGAACGTGTTCTGCGACTGGTATCTCGAACTGGCCAAGCCGGTCTTGAACGGCGACGACCACGCCGCGCGCGCGGAAACCCGCGCCACCGCCGCCTGGGTGCTTGACGAGATGCTGAAGCTGCTACACCCGGTGTCGCCCTTCATCACTGAGGAACTGTGGGCCGAACTCGCGGCCTTCGGCGGCCCGGCGCGCAAGACCATGCTGATCTCGGCTGAGTGGCCCAAGCACCCCGACGCCTGGCTGAATGCCGAGGCGGAAACCGAGATCGGCTGGCTGATCGACCTGGTCAGCGAGGTGCGTTCGATCCGTTCGGAAATGAACGTGCCGCCGGCGGCGCGGGCGCCGCTGGTCCTGGTGGGGGCGAACGCCGACACCAAGGCGCGGCTGACGCGGCATCGTGAGCTGATCACGACGCTGGCGCGTCTGTCCGAGGTGAAAGAGGCCCCCACGGCGCCCCAGGGCTCGGCGCCCTTCTCCATCGGCGAAGCCACCGCCGCCCTGTCGATCTCGGAGTTCATCGACCTCGCCGCCGAGAAGGCGCGGTTGAAGAAGGAGATCGCGGGCCACGCGACCGACGCGGAGCGCACCCGCAAGAAGCTCGACAATCCCGACTTCATCGCCCGCGCGCCGGACGAGGTGGTCGAGGAGAACCGCGAGCGTCTGGCCGAGGCGGAGGCCGCCCAGGCCAAGCTCGAATCCGCGCTCACCCGCCTCGAAGCCGTCGCCTGATCCGATGCGGCGCCGCATCGACCAGCTGCTGGTCGACCGCGGCCTGTTCGAAAGCCGCGCCAAGGCCCGCGCCGCCATCGAAGCCGGCGGCGTGCGCGCGAACGGTGAGCCGATCGCGCGTCCGTCTGAGCTTATCGACGAGGCTGCGACGGTCGAGGCTGTGGCGGCGCATGATTACGTCGGCCGAGGCGCGCTGAAACTCGAACACGCGCTGTCGCTGTGGCCCACCGACGTTGAAGGCAAGGTTGCGCTCGACGTGGGCGCGTCGACCGGCGGTTTCACCGAGGTGCTGCTGCGCCGCGGCGCGCGCCTCATCTATGCGGTGGACGTGGGGCGCGGTCAGTTGCACCCGAAGATCGCGAACGACCCGCGAGTGGTGAACCTTGAAGGCGTCGACGCGCGGACGCTGGATCGCAGCTTGATTCCCGACGCGCCCGATCTTGTGGTCTGCGACGCGAGCTTCATCGGTCTGGCCAAGGTGCTGCCGCGCGCCTTGCAGCTTGCAGCGCCTCACGCCGTGCTGATCGCGTTGGTCAAGCCTCAGTTCGAGGCGGGGCCGGCGGATGTGGGGAAGGGCGGTCTGGTGAAGGATCCCGCCGTGCATGCACGCGTGCTGGCGGAAGTTTCAGCGTGGCTGCTGGCGTCCGGCTGGCGCATCGACGGTACGGCCCATAGCGCGCTCGAAGGCGGCAGCGGTGCGCGCGAGCACCTGATCAAGGCGACCCGCGCGCGCTGAACTCACGTTCGTATCAATAGTAGTGACGGCGGCCGTGGCTGTAATAGTAGCCGTGCGAGCACTTCACCGAGTGCTTGCCGACCTGGTGGCCGATCACGCCGCCGGCGACGGCGCCGATCACCGTGCCGCCGAGGCGTCCGCCGCCGTGGCTCACCGCGTTGCCGAGCAGGCCGCCGCCAACCGCGCCGACCGCGGTGCCGACGTGAGCGTTGTGGCGTGACGCATGGCAGCTGCGCGCATCCGCGACGCCCGCTGCGGCCATGGAGAGTCCGCTGGTCAGAACGAGCCCGAGGGCCAAAGCTTTGAAGGTCTTCATCGCGTTATCCTCGCGGTTGCCGAGAGAGAAGCCGTTTACGGCCTGGGCATAGAAAGCTCTGATCCGGCTTAGGTTCCGCGATTGTGGCGCTGCCCACAAATGGCCTTGAAAAAAGCAACGGTTACGAAAAAGCCGCCCGCGAAAACCGCGGGCGGCTCGTTCAACCCTGAAAGGCGCAAGCCTTAGCGGGAGTAGTAGTAGTTGCCGTCGTTGCGGCGACAGACGCGCACGTAGCTGCCGTCATAGTCCTGGCCCCAACGGCAGTGGTGGCCGCGATAGTAGTCGTCGGAATAGTAGCCGCCGGGGTGGTAGTACGACGAATCATCCCACGCGTAGGTCTGGTCTTCGCTCCAGTAGGCGTCGCCGTTCTTACACTTGGCCGAGCCCATGGAACGGCCGACGTTGGAGCCGACCGCCGCGCCCGCCGCGCCGCCGAGCACCGCGCCGCCGGCGCGTCCGCCCGAGTGAGCCGCGAGGTTCGAACCGATGATGGCGCCGCCGATGGCGCCGAGGATCGTGCCGACGTGCTGGCCATGCTTCTTGGCGTGGTGACAGTAGTCTTCATAGCTCGAGTACTGGGCATCCGGCGGGGGACCGTCCTGCGCCACCGCGATGGTCGGCGCTGAAACGGCGATGGGGCCGAGCGCCATGGCGGCGGCGACCGCAAGCGATACGGGGGCGAATTTCATAAGAGGACCTCCTGAGTGCGTCTGCAGAAACGAACAAGCGACGGGGCCGTTCCGCCCGCCATCGATCAAATGCAATTAAGCTTGGCTGGCCTGAACCGGCTTTGACGCCGTTGTTCATCTGCGGTCAAGCTCAGGTCGTCGCAAATATAGAATCAGAAAGCCGCCCGCGGGTTACGCGAGCGGCTTTCATCATCGACTGGACGGGGGCTGGATTGTCAGTCGACGACGCAGTTGCGACCAGGGGCATTGCTGCCGGAACGGTCGAACCGCTGTTCGATGTCACATCCCCTTACTGCGGCGGAGGCGGAGGGGGCGGATAGCCCGGAGGCGGCGGAGGCGGGGGCGGCGGAGGCGCCGCAACGACCACCGGACCGGGGTAGTAGCCGGGGTAGTAATAGGGCGCGCCGTAATAGCGGTAATAGTGACGGTAGTACGGACGCGGGTAGTAGGCGACCACCGGCGCGGGCCGGTAATAGGGGCCATAGCCGTAACAGCCCGGAGGCGTCGGCGCGTTGTCTTCCGCCACGTGGTGGCCGACGATCGCGCCCAGCAGCCCGCCCAGAATGGCGCCGCCGGCGCGGCCGCCGTGGTGGGAGGCGAGGTTCGAACCGATCGCAGCACCGGCCAGGCCGCCGATCACCGTGCCGGCCGCATGGTCGTCATGGGTGCGTTCGCAGACGCCCGGAGGCGGTGCGGGCGGAGGTCCCGGAGGCGGGGCCGGCTGGGCCAAGGCCGCTGAGGAAATCGCCATCATGCCTGCGGCAAGCGCGGCGACGGCGGTGGTCGTGCGAAACGTCATGTACTGGCTCCGAACTGGATACGCGGTGAGGACGGGCCCCCATTCGGAGCCGTCCGCTGTAGCGGATAATAGCGAGCGAACCTGAACGCCGTTTAAGCGGCGTGTTCATCTTCGTTCATCTCCGCTAAGGACGTGAAATGCGGGCGTTTCTGAGACATCTGGGCCTTTCCGGGGCGCCGCGTGGCTGATCGCGACGGCGCGTCGCAGGCGCCGCACACCCTGGGCATCGAGCAGATGGGCGGCCAGGGCGACGGCGTGGCGCCGGGGCCCGTGTTCGTGCCCTTCAGCTTGCCCGGCGAAACCGTGACCGCGCGTGTGGCCGGCGACCGGGGCGAGCTGGTCGAGGTGCTGACGCCCAGCGCCGAGCGGGTCACGCCGCCCTGTCCGCACTTCGGCCGTTGCGGCGGCTGCGCCCTGCAGCATTGGGCGACGGCGCCCTATCTGGCGTGGAAGCGCGAGCAACTGCGCCAGACGCTCGCTCACCGCGGGCTCGCGTGCGAGATCGCCGAGACCATCGATTGTCCGCCTGCGTCGCGGCGCCGTCTCGGCCTGCACGCGCGGCCGGGGCCAAACGGTCCGCGTCTCGGCTTCAAGGGCCGTGGGTCGTGGGACCTCATCGACATCGAGACCTGCACCATCGCCGATCCTGCGCTGGTGCGCGCGCTGCCGGCGCTGCGGCGCCTGGGCGGCGCGTTCCTCGGCCGCGCCAAGTCCGCGCCGACCTTGCACGCGACGCTGACCTTGTCCGGCATCGACGTGGATGTCACCGGCGTCGAACACGCGGGCCTCGGCGCGACTCCCACGCAACTCGGCCGCGTTGCGGAAGCCGCACAAGCGAGCGACTTCGCGCGCATCACCCAGTCGGGCGAGATCCTCTATCAGACGCGCCAGCCCCTGGTGCGTTTCGGTCCGGCGACCGTGGCGCTGCCGGCGGGGGGTTTCATGCAGGCGACCGCGAAGGCGGAAGCGGCGATGGCGTCGCTGGCGGTCGACGCCGTGCGCGGCGCCAAACGCGTCGCCGACCTGTTCTGCGGCGCCGGCGCCTTCAGCTTCCCGCTCGCCGCCGTGGCGCCGGTGACCGCGATGGATTCCTCGGCGCCCGCCATCGCCGCGTTGAAGGCCGCGCTCGCGTCGGCGCCGGGCTTAAAGCCGATCACCGCTGAAGCGCGCGACCTGTTCCGCCGTCCGCTGAGCGCCGAAGAGCTCGGCAAGACCGACGCCGTCGTGTTCGACCCGCCGCGCGCCGGCGCCGAAGCCCAGGCGCGCGAGATCGCCCGCTCCAAGGCCTGCGTGGTCGTCGGCGTCTCTTGCGCCCCCGCCACCTTCGCCCGCGACGCCCGCATCCTGGTCGACTCAGGCTTCCGCCTCGAGCGCGTCACCCCCATCGACCAGTTCCTCTGGTCCCCGCACGTGGAGCTGGTCGGCGTCTTCCGGCGGTAGGAAGGCCACAGGCTTGCGGCGCAAGGGCCGTTGACTTGACCCTCTCCTGCGACCGGCTAGCCTCGTGTCAAAGGCTGGGCGCGATATGGCTGCGGACGAGTCGAAGGGGAATGACGAAGCGGCGCGCCTCGCGGAGTCGTCGTCGGCGGAATCGGCGGCTGCGGAATCGGGGGGCGCAATGCACATTCATAAACCCAAGGCGCTTCACGGCTTGCGCGAGCTTCTGACCGAGGTCGGCGTCATCGTCATCGGCATTGTGATTGCGCTCGCGCTGGAGCAGGCCGTCGAGGCGTTTCATCGCCACGACAGCGCCGCAGAGGCGCGCCAGCAGATTCGCGACGAACTTTCGGGCAATGCCTGGAGGCTCTGGGAACAGGAGCGAACGCAGGCGTGCGTGGACACCCGGCTCGACGACCTGGAAAGGATTCTGTCGCAGGCGCTTCACTCCGGCCGCATCGAACCTGGCCTGACGGTGGGGCGGCCGTGGCATCACATCTGGGAGAGCGCGCGCTGGTCCTCGATCACCCAGGCCGGGGTCGCGGCCTATTTTCCGGAGCGGGAGAGTGCGGCCTACAGCAATCTTTACAGCCTGTTCGCCAACCTCACCGTCGACAGCACCAAGGAGCAGGAATCGTGGGCCTACCTGCAGTCGCTGCGGTATCTGACCGAAATCGATAAATCAGAGGCGCTGTCCTACCTTCGCGAGGTGGAAAAGATCCGGCTCGAGCGCCTGGAGATGCACAACCTGGCGGTCATTCTTCAGCGCGCCTACAAGCCCCTACGCCTCGATCTGCGCGGCGGCCCGCAGAAGTACGACGTTAAGATTCAGCCGCCCACCGTCTGCGCACCGCTGACCCACGCGTGACCGGCGCGGCGGCCTCAACCCGCAGCCTTGAACAGGTCCATCTGGTCGCCGGGCTTCGGCGGTACGCGGAACTGGGTGACGTCCACGCCTTCGCGCGGTTCGTTCAGCTTCAACCGGCGCACCGCGGTGGTGAAGCGGCTGGCGATCAGGTCGGCGATGGGGCCGGAGCCGCGCATCCGGTAACCCCAGTTCGAGTCATAATCCTTGCCGCCACGCGCCTGGCGGATCAGCGACATGATGCGGCCGGCGCGATCGGGGTGATCGGTCTTCAGCCACTCCTGGAACAGGTCCTTGATCTCTAGCGGCAGGCGCAGGGTCACGAACATGGCCGAGGTCGCGCCGGCCTGCTTGGCGCGTTCGAGCACCGCTTCCATTTCGTGGTCGTTCAGCCCCGGGATCACCGGCGCAAAGCCGACGCAGACCGGCACGCCCGCGTCGGCCAGGCGCGAGATCGTCTCGATGCGCTTTTCCGGCGTCGCCGCGCGCGGCTCCATGCTGCGCGCAAGCTTTCGATCCAGCGTCGTCACCGAGATGCAGGCGCCGGCGAGGCGGCGCTTCGCCATGCGGCCCAAGATGTCGGCGTCGCGCTGGATCAGCGCGGATTTGGTGATGATCGACAGCGGGTGGTTGAAACGGTCGAGCACCTCGAGCACCGAGCGGGTGATGTGCAGCTTGCGCTCGATCGGCTGGTAGGGATCGGTGTTGCCGCCGATGTGCACCCGCTCGCACTGATAGCCCGGCTTGGACAGCTCGCGTTGCAGCAACAGCGCCGCGTCCGGCTTGTAGAAAAGCTTCGATTCGAAATCGAGCCCGGGCGACAGGCCCATATAGGCGTGCGCCGGCCGCGCGTAGCAATAGGTGCAGCCGTGCTCACACCCGCGATAGGGATTGATCGACCGGTCGAAGCCGATGTCGGGGCTGTCGTTGCGCGACAGGATGGTGCGCGCGTGCTCGGCGGTGAGCTGGGTCTTCAGCTGTTCCGGCTCCGGATCCGCATCGGTCCAGCCGTCATCGAAACTGGCCCGCTTTTCCGCATCGTACCGGCTGGACGCATTCGACCGCGCGCCGCGCCCGCGCATGATCGGAGTAGGAGGGGGAGGAGACGCCGATGCCATGGCGGCAATCTAGCGATTCAGAAGGAACAAAACAAGAACTATTTGATTAATTCCGGACCTTAGAGGCGAACTGCTCGGGCGTAGCCCTTGGGGCGGGGGAGCCTATGTCCGGAAAGCCGATTATGGTCGCGGGCCTGTTGCTTGCGATGAGTCTGTGTGCGGGCGAGCCGTCCCTTGCTAGGTCCGCGACCGCGCTGACGCCGCGTCAGGTCCTGGACATCTGGGAAAAGGACCCGCGCCTTGGTCCGTTCACCAGAAAGGTCGAGGTCGCCTTCCCCGAGGAGGTGCTTGAAATCGCGCAATCCTTCCTCGCGAAGCAACGGAGCGGCGCGTCGGAACGCCAGCTTCGCGCGTTCGTCGATGCGCAAACCGAGGCGCTCATGGACAGTCATAGGTACCTGCTGGCGACTGCGCCGGACGAGAAGCTCGTCCGTTACGTCACCGCCGCTGAGCAATCGGAGGTGATCCTTCAGTCGAAGGATCCCGCGCTGTGCGCCCATCCGAACGACGTTACGACTGAAAACGCCGGAACGTTTCTGGCCTTGCCCCAGATAGACGCGTTGCTGGATGCGATGACCTCCGGCCGCGACACCCCGGTTCAGAGAGCGCCCGCATCGCCGACGGACTTCGACGCCTATCGCCAGTCGTTCCTACACCTCCAGGTCTCCAAAGAGGTTTTGGACGCCGCGCAAAACCCAAAGGCGCCGCGAGACGACAAGACTCAATGCGAGCTTCTGATCGCGTTGCTGAAGGCGTACGAGCCCTTGCCGCCGGACGTGCTTGGTCGGCTTATCGGCGCCTCTGTGGGGACGCCGCCCGCGAAATAGACATCCGACGGAAGGCCCGCGCCTACTTCTGCTGGTCGGTGTCCGGGTCCGGGACCTGCGCTGACGCCGGGATCGCCACGGCGGTCGCGGGCAAGGCGGTTGGCGCCGGCTTGAGCATCACCGGAATCACCGACGGCGGCGCCGTCCGGCCCGGTACGCGGTCGAGCGCCATCTGGACCATGCGATCACCATCCGCCACCGCGTCCAGAGACTTGGTCTTCTCGCCGAGCATGCGCTTGTAGATCCAGTAGTTGGCCATCACCCGCTCGACGTAGTCGCGGGTCTCGGGGACCGGGATGCTCTCGACGGTCATCAGGTCGTCGGCGCCATAGCCGACCTGGTGGATGGCTTCGTACACGGGCGCGGGACCGCCGTCGTAGGCGGCGACGGTCTTGAGCAGGTCGCCCGAGATGTCGGGCTGGCTCATCAGATAGAGGATGTAGTCCTGGCCGACGCGCAGGTTGGTGCCCGGGTCGAACAGGCGGTCCGGGTTGCCGCGGAAGCTGGCGTCGCGTTCGAGCCACGCCGCGTTTGACGGCATCACCTGCATCAGGCCGTAGGCGCCGGCATAGCTGTGGGCGCGCGGCTTGAACCCGCTCTCCTGACGGATCAGCGCATAGACCAGCGCCCGGTCGACGGTGAACCCGCCCTGGGGCTGCAGGTCCGGCATCGGATAGTCGCGGATGTCGGCGCCGGCGGCATAGGCCGGGAACATGCTGTTCACGCCGAGCGCCAGCGCGGTCCATTGCGCGCGGGCCTGTTCGTCGCGGGCGAGGCCGAGGCCGGCGCGGATCTCGATGCCGGCGTCGACACGCTGGCCGATCTCGGCAAGGGCGAGGGCGCGCTTGGCGCGCGGCTCCATGTCGATGAAGTGGCGCATCTCCGGCGAGTCGAGGTCGATGCTCGAGGTGAGCGACGCGCGCACGATCGGCGACGAGGCGATGGCCGTGTACGGAACGCCGCCGCCGGTGCTGTCGACCGGCAGGGGCTTGAGGCCCAGCTGATGCTCGGCGATCTGGCCGTAGAAGGTGCGCGGGAATTGCGCGGCGATACGCAGCAGCTCCGGCGCCTGGTCGGGCGAGCCCTTGGCGATGGCGGCGCGGGCGCCCCAGTAACCGGCGCGCGAACGATCCATCGGCGCTTCGCTGACGTCGAGCGCGATCAGCTGAAAGCGGCGGAACGCTTCGTCGTAATTCTTCATCCGATAGGCGGCGAGGCCCCCGGTCCAGCGGTCGCCCGACGCGTCGGCGAGCATCAGGGCGGTGTGCAGGTCGCCCGCGTTGAACGCCAGGCGCGGCGCCTTCGGATCGAGCGGATCGATGTCGGCGGTCGGCGAGAGCGGCACGCTCTGCATGCTCGACCAGCTGTGAGGCGTGTCGTTGGCGGTGCTGGAGGGCGGCGTCGGATCGGGCGCGCCGTCGGGCTTGCGCTTTTTCGCCAGCGCCAGGACCTTGGGCGCCACGGGCAGGTCGCCGTACTGCGACAGCCACTGGGTCAGCTCTTCATAGCTGGCCTTGTAGCCCTTCACCTTGAACAGCTTGTCGAACTCGACCATGCCGACGAGGCAGCGGTCTTTCACCTGGGCAAGGTTGCTCTCGACCGCGTCGACGTCACCGCGTTTCAGGGCGTCGTAGGCGGCGGCGTAGAGCTGCGCGTCCCACGGCGACAGGGCCTGCGGCGCGGCCGCGGCCTGGGTGGGAGCGAAAGCCAGCGAAGAAACGCCGGCGACGAGGGCGGCCAGCGCGGAGACCGCACTGCGTCTGATCGTCATGTAAACCCCTTACGACGCGCCTTCGCCTGAATCGCCGGCCCTACGAACGGGACGTCTTTGCGTCCTCGCCCCCCGGTGGGACCAACGGTTTCAGCGTACCCGGCGGAGGATGCGACCCGGCGGGTGAACGCGCTGCTAACGCCTACGATTACGTTTCAGTTTGTAACGCGCTGTGATGGGTTCGATCAAGCCGTTCAGCCAGCGACAAAAGGTCAAACCAAGCTTTCTTTTTCGCCTGGGGCTGGCGCAGAAGGAACGCCGGGTGAAGGGTCGGTAGAACCGGCAGCGTTAACGACCCGTCTTGTGATGTCCACTCGAACCAATTGCCGCGTAGCGACAGTATTCCTTCAGGTCTTTTCAAGATCGCCTTGGCGGAAGCGGCCCCGGCGCACACTAATATTTGCGGCCGCATTATGGCGATGGTGCGTTCAAGGAAGGGCGCGCAGGTCGCCTGCTCCTGGGGCGAGGGGGTGCGGTTGCCCGGCGGACGCCAATAAACCGTGTTGGTGATGTAGACCCGCTCGCTCAGGCCGACCGAGGCGATCATGCGGTCGAGCAGCTTTCCGGCCCGCCCGACGAAGGGCAGGCCCTGGGCGTCCTCGTCCGCGCCGGGCGCCTCGCCGATGATCAGGATCTCGGCCTTGGGGTTGCCGCGCCCGAACACCGACTGGCGCGCGGCGCCCTCGAAACGGAGCGGACAGCCGGCGTAGTTGGCGACGATCGCCTTCAGGGCCTCGAGGTCGCCGGCCTCAGCCGCCAGCGCGGTCGCCTCGGCGCTCAGCGCGACGGTATCGATGCTCTCCTTGCGCAGGCCGGGCGTGGGCGCGGCCGGGCGAAGCGGCTGGGCCGGCCGGATCGGGCGCACCTCCTGCTTGGGCTGGGTGAGGGTGCGGTCGACCGGCGCGTCCTCGTACAGGGCGTCGACCCCGGCCTCGCGCCAGAAGCCCAGGATGGCCTCCGCCTCACGGGTCATGGCCGCGTCATCCGCATTCGGCGCTTTTCAAGCATCAGCTTCGGATATACCGCACGCCCTGCAAAGGCGAGGCGAGGATTCTGGGATGCCAGAAGAACAAACGACGGAAACCGCGCGCGAGGCGATGGAATACGACGTCGTGATCGTGGGCGCCGGGCCTGCGGGTCTCGCCGCCGCCATCCGTCTGAAACAGCGCTCCGCCGAGGCCGGCCGCGAAGTCTCGGTCGCGGTGATCGAGAAGGGCTCCGAGGTCGGGGCGCACATCCTCTCCGGCGCGGTGGTCGATCCTTCGGGCCTCGACGCCCTGATCCCCGATTGGCGTGACAAGGGCTGCCCGCTCGACACGCCGGTGAGCCAGGACAAGTTCATCGTGCTGGGCCCGGCCGGGTCCCTCGACATCACCTGGCTGCCGCAACCCTCGTACATGAATAACCACGGCAATTACGTGGGTTCGCTGGGAAGCCTCTGTCGCTGGTTGGGCGAGCAGGCCGAGGCGCTGGGCGTGGAGATCTATCCCGGCATGGCCGCCTCCGATCCGGTGTTCGGCGACGACGGCGCGCTGAAGGGCGTGGTCGCCGGCGTGTTCGGCGTGGCCAAGGATGGCCACCACAAGGGCGACTACCAGCCGGGCATCGAGCTGCACGGCAAGTACGTGTTCCTGGCCGAGGGCGCGCGCGGCTCCCTGTCCAAGGTGGTGATCCGCGACTTCAACCTGCGGGACGGCCGCGATCCGCAGAAATTTGGCATTGGGTTGAAGGAGTTGTGGCAGGTTCCTGCCGACAAATTCCAACCCGGCCTGGTGCAGCACACCATGGGCTGGCCCCTGGACAACAGCACCGGCGGCGGCTCGTTCCTCTACCACTTCGGCGACCGCTACATGGCCGTCGGGTTCGTGCTGCACCTGAATTACAAGAACCCGTACCTCTCGCCCTTCGACGAGTTCCAGCGCTTCAAGCAGCACCCGGTGATCAAGCCGATGTTCGAGGGCGCCAAGCGGGTGTCCTACGGCGCGCGCGCCATCACCGAGGGCGGCTTCCAGTCGGTTCCCAAGCTGGCCTTCCCGGGCGGGGCGCTGATCGGCTGTTCGGCCGGGTTCGTGAACGTGCCGCGCATCAAGGGCAGCCACAACGCGATCCTGACCGGCATGATGGCCGCCGACGCAGCCTTTGACGCTTTAGGCGAAGGACGCTCGGGAGACGTCCTGACCGCCTACGAAGAAGCCTATGAAAACAGCGCCGTGCGGCGTGAGCTTTTCAAGGTGCGCAACGTCAAGCCGCTGTGGTCCAGGCTCGGCACCACGCTGGGCATCCTGGCCGGCGGCGTCGAGATGACTATCGCCAACCTGTTCGGCGGCTGGTCGCCGCTCGGCACCCTGAAGCACGGCAAGACCGACGCCGAAGCCACCGGCGAGGCGAAGGACTTTAAGCCGATCGTCTATCCGAAGCCCGACGGGGTGGTCAGCTTCGACAAGCTGTCCTCGGTGTTCGTCTCCAACACCAACCACGAGGAAGACCAGCCGACCCACCTGAAGCTGATCGACCCCTCGATCCCGGTGCGGGTGAATCTCCCGGAATTCGCCGAGCCGGCGCAGCGCTATTGCCCGGCGGGCGTCTACGAGGTTCTCTACGACGACGAGGGGAAGAACCCGCGCTTCCAGATCAACGCCCAGAACTGCGTCCACTGCAAAACCTGCGACATCAAAGACCCGTCGCAGAACATCGTGTGGACGACGCCCGAAGGCGGCGGAGGCCCGAACTATCCCAATATGTAAGCGTGTCGCGTGCGAAAGGGCTCTGATGACTTCCCGGCGTAACCCGTTGTTCCGGCGCGTGCTTCTTTGCACGGTCGCGAGCGGTCTGCTGGCCTTCGGCGCGGTCGCGGCGTGGGCTCAGACCGAGGACGCCACGCCGCCCAAGATTGCGCCGTCGGTGGACACGCCCTCGCTCTACGGCGTCTTCCTGGGCGGCGAGTTCGCCATCGAACGCAACGGCGGCGAGGCAGGGGCGCGGCTGCTGATCAGCGCCGCCACCGAGCGCCCCGACGACCAGCTCCTGCGCGAACACGCCTTCGCCGCGGCGCTCTTGATCGGCGACATCCCCGCCGCCGCGCGCCTGGCGCCCGACGACACCGACCCGGCCATGTCCTATCGCGGCCTCGCCACCGTCACCCGCGCGGTCGAGGCCCTGGCCGAGGACCGTGGCCCGGAGGTCGAGAAGATCCTCGATGCCGCGCCCAAGGCCCTGCCGGGGCGCAGCGCGCTGCTGCTGCTGAAGCCTTACGCGGAGGCGCAGGCCGGCGACTGGGACAAGGCGGTCGCCCCGCACCCGTTCGAGAACGAGCGGCTGGTGGCCCTGCTCGACCAGACCACCCGCGCGCAACTGCTCGAACTGCGCGGCCGCGACGCCGACGCCGAGACGCTCTACAAGGCCCTGGTCGACGACAGCATCACCGCGGGCCTGTTCGCCCAGCCCTACGGCGAGTTCCTCGAACGCCACGGCCGGCTCCGCGACGCGGTTGCAGTCTATGACAAGGGTCTGGCGGCAAGCCCCGGAGATTCCGAGCTTATCGCGGCCAGGGCTCGAGCAAAACAGTTTGCGGGTACGCCGCCGCCGGCGCTGTCGATCAAGCGCGGCGCCGCCGACGCCCTGACCTATGCGGCCGGCTCCGCCGCCGGTGAACGCCAGGCCCAGCTCAGCCTGTTCTACGCCCGCCTGGCGCTGCGGCTCGACCCGCGCAACGGCCAGGCCTGGCTCTACTGCGGCGACGCCCTGTCCTCGGGCAAGGACGAGGCGGCCGCGCGTGTCTGCTGGTCCCATGTGGAACCGTCGAGCCGCGCCTACGACGAGGCCCAGACCCGCACCGCCTACAGCCTGCAGGCCTCCGGCGACCTCGAGGGCGCCCTGACCATCGGGCGCGCGCTGGCGCGCGGCGACCGGACCCACAAGATCGAAGGCGAGCTGCTGCTGGCCGAGCTGCTGCGCACCGCCAGCCGTTTCACCGAGGCGGACGACGCGCTGAACCAGGTGGTGGCCGCCGGCGGCTCGGACTGGCGGGTCTATTACATGCGCGCCGCCGTGCGTGAGCGGCTCGGCCGCTGGCCCGAGGCGGAAGCCGATCTGAAGACCGCCATGAAGATGGCGCCGAACGAGCCTGAATTGTTGAGCTTTTTGGGCTACCAATGGATCGACCGCGGGGAAGACCTGAAGGGCGGCCTCGCGCTGATCGAGAAGGCGGTGAAGGCGCGCCCCAACTCCGGCCCCATGCGCGACTCCCTGGGCTGGGCCCACTTCAAGATGGGGGACTATCCCGCCGCGGTGACCGAGCTGGAGCGCGCGGTCCTGCTCGAGCCGGCGGACCCCGAGATCAACGACCATCTGGGCGACGCCTATTGGATGGTCGGGCGCAAGGACGAGGCGTCCTACCAGTGGCGCCGCGTGCTGACCTTCGGCCCCAGCGACGCGCTGAAGGCTCAGGACGAGACCAAGCTGAAGGACGGTCTGGTCGCCAAGGCCCAGGTCGCCGGCCAGTGAGTCAGAGCGCGTTCGCGCCGGCCAAGATCAACCTGTTCCTGCACGTCGGGCCGCTTGAGGCCTCAGGCTACCATCCGGTGGCGAGCCTCGCGGTCTTCGCCGACGTCGGCGATCGGGTGAGCGTGTCGGCCGCCGAGGCCTTCGAACTGGTCGTCGACGGTC
Organism: Caulobacteraceae bacterium; assembly: GCA_036501825.1. Taxonomy (GTDB): domain Bacteria; phylum Pseudomonadota; class Alphaproteobacteria; order Caulobacterales; family Caulobacteraceae; genus JAFECT01. The sequence continues at coordinate 63,053 of DASXZP010000046.1, read as the reverse complement.
CCTTTGCCCCGGGCCTGGCCGGCGCCGGGCGCAACCTGGTGCTCGACGCGATCCGCGGCCTGGAGGCCGAGACCGGCCTGCCGCTCGGTCCGGTGCGCGTGCTGCTGGAAAAGGCTCTGCCCGTAGCGGCGGGGGTCGGGGGCGGCACGGCGGACGCGGCGGCGACCCTGCGCCTGTTCAACACCGCCTTCGATCTGGGGCTCTCGCTCGAGACCCTCGAGCGCATCGCGGCGGGCCTGGGCTCGGACGGCCCCCTGTGCCTGCAAAGCGCGCCGGCCATCGCCGAGGGGCGCGGAGAGCGGCTGTCGCCGGCGCCGGACCTGCCTGACCTGCACGCCGTGCTGGTCAATCCCCGCGAGCCCTGTGCGACGGGCGCGGTCTATGCCGCCTTCGACGCTGCCGGGTCGGCGCGGCCGGTGGACCTGCCGCCCATGCCGGACGCGTTCGAGAGCGCCGCCGAACTCGCGGCCTTCCTGGCGCTCACCCGCAACGACCTGGAACGGCCGGCGGTCCTGGTTCAGCCTGCGGCCGGGGCGGTGCTGGCTCGCCTGCACGCCGCGCCCCAGACCCTGATCGCGCGCATGTCCGGGTCCGGCGCGACCTCGTTCGCCCTGGTCGAGGGGGAAATGGAGGCCGAGAGCCTTTCAGCGGACATCGCCCGGGAAAACCCCGCCTGGTGGGTGAAACCCTGCCGGCTGGGCGGTCCGTGGCCGGGGTGTTAAGTTGACGCAGCCTCAGCCGTTTTCTAGTCACAAGCTGGGGATACGAATTCGCAACCGTCCCGCGTCGACGGACGCCCGCGCCAGGAGCCGGGTCCGGGCCGACGTTCCGGCGAGCCTTCCAACCGTTCAAAGACCTTCGAGGCCCTTGATGAACCTGTTTCGTTTCGCCGCCGTCGTGGCCGCCGCCCTCGTGGTCGCGGCGCCCGCCCTGGCCCAGACCGCAGCCCCGGCCACGCCGCCGGCGCCCGCCGCCGCGCCGCAACCCGCGCCTACGGGAGACGTGATCCAGACGCTGCAAGCGCGCGGGAACTTCACGGTCTTTCTGAAGCTCGCGGACGCGGCGGGCATCACCTCGACGCTGAAGACGCTGCCGAACATCACGGTGTTCGTTCCGGACGATGCGGCCTTCGGCAAACTGGCGCCGGGCATCGTCGATGGCTGGGTGAACACCGACGACAAGGACGGCCTGCAGCGGCTGATGCTCTATCACGTGATCAACGCCAAGATCACCGCCGACCAGATCATGGGCCACTACAGCGCGATCCAGACCGTCGCCGGCAGCTCGGTTCAGCTCGACGGCAACCAGGGCGACGGCAAGGTGCACGTCGACGCCGCCATCGCGACCCAGAACGACATCGCCGCGACCAACGGCAACATCTTCGTCCTGGACCGGGTCCTGGCCCCGCGCTGACCTAAGGCTACACAAGGATTTCAGCGGCTTGATAAGGCAGTCGGCGGACCCTATGGTCCGCCGACTTTTTTGCACCTGCGAACAAACCCCGTGACCGAGCAACCGCTTTCGTTTCAGGACCTTATCCTGACGCTCCAGAAGTATTGGGGCGATCACGGCTGCCTGGTTCTGCAACCGCACGACATCGAGGTGGGCGCGGGCACCCTGCATCCGGCGACGGTGCTGCGCGCGCTCGGCCCCAAGCCCTGGCGCGCCGCCTACGTCCAGCCCTCGCGCCGTCCCTCCGACGGCCGCTACGGCGAGAACCCCAACCGCCTGCAGCACTATTACCAGTTCCAGGTGATCCTGAAGCCGAACCCCGACGACATGCAGGATCTCTATCTCGGCTCGCTGAGGGCGATCGGGATCGATCCGAAACTGCACGACATCCGCTTCGTCGAGGACGACTGGGAAAACCCCACCGTGGGCGCCTGGGGCCTCGGCTGGGAGGTCTGGTGCGACGGGATGGAAGTCAGTCAGTACACCTACTTTCAGCAGGTCGGCGGCCTGGACGTGTTCCCGGTGGCGGGCGAGCTGACCTACGGGCTGGAGCGTCTGTGCATGTACGTGCAGGGCGTCGACAACATCTTCGACCTGAAGTTCAACACCGCCGGGGTGACCTACGGCGACGTGTTCCTGGAGAACGAGCGGGAACAGTCGGCCTACAACTTCGAAGTCGCCGACGTCGAGGTGCTGAAGCGCGAGTTCGAGGACATGGAGCGGATGGTCCCGACCATCCTCGCCGCCAAGGGCCCGCAAGGCCAGGCCCTGGTGCTGCCCGCCTACGACCGCGTGCTGAAGGCCTCGCACCTGTTCAACCTGATGGACGCCCGCGGCGCCATCGCCGTCGCCGAACGCCAAAGTTACATCGGCCGCATCCGCGACCTCTGTAAGGCGTGCGCCGAAGCGTGGGTCGCCGGGCCTGGGGGGGAGGCGTGATGCGAAATCCACCCACCGGAACCCTCCCTCCTCGATGGAGGGAGGGCAGGGAGGGAGATGTGGGCAACCGGGTTCAGGAAGAATCGTGGGCGGCGCCCCCCGCGCCAATCACCCCCGACGTCCTGCACTCATCTCCATCCCCGACCCTTCCTCCATCGAGGAGGAAGGGAGAATTTGAACATGCTGCCCATGCACCGGGAGCGATCAAACGGGCGCGCCGGCTACGCAGCAACATGACACTCAGCGAGAAGCTGATGTGGGCGGAGTTGCGCAAATTCAATCTCAACATCCGGCGTCAGGCCCCGATCGGCCGCTACATCGCCGACTTCGCCTTGCATCGCGCGAACCTGGTGATCGAGATCGACAGCCCGCGGCACGATCTGCCGGAGTCGCAGTCGCATGACGCCGAGCGTGACGCCTGGCTCACGTCTCAGGGCTACACGGTCCTGCGCGTGCGAGACAACGACGTGTTTCAAAACATGCCGTCCGTCATGGCGCGCATCACCGCCGAACTGAACGCCCGCGGTTTTCCCGTGACCTGGGAGGCTCCGGCTTAAGCACATGCCACAGCTTCTCCTCGAATTATTCAGCGAAGAAATTCCCGCGCGCATGCAGGCCAATGCGGCGCGTGATCTGGAACGGCTGTTTGTCGAGAAGCTGAAGGACGCCGACCTCGCGCACGGCAAGGTGCAGGCGTTCGGCGGGCCCCGGCGGTTGAGCCTGGTGATCGACGACCTGCCGGCGGCGCAGGCGGACCGGGTGGAGGAACGCAAGGGTCCGCGCGCCAATGCGCCGGATCAGGCGCTGCAGGGCTTCCTGCGCTCCACCGGCCTGACCCGCGAGCAGTTGGTTGAGCGCGACGGCGTGTTCTACGCCAACATCGACCGCAAGGGCCGTCCGACGCCTGAAATCGTCGCGGAAATCACCGAGGCCGTGGTGCGCGGCTTCCCGTGGCCCAAGTCGATGACCTGGGGAATCGGGTCGTTGCGCTGGGTGCGTCCGCTGAAGCGGATCCTCTGTCAGCTCGACGGCGCGGTGGTCCCGTTCGCCATCGACGGCATCCAGAGCGGCGATCTGGTCGAAGGCCACCGCTTCATGGGTTCGGGCCAGCCGGTCCGGGTTTCCGGTTTCGACGCCTATCGCAAGGCGCTGGCCGACAACTTCGTCGTGCTCGACGCCGAAGACCGCAAGCGCACGATCCTCGAACGCGCGTCCAAACTCTGCGCCGACGCGGGGCTCGAACTCGTGCCCGACGAGGGCCTGCTCGCCGAGGTCGCGGGCCTCGCCGAATGGCCGACGCCGATCCTGGGTGAGATGGACCCGTCCTACCTCGACCTGCCGGCCGAGGTGATCCGCACCTCCATGCGCACGCACCAGAAGTATTTCGCCGTGCGCGATCCGAAGACGGGCGCCCTGGCGCCGCGCTTCGTCACCGTGGCCAACATCGAAGCCAGCGACGGAGGCTTGGCCATCGCCGCGGGTAACGCGCGGGTGCTGTCGGCGCGCCTGAACGACGCGCGCTTCTTCTGGGACGAAGACAACAAGGCCGGCAATTTCGAGCGCTGGCTCAGTAAACTCGACGGCGTGACCTTCCACGCCAAGCTCGGGACCATGGCCGAGCGGGTGACGCGGATCAGCGATCTGGCCCTCGACATCGCGCCCCTGGTCGGCGCCGACTCCGAAAAGGCCGCCGAAGCCGGGCGTCTGGCTAAGGCCGACCTCGCGTCCGGCATGGTGGGCGAGTTCCCGGAACTGCAGGGGATCATGGGCGGCTATTACGCGCGCGCTGCCGGGATCGATCCGGTGATCGCCGACGCGGTCCGCGACCACTACAAGCCCCAGGGGCAGGGCGACGACGTGCCCACGGCGCCGACGACCATCGCGGTGTCGCTCGCCGATAAGGTCGACCTGTTGCTCGGGTTCTGGATCGAGGGTGAGAAGCCGACCGGTTCGCGCGATCCGTATGCGTTGCGTCGCGCCGCGCTGGGCGTGGTGTGGACGGTGCTGCAGAACAATGTGCGCGCGGGGCTGTACAAGTTTCTGACCCTGGCCTCGCGCGGCCACATGGAGCGCGCCGGCGTGCCCTGGCCCGCCGAGCACCACGAGCCGTTCTGGCAGGCGCTGATCCACCTCGGCCAGCCGCGTGAGACGCACCGGATCAAGGACAAGAACCTCTCGGCCGACGAGATCCAGAAGCGCTGGGCTCACATCCGCGTTGCGATGGAAGACTTGGTCGCCTTCTTCGCCGATCGCTTGAAGGTGCTGCTGCGCGACCAGGGCAAGCGGCACGACCTGGTGGATGCGGTGTTCGCGCTCGGCGACGACGACCTGGTGCGCATTGTCGCCCGCGTCGAGGCGCTGGATCAGTTCCTGAAGACCGACGACGGCGCAAACCTGCTGGCCGGATACCGGCGTGCGGTGAACATCCTGAAGGCGGAAGCCAAGAAGAACCCGAACGAGTCCTACGACGGCGATCCCGATCCCGCGCGCTATCGCGAGGCGGAAGAACGCGCGCTGGGCAAGGCGCTCGACGACGCGCTGGCGACGCTGGAACCGCAGCTGGAGCGTGAGGATTTCACCGGGGCGGGGGAAAGCCTCGCCGGCCTGCGCGCGCCGGTGGACGCTTTCTTCGACAAGGTGTTCGTGAACGATCCGGACCCGGACGTGCGGATGAACCGGTTGCGGCTGTTGTCGCGGATTCGCGATGCGGCCAACAGCGTGGCGGACTTCGCCCTGATCGGCGGGTGAGGCGATGGAGACGACGATGGCGGCGGATGCGCCCAAGGAACCTGGCGTGAAAACCCGGTGGGTCTATGGTTTCGGCGGCGGCGGGGCCGACGGCGACGCCTCGATGAAGAACCTGCTGGGCGGCAAGGGCGCGAACCTGGCCGAGATGTCGTCGCTGGGCCTGCCGGTGCCTCCGGGTTTCACCATCACGACGGAAGCCTGCACCCACTACTATTCCAACGGGAACACCTATCCCGGCGATCTCGACGGCCAGGTGAACGACGCGCTGAAGAAGGTCGAACAGATCACCGGCAAAGTGTTCGGCGATCCGAAGAACCCGCTGCTCGTGTCGGTGCGCTCGGGCGCGCGCGCGTCGATGCCGGGCATGATGGACACGGTGCTGAACCTCGGCCTGAACGATCAGACCGTGGCCGGTCTTGCGGTCCTGTCCGGCGACAAGCGCTTCGCCTTCGACAGCTATCGCCGCTTCATCCAGATGTATTCGAACGTGGTGCTGGGCCTGGAGCACCATGCCTTCGAGGAAATCCTCGACGACCACAAGGACCGCATCGGCGTCGACATCGACACGGCGCTGAGCGCCGACGACTGGGAGCGCGTGGTCGCCGACTACAAGACTGCGGTGCAGCGCGAGCTCGGCAAGCCGTTCCCGCAGGACGCGCGCGAGCAGCTGTGGGGCGCCATCGGCGCCGTGTTCGCGAGCTGGATGAACGACCGCGCCAAGTTCTACCGCCGCATGCACGACATCCCCGAGAGCTGGGGCACCGCGGTGAACGTGCAGTCCATGGTGTTCGGCAACATGGGCGACACCTCGGCCACCGGCGTCGCCTTCACCCGCAATCCCTCGACCGGCGAGCACCGGCTCTACGGCGAATTCCTGGTCAACGCCCAGGGCGAGGACGTGGTCGCGGGCCTGCGCACGCCGCAGTCGCTGACCAGAATCTCGCGCGAGGAAATGGGCGAGCCGCAGCCGTCGATGGAAGAGCTGTTCCCCGAGGTCTTCGCCGAGTTCAAGGCGGTGGTGGAGCGCCTGGAGGCGCATTACCGCGACATGCAGGACATCGAGTTCACCGTCGAGCGCGGGCGGCTCTACATGCTGCAGACCCGCAACGGAAAGCGCACCGCCAAGGCGGCGCTGAAGGTCGCGGTCGATCTGGTGAGCGAAGGCGTCATCGACGAGCGCGAGGCGGTGATGCGGGTCGAGCCCGGTTCGCTCGACCAGCTGCTGCACCCCGCGATCGATCCCAAGGCCACGCGCGACGTGATCGCCCAGGGCCTGCCGGCCTCGCCCGGCGCCGCCACCGGCAAGATCGTGTTCGACGCCGACGAGGCCGAGCGCCTCGGCTCGGTGGGCGAGGCGGTGATCCTGGTGCGTGAGGAAACCTCGCCCGAGGACATCCACGGCATGCACGCGGCGCGCGGAATCATCACCGCTCGCGGCGGCATGACCAGCCACGCGGCGGTGGTCGCCCGCGGCATGGGGCGCGCCTGCGTCTCCGGCGCCGGCGAAATCCAGATCGACGAACGCGCCGGCGTGTTCCGCGCGCGCGGCCGCATCTTCAAGGCCGGGGAGATCGTCACCATCGACGGCTCCAAGGGCGAGGTGCTGGCCGGCAGCGTGCAGATGATCGAGCCGGAAATGTCCGGCGATTTCGGCACCCTGATGGCATGGGCGGACAAGGCGCGGCGCATGAAGGTGCGCGCCAACGCGGAAACCCCGCTCGACGCCAAGACCGCGCGCGGCTTCGGCGCGGAGGGCATCGGGCTTTGCCGCACTGAGCACATGTTCTTCGACGAGACCCGCATCGCCGCCGTGCGCGAGATGATCATCGCCGACGACGAACCGGGCCGCCGCACGGCTCTGGCCAAGATTCTGCCCATGCAGCGCGCCGACTTCGTCGAGCTGTTCGCGATCATGCAGGGCCTGCCGGTGACCATCCGCCTGCTTGACCCGCCGCTGCACGAGTTCCTGCCGCACACGGACGAAGCGGTCGCCGCGACGGCCGAGGCGACCGGCATCTCCAAGGAAAAGCTGATCCGCCGCGCCAAGGAACTGGCGGAGACCAACCCGATGCTGGGCTGGCGCGGGTGCCGCCTGGGCGTGACCTTTCCCGAGATCTACGAGATGCAGGTGCGCGCGATCTTCGAAGCGGCGTGCGAGTCCCAGGCCAAGGGCATTACGCCCGACCCCGAAATCATGCACCCGCTCGTCGCCACGCGGCAGGAGATGAAGATCCTGCGCGAACTGACCGACCGCGTCGCGGAACAGGTGTTCGCGGAAAAGGGCGCCAAGGTCGCCTACAAGGTCGGCACGATGGTCGAACTGCCGCGCGCGGCGCTGAAGGCCGACCAGCTGGCGGAGAACGCGGAGTTCTTCTCCTTCGGCACCAACGACCTGACCCAGACCACCCTCGGCGTCAGCCGCGACGACTCCGGCCGCTTCCTCGGCGCCTATATCGAGCGCGGCGTGTTCGAGAAGGACCCCTTCGTCAGCCTCGACCAGGACGGCGTCGGCGACCTGATCAAGATCGCGGTGGAACGCGGGCGCCAGACGCGCCCGGACATCAAGCTCGGCATCTGCGGCGAACACGGCGGCGATCCGGCGTCGATCGCTTTCTGCGAAGGCGTTGGCCTCGACTACGTGTCGTGCTCGCCGTACCGCGTCCCGATCGCGCGCCTGGCGGCGGCCCAGGCGGCGCTGAAGAAAAAGCCATAACGCGCCTCTCCCCCCAAAGGGGGGAGATCGTGCAAGGACGCTCGTTACGACTCCAAGCGTTCGCGGTTGCGGTTGTTCTGGGCGTCGACTTCGGGGGTGACGTTGGCGCCGAAATCGGCGGCTTCGTAGAAGGGGCGGATTTCGATTTCGCTCGGGCCGGGCATCGGGTTGGGACAGCGCTTCACCCAGGCCACCGCCTCGTCCATGTCCTTGACTTCCCACAGCCAGTAGCCGGCGATCAGCTCCTTGGTTTCGGCGAAGGGGCCGTCGATGACGGCGCGGTCGGGGCCGTCGAACACGATGCGCTTGCCCGCCGACGAGGGCTTCAGGCCGTCGCCGTCCTTCATGATCCCGGAGGCGATCAGCTGTTCGTTGTACTTGCCCATGGCCTGCAGCAGTTCGCTCGAGGGCAGGGCCCCGGCTTCGCTTTCCTTGGTGGCCTTGACCATCACCATGACACGCATCGTCGATCTCCTTTGCGGTGCGGCGCCGTTCGGGCCGCTTATTTCAAGGACGGGCGGCCGCGGCCGGGGCCGACAGGGGTCCTGAAAATTATTCGACCGCCAGATTGTCGATCAGCCGCGTCCCGCCGATCCTGACGGCGGCGAGCACCCGGGCGTCCGCGTCGATGGCGGCGGCGAAGGGGGTCAGGTCGTCGGCGTTGCGGATCGCGACATAGTCCACCGTGCCGAAGCCGGCCTCCAGCAGTTCCGCCGTCGTGTCCGCTTCGATGGCCGCGACCGCTTCGCCCTTTTTCGCCCGCCGCGCCGCATCCGCGAGCGCCAGGTTCAGGCGGCCCGCGATCATCCGCTGAGTCGCGTCGAGGTAGGCGTTGCGCGAGCTCATCGCCAAGCCGTCGTCTTCACGCACCGTCGGGCCGGCGACGATCTCCACCGGCAGGTCGAGGTCGCGCACCAGGCGGCGGATGACGAGCAGCTGCTGGTAGTCCTTCTCGCCGAACACCGCGACGTCGGGTTCTGCGGCGATCAGCAGCTTGGCGACGACGGTGGCGACGCCGCCGAACATCTCCGGCCGGAAGCGGCCCTCGAGGTCATCGGACACGCCGCGCACTTCGATCGCAGTCGAGAACCCTTCCGGATAGATGGCGTCGGGCGGGGGAAGGAACAGCAGATCGCAGCCGGCTTCGCTCAACAGCGCCTGATCCTTCGCCTCCTGACGCGGATAGCGCTCCAGGTCCTCACCGGCGGCGAACTGTGTCGGGTTCACGAACAGCGAGACCGCAACGCGGTCGGCCTTCTCGTGCGCAAGCCGCACCAGCGACAGGTGGCCTTCGTGCAGGGCGCCCATGGTGGGGACCAGAGCCACACGCTTTTCGGCTCTCTTCCAGGCGCGGACGTGGCTGCGAAGCGCGGAGGGGCTGTGCGTGAGAGGCAGGGTCGCAACAGCAGTCATGGGAGGGCGTTAACCAAGTCTGTTAGGGATGTCTCTCTACCGTACCGAAAGGGAGCGGTGGTATTCTCGGGCTTATGAGCGCTTCCGCCCTCGTTCGTCCAGCCGTGCTGGCCGCCCTGGCCCTGGGGGCGGCGTGCCTGTCGGGCTGCGGCATCCAGAACGACGGCCACATGTTCCAGCGCTGGGCCGACCAGGTCGAACAGATCAAGGTCGACGACCGGACGCCGGGCGAAGCCTCGGACAAGCAGGCCCCGGATGGGCAAACCCCGGACAGGCAATTTGCCGACAACGGCAACACGCCAGTGCTCGACCCGATGGAGACCAAGGCCGATACCGCCGACGTCCCGGGTCTACGCCAGCCGATGAAAATCGACGTAGTCGACCGCATCAACATGCCGACCCCGGACGCCGCGACCCTGCGCCGGGTGGTGAATCTGGTGCACGCCGCGGTCGTGTCCGGTCCGCCGCCCAGCGACGCCGAAGTCGCGGGCCTGCGCCGGCCGATCGAAGGCGGCCCGATCTCGGGCGGCCGCCTGGTCCAGCTCGCCGCCTTTACCAGCGACGCGGATGCGCGCGCGGCCTGGCGCAAGTTCGCCGCCGCCGACCCCTCCGTCTTTGCGCGCCTGGCGCCGCGGTTCGAACACGCCGACCTCGGCGACAAGGGTCAGTGGGTGCGGGTGAAGGTGGCCCTGCCCACGGCGGTCGACGCGGCCCACCGGGTCTGCGCCGCGGCAAGGCTTTCGCCGGAACGCTGCGCCTGATCGCTGCGGGCGGAACCACATTCCCTAAATCCAGAGTGAAAGTTGACACCCCGTCGAAAGGCGGTCAGCGTCCGCGTACAGATCCCGTCGGTGAACGAGCGGGACGCGGCGTATGGGGAGCTGAGATTGACGGCCGTTTCGCCCGCCAGGCCCCGGTCCATTGTCCAGGTCGCGCTGACCGCGTGCGCCGGCTCGACAATCGAGTGGTACGACTTCTTCATCTACGGCACCGCCGCGGCGCTGGTGTTTCCCAAGCTGTTCTTTCCGCCCGACCTGCCGCCCTACGTCGCGCAGATCGCGGCGTTCAGCACCTTTGCGGTGGGATTCATCGCGCGGCCGATCGGCGGTCTGTTGTTCGGCCAGTTCGGCGACCTTTTCGGCCGCAAGCGCGCCCTGGTCGCCGCGCTCGTCCTGATGGGATTGGGTACCGCCTCGATCGGCCTGATGCCGACCTATGCACAGTGGGGGATCGCGGCGCCCATCGTGCTCGTCGTCTTGCGCTTTCTGCAGGGCCTCGCGGTCGGCGGCCAATGGGGCGGGGCGGCGCTGCTCGCCATCGAGAGCGCGCCGGCGAAACGACGCGGCTTCTACGGCAGCTTCGTGCAGATCGGCGTGCCGCTGGGCGTGATCCTGGCCAATCTGGTGTTCCTGGGCGTCGGCGCGGCGACGACGACACAGGATTTCGCCACGTGGGGCTGGCGCATTCCGTTCCTGCTCAGCGTCGCCCTGGTGGTCATCGGCCTCTATGTGCAGCTCAATCTGGAAGAGTCCGCCGACTTCGACGAGGCGCAGGCCAAACGCAAGGCCGGTGAAAAATCGCGCGTGCGGATGCCGATCGTCGCGGTGCTGGTGAACCACCCGAAGGAAATCCTGCTGGCCGGCGGCGCCTTCCTGGCCAACAACACGTCCTTCTATATCGCCATAACCTATGTGGTGGCCTATGGCGTCGGCAACCTGCATCTGCCGAAGAGCCTGCTGCTCTCCAGCATCATGATCGCCAGCGCGGTCATGACCCCGGTGCTGATCCTCTGCGGCTGGATTTCCGATCACTGGGGACGTTTGCCGCTGTTCATCCTGGGCGCGGCGCTGACCACGGCCTTCGCGCTCGCCTTCTTCCCGCTGCTCGACACCGGCGTGCCGCGCAATGTGTTCATCGCCATTGCGGTCGAGCTGTTTCTGCTCAGCCTGATGTACGGTCCGCAGGCGGCGCTGTTCGCCGAACTGTTCCCGGTCGAACTGCGCTACTCCGGCGCCTCGATCGGCTATCAGCTTGGCGCGGTGCTCGGCGGCGGCCTCGCGCCGATCATCGCGACGGCGCTCTACGCGCGTTTCCATTCCAGCACCGCGATCGGCATCTACCTGTTCGCCATGTGCTTTATCTCCCTGGTCAGCGCCTTGCTGCTGCGTGGGCGCAAAGCCAGGGCTGATCGGGCGACGCAGGCGGCAGCCCTGCCGAACTAGCGGCGGCGGTCAAGCGTTTCACCTGAGCGTTGCGATAAAAATTTGATCGCTTGCGGCGATAAGAATCAACGCGGGCGCGTTGACGGGCGCCGCGTGCCGCGGTGAGTGTGGCCCCTCGTCCGAGTCGGGGGTGAACCGTGCAGTCGCATGTCGTCGTAGTCGGCAACGAAAAAGGCGGAGCCGGCAAGTCCACCATCGCCATTCACCTGGCCGCGGGCCTGATGGCCCAGGGCGCCGGCGTGGCGGTCATCGACCTCGATCTGCGTCAGCAATCCTTCGGGCGCTTCCTCGCCAACCGCCGGGCGTGGCTGGCGAAATCCGGCCCGCTGGTGGACCCGCTGCTGTCGATGCCGATCGAGGTGCGCCTGGGCGAGAACCCCGCGCGCTTCGTCGATGCGCCGGACGCCGAAGGTCTGGCCGTGTTTGAAGCGGCCCTCGCCGACGCGCGTCAGGCCGCGACCTTTGTGCTGATCGATACGCCCGGCGGCGATACAGCCCTGTCGCGCGCGGCGCACGCGGCGGCGGACCTGGTGGTCACGCCGATGAACGACAGCTTCGTGGACTTCGATCTGCTCGGCCACGTGGATCCGGTCACCCTCGAGCTGTTGAAGCCGTCGATCTACAGCGAGACGGTGTGGAACGCGCGCAAGGCCCGCGCCATGCGCGACCGCGGGTCCATCGACTGGGTGGTGCTGACCAACCGCCTGGCTACGGTCGAGGCGCGCAACCGCAAACGGGTGGACGAGCGCATCGCCGCGCTCAGCCGCCGCGTCGGCTTCCGCGTCGGGCCGGGCCTGCGCGACCGGGTGATCTATCGAGAGCTGTTCCCGTTCGGCCTGACCGTGGCGGACCTGTCGCCGGAGGTGCGGCCGGTGCCGATCTCGCTGGCCCACGTGGCGGCGCGCCAGGAGCTGCGCGCCCTGCTCTGGACCCTGGGCCTCGGCGAAGCGCCGCAGGAGACGGAAGCCGCCTGAGACAAGACTACCTCCTTCCGCTCATCCCCGCGAAAGCGGGGACCCAGGCTTTTTTTGTTGGTCCCGCCGGCGCGCGCTAGGCTGGCCGAACATCGCTGCGGAAATGGAAAACACCTGGGTCCCCGCTTTCGCGGGGATGAGCGGGAAAAAATAGGTAGAACGCGGGCATGGTCATCGCCCTGGTTATCGTCGGCGTCTTCTGCGCGCTCGTCTGGCTCGGCCGGCGCGCGCGTCAGGGGCGGGCGGATTGGCGCCTGGGCGCCTCGCTGCTGGCGATCCTGGCCTTCGGCGGCGGGACCGTCGCGGGCTTGAAGGGCGAGTACATCGTCGCCGGCGTGCTGGCGGTGGTGGGCCTGGTCCTGCTGATGGACTTTCGCGACCGGGGCCGTAGGCCGAACGCCCAGCCGAGGCCGCAGGCGCCGCCGCGCGCCGAACCCAGCGGCATGACCGACGCCCAGGCCCGCGCCATCCTCGGCGTCTCGCGCACCGCGGCGCCGTCGGAGATCAAGGACGCCTACCGCCGCCTGATGCGCGCGGTGCACCCCGACCAGGGCGGCTCCCCCGCGCTCGCGGCCCAGATCAACGCGGCGCGCGACAGGTTGCTGGGGAAGGGGACAGGTTAAGGTGTCCCGGCGCAATCGCTGAGGCGCGCACGGTGGGACACCTTAACCTGTCCCCGATGTGCATTTTTTTGCGCGCGGAAAAGCAACATCGGGGACAGATTAAGACGTCCCTCGGAGCCTGACTTTCGCGTGGAGTCGGGACACCTTAACCTGTCCCCTAAGTCAGCCGCGCATCACCTGACAGGCCAGGCGGTGCGCCTTCAGCGCGCGGCAGGCGTCACCGGCGGCCTCTTTTGTGAGACCCATGAACCGCGTGCGATACCACCCGTTCGCGGTGACGATCGCGCCCCGCGCCTCGGCCAGCTGCTCGTCGAACCTCCGACCGATGTCCTTCAGCCAATCGCGCGCCTCGCCCTTTTGACGAAATGAGCCGACCTGAACGAGATAGACGCCCTTCGGCTGCTCTTTTTTTTTGAGCCGGGAGTCGGCGCGTTCGTCGGCGTGGCGGCCGTGACGGGCGCGGTCGCGGTACTCTTCCTCGTAGCGCGCGTCCTGCTTGGCGACCTCTTCGGCGCGGCGGCGCTCAGCCTTGGTCATCGACTTGACCAGAACCGGCGGCGGGGCCGCGGTCTGGGTGGCCAGCGTGCGCGTCGGCTGCTGGCTCGGCAGATAGACCTGCGAACCCTGGCTCGGCACCATGCCCGCGGTGGCGAGCGCGGCGTAGGTCTGGCCGCCCGGGGCGCCGATCGCGGGGTGCTCGAAATAGCTCTGCGCGACGGTGATGGTCTCGCCGTTGGCGCGGCGGCGCAGCACGTCGAAGCCGGTGTCGAGCAGTTCTTCCACGTTGGTGTTGCGCAGCTTCGAGGTCGGGCCGCCCAGCACCACCACGATCAGGCGCTTGTTGTCGCGCACGGCCGAGGCGGCGAGGTTGAAGCCCGAGGCGTTGGTGTAACCGGTCTTGATCCCGTCCACGCCCGGCACCGAGAACAGCAGACCATTGTGGTTGTGCATGTTCTTGCCGTCGTACGAAAAGTACTTGGTCGAGAAGTACGGATAGTACTGCGGGAAGTCGCGCATCATCGCGCGCGACAGAATGGCGATGTCACGCGCGGTGGTGAGCTGGCGGCTGTCGGGCAGGCCGTTGGCGTTCACATAGCGCGTCTGGGTCATGCCCAGCTCGCGCGCCTTCAGCGTCATCAGCGCGGAGAAACGCGACTCGGTGCCGCCGAGGTGTTCGGCCATGGCCACGGCCATGTCATTGGCGGACCACACGCAAATGGCGCGGATCGCGTCCTCGACGGAAATGGTCGAGCCGGGACGCAGGCCGAGCTTGGACGGTTGCTGGGCCGCGGCGTGCGGGGACACCACGATTTGGTCGGTCAGCTTCAGGCGGCCGCTCTGGATCGCCTCGAAGGCGAGGTAGAGCGTCATGACCTTGGTGATCGACGCCGGATAGCGCAGGTCGTCCGCGCGCTTGGCGTAGAGCACCTCGCCGGTGTCCGCCTGGATCACGATGGCGGCGTATTTGGGATTGTCGTCGATCGGGCGCTGGGCGGCGGCAGGCGTGGCGACGAGCATCGCGGCCGCGCCCGTCGAAAGCGCAAAGGCGGCCCAAAACGCAACGAAAAGCCGGCGGGCGTGGGAGATCATCAAAAACCGTCCGTCGAGTACTGAAATGCACGAGACCGCAGGGAAGTTGCGGGTGCTTCGGCTGTAGCATGGCGAGGCGAGTGTTGCTCCACGGTAAACAAGCCTCACGGGAAAGTCAGACCGGGACGGATTGCCGCAAGACCCGTGCCGCCGGTCGCGACGAAAGCCCTGGAGTCCAAACGCTTTGGAGCCCGTCAGCTTGGCGGCTGGAAAAGGGCAAAATCGGGGCGGGGCCAGGGCTTCGGTCAAAAATGGTGCAGTGCACAAAAATCCCCTTGATATCCGGGAATCGATCCCGTATATGCTGCATCGCACAATAACTGCGGACGGACCCCCCGCCGCGCCGCAACGGCTAAAAAAGCCTTACGCACACAGGAGATATGACCATGGCCGCCAACGCCGAAACCGTGAAGAAGACCGTCGACCAAGCCACCGCCGCCGGCCAGCAAGCTTTCCGCGACGCCGTTGAAAAGGGCGTGAGCTCGCTGGGCGAGATCAACGCGCACAGCAAACGCAACCTGGAAGCCGTCGTCGAGAGCGTCACCGCCGCCACCCGCGGCGCCGAGACCCTGGGCGCCCAGGCGATGGCCTACTCCAAGAAGAGCTTCGAAGACGGCGTCGCCGTCGCCCAGTCGCTGGGTTCCGCCAAGAGCGTCCAGGAAGTGGTCGAGATCCAGACCAACTGGGCGAAGTCGGCTCTGGAAACCTACCTGGCCGAAGTGAACCGTTGGTCCGACACCGTGTCGGCCTCCATGAAGGACTCCCTGAAGCCCTTGAACGAGCGCGCTACGGCCGCCGTCGAGCGCTTCCAAGCGACCCGCTAATCCCCTCCCCCTAGCGGGCGCTTCAGAAAGCCCGGGCCGGAAACGGCCCGGGCTTTTTATTGTCTTGTGCGCTGGCGGGCGGCCGCCCTTGCCGTTCGCACGACCAACCCCCACCTGACGCCGTCCTGAACGCCGCCTTCACCTGACCGCAACGGGAGTCTGGTTAACCTGATCTAGATCGACAGGTGCGACGTTAAGGATGAAAGGGCGAGAGGCGAATCCTCTTCCCAACCGTAAGCGTAGGCCTATCTAATCAACGAATCCGGGCCCTGTTCGGGCCCAAATCGGGAAACGAAGTCGGTGGCCGAGCGGAAGCAAGGTGATCAGCAGGGCGGGGCGGGGACGGCGGTCGTCACCCAGGTAAAGCCCAAGACCGCCAAGCCGTCGCTCTACCGAGTGCTACTGCTCAACGACGACTACACCCCGATGGAATTCGTGGTTTATGTCCTTGAGCGATTTTTCAACAAATCGCGCGAGGATGCGACCCGCATCATGCTGCATGTGCATCAGCATGGGGTGGGAGTGTGCGGTGTGTACACGTTCGAAGTGGCGGAAACCAAGGTCGCGCAGGTGATCGATACCGCCCAGCGTCACCAGCATCCGCTTCAGTGCACCATGGAAAAGGACTGAGAGGTTTTCAGTGCCGTCGTTTTCTACCCAGCTTGATGAAACGCTCCATAGGGCGGTCGGGTATGCCAACGACCGTAAGCACGAGTACGCCACGCTCGAGCACCTGTTGCTGGCCCTGGCCGATGATCCGGACGCCATGGCGGTCATGCGCGCGTGCAACGTTGACCTCGGCGTTCTGAAAAAGGGCCTCACCGCCTACATCGACACCGAACTGCGCTCTCTCGTCGTCGACGAGGGCGAAGACGCCAAGCCCACCGCGGGCTTCCAGCGCGTCATCCAGCGCGCGGTGATCCACGTGCAATCCTCCGGCCGCGACGAAGTCACCGGCGCCAATGTTCTGGTCGCGGTGTTCTCCGAGCGCGAAAGCCACGCCGCGTATTTCCTGCAGGAGCAGGAGATGACGCGCTATGACGCGGTGAACTTCATCGCCCACGGCATCGCCAAGAAGGCCGGCGCCTCGGAAGCGCGCCCGGTGAAGGGCGCCACTGAGACCGCGGAAACCGAAGAACGTCCCGCCAAACAGAACGGCGAAGCGCTCGAAGCCTATTGCATCGACCTCAACGAGAAGGCCCGCCAGGGCAAGGTCGACCCGCTGATCGGCCGCACCGCCGAGGTCGAGCGCTGCATCCAGATCCTTTGCCGCCGCACCAAGAACAACCCGCTGCTGGTCGGCGATCCGGGCGTGGGCAAGACCGCCATCGCCGAAGGCCTGGCGCGCAAGATCGTCACCGGCGACGTGCCCGACGTGCTGGCGGAAGCGACCATCTTCTCGCTCGACATGGGCGCGCTCTTGGCCGGCACCCGCTATCGCGGCGACTTCGAAGAGCGCGTGAAGCAGGTGGTCAAGGAACTCGAGAACCACCCGAACGCGATCCTGTTCATCGACGAGATCCACACGGTGATCGGCGCCGGCGCCACCTCCGGCGGCGCCATGGACGCGTCGAACCTGCTGAAGCCGGCGCTGGCTTCGGGCACCCTGCGCTGCATGGGCTCGACCACCTACAAGGAATTCCGTCAGCACTTCGAGAAGGACCGCGCCCTGGTCCGCCGCTTCCAGAAGATTGACGTCAACGAGCCCACCCTCGATGACACGATCAAGATTCTGCGCGGCCTGAAGAGCTACTACGAGACCTTCCACAAGCTCCGCTACACCGACGCCGCGATCAAGGCGGCGGTGGAGCTGTCGTCCAAGTACATCACCGACCGCAAGCTACCGGACAAGGCGATCGACGTGATCGACGAAGCCGGCGCGAGCCAGATGCTGGTGCCCGTCGGGCGCCGCAAGAAGGTGATCGGGGTCAAGGAAGTCGAAGCGATCATCGCCAAGATCGCCCGCATCCCGCCGAAGTCGGTCTCCAAGTCCGACACCGAAGCGCTGCGCGCCCTGGAAAGCGATCTCGAACGCACCGTGTTCGGCCAGGACGAAGCGATCCACCAGCTCTCCGCCGCCATGAAACTGGCGCGCGCAGGCCTGCGCGATCCGCAAAAGCCGATCGGCTGCTACCTGTTCTCCGGCCCGACCGGCGTGGGCAAGACCGAGGTGGCCAAGCAACTGGCCTCCACCCTCGGCATCGAACTGCTGCGCTTCGACATGTCGGAGTACATGGAGCGGCATACGGTCAGCCGTCTGATCGGCGCGCCTCCGGGCTACGTCGGTCACGACCAGGGCGGCCTGCTCACCGACGCGGTCGACCAGCACCCGCACGCGGTGGTGCTGCTCGACGAAATCGAGAAGGCGCACACCGACGTCTACAATATCCTGTTGCAGGTGATGGACCACGGCGCGCTCACCGACGCGGTCGGCAAGAAAGTGGATTTCAGGAACGTCATCCTGATCATGACCACCAATGCCGGCGCCGCCGACAACGCGCGCAACTCCATCGGCTTCGGCCGCAGCAAGGTGGAAGGCGAAGACTCCAAGGCGATCGAACGTCTGTTCGCCCCGGAATTCCGCAACCGCCTCGACGCGGTGGTGACCTTCCGCGCGCTCACGCCCGAGATCATCAAGAGCGTGGTGCAGAAGTTCGTCATGCAGCTGGAAGCCCAGCTGGCCGACCGTCACGTCACCATCGAACTCTCGGAAGCGGCCGCCGACTGGGTGGCCAAGAACGGCTTCGACGAACTCTACGGCGCCCGCCCGCTCGCGCGCGTCATCCAGGAGTACATCAAGAAGCCGCTCGCCGACGAGATCCTGTTCGGCCGCCTGGTCCGCGGCGGCCACGTCAAGGTCGACCTGAAGGACGGCAAGATGTCCTTCGACGTCGAAGCCAACAAGGACGCACCCGCCAAGGCCGACGACGAGTCGGAACCCGAGACGGTGTGACAAACGCCCAAGTTGTGAGCTAGCTTAGAGCCGCCCCGTCGACGGGGCGGCTCTTTTGCGTCTGGGGGGATGCGATGATTTTGGCGATATTGCTGGCGTCGGTCACAGTGGCTGAACCTCCGATCGTCGTTGCGACACCTCCGCCGCCCATGATCAGGTCGAGGGCGCGGCCTGATGATCAACAGGTCAAAGCGCTCAGGAATGAAGGAGCCGCGAAATGTCCGCAGGACATGAAGCCGTGGTTCGTCGAAAGTGACATGAGTTACCCGGGCGCCCCAATTTCGGTGCAAGGCGTCATGGGCGCCGCCGCTCTCGACTGTCTTGTGCAGAGCGACGGCCACAGCCGCGCGTGCCGTCCGATATGGGAAAAACCTGACGGACACGGCCTCGGGTCGGAGGCGATCAAGGTGTCATCGAAATTCGACCACCTGGGTCGACCAGGAGAACATGATTGTGTGGTCGTCTACTGGACCGGAGCCGGGGCTCTCGTCGCGGCGCCGTGGCCCGAGCCGCCGCGGCCGAAGGCTCCGTCGGTGATCACCGGCCCGGATTGGATTCGCCTTCCGACACAGGATCAGTTGGCGCGGCTCTATCCACCGAAAGCGCTCAAGGATGGCGTCGATGGCCACACTTCGATCGATTGCGTGGTTACGGACATGGGCACGCTCAGCGCTTGCAAACTGACATCTGAGACGCCGCCGGATGCAGGCTTCGGCGCCGCGGCGCTGGCCACGGCGCCCTTCTTCAAGATGCGGCCGCAGACCGTCGACGGTCAGCCCGTCGGGGGCGCCCATGTCGTGGTTCCGATGGCATGGAAAACCGTGCACGATGATGCGCCCAAGCCGGCCCAGCCCTAGCGCCTCGCTCATCACCGGATTGGAGATGCGATGATCTTGCATTTGCTTATGGGAGCTGCGGCCGTCGCCAGCGCGCAGAGCGGATTTAGTGGACCGTTTTCGCCAGGGCCCAATTCCATGTGCTCACCGGATTCGGTGATCTTCGAGTTCACTCAGGTCGCCGAGGCGCCGCAGGCGATTTACCCGGAACAGGCGCGCCGGGCGCAGGGTCGCACGATCATCGACTGTGCGACCCGTTCCGACGAGGGGGCGGATAGCTGCAAATTGATCTATGAAAAGCCGCGCGATCTCGGCTTCGGTGATGCGGCCCTGAAAGTTGCTAAGGAACAGGTTGATCGGATTCCCGCGGGGTCACGCGGCGTCCGACTTTGCATCGAAACGGATTGGGAGCCGTTCGCCAACTTCCCGGTCATCACGACGGCGCCGAACGCGTCCGTGCCGGCGCCGCAGCAGACGTCCGGCGCGCCGGCAGGCGTTGTTAGACATCCTGCCTGGGTGCGCACGCCGAACGCCGGCAGTCTTTTGAGCATCTATCCTCCCGAGGCACTCAAGGCGGGCATGGAAGGACACACCGTCATGGAGTGCATCGTCAAAGACGACGGGTCGATGGCCACGTGTCACGTGGTTGCAGAGACCCCCGCCGGACAAGGGTTCGGCGCCGCGGCGCTGAGATTGATGCCGAGATTTCACATGCGGACGACCGACGAAGACGGACAGTCCACGGCGGGCAAGAACGTCGTCATACCCATCGCGTGGAAAATCGGGTGACCGGCCTCGCGTTCGCGATCCTGCTCGCCGCTTCCGCCGCGAGCGACCCCGCGCCGCCGCCGGTCGTGGCGCCGATGCAGAACACACCCGTCCACGCGCCCAGGGTCGTGACAAACCCGCGGTTCATTCGCGTCCCAAACGCGCAAGACTTCGCCGCGCTTTATCCGCCCAAGGCGCTGGAGGATGGGATCGAAGGGAAAACTACAATGGCGTGCGACGTTGTCGCAAGCGGCGAGCTCACAAACTGCAAGGTGACGTCGGAAACGCCCGCCGGCGCGGGGTTTGGCGCAGCGGCGCTGCGGACCGCACCGCTTTTCCGGCTGGCGCCCAAGACCGACGAGGGCGCCTCGGTGGCCGGCGCGCATATCGCCATACCGCTCACATGGCGCCTCGCGCCCGTGGTGGCGCCGTCCAGCCTGCCTCCAGCAAGTCCTCCACTTCCGACGCTGCCGCCGGTGGTCTCGCGATCGTCCATTCCGATTTACGGGAACCCGGTCTGGGCGCGCGCGCCGACGCGCGCTGATCTGGATTTCGCCGCGATCGGTCAACCCGACACTCCCGGATCCGCCGTCATGGAATGCTTGGTGATGGACACCGGCGCCTTGCTGGGGTGCTCGCTCACGGGTGCGTATCAAGGCAACGGCTTTGGGTACGCGCTTCTCAAGCTCGCATCGAAATACCAGGTCGATCTTTCGCCGGCGGGCAGTCCTGATGCTGCGGGCAAGCGCGTGGTGGTGGCGGCCGCCTGGGGTGTGAGGGGGTCGCCGAATTCCTTGTCCATGAGTTCCGATGCGGGCATAGCGCCCGCCGCGTCGGCATCACAACGCGACCCTTCCGCGCCGCCTGCCGCAGTCCCCACCCTGTCAGGCGACGTGATCGAGAACCCGGTGTGGGCGCGCACGCCGACAAAACTGGATTTCGATGTCGCGATGGGCGTGGCGCCGGAGGGGATCGTGTCCGCCGTGATGGAATGCACAATCCTGCGGACCGGCGATTTGACGGCATGCAAGACCGTGCACGAGACCTATCAGACGACCGCAGCGGGCGACGCGCTCTTCAAGCTTCGTTCGAAATACCGGGTGGACCTTTCGCGCTCTGGCGGCGATGCAGTCGTGGGTAAGAAGGTTCATATTTCGCTGGTCTGGGGCTTGAAAGGGTCCGTCCCGACGACGACGCCCCCGTGGCCTGATCCCTGACCTACGCGGCGCCCC
This sequence comes from Caulobacteraceae bacterium, assembly GCA_036501825.1. Lineage (GTDB taxonomy): Bacteria > Pseudomonadota > Alphaproteobacteria > Caulobacterales > Caulobacteraceae > JAFECT01. The sequence goes on along the minus strand of DASXZP010000046.1, from coordinate 41,766 downwards.
GGACGGTGTGACAGACGCCCAGCTTATGCGCTAGCTTAGCGGTGTTCCGGCGACGGACCGCCGCTTCTGCGTCTGGGGGATGCGATGATCTTGGGCTTGGTTTTAACCGCTGCGCTCACGGCGGCGGGCGGGCAAAGCGACCCGATCGAGCCGCGTGATCGGTGCCCTTCCGACGAGGCCATTCTCGGCTTCAGCCACCCGCTCGAGTTTACGAAAACCCGCACCGGTCTGCGCGCTCTGCCCGGGTATAGCGTCGCCGACTGCCAGGTGATGAAGGACCGGACCCTCGGCCGGTGCCGGGTGCTGTACGCAAAGAACCACGCAGCCAAATTTTCCGAATCCTTGCGGCTGGAGGCGCAGGGTGAGGTGGCGAGTAAATTTCCGCTGCGTTCGGCCGGATCGCGCTTCTGCTTCATAAACTATTGGAATCCGCCGCAGCCGATTGTGGTCGCGCCGCCGGTGGCTCTGCTCCCGCCGGTGGTGCATCCGGTGAGAGTCATCAACAACCCCGATTGGATCCGCAGGCCGAACGGCGAGGACTTCGTGACCTACTACCCGCCGACGGCGCTGGAAGCCGGCGCCGGTGGTCACACCGCGATGGAATGCCTGGTCGAGAGCGACGGTTCGTTGAGCAACTGTCGTATCATCAGCGAAACCCCGACCGACATGGGCTTTGGCGCGGCGACGCTGCGGCTGGCGTCGCGGTTTCGGATGCGACCCCAGACCGTGGACGGGCAATCGGTGCGCGGCGCCCGGGTGGTGATCCCGATCGCCTGGAAGGTCGAGGACGAACCGCCGCCACCGCCGCCCGTGATTGTAGCGCCCGGACTGGGGGGCGCGTCGATGACCGCCGCCCCGCAATGGGCGCAGTTGCCCTCTGACGTTGATCTCTCGCTCGTGCGTCCGGCTTCCGAACAGGGCGCAGCGGGAGCCGCGGTAATGATCTGCAGCGTCGGCGGCGACGGGAGCCTGAGCGGTTGCGTCATCGACACCGCATCATCCGACGCATTCGCCGCGGCCGCGCTCCGCCTGGCGAACAAATACCGGGTGAGGATCGTGACGCCGGAGGAGGGCGGCTTCATCAACGCGCGCGTGAAGGTCTGGGTCGCCTGGCCCTCGCTCATGCCGCCGCCGATTGCCATTCCAGCGCCGCCGCCGCATCCCGATGGTCACTAGCCGGCCGCGTGCCCCCCGGGCGTTGATTCCGACGGAACCGATTGCGTTTGAAAGACTTAGCTTCGGGCGTCGGTTCGAAGTCTGCGTCGGTTCATGGGTCTGGTTCGCGTAACATTGCTTGGGTTGGCCGTTGCCGCGCTCGGCGCCTGTTCGAACGGCTCGGCGTCGAAAGCCCCGCCCAAAGCCAAGGCGCCGCCGCCGGCCGCTCCCGTTGCCCCGCCAGCACCCCAGGCCGCCAACGCCACGATCATCCCGTCGGTCAACGCCGCCGCCTACGACCCGGCGGTGAACAATCCGCCGGCCGCGCACGCGGGACCGGCGCCGATGTTGATCAAGGCGGAGGTGTTGCTCGATCGCGCGCACTTTTCGCCGGGCGCGATCGACGGGCGGTTCGGCAAGAACCTGCACAACGCCATCGCCGCCTATCAGGCCGCGCACGGCATGGCCTCCGACGGCGAACTCACGCCCGCCGTCTGGCAGTCGCTGACGGTCGATGCGCGGCCGGTGCTGCAAAACTATGTCATCGCTCAGGCGGATGTGCAGGGGCCGTTCATCGGATCGCTGCCGGCGAAGTTTCCGGCGCAGGCGAAGCTCCCGGCGATGGGGTTTCTGTCGCCGGTGCAGGCCATCGCCGAAAAGTTTCACATGAGCCAGGCCCTGCTGAAGGCGCTCAACCCCGGCGTCGATTTTACGAAGGCGGGAGTTCCGATCGTGGTTGCCGCGCCCACGTCGGCGGATTTGTCCGAGCCGGTCGCGCGCATTGAGGTCGACAAGGCCGCGGATGCGGTGCGCGCCTTCGACGCCGCCGGCCGCCTGATCGCCGACTATCCCGCCACTGTCGGCAGCCAGGAAAAGCCGTCGCCGAGCGGCGACCTGAAGGTTGCGCACGTCGACTGGAACCCGACCTATCACTACGACCCGAAGCAGCTGCACTTCGCCAAGGTCAATTACCCGTTCGAGATTAAACCGGGACCGAACAATCCCGTCGGCGTGGTGTGGATCGCGTTGTCGAAACCGACCTACGGCATTCACGGCGCGCCATCGCCGGAAAACATCGGCAAGACCGCCTCGCACGGCTGCGTGCGCCTGACCAACTGGGACGCCATGGAACTGGCTCACGCGGTCGACAAGGGCGTCGAGGTGACGTTCGTGAACGAGCGCCAGCCGAGCACGACGCTGGCTCAAAGCACACTCGCTCAGAGGGGCGCTCCAAGCACGCGACCAGAGAGGGGGCCTCGCGGTGCGCAACGCGCGGCCGACGCCGATCGGGGCGGCGACGCACCCGACGCCGGCGCGGACAATTCCGGTCGCGATCGCGCCGCCGATCCGCCGCGGATTACCCCGCCGCAGCCCGCCGCGTCCGACACGCCCCAGCCCGAACCGCTGCCTGCGTCCCCGCAACAGGGTTCGCCGCCCCATCGCCGGCCTGGATGACAAGGCCTTCGGTGCGTGGTTAGCTTGCGCATCGAGGGAGGACCGTCATGAACGTCCTGGGGCCCGCCGCTGCTGTCCTGCTTCTCGCCGCGCCGGCGCCGGAAGCGCCGAAGGTTTCCTCGACGTTCGCCGGCCATCACCCCCACTGGGTGCGGCGCCCGAATGGAACGGACTTCACGAACAACTACCCGTCGGCCGCGCTGCGGTCCGGCCTGAGCGGGCATGCTACCATGGAATGTTCGGTCAAGCCCGACGGCAACCTCGAGACGTGTAAAGTGACGGAAGAGACTCCGCCCGGTCACGGCTTCGGCGATGCGACGCTGCACCTGATGTCCAAATTCAGGATGGGCGATGGCGCCGGTATCGCGGCCGGCGCCAAGGTCGTGATACCGATCGCCTGGAAGGTCGGCGGATGATCGTCGCCTTGACCATCGCGTTCGCGGCCACGAGCACGCCCGCCGTGGCGGTGCACCACAAGATCGTCCAACTCGAGCCGGTCTGGATCGCGCAGCCGACGCGCGAGGACATCGATCGCGAGTATCCGGACCTCGCGAAACAATGGCGCGACAACGGCCGCGCGGTGGTCGAATGCACGGCGCAGGACGACGGCACGCTTTCGGCCTGCTCCATCGTGTCGGAAACGCCGGAAGGCGAGGGGTTCGGCGCGGCGACCTTGCGGCTGACGTCGCGCTATCGCCTCGCGCCGACGGACGCGAAGGGCCGGCCGATCAAAGGCTTTCGCGCTCAGCTGACGGTGGCGTGGGGCGTGCTTCCCTAGGGGACAGGTTAAGGTGTCCCAAGGCCTGATCCAATCACGACGCTTAGATTGTCGGGGACACCTTAACCTGTCCCCGATGTTTTTCGCTATCAGCGCAAAAAGTGCACATCGGGGACAGGTAATCATGTCCCTCGGTGGCCAAACGCTCGGTCGCGCTGGGACACGATAACCTGTCCCCGCCTAAAGCGCCGCCGTGATCGCTTTCGCCATCTGCTGCAACTCGCCCATGTCCGCCATGCCGCCTGAACCATGCGGGCGCAGGGGCTCGCCCTCGTAGCGGGGGATGATGTGGAAATGCAGGTGGAAGATGGTCTGGCCGGCCGCCGCGCCGTTGAACTGCGTGACCACGATGCCATCGGGGTTCAGCGCCTTGCGCACGCCGCGCGCCACCGCCTGGGTCGCGGCGATCAGGGCGCCGAGGGTGGCGGCCTCGGCGTCGAGCAGGTTGCGGGCGCGCGCGGTCTTGGAGATCACCAGGGCGTGGCCGCGGGACTGGGGAAAGACGTCCATGAAGGCCAGGACGTCAGCGTCCTCGTAGATCTTGGCGCAGGGGATTTCGCCGCGGATGATCTTGGCGAAGATATTGTCGGGATCGTAGGCGCCGTCGAGGCTCATGGCGGGTCCCTTCGAAATGGGTAAACTGGCCTCTAGCAAGCGGCGGCCCCGGGAGGAAGCGTCATGCCTCAGAGCAAGGACAAGACCGGCGTCGAAGGGCTGACCGAGCGCCAGCAGAAATGGTTCGCGACGGTGAAGGCCAACTTCGAGGCCAAGTCCGGCAAGCCCCTGGCCGAGTGGGTCAAGATCGCCAGAAAATGCCCGCACACGGCGCACCGGGCGCGCCTGGCCTGGTTCAAGGAAAACCACGGCATGGGTCAGAACCACGCGAGCTTTGTGCTGTCCGAGGCCTTCGCGCCCGACCGTCCGGGCTGGGACGACGCCGATGCGTTGCGCGCGGCGCTGTGGTCGGACAAGGCGTCGCTGAAAATTCTCGAGGCGCTGGAGAAGGCGGCCAAGGGCGTGGGCGAAATCCTGCAGGGCCAGCGCAAGGGCTACACCGCCTTCTCCAAGGACGTGCAGTTCGCCGCAATCCGCCCGTTGAAGGGCGGTCGCGCGCTGCTGGGCTTGAAGCTCGACCCGAAGACGTCGAAGAGATTGTCGGCGGCGGTGCGCAAGGAATCGTGGTCGGAGCGGCTGTCCGCGGTGGTGGAGCTGGACAAGCCCGCCGACGTGGACGCGGAGATCAAGAGCCTGTTCGCGAAGGCCTATGAGCGGGGTTAGAGGTCGATCGGTGAGAAGCGTGAAGCCAAAGTTGTTTGTCGCGCTTGCCGTGGGCGTGGTTTGCGCGGCGCTTTCGTTCGGCGGCGCCGCGTCGGCGAAGGACCGCTCCCATGAGCGCGTCGATGAAGCCATGTTCGTCCCGATCGGCGGCATCGAACAGTGGGTGACCATCAAGGGCGATGATCGCAACAATCCTGTGGTGCTCATTCTGCACGGCGGCCCCGGCGACGCCTGGTCTCCGTTCGCGGACGCGATGTTCGCGGGGTGGGAGAAGGATTTCACCCTGGTTCAATGGGACCAGCGCGGGGCCGGAAGGACCTACGGCAAGAGCGGCCCCGGGATCGAACCGACCATGACGCTCGAACGCATGTCGCAGGATGGCGCCGAGGTCGCGACCTATCTCGAGCGTCACCTGCATAAGCGCAAGATCATCATCGTCGGCGGCTCGTGGGGGTCGGTTCTGGGCGTCTACATGGCCCATGAGCGGCCGGACCTGTTCTATGCCTACGTCGGCATGGCGCAGATGGTGAACTGGCGCCAGAACCTGTCGGCGAGCTATGCGCGCGTCCTGCAGAGGGCGCGCGCCGCCGACGATCAACCCGCGGTCACGGCGCTCACGGCGCTCGGTTCCCCGCCGTGGGATACGGCGCGCAAGTGGCCGCAATTCCGCAAGTGGGAGCAGGCTTATCAGGCTAAGGCGGCGACTGCGCCATCGGCGCCCACCACGGTAAGCCCGGCCTACGCCTCCGCGGACGAGCGAGCGCAGTACGACGCCGCGGACGACTTCTCCTTCGTCCATTTCTGGGGTTTGAAACTCGACGGACCTTTCACCCAGGTCGACCTACCGGCGTTAGGGACGCGGTTTGCGATCCCGATCTTTTTCGTTCAGGGCGATCAAGACCTGACCGCGGTCCCCGAACTCGCCAGGCGCTATTTCGACAGCATCGAGGCCCCGCGCAAACAGTTCTATCTCGTCCCCGGCGCCGGCCATGAACCGTCAGTGGCGTCGCTGGCGCAGACGCTGGAGGTGCTGCGCACGCAGGTTCGACCGTTGACTCGATAGGGGACAGGTTAAGGTGTCCCAACGCCTGACTTTGCGGCCACGCATCGATCATCGGGGACACCTTAACCTGTCCCCGATGTTTTTCGCTATCAACGCAAAAAAGCGCATATCGGGGACAGGTTATCATGTCCCACTGTGCTGAAACTCGCCGTCGCGCCGGGACACGATAACCTGTCCCCTAGTCCAACCGGCTGTTGTAACGGCTGAGCGCCAGGACGATGGCGGCGATGACGAACAGGACCAGCGCGAACAGGTCGCCCATACTGCCGTCGAAGCCTTCGCCCTTGAGCAGGGAACCGCGCACGATGCGCAGGAAGTGGGTGACGGGGATCACCGTGCCGATGTCGCGCGCCCAGACGGGCATGCCGGCGAAGGGAAACATGAAGCCGGACAGCAGGATCGACGGCATCATGTAGAAGAACGACATCTGCATGGCCTGCAGCTGCGACTTGGCCACTGTCGAGATCAGGAAGCCCAGCGCCAGGCTGCCGATGATGAACAGCAGGAGTCCGAGCGCGAACGCGCCCCAACCGCCGGCCATGGGCACGTCGAACAGCACCCGCGCCATGATCAGGATGACACTGGCCTGCACCAGGCCGACCACCACATAGGGCGCGAGCTTACCGGCCATGACCTCGAGCGGTTTCACCGGGGTGGCGAGCAGGCTCTCCATGGTGCCGCGCTCGCGCTCGCGCGTGACCGCGAGCGAGGTCATCAGCACCAGCGTCATCGACAGGATCACGCCCAGCAATCCGGGCACGATGTTGTAGGACGTGATGTTCTCCGGATTGTAGCTTCGCTGGACGACCACTTCGAACGGGACGGCGACGTTATTGGGCGCAGGCGCGATGGCGCCTTCCAGATCGTGCGACAGCGCCTGCTCGGGCAGGGCATCCAGCGCCGCCAGCGCGCTGCCGGTGGCGGACGGGTCGGTCGCGTCGGCCTGAACCAGAATCTGCGGCTTATCGTGGCGCACGACGCGGCGGGTGAAATCGGCGGGGATGGTGATGGCGAACTGCGCTTTGCCGTCCCGGATCAGGCGGTCGAGCTCGTCCGGCGAGTGCGCGACCTGCTGGAAGTCGAAATAATCGGTGGCCTTCAAGGCGCCCAGGATCGAACGCGAGAAGCGCCCCTGGTCCTGCACCAGCACCGCCGTCGGCAGGTGTTTCGGGTCGCTGTTGATCGCATAGCCGAACAGTAAGAGCTGCACGACCGGCATCACCAGGATCATGGCGTAGGTCAGCCGGTCGCGGCGGAGCTGGGTGAACTCCTTGACCATGACGGCGAAAGTTCTGCTCAGGAAACCGTTCATGCGTAGTTGTCCGGCGCCTTGTCCATCAGACGGATGAATACGTCCTCCAAGGTCGGCTTCACCTCTCGCCAGGTGTAGGGGTCGCGGCGAAACGGCGCGATGGCGGCCTCCAGCGCTGCACGGTCGATACCGCTCACATGTAGCGATTGGCCGAAGGGCGCGATGTCGAGAACGCCGGGCTTGCCGCGCAGCTGTTCGCCCAGCCGGTCGGCGTCCGGCCCATCGGCCTGAAAGGTGATGAGGTGCGACTCCGCAATCACCGTGCCCGATGTCCCGCGCGCGATAAGGCGGCCGTAGACGAGGTAGGCGATCTCATCGCAGCGTTCCGCTTCGTCCATGTAGTGGGTGGACACCAGCACGGTCAGGCCCTTGCGCGAAAGGGTGTGGATCTCGTCCCAGAAGTCGCGCCGCGCCTTGGGGTCGACGCCGGCGGTGGGTTCGTCGAGCAATAGCACCTTCGGGTCGTGCAGGGTCGCCGCGGTGAGCGCCAGGCGCTGCTTCCAACCGCCGGAAAGGTCGCCCGCCAGTTGCGTGCGCCGGTTGGAAAGTCCGAGCCGTTCGAGGGCGTCGTCGACGCGCTGGCGCTGGCGGTCAAGACCATAGATGCGCGCGACGAACTGCAGGTTCTCTTCGACCGACAGGTCCTCGTAGAGCGAGAAGCGCTGGGTCATGTAGCCGGTCTCGCGCTTGATCGCGTCCGACTGGGTCAGGATGTCGTAGCCCAGGCACGTGCCCGAACCGGAGTCAGGTTTGAGCAGGCCGCAGATCATACGCAGCGTCGTGGTCTTGCCCGACCCGTTGGGACCGAGAAAGCCGCAGATGCGCCCGGTCTCCACCGCCAGCGAGACGTCCTGCACGACGTGCTTGTCGCCGAAGCTCTTGTTCAGCCCGTGCACGTCGATGGCCAGCGTCATTTCGCGGCTTTCAGCGGATAGACATCCACCGGCTGGCCGGGCGCCAGCGTGGTCCCGCCTTGCGGCGCCGCCTCGATCAGGAACACCATGCGGTCGCGCGACTTGCGGCTGTAGATCACCGGCGGGGTGAACTCCGGGCGTGGGCTCACATAGTTGATGGTCGCATTGCGCACCGCGCCGCAGCCGTCGCAGCCGAACCGAATCGTGCGGCCGACGCGGTAGAGCGACAGGTCGCCCTCGGCGACGTAGAACTTCAGCTTCACCTTGCCGTCGGGGATCAGGCTGACGATCGGCTGGTTGGCATTGGCCCATTCGCCGACCTGGAAGAAAGTCTCCTCCACCTGACCGCCGCTCGGCGCGCGCGACGACAGTTGGGTGAGTTTCGCCGCCGCGTCTTCGGTGGCGGCGCCGGCGTGACCGACCGCCGCGTGAGCCGCGCGGGCCTGGGCCTGGGCGTTGGCGAGCGCGCTGGCGGCGGCCTGCACCTGGGCGTCCGCGTTGGCCGCGGCGGTCTTGGCCTTGTCGGTTTCCTGCGCGGAAACGGCGCCCGTGTGGCTCGCAAAGGCGTCGCCATAGCGTGTGGCGTCGCGGTGGGCGTTGGCGGCTTGCACCTGCGCGGCCTTCAGGTTCGCGGCCTGCTGGACGGCGGCGGCGTCGGCTGCGGCGGCCTGGTCGCGCGATTGCTTCAACTGCGCGACGGCCTCGTCCTGCTGCGCCTGCTGGCTGCGCGCATCGATGCTGAACAGGGGCGCGCCCGCGTCGATGTGCTGACCGCGCACGACCGAGAGCGAGGTGACCGACCCCGCCTGCGGGCTGGCGAGATACATCGCCTCGCCTTCGAGATAACCGGACAGCACATCGGCGTCCGCAGGCTTCGGCGCGAAGGCGCGCCAGGCCAGGAACAGCAACAAACCAAGCACCAGGACGATCCCGATCCCCATCGCCAACCGTTTCATGGGCGTTCCTCCGCAGGCGTGCGCGTCATGCCGGTCTTCAGCGTCGCCAGGTGTTCGGCCGCGAGCGCGGCGAGATCGATCGTGTGGGCGCCGGCCGGCTCCAGCACGTCCTTGTAGATCGCGCCCATCATCATCGGCCCGACCATCGACATGGCCATCAGCCGCGGGTCGCCGGGACGCACTTCACCGCGCGTCTGACCGTCGGCGATGATGCGGGTGAACAGCGTCAGCGCGCGCGCGACCACACGGTCGTGCCACAGGCGCGCGAGCTCGGGAAAGTTGCGGCTCTCGGCGATCACCATGCGCGCCATCGCGCGCAACTGCGGCTGCTCGAGGACCACAGCGATGCCGGTCAGAAGGCGGGTGGCGAGGTCGGCGAAGGCGACGGGTTCGGCCTCCAGCGCCGCGGCGATCGCGTCCAGGTTCGGCGCCGCGCGGGCGCTGACCACCGCGTTGAACAGGTCGAGCTTGGTCGGGAAATAGAGATAGAGCGCCGCCTTCGAGAGCCCGGCCAGGGCGGCGATGTCCTCCAGCTTGGCGGCCGCAAACCCATGCGCCGCAAAGACTTCCAGCGCCGCGGCCTCGATCTCGCCGGGCCGGGCGGTCTTGCGCCGCCGCCATTTGGGGGATGCGTCCAAAGTTGGAGACCTGAGTTAATGACTTTCGAGTCAGTAACACGGATAACGCCGTCGTCAAAGGCCGAGCTTCCAGAGTCTCGTCGACCGTACGTGATTGGAAGCTACGGCCGTGACATCGGTCTGCGGTTGGGTCGACGTTCCGTACCGTATTTACGGTGATCTACCGGTAACGAGGCGCAGGGCGTGTCTGCCGGGGGTGCAGCACGCCCCGTTGTGACCTAAGTCTGCCTGTCCCGCACACCGTAGAGAAAGCGGACGTAGCCGATCTCGGACGCGTTCTTGACCAGCTCCACAGTCGCCCACGCGACGACGTCGGCGAGGGGACGGTCCTCGTATGGCCAACGTCCGGGTTTGCTGAGGTCTGCATCGCTCAAACTGTCGAGTTCGCGGCGCCAGCGCGCGTCAAGGTCGTGGATCCAGGCAATCGCTGCGTCGACATCCCTGGGCGCCACGACGCTATCGCGTGTGAGCGTGGCGTCGCCGAAGTTGCGATCGAGCGCCATCGCCCACCAGAACCCGATGTGCCAGACGAGCCACGGCAGGCTCGGCGGCCCGATGTCGTAGTCTTCACGCTCCGGCCATTCACCGCGCAGACCACCGGGCTCCTCCACGACGTGCAGGCCCTTGGCCGCGGGACGCCAAGCCCATTCGTCGGCGCCTATGTCCGTGAGATGGTGTGCGGCCAGCTTCCATGCCGTGTCGTACTGCCGCTTCAGTACAGTGAGCGCGAGGTCGGTCATGGCCCGCGCCGGAAGGGCGAGAATTCCGCTTCCAGCATCTCGATGTCGCGCTCCACCGCCGGACGCTCCTGAGCGAGATAGCGGGCGACCGGGTCACGCAGCGCCTTGTCGGCGATGAAGTGCGCCGAATAGACCGGCTTGGGCAGATAGCCTCGCGCGAGCTTGTGTTCGCCCTGGGCGCCGGCTTCGACGCGCTGCAGACCGTGTGCGATGGCCCAGTCGATGGCCTGGTAGTAGCAGAGCTCGAAATGCAGGAACGGGATCTGCTCCAGCGTCCCCCATTGCCGGCCGTAGAGCGTGTGGCCGTCGTGGAAGTTCAAGGCGCCCGCGATCCACGCGCCGTCCCGCCGCGCTAGGATCAGCACGATGTCGTCGGCCATCCGTTCGCCGATGAGGGAGAAGAACAGGCGGTTCAGATAGGGCCGGCCCCACTTGCGTTCGCCGGTGTCCATGTAGAACGCGTAAAAGGCGTCCCAGTGGTCCTCGGTGATCTCCGAGCCGGTCAGGGCGACGATCTCGAGGTCCGCCTGCGCGTCGCGCCGCTCGCGGCGGATCGTCTTGCGCCGCGATGACGACAGCGCGCCCAGGAAACTGTCGAAGGTCGCGTAGCCATCGTTCTCCCACATGTACTGCAGGTCCTCGCGCTGCAGCAGACCCGCACGGCCGAGACCGCTCCACTCAGCCTCGGTGGGGAAGTTCACGTGGAGCGACGACGCGCCGGTCTGTTCGCACAACGCAAGCGCGCCGCCGAGCAACAACGCCTCAGCCGCGTCGCGGTCGACGCCCGGCCGCGCCAGCAGGCGGCGCCCGGTGACCGGGGTGAACGGCGCGGCGCTGAGCAGCTTCGGATAATACTGTCCGCCCGCCTGTTCGTAGGCCTGGGCCCAGGCGTGGTCGAAGACGTATTCGCCCTGGCTGTGGACCTTCAGATAGAGCGGCATGACGGCGGCGACGCGGCCTGCCTCATCCTCGACGCTCAGGTGCCGCGGGCCCCAGCCGGTGCGTTCGACCGCGCAGTTCGCTTCCTCGCAGGCGTCGAGGAAGTCGAAGCGCATGAACGGCCCGCCGCCCTCGCGCGCACAGGCGTCCCAAGCCTCGCGCCCGATCTCGGCCACGCGCGCATGCACCCGCACCGCGGGCTTCAGGGCAGGGGAGGTCGTCTCACCATCGGCCATGCCTCAGAGCTAAGCGCTCCATTGCGGCGGGAAAAGAGCCTCAACGCACCTCGATGACGGCGTCGACTTCCACCGCGAAGTTCAGCGGCAGCCGATAGACGCCGACGGCGGAGCGGGCGTGGCGGCCGGCGTCGCCCAGCACCTCGACCATCAGGTCCGAGCAGCCGTTGATCACCTTGGGGATGTCGAAGAAGTCCGGACCCACCTGGACGAAGCCGCCGAGCTTGATGACCCGCGCCACCCGGTCGAGGTCGCCGTCGCAGGCGGCGTTCATCTGGGCGAACAGGTTGACGCCGCACAGGCGCGCGCCCTGGACCGCGGTGTCGAAAGCCACGTCGATGCCGACCGTCCCCTTGATGCCGCCCGACGCGTCGGTCGAGACCTGGCCGGAGATGTGGACCAAGTTCCCGGACCGGACGAAGGGCACATAGTTCGCCACCGGCGCCATGGGTTGGGGCAGGGTGACGCCGAGCTCGGCAAGGCGGGCGGCGATCTTGGACATGCGGGGCTCCTGGTTCGGTTGCCGCGTCTTAGCGCCCGCGGGCGGTCAGGCCAACCCCAACCCCGGGCTTATGATTTTCGTTTTTCCGGCGTTCCCACGGCGCGGCCGCTGACCACGGCGGTCTTGCCGAAGCGGGCCCTGAGGCCGTCGAGCGCGGTTTCCGCCTTCAGCGCGCGTTCCTCGTCGCCGGCGAAGAAGTCAGCCTCCACGGCCTCGCCCTCGATCAGGTCCGCGAGCCCGATGCCGATCAGGCGGAAGGGGCGTCCGTCCGCTTCGCGCTTGAGCAGGTCGCGTCCCTGTTGGAACAGGGTCTTCGCCGTGCGCGTGGGCACCGGCAGGGTGCGCCGGCGCGTGTGGATCTTGAAGTCGGTGGTGCGCAGCTTCAGCACCACCACGCGACCGGCAATGCCCGCGCGCCGCGCATGCGACGCCAGCTTGTCGCAGAGCGGCCAGAGTTCGTCCTCCAGGTCGGACAGGGCGCGCAGGTCTTCGTTGAAGGTGGTCTCCGCGCTCATGCCCTTGCGTTCGCTGTCGGGATCGACCGCACGCGCGTCCTTCGCCGCGGCGAGGTTGGACAGGCGCAGGCCGTATTCGCCGTAGCGTTTGACCAGCTCCTTCGGTTCGGCGCGCGCGAGATCGCCGACGGTCGAGAACCCATCCGACGCCAGCGACTTGGCGAAGGCGGGGCCCACGCCCGGCAGGATGCTCACCGGCTTGCTCGCCAGGAAGTCTTTCGCCTCGGCGGCGCCGATGACGGAAAAGCCCCGCGGCTTGTCGAGATCCGACGCGATCTTGGCCAGGAACTTGTTGGGCGCGAGGCCGATGGAGACGGTGAGGCCGGTTTCCTCCTCGATCTCCTTCTGCAAGCGCAGCAACTGCAGCGCCGGCGGGCCGCCGTTCAGGCGTACGGTGCCCGACAGGTCCATCCACGCTTCGTCGAGCGACAGGGGCTGCACCAGCGGCGTGAGCTTGGACAGCTTGCCGAGGATGCGCTGGCTCTCGAACTTGTATTTGCTGAAGTCGGGCTTGATAACGACGACGTGCGGACAGGCCTTCAGCGCCTTGAACATCGGCATGGCCGAACGCAAGCCGTACTGGCGCGCGATATAGCAGGCCGTCGACACCACGCCGCGCTTACCGCCGCCCACCACCACCGGCTTGTCGCGCAACTCCGGCCGGTCGCGCTTTTCCACCGACGCGTAGAAGGCGTCGCAATCCAGGTGCGCCATCGACAAGGTGTCGAGCTCGACATGCGCCGTAATCCGCGGCGATCCGCACGAGGGGCAGCGCGAAGGTTTCGCGTCCCCTGTCCACAGACAATCGCGGCAGATGGCTTTCAAAAATCCTCCCCCGCGCGAAGCGCGTAGGGGAGGGGGACCGCCGAAGGCGGTGGAGGGGCCGGCGCTACGCGTGAAGGTTGGCGTGGCTTGGAGCAAGGCTGTCTACCGCCGGCGCTGGCCCCTCCGTCGGCCTGCGGCCGCCACCTCCCCTGCGGCGCTGCACGCCGGGGGAGGACTCTCGCGTGCGCACTCATTCGTCCATGCTCCACAACCACGCCGCGCCGCGGACGCCGGAGCTGTCGCCCCACTTGGCTTTCACCACGGGCGTCGTGAAGACGTCGGTAAAGGCCCGTTCGGCGATGACCGGCGGCACGCGTGTGTAGAGCTCGTCGACGTTCGACATGCCGCCGCCAAGGACGATGACTTCCGGGTCCAGGATGTCGCAGATGACCGCCAGCCCGCGACCGAGCCGGTCGATGTAACGGTCGAGCGACGCCGACGCGTCCGCATCGCCCGCGCGCGCCGCCGTGACGATCTGTTCCGACGTGAGCGCTTGTCCGGTCACCGCATGGTGATCGCGCGCGAGGCCGGTGCCAGACACCCACGTCTCCAGACAACCCTCACGGCCGCACCAGCAGCGCGTCGCGCCGAACTCTTCCGCCGTCGGCCAGGGCAGGGGCGTGTGGCCCCACTCGCCGGCGATGCCGTTGCGACTGTCGAGTAAGCTTCCGTTAACGACCACGCCGCCGCCGCACCCGGTGCCGATAATGACGCCAAAAACGCTCCTGGCGCCCGCCGCCGCCCCGTCCCGGGCCTCCGACACCGCAAAACAATCCGCGTCGTTGGCGAATCGGATCGGGCGATCGAGCGCAGCCTCCAGATCCTCCTTGAAAGGCCGGTCGTTCAGCCAGACGGAGTTGGCGTTGCGCATCCGCCCAGTGGCCGGCGAGATCGAGCCCGGCACCGCGACTCCCAGTCGTTCCGCCCGCCCGACCTCGGCCTCGACCTGGGCCAGGACGACGCCGACCGTCTCCATCGCCGCCTTGTAATCCCTGGGGTTGGGGGCCCGGTGGCGGGCCAGGATCCGGCCGTTTTCGTCCAGGGCCGCCGCCTCGATCTTGGTGCCCCCGAAATCGATCCCGGTTCGGATCACGGCCGCTTCACCCGCCTTTAAGAGTCAATGTGAGACAACCATAGCCGAAGAGGCGGCCTCCCATATGGAACCGCCCGATAAAATGCGATGGTCCGGGTGATGATGTCTAAAAAGGTCCTCATCGTCGAGGATAACGAGCTGAACATGAAGCTGTTTCATGATCTGCTCGATGCCCAGGGATACCAGACCCTGCAGACCCGCGAGGGGCTCCAGGCGCTGGCGTTGGCCCGTGCGCACCGCCCGGACCTGATCCTCATGGATATCCAGCTGCCGGAGATCTCGGGTCTCGAGGTCACCAAGTGGCTGAAGGAAGACGACGAGCTCACGCACATTCCCGTGGTCGCCGTGACCGCCTTCGCCATGAAGGGCGATGAAGAGCGCATCCGCGACGGTGGTTGCGAGGCGTACATCTCCAAGCCGATTTCGGTGACCCACTTCCTGGAAACCGTGCGGCGGTATCTCGGCTGAGGAGAGCGTCGTGACGGCACGCATCCTCGTCGTCGATGATATCGAAGCCAACGTTCGCCTGCTCGAAGCGAAACTGTCGGCGGAATACTATGAAGTCATTCCCGCCTACGACGGTCTGACCGCGCTGGAGCTTGCCGCGCGCGAGCAACCCGACATCATCCTGCTCGACGTGATGATGCCTGGCATGGACGGCTTTCAGGTCTGCCGAAAACTCAAGGAAGCCGTGGACACGCGGCACATCCCGGTGGTTCTGGTCACCGCGCTGGACGGCCGCGGTGAGCGGGTGGCGGGCCTCGACGCCGGCGCCGACGAATTCCTGACCAAGCCGGTCGAAGATCTCTTCCTGTTCGCCCGCGTGCGCGCCCTGACCCGCCTGAAGCTGGTCATCGACGAGCTGCGCCAGCGCGAGGAGTCGGGTCGCCGCCTCGGCGTCATCGAAGCCGCGGGCATGCGCCTGGGCGGCGCCGGCGGGCGTGTGCTGATCGTCGACGACAACGAGCGACAGGCGCAACGGATCGTGGCCGAACTCTCCGTCGATCACCGCCCGGTGCTGGAGACCGAACTGGACAAGGCGCAGCTTTCGGCGCGCGGCCCGGTGGACCTGATCATTCTGAACATTACCGCGCGCAGCTTCGACGGCCTGCGCTTTGCCGCGCACGTGCGCTCGGACGAGGCGACGCGGCACCTGCCGATCCTGGCCATTGTCGATACCGACGATCGCGCCCGCGTGGTCAAGGCGCTGGAGATCGGCGTCTCCGACATCCTGCCGCGTCCGGTGGACCCGCAGGAGCTGAGCGCGCGGGTGCGCACCCAGATCAAGCGCAAGCGTTACACCGATTTCCTGCGCAACAACCTCGACCGCTCGCTGGAGCTGGCGGTCACCGACACGCTGACCGGCCTGCACAACCGCCGCTACATGATGGGGCAGTTGAAGGCCCTGGCCGATCGGGCGGTGAAGGGCGGCGGTGAGCAGGTCTCGGTGCTGCTGATGGACATCGATCACTTCAAGGGCGTCAACGACGGCTACGGCCATCCGGGCGGCGACGAGGTGCTGAAGGAGTTCGCGGTCCGCCTCGCCACCAACGTGCGCGCCATCGACCTGGCCTGCCGCTGGGGCGGGGAAGAATTCGCCGTGGTTATGCCCGAGACCAAGATCGAAGACGCCCAGCGCATCGCCGAGCGCATCCGTCTGCACGTGGCGGGCTCGGCCTTCCACATCGGCGCGGACAACGAGCCGCTGTCGGTCACCATCTCCATCGGCGTGGCCGGCACCATCGGCGAAGGCGACAGCGTCGACACCCTGGTCAAGCGCGCCGACGAGGCGCTCTACGAAGCCAAACACACCGGCCGCAACCGCGTGGTCACCCGCGCCGCCTAGAAGAGCGCCTTCAGCCGGTCGATGCCGAACGTCACCCCGTGAACGCCGGCGATGATCACCGCGACGGCGATCGCAATCAAGGCGTAACCCCCAAGCACGAAGAGACCGTCTTTGCGCGTCAACCCGACCGCAAACGCGCCCATGGCCATGGCCGGGACCAGATTGGCGAAGGGAATAGGCAGGACCAGCACGACGGCGATCGCGGTGCAGGCCACGCCGACGACGGCGGAACCCGGGCCGCTCGCGAGAAACGACAGGCGCGGCTTCGCGACCTTCTCGAGCCGTCGCAACAGCGGCCGCACCCGGCGCGTGACCTTCGCCAGGTCCTTACGCTTGATCGTGCGCTTGCACAGAAACCGAGGCAGCCAGACCTCGCGGCGCATGACCACGATCTGCGGGGTCACGAACAACAGCGGCAACGCGAGCACCATGGAGACGCCCGGCGGCATCGGCAGGAGGACGGGCAAGGTCAGGACCACCAACACCGGTCCCAGACCGTCGGCGCGCTCAACCTGCTGCATCAGGTCGCCCAGGGTGAGTTCCGCCTTGCGCGACCGCAGCAAGGATTTGAGCGTGTCCTCAAGGGACTGCGTGGGCGGTTTCGTAGCCATAGGACCTGTAACGCTCGCCGGTCGAACTTGCGTCGCAAGCCGCAAAAGATTTTCCCCGCCCTTCCGCGATGTTAGCATCGGCCGGCTTGAGGAGGGCGGGACATGATTCAACCACGGGCGAAAGCCGTTTTGCGGGTCGCGACTGCGGCAGTCTCTGTGCTCGGCGCGGGCCTGCTGTTCAGCGCCGCCGCATTCGCCGCCCCCGAAGACGCCCACATCCACGCCGTCGAGACCGGCCTGCTGCCCGCGATCCTGGTCAAGGGCGAGCCGGCGCCGGCCATGACCCTGGCCGACCGCATGCGCGACCTGCACGTGCCCGGCGTCAGCATCGCCTACTTCAAGAATGGCCATCTGGTCTGGGCGCGAGGCTATGGATACGCGGACGTGGCGCATCAGGTTCCGGTGACGCCCGACACTCTGTTTCAGGCCGGGTCGATCAGCAAACCGCTATCGGCGATGGCGGCGTTGAAGCTGGTGCAGGAGGGCCGCCTGAACCTCGACGAAGACGTGAACGCGCGGCTCAAGGCGTGGAAGGTTCCCGACAGTCCTTTCACGGCGCAGGAGAAGGTCACCCTGCGGCGGTTGCTCAGCCACACCGCCGGCCTGACCGTGCACGGCTTCGAAGGCTATGAACGCTCCGCGCCGCTGCCGACCCTGATGCAGGTTCTGAACGGCGCAAAGCCGGCCAACAGCGCGCCGGTGGTGGTGAACCTGACGCCCGGGACGAAATGGGTCTATTCGGGCGGCGGTTATGTGGTGGCCGAACTGCTGATGCAGGAAACCACCGGCGAGCCTTTCGCCCAGTTCATGCGCGAAACGGTCCTGCAGCCGTCGGGCATGGACGCCTCGACCTACGAACAGCCGTTGCCGGTCGCGCGACAGGGCGTTGCGTCGCTGGCCTACGACAACAAGGGCGTCATGACGCCGGGTGGATGGAACGTTTATCCCGAACAGACCGCGGCCGGCTTGTGGACGACGCCGTCCGACCTCGCGCGCTGGTCCATCGAACTGCAGAACGAAGCGGATGGGAAATCGTCGCGCATTCTCACGCCCGCGACGGCGCACGCCATGCTGACGCCGGGCCTGGGCGAATGGGGTCTGGGGTTGAACATCCCCAAGGACGGCCCGCCGCGATTCGGCCACGGCGGCGCCAACGTCGGCTTCCGCAACGACTTTCTGGCCTTCATCGGCGGCGATCGCGAAGGCTTTGCGATCATGACCAACAGCGACAACGGCGGCGAGTTGATTTCGGAGCTGGAACGCGCGTTGGCCGCAACCTACGGCTGGCCGATCGACCGGCCGCAGGAGATGGCGGCGGTTGTCGTGCCCGCCGCGACCCTCGCACCCTATGCCGGCGTCTACGAAGAGCCGCAGATCGGCAAGCTGATCATCACGGTGAAGGACGGGCGCCTCTACCTGACCATCCCGGCGCTGCAGGCCGACCCCATGGAGACGCGCACCGCCTCGCCGACGAGCTTCTTCGCGCCCCTTTCCGGCATCGTCGGCGAATTCCAGCGCGCCGCCGACGGCTCGGTGGCGGGCCTCGTGCTGAAAACGCCCTATGGTCCGTTCACGGCGAAGAAAACGTCCTGACGGTCGCGCCGGTCACTGACGCGCCGGATGGGGCAGCTTATCGAAACGGAATCGGAGGCAGCCATGACCGACGTGCAGACCGGGCGCGCAAGTTGGCGCCGCGCTATCGCCGCCGGCATTGCGGGCTTTGCGGTGGTGATCGGCGCCTGCGCCGCCAAGGCGAGCTTCCCGGACTGGGCCTACCCCGGCGACGGCGACGCCCCCGCGCCGACAGCGTCGCAGCTCGCCGAGAAGGTGACCGTGCCGCGGTCGGATCAGAGCTTCCCCGTCAGCCGGCTCAGCGACTTCCACAACCCGGTCGCGGACTGGTTTCCGAAGGATCATCCGGCGGCGCCCGACATTGTGATGGCGCCCAAGGGCAGCGTCGCGGCGTGCGGCTATTGCCATCTGCCCGGCGGCGAGGGGCGGCCGGAGAACGCGTCGCTCGCAGGGCTGCCCTACGACTATATCAAGACCCAGATCGCCGCCTTCCGCTCGGGCGACCGCAACGGCGCCAAGCCCGACTGGGTCCCCACCGCCCTGATGATCCAGGAAGCCAAGGGCGTCAGCGACGCGGACCTGAACGCCGCCGCCGACTATTTCTCCAAGCTGCCCTACCAGTCCCGCTTCACAGTCATCGAGACCGCTGAGGTCAATGCGCCGGTCGCCGGCGGCTTCCTGCTGTCGCCGGGGAAGGGCCCAAAAGAGCCGTTGGGGACCCGCATCCTTGAGGCGGCCAATGCGCCCGACCTGTTCGAGCACCGAGACCCCCAGGTGACCTTTACGGCCTATGTCCCGGTGGGGGCGATTGCGCGCGGCAAGGCTCTGGCCCTGAGCGGCGGACCCTCGCAGCAGCCCTGTTCGGCCTGTCACGGCGGGGACCTGAGGGGCGGGGAAGGCCTGCCCGGGCCGCCGCTGGCCGGACGAGGGCCGGTCTACCTGTTCCGCCAACTCTACGCCTTCCACACGGGAGCGCGGAAAGGCCCGGCCGCCGAACCGATGCGGGCAGAGACCGAAGACCTCACCGAAGCCAACATGGTCGACCTTGCGGCCTACCTGGCCTCGCTGCGCTAGGCGGCGGGCGTCGGCATCGGCGCGCAGATGGCGGCGTGGGCGCGCAAGGCCTGGGCGCGTTTCGCCGACGCCTCATAGTGGTCCTGCGAAACCAGCCCCGTTGTGCGGATGCGGCTGAGCACGAGGCGGCTGGTGCTCAGCATCTTGTCCGCGGAAAACCGCGCGCGAGCCACGGTGAGGCGCAGGGTCTCAGCCTCGACGTCGCTGAGCCGCCGCCCGTGGCCGACGAGGGTGCTCAGGGTCTGCCACTGGTCGAGCTCCTGGTCGCTCAGATCGGCGACGTAGTCGCTCTGGGTCGCGATATTGGCGTAGGCGAGGGCCTTGCCCCGCGGCAGGTGCGTCGGCAGCTGGGCGGCCACCAGGGTCGGCCACACATTGTTACGCCAGGGGCTGAAGGGAGGACGTCCGGGGTCCGCCACCGGGGGCAGGCGGCCGCTGTCGGCGGCCTTTTCGACTATGCCGGCCAGGAGCGTCAGGCGCGCGGCTATACAGTCCTGCTGGGCCTCGAGTTCGTAGGCGTTGTTCACCACCCGCCCGAAATTCTCCGTCAGCGCCTTTTCCCCGGCCTCGGCCTGTTCATGCCAGCGCCACGCATCGACCGCCTGCTCGGCCCCCAGAGCGATGACCACGCCGATCACGATGACGCCGATCTCGACCGCCAGCTCGCGCAGGTTCTGCACGACTTTCGGCTTGTGAATGTCCATACGCCCGCCCCCTCAAGGGCGGAGGTCTAGCGGGTCGCGCCGGCTCTGAACAGCGGCGGCCGGGCAAAGCAAAACGCCCGGCGCGAGGGCCGGGCGTTCACAGTAACGTCCTGATTTAACAGAGTTACTTAATCTTGCCTTCCTTGAACTCGACGTGCTTGCGCGCGATCGGGTCGTACTTCTTCAGCACCAGCTTTTCAGTCATGGTGCGGGCGTTCTTCTTGGCGACGTAGAAGAAGCCGGTATCCGCCGAGGAATTCAGGCGGATCTTGATGGATGCCGGTTTGGCCATGGCGTCGGTCCTTGGCGGCCAAAGCCGCGAAATCGGGAGCGGCGGACAATACTCAGGGAGCCTTGGAAGTCAACGCCCCCAGGCGGTCGGTAGTCATTGGTTTTGGCGCGCTAACTTTTGACCCCGAGCGCTATCCGTTCCGGATGAGAACGCGGGCGCGGCCCGCGCCGCGCCCGCTCCACTTTGGCTAGCAGCCGAGGATCACCGCCGGATCAGCCGAGCTGATGCGCTCGTCCAGCCCTTTAGGCCAACCCGGCCAAGGTCCATCCATCACTGCCGGGAAGCCAAGCATCCGCAGCAAATAGTAGGTTTGGCCGTCACCCTTCTTGAGGACGTAGCCAATCCATTCGAGGGCGCGCATTCCGTCGGCGAAGGGGTTCCTGAACGCGATCACGGTACCGACAGGTTGTCGAAGGAGTTTATATCTAGTCATAAAAATCAAAGCCTTAGTCAGATTTTGCTCAAAATCGAGCGGCGTTATCAGCGCACGCGACTCGGGGTTTGTCCAGGCGGCGTACCCAAAATTTGCCGGGGCTTGAGCGGTTATAGTGGGCGCGCATAGGTCATTCGGAGGGAAAAGTGGCTGACGGTCTTTGGGCAGTTCTCGGCGCTGTCGTCGGCGTTGCCGGCTCGATCACAACGACGGTTCTCAATACGTGGCTCGGGAAGCCGAAACCCGATCCCGTCGCAGAAGCGCGGAAAAAGCTATTGAAGCAGATGCTGAACGACCAGCGATGGAAATGGCGCGGCTTAGCGATCCTCTCCCACGTCGTCGGTGCTGATGAGACCACAACCAAGGGGCTGCTTCTCGAAATCGGCGCGAGGGGTTCGGCGAACGGAGAAGACCTTTGGGCGCTTACGACCCGAGTCGATGGCGACGAGCTACCAGATAAGGGTAGCTCCGCGCCGTAGGCGTTCTTTCTTTGTTCGCGGGCCTGTGGTAGCGTCCTCGCCACCTGAGTCTCTCCTCCCGCACATGAGGCGCTTGGATGTTTGGTAGCTGGTCCTGGCAGGGCCGTTCTGGTGAATGGTACCCGCACTCCGTCTGTGCCGTGGCCGTCCCCGACTGGCACGTCTCGGCAAACTACATCCTGGTCCGGCGAAATCCGGACGGTACTTGCTCCGCTCTCTACATAGGAGAAACGGCCGATCTTCGCCGCCGATGGGATGAGCATGTCGAGTCAGGTCTCGTGCGGCACGCCCGGTACTTGGGTCTCAACGAATTGCATGTCTATCTCCTGGCGGAGGGATCAAAGGCGCGTCTCGATCGCGAGACCGATCTTCGCCACGGCCATCCAACACCCCTGAACAAGCAGGCGGTTCCGGCAAAGGCGTATGATCCATTTCTCTCGTCGAGTTGGTCCAGCGCTGAGAATGCCCTGGCAAAATATATTCCGCACGCGCTCGCTGGCGACTATCTCCCACCGTCCGGTGGTCTAGCAAACGCGCTCATGCCGGGTGCCCGTCCCCTGACGTTCGAAGAGTTGTTCGGTCTTCCGTCATCCAACGGCCTGGCAGGGTTGTTGGGAAGATGAGCATTCGAAACCTCGGCACATATTCGGTCACGCTCGAATGCCCGAGTTGTGGTCCCACGAACGTTAAGCCGGAGGAGCGCAGCGACGACACCATTGTCTCGTGCGCCTCATGCGGCGTTGAATTGGGAACATGGCGAGAGGTTCTTCGAAAGGCGGCGCTTAAGGCGGCGATGCCCGACCTGAAGAACGTCGCAGTTGAGGAAGCGCGAAAGATATTTAAGAATCTGCGGTAATTTTGGACGCCTAAGCGCGATGGCCGTTCTTGCGAGTATGGATTTTCATCCGAGCGTCGGACCCGTCTCGACCGTCTGGATAGTCATCAGTCGGAAGGGCGTTAAGGCGTATCACCACTCAGTCGCGGACGTCATATGGGTCAGCAAAGTCCCACATGTCGTGATTGAATGGGACGTCTGGCCAGACGGTGATCGGCCCGGCGTAACCGTTCCGCTCGACCCGCAATATTTTCACGAATTGAACTGGCCGCAGGCAAAATACCTGTACGAGTTTCCGATCGAGGACCCACGCAATCTCGATTGAGCGACTATTTCCGCCGCTTCAACTCCTCCTCGATCCGCTTCAAAGTATCCGCGGATCGTGCCGGCACCGTGATCGACTTCACGACCCACAGCCCGAACGCCACGACGATGATAATGATCCAGAACCCGTCCATGTCAGTCTCCTACTCGGGCGGTGCGTAGGGCTTTGGAGGTTCGTTGCGAGCGACCTCCGCCTCGCACATGTCGTTCAGCCGCTGGAATTGGTCGGGCGGTAGGCCGAGTGCCGCGTCGCCGCCCTGGCATTGGGCAACACGCGCGACATGGCCCTTCTGCCACTCGGCAAGCGTCGCTCGCTGCCGCTCGCCCTCTTCGAACTGCTGCTGCTCGTACTGCTCCTGGGCAATACGCGCAGCCTTCTCCTCCGGGTGCTGGAGGTCGTGGACGAAGTGGACGGTCGAGACGATCCCCCAGATGAGAAGCCCCAGCCCGACCCAGACGCCGACGCCGAGCAGCTTCTCCGCAGGGCCAAAGGACTTTGACACCGCAGCCTCCCGATCCGATACATAACTATAGTTACTGGCGCTTGTCCGTGTCCAGCCCGTCCTTTCCGCTATGCGGTGGAAGGCGATCGTCGGGCGAAACGTCCGCAAGTGGCGGATGGAGCGCGGGTTCTCACAGGAGGAACTCGCGCACCGAGTCGATGTGTCGCCAACGTATCTGGGCCAGGTGGAGCGCGGAACGAGGAACGTCACCATTGAGGTAATGGGTCGTATGGCGGAGGCCCTTGGGATTGAGCTGGTTAGGCTGCTCGATAGGGCGTGACGCCTAGGAAGTCGGCGCGGTAGCCTCCCAGTCCGACCTCCGGCATCGAAAGGTTAGATGTGGCGGACGACGCATTGGTTGCGACCGGGCTCTTCTGGTTCGCCCGAGATAAGGTCCCAAGAGGCCGTTTCGCGCCTGACTCGGCGGTGCCCGGGCAGCTGACGATCAGTGACGAAGGGCGCATCGACCTAAGACTTGATGGCCTGCTCTCCCGACCCAACAAACGTCAGAAAGCAGCTACTGATGGCGATGCGTCGGCGATCCAAGGCTATCTGGTCCAAGCCAACAAATACTGCTTGCTGTTAGACGCATTTGAATCCGGAGTGCATCTCGCGGGGAGCGGCGCTTCAACAGAAACTTTTCGTGCGTTTGCAGCGTTCGTTGGCGACAAGCGAATTGACTACAAGACAAGCGGCCTGCGGTTTTCCTCCGCCGAATTTGAACTCGCCGGATACAGCGATTGGTTTTCCTCGAATAGGCTTAAAATCAAACCTACCAAGCGGTCCTTCAGCCTCCGCTACGTCAGCCCTAATACGAGTGAGTATGACGCCCCGTGGGGCAAAGTCGAAGTCATTCGATATTTGAAGTGCGACACGTCTTTCGAAGAGGGAAACCGAAATCTCAATGCCTCAGAAAGGGCGACTATCCTCGCACGCTATCATGAGCCGCTAACCTACAAGGAGGTCCTGCGCAACGTAGGACTAATTCGTGATTTGCTCGTAGTTCTGAGCAACTCGGCGCGACGGGGAACGTTCGCAACTCTTAAACTAGCAGGGCAAAAGGCGACATATGTCCTCTATCACCAACGGCTCGCAGGAGAGAAATTTCAAAAGAACTCCCCGCCGTGGACGACATTCGCTGAGGTCGCGGGCACCTTCGGAGACCTGATTTTCCGATGGGCCAGCGCTTCACAAGCGTATGGCCCGGGCGTTTATCTCTATCTCGGTACGCGAAGGGGATTCGATCTTTTCGAGGAACACCGACTGGTGAATCTGATTTGGGGTCTAGAAACTCTGCATCGGCGCAAAAATCCTGAAAAGGCGGTCAACGCTCCGACAATAGAGCGGATGAATCGGATCTTCGCCGCCGTATCAGACGCTCGCGATCGGAAATGGCTGAAGTGGCGGTTGCGGTACGCGTCCGAAGTTCCACTTGAGGAGCGGCTGTTTCAACTTCTCTCGCCGTTACCGTTCGATCTCGATCAGGCGCGGCTAAAGGCGTTTTGTAAAGCCTGTGCACAGTATCGGAATAACATGTCGCACCATGGTGGCGTGAGGGCCGACGAAGATTATACAAAAGCGCTTCACGCATGGAACGATCACTCTGCGGCGCTCGACGTCTTCTATCACATCCTCTTGTTGGTCGAGATTGCCGTGGAACCGCAGATCATTGAGCGCGTGATTAAGCGGTCAACGCAATACAGATGGTACTTTGAACGAGTTGAGCTGATTGAATCTAGAAGCGCAAGCGCTTAAAAATATTGACGAACCTGTATTATGGGGTTAAGACATTAAAACAGAACGTCGGCGGCGATTGCGTCACCGCCGACGCCTGCTTCCCAGAACCTATCGGCTCGTGGGACGCTTCAAGGTCTCGACGATAGCCGTAGCTTTCCGTCGGCGGGCTTCCTTCACAGTAATGAATCGGCCCGTCTTCGCGTCTCGACCTATGGTTAGAACCTGCATGATTTTACCTTTCTCTTGCAGGACGAGTCCTGGTCGGGAATGGTCGGGTCATTCAGAGCTAACGGCTGGCCAGATACGCGATCGCGTTCAATTGGTCACGTAGAATGTTTGGTTGAAACGCCAAACTCCTTGACGAAATGAATTGCCGGCTGGTCGGACACCTCGTCAGTGATTTCCGTTCCCGTCTGCTCAAATACGGCCTCAGCAATTTTCCGGGAAGGAGCGTTATCGACTCCCACGACAGCCTCTACATAGAAGCGCTTCAACGGGGTACGGGCGAACCCGTGCTCCATCTCGGCAATCGCAGCCTTCAGAACGGCCTTTGCGCGGCCCTTGCCACGACATGCGTCCGGAACGGCATAACCCACTTGAAAGCAGGGGAGTCCCTCGTACGGCTCAACTTGGGCAAACATTGCGAGCGCGGTGACGGTTGTCCCTTCCGTGTGAACGTACGTGAGCCGCAGCACATTATTGGGATGGTCCACATGCAAAAGCAGAGTGAGGTCCAACTCGCCTGGTCGCAATTGCAAGGCACCTTCCGCCAGTGCTTGCTGAAATGAGACCAGCGCGTCATGCGGGTCGGTCATTGCCGGCATTCAAGAACCTCCTCGCGTAGCAACCCCTCGGGGTCAATATGCGCCAAGGTGAACCACTAGGGAACTGCCGCTGCGCTTGAGGCGGCCCAGCACCTGGGCAGTTCGGCAGGATGGGTCTTCACGCAGGCGCAGGCGCAGGCGCAGGAGCGCGGCGCAGGAGCGCGGCGATCTCGTTGAGCGAAGCGAGTCAGCGTGTTAACGCGACTTCGGAGCCAGACGCAGTCGTCGAGCATTTACCCACGAACGGAGTCAATCATGCAGCCACCGAAATACAGCCGAGGCGCCAATGGTGAGGAAATCATCGAATTTGAGCAGGGGACGTTCACGACTTACCCGGATGGGAGAGCCGTAATGGAAAACGAAGCCGTCCGCGTGAACATTGCAGCCGACGGACAAATGACCGTCGACTCAAAAGTTCCGATAACTCAAGTGCAGTTGACCAACATATTGGAAGTGGTTCAGCATGACATTTCTCAGACGGGCGATTTAATCACCCATAAAATCATGTTCGGCAACGGCGATATATTTGAGCTTACCATCCATAATACCGGGCAGCTTCAGCAAGCTAGCGGCAAAGCTCAGCTTCAGTTGAGTAAGGAGGGCGTCCTCACACTCAGCAAGCGCCCTGATGACCAAAAACAGCCTCCAATTCTTTCATAACTTGCCCTAGTTCTCGGGCGCTGGGATCAATCCCATCCTACTTGGCGATCATCTTGACGACCTGCGGCACCGTCACCTCCGCCAAACGCCGAGATTATCTAGATGGCGATGCATATGCGACGGGGACGTTACATCATCTTGTTACACAGCTGGGGCCGTTTTCCAGGCAGCACAAAAGCACATGACACAGCCCCCACCAGAGTTCACTAGGAGCATCGCTGATACGATTGCCAAACGTGCCGGCAACATGTGCTCAAACCCCGATTGCCAGGCGCTAACTGTTGGGCCAGCCGAGGATGAACAGCGGTCGATCAGCGTCGGTGAGGCGGCGCATATTTATGGCGCACGGCCTGGATCGGCGCGCTACGATGATGCGATGCTCGACGCGGATAGGTCGGACATTATCAACGCCATCTGGCTCTGTCGGAACTGTCACAAGATGGCCGACTCCGACCAAAGTCAGTTCACCGCAGCACTCCTGTATGAATGGCGAAACGCACACGAACGTTCGACCATGGAGCGGCTGGGGAAGACAGGCGACCTCTTGAAGGCTCGCGTCGCCGAGAAGCGCCTGATCGGCTTCGAGAATGCCAGTTACCTAGCCAGACAGATCGTGATCGATCGGCCGCCGTACTGGGAATACAAGCTTACGGCGGAACTGCTTAGACAATCCCTCGAACCGGTTAAACGCCAGTGGGATGACCTTCAGAAAGGCCTCTACGCTCTGCGAGCCCACCCCATCGAGTTGGCCGATTTCGGTACTTGGTTCCAACTTCGGCTTCGCGATCTCATGTCGCAAGCTGAGGCGCTAGGCGGCCTGCTGAATGGGGAGATGCAGGCCTCGTGGGGACCGCCGGGCCAACCGGGCTCCGAGACCGACATCCTGCGCGTGTGCTCGTTATTCGGACAGGTGTGTCGTCGGATCATCGAGTGGGAAGAAACCGTCCGGTTCGCGTACGTGCCATCAGAACTTGAAGAGGTTCAACGCCTCTTCATCGGTGTCGGCGGAATGAACATCGACAAGGTCGCAACGTTACCCGGTTGGATGAGTTCGATTTTCAATTCTGAGAATCCATCTGGCATGCACGAATTTCGATTGGAGTTCGAAACGCCGGATGATTGGGTTCCTAAGATTAAAGCCGCTTTCGAACGCGGTGTTAGAGAAATCACCGGCGCAGGCGAGTAACGCCAGCTACGTCGGCTGACTGCGCGTGCGGTACTTTCGCTTGATACACATAGAGCACGTACCGTTCCCATCTGGCGCCAAAACCGCTGCCGCGGCCTCAGCCGTGACGCGATCGGGGAACGCGTACCACTTGTTGAACACGCCTTTACCACCACGCCCTAATCCCCAGCGGCAGTTTCGGCAGTGGCCCATGTGAACTTTGGCTTTTCCGACCTTTGTATCTTCGCAAACGAAGAACTCACAGTCGGGGCGTGCGACGTCTCGGTCGATGGGCACAAGGGCGATGCCGTTGAGGGTCGGAGTCGGGGGAGGCGTACGCTCTTCGAGTTCCCTCCAGTATCGGTCCGTTTCATCCAAGAAATCGTCCCATTCCCAAACCCTGTCCGCTATGCCGGCTTCCATCGCCGGCGTCGTGTGACGAAGGCTTCGATGCGCTTTCCTGAAGTTGTACCAAAAGAAGTAGATGGCTTGCGCCCAAACATGGCTTTCGCGTTTCTTGGAAAATCCGTATGAGTAGCGTTGCAGTCGACCGATCGCATTACGCATCGTGCCATTGTGCCGCTCATTGTGCGACGTCGACGCTGCCGAGACATCGACCAGAGCGCCATGCTGAACCTCCTTGGTCATCTCAACGACAACGACGTGCTTGTCACCGGTCTCCCGATCCCATCGGCTCTTCAGCACTTTGTGGATGATCACATGGTCAGCATCGCTACCGAAGGCGTTTGCAATGGCATTCTTGTAAAGCGATAGCGCGTCTGTTGTGATCATCACCTTGCTGACAAGCCGCGAGCGCAAGTCAGTCATGAAGCGGAGCGCGTTTGTTCGGGTACGCGGACTGACGTGCCAAGCAGCGATGAGCTTTGAGTCGGGGTCCAGGGCGGTCCACGTGAATATGTCGCCAGCACCCTTCGGCGCGCCGGGCTTAAATCGCTTCCGGTTTCGCGACTTTCCGTAGACGAAGCTCCAAACTTCATCTGCCTCGATCCTCTCGACGCTCAGTCCAGTTACGAGGCGGTCATGAGCGGCCCACAGCGCAATACCAAATCGCTTGAGGTACCGAAGGACGGTCTCGGGGTCACACTCAATGAATTCGGCGGCATCGAGGATGCCGTTGCCCTTGACGAAGCACTTCAGAAGCAACCGTTGTTTGAACCGCGACAGAACGTTCACGCGGCGGCAGGTAAGGGCGTTAGGAAAAATAGTAAAGTCGCGGATTGTGGTCGGAGCCGTGAGAAATGTCAGAATTCACGACATCACTTAGTTTACTGCACTACTGTCAACACACTCGTGACAACCAAGTTTCGCAAAATCAAACACTTAAAAAATACGAACCCTGGGCCAAATATTTTAAAAAAAAATTTGACCGGTCGGCAAAGGGCCGTAGCTAGCTGCCCTTGGCCTTCTTTTTTCGACTAGAAGCCGGCGTGTCTTTCGGGCGCGGGCCGATATCGCGAAGATCGTCCGGCCATTCTTCGTCGGCCGTCCCTGTGAGAAGCCTGCCTGCTCGAACCGCAGCCTCGATGGGATCGGTGGGGGGACGGACCTGGTCTTTGGGCTTGCGGCGCATAGTGATCTCCATTTTCGCACCTTTCTTGGAAGGGGACGAGCCAGGCGGTGAGCCCAGCTCGCCCAATCGGCTAGTTATTCAGGTAAAGAGCATGGCGGAGGAGCCGGGTGAGGGCGCCTTCGCGGGAACGCGACGACGCGACGACCCTTCCTCTGACGCACCCCTCGTAAAGGACGTCGTCGCCGCTGTGGCGATGGCGAAGCTGGAGGTGTGACGGGAGGTAAGTTCGGGTCGAGCGCAGGGACTTCTGCATGGTGGGGCCTTCTCATTGAAGCCCACGTTCAACACCTCCTGGGTTGTTGGCTACAATCTGGAAAAGTTACCTCGTTCAAAGCCGAGCACTACCAGGCGGTCGCGATAGCTGCGGCTGAGCCGCAGTTCCGTCCCGTCCTTTAGCCTAAGGGCCGCATCGCCGGCCCCGAGCCCCTGGATTTCCTCCACCCGGTCGACCGCGACCAGGACCCGGCGGTGGATGCGGACAAACCGCCGCGGATCCAGGCGCGGCTCGAGCCCCGCCAGGCTTTCGCGCACCAGATGCTCCGTGGGGCCAATGTGCACGGCCAGGTAGTTGCCCTGGGTCTCGATCCAGTCGACCTGGTCGAGGGACACGAGGCTGGTGCGGCCGCGCGAACGGACCGGGAGTTGGGTGAGATAGACCTGCGTCGGGGCGACTGATGCCGGGGGCCCTCGGCTCATTCGCCGCACGCCGTTGGCCACGACCATCAGGACCGCGACGGCGACCAGCAACAGCGGGCCGTTGGCGATCAGCTCTTCGCGCATCGCCGTCAGAAACGGGCGATGGTCGATGCCCAGACCCCACCGCGCCAGCACCACGGAGATGAACAGGAGTCCGACTGCCGCCGAGAGTCCGCCAACCGCCTGGATCGTCAGGCGACGAGGCCAAAGAGCGCCCTCGAGCGGAAACCGTCGCACCAGGGCGAGCAGCGGCGGCGTCGCCGCGGCGCCGAGTACGCCCGCGCCGCAGAGGCGTGTCGCTTCTTCGGCCCATGAGGGCGTGACGCCCGCCTGCAGCGCGCGCAGCACATTGTCGGGCTCGAGCATCAGCACGAACGCCAGCCAATAGGCGAACCCCAACGCCAGTTCGCGAAGCCGCGCGGATGAGGGGGTGGGGAGGGCCTGGCTCATGGGCGGAGATTGGCGTGGAGGACCGGGCGAGGTCCAGCGGCTTCGGATTTGGGGCGAACCGCACCCGCGGTGGGCTGGGCCGCGTTCCGGCGCGGCGCGCGCCCGCCGACACTGGGCGTCTGTCTGCGAGGGTGTCCGATGCGAAGCCTGATTTGTTGTCTTGTCGCGCTGATCGCGCTCGCCGCAAGTCCGGCCTCTGCGCTTGTGCGCACCACGGCCGGCGCCGTCGAAGGCGTCCGGGACGGCGCCTTGGAGGTCTACAAGGGCGTGCCCTTCGCCGCGCCGCCGATCGGCCCGCTGCGCTGGCGTGAACCCCAGCCGGTTGCGGCCTGGGACGGCGTGCGTTCGGCCACCGCGTTTGCACCCGCCTGCCTGCAGACCGGAGTCTCTATGCCGGGCGAGGCGCCGCCCAAGGTCAGCGAGGACTGTCTCTATCTCAACATCTGGGCGCCGGCCGGCGCGAACGCGCGGCTACCGGTGTTGGTGTGGATCTACGGCGGCGGATTCTCCAACGGGTCCGCGTCCATGCCGCTCTATTGGGGCGACAAGCTGGCGCGCAAAGGCGTGATCGTGGTCACCGTCGCCTATCGCGTCGGCCCGTTCGGCTGGTTCGCGCATCCGGCGCTGACCGCGGAATCGCCGCACCACTCGTCGGGCAATTACGGCCTCGAGGATCAGATCGCAGCCCTTCGCTGGGTGCAGTCGAACATCGCAGCCTTCGGCGGCGACCCGTCCAAGGTGACCATCGCCGGCCAGTCCGCCGGCGCCGCCTCCATGAGCCTGCTGGTGGCCTCGCCGCAGGCGCGCGGCCTGTTCCGCGGCGTTATCGCCGAGAGCGGCGGGATGTTCGAACCGCTGCAGCTCGCGCCGGGATACCAACTCGCCAATGCCGAGCGCGAGGGCGCAGCCTTTGCCCAGTCGCTGGGCGCAAAGTCCCTCGCCGACCTGCGCGCCTTGCCCGCGAACACGATCATGGCGGGTCACTGGGCCCCGGTCGTGCATCCGGTCATCGAACCCTACGCCCTGCCGCGCTCACCGTACGACGCCTATGTCGCCGGTTCGCAGAACGACACGCCGATCATGGTGGGCTCCAACGCCGATGAGGCGCGCTCGCTGATCAGCGACCTCGACAGCGTGACTGCCGCCAACTTCGACGCCGGCATCGCCAAGGCGTGGGGTCCGCTCCCGCCGCAACTGCTCGCGCCCTATCCGCGTGCGACGGACGCACAGGCCAAGACCGCGCGCCTGGATTTCGAGCGCGATCTGCGCTTCGCTTGGGACGACTGGGCGTGGGCGCGGCTGCAGGTCGCCAAGAGCCGCTATCCGGTGTTCTACTACCAGTTCGCGCACGCGCCGCCATTTCCCGCAGGGTCAGTCTACGCCGGTTGGGGCCCGAGCCACTTCGCCGAGCTCTGGTACGTTTTCGATCATCTGGATCAGGAGCCGACGTGGCGCTGGACCGCTCAGGACCGAGCGCTCGCGGACGCCATGTCGAGTTACTGGACCAACTTCGTAAAAACTGGCGACCCGAATGGACCGGGCCTGCCGCTGTGGCCGCATTTCGACCCCGCGCGCGACAGCACCTTAAGCCTGAACGATCCGATCGCGGTTACCGCCGTCCCAAACCTCGACAAACTGCAGGCCTTCGACGCGGTCTACAGCGCGGTGCGCGGCGGGCCATCGAAATAGAGCGCTCGTCTTACGTCCCGCCGGCGTTTCGCGAGCGCAAGTCTATGGCGGCAATCTCTGCGACGTAGGCGGTCTCCACGCTGGTCAGGCGCTCGTGACCGGCCGCCGGCGTTGACCAGCGCGTCAGCAGTATCTTGAGCAGCGCATTGGCCAGGTCCGGCCGGTCCGCCTGCGCAGCGGTGTGCGCGACGTGCAGGATCGCGCCGTCGTCCTCCTGAGCCGTGTCTTGGCCCACTGGATCGGGCGGCAAGCTTGCCAGCCGGTCGGCGCACTTTGCTTCCACCCCGATCGGGAACGGTTCGCCGCCGGGCGGGTCGCGAGCCAGATCGAAGGGAGAATAGGTCGAGGCGCATAACCATAATATCCGACGCCTCACCGTGTCGTCCGTCGTGTGCGCGAGATCGCTTTCGAGCTCCTGCTCGCCGACGCCGAAGGTCGTCGCGAGGAAAAACATGTAGTCCGCGCCGCCGGCGACTTCATTGGCGTCAAAACCGGACCAATCGCCGGAGATGACTTTCAATTCCGACAGAGCGCCACGCTTCGACGCGGCGGCGGCGTCGGCATAGATTTTCGCGCGGTCCAGATGACCGAGCTTCAGCCACGCGCGGTAGACTGCCGCTGCGTCCTGCTGGTTCCACAGCGGCATGCCGGGCCTGACGACGCGATCCAGCTTTTCCGTCCAGCTTGCTGCGGCGGCGCTGTCGCCTTGGCTGATTAGCCAGCCCAACGATTCACCGACGCCGGTGCGAATCAATGAATTGGTCGCGTGGTCTTCGGCGGCCGCGGCGAGCACGATGTTCGCCATGTGCGTAGCGACATCCGTGCGGCCCGAGTCGCGCGCGGCGGCGAACACCCGCAGGCGGTCTTGCGTCAGGAACATCCACTGCGCCTGCTCCAGCGTAAGGCCGCCGGGCTTTACGGCGTAGTCGGAAGGCTTGGCGGCTTCGATTTGCCGAGCCGCCTCGTCCAGCCTGCGCGCGGCAGCAGCAAGCGCAGCCGGATGGCGGGGACGGGAACCGACTTGGCGTCGAGCCTTGCCAGTGCGCGATCGGCGCCGGCGACATCGCCGGCAAAATCGCGACAGCCGGCGACCAGTCCAACGACGGCGAGCGTGGTGGGGAAGGCGTCCGGCGCCGCGGCCGGGGGCAGTTTCGCTTCCAGTCGGTTAGCGGTTTCGCTGAGCAAGGCTGCGCTGGCGCGTTGGGTCTGAAGCCACGCGGCATATCGTGGTCCCCACTGGCCGTAGTAAGGCTGCGCCGCGGTGGCGCAAAGGACGACGTACAACGTGCCGTCGCGGCCGGCCGGGAGCTTGTCCACGGCCGCGAGCGCTGTCGGCGGCGCCACGCCCGCGTGATCGGCGGCGATGACGTCGTCGAGCGCGTTCCGCAACCAGCCCGCCGCATCCGACGCCGCATCACGCGTCACGCCGGGAACGCGCCACGCGGCCAGCATGCTGCGCTGTAACGGGATCTGCTGCATCAC
The DNA here is from genome assembly GCA_036501825.1 of Caulobacteraceae bacterium. GTDB lineage: Bacteria > Pseudomonadota > Alphaproteobacteria > Caulobacterales > Caulobacteraceae > JAFECT01. The sequence goes on along the minus strand of DASXZP010000046.1, from coordinate 8,400 downwards.
GTCGATCACGCAGCGGGACTGGTCCGGCGCGGCGGCGCAGGCGACGACATCGCGGGTGAGCGGGGTGGTCGGAGCGTTCGGCGTAGCCGGCGCGTCCGCAAAGCCCGCGCACGTCGCCCACGTCAGCAGGGCCAGCCCGGCCACGGTCTGTCTTGAGATGGTCATGGTCGCCCCCAGCAGCCATTCCTGCCGGCAACCTACGCTAGAGTTGCTTAGGCGTCCAACCGGCGGGGCGCTGCGTCAGTCCAGCCGCAGCCGTTCCACCACGTGCTTTCCGCGGATCATCCGGACAAAGGGCACGTCGCCGACCTCGTCCTCAAGCCGTTTCACCACCTCGCTCAGCACAAAACGGGTGATCTGAGGCAGGTCGAGGCCGCTCAGCGCGTCGAGCCTCAGCCAGGCGATTTCGTCGAGCTCACGGTCGCCGTCGCCGGGGCCCAGGTCGATCAACGCGCTCGCATCGGCCATGAAGAAGCGCGCGTCGAACCGGCGTGCGCGACCGGGCGGCGTGATCGCGCGCGCGATGAACTCGAGCGCGGCGAGATCGGGCGCGACGCCCCGCTCGGCGAATTCGCGCCAGGCGCGGCCGACCTCGGGCCACGGCGGCGCCGGCTTGGCGACGAACAGTCCCGCTTCCTCGAAGGTCTCGCGGATCGCCGCGATGCCGAGGCCGCGCGCGACGCCCTTGCTCGCGCCCAGCGCGGGATGCGCAAGGACCTCCGGCCGCAGTTCGGTGGCGGCCGGCGCCGTGGCGTCCCCACTGTCGACACGCCCGCCCGGAAACACCCACTTGGACGCCATAAAGACATGCCCTTCGGCGCGGCGCCCCATCAGGACTTGGGGCTCACCGGCGTCACGGCGCACGAGGATCAGGGTCGCCGCGTTGCGGGGGCGCAGGCGCGCGCCAACGTTGGGCGCGTCCACCAGGTCGGCGGCGGAGTCGAAGGGCTTGGTCACGGCCCTGACCTAGCACGCCTGTGCTCCGGTGAAAGCTAGTCGCCCATGTCCTCCGGCCGGATCAGGATCAGCATGTGCAGGTCGTCGCTGGGCAGGTAGTTCGTACGCCGCACCTCGAAAGCGGTGGGCGAGGTCTTCTTCAGTCCGGTCTGGCAGGTCGAGAGCAGGCTGCCGGGCTTGCCCTTGTCGAGGGTCAGGTGGAAGTCGCCGATCGGGTCCTTCCAGTTGGCGCCGGTCTTCAGGATGTAGTCGATGCGCTGCTCGTAGAAGGCCTGCTTCTCCGGCCCGACCTCGGTGTGGCGCTTCGCAACGGACGCAAGGAAATCGTTATCGATGCAGTACTTGTCGTTATAGGCTTTGAACTCTTCGTTGCTGCGCGCGTCCGGCATTTCGAGGAAGGTGCCTGAAGTGCCGCCGACGCTGGGCTTGTAGTTGTGTTCGACGTGCACGACTTTTCCTGCGGGGAAGGTCTGGGTCCACCAGTAGGTCGTCTTCAGGGTCCAGGCGGCGCCCAGGTGGTGCTGCATGCCGTGGCCGTCGTCGTATTCGTCGTCGGACACGAGGTCGAGCTTGATCAACTTCGCCTTGTCCGCCGCGGAGAGCTTGTCCAGCGCCGCGTCGGTCGCCTGCAACAGGGGCATCAGCGGGAGGTGCATCGAGGTCAGCAGCGTCGTGTACTCGACGCCCTTCTTGAACACGCGCTGTTCCGCCTGGGCCTTGACCGGGGTTCCGTCCACCACGGTCGCGAAGTCGAGGAAATTCTCCGGTTGCTGGATGTCGGGGATGGCGATGTTGTCGTCGACGCCCTCGGTGGTGATGTCGGGCATCGGGAAGGCGACGATGATGCGCTCGTCGTGAGAGGTGGTGTTCAGGAACTCGTACTTCACTCGCACCGCGTCGGGCGAGATATAAAGGTCCTCGGATTTCATGGCGATGCCGTCGTGCTTCTTCAGCACGAGGCCGCCCTGGGCCAGTTCCGCCGAGCTGTCGTTGGCCAGGGCCGGAAGCGTGGTGACGGCGGCGAGTGCGACGCCGGCGAGAAGTGTGCGAACGCGCATGCGAAGTCCCCTCGATGTGGGGCCGACTCTAGGGCCTCGGTGTGACGGCGTGAAGTCGAAGAACGGCGGTTTCTGAACCTACCGCCGCTTGCCCCGCCGCACGCCCGGGGGCGGGCCGCCGCGTTTGCGCACGCCCAGGCGCGGCCTCGGCGCCTTGGGGTCGGGCGGGGAGGGGTCGCTGAGCATTTCGAACAGCAGGCCGCCCGTGATGGGCGTCGCCTCGGTCAGGCGCACTTCGACCTCGCGGCCCAGAGACCAGCGCGCGCCGGTGCGTTCGCCGACCAGGGCGTGGGTGCGGTCGTCATGCTGGAAATACTCGCTGCCGAGTTTGGAGATCGGGACGAGGCCGTCGGCGCCGGTTTCCGTCAAGCGAACGAACAGGCCGAAGCGGGTGACGCCGGTGATCCGGCCGGTGAAGGTCGCACCGACGCGATCTTCGAGGAAGGCGGCGATGTACCGATCGGTCGCGTCGCGCTCGGCGGCCATGGAGCGGCGCTCGGTCATGGTAACGTGTTCGGCCGTGTCGCCGAGCTTGGCGATGTCCTGGTCCGGCAGGCCGTCGTCGCCGAGCCCGAGCGCGCGGATCAGGCCGCGGTGCACCACCAAGTCGGCGTAACGCCGGATCGGCGAGGTGAAGTGAGCGTATTTCTGCAGGTTCAGGCCGAAGTGGCCGATGTTGTCGGGATTGTACTGCGCCTGCATCTGGGTGCGCAGCACCACCTCATTGACGATCTCGGCGTTGGGACTGCCGCGCGTTTCGGCCAGCAGTTTGTTGAAGCGCTTGGTGGTCAGCACCTCGCCCTTGGTCCAGGGAATGTCGAGGGTTGCGAGGAAATCGCCCAGGGCCTGCACCTTCTCCGGGCTCGGCGTATCGTGGATACGGAAGATCAGCGGGACGCGCTTCTGCTCCAGCATTTCGGCGGCGGCGACGTTGGCCTGGATCATCATCTCTTCGATGAGCCGGTGCGCCTCGAGGCTTTCGCGCGCGGTGATCGAGGCGATCTGCCCGTCGGCGCCGATGATGATGCGGCGTTCGGCGCTCTCGATGTTCAGCGGCGAACGCGCCTCGCGGCCGCGCTTGAGACAGGCGTAAGCCTCCCACAAGGGCCGCAGGATGGGCGCCAGCAGCGGCGCGGTCTTGTCGTCCGGCCGTTCGTCGATGGCGCGTTGCGCCTGTTCGTAGGACAACTTCGCCGCCGAACGCATCAGGCCGCGCACGAATTTGTGCGACAGCTTGCGCCCGGTCTTGTCGAAGGCCATGCGCACCGCCAGGCAGGCGCGGTTCTCGCCCTCGACCAGGCTGCACAGGCCGCTCGATAGGCGGTGCGGCAGCATCGGCTCGACCCGGTCGGGGAAATAGGTCGAGTTGCCCTTCTCCCACGCCTCGCGGTCGAGCACCGTGCCCGCGCGCACATAGGCCGACACGTCGGCGATGGCGACCCAGACGATCCAGCCGTCCTTGTTCTTCGGATCGTCGTCGCGCACCGCATAGACCGCGTCGTCGTGGTCGCGCGCGTCCGGCGGGTCGATGGTGATCAGCGGCAGGTCGCGCAGGTCCGTGCGGCCCTTCAGCGTCGGCGCCTCGGCGCGCTCGGCCTCCTTTTCCGCCTCGTCGGAAAAGCCGGTGGGGATGCCGTGGGCATGGATGGCGATCAGCGACGCCGCGCGCGGTTCGTCTTCGCGCCCGACGACCTCGAGCACGCGTCCGCTCTTGGGCCCAAAGCGCCGCTCCGCCTGACCGACCGCGGCCAGCACCAGGTCGCCGTCCTTCAGTTTCTGAGCTTCGGCGCCGGACAACAGCAGCGTGTCCTTGGACTTGCGGTCCACCGGCTCGACCCGCACCTCGCGCGCGCTCTTGCGGATGACGCCGAGCACCCGGTGAGCGCTCTGGCCCAGGCGCTTGATCATGCGCGCTTCGTAGCCGTCGGCGACCTTTTCGAAACGCACCAGCAGCCGGTCGCCCATGCCCGGCGCGCCGCCGGCCTTTTCGTTGCGGTCGGGCGCCAGCCGCGCCAGCGGCGCATCCGCCTCGCCCTTGCTCAGGCGCACGAACAGGTCGCCGTCCGCATCGCGCTCAACCACGTCCACCACGCCCACCGGCGGCAGCGAACCGCGCGGCGCGAACCCCTTGCGACCACGCCGGCCCAGCGCGCCCTCGGCCTCGAGCTCCCGCAGCATTTCGCGCAGCGCCCGCCGTTCGCCCCCCTTCAGGCCGAAGGCGCGAGCGATGTCGGCCTTCTCGGCCTCGCCGGCCTCGGCGAGGAACCGGATCAGCGCAGCCTTGGTGGGCAGGCCGGACAGGCGCGGCTGCACGCCGGCCTGGGCCGCGCGCTTTGCGGGCTTGGTGTTCGGATGCTTCGAGTAAGTCTTGCCGGTTGGCGTGGTCTTGGGAGGCTTGGTCACCCGCGCCGCATAGCACACGACGCCAGATCGCGCACCGCGCCGCGCGAGGCGCTGGTGGCCAGGGCGGCGTAGACCTCGAGCGCGCGGCTGACGGTCCGTTCGCGGCTGGCGGGCTTCCAGGCCTTGTCGCCTCGCGCCAGCATCGCCTCGCGACGGGCAGCAAGCGTCGCGGCGTCCACCGCCAGACGGATCGCGCGGGACGGGATGTCGATCTCGATGCGGTCGCCGTCTTCGACCAGGGCGATCGGGCCGCCCTCCGCCGCCTCAGGGGAGACGTGGCCGATGGAAAGCCCGGACGTGCCGCCGGAGAATCGCCCGTCGGTGATCAGGGCGCAGGCGGCGCCCAGGCCCTTCGATTTCAGATAACTGGTCGGATATAGCATCTCCTGCATGCCCGGTCCGCCGCGCGGGCCCTCATAGCGGATCACCACCACGTCGCCTGGTTTGATGCGGTTGCCGAGGATGGCGGAGACGGCGTTGTCCTGGCTTTCGAACACGCGGGCGGGTCCGGTGAAGGTCAGCAGCGCTTCGTCCACGCCTGCGGTCTTCACGATACAGCCGTCCGGCGCCAGATCGCCGGTCAGGACCGCGAGGCCGCCGTCGGTGCTGAACGCATGGGTGGCGGCGCGGATCACGCCTCTCTCACGATCGACGTCGAGGTCTGCGAAACGCGAACCCTGGCTGAAGGCCGTGCGGGTGGCGACGCCGCCCGGCGCCGCGCGGTAAAAGTCACGCACGTCCTCGCGGTTGGTCCGCCCCACATCCCAGCGCGCCAGCGCCTCTGCGAAGGTCGCGCTATGCACGGTCGGCAGACCGGCGTGGAGCAGGCCCGCGCGCTCCAGTTCGCCCAGGATGGCCATGACGCCGCCCGCCCGGTGCACGTCTTCCATGTGCACGTCGGATTTTGCGGGCGCGACCTTGCACAGGACCGGCGTGCGGCGCGAGAGGCGATCGATGTCGGCCATGGTGAAGTCCACCTCGCCCTCATGGGCGGCGGCCAGCAGGTGCAGCACCGTGTTGGTCGATCCGCCCATGGCGATGTCGAGGGTCATGGCGTTTTCGAACGCCTGACGGTTGGCGATGGTGCGCGGCAGGGCGGTCGCGTCGTCCTGTTCGTACCAGCGGCGCGCCAGATCGACGATGGTGTGACCCGCCTCGACGAACAGACGCTCGCGGTCGGCGTGGGTGGCCAGCATCGAGCCGTTGCCGGGGAGCGAAAGGCCCAGCGCTTCGGTCAGGCAATTCATCGAATTGGCGGTGAACATGCCCGAGCACGAACCGCAGGTGGGGCAGGCGGCCTTTTCGATGGCCTCGGCGTCGGCGTCGCTGACCCGGTCGTCGGCGGCGGCCACCATGGCGTCGACCAGATCGAGGGCGACGATTTCGCCCTTCACGCGCAGCTTGCCGGCCTCCATCGGTCCGCCGGAGACGAAGATGACGGGGATGTTCAGGCGCAGCGCCGCCATCAGCATGCCGGGCGTGATCTTGTCGCAGTTGGAGATGCACACCAGCGCGTCGGCGCAGTGGGCGTTGACCATGTACTCGACGCTGTCGGCGATCAGCTCGCGCGAGGGCAGGCTGTAGAGCATGCCGCCATGGCCCATGGCGATGCCGTCGTCGACCGCGATGGTGTTGAACTCCTTCGCCACCGCGCCCGCGCGCTCGATCTCGCGCGCCACCAGCTGCCCCAGGTCCTTCAGGTGCACGTGACCCGGCACGAACTGGGTAAAGGAGTTGGCGACCGCGATGATCGGCTTGCCGAAGTCGGCGTCGGTCATGCCGGTGGCGCGCCACAGGCCGCGCGCGCCGGCCATGTTGCGGCCGTGGGTGGTGGTGCGGGACCGAAGCGCGGGCATGGGGGCGTCTTTCTGCTATCCGGCGGCGCGACGTTGCGCGTCGGGGTGACGGTGGAGGGCGGCGAGGACGTCCTCGTCGTTCGTAGACTTCTTCCGGTCGGCGATCGCCTTGAAGGCGGCGAAAGCCGTGTTGACCGCGACGTCATCGAGATGGTCGAAGCCCAGATCCCGCAGCCGGTTGCGGAACGCGGCGCGGCCGGAGTGTTTGCCGAGCACCAGGGTCGACGCGGCCCAGCCGACGCTCTCCGGCGTCATGATCTCATAGCTGCCGGCGTGTTTGAGCATTCCGTCCTGGTGGATGCCGCTTTCGTGGGCGAAGGCGTTGCGGCCCACGATCGCCTTGTTCGGCTGCACGTCAAAGCCGGTGAGCGCCGCCAGCAGACGCGCGGTCTTCAGAATTCGCGGCGTCTCGATCCGCGTCTCGTACGGCCAGGCGTCCGCGCGGGTGCGCATGGCCATCACCGCCTCTTCCAGAGCCGCGTTGCCGGCGCGTTCGCCGATGCCGCTGACCGTGCACTCGATCTGCCGCGCTCCGGCCTCCACCGCGGCCAGCGCGTTGGCGACCGCAAGTCCCAGATCGTTGTGGTTGTGGGTGGACAGGATCACTGCATCGGCGCCGGGAACACGGGCGCGCACGTCGGCGAACAGGGCGGCGATGCCGGCCGGGGTCGAATAACCCACCGTATCGGGGAGGTTAATGGTCGTGGCGCCGGCGCGGATCGCGGCTTCGACGGCGCGGCAGAGAAAGTCGGGCTCGGTGCGGGTGGCGTCCTCCGCCGACCATTCCACGTCCGGACAGCGCCGCCGGGCCAGGGCGACCGAGCGCGAAATCGCCTCGAGCACCGCATCCGCGGACATCTGCAGCTTGTGTTGGCGGTGCAAGGGGCTGGTGGAGATGAAGGTGTGGATACGCTTGCGCTCTGCCGGGGTCAGGGCCTCGGCGCAGGCTTCGATGTCGGCGTCGATAGCGCGGGACAGGCCGCAGATCACCGGCGCGCGCACCCGCTCGGCGATCTCGCGCACCGAGTGGAAGTCGTCCGGCGACGCAACCGGAAAGCCGGCCTCGATCACATCGACACCGAGGTCGGCCAGGGCCTCGGCCATGCGCAGCTTCTCGGCCGCGTTCATGGAAAAGCCCGGCGATTGCTCGCCGTCGCGCAGGGTGGTGTCGAAGATGAAGACGCGGTTCGCGGCGACCTGGCCGAACGAGGGATGGTTGATCATGAGCGTGTTCCTTTGCGGGTGTATCGACGAAAGGCGCGGCCCGAACCCGAGGGCTCAGGCGCTCCTAAGTCGGCGACCCGCGAAGGCCGGCGCGTGATCAGTTGTGGGCACGGTCCACCAGCTTGTTCTTGGCGATCCACGGCATCATGGCGCGCAGGTCGGTCCCCACCGCCTCGATCGGGTGCGCCTCGGCGCGTTCGCGCATGGCCATGAACTCCGGCGGGCCGTTCTTGCCGCGCTTGCGGCTCTCGTTCATCCAGTTGCGGGTGAAAGCGCCGCTCTGGATTTCTTCAAGAATGCGCTTCATCTCCGCCTTGGTGTCGGCGGTGACGATGCGCGGGCCCGAGACGTATTCGCCGTACTCGGCGGTGTTGGAGATCGAGTAGTTCATGTTGGCGATGCCGCCTTCGTAGATCAGGTCCACGATCAGCTTCACCTCGTGCAGGCACTCGAAATAGGCCATCTCCGGGGCATAGCCCGCCTCGGTCAGGGTCTCGAAGCCGGCGCGGATCAGCTCGACCAGGCCACCGCACAGCACGGCCTGCTCGCCGAACAGGTCGGTCTCGCATTCCTCCCGGAAGGTGGTCTCGATCACGCCCGAGCGGCCGCCGCCGATGGCCGAGGCGTAGGCCAGGCCCAGCTCGTGGGCGCCGCCCGAGGCGTTCTGGTGCACGGCGATCAGGCAGGGCACCCCGCCGCCCTTGAGGTACTCGCCCCGCACCGTGTGCCCCGGTCCCTTGGGCGCGATCATCAGCACGTCGATGGTGCTCTTGGGCTCGATCAGGCCGAAGTGGATGTTCAGGCCGTGGGCGAACAGCAGGGCCGCGCCGTCGCGGATATTGGGCGCGATGTCGGTCTCATAGATGCTCCGCTGCAGTTCGTCGGGGGCGAGCACCATGATC
>DASXZP010000045.1:0-9728 GCA_036501825.1 Caulobacteraceae bacterium | reverse complement strand
TCTGACCAGCTGCGGCTCGGGCATTTCCGCCGCCATCCTATCGCTGGCTTTGGCGCGGCTGGGGCGCTGGCGCGCGCCGGTCTATGACGGCTCCTGGACCGAATGGGGCGGCCTGGCGGATACGCCCGTCGTCACGGACGCCTAGGCGTGGCCGAAAAGCGCCAGGATGCGGAGGCCACGCGCCTGATCCGCGCCGGCGCCAGGCCGCGCGCGCTGTCGCGTACGGTCGGCCCGCCGATCCAGCGCGGCTCGACGGTGCTGCTGCCCGACGCCGCCTCACTGTATAATCACGACAATGTCACCTATGGCCGGGGCGGGCTGGGCATGCACGAGGCCCTGGCCGAGGCGCTGTGCGAGCTGGAAGGCGCCACGGGCGTGCGGCTCTTCCCCTCCGGCCTGGCCGCCGTCACCGCCGCGGCCATGGCGGTGCTGCGCGCCGGCGACGAGGTGCTGGTCACAGACAGCGCCTACGCCCCCACCCGCCGCTTCTTCGACAAGGTGCTGACCCGCTTCGGCGTCAAGGTGACCTATTACTCGCCGCGCTCGACGCCGGAACAGGTGCTGGCCGCCGGCGGCCCGGCGCTCAGGCTGATCGTGATGGAATCCCCCGGCTCACTGACCTACGAGATCCAGGATCTGCCGGCGATCGCCGCCCTGGCCCGGGCCCGCGGGGTGCTCACCCTGGTCGACAATACCTGGGCCGCCGGCCTGCTCTGCAAGCCGCTGGCGCTCGGCGTCGACATCAGCGTCCAGGCCCTGACCAAGTACGTCACCGGCCATTCCGACGTCTTCCTGGGCAGCGCCGCGGCCAGGGCCCCGCGGCTGACCCACGCGCTGGACGAGGCGGTGTGGAATTTCGGCTGGTCGGTCTCGCCCGACGACGTCTATCAGGGCCTGCGGGGCCTGCGCACGCTGCCGACCCGGCTGGCGCGCCATGCGGCGAACGCGGCCGTCGTGGCGAACTGGCTGCTCGACCAGCCGGAAATCGCCGACGTGCTCTATCCGCCCCTGCCCCATTCGCCGGACCACGGCTTGTGGAAGCGGGACTTCACCGGCGCGAACGGCCTGCTGAGCATCGTCTTCCACCCGACGTCTGGCGCGGCGGTGGACGCCATGCTCGACCACCTGACCCTGTTCGGCCTGGGCTTTTCCTGGGGCGGCTTCGAGAGCCTGGCCATTTCCTCGGGCGACCAGCTCACCCATCGCCGCTTTCCGAGCGGCCTGGCCGGCCCGCTGATGCGCCTGCACATCGGCCTGGAGGAGCCCGCCGACCTGATCGCCGACTTGCGGCGCGGTCTGGACGCATTGCGCGACGCCCAGGCGCGGGGCTAGGCTGAGCCGCAAATCGGGGAAGAGATCATGGCGTTGAAGGTTGTCGGCTCCGGCCTCGGCCGCACGGGCACCAAGTCCATGCAGTCGGCGCTGAACATCCTTGGCTTCGGGCCCTGCCACCACATGGTCGAGGTTTTCGCCCATCCCGAGAGCATGCGGCTCTGGATCGACGCCGGCGCCGGCAAGCCGGACTGGGACGCCATCTTCGACGGCTACCATTCCATGGTCGACTATCCGGGCGCCCACTATTGGCGCGAGCTGGCGGCCTACTATCCGGACGCCAAGGTTCTGCACACGGTGCGCGACCCCGACCAGTGGTTCGACTCCACCCAGGCGACCATCTTCGCGCCCACCAGCGCGGCGGCCACCGCCGGCGGCGGGCAAGCGGAGTTCTTCAACAGCTTCGTCGGCTCCATGCGCGGCCATCTGCAGGACCGCGCCTTCATGACCAGGCACTTTCTCGATCACACCGCGGCGGTGAAGGCGACCATCGCGCCCGAGCGCCTGCTGGTCTACGAGGCCGGCCAGGGCTGGGAGCCGCTGTGCAGGTTCCTCGGCGCGCCCGTTCCGGATGTCGCCTATCCGTCGGAGAATTCGCGCGCCGAATTCGTCGCCCGCAGCGCGGCGCATCGCGGCGCCATTCCGACGCCGGACGAGGCGCAGCACATACTGGACACCGACAGCGCGCCCTGAAGGCCGCGCGCTCTGGGGCGTCCGTCTCCTGCAAACCAGCGCGCGCGGCCATGCTCGGCAGAGCCGGCCCGCCGCTCTATTCGGCGGCCTTCAGCAGACCATCGACACAGCGGCACAGAGCGGTGACATCGACCGGCTTTTGCATCAACGGTCGGCTGTTCAGCTCCGCAGGCAGCGCGGCTTCGGCGTATCCGCTCAGGAACACGAACGGAATTTCGTTGCGGGCCAGGGTCTTCGCGGCGGGAAAGCTGCGCGCGCCATGCACGTTGATGTCGAGTACGGCAGCGTCGACGGCCTGGTCTCTCAGCAGAGCCATGGCCGCGTCGATGCGGCCCACGGGGCCCACGACCTCGTAGCCGGCTTCTTCGAGCGCGGCCTCGATCTGCTCGGCGATGATCCACTCGTCCTCCAGCACCAAAACCCGTGGGCGCCGAGGTCCGGCCATCACGGGCTCTCGATCGGAAAGGTGATGTGCGCGTCGAGACCGTCCGGTCTGAAGTCGATATCGGCGCGGCCGCCCATATTGTAGGAGGTTTCCTTCTCGATGAGCTTGAGGCCAAATCCGCCCTTCGCGCTTTTGGAGAACGTCGGACCGCCCGATTCCGTCCACCGGAAGTCCAACTCGTCGCCAGGATTGCCCGCGATCCTCGACCAATGAATCGAAACCTGTCCGGTCGGCGCGGACAAGGCGCCGTATTTCCCGGCATTGGTAGCCAGTTCGTGCAAGACCATGCCGAGAGACAGAGCCAGCTTCGGCTTCAAGCTGATGTCGGGGCCGTCGATCGCCAGGCGCTCCGGCCCGAACGGCGACAACTCCGTGCGCACCAGTTCGGCAAGCGAGGTCTCCGTCCAGTTCTCGCGCGACACCAGTTCGTAGGACCGCGCCATGGCTTGCAGACGGGCGATGAACGTCTCCAGGAAGGCGTCGGGCGAACTGGCGTTCTTGTGCGTCTGTTGTGCGATGCCGATCGCCACCATCAGCATGTTCTTCACGCGGTGATTCAGTTCGGCGATCAGGGTCTGCTGGTGGGCCTGGGCCTGGGCCAGCCGGGTCACGTCGAGGAAGGTGATGACCACGCCTTCGGTGTGACGCTCGGCGTCCAGGTAGGGGGCGATGCGCAGAATATAGTGCGCTGACGTCTCGGGATGGGAGATCTCGCGCTCCATCACGGCGGCGTGGTCGAAGACCCACTGAATGTCCTGGACGAGGCCCGGCAGCGACAGGCGGCTGTTGAGATCGGTCAGGGGACGACCGCGGTCGCCTGGAAGGATGTTGAACAGCTCCTTCATCGCCGGCGTGAAGCTGCGGATCACCAGGTTTCGGTCCAGGAAGACCGTTGGAATCCGGGTGCTCTCGAAGAGATTGTGCAGGTCGCTGTTGGCCCGATCGAGCGCGTCGATTTTCTGGGTCAGCTCGGCGTTGACGGTGTTGAGTTCTTCGTTGAGCGACTGAAGCTCCTCCTTGGAGGCTTCGAGTTCCTCATTGCTGGATTGCAACTCCTCGTTGACGGACAGGAGTTCCTCGTTGGACGAGCGCAGTTCTTCGAGCGCCGTCTCATATTCCTCGATCAGCGACTGCAGCCGTTCCTTGGTCTCGCGCAACTCCTGTTCGAGCAGCAACGCCGCGCCGGTTTCGGCGGCTGGAATTCGGCCTGCCTCCTCGACACTGAGCGGCGGGCCCCGATCGGTGAAGATGACGACGTACAGCGGGTCCTCGCCGTGGCGCTCGACGAGCGGTTCGACGACGATGTCGACCATCTGCAGGCGGCCGTCGTCACCGGCCACCGGCACGGCCTGGCGGGAAACCGTCGCATCGGACTCGACCGACTCGCGAAAGGCCGAGCGCAGATCGAGCCGCAGGCCCTTGCGCGCCAAGGTCATGAGCTGGCGGGTCGGGGCGCCGGCCGCCAGTTCCAGATAGCGGTTGGTGCGGGCGGAGAAGTGCACGATGTCGCCCTCTCGGGTGACCAGCACATGCGCCGGCGCAAACCGCTCCAGCACCTGGGATTCCAGCGCCTGCCGCAGGGCTGCGCCTGGCGTCGCACCCGCCGATTGACGGCCGACGTGACCGGGGAGCCCCAAGGACGGGTGATTTCGCAGCGTCATCGGCAGCCGAGGCGCCACGCCGAGGGTCTCGCGGCTGCGGTAGATTCTATGCTTTTTGTCGACGGCGGCGAACAGGTCGGAAAACTTGCCGATGCTCTCCGACAGCCCCAGGAACAGGTAGCCGTCCTCGCGCAAGGCGTAGTGAAACGTCGGCAGCACGAGGTTCTGGATGTCCGGCCCGAAATAGATCAGCAGGTTTCGGCAGGAGATCAGATCGAGGCGTGAGAACGGCGGGTCGCGGATGACGCTGTGCGGCGAGAAGATGCACAGGTCGCGCACCTCCTTGCACAGAACGAAGCTGCCGCCTTCCGGGGTGAAGAACCGGTCGCGCCGCTCGGGCGACATGCCTTCGAGCAAGGCTTCCGGATAGCGTCCGGCGCGCGCCGCGCCCAAGGCGAAATCGTCGATGTCGGTGGCGAAGATCTGCACTCGAGGCCGCGCCGACAGGCCGGCCATGTGCTCGCACAACAGGATGGCGATCGAGTAGACCTCTTCACCCGTGGAGCAGCCTGGCGCCCAGACCCGGACGCTGTCCTCGGCGCCTCGCCCCTCGAACAGCTTGGGAATCACCAGATCCCGAAGCTTGTCGAACGCCTCGGCGTCTCGGAAGAAGTTGGTCACGTTGATCAGCAGATCGCGGAAAAGCGCGGCGACTTCCTTCGGGTCGTCCTTCAGTCGCTGGACATAGTCTTCCTGGCTTGGCGACTGGGTGACGTGCATGCGCCGCTGCACGCGGCGGAAGAAGGTCTTGGACTTATAGCCGCTGAAATCGTGCCCAAGCTGATTGCGCAGGATGGCGCAGATTTCCAGCCGGGCTTCCGAATGCGCCGCTTCGGCGCGGTCGCCATCGTCGGTTTCGGCCAGCATGCGCGCGAACTCGGCCAGTTTGCCGCCCATCTCATTCACCGGAAGCGCGAAATCGACGAAGCCGGCGGCGATCGCGCTGTCCGGCATGGAGGGATGACGCGGGCCGTTGCCGTCGGCGACCTGGGCCAGGGTCAGGCCGCCGTGTTCCTTGATGGCCTTGGTGCCCAGGGTTCCATCGCCGTCCCCGCCAGACAGCACGACCGATGCGGCGTACTCGCCGCTGTCGATGGCCAGCGAACTGAAGAGGATATCGATCGGCTTGCGTTCGCGGCCGCGGCTGCTCGACTTGCGAAGCTCCAGATGACCGGCCTTGACGCTGATGATCGCGTCGGCGGGCAACACGTAGACGCAATTGGGACGCACCTCGGCCCTGTCCTGCGCGACCACCACCGACAGGTCTGTGTAGCGGGCGATGATTTCGTGCAGCAGGCTTTCGCGATCCGGGCTGAGGTGCGTCACCACGATGAAGGCAAGGCCCGGCTGCGGCGGCACACCCTGGAAGAAGCTCTCCAACGCCTCGACGCCGCCGGCCGAGGCGCCGACGCCGACAACCGGAAATGCGGGACGACCTTTGGTCACGACATGTCCTTCCGAGCGGCTCCGCTCGATCAATCAACGCATCAAACCTCGAAACGTGGCCGGAGACGAGCCACTTGGGCGCCAAGGCCGCAGCCACGCCATGGCGCCGCGCGCTATTTTCAGACTCGTCTCCCGATCAGGGACCCGCCGATGCGGGGCAAATCGGCCGGGCCGAACGGGTCCGCCATATTGAACGGCCGTGCGCCAAGTAGCTGGGCGTGCTTGTCCAGCACCGACGCATAACACTCGCAGGCGCCGGCCTTCAGACCTCCGCGATCCAGAATTTCGATCTGACCGCGCGAATAGCGGATTAACCCGGCGGCCTGTAAGGCGGCGGCCGCTCCGCTGACCGTGCTCCTCTGGACGCCAAGCATGAACCCGAGGAACTCCTGGGTCAGGGGCAGCCGGTCGCAACGGGTCCGGTCCTGTGTCATTAGCAGCCAACGGCAGAGGCGCGCGTGAACACTGTGGATGGCGTTGCAAGCGACCGACTGTTGAGTCTGCGCCGCGTTGGCCTGAGCATGCCTGACAACCAGGTCGGTAATCCCGATGCTGAGCGCCGCCGCGGCCTTCAAGCGCGAGGCCGGCATCCGGATCGCCGCGCCCGGAACCTGCGCGATCACCCGGTCGATCGCCGTCGAGGAACCGAGCGCGTTCAGCAAGCCATAGGCGCTCTCATGTCCGATCGTGCAGGCTTCGACGTCCTGGCCGTCGGCCAGGATCGTCACCACGGAAAGGATCGCCGTGGTGGGGAACCAGACACAGTCAATCTCCGATCCGGGCGCGCAAAGCACTGCGTCACGCTGGAGAAAAACCTCCACGAGCGAGGGTTTGAACAGGTTGAAATTCTCAGCGCTCAAGCTGTCGAGGAAATGGCTGCCAGTAATTCCGTAGGCGAAGGCCACTACGCTCACCGCTTTTCCAGACCGCTGAATCGGCGGCGACCCGCGAACATCATAGCAGACGCACGCGTGGACAGTGTCGGGTTCCTTTCATAGGAGCGGATCGGCGCGGCGAGCGATGTCGGCGTTAGCCAACGATTCACCATGACGGCGCTCATATGTCCGCCTCCCGACAGACGGCGTCATTTGCTTGGCTCAAGCTGTGCCGGTCAATGGAGGTTTTCACCATGCGAGCGGGAGGTCTCACGGCGAAGGTCAGGTATGGCGTGTTCCAGATCGATTCCCAGTGGATGCTCTACTGCGAGCAACATCGCCTGGGGCGATATTCCAACCAGCAAGACGCCATTTCGGCGGGTGAGCGCGCCGCCGGCCAGGCGTTGGGCAGCGGCTTCGACGCCGAATTGCACATCATGGAGATCGGTGGTGAGTTTCGGAAGGCGGACCCCGCTCCGGTTGCAGGCGTGGCGAACCAGAAACTCGCCACCGCCCGGTGACGCGTTCTGGGCGAATTTCTGAAGCGGGATCACGACTGCAAGTGTTTGATTTCGCCAGTGGGCTGGGGCCTCGGTTCCGGATGTAAAGCGCCGCAACGGACCTGGTCGTAACCGGGTTTCGGCTTCAGCGCCGGCCGCCCGCTCGCGCCGATCGGACTCGACCTAAGATCTCGTTGAACATCTCTGACCGATGGATTGGTATGACCAGCTGGACCTGAGGCCAGCAGCCAGACCGATGGCGACGATGGATAAGAACCGCCCGCTCCCCCACGTCGCCGCCGCCGGCTTGCTCGCCGCGATCCTGGCCGCCCTGGCGGCGACGGTCGTCAGCGTGATCGCGCCGCTGGCGGTCTATTCGCTGACGCTGGCGGCGTTCGGGCTGCCGCATGTGCTGAGCGAGCTGCGCTATGTCGATCGCCGTTTCGGCCGGTCGCTTGGCTTAAAGACCGTCGTGGTCATGGCGGCGCTGCTGGCCGCGATTGTCGCCGCGCGCGCGGCCGGCCTACTGCATCTGCTGCGCCCGGAGATCGAGGCGCCGATGGAGCTCGGTCTGGTCGCCTGCCTCGCCCTGACCGCCGCGCGCGGCGGGACCGCCGCCAAGGGGGCGGCGATCGTGGTCGGGCTGGCGATCGGGGTGCTGGCCATGGTCGATCCGTTCGAGACCACCATCGGCTTCGCCGTCCTGCACAACCTGACGCCGCTTGGCTTCCTCTGGCAGCTCGCGCCAAGGCGGCAGCGCCCGCTGGTGATGGGTTGGGCGAGCGCCGCCTTCATCGGCCTGCCGCTGCTGGTCGCCAGCGGCGCGCCCCGACGCCTGCTGGCCGCGGCTGGCGTCGGCGGCGCGCCGCTCGATCCCCTCTCCGCCGGGCCGATCGCGTGGCATCTGCCGGTCTATGTGCCCTACCACCTGCTTTCCAGCGCCAGCGCCATCGACCTGTTCACCGGCTCGGTGGTCGCCCAGCAGGCGCATTACGCGGCGGTCATCGTGGTCCTGCCGCTGCTGCTCAGCCGTTGGAGCCCGGGCGCCAAGGGCCTCGTTCCCTGGCCGCGCGGCCTGGTCTTCTACGCTGTGGCGGCGCTGCTGGCGGTCGTCGCCTTCAGCGGCTTCGCCATCAGTTTCGTCGGCGCCCGCGCACTCTATAGCCTGCTGGCCGCCATCCACGCCTGGATCGAGATCCCCATCCTGATCACCGCCCTGACCGCGGCTCAGCCCGTCAACAGAAGCCCCGCGCCGAACGAGGCGCTGTTGGCAGCCAGCGAGAGAAGCATGGCGTGACGGAGCGTCAGGCCCGCCATCCAGGCGATCAGCAGGCCCTCGACGACCACCACCACGGCCTCGCCGGCGACGACGACCGGCGACCAGCCGAACCGCGGCGTCAGCCAGAGCACGGCGGCCCAGAGCTGCGGATGGGTGACGGCGGTCGCCGCAGCCGCGGCCAGCGCCGCATGCAGCGGCCCGCGCGAGGGCCAGCGCGTCAGCCGCACCAGCAGCCAGGCGATCGGCGCCTCGATCGCCGCCGAGAGCAACAGGGCTTGGAATTCGCTCAAGCTTGCGTCTTCATGGTTCAAGCCGCGCTGAAGAGGATTGCATCGATGCTCCCTGTCGTTCGCCGCCTCGCCGTCGCCGGACTGATCCTGTCCTTCTTTTCGAGCGCCGTCGCGCGCGCCGACGTCCTGCCGCCGCCGACCTATGTGGCCGGACTGTGGTTTCTGGCGCACAGCCGCTTCGACCCGATGACGCGCGCCGTCGAGACGGGCCCGACCATTCTGATGAGCTGCCAGTCGGATCATCCGAACTGCAAGGCGGCCAACGCCGCGCACGTGGTCGGCATCGAGGTCGCCAGCGTCGACGGCAGGGCCGACGCCGACCCGCGCGACGTCTTCGGCCAGCCGCATCCGCCAGCCAGGATCACCGTGGTCTTCACCCGGACCCTGGCCAACGGCAAGACGGCGCTGACGCCGGTGACCTTCGCGTCGAAATAGGCCCCGCAGCGCGCTCGCCTCTTGATGGATTCGAACCGGTCATATACATATGACCGGTCATTCACAGGTGAGCGTATGCCAGACGCCCAATCCTTCACCGCCACCGAGTTCAAGGCCAAATGCCTGGACATCCTTGATCGTGTCGCCGCCCACAAGTTCACGCGGGTGACGATCACCAAGCGCGGCAAGATCGTCGCCGTTCTCACGCCGCCCGAAGACGCTGAAACGACCGTTCGTCAGTTGCATGGGTTCATGCGCGGCTCGGTCGTGGCCCCATCAGACTTCGATTTCACCGCACCCGTGCTCGATGAGCCCTTGTCGGCGGAGGGTGGCGAACTCCACAAATGAGCGCGGCAAGCCAGCCGAGAGCCGTACTGCTGGACACTTGCGCGGTGATCTGGCTGGCGAACGGCGATCCGCTCCAGAACAACGCCGACAGCGAAATCATCTACGCGGCTCTGGCCGATGGCGTCTTCGTCTCGCCGATCTCGGCTTGGGAGATCGGCATGCTTAGCCGCCCAAAAGCCGACCGCGCGATCGAATTTCTCCCGGATCCGGCAACCTGGTTCGACCGCTTCATGGCCGGTCCGGCGATCAGGACAGCCGCCTTCACCGCGGAGATCGCCATCGCGGCGTCCGGGCTCCCCGGCCCCCTGCATGGCGACCCCGCCGATCGATTGCTGATCGCCACGGCGCGCCACCTGTCGATGCCGATCGTCACCAGGGACGCCAAGATCATCGCCTACGCGGCGGCCGGCCACGTCTCGGCGAT
>DASXZP010000044.1:0-102521 GCA_036501825.1 Caulobacteraceae bacterium | reverse complement strand
GGTCACCGCCGTGGCGCCGGTGAAGCCCGAGCCGGTCACCGTGACCGTCGTGCCGCCGGTCGAAGGACCGCTGGTCGGACTGACCCGCGTCACCGCCGGAACCGCGCCGTAGGTAAACTTGTCGGCGGCGACCGTAGCGCTCGTCCCGGCCGAAGTGGTGATCGTGATGTCAACGGCGCCGGTTCCCGACGGTGAGGTCGCGGTGACCTGAGTGTCGCTGTTGACTGTGAACGCCGTCGCCGCCTTGGTTCCGAACTTGACCGCCGTGGCGCCGGTGAAGCCCGACCCGGTGATCGTCACCGACGTACCGCCCACGGTCGCGCCGCCGGTCGGGCTGATCTGGGTGATGACGGGCGCGCCGGAGGCGGGGTAGGTGAACTGATCTACAGCCCCCGTAAGCGACGTCCCGTACGCGGTCGTCACCCGGACGTCGACGACGCCGGTTCCAGCCGGCGCGGTGGCGCCGATCTGGCCGTCATTGGTGACTGAGAAGCTTGCCGCGACCCCGCCGAAGGTAACGCTGGTCGCCCCGGTGAAGCCCGCGCCATTGATCAGAACGAAGGCCCCCGCCGTCCCCGAGGTCGGGCTGATCGATGTGATCGACGGCGGCGCAATCCAGGTGAATTGGTCGGCCAGCGACGTCGCGCTCGTGCCGACCGGCGTGGTCACCGTTATGTCGGTCTCTTCGTGCGTACCCGCGCCGGGCGGCGAGACGGTGGTAATCTGCGTATCGCTGACCACCGTGAACTGAGCCGACGGGCCCCCGCCGAACGAAACAGCGGTTGCGCCAGTAAACCCTCGGCCGGTGACCGTAATGGACGTTCCGCCCGCGAGCGTGCCGGAGGTCGGCGACAGGCCGGTCACGACCGGCGGCTGCGATGTCCCGGTATAAGTGAAAAGGTCGGCGGCGCTCATCGCGCTCGTGCCTGCCGGCGTACTGATGCTGACGTCCACCGCCCCTGAGCCCGCCGGCGAGACCGCCGTGACCTGGCTGTCGCTGACGACGGTGAAACTCGTTGCCGCAATCGTCCCGAACTTCACCCCGGTTGCGCCGGTTAAGGCGGAGCCCGTGATGGTGACGGTGGCGCCGCCCGCAGCCGCGCCGCTGGTAGGACTGATCGAGGCAACCACCGGCGCCGGCGCCGTGAAGGTGAAGTGGTCCGAGGCGCTGGTCGGGCTGATGCTCACGGCGTTCACGACCGAAACGTCCACCGTCCCGACCGTTTCAGCCGGTGAGCTGGCCGTGATGCTCGTGTCGCTGTTGACCTTGAAGCTCGCGGCCGCGATCCCCCCGAACCGCACGCTCGATACGGTGGAAAGCGCCGTGCCCGTGATCGTGACCGTCGTTCCGCCCGCGGTCGGACCCGTCGCCGGACTGACGCCCGTGATAATCGGCGTTCCGATCACGGTGAATCGATCGCTCGCCGTCGTTGGGCTCGAGCCCACCGCATTGTTGACGATGACGTCGTACACCCCGGCCGAAAGGAACGGCATGTTCGCCGTGATCGTCGAGTTGTTCACGACGGATAGGTTGGTTGCACTCTGGCCGCCGGCCGTGACGCCCGTGGCGGTGAAGAAGTTCGAACCGCTGATCGTCACCGCCTGACCGGCCCCGCCGCTCGAAGGCGACACGCCGCTCACCGTCGCAACGACGCTCGGATCAAAGTAGGTGAACTGCGCCGCCGCGGTGGCGCTGCTCGCGCCCGCCGTGGTCGTCACAATGACGCTGGCGGCGCCCGCAGACCCGGGGGGCGACGTCGCGGTGATCTGGTTGTTGGCGAGCACGGTGAACGTGGCTGCGACGCCCCCGAAGGTGACGCTGGTGACGCCAATGAAATTCGACCCGACGATGTTGACGCTCGTCCCGCCGGCTTTTGGACCCTGCGGGGGCGCAAGCGAGGTCACGGTCGGCGGCGAGGTCGCGGCGTAGGTGAAGTCGTCCGCCGTGCTCGGGGCGCTGAATCCGGCCGCCGTTCCAACCGTAACATCGACCACGCCCGACGCGCCCGCCGGCGAAGTCGCCGTGATCTGGGTGTCGCTGTTGACCGTAAAGCTCGCCGCCGCGATGGAGCCGAACCTGACCGCGGTGGCGCCGGTGAAGGCTGTTCCTACGATCGTCACCGAGGTTCCGCCGGCGGCGGGACCGGTGTTGGGGTTGATCGACGTTACCGCGGGTTGCGGCGGCGCCACATAGGTGAAGCGGTCCGCGACGCTGGTCGGGCTGGACCCTGCCGGCGTCACCACCACCACATCTTCCACCGCCCCATTCGGCGGCGAAGTCGCCGTGATGCTCGTCGCGCTGTTGACCGTGAAGGTAGCCGACACGCTGCCGAACATGACTGCGGTCGCGCCCGTAAAGTTGGTTCCGATGACCGATACGCTCGTGCCGCCGGTGGTCGGCCCGGTTGTGGGACTGATCGAGGTGACGGTGGGCGGCGATGGCGCGACGAAGGTGAACGTGTCCGCGGCGCTCGTGGCGCTGGTCCCCGCGGACGTCGTGACGGTGACATCCACCGTCCCCGCCGAGCCAGCCGGCGACGTTGCGGTGATCGAGGTGGTGCCATTGACCGTGAACGTCGCCGACGCGGCCCCGAACTTCACGCCGGTCGCGCCGGTGAAATTGCTGCCGGTGATGGTGACGCTCGCGCCGCCCGCGGTCGAACCCGACGTCGGGCTGATTGCGGTCACCGCAGGCGCAGGCGCCGCGCCGGTGTAGGTGAAGTGGTCGAGCGTGCGCGCGACGCTGGTTCCGACCGGCGTGGTCACCTGGATATCGACCGTGCCGGATCCCGCCGGCGAAACCGCCGTGAGCGTCGTGGCGTTGGTCACCGAGACCCCCGTCGCCGCCGTACCCCCGAAGGTCACCGCCGTAGCCCCGGTGAAACCCGAACCCGTCACCGTGACCGTGGTGCCGCCCGAGGACGGCCCGCTGGTCGGACTGACCCGCGTTACCGCTGGAATTGCGCCGTAGGTAAACTTGTCCGCGGCGACGCTCGCCGTCGTACCGCCAGGCGTCGTGATGGAGATGTCGACCGTGCCCGTCCCCGAGGGCGACGTCGCCGTGACCTGAGTGTCGCTGTTGACGGTGAACGTCGTCGCCGCCTTGGTCCCGAACTTGACGCTGGTCGCGCCGGTAAAGCCCGAGCCGGTAATGGTGACCGAGGTACCGCCAACGCCGGCGCCGCCGGTCGGGCTGATCTGGGTAATGAGGGCGCCGACGTAGGTAAATTGGTCGGCGGCGCTCTGTGCGCTCGTTCCCGCCGCCGTCGTGACGGTGACATCGACGACGCCTGCGGCCCCTACCGGAGAAATTCCCGTGATCTGGGTGTCGCTGACGACCGTGAACGAGGAAGCCGCGGTCGCGCCAAACTTGACCGCCGATGCGCCGGTGAAGCCCGACCCGGTGATCGTGACGCTTGTTTCACCGGCGGTCGTCCCACTGGTCGGGCTGAGCGCACTGACCACCGGCGCGGACCCCGCCGCATAGGTGAAGCGATCGACGGTGCTCGTCGCGCTGGTCCCGCTCGCGGTCGCAACCGTCACATCGACCACGCCCGCGGAGCCGGCCGGCGCGACCGCCGTGACCTGGGTTGCGCTGTTTACGGTGAACGACGTTGCGGCCACGGACCCGAACAGGACCGACGTGGCGCCGGTAAGGTTGCTTCCGGTGATCGTGACGCTCGTGCCTCCGGCGGTCGGACCGGTCGTCGGGCTGATGGCGGACACCACCGGCGCCGGCGGCGGCGATCCGAAGGTGAACCGGTCGGCGGTGGACGTGGCGCTGATCCCGCCGTTGGCCGTCTGCACTGTTATGTCGTAGGTCCCGGCCGGCGTGGCGGCCGTGACCGCCGTGATGCTGGTCGCACTGTTGACCGTGAACGACGCCGGATTGACGTTACCGCCGAACTTCACCGCGAACGCGCCGGTGAAATTCGTACCGGTGATCGTGATCGTCGTGCCGCCGCTGGTTGAACCCGATGTGGGGCTGACCGCCGTCACCGTCGGCGGCGCCGTGAAGGTGAACTGATCGTTCGCCGAGGTTGCGCTGGTCCCAGCCGAAGTCACCACCGTGATGTCGACGGTCCCCGCGGAGCCCGCCGGCGACAGCGCCGAGATCGAGGTCGAGCCGTTGACCGCGAACGAGCTCGCGGGCGTCGAACCGAACAGCACCTGGGTCGCGCCGGCGAAATTCGTTCCGCTGATGGTGACGCCGGCTCCGCCCAGGGTCGGACCGCCGTTCGGGCTCACCGACGTGACGGTCGGCGCTTGAATCGAGCCGTTGTAGGCGAAGATGTCGGCGCTGTTCGTCGGGCTCACGCCCTGCGGTGTGGTGACCGTGATGTCGACCGCGCCGGCCACGCCCGCAGGCGACACGGCGGTGATCGAGGTCGCGCTGTTGACAACGAAGGACGTCGCCGCGTTCGCGCCGAATTTCACCGCGGTCGCGCCCGTGAAGTTGCTCCCGGTGATGGTGACGCTCGCGCCGCCTGCGGTCGGGCCGAAACTCGGGCTGACGCCCGCGACGGCCGGCGGGGTCGGCGCGGCCACATAGGTGAAGTGGTCCGCCGCGCTCGTTGCGCTGGTTCCGGAGAGGAGAGTCTGGACCGTCACGTCGACGGCGCCGGCGGCGTTCGAAGGCGAATGGACGGTTATACTGGTCGGGCCGACCGAGACGATCGTCGCGTTCGCGCTGCCGAACCAGACGGCGCCCACGGCGACGAAGTTGGTCCCGGTGATGGTGACCGTCGTGCCCCCGTCGGTGGATCCCGAGTTGGGGCTGACCGCCGTCACGGTCGGCGGCGGCGTCGAACCGGTATAGGTGAACTGGTCGGCGCTGCTCGTGGCGCTCGTGCCGATCGGCGTCGTGGCCTGAATGTCCGCCGTGCCCGAGGTCGACACCGGCGAGACCGCGGTAATTGAGGTCGCGCTGTTCACCGTGAAGCTCGCGGCGTTCACACCGCTGAAGCTGACCGCCGTCACGCCGGTGAAAGCCGTGCCGGTGACCGTCACACTCGTGCCGCCCGCGGACGGGCCCGTGTTCGGGCTGATGTGCGTGACGGTCGGGACCGTGCCGTAGATGAACTTGTCCGTGGCGCCCGTGGCGCTCGTGCCGTGGGCGTTGGTGACAGTGACGTCGACCGTGCCGGCGCCCGCCGGCGAAACCGCCGTGACCTGGCCGTCGTTGACCACCGTGAACGAGCTTGCCGCCGCGGTTCCGAACTTCACCCCTGTCGCGCCGGTGAAGCCCTGGCCCGTGAGGGTGACCGTCGTTCCGCCCGAGGTCGGGCCGCCGCCGGGACTGATCGCGCTGACCGTCGGCGCGCCGGCGGTGGCCGAGAAGGTGAACTGGTCGGCCGAAGACGTCGCGCTGGTCCCCGCCTGGTTGGTAGCGGTGATGTCCACCGCGCCCGCTGACTCAGCCGGCGAGGTCACTATCAGCTGATTGTCGCTGATTTCGGTGATGCTCGTCGCCGCGGTCGCGCCGAACTTGATCGCCGCGGACCCGAGGCCCGTGCCGTTGATGGTCACCGTCGTTCCGCCGGCCGTCGAACCCGTCGCGGGCGTGATCGAGGCGATCACCGGCACGTTGGCGAAGGTGTATTGCACCGCGCCTTCAGGGCTCGATCCGTTGACGTTGCTGACGGTGGGGAACACCGTGCCGCCGCCCGGCGGCGCGGTGGCGGTGATCTGCGTGTCGCTGTTGACGGTGAACGTCGTCCCCGTGCCCATGAACACGCCCGTAGCGCCGGTGAAAATGCTGCCGGTGATGACGACCTGGTTGCCGCCGGCTGTCGGCCCGATCGCCGGTGAAATGCCGGTGACCTGGGGCACGAGACCCACGTTGGTGTAAGTGAACTTGTCCGCAGCGCTCGTCGCGCTGGTTCCGACCGGATTGGTCACGGTGACGTCGACCACGCCCGCGCTTCCCGCGGGGGACAGCACGGTTATCTGGTTGTCGCTGTTGATGGTGCCGTTGGTGACCGCCACGCCGCCGAACTTCACCGTCGTCGCCGAGGCGAAGCCCGACCCGGTGATGGTAACCATCGTGCTGCCGGCCGTCGGACCGCTGGTTGGGGTGATCGCGCTGACGACCGGAGCGGTGGCGGCCTGATAGGTATATTTGTCGGCCGTGACCTTGGCGCTCACGCCGGCGGCGTTGGCGACGGTGACGTCGACGGCGCCGCTGCCCGGCGGCGAGACCGCGGTAATCTGGGTGGGGCTGACCACCGTGAACGCCGCCAGGTTCGGCCCGAAGCTGACGCTCGTGATCCCGGTGAAACCCGCGCCGGTGATGGTAACCGAGGTGTTGCCGCCCGCGGGGCCCGTGTTCGGCGAGACGCCGCTGACGGTCGGGACCGCGTCGTAAACAAACTGGTCGCTGGCCGAGGTCGCGCTCGTGCCTTGCGGCGTGGTGACGGTAACGTCGACCGTGCCGCTGCCGGAGGGCGCCACCGCCGTGATGTCGCCGACCCCATTCACGGTGAACGACGTCGCGCTCTTGGTCCCGAACTTGACCGCGGTCGCGCCGGTGAAATTGATCCCGCCGATGTCGACGGCCGTGCCGCCGGATGCCGGGCCGTCACCGGGCGAAACGCCCGCCACTACCGGCGTGGTGATGAAGGTGAAGTGATCTGCGGCCGTGACCGGGCTTGTCCCCGACGCATTGGTGATGGTGATATCGACCGTTCCGGAGCCGCCGAACGGCGTCGTGGCAATGATCAGGTTCCCCGTGGACACCGTGAAATTCTGCGCGGGGATCGTGCCGAACATGACGGCGGTCGAGCCTTGAAAGCTGGACCCGTTGATCTGAATCTGTGCTTGCGGCAAGCCGCTCGTCGGTGCGACCGAGGTGATGGCTGGCGGTGCAATGTAGTCAAAGGCGTTTTGCGCGTCGCCCGTGCCGTTCGGTCCGGTGACCGACACGTCGGTCGGGCCCGCGGCGCCGGCAGGCGTGGTCGCGCTGATCGAGGTGTCGCTGTTCACCGTGAAGCGCGCGGCGTTGGCGCCACCGAACTTCACCGCGGTGGCGCCGGTAAAATGCGACCCCGAGATCGTTACCGACGTACCGCCCGCGGTGGGGCCGGTGAACGGCGAGACGGTCGTCGGCGCCGGCGCCGGCAGGTAGGCGAAGGTATTGGTCGACGTGGCCGATCCGCCCGGTCCTGCGACCTCGATGGCAACGGGCGTGCCGCCCGCAACCGCCTCCGAAGGCGCGATCGCGGTGATCTGGGTATCGCTATTGACCGTGTAGCTCGTGGCGTTACCGACATTGAAGACGACCGCGGTCGCGCCGGTGAATGACGAGCCGGTGATCGTCACACTGGTTCCCCCGCCGGCCGGGCCGCTGGCCGGCGTGAAGGAAGTGATTTTCGGTGCGCCGACATAGCTCAGAACGTCCCCGCCGTTCGCCGCGCTGGCGCCCGCCGACGTGGTCACGATCACGTCAGCCTTCACGCCCGCGCTGTTCGACGGCGGACTGGTGCTGATCTCCGTGGGGCTCTCGACGATGAAACTGGACACCGCCTTGCCGCCGATCGTGACGCTGGTGACGTTGACGAAGTTGGAGCCGAGGATCGTCAACTGACCGCCGCCGGCCGGGCTGGCCGCGGTCGGCGAGATCGAGCTCACAACCGGCAGGCCCGAGAAGGTGTATTGGTCCGCCGCGCTCGTCGCGCTCGTGCCGGCCGACGTCGTCACGGTAACGTCTGTGGCGGATCCGGCCGTGCCTGCGGGCGAGGTGACGGTGAGCTGGCTCGAACTGACGGTGACGATGTTGGTCGCCGCGGCCGAACCGAACTTGACGCTGGTCACGCCTGAGAAATTCGTCCCGTTGATGGTGACGGCCGCACCCCCGGCCGCGGGGCCGCTGGTCGGCGAGACGCCGGTGACCGTCGGCGTCGCCACATAGGTATATTGGTCCGCCGCCAACGTGGCGCTGGTCCCGGCGGCGTTGACGACAGTGACATCAACCGTGCCCGCCGATTGGGCGGGAATCGTAGCGGTGATCTGGGTCGCACTGACCACGGTGAACAACGGGGCCGGGGCGAAGCCGAATTTTACGGCCGTTGCGCCGGTGAGATTTGTCCCGGTGACGGTGAGCGTACCCCCGCCGGCGGTCGAACCGCTCGAGGGCGACACGGACGAAACCACCGGCGCCGTGGTGGCGTAGGTAAATTGATCCGTCGATGTGATCAGGCTCTGGCCGCCGGCGTTGGTCACGATGATGTCGACGGTGCCCGCCCCCGGCGGAGAGACCGCGGACAAGTCGTTGTCGTCGCCGGTGAAAAAGCTGGCTGCCGGCGTGGAGCCGAACTTCACCGAGGTGGTCCCGTCGAACCCGGCGCCCCCGATTTGCACGGTTGTACCGCCGCCCGGCGGCCCGCTTGCGGGAACGACGGTGTAGATCGCCGGGCCCGCGGCGTAGGTGTATCTGTCGGCCGGCACGATTGTGCTCGTGCCGTCATTGTTGATGAGCGTGATATCGACCACGCCGCTTCCCGCGGGCGCGCGAACGCTGACTTGCGTGTCGCCGGCGACGTTGACGCTCGTCGCAGATACCGACCCGAACTTGACGCCGGTCACACCCGACAGGTGCGAGCCGAATATCTGTACGATGTTGTTGCCCGAGCCTGGACCGAAGGCCGGGCTGATGCTGGTCAGCATCGGCGGCGTCGCCACGTAGCTGTACTGATCGGCAGCGGTAACCGCGCTCGTTCCGGCCGCGGTCGTCACCTGCACGTCGGCTGTCGCGTTGTTGAACACGCCCGGCGCCGTCGCCGTGATCGTGGTGTCGTTCAAAACCTGGAAGGTGGCCGATCGGCCGAATTCGCCGTTCAGGTTGAAATTGACCGTGGTGGCCCCGGTGAAGCCCGTGCCAGTGATCGTCACCGTCGTGTCGGTGGCGTTCGGCCCGCTGTTCGGCGTGACCGAGGTCACCACAGGAACGCCGGCCGCGGCCAAGCTCGGGGCCGCCAGGCTCGCGAGCAGGGCGGCGGCGATCCAGGTCAGGATCAGGGCCAGGCGTTTGGACACCCCGAACGTGGCGCGGAGGGGCGCAGGCTGCGCGCGCGCAGCAGCGGAAACAACGAAACTCAACCCCAGACCCCCCGCCAGATCACCGCCGGCGCCGGGTATTTGCCCCCGGTTACCGGCCTCGCGGGCGTTCTCGAGGCGCCCGCACGTCCCCGCCTGGCTGACCGGAACCTGACATCAACAGCATACGGCTGTGCTTCGGGCAACCACCGGATGCAGAGGATTCAAAGCGAAACCGAACATAACAGTATTATGTCGTAAGCTTCGCGAAAGTTTTGGCTTTGCGCCTAGCCCAGGGCTCGGTCGATCGCGCCCGTCAGCATCGGGTCGTCGGGGGTCACGTCCGGGGCGAAGCGGGCCACCACCGCGCCGTCTCGGCCGACCAGGAACTTCTCGAAGTTCCACATCACCTCCGACGGGTCGTCGGTCTTGATGCCGTAGCCTTCCAGCGCCTTGCGGAAATCGCCGCCGGGCTTGTCTTCGGCGCGCGGCTGGGCCGCGATCAGGCGGCGGTAGAGTTCGTGCTTGTCCGAACCCTTCACGGTGATCTTTTCGAACATCGGAAAGGCGATGCCGAACTTGGCGCGGCAGAAGCCCGCGATCTCCTCGTTGGAGCCCGGCTCCTGGGCGCCGAAGTCATTGGCGGGGAAACCGAGCACCTCGAGGCCCTGGTCCTTGAGCCGCTCGTACAGCGCCTCCAGCCCCTCGTATTGCGGCGTCAGGCCGCAGGCCGAGGCCACATTGACCACCAGCAGCACCTTGCCGGCGTAATCGCCCAATGACGCCTCGGCGCCGTCGATACGCTTTACCGGGACATCGTAGACGGACGCGGTCATGGGAGCCTCCGAGGTTTGCTTGTGGGCGTCATACCTGCCTCAAGCGCCGGCCGCCATGTTGTAGAGGCGCACCCAGCGGTCGTAGCGTTTGCGCCAGACGTCGGCGCGGGCCTTCAGGTCCGGATCGGCGGCGCGCGCCGGATCGAGGATGGCTTCGCCCAGGTCGCGGTCGGGCCAGACCAGACGCTTGCGCGCGCCGAGCGAAAGCCACACCGGCAGGCCGCCCTCGTCGCTGAGCTTTTGCACGATCGCGCGCACCCGCGGCGTCTCGAACACCGACGCATCGTTGTTCAGCGGATAGCCGCAGACATAGACGTGCGCGAACGGCGAATCCGGATTGGCCTCGCGCTGGAACGCGAACAACACACCGAGGTCGTCGGGACGCGCATCCTCGGGCAGGCCCGCGAGCCGGCGCCACAAACAATGAAAGCTGCGGCAGGTCTGCGGCCGCACCTCATAGACCGTGCAGCCGCCGCGATGGTGTTGGCACAGCACATGCGCCGGCTTCTTCAGCGCCGGATCGTCGATCTCCGAGACCTCGCAGCAGGCGAAGCAGTCGCCGCAGGCGCGGTCCGGGACCAGGGTATGGGTGAAATCGAGCGGGCCCATCGGCCCAGGTCTAGCGCGCGCGGCGTCCTTACGGAATTAACCTTTTTCACGGGCGTAGCGCGGGCGCCACGGTTCACGCCCGGGTGACCCTGGCGTGATTTGGCGCGGAACCGGGGCCTGCGGTCCTGCGTATAGATCGTGAACGGACCGGCTGCTTCCCGCCGCTCCGAAGCGAGGTAAGTGTCCCATGTCCGCGCAACGTAAGGCGCCCGCGTCTCCGCCCGTCCTCACCGTGGTCCAATCCACCAACGACGCCGTCCAGGTCCAAACCCTGGCTGAGCGCATCGAACGGCTGCAGGCCGAGGCCAAGAACCTGGCCCGCGAACAGGTGATCGCGCTGGAGGCGAAACTGTTCGAAGCGGCCGCCATCGCCGAAGAAATCGCCCGCGGCGGCGAAGCCTACCCGGTCGGCGTACGCGAGATCGCCCGCAGGCTGGCCGAAGACACCCCGCGCACGGCGCAGAACCTTGAGGTCATCGTCTCGCGCGCGTGACGCGACCCGTCGCGCGTCCCGCGCGAACGCGCTAGCTTTGATCGGCCCGCCGCCTGACCGCGGCGGGCCGTTTCGTATCCGGGAAGGTCGATGGCGGCGCCGAAGGACAAACCTGTCGTCTGCGCAACACCCGCGGATTTCCGCCGCTGGTTGAAGGCCAACCATGCGCGCGCCGACGAAGTGCAGGTGTTGCTGCACAAGACGGGCGCCGGTCGGCCGTCGATCACCTGGCCTCAGGCGATCGACGAGGCTCTGTGTTTCGGCTGGATCGACGGCGTGCGCACGCCGATCGACGCGGACAGCTACACCGTCCGCTTCACCCCGCGCCGCAAAGGCAGCCGCTGGAGCGCGGTCAACATCGCCAAGGTTGCGGAGCTGCGCAGCCAGGGCCAGATGACCCCGGCAGGCGAGGCCGCGTTCGACGCCCGGGTCGAGGGGCCGCCCCGCGCCTATTCGCCGAAGGAGCCGATGCGCGCCTTTGAACCGGCGCACGCCAAGGCGCTGGCCGCAAACGCCAAGGCTGACGCTTTCTGGAACGCCGGCGCGCCGTCGTGGCGCCACAAAGCCGCTTGGTGGGTGACCTCGGCGAAGAGTCAGGAGACGCGCGACCGGCGCATGGCTAAACTGATCGAGGCCTGCGCCGCCGGCAAACGGTTGATGTGAGCCAAGATCGTGAGGGCGCCATGAAACTGAAGGACGTCGAAACCTTGATCCTGTCGTTCCCCGAGGTGGAGCGCGGCACATCGTACGGCTATCCGTCGTTCAAGGTAGCGGGCAAGTTCTTCACCCGCATCCGCGACGAGGACGACAGCATCGTGCTCACCGACATCGGCTTCGACGAGCGCGAGCTGCTGCTGGAATGCGATCCGCAGATCTTCCATCTGACGCCGCACTACCAGAGCTATCCCACCGTGCTGGCGCGGATCGGCAAGATCGACAAGAAGACGCTGAAAGCCATGCTCACCCGCATGTGGCGGCGCAAGGCCCCGAAGAAGCTGGTTCGGGTGTTCGACGCGGAACAGCAGGCCTGAACCTCAGCGCCGCCGCACCATCTCGACTTGGCTCAGCGGTTGCGGCGTGTCGCGCTCGATCAATACACGCGCCAGCGGGGTCGAGGACGGCTCGTCCACCACGCGATAGACCACGCCCGGCCGCACCGCGGCGATCGCCGACAGCAGGTCGCGCGCCGCCGCCTCGTCATCCGCCGCCGCATCGAACACCGCAAAACGGTCGGGCATGTCGAGCAGGGCCGCATAGGCCGCCACCTCGCCGCCGCGTTCGACGCCGATGACGAAGGCCGGCAGGTCGTCGCAGATCCGCTCCAGCCGCGGCAACGAACGCCTCCACGACGGCGGCTCAATGTGCAACCGTTCGTGCGCCGCGCGCAGCGTCGCCCGGTCGAGATCGACCCCCCGCGTCCCCGCCTCCGCGGCCACGCAGTCGAACACCAAAAGATTGCGCACAGTCTCGAAGCTGCAGCGCCCGTAGACTTCGCGCGCCGGATTGACGTCGATGCACTCGAGCCGCGTGCGCGCGATCCCCGCCGCGTCGAGCCGCGCGGCCTGGGCCGCGATCAGCTGCGTCGCCAGCCCGCGCCGCCGGTGCGCAACGCCGACCCCGAAACCGCCGATCCACGCCTCGTCCCCGTCCCGCGCGGCCAGCGACAGGCCGAACGGTCCGCCGTCGACGATCCCCACCAAAGACAGGTCCAGGTCAATCGCCGTCCACAGCACGTGCCGCGCCAGCTGCCCGGCGTCGAACGGCAGATCCACGTAGTAACCCTCGTAAGCCGCCCGCCACACGGCGGCGAGGTCGTCCATGCTGAACCGGGCGGCGGGTTCGAAGGTGATGGGCATGGCCCGACTATAACCGGGGGTGACGGGAAATTTGAAAGCGCCTAGCTTCCGCGCCGCAAACCGCTGAGGGTGCATGGCCTACCGATCGTTGCGTGAGTTCATGGCGAGGCTCGAGGCCTCGGGCGAGCTGGTCCGGGTGAAGGAGCCCGTCTCCAGCGTGCTGGAGATCACCGAGATCCAGACCCGGCTGTTGGCCGAGGGCGGTCCCGCGGTCCTGTTCGAAAACGTCATCCGCGCCGACGGCAAGGCCTCGGCCATGCCGGTGCTGGCCAACCTGTTCGGGACGGTGAAGCGGGTCGCCATGGGCGTGACCCTGGGCGGCGATGAGCGGACCACCGCGGCCGACCTGCGCGAGGTGGGCGAACTGCTGGCCTTCCTGCGTCAGCCGGAACCGCCGCGCGGGCTGAAGGACGCCATCGACCTGCTGCCGACCATCCAGTCGGTGCTGAAGATGCGGCCCAACAGCGTGAAATCGGCGCCGGTGCAGGAGGTGGTGCTGCAAGGCGCCGACATCGACCTCAGCCAACTGCCGATCCAGACCTGCTGGCCGAACGAGCCGGCGCCCTTGATCACCTGGCCGCTGGTGGTGACCAAGGGTCCGTCGGAATCGCGCGAAGACGACTTCAACCTCGGCATCTATCGCATGCAGGTGATCGGGAAAGACCGCACCATCATGCGGTGGCTGGCGCACCGCGGCGGCGCGCAGCATCACGCGCGCTGGAAGAAGGCCGGCAAGCGCGAGCCCCTGCCCGCCTGCGCCGTCCTGGGCGCCGATCCGGGCACGATCCTGGCGGCGGTAACCCCAGTTCCCGACACCTTGTCGGAGTACCAGTTCGCGGGCCTGCTGCGCGGGGCAAAGCTCGACCTCGTGCCCGCCAAGACCGTGCCGCTGATGGTGCCGGCCCAGGCGGAGATCGTGCTCGAAGGCCATGTGTTACTCGACGAATACGCCGACGAGGGCCCCTACGGCGACCACACCGGCTATTACAATTCGGTCGAACGGTTCCCGGTTTTCCAGATCAGCGCCATCACCATGCGCAAGGATCCGATCTATCTCTCGACCTTCACCGGCCGGCCGCCGGACGAGCCGTCGATCCTGGGCGAGGCGCTGAACGAAGTGTTCGTGCCCCTGATCCGCCAGCAGTTTCCCGAGATCGTCGATTTCTGGCTGCCGCCGGAAGGCTGCAGCTATCGCATTGCCGTGGTGTCGATGAAGAAGGCCTACCCCGGCCACGCCAAGCGCGTGATGCTGGCGGTGTGGTCGTATCTGCGTCAGTTCATGTACACCAAATGGGTGATCGTGGTGGACGACGACGTGAACGCGCGCGACTGGAAGGACGTGATGTGGGCGATCTCCACCCGCATGGACCCGGCCCGCGACGTGACCATCATCGAGAACACGCCGATCGATTATCTCGACTTCGCCTCGCCGGAATCCGGCCTGGGTTCCAAGATAGGCCTGGACGCCACCAACAAGTGGCCGCCGGAGACGCACCGCGAGTGGGGAACCGAGATCCGCATGGACGACAAGACCATCGCCGACGTCACCGAGAAATGGGCGCGCCTCGGCCTGCCCGGAGCTGGAAAGCCGATATGGAAATAATCCCCAGAATCGTATCGCGCGCCGCTCCGATTGCCGCGCTTCTTCTGGTCGCCGCCTGCGCCGAGACGCCGGGCGATCTGCCGGGCGTGCACTACGCGACGGCCGCGTCCGAGGGAAAGACCGCAACCTTCCTGGCCGGGCGACCGACCGTGGATCAGGTCGCCGTCGCCGAAGACAAATGGTCGCGCGCCGTCGCCGACTCCTACGCCTGCAAGCTGAAACAGGGCGACGTGTTCGAGGCCAGCATGATCGGGGCGCTGGAGGTCGCGACCATGTCGAGCATCGGCCAGGGCGGCGGCAAGAAGGAACGCGACAGGGCGGTGCTGGGCTATGCCGCGAAGGCCGCGACGCTCGCCTTCGCCGGCGGCCCGCGCCCGCCCAAGGAGCGCTGCGACGCGCTGCGCGCCTGGCTGCCGCAGGTGCGCGCCGACGGCAAGGCGGCGCTGAAGCGCGCCAAGGACCAAGGGTATTTCGACAAATACCTGGGCCGGCTCTGAAGTTGGCCAGTTCTTGGGCCGCCACGATCTTGCCGTCAGCCGCCCTCCCTATGCGCCGATGATCGAGTTGGGCTCAAATCCCGCCGCCCAGGCCGCCGCGCTTTGGGCAGGGCTGAACCTGCTGCTCATGCTGGTGCTGTCGACCCTGGTGGTGCGCCAGCGCCGCCGCCACAGCGTGGTGATCGGCGACGACGGCATCCCCGAGCTGGTCCGCGCCCAGCGCGCCTTCGGCAACGCCGCCGAGTACATCCCCGCCGGCATCGCGGCGCTGGGGGTCATCGCCCTGGCCGGCGCCCCCGCCTGGGTGGTGCACGCCATCGGCCTGACCCTGTTCCTGGGCCGGGCGAGCCACGCGGTGGGCCTCAGCCTCTCCGCCGGGGTTTCGATCGGGCGGACGGTGGGCATGCTGCTGACCTGGGTCGCCTGGCTGGCCTCGGCCGTGGTGCTGATTTTCCTGGCCCTCTAACCTGCAAATCCTCCCCCGCGCGTAGCGCGTAGGGGAGGTGGCGGCCGCAGGCCGACGGAGGGGCCGGCGCCGACGCCTGAAGACGAGCCGCGCAAATCACCCACCGTAGCGCCGGCCCCTCCACCGCCTGCGGCGGTCCCCCTCCCCTCGGCCTTTGGCCGGGGGAGGATCTGGTCGCGCGCGGCTTGCGGCGCCTCAGGCGCTCGGCCATATGCGCAGCCATGCCGGATAGAGAGCTTCTTCAGGGCGTCGTGGATGCGGCGCTGAAGGCGGGTGCGGACGCCGCCGAGGCCGTGATGGCCGAACGCCAGTCCATCTCGGTGGGCGTGCGCCTGGGCGCGCTGGAGGATGTGGAGCGTGAGGAGGGCCGCGATCTCGGCCTGCGCGTCTTCGTCGGAAAGCGCCAGGCGGTGGTCTCCGCCTCGGACATTTCGCCCGCGACCCGCACGCGCCTGATCGAGCGCGCCGTGGCCATGGCCAGGCTGGCCCCCGAGGAGCCCTTCGCGGGCCTCGCGCCGGAGGACCTACTGGAACGCGGGCCGCCCAGGGATCTCGACCTCTACGACCCGACCGAATTCGACGCCGAAAGCCTCGAGGCCCGCGCCCTGGAAGCGGAGGACGCCGCCCGCGCCGTGCCCGGAGTCACCAAGTCCGAGGGCGGCCACGCGTCCTGGACCACCGGCCGCTGGGGCTTTCTCACCTCGACGGGTTTCTGGGGCGAGCACCAGGGCTCGGCCTTCGGCCTCTACGCCGGCGTTATCGCGTCGGACGACAATGAACAGGAACGCGGCGGCGAGAGCCGCTCCGCCCGTCACGCCGAAGATCTGCCGTCGCCTGCGGACATCGGCCGCGTCGCCGGCGAACGCGCGGTGAAGCGCCTGGGCGCGCGCAAGCTCGACAGCCGCACCGCGCCGGTAATCGTGGAGAACCGCATCGGCACGCAATTGTTGTCGGCTTTTGTCGGCGGCATCGCCGGATCGGCGGTGGCGCGCGGCGTGTCGTTCCTGAAAGACAAGCTGGAAAAGCCGATCTTTGCGCCGGGCATCGAGATCGTCGACGATCCGTTTCGTCCGCGCGGCATGGGCTCGACGCCCTTCGACGACGAAGGCGTGCGCGTGCAGAAGCGCGAGCTGATCAAGGACGGCGTGCTGACCTCGTGGCTGCTCAACTGTTCGTCGGCGAAACAGCTCGGCATGACCTCGACGGGCCACGCGTCGCGGGGCCTTGCCGGACCGCCGGGCGTGTCGACGCACAACCTCTACCTTGCCCCCGGCGAGCGCGATCTCGCCCAGCTGATGGCCGATGCGAAAGAGGGCCTGTTCGTCACCTCCATGTTCGGGCCGTCGTTTAACGCCAACACCGGTGACTGGTCCACCGGCGTGTCGGGCTTCTGGTTCGAGAACGGCGAGATCGCCTATCCGGTGTCGGAAATCACCATCGCGGGCAATCTGATCGAGATCTACGGCCGCCTGGTTCCGGGCGCCGATCTCGAGTTCCGCGGCGCGACCAACACGCCCTCGATCCTGGCGGACGCGATCGCCATCGGCGGACGATGAGTCCCAACCCTGAATCTGGGGATCTCGCGCTGCTGGGCGACGCGGCGCGCGAGGCGGGCGCCCTGGCCCTGAGCATGCGCGCGCAGGGCCTGAAGATCTGGTCGAAGAGCGAAGGCTCGCCGGTCACCGACGCCGACATGGCGACGGACGACTTGCTGAAGACGCGTTTGCTGAGCGCGCGTCCCGACTACGGCTGGCTGTCGGAGGAGACCGCCGACGATCCCGCGCGACTGAACAAGCGCCGCCTGTTCGTGGTCGATCCCATCGACGGCACCGCCGCCTTCATGAAGGGCCGGCCCTGGTGGACCGTAGCGCTGGCGGTGGTCGAGGACGGCCAACCCGTCGCCGCCGTCGTCTTCGCGCCCCAGACCGACGAGTTCGCGGAAGCCGCGCTCGGCCAGGGCGCGCGCCGCAACGGCCAGCGCGTCCAGGCCTCCGACGCCGATACCCTGGAAGACGCGTCGATTCTCGCCGACGCCAAGCTGCTCGAACGGCCGATCTGGCCCGAGCCGTGGCCGGCCATGCGCGTCGAGAAGCGCAACTCCATCGCCTATCGCATGACCCTGGTGGCGGCGGGCGCCTTCGACGCGGCCATCGCGCTCGGCCGCAAGTGGGACTGGGACGTCTGCGCGGGAACCCTGATCGCGACCGAAGCCGGGGCCAAGGTCTCAGACCACCGCGGCCGCCCCTTCGAATTCAACCGGCCGCATCCGTACCAGGCCAGCCTGGTCTGCGCAGCGCCGGCGCTTCAGCCGTTGATCCTTTCGCGCTGTGCGCCTATCAGCCTGCCGGACTAAGGGACCCCACGAAACATCATGGCTGAGCAGCTTCTCCATATCGTCATCGGCGGCGAGCTCAAGGACGTCGGCACGCACGAATTCCGCGACCCGTCCAAGGTCGAGTTCGTCGGCGCCTTTCCCAACTATGCCGCCGCGCGCAAGGCGTGGCTGGCCAAGGCTCAGGCGACGGTGGACAACGCCCACATGCGGTATTTCATCATCCACGCCCACCGCCTGCTCGACCCGGCGCAGGACCACGACCACGCATGAGCGCCGCCCCGATCCTGCTGGCTGTCGTCGCCGTCGCCCTGGCGGTGGTGGCTCTGTTTGTGATCGTTCGCCGCAAGGGAAGCGCCGCGCCGCAGAACCGCGTGGGCGTGCGCCGGCCATCTTCGGCGTCCACCGACAATCCGACGACCTTCACGCCGTCGCCTGACAGCGCGCCGAACACGGTCGCCAACGACAGCCCCGCCTTTGAAGGCGGCGGCGGCAGCTTCGGCGGCGGCGGCGCGGACGCCGGCTGGACCGACAACGCATCGAACGCGACGGACCCGGGCAGTTCCAGCTCCGACTCGTCCTCGTCGAGCGACAGTGGCGGCGGCGATAGCGGTGGTGGCGACAGCGGCGGCGGTGGCGGCGGCGACTCCTAAACCTACTCGCGCTTGAGCAACCGTTCGGTCAGCGCAGAGCCCCACCAGCTGGTTCGGAAGTCAGCCTTGATCTGTTTGTGATCGTACTCGGGGCTCTTCACCCACTCGAGAAAGCTCAATCCCTTCGGCTTGCCCTCTTCGAAATAGCGCTCGAACACATAGTCGAGCACGCCGGTCTTGCCGTGCTTGATGTGCAGGCGATGGAAGCCGAGCTCCTTCACCGCCTCTTCGATCGGCTCGCCCTTGTGCAGATACCGGTAGAGCACGCTCATGATGCCGGCCCGGTCCGCGCCGGACTTGCAGTGCATCAGCGCCGGGTACTCGATGCTGTTGAACAGATCGACGGCGCCCAGCACCTGTTCGCGGGACGGCGCGTCGCGAGAGGTCACCGTGAAACTGACCAGGTTCAGACCCAGCTTTTCGCAGGCGTCCTTCTCGATGGCGTAGAACGAACCATCGAAGCCGCCGCGCAGATTGATGATCGTCCTGATCCCCCGCTTCTTCCAGAAGGCGAGGTGGTGGGGCGAGGGCTGGTTGGCCCGGACCAGCTTGTCGTCGATCCAGAAGGCGTTCTGGAACACCAGGCGCAGGAAGGCGTGGTCGGTCCAGAAGTAGTTCCAGCGGGCCTTGAAGCGGCCGGCGGCCGTGGTCAAATCCCAGACGGGCTGGGGCTTGGACTTCCGAGCCTTTTTCGCCTTTGCCGTCGCCACGCCGTTAAGAACCCTTTTCCTGAGCGCCCCTACCTAAGGGCCGATCGTCGCCCCGCCAAGGCGGCGTCTTGACTTACCCCGCCCAAGGCCCGACCGAACGGATATGACCGCCACGGCCCAAAACGCCGCCGCCAACGCCGCCGCCGACAAGGAAGACCGCAGCCCCGTGGTCGGCCGCATCTGGCGCGACTACCTGAGACGGCGCTGGGGCCACCTCGCGTTCGCCGCGCTTTGCGGCGTCGGCATCGCCGCGATCACCGGCCTGCTGACCCAAGTGCTGAAGCCCGCGGTCGACAGCCTGATCGTCCACAAGGACGCGAGCGCGGCCATCATCATCCCGCTTGAGCTGATCGGTCTCGCGGTCGCACGCGGCGTGTTGCAGGTGCTGCAGGCGCGCACCGTCAACCAGGCCGGCCACCGCGTCGTCGGCGATATGCAGGTGCAGCTGTTCGGAAAGCTGATCCGCGCCGATCTCGCGCGCCTGCGCAGCGAGCACACCGGCACCTACGTCTCGTCGGTCATCTTCGACGCCAACCTGATCCGCCAGGCCTTCACCGACGGCGTCATCGCCTATGTGCGCGAGGGTCTGACCGTCGTCGCCATGCTCGCGGTGATGTTCTGGAACGACCCGACGATGGCCGGCGCGGCCTTGGTCGGCGCGCCGATCGTGATCCTGGTCATGCGCGTCTTTTCCAAGCGCACGCGCAAGGCCACGCGTGGCGCCATGAGCGAGACCGCCAAACTTTCGACCGCGGTCATGGAAGGGCTCGACG
Organism: Caulobacteraceae bacterium; assembly: GCA_036501825.1. Lineage (GTDB taxonomy): Bacteria > Pseudomonadota > Alphaproteobacteria > Caulobacterales > Caulobacteraceae > JAFECT01. The sequence goes on along the minus strand of DASXZP010000044.1, from coordinate 82,660 downwards.
GCGTCAAGATTGTCAAGATCGAGAACCGCGAGGCGGACGAAGAGGGTCGTGTTCGCGAAGTCGTCGAGCGCCGCCAGAGTTATGTCATCAGGAGCTCTAACGCCAAGGCCTTCGCCACGCCGAGCATGGAAACGATCACCATGGTCGTCGTCGCAGGCATCCTCGCGCTGGCGGCGTGGCGCGCGCGGTCGAACGGCCTGACCGTCGGCGGCTTCACCGCCTTTCTGGTGGCCATGCTGGCGGCTTCCACCTCGCTCCGCCTGATCGCGAACCTGCAGACGGTGTTCAGCGAAGGTTTCGCGGCCGCCCGGCGCCTGTTCGCCTCCCTCGACATCGAACCCGAGGTGCGCGAGCCCGCCAGACCCGTTGCGCTGTCGAAGGAACCGGCGACCCTGCGTTTCGAAGGCGTGGCCTTCGCCTACGACACCGGCGCGCGCGTGCTCTACGGCGTGGATCTTCAGGCCAGGCCCGGCGAGACCGTCGCGCTGGTAGGCCCGTCCGGCGGCGGCAAGAGCACCATCCTGAACCTGATCCCGCGCTTCTACGATCCGGATGGCGGACGCATCACCCTCAACGAGGTCGATGTGCGCGAGGCTTCGTTGGCCGATCTGCGTTCCAAGATTGCGCTGGTGACCCAGGAGCCGTTCCTGTTCGACGACACCATCCGCGCCAACATCGCCTATGCACGGCCGAACGCGAGCGAGCGGGAAATCGTCGCCGCAGCGGAAGCGGCGGCCGCCCATGAATTCGTGTCCTTGCTGCCGAACGGCTACGACACCACCGTCGGCGAGGCTGGCGCGAGGCTGTCCGGCGGACAGCGTCAGCGCATCGCCATTGCGCGCGCGTTTCTGAAGGACGCGCCGATCTTGCTGCTCGACGAGGCCACCAGCGCGCTCGACACCGAGAGCGAGGCCAAGGTGCAGGTGGCGCTGGAGCGCCTGATGAAAGGCCGCACCACGCTGCTGATCGCGCACCGCCTGTCCACCGTGCGCGGCGCCGACCGCATCTATGTGATTGACCAGGGCCGCGTGGTCGAACAGGGCGCGCACGCGGCGCTGATGAGCAAGGGCGGGCTCTACGCCCGGCTCGCGGGCAGCCAGGACCTGGAAACGGTCGCCGGCTGATGAAGGGCTTCTTCCGTTCGCCGGCGGTTCAGGGAACGCTCGCCTTCCTGCTGGCGGCATGGCTCAGGTTCTGCATCTCCACCACCCGCTGGACCCAGGAAAACCTCGCCGCCGCCGAAGGCGTGTGGGACGCCAAGGGGCCGGTGATCGTGTGCTTCTGGCACGCGCGCATCTCGATTTCGCCCGCCTGCTGGCCGCTTCACCGCGCGCAGGAGCCGCGCGCGCTGATTTCGCTCTCGCGCGACGGAGAGTTCATTGCCCACGCGGTGGCGCGGCTCGGCTTTCCCGCGATCCGCGGCTCGTCCAGCAAGGCGACCAAGGACGGCGACAAGCTGAAGGGCGGTGCGGCGGCGTTTCGCGACGTGCTGCGCTGGCTGAAGAGCGGCGGCGGTATTGCGATTACCCCGGACGGTCCGCGCGGTCCCGCCGAACAGATGGCCGAAGGCGCCGCCATGCTGGCCAAGGTGTCGAAGGCGCCGGTGCTGCTGGTGGGTCTCGCGTGCAGCCCCTCGCGGCGGCTGAAGACCTGGGACAAGGCGGTGATGCCGCTGCCCTTCGGCAAGGGGGCCATCGTGTGGGACGGGCCGATCCGCGACGTCGGCGACGAAACCGAAGCGCTGCGCCAGGAGTGGGCGCGCCGCCTGACCGCCGCCACCGAACGCGCCGAGGCGCTGGTCCGGTGAGCGTGGTGCTGGGGCTCTATCGCGGCCTGACCGCCGTGGCCGAACCCTTTGCCCCCTATGTGCTGAACGCGCGTCTGCGGCGCGGCAAGGAAGACCCTGCACGGTTGAACGAACGCCTCGGCCGCCCCAAACTGCCGTGCCCCGAAGGCGAAGTGATCTGGATGCATGGCGCGAGTGTCGGCGAGACGCTGTCACTACTGCCGCTCGTCGATGCGTTCCTGAAGGCGCGGCCCGCGGCGACGGTGCTGATGACCTCCGGCACGCGCACCTCCGCCGAGGTCATGGCCACGCGTCTGCCGGGGGGCGCGATCCACCAATACATTCCCGTCGATACGCCCGGCGCGGCCCGGCGTTTCATCGAGCACTGGCGTCCCGCGCTCGGGGTTTTCGTCGAGAGCGAGCTGTGGCCCAATCTGCTGAGCGCCGCCCACGAACACGGCGTGAAACTCGCGCTGGTGTCCGCGCGGCTGGGCGAAGCGAGTGCGCAGGGCTGGGGCCGTTCGCCCGCCGCCGCGCGGGTTCTGTTCTCGCGCTTCGACCTGATCCTGCCCCAGGACGACGACCAGGCTGCGCGTCTGACCACGCTCGGCGCCCGCGACGACGGCCGGCTGAACCTGAAATTCCTCGGCGACCCGCTGCCGGTCGACGACGCCGCGCTGTCCCAGGCGCGCGTGGCCCTCGGCGAACGGCCGCTGCTGCTGGCCGCCAGCACCCATCTCGGCGAAGACGAGATCGTGCTCGCCGCCTTCGAAGGCGTGGCGCATCACCCGTTGCGTCCGCTACTGGTCATCGCGCCGCGGCATCCCGTGCGCGGCCCCTCCATCGCCGGTTATGCGCAGGCAACCGGTCTCGACGTCAGCCTGCGTTCGGCAGGCCAGCCGATCGCCAGCGCACAGGTGCACGTGGCCGACACGCTGAACGAGATGGGCCTGTGGTTCAGGCTGGCGCGGCTCGCGCTGATCGGCGGCTCGCTGGTCGATGACGTCGGCGGGCACAATCCGCTGGAGGCGATCCGCCTCGGCTGTCCCGCGCTCAGCGGACCCTTCGTGGACGACTGGCGCTCAGTCTATGCGCCGCTGGTCGCCGCGCACGACGTCGGCGTGGTCGCGAGCTCCGATCAGCTGGAAGGGCAGTTCTCTCGCGCGCTCGACGGCAAGGACGCCGCCACCGCCGATGCCGCGCTGAAGCTGATCGCCGAGAAGAGCGACCTCGCGCCCGCGTTCGCCAAGCTGCAGGCGCTGCTGCCATGAAGCTCACCACGCCGCGCTGGTGGTATGTGCGCGACCGGGCGCCGGGCGCAGTCCTGCGCCTTGGTCTTCGGCCTATGTCGTGGATTTGGGCCGCGGCGACGGCGCGGCGCATCGCCAAGGCGACGCCGTTCGACGCCGGCGTGCCGGTGATTTCGGTCGGCAACCTCACCGTCGGCGGCTCGGGCAAGACGCCGGTGGTGCGCGAGGTGCTCGCCCGTCTGCGCGCCAAGGGCGTGAACGCCGCGGGCCTGTCGCGGGGCTACGGCGGCAAGACCGAAGGGCCGCACGCGGTCGCTCCCGCAACCGACACCGCCGCCGACGTCGGCGACGAGGCGCTGATGCTGGCGCGCAACGGCGCCTTCTACGTTTCACGCGACCGCGCCGCGGGCGCCCGCGCCATGGTCGAAGCCGGGTTCAAGAGCATCGTGCTCGACGACGGCCACCAGAACCCGGCGTTGAAGAAGACCCTGTCGCTGATCGTCGTCGATGGCGAGACGCGCGACAACGCCTGGCCCTTCGGCGACGGCGCGGTGTTTCCGGCCGGCCCGATGCGCGAGCCGTTCAACCTCGGCCTGGGGCGCGCCGACGCGGTGGTGCTGTTGCTGCCCGCCGATCTCGGCGCGCCCGATCCCGATCTGCTGATGCTGTTCCAGAACAAGCCGCTGCTGATCGCGCGCCTCGAGCCCGCCGAGCCGCCGCCGCCCGGCCCTCAGGTCGGTTTCGCCGGCATCGCCAAGCCCTGGAAGGTCGAACACGCGCTCAAGGCCGCGGGCTGCACGCTTTCCGACTTCGTCCCCTTCCCCGACCACCAGGCGTACACCGACGCCGACATGACCTTCATCGCCGGCCGCGCAAAGGCCTACGGCGCAGGGATGGTCACCACGGAAAAGGACTGGGTGCGCCTGTCGCCCCGGTGGCGCGAACAGGTGAAAGCCTGGCCCGTGCGCGCGCGGTTCGAAGATGAAGCGGCGCTGGACGGATTGCTGAAACTCTGATCGGCGGACTTGCTTCTTAAGTCACCCTCACCCGAAGGGGGAGGGTCGCGCGGAGCGCGGGGTGGGGGACCGTCCACAACATCAACGCAATCATTCGAAGCAAGCGCCGCGCGTTCTGTGCCATCGCGCCTGTTACCCCACCCCTCGCGCTTCGCGCGGTCCCCTCCCCTTTCCGGGGAGGGGTGAGAATCACGTGGCGTTGCGTACCGTCAGCGCAAATTCCGTTCGAATACCGCGAACATTTCGCGCCATCCGCGCTCCGCCGCCGCTTCGTCGTAGATGGGGAAGTCGGGTTTCATCCAGCCGTGGTGGGCGCCGGCGTAGATTTCGCACTTGTGGCGCACGCCTGCGTCGCTCAGCGCCTTTTCCAGACGCTGCGCCATCTCCGGCGGATAGCTGTTGTCGTTGTCGGCGCCGGCGACATAGACCTCGGCCTTCATCTTGGGCGCCAGCAGGTGCGGGCTGAGCGGCGAGTCGCTGGCGAGATTGCCGCCGTGGAAGCTGATCGCCGCCGCGACGCGATCGGGATAGGTCCCCGCCGCGGTCAGCGCCATGCCGCCGCCCATGCAGAAGCCCACGGTCCCGATCTTCGGGCCCCTCACATCCGCGCGGGAGTCGAGATAGGCGAGGAAGGCCGCCGTATCGCTCGCGCCGGCCTTGGCGTTGTCGGTGGTCGACATCAGCGGGCCGATGATGGCGCGGAAGTCGCCTTTGAACACCTCAGCCGGCGTGGGCAGGGTGTAGGGCCCCGCGCGATAGAACAGGTCCGGCGCCAGCACCACATAGCCGGCGTCCGCCAGCCGCTGGGCCATCTCGACCAGCACCGGGCGCATGCCCAGCGCGTCCATATAGAAAATCACCGCCGGCCACGGCCCCTCGCCCCGGCTGGGGGTCAGCACATGCGCCGGACAATCGCCGTCGGCGGTCTTGATGGTGATTTGCTGGTCGGCCATGGAAAACGTCCTTCGTTGAGCACGTTCACTCCTAGCGGCACTCCCAATCGGCGTCACCTACTGCTTGTAGATTTTGCCGCCCTTCATCACGACGTTGACGTGTTCGAGCAGGGTGACGTCGCTCAGCGGATCGCCCTTCACCGCGATCAGGTCGGCGGCCTTGCCGGGCGCCAGCGTGCCCACCGTCGCGTTCAAGCGGAGCTGTTCGGACGCGGTGACCGTCGCGGCCTTGATCGCTTCCAGCGGGGTCAGGCCCGCCTGCACCATCAGCGCGAACTCACGCGCGTTGTCGCCGTGGTGGCTGACACCGGAGTCGGTGCCGAAGGCGATCTTCACCCCGGCCGCGTGGGCGCGGTGCAGCATGGCGATCATGTTGGGGCCGACCTGCAGCGCCTTGGCCTTTACCGCCGGCGGCATCCAGGTGTCGGGCTTTGACGCTTCCTCCTGCACCGTGTGTCCGGCGAGCAGGGTCGGCACCAGATAGGCGTTGTGCTCCTTGAACAGCTTGATCGATTCGTCGTCGAGGTAGGTGCCGTGCTCGATGGAGTCGACGCCGGCGCGCAGGGCCGCGTTGATGCCCGCCGTGCCGTGGGCGTGCGCCTTGACGATGCGGCCGAGGCTGTGGGCGGTCTGCACGATGGCGAGCATTTCCTCGTCGGTGAACTGCTGGTCCACGCCGGTGGCGCTGTCGTCGAGCACGCCGCCGGTGGCGGTGATCTTGATCAGGTCCGCGCCCATCTGAATCTGGCGGCGCACGATGCGGCGGCAATCCTCGGGGCCGTCGCAGTGGGCGGGGCTCTCCAGCACTTCCATGATTTCCGGGCGGAAGCTGTGCACATCGGCGTGGCCGCCGGTGGGCGTGACGATATTGCCCGAGGTGACGATGCGCGGCCCGGGCAGCTTGCCCGCCGCGATCCCGTCGCGCAGGGCGAAGATCGGCTCGTTGTCGTCGCCCACGTCGGCGACGGTGGTGAAGCCCGCGCGCAGGGTGCGCAGGGCATAGACCGCACCGTCGACCACCTCGGCCGACTTGGAGCGGGTCACCTCATCCATTTTCACGTTCGGACCCTGCTGGCTGAGGATGTGAACGTGGGTGTCGATCAGGCCCGGCAGGACGAACTTGTCGCGCAGGTCGACCACGTCGCCCGAGCCGACAAAGCCGTCGTCGATCTCGACGATGCGGCCGTCTTTCACCACCAGGGTCTTGTTGGTCTCGACCTTGCCGGTCGCGGGATCCGCCAGCAGCCGCCCAACCTGGACGTAGGTCATATCCGCGGCGCCCGCCTGGGCCGCCGCATGCGCCCCCGCCACGGCCAAGGCCAGAACGGCGGCCGCGGCCGCCATCAGCGTCGTTTTCATGCCAATTCTCCCCACCCTGCGGCGCCTTGAAGCGGGCCGCGCTCTTGGGTGCAGCATAAGGCCGCGTCGCGGTTCGCCAAGAGGTCTCTTAGATGGGAGGGCCGCATAAAGGACCCCTCCCGAATGCCGTCACTCTCCCGCCGTGGTCTCGTCCTGGGCGCCGTGACCCTGGGCTGCTCCGTCGCCACCGGATCGTGGGCTCAGACGTCCCTGATGAGGCTCGCCGCCGGCGACGCGCGCCTGGGACAATTCGATCCGCGGACGCTGGAGCCCCCCGCCGGCGCGGCCGCGTCCACGGCGACGCTGGACCCGCGGGGCGTGCTTCGAAAGCCTCTACTGGACGCCGCCCTGAAGGCCATGGACCGCCACAGCGACAGAATCACGCGCAAGGATGCGATCTACCTCGTCGACTTCACCGTGCACTCGAGCAAACCGCGGCTGTTCCGCCTCGACCTGAAGACCGGCGACGTGCGCAGCTTCCGCACCGCCCACGGCTTGGGTTCGGACCGCGAGCGCACCGGCTACGCCACCCGCTTTTCCAACACGCCCAATTCCGATGCGTCGTCGCTAGGGGCCTATGTGACGGCCGGCTTGAGCGTGGGCGCGCGCGACGGCGCCAATGTGCTGCTGGACGGCCTCGATGCGACCAACTCGGAAGCCCGCAACCGCGCCATCATCGTGCACGCGGCGCAGTACTGCGAGGTCCCCTTCCTCGACCGCTTCGGCCAACTCGGCCGCAGCGATGGCTGCTTCGCGTTGTCGCACGGCGATCTGGCGGACCTGCGCAGCGACCTCGGCGAAGGCCGCCTGATCTACGCGGCGGCGTAGTCAAAAAAAGCAAGGATGGAGAGGAAGGACTCGAAGAACCCGAAGAAGGGTAAGGTGTCCCATTCCTTCTTGCCCGCGCAGCGGGCCTGATCTGTGAAAGCGCCTTCGGCGAAGCGGCCCTCGGAACACCGCGCGCTTGCGCTTCTTTGAGTTCTTCGAGTCCTTCCTCTCCCCTCTTGTTGTTTTTAAGCCCGGCCCGCCGCGCGCCAGCCGATGTCGGAGCGATAGAAGCCGCCGGGCCAGTCGATTTTGGCGATCGCCGCGTAGGCCTTTTCACGCGCCGCTTCGAAGGTTGTGCCCAGCGCGCATATGTTGAGCACGCGTCCGCCCGCGGCGGCCAGGGCGCCGTCGTGCTTGCGCGCGGTGCCGGCGTGGAAGACCACCACGTCGCTGCCGAAGTCCTGCTCGGCGCCCCTGATCACCGAGCCGGGGATCGGGCTGTCGGGATAGCCGCGCGCGGCCAGCACCACGCAGATCGCCGATTCCGCCCGCCAGGTCGGCGGACCCAGCCGCGCCAGGCCGCCGGTCGCCGCCGCATGCAGATAAGGCACGATGTCGCTGCGCAGCCGCAGCATCAGCACCTGGCATTCCGGATCGCCGAAGCGCGCGTTGTACTCGACCAGCTTGGGGCCCTGGTCGGTGGACATCAGGCCGGCGTAAAGCACGCCGCGATAGGGCGCGCCCTCTTCCGCCATGCCGCGCACGGTCGGTTGCACGATGTCGGCTTCCGCCGCCGCCACCAACTCGGGCGTGAACACGGGCGCCGGCGAATAGGCGCCCATGCCGCCGGTGTTGGGCCCGGTGTCGCCGTCGAAGGCGCGCTTGTGGTCCTGGGCCCCGCCGAACAGCACCGCGCGCTCGCCGTCGCACAGGGCGAAGAGGGAGGCTTCCTCGCCGCGCATGAACTCTTCGATCACCACCCGCGATGAGCCGTAACGTCCGGCCAGCCGCGCCTCGATCTCGGCCTCCGCGTCCTTGCGGTCGTCGGAGATGGCCACGCCCTTGCCCGCGGCCAGGCCGTCGGCCTTGATTACGTAAGGCGGCTTCAGTTGCGAGAGATAGGCGAAGGCCGCCTCGGCGGTGTCGAACACGCCATAACCCGCGGTCGGGATTTCCCAGCGCGAGCAGAACTCCTTGGTGAAGGCCTTGGAGGTTTCCAGCTGGGCCGCCTGGGCGGTCGGGCCGAAGCAGGGGATGCCGCTCTGGGCCAGAAGGTCGGCGATGCCGACCTCGAGCGACGATTCGGGGCCGACTACCACCAGGTCGGCCTTGATCTCCCGCGCCAGGGCCACCAGGCCGGTCACGTCGGTCGGCGACACGTCCCGCGTCTCGGCCACCCGCGCGATGCCGGGATTGCCCGGCGCCACCACGAGGCGCTTGAGCAGGGTCGACTGGCGGATCTTCCAGGCCAGGGCGTGCTCACGGCCGCCGGACCCGATCAAAAGTATGTTCATCGAACGCGCGAATGACCTGTCCCGCCGCGCCGGTCAAGCGCAGAGCCGAACCCCCTGCTATCTATCAACCATGACGCCTGCCGACTCGCCGCCGGATACCCATGATTTATCGCCCGCCGCCGGCGAGCCTGAGGCCGACGGCAACGCGCCCGCCTATTCCGTCTCGGAACTGTCGCACGCCCTGAAGCGGACGCTGGAGACGACCTACGGCTATGTGCGGCTGCGCGGCGAGGTGTCGAAGGTGACGCGCCACGCCTCGGGCCACGTTTACCTTTCGCTGAAGGACGACAAGGCCGCCATCGACGGCGTGGTCTGGAAGATGAACGTCCGCGGCCTGACCGCCCAGCCGGAACAGGGGCTCGAGGTCATCGTCACCGGCCGCATCACCACCTATCCGGCTTCGTCCAAGTACCAGATCGTCATCGAGACCATGGAGCACGCCGGCGTCGGCGCATTGCTGGCGCAGCTCGAACGGCTGAAGGCGAAGCTCAACGCCGAGGGTCTGTTCGACGCGCCGCGCAAGCGGCCGTTGCCGATGATGCCGGCGGTGATCGGGGTGATCACCAGCCCGACCGGCGCGGTGATCCGCGATATTCTGCATCGCATCCGCGACCGCTGGCCCTGCCGCGTGATCGTGTGGCCGGTGGTGGTGCAGGGCGCGCCGGCGGCGGCGCAGGTGGCGGCGGCGGTGCGCGGCTTCAACGCGATGGACGGCGCGGGCGCCATTCCGCGCCCGGATCTGTTGATCGTGGCGCGCGGCGGCGGCTCCATCGAGGACCTGTGGCCGTTCAACGACGAGGGCCTGGCGCGCGCGGTGGCGGAAGGAACCATCCCGCTGATCTCCGCCGTGGGGCACGAAACCGACACCACCCTGATCGACTACGTCTCCGACCGCCGCGCGCCGACGCCGACCGGGGCTGCGGAAATGGCGACACCGGTGCTGACCGAACTGCGCGCCGCGGTGTCGGGGCTGAACCAGCGCATGCTCCGCTGCGCCGCGCGCGGATTTGAAGACCGCCGCAACCGGTTAGCCGCCGCGTCACGCGGCCTGCCGCGCCTGGACGACCTCTTGGCGATCAAGAGCCAGGGCTTCGACCTCGTCGCCAACCGCCTGGGCGCCGCGTTACAGCGCAATGTCACAGAACACCGCCACCAACTGGTGCGCGCCGCCTCGCGCCTGACCCCCGGCCTGCTGCAACGTCCCATCGACCTGAAAACCGACCGCCTCCGCGACCTCTCTGCCCGCCTGCGCCCCGCCGCGGACCGGAGATTGGCCCGCAGCGCCGACCGGATTGTTGCTCTGACGCAACTGTTGCGTTCGCTGGACCCAACACGCCCGCCGCGCCCCGGGTTTGCGTTGGTGCGACGGCCCGACGGCTCCGTCGTCGACAAGGCTGCAGCCCTGAAACCCGGCGACCCGATCAACCTGACCTTCGGCGACGGCGACCGCTCAGCGCACGTCGATGGCGAAGCGGAGAAGCCGAAACCGCGGGCGACGAAAACGACGCCCGCTGCCCAAGGCGACCTGTTCTAAGAAAACCGCAGAGATCGCGGAGGAAAGATAAAGCCGCAGAGATCGCAGAGAAGGAGCGCTTGTCGCGAAGCGACCTTCTTAAATACCTGAACTCAGAAAGCCCTGCGGGCGGCCATGGGACACGACCGCTCTGCGATCTCCGCGGCTTTATCTTCCTCTGCGATCTCTGCGGCTAAAAAGACCGGCAACCTCCCGCACACCCGTCTGGAATCTCGCCCCCCGACCCCGTACATTCCCCTCATGAACGTCCATGATCGGAACCTCGACGGCCAGGCGGTCGTGCACTACGGCGACGGCGAGTTTGTCGTCCTGAAGCCCGGCCGGTTCGTTACCTGTGCGGTGACCGGCAAGCCCATTGCCTTGAACGCCCTGCGCTACTGGGACCCCAAGCGGCAGGAGGCCTATGCGGGGCCCAAGGAGGCTTTGCAGCGGTGGCAGGAATCCCAACCCAAGGCCTGAACCGCCGCGGCCTGATGCTGCGCGCCGGCGCCGGGGCCCTTCTGGGCGCCGCGGGCGTTCCCGCCTTTGCGGCCGAAGCCCTGCCGCTCACCGGCAAACTAGTCCAGGGCGGTTACGCCATCGGTCAGGCCAAGCCCCGCGCGCCGGTCACGGTGGACGGCGTGGCGGTCACCCAGGCGTCCGCCTCGGGCCTGTTCGTGGTCGGCTTCGACCGGGACGAGCCGCCGGCCTATCGCCTCGCTGCGGGAAGCCAGGATCGCGACCTGACCATCGCACCGACCGCCTACGACGTGCAGCACGTCAATGGCCTGCCCCAGGACCAGGTGACCCCCACCGACCCCGCCCTGCTGGCGCGGATCAGGCGCGAGGTCGCCCTGAAGGCCGAGGGGTTCGCCAGCCGCGTCGACGGCGACTGGTTCAAGGACGGCTTCCAGTGGCCGGTCGAGCACTTCGTGGTTTCGGGCCGGTTCGGCAACCAGCGGGTCCTGAACGGGACCCCGTCCAAGCCCCACTACGGCATCGACCTGGCCGCCCCCACCGGGACTCCGATCCACGCCCCCGCCCCGGGCCTCGTCGCCCTCGCGGTCCCCGACATGCATTTCGACGGGGGGATCACCCTGATCGACCACGGCCAGGGCTTCATCTCGGTCTACCTGCACCAGTCCAAGCAGTTCGTGAGCAAGGGCGAGATGGTCAAAACCGGCCAAGTCATCGGCCACGTCGGCCAAACCGGCCGCGCCACCGGCCCGCACCTGTGCTGGCGGCTGCACTGGCGGACCCGCAACCTGGACCCCTCGCTGCTCGTGGGCGGGGCGAAGGCCGTCTGAGCCCCGAATACTGAACGCCGTTCAACGGGTTATCGCCCCGGCGTTTACCGCTTTCAAACCGTTTTCGGACAATGTGTCGCAACAGCGCGCCCAGAACCGGGCGCAGAGGGCCGAAACTTGTCCGCACTGGAACCGCTCCAGATCCTGCTGGTCGACGACAATGCGCAGATGCGCTGGATCGTCTCGGCCATGCTGAAGGCCGCCGGGGTGGGCACGGTGAGGGAAGCCTCCAACGGCGCCGAGGCGCTGACGCTGCTCTCCGAGTTTGCCGCCGACCTGGCCATCGTGGACTACAACATGGCGCCCCTGAACGGCGTCGAGTTCACCCGCCTCGTGCGCAACGCCAAGGACAGCCCCAACCCCTATCTGCCGATCATCATGATGACCGGCCACGCGGAACGCTCGCGCGTCATGGAGGCGCGCAACGCCGGCATCACCGAGTTCATGGTCAAGCCGGTCACCGCCAAGGCGGTGCTGGGCCGCATCCAGACGGTGATCTTCAAGCCGCGCCCGTTCGTGCGCACCGACGACTATTTCGGGCCATGCCGCCGTCGCATGAAGGACGAGCGCTACGAAGGGCCGTTCCGTCGCTCGGAAGACGCGCACCGCGACGAAGAAGAAGCGCTGGCCGACGCCGCCGACGCCGCCTAGGGCACATCCCCGTCCTCTTCGGACCCCTCTTCGTCTTCCGCTTCCGGTTTCGCCGCGCCAGACGCCGCATAGGCCTCGTTGGGCCAGCGCTTGTGCACCCAGAACCAGTCGTTGGGGTGATTGCGCACCTCCTCCTCGACGAAGGCCGAGATGCGGCGCACGCCGGCTTCGATGTCTCGCGGCCGGTCGCCGGTGCGCTCCAGCTCGATCGGTTCGTGCACGATGGCCTGGAAGCGTGCGCCCTTCAGCCGGCGCACCGTCATGGTCTGCAACACGGTTCCGAACTTCAGCGCCAGCCGCGTCGGCCCGGGCGCGGTGAAGGCGTCGTGGCCGAAGAACGGCACCGCCAGCCCGCGATTGAACTTCTGATCGTTCATCAACGCCACAGAGGCGCCGCGCTTCATGCCCTGCAAAAGTTCGCGCGAGCCGTCGCCGCCCTTGGGCGCGAACAGCTTCACGCCGTAGCGGGCGCGGCTTTCCTTTATGCGCTTGTCCACCCACGGATTGTTCGCCGCGCGGTAGGTCATCTCGCAGACCACGCCGTAGTGAACGATGGTCAGGGGCATGATCTCCCAGTTGGAGAAGTGGCCGGAGACGAACACCACCGGCTTGCCCGCCTCACGGATGGCGTCGAGCCGCTCGCCGTTGATCACCTCGACCCGCCCCGACGCGGGTGTCAGTTTGTGCAGGATCGGAAACTCGGCGAACAACCGCCCCGTGTTGCGCCACTGGGCGTGCAGGATGCGCTTGCGCTCGGCCGGATCCATGTCCGGGAAGGCCAGCAACAGGTTGCGCTTGACGATCTTGTTGGTCGACGACAACGGCCCGAACGTGCCGCCCATCCAGGCGCCGAAGTCGGACGCCACATCCACCGGCAGCGCGCCCACGATCACATGCAGCAGATCGTAGAGCACGACCTCGATGGCGTAGAGACAGGTCTGCAGCCAGCCGGGAATCTTGCGGCGTCTCTTCTTCTTTTTCACCACGCGACGGTCACGCCTCCGTCGACGACCAGGGCCTGGCCGGTCATGTAGGTCGAGGCCCTCGACGCCAAATAGACGGCGGCGCCGGCGATCTCGTCCGGCTGGCCGATGCGCTTCATCGGCATCGGCGCGGTGACCGCTTCGAGGATCTTGGGGTTCTCCCAAAGATAGCGCGCGAAGTCGGTCTGGATCAGGCCCGGCGCAATGCAGTTCACCCGCACGCCCGAGGCGCCGTACTCGACCGCGAGGTTGCGCGCGAGTTGGAAGTCCGCCGCCTTGGAAATGTTGTAGGCGCCGATCAGCGCATTGCCGCGCAGGCCGCCGATCGAACTGACGATGATGATCGAGCCGTCCTTGCGCTCGACCATCTGCGGCGCGCACATCTGGATCAGCCAGTGGTTGGAAATCACGTTGTTCTGAAGAATTTTCATGAACTGCTCGTCGGAGATTCCCGACAGCGGCCCGGCGTAGGGGTTGGACGCGGCGTTGCAGACCAGCACGTCGACCTGGCCGAAGGCGTCGTTGGTCTTGTCGACCAGGTTCTGCAGATCCTCGCGCGAGGCGATGTTGGCGGCCACCGCAATGGCTCTGCCGGCGCCGAATCGGGCGTTGATGGCGTCGGCGACCTCGCGGCAGGGCTCGGCCTTGCGCGACGAGATCACCACCTTGGCGCCGTGCTCGGCCAGCCGTTCGGCGATGGCCTTGCCGATCCCCCGGGACGATCCGGTGATGATGGCCGAGCGGCCGGTCAGGTCGAACAGATTGCCCGGTGAGGTCATTTGCGGAGGGCTCCTTCCCCAGGAGCCTTGATAGCTGGATACTCAGGTGATTCCAGTGGGCGGCTTCATGCGCAAAATCACCTCGGCGCTTCTGTTCTGCGCCTACCTGTTCCTAGCCATGACCGTCGCCGCCCTGGTCGCGCGGTCTGGTGCAGGCTGGGGCGCGGGGATCGCCGCCCTGACCGGGGTTCTGGGCGCCCTGCTGTCGATCCACGTCCTGGTCTCCCAAGGATCGGTAAGAGCCGGGCTGGAAAGGGAAATCGACGCCGTCCGCGAGGCTCACCGCCTGCTGGCCGACGCCCTCGAAGGGGCCCAGGGGACGCTCAGCGGCCTGGCCGGCCAGATCGAGCACGGCGCGCTGGCCAACACCGAGCAGCTGACCGACGAGGTCCGCATGCTCGAGGACCTGGTCCACCGGATGGGCGTGGACCTGGAAGCGCGGCTCTCGGGAATCAGGCACCAGCCGCCGGAGACCCACGAGGGCCGGCGCACGCGGCAAACCGCCGCGCTGCTCGAGACGGTGCGCGAGGCCCTGGCCGAAAACCGGGTCGACCTCTACCTGCAGCCGGTGGTCAGCCTGCCCCAGCGCAGGACGGTCTTCTACGAAAGCTTCTCGCGCCTGCGCGACGAGACCGGCCGGGTGATGATGCCGGCGGAATACCTCTCGGTCGCCGAGATCGAGGGCCTGGTCTCCGCCATCGACAACCTGTTGCTGTTCCGCTGCGTGCAGATCGTGCGCCGGCTGGCCAAGCAGGACCGCAAGGTCGGCATCTTCTGCAACGTCTCGCCCGCGTCGCTGTCGGACGAGGCCTTCTTCCCGCAGTTCCTGGAATTCCTCGCCGACAACCGCGATCTCGCCGGCGCCCTGATCTTCGAACTGGGTCAGGCGGCGTTCGATGCGCGCGGGTCGATCGAGGCGCGCAACATGGCGCGGCTGGCCGACCTCGGCTTCCAGTTCTCGATCGACAAGGTGCAGACGCTCGATCTCGACTTCACCGACCTGCAGCGTTCGGACGTGAAGTTCGTGAAGATCTCCGCTGACCTGTTGCTCGAACAACTGCTCGACGTCGAAGGCGCGCCGGCGCTCAGCACCATGAAGGACATCCACGCCGGCGACTTTGCCGAACTGACCCGCCGCTACGGCATCGAGCTGGTGGTGGAAAAGGTCGAGAGCGAACGCCAGGTGGTCGACATCCTCGACCTCGACATCGCCTACGGCCAGGGCCACCTCTTCGGCGAACCCCGCGCCATCAAGGAACAGGTGCTCGCCGAAACCGACCCGCCCAACGAATACATCCGCTCGACCCTGCACCCCCGCCGCGGCCGGCGTTACGGCTGACGCGCGGTTACGGATCGGGATAGATCATCAGCATATATTCGAACGTGCCGTTGTCGTCCTTGCTGAAGGTAAGCATGGCGCGGTCGTGAATGGGGTCCTCGGCGAACGCGACACCGTCGAGGCCCGGCGGGGCGGGATGCGGCTTGCGTCCGCTGCCCAGGCAACCGCCGACTTCCTTGGTCAACTTGCCCATCTCGGCGCGCGCAGCCGTCTCGCTGACGCCCGGATTGGTGTGCCAGGTGCAAAGCACATAGGTCTCGCCGGTCGAGGGATGATCGATGACGCCGCAGTCCCCGTTCGGCGGCTCCAGCTGTTCGGGGATGTTGTAGGTGCCGGGCTCGGTTCCGGGCGAGCCTTTGAACCGATTGAAATGGGCGGCTCCCTGGATCACCGCCCCCTGGATGAAGTCGCAGAGACTGCCCGGCGCCGGCTGCGCCAAGGCGGGGCTCCCCGCCAACAGACCCGCGGCCGCAGCCGCCCCGATCAGAGCTTTCCGCATCATCCCCTCCCAGCAGAACGGGGATATCTGTGCACTCCGCGACATTGAGAGCAAGGCGCGGGACGCAGCCCTGGCCGGGCGAGGGCAAGGTGGCGCAAATCCGCTGGAGACCCGATATGTTCGACCTGATGAGCGAGCCCGCCCCGCCCTCGGAAGACACCCGCTACGACGCCTTCGTCCGGCGCGACAAGACCATGCGCAGCCGGGGCGTGATGGCGGTGAAGACCACTGGAATCTACTGCCGCGCCGGCTGTCCGGCCCGCATCCCCAAACGCGAGAACGTCGCCTTCTACGACACCGCCGACCTGGCCCGCGCCGCCGGCTTCCGCGCCTGCAAGCGCTGCAAGCCCGACGAGGAAGCCTCGCCCAACGCCGCCCTGGTCGCGCGCGCCTGCCGCATGATCGAGGACGCCGAAACCGCGCCCAACCTCGACGCGCTGGCGGACAAGGCTGGGCTCAGCCCCTTCCACTTCCACCGCCTGTTCAAGGCCGAGACCGGCGTGACGCCCGGCCAATACGCGGCCCAGGTGCGCGACCGCCGCGCCAAGGCGGCGCTGAAGTCGGGCGCCAGTGTGACCGAGGCGGTCTATGACGCGGGCTACGGCTCCTCCAGCCGCTTCTACGAAGGCGCCGACACGCGCTTCGGCATGCGGCCGCGCGCCTATCGCGACGGCGGCGTCGGCGAAGAGATCAAACTCGCGGTCGCGCCCTGCAGTCTCGGCTGGGTGCTGGCCGCCGCCACCGACAAGGGCCTCTGCGCCATCGAGATCGGCGACGATCCCGACGCGATGATCGCCGAGTTCACCCGCAACTTCCGCAACGCCAAGGCGGTGAAGAACGACGCGCGCCTCAAAGAAATGGTCGCCCTGGTCGTGTCCGCGATCGAAACGCCCGGCGCGTCGCTGAAGGACCTGCCGCTCGACATCCGCGGCACCGCCTTCCAGCAGCGCGTGTGGAACGTGCTGCGCCGCATCCCCGTGGGCGAAGTCTGGACCTATGCCCAGGTCGCCGAGGCCGCGGGCGCGCCCAAGGCGGTGCGGGCGGTGGGCATGGCCTGCGGCTCCAACCCGGTGTCGATCGTGATCCCTTGCCACCGCGTCGTCGGCTCGAACCGCAAACTCACCGGCTATCGCTGGGGCGTCGAGCGCAAGCGCGAGCTGCTGAAGCGGGAGGGCGCGCACTGAGGCGTTGACCCCGCCTCCGCCACCGTCTACCGCCCGGCCATGACCGCGCCCGCCATCATTTCCGGCCTTTCCGAAATCGCCGACCGCTACGACGTCGTGCTCTGCGACGTGTGGGGGGTGATCCACAATGGGCGCGAGAGCTTCTCTGCGGCCTGTGCGGCCCTGACCACCTTCCAGCAGGCGCGCGGGCCGGTGGTGTTGATCTCCAACTCGCCGCGACCGTCGAGCGACGTGGTGCACCAGTTGCGCGGCCTGGGCGTGCCTGACAGCGCCTGGTCGGGCTTCGTCACCTCGGGCGACGCGACGCGCGATGAACTGGCGCAGCGTGCGCCGGGGCCCGCGTGGGGCGTCGGTCCCGCTCGCGACGGTCCGCTGTACGAAGGCACCGGCGTGGAGTTGTGCGAGACGCCGGAGGAGGCCGCGTTCGTTTCCTGCACCGGTCCCTTCGACGACGACAAGGACACGCCCGAAGATTACCGCGAACGCTTCGAGATCTGCGTGCAGCGCGGCCTGCCGATGGTGTGCGCCAATCCCGACCGCGTGGTCCAGCGTGGGAACAAGCTGATCTATTGCGCCGGCGCCCTGGCCGATCTCTACGAGGAACTGGGCGGCGACGTCGCCATGTGCGGCAAGCCCTATGCCCCGATCTACGCCTCGACTCTGGCCGGCGCTGAGCGGCTGCACGGCAAGCCGCTCGACATGGGGCGCGTGCTGGCCATCGGCGACGGCATTCCCACCGACGTGCTGGGCGCCAACCGCCAGGGCCTCGACGTGCTGTTTGTCGCCTCCGGCATCCACGGCAAGGAGGCCGCCGACCACGAGGGCCGCCTCGATCCCGAGCGGGTGGAAGCCCTGCTGCGCCTGGGTGAAGCAAGCGCCCGCTGGGCGAGCGCCGATCTGGTCTGGTGATACGGTGAAATCCTCCCCCGCGCGTAGCGCGCAGGGGAGGGGGACCACGAAGTGGTGGAGGGGCCAGCGCCGGCGCCACCCGGTTATCGTCGTGTCCCCATCCACTGACGCCAATCCGTCGCCGGCGCCGGCCCCTCCACCGCCTCCGGCGGCCCCCCTCCCCTACGGCCCGTCGGGCCGGGGGAGGATCAAACAAACCGGGCCTCGCATCGAAAGCGAAGCGCGCTAAAAGGATGGCTATGCCGCGTCATTTTCTCGAAGACCTGACCGTGGGCCAAGCCGCCGAGGCGCGCCGCACGGTGACCGCCGACGACATCGACCGCTTCGCCGCGGTGTCGGGCGACCACAATCCCGTGCACGTTGACGAAGCCTTTGCCGCCACGACCCAATTCAAGGCGCGCATCGCCCACGGCATGCTGGCCGGCGCCTTCATCTCGGCGCTATTGGGCGAAGAGCTGCCCGGGCCGGGCGGGATCTACATTTCGCAGTCGCTGAAGTTTCGCCGCCCGATCCACATCGGCGACGAGGTGGTAACGCGCGTGGAGATCACCGACATCGATGCGCGCCACGGCCACGTGACCGCAAAGACCACCTGTTCCGTCGCCGGCAAGGCCGCGGTGACCGGCGAAGCGGTGATGCTGGTCGCCAAGAGGCCCGCATGACGCTGAAGATCGTGCACGACTGGCGCGGGTTGTCGCCCGACCTGCGCGGCGCCTCTGTCGCGCTCGGCAACTTCGACGGCCTGCACATCGGCCACCAGCGCGTGATCGCGGCGGCGGTCGACTACGCGCGCCAACACCACATTCCGTCGGGTGTGATCAGTTTCGACCCGCATCCGCGCCGCTATTTCCAGCCGGACGCCGCGCCGTTCCGCGTGATGGGCCCCGCGCAGCAGGCGCGCGCCCTGGAGGCGCTGGGCGTCGACATTCTCTACCGCCTGCCCTTCGATGCGACCATGGCGGAGATGAGCGACCACGCCTTCGCCCACGACGTGCTGGCCCAGGGCCTCGGCGTGAAACACGTGGCCGCCGGCTTCGACGTCAGTTTCGGCAAGGACCGCACCGGCAGCGGCGAGATCCTGCAGCGCTACGGCCGCGAACTCGGCTTCGACGTCACCATCGTCGAGCGCATGGCCGCGCTGGACGGCGTGAAATACGCCTCCACCGAAGCGCGCCGCGCCATCGCCGATGGCCGCGTGGAAGAGATCGACGCCATGCTGGGCCGCCCCTTCGCCATCGAAGGTGAAGTAATGCACGGCGACAAGCGCGGACGCACCATCGGCTTCCCCACCGCCAACATCGGCCTCGACGACTATGTGCGCCCGGCCTTCGGCGTCTACGCCGTGCGCGTGCGCCTGCCCGACGGGCGCCGGATCGACGGCGTCGCCAACGTAGGACGCCGCCCCACCGTGAACGGAACCGACGAGCGCCTCGAGGTTCACCTGTTCGACTTCGACGAAGACCTCTACGGCCAGACCCTGGAAACCGAACTGGTCTCCCGCATCCGCCCGGAACAGAAGTTCGACGGTCTCGACGCCCTGAAGGCCCGCATCGCGGTGGACGTCGAAGAAGCGCGGCGTAGGTTGAATGGCTGACAGGATGCGCGCCCAAGGTCTTAGCGTCGCGGCGTGCTTGTTTGCCCTTGGCGTGCTGGCGCCGATGGCCGATCTACTATTTGGCGCCCATGTTCTGCCGCCCTGGCTCAGCCTCGCTTGCCTGATCCCCTGTGTCGGGTTCTCGATCGCTGCCTTCGTCCGCTATCGCAAGCGGGCGCTGTGGACGTTGCTGATATCCGTCCCTGCGCTACTCGCGTTTGGGCTCGTGGCAACGGTGGTGCTGGCGTGCGCGATGGCGGCCGACTGCTGAGCGCTGGCGCTAGACCTTCTTCCCGATCAGGCCGAACACAACCAGCGCCAGGCCGATCCCGATCCCGACGCCCGAAACCTGTCCCACCGTCCGCATCATGGCGGCGGGATCGTTCGACTTGGGCATCATGCCCATCATGCCTAAGAAAAACAGGACGCCGAGCACCGCCAGGCCCAGGCCGGTCCAGACGAACCGCATATTTTTCTGTCGCATCCCACGGACCCCTCAATCCAAAAGACGGGCGGAGCTTAGCGGCTTGGACCCCGGTGCGGCCATAGCCCCGCCTTTCCCCTGCCGCACCCCTCTGCTAAACCCCCCGCCCATGGCCGCTTCGACCAAGCGTGTGACGCGAATTAACCGCCCGGCGTGACGCCGCGGGGCTCGGGCCCCCGCGCGCGCCGGGACTGTCGCTCACCCTTTTCGAACCCTCCGACCAGAAGACCTCCCATGGCCGACGACTCCAAAACCGCCTCCGACCCCGCCGACGCCGGGTCGCGCGACTACCGCGAAACCGTTTTCCTGCCGGAGACGCCCTTCCCCATGCGCGCGGGTCTGCCGCAGAAGGAGCCCGCGATCCTGAAGACCTGGGAGGACGGCGCGCTCTACCGCACGCTGCGCGAGCACCGTCAGCGCGCGGGCAAGAAACTGTTCGTGCTGCACGACGGCCCGCCCTACGCCAACGGCGCCATCCACATCGGCCACGCCCTGAATAAGGTGCTGAAGGACTTCGTGGTGCGCTCGCGTTTCGCGCTCGGCTACGACGTCGACTACGTGCCGGGCTGGGACTGTCACGGCCTGCCGATCGAGTGGAAGATCGAGGAAGAATTCCGCGCCAAGGGCCGCCGCAAGGACGAGGTCTCCAAGGCTGAGTTCCGCACCCGCTGCCGCGCCTATGCCGGCGAATGGATCGACCGCCAGCGCGAAGAGTTCAAGCGCCTGGGCGTACTCGGCCGCTGGGAGCAACCCTACGCGACGATGGACTTCTCCACCGAAGCCGCGATCGTGCGCGAGTTTCACAAGTTCAAGAACAGCGGCCAGCTGTTCCGCGGCTCAAAGCCGGTGATGTGGTCGCCGGTGGAACGCACCGCGCTCGCCGACGCTGAGGTCGAGTATCAGGAGCACACCTCGCCCACCATCTGGGCGCGCTTCCCCGTGGTCGAAGGGTCGGACGCCGCGGTCGGCGCCGACATCGTGATCTGGACCACCACGCCGTGGACCATCCCCGCCAACCGCGCGATCAGCTATGGGCCGGAGATCAAGTATGCCGTCTATCGCGTCGACGCGATGGAGACCGACCTGGCGTTCGAACCGTGGGCCAAGCCCGGCGATCGTCTGATCGTTGCGGAAAAGCTGGCGGACGACGTGCGTGCGGCGGCGAAGGTCGCGGCGTGGACGCGCCTCGAGGATTTCGATCCCGAAGGCGTGGTTGTGCAGCATCCCCTCGCGTCGCTGGACGGCGGTTACGGTTTCCCCGTGCCGATGCTGGCGGGCGATCACGTGACCGACGACGCGGGTACGGGCTTTGTGCACACGGCGCCCGGCCACGGCGCCGACGACTTTGAGATCTGGCGCGCCCACGGCCATCACGAAATCCCCGAAACCGTCGATCCCGACGGCGCCTACTATCCGCACGTGCCACTGTTCGGCGGCCTGAAGGTGCTGGAAACCGAGGGCAAGAAGACCGGCAAGTTCGGTCCCGCCAACGGCGCGGTGATGGACAAGCTGATCGAGGCGGGCAAGCTGCTCGCGCGCGGGCGGCTGGAGCACAGCTATCCGCACTCGTGGCGCTCGAAAGCCCCGGTGATCTTCCGCAACACACCCCAGTGGTTTGTCGCTATGGACAAACCACTCGACACAAAAGAATTGGGGTTCGTCCGCATGGACGGCGCCATCGAGGGCGGCTCGACCCTGCGCGATCGCGCGCTCAGCGCCATCGAAGCGACGACCTTCTATCCGGCGGCGGGTCAGACGCGCATCCGTTCGATGGTCGAGGACCGTCCCGACTGGCTGATCAGCCGTCAGCGCGCGTGGGGTACGCCGCTGGCCATGTATGTGGACAAGGAAACCAACCAACCGCTGCACGACGCCGCCGTCGACCAGCGCATCAGCGACGCCATCGCGAGCGAAGGCGCCGACGCCTGGTTCACCCGGCCGGACAGCGACTTCCTGGGCGAACACGATCCCGCGCGCTACGAAAAGGTCGAAGACATCCTCGACGTCTGGTTCGACTCCGGTTCGACCCACGCCTTCACCATTGAAGGCCGTAACGACTCGCACTGGCCGGCCGACCTCTACCTCGAAGGCTCGGACCAGCACCGCGGCTGGTTCCAGTCGTCGCTGCTCGAAGCCTGCGGCACGCGCGGCCGCGCGCCGTTCAACGCGGTGCTGACCCACGGCTTCACGCTGGACGAGAACGGCGAGAAGATGTCGAAGTCGAAGGGCAACACCACCGAGCCCCAGGCGGTGATCAAGGAGTCGGGCGCCGATATCCTGCGCCTGTGGGTCGCCTTCTGCGACTACGCCGACGACCAGCGCATCGGCAAGACGGTGCTACAGACCACGGTCGACGCCTATCGCAAGCTGCGCAACACGATGCGCTATCTGCTGGGCGCGCTCAGCGACTATTCGCCGGACGAGGCGGTGGACCTCGCCGACATGCCGCCGCTCGAGCGGTATATGCTGCACCGGCTGTACGAACTCGACCGGTCCACGCGCGAGGCGCTGGAGCGTTACGACTTCCAGGAAGCCATCCGGCCGATCGCGGAGTTCTGCTCCACCGACCTGTCGTCGCTGTACATCGACGTGCGCCGCGACAGCCTCTATTGCGACCGCCCCGATGCGATGCGCCGGCGCGCCTGCCGTACGGTGCTCGACGCGGTGTTCGAACGCCTGACCGCGTGGCTCGCCTTCGCCCTCCCCTTCACCACCGAAGAGGCGTGGCTGACGCGTTATCCGGACGCCATGTCCAACTGCCTGCGCGAGTTCCCCGACACGCCGCACGACTGGCGCAACGAGGCGGAAGCCGCGCGCTGGGCCAAGGTCGAAAGCGTGCTCGAGGTGGTCACCGGCGCCCTGGAAGGCGAGCGCCGCGAGAAGCGCATCGGGTCGGCGCTGGAGGCTGCGCCCAAGGTATGGCTCACGCCCGAACTGATGGCGGCCTTCGAAGGCCTCGACGCGGCCGAGGTGTTCCGCACCAGCCAGGCCACACTCGTCACGGGCGAAGGCCCCGCCGACGCCTTCCGCCTGCCCGAACGTCCCGGCGTTGCGGTCGAGCCGCTGAAGGCCGACGGCAAGAAGTGCGCGCGCTCGTGGCGCATCCTCCCCGAGGTCGGCTCCGATCCGCGCTACCCGGACCTGAGCTTGCGCGACGCCGACGCGGTGGCCCACTGGGACGCGACCCACGCCGGAGCGGCTGCATGAGCGACACGACCGTCCAGCGCCTGCGCGGCGCCCTCACCGGGATCACGCCCCTGGCCTGGGGCGCCTATGGCCTGGCCATCGCGGTCATTGTGGTCGACCAAGTCGCCAAGACCCTGGCTCTGGGCGCCTTCGTCAACCACTGCCCGGAGCTGAAGGGCCACCTGTCGCTGGCGGGGATCACGCTCTGTCAGATCCCGGTCTGGCCGGGCGCCTTCAACATGACCCTGGTCTGGAACGGGGGGATGAGTTTTGGCCTGTTCCGCGGCGGGGCGGACCTCAGCCGCTGGGCGTTGGCGGTGTTCGCGGTCGGCGTCTCGGTGGCCCTGGCGTGGTGGGTGCGGCGTTCGGACAAGCGGCTTTTTGCCCTAGCCGCCGGCTGCCTGATGGGCGGGGCGCTGGGCAATGTGATCGACCGTTTCCGCTTTGGCGCGGTGGTAGACTTCTTGGATTTCAACGGGTTGATGCATGGGTTCTTCCCATGGATCTTCAACGTGGCCGACAGCGCCATCACCCTTGGGGCCATAGCTTTGCTGGTCGAAGCCTTCGGTCCGGCCATCCGATCCTGGTTGGCTTCCAAGCGGGAAAGCGGTAACTGATCGGCCCTCGGCGAGGGCTGCAACGTCCCCACCACACTTTTGACTCCGTAATCTGGTCTCCCGGGACCGGGTTGCAGCGGCCCACAGGGCCATCGGGAGCGGCGAATTTTATGCGTAAGAGCGTTCTGATCCTCGCGTTGACGGCCCTGGCCGCGGTTTCGCTGTCCGCCTGCCAGCACGCCCAGCAATCCCTCGGTCTCGCCAAGGTGACCCCGGACGAGTTCCGGGTGGTGACCAAGGCGCCGCTGGTGATCCCGCCCGAGTACGCCATGCGTCCGCCCGCCCCCGGCGAGCCCCGCCCGCAGGAGCTGCAGCCGGAATCGGCCGCGCGCCTCGCCCTGATCGGCCAGAGCCAGGCCGCCGACCGTTCGGAAGGCGAAAAGCTGTTGGTGCAGCGCGCCGGCGCCGAGCACGCCGACCCGCTCGCCCGCTATGTGGTGGACGACGAGTTCGGGGCGATCGCCTACAAGGACAAGTCCTTCGCCGACAAGGTGCTGTTCTGGCGCAAGGAAGCGCCGATGACGAGCGCCGCCGCCGGCGCCACCACCTCGGAGCCGATCAACGTCGCCGCCGAAGAACAGCGCCTGAAGGCGCTCACCGGCGGCAAGAGCATCATCATCAAGAAAGACGAGACCAAGCGGAAACTGCCGGGCCTCTGAGGCCCGATCCGACTGGACGGGGACTAGGATAGGGGCCGACCCAGCGTCGGCCCTTTTCTTTTGGCCCCCAGTGGCCACCTAGGCTCTGACTCGGCCTAAACTGGCCCCATGACCATCCGCCGCCTGCCGCCTGAGACCGTCAACCGCATCGCCGCCGGCGAGGTGGTGGAGCGGCCTGCGAGCGCGATCAAGGAGCTGGTGGAGAACGCGCTGGACGCCGGGGCGACCCGGATCGAAGTGCAGGCGGACCAGGGCGGGCTGTCGCGGATATTGGTCGAGGACGACGGGCGGGGCATGGGGCCCGACGAACTGCCGCTGGCGGTGGAACGGCACGCGACCTCGAAGCTGTCCCCCGACGCGGAGGGCGGCTGGGACCTGCTGCACATCCAGACGCTGGGTTTCCGCGGCGAGGCCCTGCCGTCCATCGGTTCGGTGGCGCGGCTGTCCTTGTCGTCGCGCAGCCAGGGCGGCGACGCGCACGCGATCCGCGTCGACGGCGGTGCGGTATCGGCGGTGCAGCCTTCGCCGTTTGCGGGCGATCACGGCACGCGCGCGGAGGTGCGCGACCTGTTCTACGCCACGCCCGCGCGACTGAAGTTCATGAAGTCGGAGCGCTCGGAGCAGCTCGCCATCAGCGAAGAGGTGAAGCGCCAGGCCATGGCGCACGAAGCGGTCGCGTTTGCGCTCGACCTCGACGGCCGGAAGGCGCTGCGTCTGCCGGCCGAAGCGGAAGGTCCGGGCGGGCGGCTGCTGCGCCTGGCGGCAGTGCTGGGGCGCGAGTTCGAAGAGAACGCGATCCTGATCGATCAGACGCGCGAGGGCATCCGGCTGTCGGGCTACGCCGGCCTGCCGACCTATTCGCGCGGCAACGCGGCGCATCAGTATCTGTTCGTGAACGGCCGCCCGGTGCGCGACCGACTGTTGAACGGCGCCTTGCGCGCCGCCTATGCCGACTTCCTGGCCCGCGACCGGCATCCGACCGCGGCGCTCTATCTCGACCTCGACCCGCGCGAGGTGGATGTGAACGTGCATCCGGCCAAGTCGGAGGTGCGCTTCCGCGATCCGAACCTGGTGCGCGGCCTGATCATCGGCAGCCTGAAGCACGCACTGGCCGGCACCGGCCACCGCGCCTCGACCACGGTGGCGACCAGCGCGCTCGACGGCTTCCGCCCCGGCGGCGGAGGCTCGTCGTCCCACGGCTGGCGCCCGCCGCCGCAACCGCTCGGCGGGTTCATTCCGGGCCTTGCCGATCTGTCCGCGCGGGTGGAGACGATCGATCGCCCCGGCGTCAGCGAACCGGCGCAGGCGCAGTATCAAGCCTCGGCGCCGATCGATCCGATCGACTATCCGCTGGGCGCCGCGCGCGCCCAGGTGCACGAGACCTATGTCGTGGCCCAGACCCGCGACGGCATCGTCATCGTCGACCAGCACGCCGCGCACGAGCGCCTGGTCTACGAACGGATGAAGGCCCAGATGGCCGGCGGCGGCGTGGCGCGCCAGGCGCTGCTGGTCCCCGAAGTGGTGGAGATCGACCCGTCGGAAGCCGAACGCGTGCTCGCGCGCGCGGACGAGTTGGCTGAACTGGGGTTGGTGCTGGAAGCGTTCGGCGCCGGCGCCATCCTGGTGCGCGAGACGCCGGCGCTGCTGGGCGAAACCGATGTGCAGGCGCTGGTGCGCGACATCGCCGACGACCTCGCCGAAAACGGTGAAGCGCTAGCGCTCGGCGAACGCCTGGCCGAAGTCTGCTCCACCATGGCCTGCCACGGCTCCGTCCGCGCCGGCCGCCGGCTGGCGGCGGCGGAAATGAACGCCCTGCTGCGCCAAATGGAAGCGACGCCGCACTC
Organism: Caulobacteraceae bacterium; assembly: GCA_036501825.1. Taxonomy (GTDB): domain Bacteria; phylum Pseudomonadota; class Alphaproteobacteria; order Caulobacterales; family Caulobacteraceae; genus JAFECT01. The sequence goes on along the minus strand of DASXZP010000044.1, from coordinate 56,466 downwards.
CGGCCAATGCAACCACGGCCGGCCGACCTATGTGGAACTGAAACTGTCGGACATCGAAAAACTGTTCGGCCGGCGGTAAACGCGACCCAAAAAAACACTTCACACAAAGAACCAAAGAAAAATAAGAACCGAAGAGAGAAGGGAAGGCGGCTTCGCCGCGAAGCGAGCCGCGCCGAAGGCGCATCAGATTGCAGGGCGCTGCAGAGCGATCCCCTTATCTCCTTTTCTTTCTTTGGTTCTTTGTGTGAGGTGTTTTTTAGACCCGCATGAACCGTACGCGCGCAGCGCCGTATGTGCGTTCGTCGAGCGTTTCATACCCATCGGGCGTCACGACATCTTCATCCGCCGCGGTTTCCCACACCGCGATTGCACCGGGCGCTAGCCAGCCGCCCTCGGCCAAACCCGCAAGCGCACGCTCCCCCAACCCCTTGCGATACGGCGGATCGAGGAACGCCAGGTCGAACGGCGCACCTGCCGACCCGGGCCTCACGCCCAAATCGGTCGCGTCGCGGCGATGCACGCGCGTGGCGCCGAACAGCGTCCCGTCCGGGGTCATGGCTTCGAGGTTGTCGCGGATGGCGCCGCGGGCTTCGTCGTCGGTTTCGACGAAGAGGCAGAATGACGCGCCGCGGGACAAGGCTTCGATACCCAGGGCGCCGGAGCCCGCGAACAGGTCGATGATGCGCAGGCCTTGCAGGCCGGGCGACCACGCGGCGTGTTCCAGGATGTTGAACACCGCCTGGCGGGCACGGTCGGAGGTCGGGCGCGTCGCGGCGCCCTGCGGCGAGGTAAGGGGTTTGCCTTTGAAGCGTCCGGCGACGATACGCATGCTCACGACCACTTCAACGGCGGCGCTTCGGCGCGCAAGGCGTCGAGGCGCTCGCGCAGCGCCGCCATGTACGACCCGCGCTCGCCGGTCCACGCCACCGGTTCGCCCACCACCACGCAGCAGTTCATCGGCACCGGCACGATCGCGCCCTTGGGCAGCACGCGCCCGGCGCCCTGGATCCACACCGGCACGGTCGGCGCATCGGGAAACGCTTCCGCCAGGCGCGCGACGCCGGCCTTCAACGGCGCCATGTCGCCGGCCTGGCCGCGGGTGCCTTCGGGGAAGATCACCAGAATATCGCCCCGCGCCAGGGCCGCCTTGGCCGGCGCCAGCACGTCTTCGCCGCGCGCGACGCCGCGCGACACCGGCGTGATGCCGACCATGCGGCGTGAGAACCAGCTGATCGCGGGGTTGGTCAGGAAATAATCCGCCGCCGCCACAGGCCGCACCTTGTGCAGCATGCGCGCGGGAAACACCGACAGCAGCAGCAAGGTGTCGATATGGCTGTTGTGGTTGGCGACCACGATGGCGGGACCAACCAGCGGCAGCTTGCCCGAACCCAGCACGTCGGCGCCGGTCATCACCCGCGCGATCGGCTTGGCGATCAGGCGCAGGAACAGCCCGCGGAACGGGCTCATCTTCGGCGGAGAGGGGGCGGCCTCAGTAGGTGAGGTGGGCATAGTAGGCGAGGATATGGAAATACAGCGGCGCGGTGAAGGTCAGGCTGTCGACGCGGTCGAGCACGCCGCCGTGGCCGGGGATCAGCCTGGAGGTGTCCTTCACCCCGATGTCGCGCTTGATCGCCGACATGGTCACGTCGCCCGCGAACCCGCCCAGCGGCAGCAGCACCGCCAGCAGGAGGCTCGGCCAGAACGGCAGCGGCGTGAATACCGGCGCCAGGAAGAAGATCAGTAGGCCGGTCCCGATCCAGCCGCCCAGGAAGCCGCCCCAGGTCTTGTTGGGGCTGACCGACGGCAGGATTTTTCGCCGCCCGAACAGCCTGCCGCACACGTACTGCAAGACGTCGTTCGCTTCCGTCGCGAACAGCAGGAAGAACACCAGTCCCGCAGGTCCGGCTTGCGGCGCCTCTGCCGGAGGCACGCGCATCAAGAGCGCAATGACGCCCAGATTATAGACGCAGGTGACGACGCCCCAGTTGAACATCCCCACCCGCGCGAGGAAGCCCTTGGTCTGTCCCGCCAGCACCATCAAAAACGGCGTGGTGATGAAGAACCAGACCGGGATCGCCACCAGATAGACGCCGTAACTGTTCACCGCGACCAGGCCATAGGCGATGGGCACGGACAAATAGGCGAACAGAATGACCAGCCGGTCCTCGCGCTGGGTCGGCGCCAGCGACAGGAACTCTTTCAACGCCAGGAACGACACGCCCGCGAACAGGATGGTCAGCGCGCCCCATCCCGCCACCAATGCGGCGGCCACCAGCGCGATCATCACCCACCAGGACGCCACCCGCTGACGCAGATTGGTCCAGTCCTTGGCCGGCCTGAGCATGGGCAGGACCACCGCCACCACCGTGCCGATCAGGAGCAAAGCCAGCGTCGCCGCCAGCCCCCAAAACAGCGGCGCGGAGATCTTGTCGATGACAGGGTGCAGAAAGGCGGGCATGGCTGGGCGGCGATCCCCACATCGACCCAATGAATCGGGCCCCAACCATGACCATATGCGGCGCGTCAGGTCACCCCAGGATCCACCCATGAGCGAACAGCCCGCCAACCGCCGGCCGCTGAAGACCCGCAACGCCGGCTGGGTGAAGCGTCTGGCCGGGGTTCTGGCCAAGAACGGCGTGTCGCCGAACCTGATCTCCTTCACCAGCGTCGCCTTCGCGGTGCTGGGCGCCTCGTCGCTGGGCCTGTCGGGCCTGATCACCGGCTGGCCGCGGGTGATCCTGCTGATCGTCGCGGCGTTCACCATCCAGCTCAGACTGCTCTGCAACCTGCTCGACGGCATGGTCGCGGTCGAGTTCGGCAAGGGCAAACCCAGCGGCGCCATCTGGAACGAACTGCCCGACCGGTTCGCCGATTTCCTGCTGCTGGCCGGCGCGGGCTACGCGACGGTGAGCGCGAACTTCGTGATGGGCCCCGCGTTAGGCTGGCTCTGCGCGGTGCTGGCGGTGATCGCGGCCTATGTGCGCGAGCTCGGTCGCGGCGAAGGTCTGCCGCCGGACTTCACCGGCCCGCTCGCCAAGCCGCAGCGCATGGCGGTGCTGACCATCGCGGTGCTGGTCTCGTGCTTCGACGGCTTTTGGACGCACGACGGCACGACCCTGATGATCGGCCTCGGCCTCATCGCCGTCCTGACCGGAACCACCATCGGCGTTCGCGTGCTCAACCTCTCGCGTGCGCTGAAAAGCAAGTCTAGCGAGACGCCTTGAAGCCTTCGTATGCCTTGATGAAGGGCTCCATCTGCGTCTCGAACGGACGCCAGGCGCCGACGCGGTCCTGCGAGACGGGCTTGCGCAGTTCGCGCAGGCTGGCGCTGTCGACCGGACGCGGATTGTCGTGGAAGGCCAGCGCCTCCGGACCGGCGACCACGCCCATGTGCCCGGCCAGACGATGGATCTGCGCCTCGGGCGTGCGCACCATGGCTTCGTAGTCGAAGGTCGGCAGGTCGTCGCCGAGCAGGGCGGTCCAATGCGCGTGCAGGCGATCGAGCTGGTGCAGGTAGACGGCGATGTTCTGCTGGGTCCAGTTCCAGTCCTGGCCGCGCGCGAACGGCGTGCGGAAACACGACCACGCCAGATCGTACGGATCGCGCCGCACCCAGGCCATCGCTGATTTGGGAAACGCAATGCGGATCGAACCCGGCAGCTGCACGTGGTTCAGCGACCGGTCGACGATGCGGCCTTCGAAGCCGAAGCGCTCGTCCAGGAAGCCGAGATAGTTGGACGCGAACCCGGTCCAGAAATCGGGCGACCCGGCCTTGGACGCGGCGCTCGCATAGGTGTCGAGCCGGCTCGGACGATGTTCGCCCAGCGGCAGGGTCGACAGGCGGAAGAAGTTGATCGCGCCGCCGCCGCCAACACCCTCACACGCGGTCAGCACGCGCTCCATCAGTGCGGCGCCGCTGCGCGGGGCGCCGATCAGGAACATCGGCCGGTCGCTGGCGATATTGCTGGGCGGCTGTGAGTTCATCAGCCGCCGGTCGAAGTCGCGCACGATCTCGTCGACGTTGGCTTCAAAGCTGCGCGCGTCCCACGGCCGCTCCGCCGACATCAGGCGCGCGCCCTCGGCGTAGTTGGAAAACGCCCGCGGAATGTCGCCCAGATCCTCGTAGGCCTTGCCGAGCGCGTAGAGCAAAGGCGCGCGAATGTTCGACGGCGCCGAGGCCAGGCGCACCGCGAGATTGGTCATCGCGGTCAGGTCGGGATCGGCCGGGTCGGTGAAGGTTTTGATCTGGCTGATCTGCTGCCAGACGAAGGTGAGGTCCGACTTCACCGCAAGCCCGGTGCGGAAATGCGCCATGGCCTGGGCGAAATCGCCGAGGCGCGCGCAATAGAAACCGAGGTGGAACTGCGGCGCCGGATCGCCCGGCCGCTGGTCGGCGATCGACTGCGCCACATCGAGCGCCATCTCGACCCGGCCGGTCTCGCAGATCAGCTCCGCCACCTTCAACCCGACCGCGGGGTTGAGCGGATCGGCCATGAAGTAGCGCCGCGCCGCCTGCAGCGCGGCTTCTATGTCGCCGATCTGCTCGGCGATCCAGGCGACATTGCCCCAGCGTTCGCGCAGGTCCGGCCCCGCACTCAGAAGCTTGCGCACCTCGACCAGGGTCCCGGCGAGGTCGCCGCGGCGCAGGCGTTGCTCGATGGCCATCACCTGCTGGGTGGGATCGAGGAAGGTCTGAAACACGTCGGTCATGGTCTATCCGCGTTTTGGTCCGCGGGGTCCGCCGCTCGGGCGGCCGCGGGGGGTGGGACGTTTGGCGCCGAAGCCGGGCTTGGCCCCTGCAGGTTTCGGACCGCGGGCGGGGCCGGAGCGTTCGCCCCGCGCCGGCGCGGCCTTGGCGTAGGGTTTGCCCTTGCCGCCGGCGGCCGCCAGTTTGCCGGTCTTCTTGAAGCCGCCAGGCTTGCCGCCCGGTTTCGCGCCCGGCTTGCCAAAGGCCTTGCCGGCGGGCCGTTCGCGCTTTTCACCGAAAGCGGCCTTGCCGGCGGGCCGTTCACGCTTTTCGCCGAAGCCGCTGCGGCGGTCGTCGGATTGCGCGTTGTCGCGGCCCTTGAATCCACGGCCCTCGCTCGCGCGCGGTGCGGGTTTGCCGCGACCGAAGGCGCCGCGTTCAGCGCCGGTTTCGCGCGGTCGCTCAGCGCGCGGCTTCTTGTCGCCGAAAGCGCGTTCCGTGCGCGGCGCCTTTTCACCGAAGGCGCGATCGGCGCGCGGCTTCTTCTCGCCATAGCCGCCTTCGCTGCGCGGCTTCTTTTCTCCGAATCCGCCTTCCCGCGGGCGCTTGTCGCCGAAGCCCGACGCCTTGCGCGGGCTGCTCGGACGCTCTGCGCGCGCCGGACGGTCGCCGAAGCCACCTTCGGAACGCGGTTTGCGGTCGCCGTACGCGGCGCTCTTACGGTCGCCGGTCGCGCGTTCGGGGCGCGCGCGCTTGTCGCCGAAGCCGGCCTCAGTGCGCGACTTGCGGGCGTAGGCCGTTTTGCCCTCGCCGGTCTTGCGCTCGCCGGTCTCGCGTTCCGGACGCGTGCGCTTGTCTCCGAAGCCGCCTTCGCGACGCGGCTTGGCGCCGAAGGGCTTGCCCGCACGCGCGCTGGGCTTGTCGTCGCGCGAGGACCATTCGCGCTTCGGCGGCGCGTCGCGTTCCGCCGCGGCGGCCTTTTCTGCGTCGGCGCGCACCTTGCTGGGCTTGCGGCGCGGATCGGCGGCGCCGGTGCGTCGGCCCACGGCCGGCGCCGGGGTTGCGGTGCGCAGGCCGGTCGGCAGGTTCTCTTCCGCGATGAACTCGGCGAGCTGTTCGCGGATCACCCGCGGCCCGACCTCCTCCACCTCGCCGGTGGCCAGCGTGCCAAGCTGGAACGGACCGTAGGCCAGGCGCAGCAGGCGGTTTACCTTCAGCCCCAACGACTCGAGCACGCGCCGCACTTCGCGGTTCTTGCCTTCGGATAGCGCCACGGTGATCCACGCATTGGCGCGCCCGTCGGTCTTTTCCTTGGCCTTGTCGAGCGTCGCCTCGATCGGGCCGTAGGACACGCCTTCGACCACAAGGCCGTCCTTCAAGGTGTCGAGCTTGGCCTGGGTGATGCGGCCCAGCGCCCGCGCGCGATAGACGCGCCGCCAGCCGCTGGCCGGCAACTCCAGCGCGCGGGCCAGGGCGCCGTCGTTGGTCAGCAGCAGCAGGCCTTCGGAGTTCAGATCCAGCCGCCCGACCGAGATCACCCGCGGCAATCCCTCCGGCAGGTTCTCGAACACCGTCGCCCGTTCCTTCGGGTCGCGGTTGGTGGTGAGCAGGCCCACCGGCTTGTGGTAGCGCCACAGCCGCGTCGGCTCCGGCGCGCCCACGACCTGGCCCTCGACGGTGACGATGTCGTCGCGGCTGACCAGGACGGCGGGGGTGGCCAGGATGCGGCCGTTGACGGCCACCAGGCCCAGGCCGATCAGGCGCTCGACCTCACGGCGTGAGGCGACGCCCGCCCGGGCGAGGCGTTTGGCGATGCGCTCGGTGCGGACGGGCTTTTTTTCGGCTTGACCGGAGCGGGACTTTTGGCCGCTCTCGCGGGTATGACGGACCATGATCGGGCTCTAATGCGCATCGCCCTGGCCGAAGCGCAAGCCGCCGCCGCCCGAGGCGAAGCGCCGATCGGGGCCGTCCTTGCCGATCCGGCCACCGGAGAGGTGCTGGCCCAGGCCGGCAACGCCCCGATCTCGAGCGCCGACCCCACCGCCCACGCCGAAATCCGGGTCCTGCGCGAAGCCGCCGCCAAGGCCGGCAACTACCGCCTGACCGGCCTGACCCTCTATGTGACCCTGGAGCCCTGCGCCATGTGCGCCGGCGCCATCAGCCACGCCCGCATCGCCCGCCTCGTCTTCGGCGCCGAAGACCCCAAGGGCGGCGCCATCCTCCATGGCCCCCGCTTCTTCAACCAACCCACCTGCCACTGGCGCCCCGAAGTCGAAGGCGGCCTGTTCGCGGACGAGAGCGCAACGATGCTGCGGGAGTTTTTCAGGGAGCGGCGGAAGTAACTCCCTCTCTCCGCTCATCCCCGCGCATGCGGGGACCCAGGCTTTTTTTGTCCACGAACCACACGAACCACACGAACAATCTACTTCCCGCGTCGCAGACGCGTCCCAGATCAAAGGCGCTTCGCGCACAGGCCACGCTCGGAAACGCGTTCGCGTGGTTCGTGTGGTTCGTGGACATTCCTTCTTCCTTCCGGGCTTTCCGTGTTTTCCGTGGCTAAAAAACCTGGGTCCCCGCGTTCGCGGGGATGAGCGGATGGAAGGGAAGCTCGAAATCCCCCTTGACCCGGACCCAGGGTCCGGCCCGATGGAGGGTGGGTTCGAAGGACAGGGACTGGCCGCTGATGACCGCGCATCGTGATTTTCGCACCGCCGCCGACGCCGCCCAGCGGCTGGGCGTCACCGTGCGTGCGCTGCGGGTCTATGAGCGGCACGGCCTCGTTCGCCCCGGCCGCACGGCTGCGGGCTGGCGCGTGTACGGGCCCGATGAGTTCGCCCGCCTGCACCAGATCATCGCGCTGAAACGCCTGGGGCTCAGCCTCAGGCGCATCGGCGAGTTGCTGGACGCCGGCGCAGTGGGCCTCGATCAGGTGCTCGCGCTGCAGGAAGAGGCGCTGACCGCGCAGAAGCGCACCACCGACCGCGCGCTCGAGCTGGTGCGGCGCGCGCGAGCCCGGCTGGCCCGCGGCGAGACCCTGCCTACGGACGATCTCGTCAATCTCACCAAGGAGACCGTCATGAGCGACTTCAAACCCAGCCCCGAATTCGAGGCCCTGGTCGACAAGCACGTCGACGTCGCGCGCGTGAAACAGACCCACGCGAGCGAATGGACCGCCGAAGACCAGGCCAAGGCCGGCGCCGAATGGGCCGCGCTGATCGCCGAAGCCGACCGGCTGAAAGACGGCGACCCCGGCGCGCCGGAAGCCCTCGCGCTCGCGCGGCGCTGGCGCGAACAGGTGACGAAGTTCACCAAGGGCGACGCTGCGCTGGGGGGCCAGGTGCGCGGCATGTACCAGGAAGGCTTCGCCGACCCGAACATGGCGGGAAAGATGCCGTTCTCACCGGACATCTGGAAGTTCATCGGTGAAGCGCAGAAGCGCCTCGCGGCGAGCGAGTAAGAAAGAAAGATTGTCCACGGACCCACACGGAAACACACGGACGCGTCGCGCTTCCAGCGTGAAACTCCGGCGCGAAGCGCCATTCGAATAAAGCGCCTGCGGCGCAGGCTTCCATTTCCGTGTGGGTCCGTGTGGGTCCGTGGACTCTCTTCTAGTCCGCTTGCGTGCGCGTCGCGGCCAGGATCGGGCGCAGCGCCACCGGGGCGGCGGCCTTACGCGGCGCCGCCTCTTCGCGTTCGCGTTTGGCCACGAGGGTGTCGATGCGCGACTTTTCGGCCTTGAACGCCACGAGGTCGCGACCGCCCAGCACCGTCGCGGCGGGAATGTTCACCCCGGCCGGATTGACCCGCTTGCCGTCCAGCCAGGTCTCGTAGTGCAGGTGCGGGCCGGTCGCCATGCCGGTCGCGCCGACGTAGGCCACCACCTGTCCCTGATGCACGTGCACGCCCGGCCGGATGCCCGGCGCATAGCGCGAGATGTGGGCATAGCCGGTTTCCCAGTCGCGGTTGTGGCGGATCTTCAGCCAGTTGCCGTAACCGCCCCAGCGCCGCACTTCTTCGACCACGCCGTCGCCGGCGGCGAGGATCGGCGTGCCCGTGCCGGCGGCGAAATCGACGCCCTGGTGCATGCGCATGTAGCCGAGGATCGGGTGGCGGCGCATGCCGAAGTTCGAGTTCATCCGCGCCCCGTCCACCGGCGTACGCAACAGGAAGCCTTTGATGTTTTTGCCGAGATCGTCGAAATACTCGTACTTGCCGTCGTGCATGAAACGGTAGAGCCGCGCCGGCGCGCCGTGGGCCTGCAATTCCGCAAACAAAAGTTCGCCGGTCTCCACCGTGCGCCCGGTTTCGGTACGCTCACGGTCGAACACCAGGGTGAAGCTGTCGCCGGAGGTGATGTCGCGCGCGAAGTCGAGCTTATGCTGGAACAGCTTCACCACCTGGTCGGTGACCGCCGAGGTGGCGCCGAGCGCGGCGGCGGATTCGAACAGTGAACCCGCGACCTTGCCGTGGGCGACGGTGGTTTCGTCGGAGACCTTTTCTTCCAGCGCGCGCGCTTCCAACCGTCCGTCGATGGTGCGCGCCAGGGTCAAGGTGGTCGCGGGACCGGTGCGCGTCGAAAGACCGATCAGTTGCAGCGCGCCGGAGCCGTCGCGCGGCGACGCCACCGCGGCGTCGAAGTTCGCCACCGAACGCACGCCTGCCGCGGTCAGCGCGCGCGATGCGGCCGACGCGTCCGCGGCGACGACGCCCAAACGGCGGATCGCGGCGTCGACGGTTTCGCCGCCGGAGAGTTTCACGCTGATCTTGTGTGGCAGACCCATGCCCTGGGGCGCGGCGGCGCTGTCGAAGGCGCGCGCCTCAAGCGCGGCCATGGCGGTCGGGTCGAGCGGCTGTTCGGACAGGGCCGACGCGTGCGCCGGCTGGAACACCCGCCAGGTCAGGGCCACGGTCACCACCGCCGCGAGCGTCAACAGGACGGGCGGCGCAAAGCGTACCGGGCGGCGGCGTGGATCGAACTGAGCCATCAAACCCCGACGGATGCACGTCACGGGCCGTATATCGGGTCCCAAACGGACCCAAACCCCTGACGCGATGAGCCTACTTCGGCCGCACGCCCCACACGGCGACCGCGGCCACGACATTAATCCTTGGCCCGATAGCAAGACAAATGGTTAACGCCGCGCCGGATCGTCGCGCGGGGGCCTCGCAAAATCCCTTGCGGCGCAAGCGTGACAGGCGCAAGCCGGGCCCTGTCGACGCACGTCCTCGCGAAGCCGTGAACGGTCCCATGAGCCCGCAACCGCCCACCACGCCGCCGCGCAAGCCGCCCACCCGATACCTCGGCTATATCCTGATGGTCGTCCTGGCCGTGGGTTTTCTGATCTATGCGGGCTGGGCCGTGACCGCCTCGTGGAGCCTCGCCGGCGGCATCCACATGAGCGCCAACGGCTGGATCGCCCTGACTCTCGCGTTCGTGGTCACCGCCGGCCTCGGCGGCGGCCTGATGTGGCTGGCCTTCTACTCCTCCCGCAAAGGCTACGACGACAACGTCGGCAGCGGGGATGAGCCCGAGTAACTACCCAGCGTCCTCGTCCGATGGGAACTGCGACAGATCGATCTCCGCCATCGCCGGCAGTTTCGTTCCGCACCAGGGACAGAAGGCAATTTCAATAACGCTCGATCCGTACCTGGCCTCGCCGTCGCGAACATACAGGCCGTAGCCGCCTCGCATCGGCGCGATCATAGCTTCCGGACAGGCCGCTCGATCGGAGTGCAAGGTGCAAACCTGAGTCAGATCGCGCGCCATGCGCTCGCAGCAAGGACCGCTCACGCGACCGCCACGGCGGGCGTGCTCAACAGCGGCTCAAGAATCCCTTCCGCAAGCGCGCGCACCACCGGGACCGCGACGCCGTCGCCGGTGATCTTCAACGCCGCGGTGGTGCGTTCGGGCAGGCGGTAGTCTTCGGGCAGGCCCATCAGCCGCGCCGTTTCGCGCGGGGTCAGCAGGCGCGCTCGTGTTCGTTTGCTTTCGACCACCACCACGAACTGCCGCGATGAGCCGCCGGACGGCGTGCGCAGACAGCCCGCGAGGCCGTCGAAGCGCACTTCGGCGCGTTGCACGCGTTCACCGTTCTCGACGCGCACGCGGCGGAACAAGGCGCCGACCTTGCGCTCGCCGCTGGCCCGCGCGTCGGCGAGTTTCGCGCGATGCACCGGGCTCATCATGGCGAGCAGACGATCCACGGACGCGCGGCCCATCCATTCGACCGCGTCGTCGGGTTCGAGGATGGCGGCGAGGTCGCCGTTGCGGCGGCGCGGCGCAGGCAGAGACCACCAGATCCAGCGCGCTTTCAACCCATCGGGCAATCGCTCGAAGGCCTGACGCACGGCGCGGGTGTGAAACGGTTCGCACGGCGAGCCCGGATGCGGCGCAACGTCGCGCACGGCGATGACGAACAGACGCGGACGCGACTGCGGCAGCCACAGGCCCGCGTCGGCCTCGATGGCGCCGAAGCGGTAGCCGCGCTTGGCGAGCGCGGTGGCCAGGGTCGTGAAATCGGCGCCGCCGGCGGAGGTGAGCAGTCCCGCCACGTTCTCGACGACCAGCACGCGCGGCGCGCGGCCCTCGCGGTCGAGCGCCTCGATCAGGCGCCAGAAGCCCCAGAAGGCGGACGAGCGGCGCCCGTCCAATCCGCCGCGGTTTCCGGCCAGGCTCAGGTCTTGGCAGGGCGAGGACGCCCAGGCGAGGTCGGCGCGGCCGGGCAGGTCATTTGCCTCAAGCGCCCAGACGTCGCCTTGCCGCAGGTGGTCGCCGCCGAAGTTCTCGGCATAGGCTCGGGCCTTCAGGGGGTCGAAATCGTTGGCGAAATCGCAGGCCCAGCGGTCGCCCAGGCCCAGGCGGGCCATGCCGCCGCCGGCAAAGAACTCATAGAAGCGGAACGGCGGGCGGCCCATGCTTCGACCTTAGGCGAGTCGGGACACAGGTGCGCCACACGATCGTCGCGAACCGAAAGCAAGCTCGGCCGTTATAGGGCTGCTGGTCCTGGGGAGGTTCATTGGATGCGCGTTCACGCCGCGACCCTTGTCTGCGTCCTGCTGGCGCTGTCTGCCTGCCAGAAGGCCGACCCCGGCCCCAAGGCCCACGGCGCCCCCAGCGAAGCCCAGCCGGCCTCGGTCACCGCGCCGGCCAGCGCTCCCGAGGTGGGCGGCCTCGACCTCGCAAACGATCTGAAACTGTCGGGCTCCGGATGGTCCCTGGACATCGGCGCCGACCAGCTGAAACTGGAACGGCAGGGCAAGCCGGACCTGAGCGCCAAGAACGCGGGCCCGCAGATGGCCGCGACCGCCGCCACCTGGACCACCACCGCGTCGGACGGTTCAGCGCTGGTCGTGACGCTGACCGGCAAACCCTGCACCGACCCCGGCGGCCTATCGCAACCGGCCACCGCGACCGTCGTGATCGGCAGCGAGACGCTGAAGGGATGCGGCAACGGCACGCCGGTTCAGGTCACCGCCGCGTCCCCGGCGTCAACGCCAAGCGGACCGCCGGTCGACGTGGAGTGATGCCGCCCGAACGCGCGTCGAGGTCGCGCTTGCTGGATCCTCGACGTCGCGCGGCTGAGCGCCGCGCAACGCCAAGGATGACGGCTACCTTTTAAATGTGCTCGTCATCCTTGGCGGGGAGGCGCGTTGGCGCCGAGCCGTCGAGGATCCAGCAAGCGCGACCTCAACGCGCCTCAACCGATCATCCGACAAACCGTCAGAAAATCTCCAACAACCCCGCCGCACCCATGCCGCCGCCGACGCACATGGTCGCGACCGCGTACTTCACCCCGCGGCGCTTGCCTTCCAGCAGCGCGTGGCCCGCGACGCGGGCGCCGGTCATGCCGTACGGGTGGCCGATGGAGATGGAGCCGCCGTTGACGTTGTAGATTTCGGGATCGATGCCGAGGGTGTCGCGGCAATAGAGACATTGCGACGCGAAGGCTTCGTTCAACTCCCACAGGCCGATGTCGCCGACCTTCAGGCCGTGGCGTTCGAGCAGGCGCGGCACGGCGAACACAGGGCCGATGCCCATCTCGTCGGGATTGCAACCGGCCACCACGAAGCCCTTCAGCTTGCCGAGCGGTTCGAGGCCGGCCTTTTCCGCGGCCTTCGCCTCCATCACCACCAGGGCGGCGGCGCCGTCGGACAGTTGCGACGCGTTGCCGGCGGTGACGAACTTGCCTTCGCCCTTCACCGGCTTCAGCGCGCGCAGGCCTTCGATGGTGGTGTCGGGACGATTGCACTCGTCGCGCTCGACCACATAGTCGACGATGCTCTCGGCCTTGGTCTCCTTGTCGACGTGTTTCATCTTCGTCGGCATGGGAACGATCTCGTCCTTGAACACGCCGGTCGCCTGCGCCCGCGCCGTCCGCTGTTGCGAGGCGAGCGAATATTCGTCCTGGGCTTCGCGCGACACGCCATAGCGCTCGGCGACGATGTCGGCGGTGTCGATCATCGGCATCCACAGATCGGGCCGGATCTGCATCAGCTTCTCTTCGGTGAAGTAATAGGTGTTCATGTGCCCGCCGAGCTGGACCAGCGAGATCGACTCCACTCCGCCCGCCACCATCACATCGGCCCCTTCGCGCTCGACGTAACCCGTCGCATGCGCCAGGGCCTGCAGGCCCGAGGAGCAAAAGCGGTTGACCGTCTGGCCTGCGGTGGTCACCGGCAGGCCGGCCCAGATCGCCGCGTCGCGGCCGACGTTGTGGCCAGTGGCGCCCTCCGGGAAGCCGCAACCCAGGATCACGTCCTCGACCTGGGCCGGGTCGATCTTGGCGCGGGCGACCGCGTGCTGGATGGCGTGGCCGGCCATGGCCGCGCCGTGGGTGTTGTTGAAGCCGCCGCGGACGGACTTGGCGAGGCCCGTGCGGGCGTAGGAGACGATGACGGCTTCGCGCATGGGGAGGTTCAGTCCTTAACGTGGGAGAGAATGTCCGGGCTTCAGACCGCGCCCGGCGGGCCCCGTCAATCCTTTCACCGGCCTGACTTTTCGCCGGTTTGGAAAACGTCTGTTCACTCTGAAGCTTAACGTCAACCTAAGCAGGCTGGCCCAAGCTCGGGACGGTGGGGCGTGCCGGGGAATGCGCGCATGGTTGTCGTTATCGCGTTCTTGCTGTTGGGCCTGAGCCTGGGGCTGCGTCTCCAGAGCCGGCTCGGCGCTATGTTCCTCTGCCTGGCGGGGGTTGCGATCGTGCACGTGGTGTTCGAAGCCACGCCGCGCATCTTCGCCGCCTCGGCCTATGGGCGCCGCATCGTGGCCGGCGTGCGCGTCTTTTCCGAAAACGGGGGCGACTCCCTGACCGACACGACGCTGGCGGTCGTGGCCGGCGTGATCGCCGCGGCCATCCTGCAGACCCTCAGCGAGGACCGCAGAACCACCAACTGGGACCCCGACAAGGCGATCAAGCGGCGGGTCAAGCGCGAGGGCAAGATCCGCGAGGACTACCCCATCCTGCCGTCCTGACGGCCGGCAGGTCCCTGCCAGAACCCAAAACTTGGGCATGCGACAGGCGGTCGCAGCGAGTCGATCGGGACGAGCTCCCCTCAGACGCGATTTCCGCCAAAACGGCCTTCCGGGCCCTGGCCTTGTTACGGTTTGTTACGGGTGGCATTACCCTTGCAAAGCCAGGCAAAGCTTGGGTTTTCGCCACCTTGGCGGGCGTCCCCGGGCGGGATTCAGCCGGAAGGTTGTTCAATCCTTCACCTTTCTGGGCTAGGTAAGCCGTTCGCGCAGGGGAGAGACTTCGCGACATGATGAAACGCCTGACGGCCGCGGCCCTAGCCGCGACTCTTCTGACGTTCAGCGTGAGCTCTTCGGCTCAGGCGGACACCTATCTGCAGTGCGTGACCTTCGCGCGCATGATCACGGGTATCCAGATCTTCGGCGACGCCTGGACCTGGTGGTCCAAGGCGCTCGGCCACTATCAGACCGGCAAGACGCCCGAGGCGGGCGCGGTCCTGGTGTTCAAGCCCACCGGCCGCATGCGCCTGGGCCACGTCGCGGTGGTGAGCCAGGTGCTCACCGACCGCATCGTTCAGGTCACCCACGCCAACTGGAGCCCCTATGAGGGCTCGCGCGGCAAGGTCGAGCACGACGTGACCGTCGTGGACGTCTCCGCCAAGGGCGACTGGAGCCAGGTGAAGGTCTGGTACAACCCGATCGGCGACCTCGGCACCACGGTCTATCCGACCTACGGCTTCATCTATCAGGCGGCGAAAGACACGCAGGGCCTGATGAAGGCGAGCCAGGTTCAGGATCAGGCTTCCAAAGCCAATCGCTGACGATCTCGACAATCAAAACGACCTGACCGCCCGCGGCGCCGTCGCGCGCGAGCCTGCGCTCGAAGTCTGGCGCGGGGCGGTGAACGCGTGGAACTGCGACGAGATGGGGCACATGAACGTGCGCTTCTACGTCGCCCACGCCCTGCAGGGACTGGCGGGCGTCGCCGCCGCGCTGGGTCTCGAGGACGCGTTCTCGGCGAAGGCGACCTCGTCGCTCGAGGTGAAGGGCCATCACATCCGGTTCCTGCGTGAGGCCCACGCCGGCGCGCCGATTCACATCGAGGCCGGCCTGCTGGACTTCGGCGAGGACGAAGCGCGCGTGCTGCAGGTCATGCGTCACAGCATCACCGGCGAGCCGTGCGCCGCCTTCGTAACGCGTGTCCAGCACGTGACCCCCGGCGGCCGCGGTTTCCCTTGGTCGGCCAAGGCGCGCGACGCGGCTCAAGCGCTGACCTGTTCCCTGCCCGCCTATGCCGCGGCCAAGGGCGTCACCGATCATCCGGCGCCGACCAAGGCGTCCCTCGCCTGGGCCAACGCGCGCGGTCTGCTGCCCGCCGCGCGCGGCATCGCCCTGCCGGAAGAG
The DNA here is from genome assembly GCA_036501825.1 of Caulobacteraceae bacterium. Classification (GTDB taxonomy): domain Bacteria; phylum Pseudomonadota; class Alphaproteobacteria; order Caulobacterales; family Caulobacteraceae; genus JAFECT01. The sequence goes on along the minus strand of DASXZP010000044.1, from coordinate 40,906 downwards.
TGCGACGCGCTCGGCCGCTTCCGCACCGATGCGGTGATGGGGCGGTTCTCCGACGCGGCGGCGCAGCTGTTCGGCGGCTTCGACCGCGGCCACACCCACAGCGGCGCGCGCATCGGCGGCGCCATGCTGGAGATCCACATCCTGCACCACCGCACGCCGCGCCTGGGTCAGCACCTGGTGTTGCGCTCGGGCTTGGCCAGGATCGAGCCGCGCTTCAACCACGTCGTCCACTGGCTGCTCGATCCGATCTCCGGCGAGCCCTGGTCCACCGCCCGCGGCGTCGCCGCCGCCTTCAACCTCGACACCCGCAAGATCGTGGAACGCACGCCGGAGCAACTGGAGCGGCTGCAGTCGAAGGTGATCGAGGGGTTGGATCTCTAGACGCCGATGGAACCTCAGAGGACGGAGCAGAATGTCGGGGCCTTGCTTCTCAGGCTGCTCATCGGCTCGCTGTTCATCGCCCATCTCTACTGGAAATTTTGCCTGTTTTCGGGCGGCCTGCCGGGGTGGTGGAGCGGCCTGATAAAGAGCGGTTATCCGGCCGTCGTGCCGGCCTACGTGCTTTCAGCGGAGTTCGCCGGGGCCCTGCTCCTGATCCCCGGCGTGCTGACGCGCTACGTGGCGCTCTACGCCATGCCGATGATGTTCGGCGCCGCGCAGTTCTGGCTGGTTCGCAAAGGCTTCTATTTCACCGGAGGCGGCGGCGAGCTTCCTCTGGTCTGGCTCGCGCTTCTGGGCCTTCAGGCCGTCGTCGGGGATGGCCCCTACGCGTTGGTACGCTCGCCCGACTGGCGCTCCTTCGCGCGCTGGCCACAACCAAGATAGAGCCGAACTAATTGTTTTCAAGAATGGTCTGGCCGGCGCCTGGGCGCTAGGCTGCGCGTGCAAGTCCGCTCAGACGAGCGGCCCGTTCAGCGACACGCTCAGGGGCAGAGAGAACCAAGTTGGCCGACAAGCCGAAGGCGCCCCCGAAGCCCCAGAAACCGCGCATGCCAAGCCTCTGGCCGCTGCTCGCGCCCTACAAGGGCCAGATGGCGATCCTGGTCGTCCTGGTCGCGGCCGGGAACGCGCTGAACCTGGCCGTGCCGAAGGTGGTCGCCGATGCGATCGACGCCTTCGCCTCGGGCCATCTCGACCTGACGGCCTCGCTGAGCGTCCTGGTCGCCCTGGCGGCGGGGATTTTCCTGTTCGGCAACCTGCAGAATGTGACGCAGACCGTCGCCTCCGAACGGGTGGCGCGGGACCTGCGCACGCGCCTGGCCGCGGTGGTCTCGCAGCAGACTTACGCGTCGATCGAGACGATGACCCCGGCAAAGCTCCTGACCAACTTCACGTCCGACGTCGACGCGATCAAGACGTTCGTCGGCCAGTCCGCGCCGACCTTGATCTCTTCGGTGTTCGTGATCGTCGCCGCCAGCGGCCTTCTGCTCTGGCTGAACTGGAAGCTGGCCTTGCCGGTGCTGCTGGTCCTGCCCCTGATCGGGGTGAGCTTCTTCGTGATCATAGGCCGGGTGCGCAAGCTGTTCGGCGAGGTCCAGGGCGTCGTCGACGTCATGAACCGCGTGCTGAGCGAGAACATCGTCGGCGCCGCTCTGATCCGCCTCGTCCACAGCGAAGCGCGCGAGACAACGCGCTTCACCGGGGCCGCCGAAAACTCGCGCACGATCAGCATGAAGATCCTGCGCCAGTTCGCCACCATGATCCCGATGATCAACTTCCTGACCAACGTGGCGACCCTGATCATCCTGACCCTGGGCGGTCACTTCGTGATTTCGGGCGGGATGACCATCGGCAAGCTGGCCGCCTTCCTGTCCTATCTGACCATACTGGTGTTCCCGATCATCATCATCGGCTTTACCACCGCCTCGATCAGCCAGGCCCAGGCGTCGTACATGCGTATCGCCATGGTGCTCAACGCGCCGCCGCCGCCGCAGAGAGGCGAAGCGGCCCAGGCCCTGACCGGCGCTCTCGAGGTGAAAGACCTCGTCCTGACCTACGGCGAACGCAAGGTGCTGAAGGGCGTGTCCTTCGCCGTCGCGCCGCGCACACGCACGGCCATCGTCGGGCCCACGGCGGCGGGCAAGTCGCAGCTGCTCTATCTGATGACGGGCCTGTTGGCGCCGACCTCGGGCCAGGTGCTCTACGACGGGCTGCCGATCGACGCCTATACACGCGACAGCCTGTACGCGCAGATCGCTTTTGTTTTCCAGGATTCAAGCCTGTTCAACCTGACCCTGCGCGAGAACATCGCTTTCAACGCCAAGGTCGACGAGGCGCAGCTGAACAAGGCGATCGAGACGGCCGAACTGCGCCCGTTCATCGCCGGCTTGCCGCAGGGACTGGAGACGGTGGTCTCCGAGCGCGGCCTTTCGCTGTCAGGCGGTCAGAAGCAGAGGATCATGCTGGCGCGCGCCCTGGCCCTCGACCCGAAAGTCCTGTTCCTCGACGACTTCACCGCCCGGGTCGACATGGCGACCGAAGCGCGCATCCTGGCCAACGTCCGCAAGAACTATCCCGACCTGACGCTGATCTCGATCACCCAGAAGATCGCGCCGGTGGAGGACTTCGATCAGATCGTGCTCCTGATGGAGGGCGAGGTGCTGGCCGTCGGCACGCATCAGGCGCTCGCGCACTCCAGCCCCGAATACGGCCAGATCCTGCGCTCCCAGCACTCCACCGACGCCTACGAGGCGGCGTGATGGACTACGCGCTGAAGGCCGCGGAAGCCGGCGACAAGCAAAAGACCCTGGGTTCGGCCTGGCGCGCGCTCAAGCCCTTGCTGGCCGGCGAACAGACCAATATCGCCATCGCGGTGGCGTGCGTGATCGTCAGCGCCGGCGCGAGCCTGCTGGGACCCGCGATCACAGCCCGGATCGTCGACACCGCCATCAAGCACGGCGATTATGGCCTGCTGCTGCGCTACGCGGGGGCGCTGGCCGCGGTCTATATCCTGGCGCTGGGAACCAGCTACCTGCAGGTCCTGCGCATGGGCACGGTCGGGCGCAACGTGCTGTTCAAGCTGCGCACCCGGCTGTTCGCGAAACTCTCGGGCTTGCCCATCGCCTTCTTTTCCCAGAACCGCGCCGGCGACCTGATCTCGCGGGTGAACAGCGACACCGACAAGATCAACCAGTTCTTCTCCCAGGCGCTGATGCAGATGTTCGGCGCCACGTTCCTGGTGACCGGCGCGGGCGTCCTGCTGCTCGCCCTGAACTGGAAAATGGGTCTGTTCGCCCTCATCCCCGCGGCCGCCATGCTGATCCTCACCCGGCTGATCTCGCCGTGGGTGAAGCACGCCAATCGCAAGAGCCTGGATAGCTTAGGCGCCCTGTCCGGCGACGTTTCGGAGAGCCTGGCGAACTTTCAGGTGATCGTCGCCTTCAACCGGGTCGACTATTTCCGCGAGAAGTTCGACGCCGCCAACCAGCGCAATTTCCACGCCTCGGTGAAGGCCGGCGTGGCGTCGGGCCTGTTCATGCCGCTCTACACCCTGGCGGGCAGCAGCGCGTCGATCCTGGTGCTGGGTCTGGGCGTGTGGCTGATCCTGCACGGCCAACTGACCGTGGGCCTCTTGATCGGCTACCTGCTCTACGTGACCTCTTTCTACAACCCGCTGCGCCAGCTGGCGACGGTGTGGTCCAGCCTGCAGACCATGATGGCGGCGATGGACCGGGTCTCGGAAGTGCTGCACCTCGAGACGAATCTGCTGCAGCTCCCGGACGCCGGCGCGAACCGCGCCCAAGCTCTGCTGGCCTTCGAGGATGTCGGCTTCGCCTATGCGGGGGGCAAGCCGGTGCTGGACAACGTCAGCCTGACGCTGGAACGCGGCCGCACCTACGCCCTGGTGGGTCCGACCGGCGGCGGCAAAACCACCACCGCCATGCTGATGGCGCGGCTCTACGACCCGGTGCACGGAACCGTCTCCCTCGAGGGGCGCGACATCCGCACCTTCACCGCCGCCGAGCGCGCGGCGAAGATCGGCTTCATCCTGCAGGACCCGTTCCTGCTGGCCGGAACGGTGCGTGACAACATCGTCTACGGCCACCCCGACCTCGGCGACATCAGCAACGAAGCCCTGGCCGACCACCTCGCCGCCCGGGGGTTGTCGGATTTCGTCGCCCGCTTCGGAGAGAGCGGCCTTGCGACAACCATCCGGGGCGTCGGCGACGGGCTGTCGCTGGGTCAGAAGCAGTTGGTGGCTTTCCTGCGCGCGGTGGTGCGCGAGCCCGAACTCCTGATCCTCGACGAGGCCACGGCCAACATCGACACCGTCACCGAGCAGATGCTCGAGGGCGTGCTGGCCCAGTTGCCGAAGCACACCACCAAGGTGATCATCGCCCACCGCCTGAATACCATCCAGAACGCCGATGAGATCTTCTTCGTCGGCGGCGGCGCCCTGACCGCAGCGGGATCGATGCAGCACGCCATGGACATGCTGCTGGGCCACGAGCAGACGTCGTAACCCCTTCGCCCGCTGGAGTGACTCGCCATGCACATCGGTCTGATCGGCGGCATCGGGGTAGCGGCGACGGTCGTCTATTATCAGCGGCTGACCGCCGAGGTCGCGCGTCGCGGCGGCGGGTCGCCCGCCCTGACCATCGTTCATGGCGATATCCATGAGCTGATTCGCAACAACCTGGCCGACCGTCGCGAGGAGCAGGCGCGCGCGTTTCTTCCGCTGGTGGAGCGGTTGAAGGCCGCCGGTTGCGACTGCGCGGCGCTGACCTCGCTGGGTGGCCATTTCTGCTTTGACGAACTGGCGGCGCTGTCGCCGCTGCCGCTGGTTTCCGGTCTTGCGCCGCTGGACGCCCATTTTGTCGAGCGCGGTATTCATCGCATCGGTTTGCTGGGCACGCGGGTCGTGATGCGCACACGTCTCTATGGCAAGCTCGCGCATACCGAGGCGCTGGCGCTGGACGATGAGATCGACGTCATCGGCCAGACCTACCAGGACGTGGCCGTGGCGGGCGCGTGTTCGCCGGAGCAGCAGGCGCTGTTTCTTGACGCTGGGCGCCGCCTCATGGCCGCCGGCGCCGAAGCCGTCGTGCTGGCGGGAACCGACCTCAACCTGGCGTTCGATGGACAGACGCCCGGTTATCCGGTGATCGACGCTTTGGACGTTCATGTGGCCCGGCTCGCCGACCTGGCGTTGGACCAGGCCTCCTTGGCGGACTGAAAGCCGACGTCCGCAGGCGAAGGAGCCGCCACGCCGAGCACGGATCAGATCTTGCGGCTATCGTAGGCCCAGTGCAACAGCGCCTGGCGCTGGCGGCGGCGGCAGAAGATGTTGCCCGGTTCGCAATTGATCTGGATCTGGCGGATGTGACGGCGCATGGCCTTCCACCGCGCTATCTGGCGAGTGTCTTCGGCGGGGAGGCGGCGGCCCAGATAATAGCGGCAATACCATTGAAACCAACCACGCGGATCTTCGGGCGCGATCCATCCCTTCGATCGCCAGACAGACAGCGGCTGGCTCGCATCGACGCCGAAATAATTCAGCGACGGATCGGCGCGGTCCGGCGATAGTTTGGCGTGTTCGAACCAGTCGCTGGGGAACTCATCGCGGCAATCGGTCATGTACCGCCCGCCGAAAACGCCCAGCTGCAACATCTCCTTGGGAGAAAGTTCCGGCTTGAACGCCGGGTCAAAGTCTTTCCCGACGGGCGCCGCGAGCGCATAGACGTAGTCCGCCTGCATCTTGTCGCACACAGTGATCAAGCGCTGCTTCATGGCACGTCGAGTCGCGTTCGAACCCCTAGACGGACGCTGAAAGTCGTCAGCGACGACGCAGGCCCTCGGTCTCCATCTCAATGCCTGGGATGCGCCGTCATCCTGCGGGCGGCGAAGCCTTCGCCGCCGGCGCTGGCGGAGGCGCCGTGTTCTGCAGGTGGTCGAAGTTCAGGATCGCGTTGAACACCAGCGGATAGGTTCCCACCGTTTCGCCGCGATAGACCGGGCGGTTGGCGAACAGAAGGGTGTTGCCGGTTCCGAGATGCGCGTTCACCACGATGGCGTGCTCAGCGATCGGACCGGCGTGGTCGAGCAGGCCCGAGCGCAGCAGATCCTTGCCGTCGGCGAAGCGCAGGATGACCTGCGGGCGCAGCGCTTCCGGAATGACCGAGGGGTTGTTGCGCATCTGGTCTTCGTTCAGCGGCGTCGCCTCCCAGGGCTTGGGCTTGGGCAGGGGCGGCGCGTCGCTGAGCGCACGGCCCTCGACGGTGTCGCTGTCGTCCACCGAGCCGCGGCCGGTCGGGCGCTGCTCATACGGATCCATCAGCAGGCGGCCGCCGCGGGCGCGCGTGGTCTCACTGACATTGAAGGCCATGCCGTCGGCGCTCATCACCGAAACTTCCTTGCCGAAGCCGAAGGCGATCGGGCTTTGCGGCGAGACGAACACGGCGTCCAGGACCGAGCCCACCACGCGCACGTCGCCCGTGCGCGCCATCGACACGCCCGGCGCGAGGCCGCTGTCGATGGCGAACTCGGCGGTGTCTTCGCAGGTGATCAGAAGGCCGCCCGCTTCGACGAAGCGACGCAGATGATCGACGCCTTCGCCGCCGAGGCCAGGGCGCGTGTCCGGCGTGGAGTCGATAACGCCCAGGTTGGGCGTGAGCGCGCTCTTCTGCCAGGGTAGCGCGTTGCCGTAGCGCGGCAGGCCGTCGATGACGTCGCGCGTGGACGCGCCGCCCACCTGGGCAAAGACGATCACGTCGTACTTGGCGCGCAGGTCGGCTTCGGCGGCGGCGCTCTGGGTGCTGATATAGGCGTAGGGAATGCCGGCCTTGTCGAAGGCCAGACGCCACCAGCCCTCGTCCTGGGTCGACAGCCAGGTATGCATGAGCGCGATCCTGGGCGCCCGCGCCGGGTGCGACGCCACCGTCGGCGCCGCGGCGAGCCGGTCGGCGTCGAGCGCAAAGGTCTTGAGCGCCTCCGCGAGCTTGGCCTGATCGGCGCCGGTGATCACCAGCGATCCCGCCGCGTAGTGCTTGCCGTTCGCCTCGAACGCAGCGTCGGCGACGGCGATCTTCTGCGGTCCGAGCTTGTAGACCAGCGGCAGCAGCGAGGTCTGGCCGCTGTTGTTCACCACGGTGACGTCGCCCGAACCCGAGAGCTTGCCGGAGACGTCGGCGGCGTCGCCCAGCGGCGTCATCGCAGCCTGCAGGATCGCCCCATCGGTGACGCGCACGGCCTTGACGTTGAACAGTTCCGGGAACGACCAGCCGGTGTCGTCATAGGGATGCTTCTGCGGATCGTCGGGCGCCCAGTACTGGCGGTCGAGCAAGGCGTCGGCGGCGCGGGCATAAGGCTGATCCATCCGCACGACGAAGCTGCCGGCGGGCAGGCTCACCATCACCGGCGGATCGCCGCGCTTGGGCCCCGCTACGGCCTGGGTGCGCGCGTCGGTCAGTTGGCTGACCTCCACGTGCTGGCGCCTGAGCACCTCGATCAGCTGCAGCTGGCGGTTGGTCTCGGCCGGGTCGGCGGGCAGCACCCAGGCGGCGGGCCCTTCGAGCGACGGCTTCTGCACCGAGCGTTTGCTCTTCAGATAAAAGTTCTCGAGGAAGTGCTGGGTGTGCTCGGAATAGTAGTGCAGCGTCGAGAGCAGCGCGCTCTCTTCGTAATTGTTGTTGTCGCGCTGCGACCAGGTCACCACCGGCAGCGGCGGGTTCGGCCGGTACCAGGTGCGGCTGTACTCCTCCGGCTCCAGGATGCGCTTTTCGGTGTCGGCGCCGCCGTTGCCGAAGGTCTCGTAGAGCCGGCTGGTGCCGTTGTGCATGGTGGCGAGGAACATCAGATAACCCGGCGACCAGGTGTCGAAGTCGCCGTGGGTGAACACGCCGGGCATGCCGAAGCCCTGCATCTGGCCGACGTTGTTCCAGCCCAGCTCCTGCCACTCGTCGGCGACCAGCGGATCGATCCAGGCGTTGTAGGGACCGTCGCCCACGGTGTTGTCGTAGAGGAACGGCACCGACTCGTGCAGGTCGTGCAGCACCTGGGCGTGCCAGCCCAGATAGGTGTCGAGCACGTTGCGCGACAGGTTGAGCGTCATGCCCATGGCGTCGCGGTTGTTGTCGTGGGCCACGTAGTGGCCCCAGTACATGAGCCGCGGGTATTCCAGGCCCGGATGCGCCTTGTGCCATTTGTACAGGTCGACCATGCGGTCGCGTCCGTCCACCTCGACCACCGGGGTGATCAGCACGATCATCTTCGAGCGGATGTTCTTGATGTAGGGCGAATCGTCGACCGCCAGCCGGTAGGCCATCTCCATCAGCGCGGTCGGCGCGCCGGTCTCGGTCGAGTGGATGGTGCCGGTGATATAGTAGACCGGCACGGACTGCTGAATCAGCGCCTTGGCCTTGGCGTCGTCGAGGCCGATCGTGCGCGGGTCCGCCAGTTGCGCCAGCCGCGCGTCGTTGGCTTTCTGATCGGCCAGCAGACGTTCGTCGGCGATGGCCACCGCGATCATCTCGCGGCCCTCTTCGGTGTGGCCGATGGTGATCACCTTCACCCGGGGCGAAGCGGCCGCCAGCGCGCGGAAGTACGCATAGACGTCTTCGGCGTAGGGCAGGTAGTCGGGCGCGCCGGAAATCACGCCCAGCGTCTTCATCGGCGTCGGCACGGTGGGCGACGCGGGCAGATAGTCGACCAGCGGCGAAGAGAACTGCGGATCGGTGGTGTAGCGCGCGATCGCGTCGGTATAGGCCTGATCCACCGGCTGCGCGGGATCGCGCGCATAGGTGTCGTCCACCGATTGGGTGTGGGAATAGACCGGCGCGGGCTCTGCCGCGGGCGTCGAGGGGGAAGGCGGCGTCTGGGCGGACGCACCGATCGAAATTGCCGATATGGCCGCGAACAGCAGCGCCCCTGCGATGCGTGACATGGACATGACTTCCCCTCGACCGCCGAACCCGTCCAGAACTGAGCCGAGCTTGAGCCTCGGGTCAACTCGCGGCCGGCGGTTTCCGGCCCCTGGGCGATCCGTGGTACGCCCGCCGAGGCGACTAATCGGGGGACGGGCGTGGACATTCACAAGCCGAAGGCGGCCCACAACTGGCGCGAATTCGCCATCGAGATCGCGACCATCATCTGCGGCATCGTGATCGCGCTCGGCCTGGAGCAGCTGGTCGAAGCGGTTCACCGGGGCCAGGAGGTGGCCGAGGCGAAGCAGCGTCTTTCGGTCGAGCTGGGCACGCTTCTGGGTCAGGCGGAATTTCGCGCGAGGGCCAGCGCCTGTGTCGAACGGCGCCTCGACGAGCTCGCGGCGGTCGTCGGTACGGCGGCGAAGAGCGGACGGTTGCCGCCCATGGGGGAGCCCGGCTTTCCGTCCGTGTTCGTGTGGGGCTCAGGCGCCTGGCAAAGCGCCGCGAGCGGCCAGACCGTCGCCCACCTCAGTCCCGACGAGGTGATCGGCTATTCCAGCGCCTACAAATTTATCGGGCTGGTCGACGACGCGAACAACCGGGCGGAGGGATCGGTCTGGACGACCCTCTACGGACTCGCGGGGCCGGGACGCCCCTTCGACGCCGCCGACGCGGCGAAGTACCGCCAAGCCATCAGTGAGGCGCGCTACCTCGACAGCATCATCGGCGGCATGGGCGTGCGCGCGCACCAGGCGCTCGACGCCTACCACATCCCCTTCAACCGGAACCGGTACAACAAGGTGCTCTCCAGAAGCGTCGAGAGCACGTCGATCTGTCAGCCTATCGCGACGACGACGCCATCCGACTACGGCGCGGCGCCGGCCCGCGATTTCATCGCCAGCGCCCGCGCCCATCCTCTGCGGCCGCAGGGCATCGACCGTTGACCGTCCTCACACCGCCGCCGGCGCTTTGGCGCGCCAAAGCAAGACGCCGAGGATAACGGCGATCAGGAAGAGCGCCGGAACGTCGCCCACCAGGTGCCCCATGTGGTGCATGCCTTCGCCCATGCCGAAGGATTGCACGCCCATGATCGCGCCGTGCACGACGCTGGAGACGACCGTGAACCAGATGAGGCTGCGGTTGCTGAGCGGATCGCGCGCGGCGAGGATGAGAAAGACGCCCAACACGGCGTAAACACCGACGATCATCATGTAGTAGTCGTTTGAGAACGGCTGCCCGCTGTGCCAGGCCCAGCCTGACGGCCAGAACATCGCCAGCGGATAGATGAGCAGGAACGCGGCGCCGAAAACGACGAGCGCGATCTTGAGCGCGGAAAGTGCGGTCATGGCGTATCTCCCCTTAGCCAAGCTCCGAGCAGAATCGCCGGCGAGGATAGACCCCGCTAGACCGCCGCGTCGAGGATCGCGTCCCTGACCAGGTTCGGGCGCTCCATCGGGAAGAAGTGCGTGCCGGGGACGGTTTCGACGCGCAGGCGGGCGTAGCGGGGGTTGAGGCCCGCGCGGTCGGGGACCAGGCAGGTCGAGGAGCGCTCGCCCTTCAGGATGGTGGTGGGCTTATCGAAACGGCGCAGGGCGCGCCACGGGTCGTTGGCCTGGGCGATGTAGTTCGAGGCCTCCCACGCCGGCGTGCACGCCAGTTCGACCGTGCCGTTGTCGCGCTCGATCAGGCCGCCGGCGACGTAGTCGGCCAAGGTGGTCCCGGGCCAGGTCGCGAACGCCCCCCTTCCCTTGTAGGCGGCGAACGCCTCGGCCCGGTCGGCGAACACGGAGCGGCGGCGAAGCGCGCCTTGCACCAGCGGGAACCGCGCGGCGGTCAGGGCCCGCGCCCCGGGCATCCGCGCCAAGGCCAGCATCAGGGGCGTCCAGATCACCGGGTCGAACAGGGCGAGGTTGGAGACCTTGTCGGGCCGCGCGCCCGCCGCCTCGAGCGCCACCGTGCCGCCCATGGAGTGGCCGGCCAGGGTCACCGGCGGCCCGCCGAGCTCATCCAGCAGCGCCAGCACGTCGTCACGCAGGTCGCGCCAGGAGCGCCGCCCGTGCGGTTCGGCCTTCAGCATGGTCGCCCCGTGGCCGCGCAGGTCGGGGGCCACGATCCGCAGCGTGGCCGACAACGGGGCCAGCAGGGTGCGGTAGGTCAGGGCGTTGAAACCGTTGGCATGGAGGAAGACCACGTCGACCGGGCGGCGCCCATCGCCAAAGTCGAGCACCGACATCTCGCCGTCGCCCCAGGGGCTGCGGATGGGGACCATCCGGCGGCGGGGCTCCTGAAATCGGGCGGCGTCCATCGACCGGCCTCCTGTCTCCCCCTAACTAAGGACGCGGACCTTCGCATTCCAGCACCCGTCCAAGGCGTGCGGCCCGGGACGGGTTCGCGCCCCACGTCCGTTGCGTTGCCCGGGCCGCCGGGTTCGGCTAGAAGCGCCGCTCACCTTTCAAGAGACTTGTGGACCATGGAACAGGCCGACCTCGACACCGGCGTATCGCTCTCCGGCAACGTGCTTTTCTACGAGAAGCCCGAACCTCTGAGCGCCCAGGTCCATGGGGGTCTGGGGGTCAACCGCACGGCCAAGCCGTACGGCTTCGTGGCCAACACCAACCTGATCCCCCTGACCGTGGCCGAGTTCATCGGCGCGGGCCTCAGCTACCCGATCATCTTCCTGGGCGAGGCCAAGGTGCCGCTGGCGGTGATGGGTCTGCGTCAGAACGAGAACCTGTTCGTCAGCCGCGACGGAGAATTCCGCGTCGACGCCTATATCCCGAGCTTCGTGCGCCGCTATCCCTTCGTGTTCGCCAACGACGAAGGCTCCGACCGCATGGTTCTGTGCGTCGACCGCAACGCGTCGTTCGTGTCGGACAATCCCGAAGTGCCGTTCTTCGAGAACGGCCAGCCCTCGCCCTACACCCAGTCGGCCATGCAGTTCTGCACCGAGTTCGAAACCGAACGTCAGCGCACCCAGCAGTTCGTCACAATGATGACCGACCTCGACCTGTTCGAGTTCCGCGAAGCGACGTTCCAGCCGACCGCCGCGGACGGCAGCGCGGTGCCCCCGGTGAAGCTCGCCGACTACTGGGCGATCTCCAACGAGAAGCTGAACAAGCTGCCGCACGACAAGTTCGTCACGCTGCGCGACAACGGCGCCCTGCCCCAGATCTACGCCCACCTGATCTCGCTGCTCGCGTGGGACAAGCTGGTCGCCCTCCAACTCGAACGCCAAAGCCAGGAAGCCCCGACCGCGGCGAATGCCTAATCCCCATCTCCCCCCGCTGGGGGGAGACCGCTCGCGAAGCGAGCAGAGGGGGGCCGGTGCGCCGACGTTTGAATAAATCGCGAGACGTGCGCGCGACGTTTGACGCCAATCACAGAGCGTCGCGGCGGCGGCCCTCCTCTGCCGCGCGTTGCGCGGCTGTCTCCCCCCAGTGGGGGGAGAGGCGCGCGAGTCAGCGCCCCACAACCGAGCGTGTCAGGCACGAGAACACCAACCGTCCCGCCTCATCCAACAGATCATGCTGGGCGATGACCACACCCTTGCTTTCGCCGACCGGGTCCTTGCCCATGATGGTCATGCGCGCACGCATCAGTTCGCCCGGCGGGGGATTGCGCACCCAGCGCAACGCGTCGACCGCGAGGCGCTTGGACTGCGGCAGGGCCTTCGATCCGTCGGCTTCCAGCCGCGACCAGATGGCGTAGACCATCGCGTCGGGCGCGCCGTTCTCGGGATTCCAGTCGGGGGCGAAAATCGCGCAGAAGCCGTCGATCGCGCGGCGGTCCAGCGCGATGGCGCCCAGCGAGATCACCTGGCCGATCTCCAGGTCGTCGAAGGTCATGTTCGAGCGCTCCTGCGCGATTCGATCCCGGACGATGGTTCCGCGATCATGCCCCACTGGCCCCAGGGCGCAATCTCGACCATATATCCGGGGCTTTCGGAGTTCGGTTTTCCATGGTCCCGCGCGGTTTCAGAGCCCTCGTCCAGGCGGTCGCCGCGGTCCTTTGCGTCTTCGCCGCTCCGACTTTCGCCCAGGCAGTGAACACCGGCCACGTCGAGGTCGAGCTCGCGCCCCTCACCGCCACCGTCCAGCCGGGCGCCGTGACCTATGTGGCGCTGCGCGAGAAGATCGCGCCGGGCTGGCACACCTATTGGCGCAACGCCGGCGACGCGGGCCTGCCGCCGGACCTGAAATGGACCCTCCCCGCAGGTTGGAAAGCCGGCGACACCGTGTGGCCCCTGCCGCAGCGTCTGCGCCAGGCGCAGCTGATGACCTACGGCTACGAGGGCCAGGTCTTCCTGCCCGTCGCGATCACGGTTCCGGCGAGCGCGACGAACGGCGACCGCGCGGCGCTATCGGCGCACCTCGACATCCTCGTCTGCAAGGACGTGTGCATTCCCGAAAGCGCGGACCTGAAACTCGCGCTGCCGGTTTCGACCGGCAAGCCGGAGCCGGCGCCGCTATGGGGCGCCGACGTCGCGCGCGTCATCGCCCAGGCGCCCAAGCCTGCTCCCTTCACAGCGTCGGTGAACTTCACCAAGGGCGCCATCGTGCTCGCCGCCGCGGGCGGTCCATTGAAGGGCGTCGATGCGAACGGCGCCTACTTCTTCCCCAACGACGCGTCGAGCGTGCTGATGCCCGCGCGGCAGGCGGTGGAGCGCGGACCCGATGGCCTGACGCTGACGTTGCAACCGTCGCCGTCGCTGGCGAAGGCTGGTGCGCTTTCTGTTCCGCTCGCGGGCGTGCTCGCGACCAAGTCCGGCGCCTGGGAGATCGTCGCCAAGCCCAACGCCGCGCCGCCGCCGGGCGCGTCCGGCCTGGGCCTCGTGCTGGCCGCGGACGAGGCGCCGAAGACCGCGGGCGGGATCGGCGGTTTGTTCATCGCCCTCGGTTTCGCGTTGCTGGGCGGCCTGGTGCTGAACCTGATGCCCTGCGTGTTCCCGGTGCTGTCGATCAAGGCCGCGGCCCTGGCTTCACGCGCCCACGCGCCGAAGGAAGCGCGCCGCGACGGCCTGTTCTTCCTGGGCGGCACGCTCTCCGCCTTCCTCGTGCTCGCCATCGCGGTGGTCGCGGGCAAGGCCGCCGGTCAGGCGCTGGGCTGGGGCTTCCAGTTGCAGTCGCCGAAGGTGACCGCGGTGCTGACCCTGCTGACGCTCGCTGTCGCACTCAACCTGTCGGGCGTGTTCGAAGCCGGCCTGTCGCTACAGGGCGTCGGCTCCGATCTGCAGCGCAAGCCCGGCGCCGCGGGCGCCTTCTTCACCGGCGTGCTCGCCGTGGTCGTGGGAGCGCCGTGCACCGCGCCGTTCATGGCGTCGGCGCTCGGCTATGCACTCACCACCGGCGCGGTCGCGACCTTCGCGGTGTTCATCGCCCTCGGCGTAGGCCTCGCCCTGCCCTTCGTCGCGCTGAGCTTTTCGCCGGCGCTGCTGCGTAAGATGCCCAAGCCCGGGCCGTGGATGGACACGCTGCGCAAGCTGCTGGCATTCCCGATGTATGCGACCGCGGCCTTCATGGCCTGGGTGTTCGCGCAACAGAGCGGCGGCCCCGCGATGGGCCTTCTGATGGGCGCCGCAGTGACCTTCGCCCTGTGTCTCTATCTCTACGGGCTGCATCAGCATCGCCAGGGGGAAGGCGGCCGCGCCACCGCGAGCCTCGTCGCCGCCGTCGTGTCGCTGATCGGCGCCCTGACGCTCGCCGGTTTCGCCGCCGCCTCGGACAGCGCACCCGCGGGCGCCGTCGCCGAAGGCGGCCCCGCGTCCCTGCACGCCGAAGCCTATTCCGCCCAGCGCCTCGCCGACCTGCGCGCCCAGGGCAGGCCGGTGTTCGTGAACTTCACCGCCGCCTGGTGCGTGAGCTGCAAGGTCAACGAGCAGGTCGCGTTCTCGAGCCGCGACACCGCCAAAGCCTTCGCCGACACCAACGCCGCCTACCTCGTCGGCGACTGGACCCGCCCCGACCCCGAAATCACCAAGGCGCTGGCGGCAGAGGGCCGCACCGGCGTCCCGCTCTATCTCGTCTACGGCGCGGACGGCTCAGCACCGAAGGTGTTGCCGCAAGTTCTGACGCCGGGAGTCGTGGTGCGAGCGCTCAAGGCGGCGGCGGGCACGGGCTGACGAAGAAGTGAAAAAAAGCAAGAGGGGAGAGGAAGGACTCAAAGAACTCAAAGAAGCGTAAGGCGTCGCGTTTGTGGTTCTCGGGCACGCGCCGAAGGCGCAGTCAGATTTTCGAGAAGGCCCGCTTCACGGGCAAAAGCACGACCTCTTGCTCTTCTTTGAGTTCTTTGAGTCCTTCCTCTCCCCTCTTGCTTTTGTTTTCTTGAAGCGCCTAGACCGGCGCTTTCGGCGGGGCGGTGATGACGCCCACGTTGTCGTCGAGCAGGTAGGCGAGGTCTTCCAGCGCGCGCGCTTCCTCCGGCCCGCTCTTGGCGTCGCGCACTTCGGCGACGCGCTTGGGGATGTCCTGAGAGATGCCCTTCAGGATGCACTTCAGGTCCCCGTCCTTGTCGCGCGACGCCAGATCGACGTGTCCCTTCATGTCGAGCGTCGACAGGTCCGCGGCCTTGGCCGCCACCCCATCGAACCCGGCCAACGGCAAGGGCGTGGTCGAGGCCTTCAGCCCCGGCGTGGCCTCCAGCGCGATCACCGTCGCGCGCAGGTCGCGGGCGCG
Organism: Caulobacteraceae bacterium; assembly: GCA_036501825.1. Lineage (GTDB taxonomy): Bacteria > Pseudomonadota > Alphaproteobacteria > Caulobacterales > Caulobacteraceae > JAFECT01. The sequence goes on along the minus strand of DASXZP010000044.1, from coordinate 25,374 downwards.
GCCGACGATGTCGGCGTAGAGGGGCTCGGCCGCCAGCGGGCTGACCGCCTGGGTCTGGGCCGCCGCCTTGGCCTGAAGGGTCGCGGCGCCGCCGGCGCCATAGAGGTCGGCCAGGGCCAGGGAAGCCGCGAGCGCCATGCCGCACATGGGAAATCCTCTCGAAGAGCGAGCCGGAATCCTGGGCCCGGAACGGTAAACGAGTGGTGACCTTCGGCCCGCATCGGGCTAGTCCGGGGCCATGAGCCCCGACGCCGCCTGGACCGCCCTGAAAGCCGCAGCCGAAGGCGGCGCGCCCATCGCAGCACTGTTCGGGCGCGAGCCGAACCGGCTGAACCGCCTGACCGTCGAAGCCTGCGGCCTGACCCTGGACCTGTCGAAACAGCCTTGGAGCCTGGACGCCCTGGACGCCGCCCTGGCGCTGGCCCGGGCGAGCGACGTCGAAGGCTGGCGCGCGAAGCTGTTCGCGGGCGAGGCGGTGAACGCGTCCGAAGGCCGCGCGGTCCTGCACATGGCGCTGCGGGCGCAGGCGGGCGACGGCTACGCCGCGCAGGGCGCGCCGGTCATGGCCGACGTCGACGCGGTGCGCACGCGCATGCAGCGCTTCGCCGACGAGGTTCAGAAGGGCAAGCTGCGCACCATCCTGCACATCGGCATCGGCGGCTCCGACCTCGGACCGCGGTTGTTGTGGGACGCGCTGCGGCCGTTGAAGCCGTCGATCGACCTGCGCTTCGTCGCCAACGTCGACGGCGCCGACTTCGCCCTTGCCACCGCCGATCTCGATCCGGCGCAGACCCTGGTCGTGATCGTATCGAAGACCTTCACCACGCAAGAGACCCTCGCCAACGCCCAGGCCGCGCGTGCCTGGCTCGTCGCGGGCGTCGGTGAAGCGAACGTCGGCAAACATCTCGCCGCCGTGTCCACCGCGCTCGACAAGACCAAGGCGTTCGGCATCGACGATCAGCGCGTGTTCGGCTTCTGGGACTGGGTCGGCGGGCGCTATTCCCTGTGGAGCGCGGTGTCGCTCTCGGTCGCCTGTGCGCTCGGCTGGGATGCGTTCCAACGCCTGCTCGACGGCGCGCGCGCGATGGACGCCCACTTCCGCGACGCGCCGCTCGAAACCAACGCGCCGGTGTTGCTGGCGTTGGCGCAGATCTTCAACCGCAACGGCCTCGGCCGCGCGTCGCGCACCGTCGTGCCCTACGCGCATCGCCTGCGCCGCCTGCCCGCGTTCCTGCAGCAGCTGGAGATGGAATCCAACGGCAAGGGCGTGACCCGCGACGGCAAGCCGCTCGCCCACGCCACCGCGCCCGCGGTGTTCGGCGGCGAAGGCACCAACGTCCAGCACGCCTATTTCCAGCAGATCCACCAGGGCCCCGACGTCGTACCGGTCGAGTTCGTCACACTTGCTGAGAGCGACGAAGGCCCCGTCGGCATGCACACCAAACTGCTCGCCAACGTCGTCGCCCAAGCCGAAGCCCTGATGACCGGCCGCAGCGATGCCGACGTGCGCGCGGAGCTCCAGGGCAAGGGCCTCTCCAGCGCCGAGGTCGACGCCCTGGCGCCGCAACGGAGCTTCCCCGGCGACCGCCCTTCGACCCTGATCCTGCTCGACCGCCTGACCCCCGAACGCCTCGGCGCCCTGATCGCGCTCTACGAACACAAGACCTTCGTCGAGGGCGTCATCTGGGGGATCAACAGCTTCGACCAGTGGGGCGTCGAACTGGGCAAGACCCTGGCCGGGCGGGTGCTCGCCGAACTGGAAGGCGCCCCCGCCGGCGTCCACGACCCCTCGACCACCGCCCTGATCCAGCGGCTGAAACGCTAATCCACCCACCGCCGTCACCCTCGGGCTTGTCCCGAGGGCCTATCGTTCCGCAAGCTCCGAAGGCTGGGACAACTGGCGCCACCCGAGCGGCCGCCCTTCGCGCTCTCCCTGACCCTGGGCCCTCGGGACAAGCCCGAGGGTGACGGAAGTTGGGAGGAGGTCCCCAACGCTGGCGTTTGAAGCTGTGATCCTCTAAGCCCCCGGCCATGTCCGACACCGAATTCCGACCCGAAGCGCGCACTCCGCGCGGCCTGCAGGACCGCCGCGCGCGGGACCTGGCGACCGAGCGTGCGATCCTCAACGCCGTCTCCCGCGTCTATGAACGCTACGGGTTCGAGCATCTGGAGACGCCGGCCTTCGAGTTCGCCGACGCCCTGGGCAAGTTCCTGCCCGACAGCGAGCGGCCCAACGAGGGCGTGTTCGCTCTGCAGGACGACGACGAGCAGTGGATCGCGCTCCGCTACGATCTGACCGCGCCCTTGGCGCGGTTCGCGGCGCAGACGTGGGAGACTCTACCCAAGCCGTTCCGCCGCTATGCCTTCGGCACGGTGTGGCGCAACGAGAAGCCCGGCCCTGGCCGCTATCGCGAATTCATCCAGTGCGACGCCGACACCGTCGGCTCCGACCGTCCGGAAGCCGACGCGGAGATCGTCGCCATGGCCGTCGAAGGCCTGGAAGCCGCCGGCGTGCCGCGCGGCGCCGCGGTGCTGAAGCTGAACAACCGCAAACTGCTGAACGGCCTGCTCAGCAAGGCGGGCGTCGAGAGCGCCACACAGCGGCTGATCGTTCTGCGCGCCGTGGACAAGCTCGATCGTCTCGGCGTCGAAGGCGTGCGCGCCCTGCTCGGCAAGGGCCGCATGGACGACTCCGGCGATTTCACCAAGGGCGCCGAACTCGGTACGCCCGCGGTCGATGCGGTGGTCGCCTTTCTGAGCGCCGCCGGTGAAACGCGTGCGGCGACGCTGGACAAGCTGTCGCCGGTGGTGGGCGGCTCGCCCGAGGGCGACGAGGGCCTGGAAGAGCTCCGCCTGATCGACGCGGCGCTGAACAGCATGGGCATCAGCGAGGCGCAGGCGCGCTTCGACCCGGCCGTGGTGCGCGGGCTCGAGTACTACACCGGCGCCGTGTTCGAGGCGGAGATCCTGCAGAAGGACGCCGACGGCAAGGCTTTGACCATCGGCTCGGTCGGCGGCGGCGGCCGCTACGACGACCTGGTGGCGCGCTTCACCGGCGAACGCACCCCCGCGACCGGCTTCTCCTTTGGGGTGAGCCGTCTGGCCGTGGCGCTGCGCCAGCTGGCCTGGACCGGCGAGCGCGAGACGCGCGGGCCGGTGGTGGTCATCACCGCGCTGGATCAGAACCGCATGGCCGACTACTTCGCCGTCGTGCGCGAGCTGCGCGACGCCGGCATCGCCGCGGAGGTCTACCTCGGCCGCTCGGGGATGAAGCCGCAGATGAAATATGCGGACCGCCGGCTGTCCCCGGCGGCGATCATCATCGGCTCCGACGAGTGGGAGGCCGGCACGGTGACCATCAAAGACCTGGACCGGGGCCGCGAACTGGCCGCCGGCGTCGCCGACAACAAGGACTACAAGGACCAGCGCCTGGGCCAGGTCACCCTGCCCCGCGACCAAATGGTCGCAGCCGTGCGCGAGATCATAGCCCGAGGCTAGGAATTCATAAGGTGCTGATTTTCCGAAAGGAAATTTTCGTTTCCTGATCGGCGATCAGCAACAATTCCGGCCTGCTGTGGCGCCGATGCAATTGACTCAAGTGACATTTTCACGTCACATTTCACCCGTGAGAAAGCGAGCGCGCAGTCCGCACGCATTCTCCGGCGTTTCGGGGAGGAGACGCCTGCTCGCAAGAGCAAAGGAAGCCCGCCGCAGACAATGCGGCGGGTTTCTTCTTTTTTGGGCTAGGGCTTGGGGATCGAGCCAAGCTGGCGAGCTATCGACGCCTTGCTTTCGGCCTTGATCTCAATTTCGCAATTCCAGCCGGACGTCCTGCGCTCGTGAAACGACGCGGGGATTTGCACGCCCAGGTTCGGAAGATCGACAGCCGGATCGAACGGATCATCTCCGAATGTCTCGAAGCACACCGAGCCGCCGCCGTCTTCAGATCGCGCGACCGGTTCGCCGGCCTCTCTGATCGCTCGCGCCGCATCGTGACTCAATTTTGCTCGAGCCCAGGCTTCGGTGTTCGATAAAGGGTTCGGCGCCGTATTGAACAAAAAGTAGGTTTGCGGGCGGCCATAGGCCCGCGCATCGACCCTTTCGGCGGTGGAAGGCACGCAAGAGAAAAAGGCTTGCCCCGCCTCGTCGAGCGGAATTTTCGTGCTCTGCTCCACCACCAAGCCCGGCACGTGAATCCTTGAGCAGGACTGCGACGGGCCAACCGGGACATAAACATCGATCTTCTGATGCCCATCGGCGGCGTAAGGGCAGGCAAAGCCGGTCGGAGCATGAACGACATTGCGGATTGCCGCGTGCGACGTTGGATCGGTCGTCGGATAAAGCTGGATATGGCAAGCGGCGTGATCCTGGGCGCGAAGTTCCCCAGAGGCTTCGCGTATCCGGTCGCAGCCTGAAAGACAGGCAACCGAAGCCGCGACGCCAATCACCCAGTGCTTCACAATCGTCCCCCCGGTCAGTGATCGCGTCCCACTTGATGCGCGTCCTTGTCGTCTTCGTCCATCTGACACTCCCCTGTGCGACGAACCGACGAGTCCTATTTCGCGGGGTGAGCACCCTTGTGCGCCATCTGGTTGAACATGGCGTCTTCCGCCTTGAACGCCGCCTTGACGTCGTCGGTGCATTGGACGTGCTTGCAGTAATCCTCGTTCACCGCCTTGAGCATCTTCGGCATCGCGGCATAGACCAGCGGTGTGACCCGCTCGGAGACGGTCGGCACGGCCGCGAGCAAATCTTTGCCGGCTTGTGACTGGTGGAATGCGACGGCCTGTCGAAGATCGTCCGTGGTCAGCACCTCGGCATAGACCTTAGCTTCCTCGTCGAGCAGCGACGGCATCATTGCCTCGAAACCGGCCGTCATGCTGAGAGCGTACTGATGCATGTCGAGTTCGCCCATTGAACCCGAAAAGTTACTGAACACCTTTTCAAAGGTTCCGTGCATGACCTTGGGAATGTTCATGCTGTCGATCAGTTGATGCGCGAGGGCCAGGCGCTCCGGGTCGACGCTCGCGGTGGTCGCGGCAGGTGCGGTCTGAGCGTTCGCGAACGTCGGCGAAATACAGACGCAAGCGAACGCCGCGGTAGCGAGGATGGAACGAAGCGTCATTTTGAAATCCCCCGTAAAAAACGGGCCGGAGCGGTCGTCCGCTCCGGCCCGCGTCCCGACTGATTACGGTCTTACCACATCCGCACGCGGTTTTCGGGTGCGATGTATTCCTTGTCGCCGGGTTTGATGTCGAAGGCTGAGTACCAGCCGTCTTCGTTGCGCAGCGGGCCCACGGCGCGGAACGGTCCGGGCGAGTGCGGGTCGGTGGTGACCAGGTTCTTGTAGGTGTCGTCGCGCGCCTTCTCGCGCCACACCTGAGCCCAGCCGAGATAGACCCGCTGGTCGCCGGTGAACCCGTCGAGCACAGGCGCGGGCTTGCCGGCCAGGTAGGTGTGATAGGCCGCAAGCGCGAGCGTCGAGCCGTTCAGGTCGCCGATGTTCTCGCCCATGGTCAGCTTGCCCTGCACGTGCACGCCGGGCAGGATTTCGAACTGGTCGTATTGGGCGCCCAGCTTGTCGGCCTCGACCTGGAACTTGGCGGCGTCCTCGGCGGTCCACCAGTCGGTGAGCTTGCCGGTGCCGTCGTACTTGCGGCCCTGATCGTCGAAGCCGTGGCCCATTTCGTGGCCGATCACCCCGCCGATGGCGCCGTAGTTCACCGCCATGTCCGCCTTGGGATCGAAGAACGGCGGCTGCAGGATGGCGGCCGGGAACACGATCTCGTTGCCGGTCGGCGTGTAATAGGCGTTCACCGTTTGCGGCGTCATGCCCCACTCGGTGCGATCGACGGGCTTGTTCAGCCGGTTCAGCCGGTAGTTCCACTCGAACACCCGCGTCGCGCGCGCATCGCCGTAGAGATCGTCCGGCGTGACGGTGAGTGCGGAATAGTCGCGCCACTTGTTCGGATAGGCGATTTTCACGCCGAACTTGTCGAGCTTCTCCAGCGCCTTGGTCTTGGTCTCGGGGCTCATCCAGGTCAGGTTCGCGATGCGCACGCGCATGGCCGCGCGCAGGTCGCCGACCAGGTGCTCCATCTGCACCTTGGATTCCGGGGGGAAGTACTCGGCCACATAGGCGCGGCCCAGCGCCTCGCCCATGGCGCGGTCGGCGAAGCTGACGCCGCGCTTGTCGCGCGCGCGTTCCTCCGGCGTGCCCTGCATGGCCTTGCCGTGGAAGGCGAAGGACGCGTCGCTGAACCGTTTGGACAGCAGGCCCGCCGACTCGTCGACGCCGTGATAGGCCTCCCACGCCTGGATGGTTTCGATCGGCGTGTTGGCGAAGATCTGCGCGATCTTCTGGATCGCGGTGTTCTGCGCCAGCACCACGCGCGTGGCGCTCTTGGCGCCCGCCGCGTCGAGGAAGGTCCGCCACGGGAAGCCCGGCGCATAGGCCTCGAGTTCGGCCACCGTCATCGGGTTATAGGTCTTGTCGGAGTCGCGGCTCTCGATGCGGGTCCAGTGCACCTGGGCGATCTGGGTTTCGAGATCGACCACCGCCTTGGCGCTGGCCTCCGGATTTTCCCAGCCGGCCATGCCCAGCATCTTGCCGACATAGGCCTGATAGGCCGCGCGCTTCTCGGCGAAGCGGTCCTTCAGATAGTAGTCGCGGTCGGGCAGGCCGATGCCGCGCTGGCCCAGCGTCAGGCTGTAACGATCCGGGTCCTTGTCGTCGGGCTCGATGCGCAGGCCGACGAAGGACGAGCCGAAGCCGTCGACCGCGGCGCCCATGAAGCGGGCGGCGTCTTCGCGGGTCTTGATCGCGCGCACGGCGGCGAGATCGCGGGCCAGCGGCTTGGCGTCCAGCGCTTCGATGCGCGCGGTGTCCATATAGGCCTTGTAGAGCGCGGCGATCTTGTAATCGTCGGTGCCGGGCTTGAGGTCCGTGCGCCCCGCTTCCTTCAGGATCAGCGCATGCAGGCGGTTGTCTGAGAGCTCGCGCAGGATATCGAACGAGCCGTAGCGCGAGCGATCGTTCGGGATCACGATGGCGTCGACGGCCTTGCCGTTGGCGTAGCGGTTAAAGTCGTCGCCGGGCTTGAACGACGTGTCCATGCCCGCGGTGTCGAAACCCCAGGTTCCGAAGTGCGGCGCCACGGTAGAACCGGTGTCGCCGGCGCCCAGGCCGTCGCCGTCGAAGTCGCTCTGCGCCGGCAGGCCGAACAGCGAGATCATGGTGCAGCCTTCGTCGAGGCATACGTCGTCGGGTGACGCCGCAAGGCTGGCGCCCGCGGCCGCGGTGAGCGCGAACGACGCGGACGCGCAAAGAAGCAGATGTCTGATGGTCATAGTTCCCTCCTGAAATAAAACGGAGGGCGCCGCTTCTGCGTCGGCGCCCTCCGGACTAGCTGTGGTTGATTACCAGATGCGCGCGCGGTCTTCCGGCGCGAGGTATTCCTTGTCGCCGGGCTTCACCCCGAAGGCGGCGTACCAGGCGTCGATGTTGCGCACCGGTCCGTCGACGCGGAAGCGCGCCGGCGAGTGCACGTCGGACGTGGCCTGAGCTTTCAGGGCGTCGAGCCGCGCCTTGGCGCGCCACACCTGCGCCCAGCCCAGGAACACGCGCTGGTCGCCGGTAAAGCCGTCCAGCACCGGCGCGGGCTTGCCGTGCAGCGAGGCGTGGTAGGCGTCGAGGCCCAGCAGGATGCCGCCCATGTCGGCGATGTTCTCGCCCATGGTCTGGGCGCCCTTCACGTGCACGCCGTCGCCCACGTCATAGGTATCGTACTGCGCGCCGTATTTGGCGGCCTCGACCTTGAAGCGGTCGGCGTCGGCCTTGGTCCACCAGTCGGTCAGATTGCCGTTGCCGTCGGACTTGCGGCCCTGGTCGTCGAAGCCGTGAGTCATCTCGTGGCCGATGACGCCGCCGATGCCGCCGAAGTTGATCGCCATGTCCGCCTTCGGATCGAAGAACGGCGCCTGCAGGATGGCGGCGGGGAACACGATCTCGTTGCGCGACGGGTTGTAGTAGGCGTTCACCGTCTGGGGCGTCATGCCCCACTCTTGCTTGTCCACCGGCTTGCCCAGGTGAGACAGCTCATAGGCGTGCTCGAACGCGCCGGAACGGCGCTCGTCGCCGATCAGATCGTTCCCGTCGATCTTCAGCGCGGAATAGTCGCGCCACTTGTCCGGATAGCCGATCTTCACACCGAACTTGTCGAGCTTCTGTTCCGCCTTGGCCTTGGTTTCGGGCGACATCCACGAGAGGTGCTCGATGCGGCCGTGCAGCGCCGTGCGCAGCTGCGACACCAGATCGATCATCGCCGCCTTGGACGCGGGCGGGAAATATTCCGCCACATACTGCTTTCCGACCATTTCACCGAGCGTGCCGTCGACCAGCGAGACGCCGCGCTTCCAACGGGGGCGGTTCTCCTGCTGACCCGACATGGTCTTGCCGCGGAACTCGAAGGACGCATCAACGAAGCGCTTCGACAGACTGCCCGCCGTCTCATCGACCACGTGGAAGGCTTCCCACGCCTGCAGCGTCTCGATCGGCGCATCCGCGTAGATCTTGGCGATCTTCGGGAAGGCGGTGTTCTGCGCGACTACGACGCGGCCGTCCTTGGGCAGGCCCGAGGCTTGCGCCCACGCGGTCCACGCAAACCCCGGCGCGTCTTTTTCGAGCGCGACGAAGGTGGTGGGATTGTAGGTCTTGTCGCGGTCGCGGCTCTCCGCGCGCGACCAGCTCGCCTGCGCGATCTCGGTTTCCATGGCGACGATTTCGTCGGCGCGCTTTTCCGGATCGGGCCAGTTGATCATGCCCAGCATCTTGGCGACGTAGGCGCGATAGGCCGCCTTCTTGTCCTTGAAGGCGTCGGACAGATAGTAGTCGCGGTCGGGCAGGCCCAGGCCCCCCTGGCCGGCGTAGATGGTGTAGTGCTCGCTGTCCTTCGCATCGATGCCGACGCCGTTGCCGAAGAAGCTTGAGCCGAAGCCGCCGGCGTTGGCCTTGCCCATGACCACCGCCATGTCGTGCTTGGTCTTCGCCGCGCGGATGCTGTCGAGCTCCGGCTGGATCGGCTTGGCGTCGAGTGCTTCGAGCCGCGCCTCGTCCATGAAGGCGTTGTACAGGCCGCCGATCTTGCCCGCGTCGCTGTCCGGGGCGCCGTGCGCCTTGCCGGCGTTGTCGATCAGGGTGCGCAGTTGCTCCTGGGTGCGGTCATAGATCGCCGTGGCCATGCCGTAGGACGACCGGTCGGCCGGGATCTGGGTGCGCGCGTACCAGGCGCCGTTGGCGTAGTCGAAGAAGCTGTCGCCCGGCTTGGCCTTGGCGTCGATCCCGGTCTCGTCGAAGCCCCAGGCTCCGTACTGCGGGCCGCCCGGGGCGGCGGCGGACGCTTCGGCAATGCCGTCGAACAGGTTTTCCTGGTCGGTGGGGGCCGGATTAGGACCCTTGGCGAAAGCCGCGCCTGCGCCGAAAGCGAGCACCACGGCCAGGGCCGCGCTCGTGAACAGTCTGTTTTTCATACCCTAATCGCCCCGACGGCCTCTGTGGCCTCAATGGTTCAACGTCGGCCCGCACACTGCACCGGCGGGCCCGCCGCCAAACCTTAAATAAATTTCATGAACCTGTTCAATCAAGCGCTGCCGGGTCCACCGGGATGCGCAGGAAGGTGCGGCCGCCGGGGTCGGCGGGGGGCAGTTTGCCGGCCCGGATGTTCACCTGAAGCGCAGGCAGCAAAAGGACCGGCGGCTCCAACTCGCGGTCGCGCGCGGTGCGCATGGCGATGAAGTCCGCCTCGCTGGTCCCATCCTTCACGTGACGGTTGGACGCACGCTGCTGGGCCACCGTCGACTCCCAGGCGGGCGCCGCGCGTCCGGCGCCGGAGGGATAGTCGTGGCCGGTGAACAGGCGCGTCTGCGGCGGCAGGGCGAAAATGCGCTGGATCGAGCGCCACAGGGCGTGGGCGTCGCCGCCGGGGAAGTCGCACCGCGGGGTGCCGAAGTCCGGCATGAACAGCGCATCGCCCACGAAGGCCGCATCGGCGACCACATAGGTGACGCACGCCGGCGTGTGCCCGGGCGTCGACATCACGCGAAAGCTCAGCCTTCCGAGGTGGAAGGCCGCGCCGTCCTCGTAGAGGTCGTCGAAATCCGCGCCCTGTTCGGCGAGGTCGAAGGCGGCGAAGCGCGGCGCGAACTCACCCTGCACCTCGACGATGCGCGCGCCGGCGGCGACGCGGACGCCGATCCCGTGCTGCGCCAGGCGATGCTTGATGGCCTGGGCGCCCGACAGGTGGTCGGCGTGGGCGTGGGTTTCCAGCACCCGCTCGATCGTCAGCTTGCGCGCCTGCGCCGCCGCCAGAACCTTGTCGACCGACTCGAGCCAGAGCCGGCCGCTCTTGGGATCGTAGTCGAGCACCGGGTCGATCACCGCGGCGAACCCGGTCTGCGGGTCCCACACCAGATAGGTCACCGTCGCGGTGCGCGTGTCGAAGAAGGCTTCGATGCCGATGTCGTCGGCCATGGTCCCTCGCCCCAGATTCGGCCGCGACCTTAGCCTTCAGACGGACCGGTGCAAGAAATCCGCTCTCCCTTCCTCCTCGATGGAGGAAGGGCCGGGGATGGAGGTGGGGGCAGAACGGCGCCGAAAGGAACGCGGGCGGCGCCACCCGCGCCTCTCCGCCAATCCGCCTGCCTCCACCTCCCGCCCTGCCCTCCCTCCATCGAGGAGGGAGGGTTCACGCTATTTCGGCACCGTTCCCATTAGGGCGAGGTGGTTGCCGTCGGGGTCGGTGAAGATGCGGAGCATCAGGTCGCCCTGTTCGGTGCGCTGCAGCGTCTCAGCCGGCCCGACGAACCGGACGCCGCGCGCTTCGAGCTTGTCGGCCAGCGCCGGCAGGTCGGGGGCGTTGAAATAGAGGACGCCGCCCCTGGATGGTTTGAACCCCGGCCCGGCGTCGCCGACCATCAGCCGCACCGCCCCCACCTGGAAGAAGGCCATGCCCGAGACCTCGAACAGGAAGGTCAGGCCCAGGGTGTCGCGGTAGAAGCCTATGGCTCGCGGCAGGTCGGCCGTGGAGACGGCGACTTGCAGGAATTCGCGGCCGGACAGATCGTCGGACATGGTGATTCCCTCCTGCTCCAACGATTTTCCGCTGGCGCGATTTAGTTTACTTAGCTAAGTAAAGCTCATGACCGAGTCGCGCGTCAAGCCCCCGCCGCCGGCCGAGCTGGCCGACCGCCTGCACTCGGCGGCGATCCGCTTTCTGCGCCGGGTGCGCCGGGCGGATGCGGAGTCCGGCCTGACCGGCCCCCAGGGGTCGGCCCTGTCGGTGCTGGTGTTCGGCGGCGAGACCACACCCGGGCGTCTGGCGGCGATCGAGCAGGTCTCGGCCCCGACCATCTCGCGCCTGCTCAAGGAGCTGGAGGCGGGCGGCCTGGTCCGGCGCCGTCCCGATCCGTCGGACGCCCGCGGCGTGCTTTTGGAGCCTACGGAAAAGGGACGCGCCTTGCTGGATCGGGCCCGGGACCTGCGGCTGCGGCGGCTGACTGCGGCGCTGGCCAGGCTCACGCCGGAGGACCGCGAGATGCTGGGTCGCGCGGCGAAGCTTTTGACCGAACTCGGCGAGGGCGGCGCCCTCGACTGAGCGGGCGCCTCGACTGCAACCGCGCAGGGCGGGTCGCGTTAGTCCCCCGTCGCGGGCGTGCGTATCCGCTCTAGGGGTCAAGGAGACGCGTCGCACGGGACGCCCTCAGTCCGCCGCTCTCTCGGGCGGACGCCCCAGGAGCCCAAGTTATGACCAAGCTTTCTCTGACCCTGCTGGCGAGCGCCGCCGCGCTTTGCGTCGCGCCGCTGGCTGCGCAAGCCCAATCCTATCCGCCGCCCGACCAGCCGCCGCCGCCCGATCAGCAGCAACCCTACGACCGGCAGGACGTGAACAGTCCCCAGGACATCCAGCAGGACTACCAGAACCCGCCGCAGACGCAGCAGGACGTGCAGCAAGACGAAGACCAGGCCGCGCGCGATCAGCAGCAGCAATACGCGCAGACCCAGTCGCAGCAGCAGTACGACCAGTCGCAACAGCGCTACCAGCAGGACAGCGCCGACTATGCGGCCAAACGCGGCGCCTATGACGACGCCACAGCCGACTATCAGGCGCGGCAGGATCGCTATCACGACCAGCGTCTCGCCTACGAAGACGCGCGCCGCCGCTACATCCACGCGCGTGACGACTACAACGCCCGCTATGGCCCCGGCGCCTACGAGCGCGTCTACGGCTACGGCCCGGTGGAGTCCTACTACTATGAGCGCGTGCCGCGCGATCCGCGCTTCTATTGGGACGGCCGCTGGCACGACCATACCCGCGAGTGGTACCGCGACCACCACCTGCCTTACTGATTAAATCATGAGGCGCACGTCCCCCCGCCCCCGAGGCGGGGGGACCGGACTGCGCTGCAAGCGCAGGCCAGGGGGGCAAGTGTTTGCAGCCCGCGACAGTGCGTGATGAGTGAAGGGGGGCGTGAACGCGACGCTCAGTTCAAGCGCCATATCCTGACACGATCATCCTCAGGCGTCGTGGGCTCCACCACTTGCCCTCCTGGCCTGCGCTTGCAGCGCAGTCCGGTCCTCCCGCCTCGGAGGCGGGAGGACACGCGCACGTTTCTTTCTCTCAAGCGACCGTGCGTCGAACCGGAATGTACCGGTTGCGGTGGATGATCAGCACCGGGCTGCCGGCGATGCCGAGGTAGAAGCCGACGTCATAGGCGACGCCCGTGTCGCGGCCTTCGTAGAGATGAAACTTCCACGGCAAGAGCGTCGGCAGGAACTTGTTGATCAGCTCGCCGATCAGCGTGAACGGCGCGATGATCCCGTGCCAGAAGCCCATGACGAACTGAACGATGAAGCCCTGGTGCGCGGCGTGCTCCGCCGACGGCGAGCCTGCGATACAGCCTGCCAGCGACAACAAGGCAAAGCCCGCGAGCGCGAAGACAGCGGCGCGTCTCATGCCGCCCGCCGGATCAGGCGCAGCAAGAGCAAGAGGATCACCGCGCCCACCGTGGCGCCGATCAACTCGCCCAGCACGCCCCCGGCGGGGAAGATGCCGAAATGGGCGAACAGCCAGCCGCCGATGAAGGCGCCCAGGATGCCGATGACCATATTGCCCAGGATACCGAAGCCGTATCCCTTGACGATCAGGCCCGCGAGCCATCCGGCAACGGCGCCGATGACGAGAAAGATAATCAGGGACTCGGTGGTAAAGCCCATCTCGGCCTCCGGGTTGGATCGCGGACATGCGCCGCGGCTACGCCATAACGGCGCAGCCGGCCAAGCTGTTCCCTGAGAGACGGCCTGGAGGCGGCCGCCTTACATCATCGGTGGCTTGCCGTGCTCGCCGATGATGATCCGGTCCGCGACCAGGCGGCCGTCGGCGCCGACGGTCATCCGGAAGCGCGCGGCGGCGCCGGCTTTGAGGGCGGAGGGTTTCACCGTGGCCATGGAGCGGATTGTCATGTCCGCCGGCACGGTGATGTGGCGGGCGCCCTTGCCGCCCTTGCCGTTGTAAGCGACTTCGAGCTCACGACCCTTCGCCGACTTGACCATGGTGTTGACCGTACCGTTGGTCATGTTCTGGCCGTCGTCCATCGGATAGCTGCCTTCGCCCATGCGTTTGCGGGCGAGTTCCCCGCCGAAAACACGCAGCTCGGTGGAGGTGCCGGCGTTGTCGCCCTCAGGCTTGTTCGCGGTGGCGACGAAGCTGCCGGGCTTGATGTCGCCGATCGAGATCTTCGCGATCTGAATGATCAGGGCGTCCTTGGCGATCATCGCGGTGCCCTCCTGGCCCTTGTCGTCCTTGAACCATATCTTGTGACCCTGAACGCGGACGATCGTGCCGGTGACGGCAAAGGGCTTCACCGCCGTTGGCGAGGCGGTGGCCGAGGCCTGGGCATAGGCGGCGGCTAAGGGCGCCGCGGCAAGCGCCAGGGCGCACAAGGAAATGCTCAGAAACCGCGTCATGGTGAAACCCCTCTTCCTGGAGAGGCAGGTTAGGCGCAATTCCTGCCCCACTCAATCCGCTACCCGCGTCCGGCGAAGGGGCCCCTCACCCCCCGTTGGCCGCGATCCAGCGGTCGATCTCCGGCACGCGGGTGCTGCGCAGGGTTTCGGCCAGGCGGATCTGGGCGTCGGCGCGGACCACGCTCGAGCGCGCGCTTTGCGGGATGTGGCCGGCGGCGAAGGCGTCGAGCTTGCCGACCAGGGCCTCGTCGTGACCGCCGGCCGCCAGCTCTGGCAGATACTCCGCGCGGCTGTCGGGTTCGAGCACCACATAGAGACGCTGGAGATTGGCGACCGCGAAATCGAAGGCCATCTCCGGATGCTGCTGCGCCACCGCGCGGATGATGTTGGGGCCGTTGGTGGCGTCGACCTCGTTGGAAAACACCAGAGCCAGCGCCTTTTGCGCCAGCGCCGGATCGCGCGCGGCGCCCAGTTCTTCGAACAGGTCGTTCTTCTCCAGCGGCGACTGGGCGTGCAGCGCCAGTTGATGCAGCTGCTCCCAGGTTTTTGCATCGGCGTGTTCGGCCACCACGTCGAGCACCGCGTCGCGGATCGACTTGTCGAGGCTGGACGGCGTCGCAACATAGGCCGCGAACCGCTTCTGCGCCTCGGCGATCACCACCGCATCGTCGAACGCGCCCAGCGCGCGGATCACCGTCGCGCGCAGGATCGAAAGGTTGGCGGCCTCGCCCGCACGCGGCGTCCAGCCGAGCCGCGCCATCAGGGGCTGCAACCGCGCCCGCGCCCAGGCGCGATAGGCCGCCTGGCTGGCCATCCCGTCGTGCAGACTGTCCAGCCCGCGCAGTTGTCCGACCTCGGCGCTCAGCACCGTGGGATCGCCGCCGGCCGGCATGTGCGTCGTGAGCGACAGCATGTCGCCGATCGGCTCGTAACCCGCGAGACCCAGCGCGGAGGCGTCATCGAACAGGCCGAGCTGGTCCGCCGACGCCAGCGATGGGTAGCTGTTGGCCAGACGGCTGAACAACGCCGGCGCATAGAGCGTGCGGAAGTAGCCGGTCTGGCCCTCGTTCACCACCGCCGGTCCCGCGCCGAGGTTCGCCAGCGGCACATGCACCGCCGCGTCGTTCGACACCACGCCGCGCCACGCCTGGGCGCCGGAGCCCACCGTCACCGGCACGCGCCAGCGGCGCTTGGCCTTGGACGCCTCGTCCTGGCCGAAGCGGTCCTGAGTCAGCACCAGATCGCCGCCCTGTTGCTCCACCCGCACCAGGGGCACCCCCGACTGCAGGGTGAAGTCGTGGGCGATGTCGCGAATCTTGCGCGGACTGACCGCGTCGATCTCGTCCCAGAGCTGGTCGGTGACCGTGTTGCCGTAGGCGTGCTTGGCTATGTAGTTGCGCACGCCCTGGCGCCAGACGTCGGAGCCGACATAGGCCTCGAGCATGCGCACGACCGCAGCGCCCTTGTCGTAGGTGATGGCGCCGTCGAAGGCCTCGTTCGCCTGCAGCACGTCGCGGATCGGCTGAATGATCGGGTGGGTGCCGGTCTTGGAGTCGGCGCGCATGGCGGTCTGGTTTGAACCGATATCCTGCAGATTCAGGTTCCACTCCGGATGGAACTGCGAGGTCGCCTTCGTCTCCATCCAGTTGGCGAAGCCCTCGTTCAGCCAGAGGTCGCTCCACCAGTCCATGGTGACCAGATCGCCGAACCACTGGTGCGCCATCTCGTGGGCGACGACGGTGTAGACGCGTTGCCGGTCTTCATCGGTGGAACGCTCCGGATCGATCAGAATGTCGCGCTCGAAGTAGAAGATCGCGCCCCAGTTCTCCATGGCGCCGAAGAACTGGCTGGAGCCGGGGCCGGCGATCAGGTCGAGCTTGGGCAGGGGGAAATCCACCCCGAAGTAATTGTTGTAGTAGGGCAGGATATGCGCCGCCGCGTCGAGCGCATACTGCGCCTTGGCGGAATCGCCGCGCTTGAACACCACGCCGATCTCGGTCTTGCCGACCTGGCGCGTGACGCGCTCGAAGTCGCCGACGCTGAAATAGAGCAGGTAGGACGACATTTTCGGCGACGCCTGGAAGGTGATCTTGCTCAGGCCGGGCCCCGCGGGCGCGGTCGCCGCCGCCGGCATGTTCGACGTCGCCAGAAGGTCGGACGGCACCGTCGCGGTCAGCGCGAACACCGCCTTCTTGTTCGGCTCGTCCCAGCTCGGCACGAAGCGGCGCGCGTCGGAGTTTTCGAACTGGGTGAACAGGCCGCGCTCGCGGCCCTTCACGCCGTCGTAGTCGACCGCGAACAGGCCCGCCGCGTTGTGGCTGATCAGGCCGGTGTAATCGATGGAGAGGGTGTATTGGCCCGGCGCGATCGGCTTGTCGAAGCTGAGCGTCGCGGTTTCCTGGGTCTTGTCGTAGCTGACCTTGGGCGCCTCGCTGCGGCCCGACAGGGCGACCCGGGTAAAGTTCAGATCGGCGGCGTTCAGCTCGATGGTGTTCGTCTGCGCGTGCACATCGACGACGATGGCCACGTGACCGGTAAAGGTCAGCTTCGAAATGTCGGGCTTGAAATCGATGTCATAGCGTTCCGGGGTCACCGTCGTC
This sequence comes from Caulobacteraceae bacterium, assembly GCA_036501825.1. Taxonomy (GTDB): domain Bacteria; phylum Pseudomonadota; class Alphaproteobacteria; order Caulobacterales; family Caulobacteraceae; genus JAFECT01. The sequence continues at coordinate 8,754 of DASXZP010000044.1, read as the reverse complement.
GGCAGGACGATGCGGTCCTGGGCGCCCGCCCCCGGCAGCTTGGAACAGCCGGCGGCGGCGACAACGAGCAGGGCGGCGAACAGAAGAGCAAACGGACGCATGACGATCCTTCGAACACGAACGAAGCCCCTATTTTAGGGCAGTTGGGACGGCGCGTCACGCGACGGAAAAGTTCGCGCCCGGCGAAAAAGTTCAGCTGCGACCGCGCCAGAGCGCCAGATCGTCGGGGGTGTCCACGTCGAACAGCACCCCGGTGTCGGGCACATCGACCCGCACCACCTCATCCTCCAGGGATTTCAGCACGGCCCCCAGGCCCTGATCACCCGGCAGCGAGTCGGCGACGCGCACCGCCCAGCGGATGTCGGCCAGCACCGGATGACCGGGCAGCCCCTTGCACTGAGGCATGACCGCGACGCAGTCGGGACGCCAGGCGTCGAGCAGGGCCTGGCAGGTCTCCGCCCGCACCCGCGGCATGTCCGCCAGCGCGATCAGCACGGTCAGGCTGGCCGGGGGCAGCGCCTCCAGCCCCAGGCGCAGCGAGCTCGACAGACCATCCTCCGGATGGCGGTTTTCCACCACGGTCAACGCCTCGACCCCGGGAAACAGACGCGGCGCCTCGCCCGGCGCGGTCACCACCACGAGGCTGTCGAGGCCCAGGGCCTGCAGGGGCTTGAGCGACCACTGCGCCAGGGTGAGCCCGTCCTTGGTCTCGGCCAGCTTTCCGCCGCCCACGCGCGTGCTCAACCCTGCCGCCAGCAGCAACCCCGATATCCGCCTCGGTCCCGCCATTTCTCGCACCGTCCTTAGGCGCCATCCTTTCGGAATCGAGGGCGGGCGACAACTCAGGCGTTGAAAAAGACCGCAACCGGCGGGGGCGTCACGCCCTCGGGCTGGCCCTCAGGCGAACAGCTCGATCAGTGAGTCACGCCACGGTTCGCGCGCGCCCCAGTCCGGCGACCCGACGTCCGTCGGAAAATTCGCCGGCGAGTAGGCGCGGCGCGCTTCGAAATCAATGACCGCCGAGAGCCGATCGCCGAGCCACAGGCCCGCCTTCATCCCGTCCGCCGACCAGCGCATCCGCAGCTGCACCGACGTCTTGGGCATCGCCTTCACCGCATAGACCTGCACCGCGTCGAGGATCGTGTTGTCCTCGCGCGCCCGGTCACAGGCGTAGAGATAGCCGGTCTCGCCGTCGTCTTCGAACACGACCCGAAACGTCGATGCCCGCGAGTCGAGCGCGAGCCGGCTGCTGGTTCCCGGCCTGACACTGACCGAGAGCGCGCTCACGCCCGCTTCGCCCCCGCGATATAGGCGTCGATGGCGGAGCCCAGCGTGTCCAGCGGCATGGCGCCTTCCAGCAGGCCCGCGTCGTGGAAGGCCTTGATGTCGAACCGGCCGCCGAGCTCGGCCTTGGCGCGGTCGCGCAATTTATTCCACACGGTGTGGCCGATCTTGTAGCTGCAGGCCTGGGCGGGGATGGCGCAATAGCGTTCGACTTCGCGGGTGGTGGAGCCGACCGCGTCGCCGTCGATGCTGGTGAGATACTCGATCGCCTTCTCGCGCGACCAGTGCATGGCGTGCATGCCGGTATCCACCACGCAGCGGCCGGCGCGAAAAATCTGCGCCTTCAGATAACCGATGCGGCCGAGCGGATCGTCATCATACATGCCCATCTCGTCGGCGAGCTGTTCGGCGTAGAGCGCCCAGCCCTCGCCGTAGCCCGAAAAATACATGGTCCGGCGGAGGGTCGGAATGTGCGCGAACTGCTGCGCGATGCCGCCCTGCAGCTGATGGCCCGGCAGGCCCTCGTGATAGAGCGTCGTCGCCAGGTTCCACTTCGGGTCTTCGGCGGTGTCGTGCAGGTTGAAGAAAATCATGCCCGGCCGCGAATGATCCAGCGACGGCGCTTCGGAATAGGCGCCCGGCGCGCCGGCGTCGATCGCCGGCGGCACGCGGCGCACTTCGATCTGCTGGTCGGGAATGTGATCGAACATCATCGGCAGGCGCTTCTTCACGCCCTCGAGGCGCGCGCGCAGATAGTCGAGCAACTGTTCGCGGCCCGCGTCGGTGTTCGGATAGTACTGCGACGGATCCTTGTAGAGCGACCGGATGCGCTCACCGACCGTGCCCTGGGTCAGGCCCTGCTTCTTCAACAGGCCGTCGAGCCGCGCGCTGATCTCCGCCGCCTGGTCGAGGCCCATCTTGTGGACCTCCTCGGGCGTCATGCTGGTCGTCGTCGTGTAACGCAGGTTCGCGCGATAGAAGGCCGGCCCCTTCTTGAAGCGCCAGATACCCGCCTCGTGCGAGGCGTGCGCGCGCAACGCGTGGACCGCCGCGATCTGACGGTGCAGCGCGGGCAGGACCTTCGCCGTGTAGGTCGCCGCCGCCTTGTCGCGCCAGCCGTCGCCGAGCCCCTTGTCCTTGGTGCGTTTGGCCAGCGAGCTCACCAAACCCGACTGATCGGCGGGAACGGCGAGCTGCTTCATCTGGGTGAGCGTCGTGTCGATCAGGAAGTCGGGCGGAACAATGCCCTGCGCCACGTCGTGGTGCAGTCGCTGGGTGTCGTCGTCGAGCGCGGTCGCGAACGCGTTCAGGCGATCGACATAGGCCTGCGCGTCCGCCGCGCTCTCGACCTTGTGCTTGGTGTTGAGGAAATCCGGAACGCTCTGATAGCTGCCGGTGATCGGGCTCAGCACATAGGGCGACGGCGAGAAGCCTTCGCCGCCGATGTTCAGGTCATGCACCGCGAGCGTGGACTCGGTGACGAAGACCAGGGTGTCGTAGTTGATCTTGCCCGGCCCATCGAGTTTCGACCGGTCGATGGTCTTCAGCCGCGCCAGGCGATCGCGCGCCGCGGCCCGGTCGGCGGCCAGGCCCTTGGCGGAGCGGTCCTTCAGCTTCGAGCGCAGGAAGGCGAGGTCGCCCTTGTCGAGGCCCAGGTTCGAAGCCCGTTCGGGCGACTGCAACAACTCCTCATGGAAAAAGGCGTCGAGCAGGCCGTCGAGCCTGGCGTCTTCGGGGGTCGCGCCCGCTTGGGCAAGCGCCACGGCCGGCTGGGCCAGGGCGGCGGCCGAACCTGCGGCGAGAAGAAGCTGGCGGCGATCGAGGCGGGCCATGGACGAACATCCTGCACAAAAGCGCCGCCCCTCGGCGGCAAGCGTGAAAATCGTATACTCTCGACGCGCTGGGGAACAAGGGCCGCAGCCAGGAACCGGGGGAGACCGATGAACCGTCTTGTCTGCGCGAGCCTATCGGCCGCGGTCTTCACCTTCGCGACCGCCGCAATTTCGCTGGCCGGCCCGGTGTCCGAGGCGCCCGTCGTGTCGCCCGACGGCCTGCACGAGGTCTGGGCGCCGGCCGGGTGTCATTGCCTGTGGGGCGCCGAACGCGCCTCGGCGTCCGCCGCCTGGTCGGCGCCGCAGAAGCTGTTCGATATCCGCGGTCAGATCGGCAAGATCACCTTCGCGCCCGACAGCGCGCGAGTCGCGTTCGAAAATCCGCGCGGCGACTGGACCGTCGAGGCGCCCCACGCCAACCCGGCGTTCGTGGGGCTCTATCCGGCGAAATACTACGGCTGGGGTTTCATCGCGGTCTACGACTTCGCGACGCGCCGCATCGGCTACATCGACCCCAGCTTCGCGACGGACGAGGATCCCAAGTGGGAGAGCGCAAACACGGTCTCGTTCACGCGTCACGCGGAGGCAGCGCAGGACGCGCGCCTGACCCGATCTCTTCCTGCGTCAAGCGCGTCAGACATGTCGGTCTCGGAGAGCAAATCCGCGGCTTCCTCACCGATCCACGACGTGGAGCCGGACATAGGCTCCGCGGCCTCTTACCTCTACACGCCATTGCACTATCAGCCGATCGTCTCGGCTGACGGAACCAGGGCGGCGTTCGTCGTCCGCCAAGGCGGCGATCGCAGCATTTACCTGACTGACGAACAGGGTAAGATGACAGAGCTGGTGAATTTCGCGCACGACGACGGTCAGGCGCTGTCGGACACCCGGCTCACGCCAAGCGGGGACCTGATTGCATTTGTGCGCGGCGCACGCGCCAACAAGATGGGCGACGTCCCCAATCCGCAGACTCGGTCGAAGAAGCCGGTGCGCGAACTCTGGGTCGGCGGCACGGCGCCGGGACAGGCGCCGCATCTGATCGGCGAAGGCGAAGAGCCCCAGTTCACCCCCGACGGCCAACGCCTGGTATTCGCAAACGACAAAGGCCTGATGATCGCACCCCTGTTTCGCGATGGCGCCGGCGGCGTACGCGTCGGCGAGGCGTCGGTGTTCGTTCCCGGTCGCGTGTCGGACGCGAAATTCTCACCGGATGGATCGAGGTTGTTGTTCGCGCGTGGCGATCGCCTGTTCATCTATGATCTGGCCAGCGACCGGACGACGCCGATTGATCACCCGAAAGGTACCGACGACCTCGCGCCCATCTGGTCGCCCGACGGCGCAAAGGTCGCCTTCATCCGTTCAAACCAGCCACGTGAGGCGGGATACAACCTGGGTTACGACGGACCGTTTGTCGCCGAGAAACCTTGGTCGCTCGCGCTTTACGACGTTGCCGCCAATAGCGTGCGCGAACTGTGGCAGGCGAAACCCGGGACCGGCTCGACGTTCTATCCGCTCGACGAGGACGCGACCGAAACCGGCAATCCCGGCGAGCAACTCTACTGGAGCGCAAACGATCGCATCGTGTTCGCCTGGGAAGGCGATGGCTGGCGCCACCTCTACGCGGTCGCCGCATCCGGGGGTGACGCGCAGCTGCTCTCGCCTGGCGACGGTGAAGTGGAATCCGTATCCCAATCGCTCGATCGTACGACATTGATCGTCGCGACCAACATCGGCGACCTCGGCCGCCGCCATCTTTCGACCGTCGATCCGGACAAGGCGACAATAACGCCGCTTACCACGGGGGAGACGGACCAATGGGGACCTGCGCCCATGGCCCATGGCGCACTAGCCTATGTAACCGCAGACTGGCGGAACGGGCCGCACGTCGAACTGTTCGGCCCTTATCCCAAGCGCGTGGACTATGCCGTCGGGCTCAACGGACTCCTCAAATGGACTAAACCCCAGCTCGTCACCCTCACCGCCTCAGACGGCGCGACCGCCTACGGGCAACTGTTCGTCCCCGCCCATCCAAACGGCTGCGGCGTCGTGTTCGCGCACGGCGGGATCAAGCGACAGATGCTGCCCGGCTTCCACTACATGGACGCCTATTCGATCCTCTACGAAACCAACCAGTATCTCGCCAGCAAGGGCTGCGTGGTGCTGTCGGTGGAGTACCGCTCCTCGATCATGCGCGGCTATGCGTTCCGCAACGCGCCCGGCTGGGGCTCCGCCGGCGCCAGTGAGATGCTCGACGTCGCCGCGGCCGGCGTCTACCTCAAGGCCCATCCGGAACTGAAGGTGCGTCACGTCGGCGTCTACGGTTTGAGCTGGGGCGGCTACATCACCTCCCAGGCGCTGGCGCGCTATCCGGGCCTCTTCGAAGCCGGCTTCGACATGGCCGGCGTGCACGAGTTCTTCGGCGACCGCACACAGAACTCGGCCGAAGCGAAGATCGCCGACTGGCGCGCGCCGATCTATCTGGTTCAGGGCGACGACGACCGCAACGTCGACTTCTACCAGGGCCTGTCCCTGGCCGCGCAACTGCGGGCGCACGGGGTCGACGCGACCTTCCGCGTCGTACCCGACGAGGTGCACGACATGACCTCGACCTTTGGCAACATGGTCGAGGTTTACGGTTCGGGCGCCGACTTCCTCTACGATCACCTGACCCGGAAGCCACAGAAGAAACCGGTGAAATGATCCGCACCATCCTCCTTTGGGGCGTCATCCTGGCCGCGGCGGCCTTTGCGTTGGACTATCTGAAGTACGGCTCCTTCATCCATGCCTTGCCCACCCAGGCGTACATCGCGATCGTGGCGACCGTGTTCGCCGCCGGCGGCGCGTACCTGGGCTGGCGGCTGACCGCGCGCCGCGCGCCCGCCTTCGAGCGCAACGACCAGGCCGTGACCTCCCTCGGCCTCACCCCGCAGGAGATGCGGGTTCTGGAGCGGCTGGCCCGCGGCGAATCGAACAAGGAGATCGCCCGCACCCTCAACCTCTCGCCCAACACGGTGAAGACCCACCTCGCCAACCTGTTCGACAAGCTCGAGGTCGCCAGCCGCACCCAGGCCATCGGCAAGGCGCGCGACCTGCACCTGGTCCCTTAAGGCGAAACGGTCGAATTCACCCGTTTGGGCGATAGGCCGAACGCCGCCATCCTCCCAGGCTGACGGTCCGATCCAACAGAGGACACACACCATGGGACGCATCATCCTGACCTGGGGCCTGGTCGCGGGCCTGATCATCATCGTCGGCAGCAGCCTGAGCTATGCGCTGACCGGCGGCGCCCATCACACGGCGAACACCGCGCTCGGATTTCTGTTGGGCTATCTGGTCATGCTGGTCGCGCTGTCCAGCGTGCTGGTGGGCGTGCGCCAGTACCGCGACCAGATCAAAGGCGGGGTGGTCAAGTTCCTCCCGGCCTTCGGGGTCGGCCTGTGCATCGCGCTCGTCGCCTCGCTCGCCTATGTCGCCATGTGGGAGGGCTATCTGGCCGTGACCCACTACCGGTTCATGGACGAGTACACGGCCCAGATCCTGGCGTCGAAACGGGCCGCGGGCGTCACCGGCGGCGCCTACGCCAAGCTCGCCGCCCAGATGGACGCCATGCGCCGGGACTACGCCAACCCCTTCTACCGCATGGCCGAGACCTTCACCGAGATCGCGCCCGTGGGCCTGGTCGTGGCCCTGGTCACCGCCATCCTGCTCAGAAACCCCCGCTTCCTGCCCGCCAAGACCCCGGCCCTGATGGCCCGCGCCTGAGTCCCGTTGACCCCGGGGGGCGTCTGGTTAGATTGCGCCCCCCGCCCTGTGCCCCAGTGGCGAAATGGTAGACGCGGCAGACTCAAAATCTGTTGTCGAGAGACGTGCTGGTTCGAGTCCGGCCTGGGGCACCAGCCTTCGCGCCCGCAGGCGCTACGGCTCGGCGAGCCACGATCGATCTCTAGGGTTCGCTGGTCCGGTCGCCTCGGCCGTAAAACAGGTCGAGGGCTTGCGCGCGCGGCGTGTGAAGCGGGATGCAGGCACCGATCATTCCGCCGCCGGAGTTCTTCGGCCGCCACGAGACGAGGTCCGGCTTGACCCCGATCAGCTCTGCGTCGCGGAGCGCTTCATGGGTCACCTGCGCCGCTCGCGCACGATCGTATTTCGCTTCCTGGCGCGCCAGCCGCAACTCCGCGTCAAGTGGAGGGCTGGAGGGCGGGGCCTCCTCGAGAATCTGCAGCTTTGCCCAAGCCGGGCGCTCGCGTTCGATCAGATCGTTGAAGATGGCGAACGCGGCATACATCTGGCCATAGCTGGCCTGCTCATCCTGCGACAGCAGACTGGCGCGGCCTGCACTGGTCACCGCGGCAAGCCGGTTGCTGTTCATGACGAAGGTTTGCGGCCGCCCGATCCAGATGGGTTGGGCCGGAGACTGGCCGGCGGCCCTGGCGTCCAGGAGAGCGCCGATCTCGTCCAACCGCGAGCGGACGCAATTGTCGGTCCTGAGGCGTACGGCCATCTCGCCTACGTTCTGCGCGATTTCGGCGCGAATTTCCGTACGCGCCTCGTCCGCCTTGTGCCCGTCGCGCACGGCGTCAACCGCCTGTTCCGCACCCAGCGCAATGAGAACGCCGACGACAATGATGCCGATTTCACCGGCAAGGGCGCGCCAACCATGCAGCGGCTTCGGCAGATGAATATGCATACTGGGCCCCCAGCGACGCGGAAGCCTAACAGACGAACCCATGCCCGCAATGGGCCAGCGCGGACGCTCGCCGTTAAGACTCTCCCGGTCCGAAGCGTGCAGCCACGGTCACCGCATGGCCCCACTGCATCGAATTGAGACAGGGTTTATGGCGCGCGCGAAGGCGCGGCCGGGGGCGGTTGCGCTTTCGAGCGGCTATGGGGTGATGACCTATGGCGAGCTCGAGCGGGCGTCGGCGGCGCTGGCGGCGCGGCTGTCGGGGGTCGGGGCGGCGGGGACGAAGACCGTGGCGATCCTGGCGGACCGGGGGCCGCGGGTGGTGATTGCGGCGCTGGGGTGCCTGCGGGCGAACCGGCCTTTCGTGATCCTGGACCTGGCCTATCCGGCGGCGCGTCTGCGAAGCCTTATTGAGATCGCCAGGCCCGGCGCGCTAGTGCTCGCCGGCCGGGACGCGGAGAAGATCGCCGCGAATTTTGCGCTGCCGACGCTCGCGCTCAGCGCCTTTGCCGATGCGAAGAATCCCCCTGCGTTCACGCCCGCGCCTGGGGCTTCGCCGGATGATTCGGCCTATCTGTTGTTCACCTCCGGCAGCACCGGGACGCCCAAGTGCGTCGCGTGTTCGCACCGGCCGCTGGTCAATTTTGTCGCGTGGCAGGCGCGCACGTTCGGCCTGACGGCGGACGACCGCTTCTCCATGCTCTCGGGTCTGTCGCACGATCCGATCCTGCGCGATATCTTCACGCCGCTCAGCCTGGGCGCCTCGATCCACATTCCGTCGCAAGCGGTGCTGACCGCGCCGGGCGGTCTGCGCGCCTGGTTCGGCGAAGCGGGCGTGAGCGTCGCGCACATCACACCCCAGCTCGGCGGTCTGTTGACCGCCGGCGCCGCGCCGTCCGACGTGCTCTCCGGCCTGCGCCGGGTGTTCTGGGGCGGAGACGTGCTTCGCCGCGC
>DASXZP010000043.1:0-16183 GCA_036501825.1 Caulobacteraceae bacterium | reverse complement strand
GTAGGCGTTCCACGTGCCGGTGTTGTTCACCGTGTCGTCGTTCGCCGTCAGCAGGGCATAGCCGTTGATCGTACCCGCGTTGTTGATGGTCGCCGCGCCGCCGTAGACGCCGATGGCGTAGCCGCCGGCGCCGGAGATCGAACCGCCCACCTGGTTGTTGATGGTCGTGCCCAGAGCCGAGTAGCTCACCACCCCGCCGCGGCCGCCATAGACGGCGCCCGAGTTGGTCACCGTGCCGTAGCCGGCCGAGCTCAGATGCACGCCCACCCCATCATCCGCATGCACGACGCCTGAGTTGTTCACCGTCACATTGCCGTAACCGAAGGTCGCGCCGAAGATTCCGTCGGAATCGAACCCGTGCGTGACGGTCGGACCCGTGGCGGAGATCGTGACGTTGCCCTCGTTGGCCATGCCCGTCACCGCCGGCGAATAGGCCCCGTAAGTCACCGCCGTCCCGCTGACGACCGAAACGTCGCCCAAGGTGGTCGCCCGGGCGTAGATCGCGTCGGCGCCGTAGCCGTGCGTCACCGCCATGGTGCTGTCGACGCTGACCGGACCACCGGCGTCCCCGGCAACGATGCCGGTCGAATACTTGCCGTAGGTCAGGACCGTGCCGCTGGTCACCGAAACCCCGCCGTCCGAGCCCTGGGCGAAGATGGCATCGGCTTGGTAGCCGTGTGTCACCACGGCGCTGCTGGTCACTGTGATGGCGCCCGCCGTCGAAGCCAATCCGTAGACGTTGATGCCGCGCGAATGATCACCGGACGTGATCACCGTGTGCGACACGATCGTCGACGGCCCGTGCGACGATTCGGCAAAGACGCCGTCGGAGTTGGCGCCGGTCGTCTCCACATAGCCGGTGTTGTCCGCATAGACGGCGTTGAAGGCTTCGACGTGAACGCCCTGAGCGGCATAACCGCTGGTGCGGACATAACCCGTCGTCACCGACGCATTGCCGGCATAGGACTGCGCCACCACCGCATCGGCGAGCTCGCCGGTGGTCGAGGTGTTCGTCGCGTTGACCGTCACGGCCCCCTGGCTCTGAGCGAAGATGCCCGTCGCTTCCGCGCCCGTCGTGTGGGTGTAGTTCGAGGTCACCGACACGTTGCCGTTAAAGGCCTGGGCGTCGATACCGTAGGCGCGCATCCCGCCGGTGATCACCACGTTGCTGTTGCTGGTCGCGTCCTGGTGCGCGATCACGCTTACGCCGGCGGAGTAGTCGCCAGTCGTGTGGACATAGTTCGACGACACCTTCGCCGAGCCGAGGGCGGACCCGGCGCCGATACCGACCGAGCCCGTGCCGGTCGTGCTGACGAAGCTCGCGTTCACCGTCGTATTGCCGGTCGTGCTGTAGACGCCGATGCCGGCCGCATCGTCGCCGGCGGTCTTCACCGTGCCGGCGGTGACGACCACCGGCGTGGTGCTGCTCGTCGCAATGATGCCGGTCGCAAAGTCACCGGCGGTCGAGACGTAGCTGCTGTAGACGTTGACCGCGCCGGACCCGCCGAGCACGTGAATGCCGGTTCCGAAGGTACCGTAGGTGTGAATGGTGTTGGAGTTCACCGTAACGGCGCCGCCGCCGGAGATGACGTAGATCGCCGTTGCATCGTCGCCGTTGGTGCGGACGTATTGGCTGTTCACTGTGACATTGCCGCTGGCCGTCGCCACCGTCATGCCGCGTCCGAACTCGCCATCCGTAACCACCGAATTGCTGTCGATCACGACGTTGCCGGTAACGTCCTGCACGTTGATGCCGGTCCCGGCGTCCTCATAGGCGTGCACCAGAGTCGAGGTGACGTGGATGTCGCCGGACAGGCTGCGCGCTGCAATGCCGGCGGCGCCGTTCGATCCCAGAAGCACTTCGTCGCTGGTGATGTCGATGGCGCCGGAACGGGTGACAGCCCCGATACCCGCGAGGTTCGCGCCGCCGATTCCGGCGATGTAATAGGTGTGCACCAGCCCTGACAGGACCGTGATCGCGCCCTTGTTGCTGTACGCGTCGATGCCGTCGCTGTGGTAACCGTGGGTGATCGCCGTGCCGGAGTTAACGTACACCGAGTACGTGCCGCTGGCGTAGATCGCATCCGAGCTCTTGCCGTGGGTGATCGCCGTACCACTGTAGATCGCCACCGTGTCCGTGGGCGTCATCGCCAGGTTCACGCCCTTCACCGCCGGCGAATTGTCCCCGCTGGTAGACGCATAGGTCGAGTGCACCACGACGGGACCGCCCGCCACGGCGTCGATGCCGGCTGAGCTGGCGCCCGTGGTCGTCACATTGCCGGCGGACACCGATACCCCGCCGTAACGGCTGTAGGCGTAGACGCCGTCGGAGTGATTGCCCGTGGTCGCGACCGTGTTGACCGCGACAGACGCGTTGCCGGCGCCAGCCACATAGATAGCCGGCGAATATTCGCCTGACGTCGAGGCGGACAGCACCGAGACCGCAACGTCCCCGCCATAGTGGCGGCCGCCGTAAGCATAGCCGGCGCGGATTGCGCTGGTGTAATTGCCTGCCGCGGTGATGTTGCCGGCGGAAATGGTCGTCGCGCCGGTCGAATAGGTGCGGATGCCCGCGCCCGTGTAGCTGGCGGTGGCGCCGTACTGGTGAACGTTGACGTCACCGACGTCGATGCTGACCGACCCGCCGCCTTCGGACACGCCGAGCGCGCCGATAGCCACCAGGCCTGTCGCCGAGATCGGACCGCCGACGGTGACGGTCACATTGCCTGTCCCGCTATAGCCCGCGACGGCGATCACCGAGGCGTAGCTCTTCACATTCGGGAGCACGACCAACGGGCCGATGTTGGCGTACTTGTACTGGCCTTGCGTGGTCGGACCCGCCACGGTGATGCCGCCGGTGACGGTAATTTCGACGTTGCCTGAACCGCCGCGCGAGTCGCCGAACACGCCGTTCGCTGAACCGTAAGCCGAGGTGACAGTCACATTGCCGGCCACACCCACCGTCGCGTTTCCACCGAAACTGGTGGCGTCGACCCCGCCGGCGAAGTCGTTCGCACTGACGTTCACGTCGCCCAGCGCCGTCGCGGTGGCGCTATAGCCGTACGCCTGGAGGCCGGTCGCGGTGAAACCGCTGTGGGCGCTCAGATTGCCGCCGACCTGCGCGGTCGCGTTGCCGTACTGCGACGAAGCGTTGACGCCGACCGCCGTAAAGCCGTTCGTCGTGGAGACATAGACGTCGCCATTCACGATCGCGGTCGCGCCGGTCTGGCCGCTCGCGTCGATGCCGTAGACGTCTTGGAAGCCGCCGGTCACGCTCACGTTGCCGCCGACCTCGATCGTTGCGACGCCGCTCGCGACCGCCTGAAGGCCGCGTTCTTCACCGAATTCGCCGCCGGTGATGACATCGCCGCCGACGACGATGCTGGCGTTGCCGCCTGCCGCCTTCGCGTAAAGTCCATAGGACGAAGCGAATCCGAGGGCGCTGACGTTGCCGGTGACATGAATGCTCGCGTCGCCGGAAACGCCATAGGCGTCGGCACGGGCGCCGCGGGCATAGCCGAGCGAGGACGTCGTGACGACATCGCCATAGACGGTGATGCGTGCGTTGCCGGCGTAGCCTGCAGCGGCGAGGGCCTCCAGGCCCAGGGCCTGCTCTTCCGCATTGGCCGATACCGTCCCGCCGATCAGAATGTCGGCGTCGCCGCCGCGCGCCGAAGCCTGAACCCCGATGGCCTCGCCGACGTAGGGCGAGGAGGCCGACACGCCGCCGCCCAGGACGTGCACATAGGCGCTCGTGCCGTAGGCGCCGACGCCTACCGCTGCGTCCTGACCCGAGACAACCACGGGGCCGCCGACGATAACGTCCGCCGCGCCCGCGCCGGTCACCGCCAGGACGCCCTGGGCGTTGCCGTGGCTGCTGTAGGCGCCCACGCCGCCGCCGACGGTGACGATTGCGTCGCCGCTGTTGGTCAGAGCGCCGACACCGGTCGCGTTGTTGATGTAGGCGTTCACCAGAACCGATCCGCCGATGGTGACGTCGGCGCCGGTGGCGGCGTGCTGGACGTAGACGCCCATGGCGCTGCGATCCGCTGAAACGCTTACGTTGCCGTCGATCGACACCGTGGCTCCGCCGCCCGTGGTGTAGACGTGCGCGCCATAGGCTTTCGCGCTGGCCGAACTCACCGTCACGTCGCCGCCGATCGATAGCGACGCTCCGCCGTTGGCGTCGACGTAGGCGCCGAAGGCCTGATCGTATCCGCTCACCTTCAGATTGCCGCCGACCGACAGGCGGACATAGCCCTGGTTATCGGTTTCGAGGCCGATCGCGTCTTCCCTGCCCGAGGAGACATCGACGTCGCCGCCGACGCTGATCGCACCATCCGCGCCGACAATCTCCACGCCGCGCGCCGGGCCCTGGTCCGAGTAAACCGTGAGGTTTCCACCGATCTTTGCGCCCACATAGCCGCTGCCGGTCAGATTGGCGCCCACAGCGCCGATGCCGACGCCGCCGCCGCCCGTGACCGTGACATCGCCCGAGACGTAGGCGGTGTTTCGGTAGGCGCCCGTGGTCGAATGCACGCCCGCCGCATAGCCCACCGCGGTCGCGGAAAGATTGCCGAACATGATAGTGCTGGCGCCGGGGCCGGTGACCGAGATACCGATTGCGGACGAGGACGCGTCCACGCTGACGTTGCCGTAAACGCGCACATTGGCGTAGCTCGCGCCGGCGCCGGTCGCAGTGATTTCAAGGCCCGCAGCCTTTCCGTAGGCCGAGGTGGCCGTCGTATCGCCTTCGACGCGCGTGTAGGTCTGCGCACCCACTTGCTGCACGCCCACGGCGTAGCCTGACCCGGTCCCCGTCGCCGTGATGTTTCCGGTCTCGGTAATGCTGGAGAGGGCGGTCTTGGCGTTCATATAGACGCCGTAGGCGTAGTCGCCGATCGCTGTGATGTTTCCGTTGTTGACGACGGTCAGGTCGCCGCTGGTGACCAAGAGCGCGATCCCATTTGCCTGCGTCGCGGCGCCGGTGGCGTGGGCGTAGATGTCGGCGTTGTTGTGCACCGTGGTTGCGCCGGCGGAACCGCGGAAGAAGCCGTTGTTCGTGATGCCGGTCGCGCTGTCTCCGGTGAGCGATATGGCGCCGCTGTTGTAAATGTTCGCACCGCTGTCGGCGCCGATATAGATGCCGCTCGCGAACGCGCCCGCGACGGGGGCGCTCGCGCTGATCGCGCCGCTGTTGTTGAGATAGGCCTGACCGCCGGTCCTTCCCAGCACAATGCCGTCGGCGTAGCTTGCCCCTGCCTGGGTGATGGTCAGGTCGCCGGTGTTGATGACCGACACGTTTCCGCCGCTGGCTGCCGCGTAGACTTGAATAGCCTTTCCGAACACGGTGACGTCGGCGTTGTTCACGATGTACGCCTCGCCGCCCGGCGCTTCGGCGTTCAGGCCCCGGGACACGGTGCTGGAGACCGTGTCGCCGGGCGCCGTATAGATGCGTGCGTAGAACCCCGCCGGAGCATAGGCTCCGATCACGGTGCCGCCCGCCGTCGTCGACACTGTTACGCCCGGATCCACGACAATGCTGAGATTCTGGCCGCTGCTGTAGTGGATGCCGTTCGGATAGACCCCCGCGGTGCAGGTCGCCGTATCGACGCCGCCGGCGCTGGTAACCGAGCCGCAATCGTTTGCCGCGAACGCCTGACCGGGCGCGCCCATGGCGAACACCACAAGCGAGCATCCGAGCGCCGTGCCGAGCAAGAGCGCCGGCCGGGACAGGCGGACGGGAGACGCAGCGGCGGCGGCCCGGACGGAGTCCGAGCGGGTGTTACGATCGACCATGACTTGAAAAACTCCCCCAACTCGCACCCGGCGCGTCGCGCGGGCGCGTAAACGACTCCTCGGCAGCGGCCGAGAAAGCTCCGTTTCAGTTCAGCGGCGAGACCTGTCAACTGCGGCACGGCGTTGAATTTCGCGCCGTGTCGAGAAGTCGACGATCGGCGTGGCCGATCGAATTGTCGTAAATTGCGCCGCTGTCCGTTGCCACTTCAGCGTTTGCGCCGCGCGTGATCACAACGAACGCGGTTACGCGAAGGTTTCGCAGAACGCGGGTCGACTTCAAAAAACTTTCGGCGCGTTTCCCTGGCGGCGCCCTAGGCCGAGTGCGCCGGCAACTCGCGGCGTTCGCGCATCACCGCGTCGTAGGCTTCGTTCACGCCCGCCGCCTTGGCGTTGAACACTTCGATAAACTCGTCGGGCAGGCCGCGGGCGCGCACGCGATCGGGGTGGGACTCCGCCAGCAGGCGCCGCCGAGCTTCGCGCACCGCGGCGTCGGAGGCGTCGGGCGCCACGCCCAGCACCACATAGGGATCGTCCGCCGAAGCGCCGAGGTGCGTCGCCTTCACGCGGCGGAACACCAGCGGCGAGAGGCCGAGCAGACCCGACACGCGTTCGAGGTAGTCGAGCTCCTCGCCGGTCACTACGCCGTCGGAGGTCGCGACGTGGAACAGGCCGTCGAGCACGTCCTCGAGCAGCTGCGGACAGGTGCGATAGCGCTTGGCCAGACGCCGCGCATAGCTCTCGTAGCCGCGGGTGGTCTGGCTCGCCAGGTCGTAGAGCATGCGCACGTTGCGCTCGCTGCCGGGCTCCGGCTGGAACACCTCGGAGAAGGCCTGGTACTCGCCGGCCTCGGCGCGGCCGTCGGCCTTGGCCAGCTTGGCCCCCAGCGCGGTCACCGCGGTGGTGAACGCCGGGTCCTCACCGGGGAGGCCGGGCGGGCACTGGTCGCACTCGGCCGCGTCGGGGCGGCGCGCCGCCAGACCGGCTATCCTTCTCCAGAAACCCATAATCAGAACCAGCGAAGAGAGAGGGGGAGGAACCTCGCGCCTTCGAATGACCCGGATTGGCGGGCATGGCAAGGCTGGCCGCAGCGTCCCCGCTGTCGTTCGGCGCGGCGTCGGCGGCCGTTGGCGCGGCCACCCGGCCGGGCTAAACCTAAGCCCTGTCGAGGGCCGCCCGGAGGGGGCCGGCCGCTCCCAAGGTTTCCCAGAGGTCCGTCATGTCCCTGCTCTTCGTCCTCGCGCTCCTGGCCGCCGACCCCCAGGCCGCGCCGGCCCCGGCCGACACCGCTCCGGTGACCACCCAGGGCCAGGAGGACCCGGACTATCTGCCCAAGGGCGCCCCGGCGGACGACTTCGGCTTCGTGGCGTGGTGCGACGGGGTGCTGTCGGGACACATGGACCTGGCCGCCCACCTGGCCGATGTGCTGCCCCTCGACGACGTGCAGGAAACGATCGGTCACGACTATCTGCGCGGCTACGCCCAGGCCATGGCCGCATCGCCCGAGGGCAAGACCGACGCGGGCCGCAAGCGCGCCGAGGCGGCGCGCCTCGACGGCTGGAGCCGCTGGGAAGCGGCGCGCAACACCCCCGACAAGAACCTCGCGGTCGACACCTATCTCGCCTACCAGCTGCCCGGCCGTTGCGAACACGCCGCCGAACGCCTGTCGGGCAACCCGCACCTGTTCGACCGCGCGCCGAGCGCCGACGCCGTCGCCGCCATGGGCACCAACGGGATCAGCGGCCGCGCCGACGCCATCGCCGCCGCGCACCCGACGCCGCCGGCCCCGGCGCCGATGCGCATGCCCCCGCCGATGCCCGCGCCGCAGCCGGCGCCCGGCGAAGCGATGACGACGACGACGCCTGCGGTCAATCAGACCGGCCAGATCTCCGTGCAGATGACGGAAGAGACGCAACCCGCTCCGGTCACCGCCCAGGCCGCCCCGACGCCTCCGCCGCCTGTCGCCATGCCCGCCGCGGCGCCGGCGCAGACGGTGAAGGTCTCCGCCCCGGCTTCAACCGCGCCCAAGCGCGGCCACCTGCTGCCGCCGTTCCTGCGCAGCAAGGCGTCGAAGGAAAAGGAAGCCCAGGAAGACGCGGCGGCCGCAGCAGCGGCCCCGAAATAAAGGCTCGATCGCACCGGCAGATGTCAGAATGCAGTCCCATGATTTTGACCTGCAGTTGGTGCGGTAAGTCGCAAGAACAGGTCGGCAAATTAATTGCGGGACCGATGCGTGGCGCTTTCGTTCTCCATCCTCGCGCAAAATGAAGAGTGGCTGCAGGACGCCCTTCGACAGGCCGAGCACTTCAAGGCCGCATGGGAACAACAACACGGCGCGAACGATGATCCTGAGGCGTGAGTTCAGCGGCTCCGTTACGCCGCGCGTTCGCGTTCCGCGGCCGGGTCGTAGCTGAGGATGGGGGCGAGCCAGCGTTCGGCGTGTTCGACGCTCCAGCCTTTGCGGCGAGCATAGTCTTCGACCTGGTCGCGGGCGATACGGCCGACGCCGAAATAGTGGGCTTGCGGGTGGCTGAAATAGAGGCCTGAGACCGAGGCGGGCGGGGTCATCGCCATGCTTTCGGTCAGCTGCATGCCGGTGTTGGCTTCGGCGTCGAGCAGCTTGAACAGGGTCCGCTTCTCGGTGTGGTCCGGCTGCGCCGGATAGCCGGGCGCCGGGCGAATGCCCCGGTAGCGTTCGGCGATGAGGTCATCGACGCCGGCGGTTTCGTCCGATGCATAGCCCCACAGTTCGCGGCGCACGCGCTTGTGCAGGGCTTCGGCGAAGGCTTCGGCGAGACGGTCAGCGAGCGCGGTGGCCAGGATAGCGGAATAGTCGTCGCCCTTGGCCTTGAACGATTTGGCGAGTTCGGTTTCGCCATGGCCGGCGGTGACCGCGAAGGCGCCGACCCAGTCGGGCTTCGATCCGACCGGTGCGATGAAATCCGACAGGGCGGCGTTCGACTTGCCCTCGCCCTTCGGCATCTGCTGGCGCAGGGTGTGCAGTCGCGCCAGTTCCGTGGTGCGCGTCTCGTCGGTGTAGAGCACGATGTCGTCACCGTCGGCGTTGGCGGGCCAGAAACCGACCACGCCGGACGCGTTCACCAGTTTTTCACGGATCATGCGGTCGAGCATAACCTTGGCGTCGTCGAACAGCGACCGCGCCGCCTCACCCACGATCTCGTCTTCGAGAATTTCCGGGTAGTGGCCGACCAGCTCCCAGCTCGCGAAGAACGGCGTCCAGTCGATGTGGGCGGCAAGCTCGCCGAGGTCATAGTCCTTGAACGCGCGCACGCCCGTGAACGATGGCTGCGGCGGCGTATAGGTCTCCAAATCGCTGGCGAACCGGTTGGCCCGCGCTTCGGCGAGCGGCGCGCGCGGCTTTTGCGTGCCGCGGGCGTAGCTCTCGCGCACGCGCAGATATTCGTCGCGCGTCGCCTGCTCCAGACGCGGCCGCTCCGTCGGGGACAGCAGGTTGGACACCACCCCCACCGCCCGCGACGCGTCGAGCACATAGAGGGTGGGCCCACGCCGATAGGCGGGCTCGATCTTCACTGCAGTATGGGTGCGACTGGTGGTGGCGCCGCCGATCAGGAGCGGGATGTCGAAGCCGCGTCGTTCCATCTCCGACGCCACAAACACCATTTCGTCGAGGGAGGGGGTGATCAGGCCGGACAGGCCGACCATGTCGGCGCCCACGCGCTGCGCCTCGTCGAGGATGCGGTCTGCCGGGGTCATGACGCCGAGATCGATGACCTCGTAGTTGTTGCACTGGAGCACGACGCCCACGATGTTTTTGCCGATGTCGTGCACGTCGCCCTTGACCGTGGCCATGACGATCTTGCCGGCGGAGGTGCGCGGCTGGCCTTCCTTCTCCGCCTCCATAAACGGTAGCAGCCAGGCGACCGCCTGTTTCATTACCCGCGCGGACTTCACCACCTGCGGCAGGAACATCTTGCCCGAGCCGAACAGGTCGCCGACCACGTTCATGCCGTCCATCAGCGGGCCTTCGATGACGTGCAACGGGCGCTCGGCTTCGAGGCGCGCCGCCTCGGTGTCCTGTTCGATGAATTCAGTGATGCCGTGCACCAGGGCGTGGCTGAGGCGCGCCGCCACCGGCTGATCGCGCCACTTCAGGTCGACGACCCGCGCTTGCCCCTTCTCGCCCTTGTACTTCGGCGCGAGGTCCACCAGCCGTTCGGTCGGTGAGACGCCGCCGCGGCCGGGGCGGTTCAGCACCACGTCTTCGACCGCCTCGCGCAGCTCCGCATCGATCTCGTCATAGACCGGCAGGTCGCCGGCGTTGACGATGCCCATGTCCATGCCCGCGGCGATGGCGTGATAGAGGAACACGCTGTGCATAGCGCGGCGCACCGGCTCGTTGCCGCGGAAGCCGAACGACACGTTCGACACGCCGCCCGACACACGCGCGTAGGGCAGCGTCTGCTTGATCCGCTTGGTCGCTTCGATGAAGTCCACGGCGTAGTTGTCGTGCTCGGAAAGGCCCGTGGCGATGGCGAAGATGTTCGGGTCGAAGATGATATCTTCGGGCGGGAAATCGAGCTTGTGGACCAGCAGGCGATACGCGCGCTCGCAGATCTCGACCTTGCGCGAGGCGGTGTCGGCCTGACCCTGTTCGTCGAAGGCCATCACCACCACGGCGGCGCCATAGCGCTTACATTTGGTGGCGTGTTCGAAGAACGGCCCCTCGCCTTCCTTCAGGCTGATCGAGTTGACGATCGCCTTGCCTTGCACGCATTGGAGCCCGGCTTCAATCACGTCCCACTTCGAGGAATCGATCATCACCGGCACGCGCGCGATGTCGGGCTCCGACGCGATCAGGTTCAAGAAGGTGACCATGGCCTGTTTCGAATCGAGCAGGCCCTCGTCCATATTCACGTCGATGACCTGGGCGCCCGCCTCGACCTGCTGGCGCGCGACCGCCAGCGCTCCAGGCAGATCGCCCTCGACGATCAGCTTGCGAAACTTCGCGGACCCCGTGACGTTGGTCCGCTCGCCGATGTTGACGAAGATAGGGCGCATCAGACCGCCAGTTCGAAGGGCTCGAGCCCCGACAGACGCATGGCGGTCGCGCGTTCCGGCACGGCGCGCGGCTTCACGCCCTTCACCGCGGCGGCGATCAGCTTGATGTGTTCCGGCGTCGTGCCGCAGCAGCCGCCCAGGATGTTGACCAGGCCGCTGTTGGCCCACTCTTCCAGGTGCGCGCTGGTTTCGGACGGTTGCTCGTCGTACTGGCCCATGGCGTTGGGCAGGCCTGCGTTCGGATAGGCGGCGACCAGGGTGTCGGCGACGCGCGCCAGTTCCGCCAAATGCGGCCGCATCAGCTCGGCGCCCAGCGCGCAGTTCAGGCCCACCGCCCACGGCCGCGCATGGCGCACCGAGTTCCAGAACGCCTCAACCGTCTGACCCGACAGGGTGCGGCCTGAGCGGTCGGTGATGGTGCCCGAGATCCACAACGGCAGCGGCTCATAGCCCTCGTCTTCGAGGTCGAGGATCGCCTTGATCGCGGCCTTGGCGTTCAGCGTGTCGAAGATGGTTTCGACCAGATAGATGTCGATGCCGCCCTTGTGCAGCGCCTTCGCCTGTTCGCGGTAGGCGTTGTAGACCTGCTCCCAGGTCACCGCGCGATAGGCGGGGTCGTTCACGTCCGGCGACAGCGACAGGGTGCGGTTCAGCGGCCCGAGGGAGCCCGCGACCCAGTACGGGCGTCCCGCCTTCTCGCTCCAACGGTCCGCGCTTTCGCGCGCCAACTTTGCGGCCGCGAGATTGATGTCGGTGACGGCGCTTTCCAGCGCATAGTCCAACTGGCTGATCGTGGTGGCATTGAAGGTGTTGGTGGATGCGATATCGGCGCCGGCTTCGAAATAAGCATCGTGCAGCCGCGCAATGACGTCGGGTCGCGTGAGGCACAGCAGGTCGTTGTCGCCCTTCAGCGGGTGGTTGTGGGTGGCGAACCGCTCGCCGCGGAAGTCGTGTTCGCCCAGGCCCTGCAACTGGATCATCACGCCCCAGGACCCGTCGAGCACCAGAATGCGCTCGCGGGCGGCCGCTTTCAGAGCGGCGATGCGGTCAGCGCGGGTCATTGCGGCTGTGCTCCCGGTTCGCGCAGGCCGAGCACGCGGCAGATGGCGTACACCAGGTCGGCGCGGTTCAGGGTGTAGAAGTGGAAGTCGGAGAAGCCCTCCTCTTCCAGGCGCGCGCAGGTTTCCGCCGCCACCGCGCCCGCAAGCAGGCGGCGCGTATCGGGATCGTCGTCGAGACCCTCGAACAGATTGGCGAGCCACGCGGGAATGGCGGTGCGGCAACCGCCGGCCATGCGCTTCAGGCCCGCGAAGTTGGTCACCGGCATGACCCCCGGGACGATGGGGATGGTGACACCCGCCGCGCGCACCTTTTCCTCGAAGCGCAAGAAGGCGTCGAAGTCGAAGAAGAACTGGCTGATGGCGCGCGTGGCGCCCGCATCGACCTTGGCTTTCAAGACGTCGATGTCGTGCTCGATCGACGGACTTTCCGGGTGACACTCCGGATAGACGCCGACGGAGATCTCAAACGGCGCGATGCGCTTCAAGGCCGCGGTCAGCTCCGTCGCGTTGGCGTAGCAGTCGTTGCGCGGAACATAACGCTCGCCCATGCCCGACGGCGGATCGCCGCGCAGGGCTACGATGTGGCGCACCCCCATTTCCCAATAG
Source organism: Caulobacteraceae bacterium (assembly GCA_036501825.1). Taxonomy (GTDB): domain Bacteria; phylum Pseudomonadota; class Alphaproteobacteria; order Caulobacterales; family Caulobacteraceae; genus JAFECT01. Next base: position 3,680 of record DASXZP010000043.1, on the reverse strand, counting down.
TCGCGCGCGACCGCGTCCACCTCGTCACGCGAGGCGTCGACGCAGGTCAGATGGGCGGCGGGCTTGAGCGCCGTCTCGTTCAGCATGCGCTGGATGGTGCGGTGGGTGCGTTCGCGCGTGGAGCCGCCGGCGCCGTAGGTGACCGAGACGAAGGACGGATGCAGCGGCTCGAGCCGGCGGATCGCCTTCCACAGCGTCTCTTCCATCTCCGGCGACTTGGGCGGGAAGAACTCGAACGAAACGCGCACCTCGCGGTCGGCGCGGCCGCCGGCGCGCGCGACGGGGCCGAGCGGCGAGAGCAGAAGGCTGCGCGCGGTGGACAGGTTCATGCGCGCCGCCTTGCCTTCACGGATTCGGGACGGCCGGCCTTGCGGCGGTCGGCGCCGGCGCAGCCGGTCCAGATTTTCACGGTCAGGCCTTCGCGTTCGGGGGCCAGCGCCACGGGCTTTTCGGGATCGAGACCCGCGTCTTCGAGCCAGCGGCCGATCTCATCGTCCTCGAAGCCGAGGCGGCGATGCTGATGTTCACTGCGCAGGAACTCGAGGTCGTGCGGCGCGAAGTCGACGATCAGCAGCTTGCCGCCGGGCGCCACCAGCCGCGCGGCCTCGGCGAGCGCGGCGACCGGGTCGCTGAGATAGTGGAGCACCTGGTGCACCACGACGAGGTCGGCGGTCTCCGACGGAAGGCGCGTGGCGAAGATGTCGCCGTGGCGCAGCTCCACCGACTTCAGGCCGGCGCGCGCGACGTTGGTGCGCGCGATGTTCAGCATCTGCTGCGACAGGTCGAGACCCACCGACGCTTTCGCGCGGTCGCCGAACAGGGTCAGCATGCGCCCCGATCCGGTGCCGAGATCGACGATGCGTTCGAACGGGCCTGGGCCCGCCGCGCGCTCTACGGCCGCCTCGACGTTGCCTTCCGGAGCATAGAGCGAGCGGATTTCATCCCAGCGTGGCGCAATGCGTTCGAAATAGTCGGCGGCCTCGGCCGCGCGTTCGGCGCGCACGCGGTCGAGCCGCTGGAAATCGCGATCGGGCGCGCCCTCGCCCAACAGGTCGAGCACGGCGTCCACCAGGGCGCGGCGCGAGCCGTGGGCCGGCAGGCGATAAAATACCCAGGCGCCGTCGGGGAACCGCTCGATCAGCCCGGCCTCGGTCATCAGTTTCAGGTGGCGCGAGACCCGCGGCTGGCTCTGATCCAGGATCCGGCCGAGCTCCATGACCGAGAGTTCCTCGACCGCGAGCAGGGCGAGGATGCGCAGGCGGGTCGGCTCTCCCGCCGCCCGCAGGGCGTCTACGGCCTCATCAGCATCCAGTGACATGGGGGATATAAAGATATCTTTATATCCTTATGGCAAGGGGAAACTGGGCCCGGACGCTAGACCGGGTTTGGCCCCGCCGGCTCCCACAGCTCGATCTTCACCCCGGCCGGGTCCATCAGCCAGGCGAACTTGCCGTACTCGTGGTCCTCACGGCCCAGGGGCTTTTCGCCGGCGGCTTCGACACCCTTCAGCACCCCGTCCAGGTCGTCGACGATCAGGTTGATCATGAACGGCAGGTCCGAGGGCAACATGTAGCCCGAGTCCGCCGCGAACAACGCCACCTGGGTGACGCCGATCTGGGGGTGGGCGAACTTGGCCCCGCCCCATTTACTGAACTCAACGCCCAGGACGCGGCTGTACCAGTCCTTCACCGCCGCCTGGTCCGCGGCCTTGTAGAACACCCCGCCCAGCCCAACGACACCCGCCATGATTCGCTCTCCGTCCCCGTCGGCCCGGACTAAGCCCGCCGCGGCGCTCGTCGTAAATCACCGTATTTACGGTGGCGCGGAATTCACCCGAATGGGTGACGGATCGGAGAATGGGGACCACCCCGCCCGGCGTCAAACCGCCGAAAAGTCCACCCGACGGCCAAGCTGTTCACGCGCCGATCACGAATAGCTCAGATCGCGCCGCATTTTGGCCGTATCACCGCCCAAGCGCAGCCGTGTGCAAGGCGCGACCTGAGGCGGTTCGATCATCGAGATCGCCTTCTTCCGCCACCGATCCGCGGCTTGCCAGCCCCCGGGGATCGGAGAGGGAGGGGAACCCGTCTGTTCTCAGTCCGGACGGGAGGACGAGGGGACTGCGTTCGATCCCTGGGCCGTGGAGTCACCGCTCAGCACGGCACACGAGAGCGCGGTCCCCTTCTCCATTTTTCTTCCAAAACCTATGGCTGATCCTCCTCCCCTTCCGCTCATCCCCGCGACCGCGGGGACCCAGGTTTTTTGACCACGGAAAACACGGAAAGCGCGGAAAGAAGAAAGAGGATTGTCCACGAACCACACGAACCACACGAACCACACGAACCACACGAACGCGTTTCCGAGCACGGACTCCAGCGCGCAGCGCTTTTCAATAGCGACCGCGTCTACGACGCGGGAAGGCAAGCCCGTTCGTGTGGTTCGTGTGGTTCGTGGACAAAAAAACCTGGGTCCCCGCTTGCGCGGGGATGAGCGGAATACGGGAGGTCCGCTTACGGGATCGGCGTGACCAGCGGTTTGTCTTCGCTGAACGCCTGCAGGTTCTGCAGCAACAGCGCCACCATCCGCTGCACCGAGTCGGTGGTGGCGCCGGCGGTGTGGGGGGTGAGGATGGTGTTGGGGACGTCGCGCCAGCGGTCGTAGGGCGTGGGTTCCTGCACGAAGACGTCGAGCGCGGCGCCGCCGAGCGCGCCGGCCTTCAGCGCGGCGATCAGCGCGTCCTCGTCGATGATCTGACCGCGCGAGACGTTGACGATCAGGCCGTCGGCGCCCACTGCTTCGATCACCTCGCGTGAGATCAGGCCGGTGTTCGATGCGTCGACCTTGGCGGCGATCACCAGATTGTCGCACCACCCGGCCAGTTCGAGCAGGCTGTCCATGCGCGGCCAGGGCGCATCCTTGGGCCGCGGGCCCCACCAGCGCGTCTCCATGCCGATCAGCTCGCTGCGCTTGGCGAAGTCGTGGCCGATGGCGCCCAGGCCGACAATGCCGGTCTTCTGGCCGCGCATGGCGCGGGTGATGGTCTTCTTGCCGTCGATCCACTGACCGGCGCGGATTTCGCGGTCGCCCTGGGCGATCTGGCGGCGCGCGCCGATCAACAGGCCGAGCGCCATGTCGGCAACCTCTTCGTGGTTGGTCGCCGGCGCGTGCGAGAGCTTGAGCCCCCTGCCCCGCGCCCAGTCCACATCGACACGGTCGTAGCCGGAGGTGAACACCGCGATCAGGCCAAGGTGCGGCAGGCTCTCGATCAAGGCTTTGTCGAGCTCAAACTCACCCGCCACCATCATCACTGAGATGTTGTGCGCCGCGTCCACCGGCGGCCCCTCCCAGAACCGGTAGACGGTGTAGCTGTTCTCCAGCAGCAGCCCGATCGGACCGAGCAGCTTCTGCATGATCAGGATGGCGGGTTTTTCGGCCATGGCGCTGCGTTCGCTCAGACCGCGCGGCGCGTCAAGATGAAAGGGGCCGGACTTGCGTCCGGCCCCAATCTCTTGTCGTCGTGGTCGTCGTGCCGATCAGGCTCTGGCCTACCACTTCCAACGGACGCCGAGGCGGCCGGTGAAGCCGTCGGTGTGGCCTCCGAACTCGGCTTCGCCCTTGAGGAAGCCTTCGAGGCCGTTCCAGCTGGTGGTGGTGAACCCGAAGTCGGCCCGTTCGTAGGA
>DASXZP010000042.1:0-1732 GCA_036501825.1 Caulobacteraceae bacterium | reverse complement strand
TCGAAGGTGATGAACACCTGCAGCTGGTCCTGCAGGATGCGCGCGGCGTAGGCGACGGCGTCGACCGGCGTCACCGCGCCGTTGGTCTCCACTTCCATCACCAGCTTGTCGTAGTCGAGGCTCTGGCCCTGGCGGGTCGGCTCGACGCGGTAGGCGACGCGGCGCACCGGCGAATAGACCGCATCGACCGAGATCAGGCCGATCGGCGCGTCTTCCGGACGGTTGCGCTCGGCCGGCACGTAGCCCTTGCCGGTCTGCACGGTGAATTCGATGCGCACCGAGGCGCCCGCGTCGAGGGTCAGCAGCACGTGGTCGGCGTTGAGGATCTCGATGTCGGACGGCGCCTCGATCTGGCTGGCGGTGACCGCGCCGGGGCCGGTGGCCCGCAGCGTCATCCGCTTGGGGCCGTCGGCGTGCATGCGCAGCGCCAGCTGCTTGATGTTCAGCACGATGTCGACGACGTCCTCGCGCACGCCCTCGAGCGGGGAGAACTCGTGCACGACGCCGTCGATCTGAATGGCCGTCACCGCCGCGCCCTGCAGGGACGACAGCAGCACGCGGCGCAGGGAGTTGCCGAGCGTCACGCCGAAGCCGCGCTCGAGCGGCTCGGCGACGATGCGCGCCTTGCGCACGCCGTCGACGCCGGACTCGATGAGCGGCTTCTCAGGGCGGATGAGCTCGTTCCAGTTTCGTTCAATCACAGGCGATTTTCCCTCGAACGGGAGATCGCCGGCCGCGAGTGGGCCGCGCCGGCGACAGGGGGGCGGGGTTGGGCGATTACTCTAGACGCGCCGGCGCTTAGGCGGCCGGCAGCCGTTGTGCGGGATGGGGGTGACATCTCGGATGGTGGTGATGGTCATGCCGGCGGCCTGCAGGGCGCGAAGGGCGCTCTCGCGGCCGGAGCCGGGACCGGAGACATTCACTTCCAGGGTGCGCACGCCGTGCTCGGAGGCCTTCTTGCCGGCGTCCTCGGCCGCCATCTGGGCGGCGTAGGGCGTCGACTTGCGCGAGCCCTTGAAGCCCATCATGCCGGCGCTCGACCACGAGATGGTGTTGCCTTGCGCGTCGGTGATGGTGATCATCGTGTTGTTGAACGACGCGTTCACGTGCGCGACGCCCGAAGTGATGTTCTTGCGCTCGCGCTTTTTTACGCGAGCCGGTTCCTTGGCCATGGGCTTTTCTTGGCGCCTCTTACTTCTTCTTGCCGGCGATCGGCTTGGCGGGGCCCTTGCGGGTGCGGGCGTTGGTGTGGGTGCGCTGGCCGCGGACCGGCAGGCCCTTGCGGTGGCGCAGCCCCCGGTAGCAAGCCAGGTCCATCAGCCGCTTGATGTTGACGGCGACTTCGCGCCGCAGATCGCCTTCGACCTGGAAGTCGTGGTCGATGGTCTCGCGGATCTGCAGCACCTCGGCGTCGGTCAGCTGGCTGACGCGCCGCCCATCGTCGATGCCGACCTTGCCGACGATCTGCCGCGCCCGGGCCGGGCCGATGCCGTGGATGTACTGGAGCGCGATGACGACGCGCTTGTTGGTCGGTATGTTGACGCCTGCGATACGGGCCACGCGCGCTCTCTTCTCCTGGTCACGCCAATAAGCGCGAAGCACGCGCCCGGCTTCCGCGCCAGGTCAGGCGCGGCGCCGGCGCGGCGACGCGCCCTTTCGCGGAAGGGTCCCGATATAGGAACGAAGGGGGCCGCGTCAATGCCGAAGGCCGCTCAAGCTCCGGCTTTGCCTG
>DASXZP010000041.1:0-3640 GCA_036501825.1 Caulobacteraceae bacterium | reverse complement strand
GCCGGCCAACTGCTGCAGGGTCGGATTGGTCGGGTCGGCGAAGCGGGCATTGGTCATCTCGGTCTGGAAAACCGCCGCGGTCAGCGACAGCCGCCCGTTCAGCACCACCGCCTTGGCCCCGCCCTCGAAGGTCTGGTCCTTTTCGGGCGCGAGGTCGGCATTGCTGGCCGCCAGCGACAGGTTCTCCGCCGACGGGTCGAACGAGGTCCCGTAGGAGGCGTAGACGCTCAGGGTCTCCAACGGCTTGTAGACGATCGCCACCCGCGGGCTCGGAATCTCGTCGGTGTGGCTGAAGTGCGTGGCGGGGGCCACGGGCTGGCTGAATTCGGCATGGAACTGGTCGTAGCGGATGGCCGCGACGATGTTCCAATGCGGCCCGATGTCGATGGAGTCGGACACGAAACCGGCCAGGGTGTCGGTGGTCGTGTCCAGCCGCTGGCGCACCGCGGACTGGTGGCCGGGATTGGGCTCGAACGGGTTGGGATGCAGGAGCGGCGTCGGCGCGATGCTGGTCAGCGGATTGGCGAAGCGCACGAGGTCGGCGCTTTCCTGGTCGGCGTCGAAGCCGAAGATCAGGGTGTGCCGCAGGGGGCCGGTCGCCAGCTTCCAGGTCAGGGCGGTCTCGCTCATCAGCGTGGCGACGGTCCCCTCGACGCTCGGCCGGTCGCGGTAGGTGAAGACGCCGGCCAGCGGCGTGGTCGCCGTGGCCGGCGGAATGAGACCCGACGGATCGTAGTGCGGCGCGGTCTCGCGGGAGTCGAAATCGTAGTTGCCGACCCGCGCCGTCTCGCTGATCGACAGCTCGTCGCTGAACCGGTGGGTGAACCTCGCCGTGCCGATGTCGACGTCGGCGCGGAAGCGGTCGTCGAGGGCGAGGCCGTAGAAGTTGGCGCGGTTCACCGGCGCCGGCCGGCCGGCCACGAACGGGACGCCGGGCGCGGCCTTTTGCGCGATCACGAACGGGATGCCGTAGTCGGGAATGTCGTCCTGGTTCTGGTGCAGATAGTTCAGCGTCAGGGTGTTCGGGCCGCCGATGCCCAGCGCCAGCGACGGCGCGACCGCCCAGCGCTTGTTCAGCACGAAGTCGCGGTCCACGACGTTTGAGCGCTCGCCCATGAGATTGATGCGGAAGGCGGCGTTGTCGCTGATCGCATAGTTGGCGTCGGCCGTGCCGCGCACCTCGTCGTCGCCGCCGGCGGTGACGGCGCCGGCCGCGAAGTCGTCCAGCTTCGGGGTCTTGCTGACCTGGTTGACCACGCCGCCGGTCGAGCCGCGCCCGAACAGGGTGGAGGCGGGGCCTTTGAGGATCTCGATCGTCTCGTCGTCGAACGGGTCGCGGGTGTAGAAGCCGGTGTCGCGCAGGCCGTCGAGGAAGAAGTCGTCGCTGGCCGGGAAGCCGCGCAGGTTGATCGAGTCGCCGTGCGAGCCGCCCTCGCCGGCGTTGAGCGTGACGCCGGGGACGTTCTTCAACGCCTCCTGCAGCGTGGCGATCTGCTGTTCCTGCAGCAACTGGCGGGGCAGGACGTTGATCGACTGCGGGGTGTTCTGCACCTTCTCCGACAAGGCCGCGATGCCCAGGCGGCGCGCCGTGACCACGACGTCGCCGCCTTCGCCCTGGTCGGCGGTGCGGTCGGCGGCCAAGGCCGGCAGCGCCCCGGCGGTCGCCGCGAAGATCCCCGCGGCGCCGAGGCCGGTGCGGGCCAGGCGGTCACGGCGGGAGGATCGAACTGGCATCGATAAGGCCTCGCAAATTTGCGAGTCATTCCTATTCGCATTCGCAAACTGAACACAAGACTAAATGAGAATGACTCGCAAATTCTGCGGTTCGCGAGGGCGGTCCAGGCGCGGCCTGCGGAAAGCCGTTGAACTTTCTCGCGTTCGCCTGTAGAGGACGCGCCTTCCGGCGTTCGAGGTTCGCTTCCGCGCCGGTCCTGTCCGAGAACCGCGGGCCCTTCGGGGCTTAAATCGTCCGACCGCGGGGAGATGGGGATGCGAGCCGCCTGCAACGCTACGCCTTCGGGCGCGAAGCGGCAGGGCGCGCCGGCCTCCTTTTCACCTCGAACAGCAACTTTCGCCGGCCGGCCACCCGCGCCGGTTCGGATGGTGTTTGACCCTAGGAGGCGTGCGGCATGGACCGGGCTCAGAAGGCGGAATCGATCGAGACGCTGAAAGGCGTCTTCTCCGGCGCCGGCGCCGTCGTGGTCACCCACTATGTCGGCCTCACCGTGGCCAACATGAACGATCTGCGCGGGCGTCTGCGCCAGGAGGGCGCGTCGCTGAAGGTGGTGAAGAACCGCCTGGCGCAAAAGGCGCTGGACGGCTCGAGCGACGCGGCGATCGCGCTGTTCAAGGGCCCGGTCGCCATCGCCTACGCCAACGACGCGGTCTCGGCCGCCAAGGTCACCGCCCAGTACGCCAAGGACAATGAGCACTTCAAAGTCATCGGCGCGCTGATGGGCGAGGACGTGCTCGACGCCAAGGCGGTCGCGGCGCTGGCCACCCTGCCGTCGCTCGACGAGCTGCGCGGCAAGCTGGTCGGCCTGTTGCAGGCCCCCGCCACCCGCATCGCCGGCGTGCTACAGGCTCCGGCCGGCGCGCTCGCCCGCGTCATCGGCGCCTATGCCGCCAAGGAAACCGAAGCCGCCTAACCCACACCATCTCAATTCGCCCTATCGTATTCAAGGAACCTGACCCATGGCCAAACTCGAAAAGATCGTCGAAGACCTGTCGGCGCTGACCGTCCTCGAAGCCGCCGAACTCTCCAAGCTGCTTGAGGAAAAGTGGGGCGTCTCCGCCGCCGCGCCGGTTGCGGCGGCCGCGGCCCCGGCCGCCGGCGGCGGCGCTGCCCCTGGTGGCGACGACGACGTGCAGACCGAGTTCACCGTCGTGCTCACCTCGGGCGGCGACAAGCGGATCAACGTGATCAAGGAAGTCCGCTCGGTCCGCTCCGACCTCGGCCTGAAGGAAGCCAAGGACCTGGTCGAAGGCGCCCCGCAGAACGTCAAGGAAAACGTTTCGAAGCAGGAAGCCGAAGAGATCAAGGCCAAGCTCGAGGCCGCCGGCGCGTCCATCACCATCAAGTAGTGCGGCAAAGTCGCGAATGCGTCGGTTCGCCGGCGCATTCGGCTTGCCTGTCCGATGAAAATCGGTTTTTGATGCGTTAGGCGTCGAAATCGCGCGGAGGGGTCTTCCCATATCCGCGACGAGCGACTACATACGCCTTCCTCTCAAACCAGAGACATGAGTCGCACGCGCGTGCCCGGCATTCACCGGTCGCGGGCGTTTTTCGCCCCGAGGCGCGGTCCGCCGCCCTCCGACCAGCGCGAAGGGGCGCCTTGAACGCCTTGTCGTTCAAGGGATTATCCAGCGTCCGGCAGACGGCACGCGGCCTCTATTTCGAGGCCCCCCGTCTGATCCGAGGGTGGACGCATGGACCAGTTCACGCGCGGGAACCATGCCCGCGCACCCAAGGGAGCCCTGATGGCGCAATCGTTCACCGGCAGAAAGCGGATCCGGAAGTCTTTCGGCCGCATCCCCGAAGCCGTGCAAATGCCGAACCTGATCGAGGTTCAGCGTTCTTCCTACGAACAGTTCCTGCAACGCGAAGTCCGTCCGCCGCAACGCCGCGACGAAGGCATCG
>DASXZP010000040.1:0-4166 GCA_036501825.1 Caulobacteraceae bacterium | reverse complement strand
GCCGGGGCGGCTTCCGCCTCGATCACCGCGACGATATCCTCGGCCGCCGCCTTGGGCTTGGCGCGGCTGCGGCGGGCGCGGGCCGGCTTGGGCGCAGGCTCGGCGACGGCGGGCAACTCGACCCAAATGTCGGCCGCCGGCTCGGTGGACGCCGCGGGCGCGGGCGCGGGCGCAGCCTCGGCGAGCGCCTCTGCGGGCTCGGGCTCGCGTTCAGGCGCGGCCCGCGCGGCGACGGGCTCGGCAGCTTGCGCCGGCTGGCCGGCCTCCATCCAGACATAGGGGTCGCCCTCTGGCACCCGCGGGCGCGACCAGACATAGGGCTCGTCGCCGGCGGTCTCTTCGCGCGTGCGGCGGCCGCCGCGACGGCCGCGGCGGCGGCGCTTCTGCCCCTGGGCGTCCGTGTCGCCACGAACCTCGTCGAGACCGAAGGCCGGTTCGTCGTCGCCGTCGGCGGCCGGTTCCGGCGCGTTCAGCCCCGGTTCGGCCGGGCCGTCTTCGCGGCGTCCGCCGCGCCGGCGGCGGCGGCGGCGCGAGCGCGGCTGGCCATCGCCATGATCACCGACCTCGGCGCGTCCCTCGACGCGGGCCGAGGGTTCGTCGTCGTCGACATCCTCGGCTTCGATCGCCGCCTCGATCTCTTCGTCCTCGTCCTCGTCGACCCGGTCGTCGGCGGCATAGCTGACCGTCAGCGGCGCCCCGGCCGAGACCGGAGCCTCGTGCTCGCGGGTCTCGGTGCGATCGATCGCGTGCTCGTCGTGGGCCAGGCTGTCATCGACCACGATGGTCACGGCCAGGCCGTGGGTCTGGCGCAGCCGCTCCAGATAGGCGCGCTTTTCATTCAGAACATAGAGGGCGACCGCGCTCGGCGCGCGCAGGGTGACCGCCCCGCCGCCCGACTTGACCGCCTCGACCTCGACGGCGCGCAGCACGGCAAGCGCGCTGGACTCGGTCGAGCGGACCCGACCGACGCCCTTGCAGTGTTCGCAGACGTGGGTGGTGCCTTCGAGCACGCCGGAGCGGCGTCGCTGGCGGCTGATCTCCATCAGGCCGAAACCGGAGATCTTGCCCATCTGCACCCGGGCGCGGTCGTCGTCGAGCGCGTCCTTCAGCTTCTTTTCGACGGCGCGGTTGTTCTTCGACTCGTCCATGTCGATGAAGTCGATGACGATCAGCCCGGCCAGGTCGCGCAGGCGAAGCTGGCGCGCCGCCTCTTCCGCCGCCTCCATATTGGTCTTCAGCGCCGTGGCTTCGACATTGCGTTCGCGGGTCGAGCGGCCGGAATTGACGTCGACGGCGACCAGGGCCTCGGTCTGGTTGATCACCAGATAGCCGCCCGACTTCAGCGCCACCACCGGCGAATAGATCTGCGCCAGATGGTCCTCGACCCTGGCCTGCACGAACAACGGCGTCGGCTCGTCATAGTGCTGGATCTTCTTGGCCTGGCTGGGCATCAGCATGCGCATGAAGTCGCGCGCGTCGCGGAAGGCGGCCTCGCCCTCGACCCAGACGCCTTCGATATCCTTGTCGAACATGTCGCGGATGGCGCGTTTGACGAGGTCTTCCTCCTCGTAGATCAGCGCCGGCGCGATCGAGTGCAGGGTGCGGTCGCGGATGTTCTCCCAAAGCCGCATCAGATATTCGTAGTCGCGCTTCAGCTCCGCCTTGGTGCGCTTGGCGCCGGCGGTGCGCACGATCAGCCCCATGCCCTGCGGCACGCCCAGCTCCTGGACCAGGCTCTTCAGCCGCTTGCGGTCGGTGGCGGTGGTGATCTTGCGGCTGACCCCGCCGCCGCGGGCGGTGTTGGGCATCAGGACGCCATAGCGGCCGGCCAGCGACAGATAGGTGGTCAGCGCCGCGCCCTTGGTGCCGCGCTCTTCCTTGACCACCTGCACCAGCATGATCTGCCGGCGCTTGATGACTTCCTGGATCTTGTAGCGGCGGGCGATGCGGCGATGGCGTCGGGCGGCTTCGTCGCCGATCACGTCGTCGTCGTCGGCGTCTTCGTCCTCATCCTCGTCGTCGACCGCGCGCGGATGATGGTCGTCGGCCTCCTCGGCCTCTTCGCGCAGCAGCGCTTCGCGGTCGGCCAGGGGGATCTGGTAGTAGTCCGGGTGAATTTCGTTGAAGGCCAGGAAGCCGTGGCGGTTGCCGCCGTACTCCACGAACGCCGCCTGCAGGCTGGGTTCGACCCGCGTTACCTTGGCGAGATAGATGTTCCCGCGAAGCTGCTTGCGGTTCTGGCTTTCGAAATCGAAGTCTTCAATCCGCGATCCGTCCACCACCACCACACGCGTCTCTTCGGCGTGGGCGGCGTCGATTAGCATTCTTTTGGGCATCGAAACGATCTCCGAGGCGCGCGCCGGAACTGGATTCCGGGGGCCGGATGTGAGGAAGGGCGCGCGCGGGTCGGGTCTTCGCGTCGTAAACGACGTATGAGACCTTCAGCCGTGACGGGGCGTGAGCGACGCTGCCCATGAGATTTGTCCATATCGCGCCGGATGGCGCGGAGTATTGGGCGCCTCGCGTTTCGCCAGAAGCCAAGCCCGTCCTTAAGGACAAGCTCGAAGGGGCGACGCCGACGGGGGCCTTTCGCGCGGTTTGCGCCCGGTTCGGGCGACGTGACCGCAATGACGACTCTGCAACAATTACGTGAAAAAGGAAAGGCTGGCGTCGTCGAGTCGGTTAACGGAATTTCTACGGGACAGACTCTATAAATTCACCCTAAAAGAGAATTCGGTCTGTGGGGTTTCGGGGATGCCCGCGCGGGTACTGGGCGCGATAAGTTCGACCTGGGGGCGGCTGGCGGCGGCGCTTGGCGCGGTCCTGTGCCTTGCCGCCGCGGCGGTGTCGCAAAGCGCGCCAGGCGCCGACGGGGTGACCGCGGTTCGCCTCGGCGGCGATGCGACCACCACCCGCATCGTCATTGAACTGGGCCAGACGGCCAAGGGCCGGCTGATCGCCGACGGCAGTGTCAGCGGACCGGTGGTCCTGGCCCTGCCGGGCGTGCCGGTCGGCGCCGATCTGCAGGGCCATGGCCTGGGCCTGGTCTCCAACTGGACGGTCGACAGCGCCGCCGGCGCCGCCCGCGTGCGGCTGGCCCTGACCCGGCCGGTCGAGGTGCGCCGCCGTTTCCTGCTGCCGCCATCCGACGGCGTCGGCGTCTATCGCTATGTGATCGACCTGCAGCCCGCCGCGGCCCCCGTCATGACCGCCCAGGCGAGCCCCAGGCTGATCCCGGCCAGCTCGGTCGCGGTGGTTTCCGCGTCGCAGGCCGCGCTGCCGTCGCACCTGAAGAAGATCATCGTCATCGACCCCGGCCACGGCGGCCACGACCCCGGCGCGCTCGGCTCGACCAGCCGCGAAAAGGACCTCAATCTGGCCGCCGCCCGCGTGCTCAAGGCCAAGCTCGAACGCACCGGCCGCTACAAGGTGGTGATGACGCGCAGCGAAGACGTCTATGTGCCGCTGGAAACCCGCGTGCAGATCGCCCGGCGGGCCAATGCCGACCTGTTCATCTCGCTGCACTCGGATTCGGGACCCAGCCCCGACCTGCATGGCGCCACCGTCTATACCCTGTCCGACAAGGGCTCCGAACGCACCGCCCACGGGGTGATGGATTCCAGCAACTGGTTCATCAATGTGGAGCTGCCCGGCCAGACCCGGGCGGTGAACCAGATCCTGCTCGACCTGACCCAGCGCACCACCCGCAACCGCTCCGCCGCCTTCGCCGAGGACTTGCTCGGCCACATCGCCGACCGCGTCCAGCCGCACGCCAGCCACCGCGACGCCAGCTTCATGGTGCTGCTCGCCCCCGACGTGCCGGCGGTGCTGCTGGAGATGGGCTTCATCACCAACGCCGACGACGAGCGGCAGTTGAACAACCCCGCCAGGCGCGAGCGCTTCATGGGCGAGGTGGCCGATTCCATCGACAGCTACTTCCGCCAGGACACCCAGCTGGCCCTGCGCTGAGCGCTATCCATATTGCTTGAACTGAGGTCGATCTCTTCCGATCCTTCTCCCCTCGCGCTAGGGGATGCACACATCTCGGATGTTGGAATGACTCGAGCGTGATTGGTGGCGGGCTCGGTTGATTGATTCTTTGAGCGCCTCTTGGTTTTTGGAGGTGTATCGATGGTCTCGATCGATTGGTCGTTGGGGTCGTTTGG
>DASXZP010000039.1:0-105718 GCA_036501825.1 Caulobacteraceae bacterium | reverse complement strand
AGGCGCCGCCCTCCGACATCCTCTACTGGTTTGCCGACGGCGCGCGCATTCCCGCGGCGTTCCTGACCAGCTATGGCGAGCTGATGCTGAAGGGCAATCGTCTGCGCGAGCCCGGCGGCGTCGTGATCGACGGCGTACCCCTCGATCTCGGCAAGGTGACGGCGCCGGTGATGCTGGTTTCGCTGAAGGACGACCACGTTTCCGCGTGGGCCGCGACCTATGCGGGCGCCGGGCTGTTCGGCGGCGACACGCGCTTCGTGCTCGGCGGCTCGGGCCACAACGCCGGCGTGATCAATCCGCCCTCGGCCAACAAGCACGGCTTCTGGACCAACGACGCCCTGCCGGACGAACCGCAGGCGTGGATGGACGGCGCGACGAAGAACGAAGGCTCCTGGTGGCCCGCGTGGCAGGCTTGGCTCACCGGTCTGGACGAGGCGAGGGTCGCGGCGCGCCAACCGGGTTCGGGCAAGCTGAAGACGATCGAGCCGGCCCCGGGTTCCTACGTACGCGGCCGCTGAGCGGTCTGTTTGACGACTCGCGCGAAACCGGGTCGAACGACAAGATGAGTCACCCGCTTCCCGACCGGCGTCCGCCGCATTTCGCCTACACCCTGACCGAGGGCGCCCGCTGTGCGCTCGAACTCGCCGGCCTCTTTTCCAGCGCCCCGTGGCTCGCCGCCGCGCCGCGCGGGCAGGGTGAGACGGTGATCGTGCTACCGGGCTTTTCGCTCGACGACAATTCGACCTTCCTGTTGCGCGCCTGGCTGACCTGGCTTGGCTACCGCGCCCACGCGTTGGGCGCGGGCCCTAATTTCGGTCGGCGCACCTTCGGCGAGCAGAACGAACGGCTGACCGAACGGGTGGGCGCCATCCGCGGCGACGACAAGGTGGCCCTCATCGGTCACAGCCTGGGCGGCGCCCTGGCGCGCGAATACGCGCGCGAGCATCCGGCGAACGTCTCCCGCGTGATCACCCTCGGCGCCCCCTACGCCGGCGACGAGACCAGCATGCCCACGCCGGTAGTGTGGCTGCGCCGCAACCTCACCGGCGAAGACCCGCACGCCCGGCCCGACCGCTCACCCTTGCCGATGCCGCACACCGCGATCTTCAGCGAAAGCGACGGCATCGTCTCCGCCTTCGACTGCCGCGACACCGGCGCCGGCGCCGACAACGTGGAGGTGGTCGGTAGCCACGTGGGCCTGGTGATCAACGCCATGGCCTTCCGCGTCATCGCGGAGCGTCTGGCGCGTGAGGGCTGAGCCCGCGCTTCAGGCTTGGTGCGACGCGAGCCACGCGTCGATCCGGCCTTTCATCTTCAGCTGAGCCGGCGTGTCCACGGGCGCTTGAGCAGCGTTTTTCACCTGGGTTCGGTCGACCGGCCTTAGCTTGCGATCGAAGACATCGGCGTGCGCCTGGACAAAGGCCTCAACCATCGCGCCGTGGCGTTGCGCCAGGCCATCCAGCATTTCCACCGTCACGCCCGCCGCCACATCGTCTTCGAGAGTCAGGTCGAGCGTGCGTTTCGCCAGCGGCTCGTCAGAGACGCGCGAGAGGGCGAGAAGCAGCCGCGTGCGGAAATCGGTCGATGCCGCGCCCCGCATGGCGTTCACAACCCGCTCGTAGAGCGCGGCGTCCGCGTGCGCGACGCCCGCGTCGAGGGCGACGCCCTGTTCGGCCGGCGTCAGCGTCTGCCCGGCGAGAAGCCGCGTCAGGTCCGCCTGGGCCGCGGCCACCGCGGTCGCGTCGTCGTAGCTCGCGAGCGCCCTCTGGAAGTCCTGACTCAGGCTCGGGTCCGATGTTCGGCTTTGCGCCGTGCGAAGCACTGCGCACACGAAGCCGCGCAGGCGATCGCGCGCCGGTCCTGGTGGATAAGCGCGGTCCAGGCTTCGCAGCACGGACAATTCCTCTTGCCAGACCGGCCTCGCGGTCACCGCCGGGAGCGCCTGCAGGAGTTCGAGCGAGCGCTCGGCGCCGACGACGCCTGTCGGCGCAAGCGCCCAGTTATCGTCGATCAAGCCCATCTGGTCGGCGGGACTGAGCCGGGGCAGGGCGGTCAAAAGCTCAGCAAAGCCCTGGTCATCGTAGGCTGTGCGCACATAGCTGTCCTGACCGGCGTTGACAACGACGGGTGCGCACCCGGCGACCCTCGCGTCCAGACTACGCGCGTCGTCGATACGGGCCGCCGCCGCCGTTGCGCCCGCCTCGCCAAGCCGCAAGGGCAGCGGCCAGGGTTGAGCGTTTTCGGATCCGTCGCTGGTCAAGCGCGTCTGAACCAGATGCACAGCGCGTTGATTGTTGACGCAAGGTCCGATCGAGGCGGTGAGCAGCGGCACGCCGGGGCGTGTCGTGAAGGCCTCCGCGACCTGTTGTGCGCGCGGGTCGGCCTGTCTCAAGGTGCGCCAGAGATCGGGTGTGGTCGCGGAGCCGTAAGCGTTGGCGCGAACATAGGTGGAAATGGCGCGCCGGAACGGCTCCTCGCCAAGCCACGCCTCCAGCATCGAAATAACCCCCTGGCCCTTGTCGTAGGTGATCTGGTCGAAGATCTGATCCATCTTCGACGGATCATCGACCGGCGTGATCACCGGGTGGGTGGCGTTTCCGGCGTCAACTTGCATCGCGCCGTCGCGCGAACCCTGCGCCTGAAGGCCGGGATACCATTCCGGATGGAAGTGCGTGCTGACCTTGACCTGCAGCCACGACGCGAAGCCTTCGTTCAGCCAGGTGTCGTCCCACCACTTCAAGGTCACGAGGTCGCCGAACCATTGGTGTGCGAGCTCATGGGCGATAACCAGATAGACGAAAGCGCGGCCGCCTTCGGTTGTCGTCTTCGGGTTGACGATGAAGCCGTTCTCGTAGCCGAACACCGCGCCCCAGTTCTCCATCCCCACCGGCTGGCCGGAGCCTGGCATCAAGAAGAAATCGAGTTTTCGCAGGGGATAGGGCGCGCCGAAGTAGCGGCCGTAGTACGGTATCAGTTCGCTTGCGGCGGCGAGCGTGAAGTCCGCGTTCTTCGCCGCGTCGCGCGTAGTCACGACGCCAATTTCGACGGGCCCAGCCTTGCGCGTCACGCGGACGAAGTCTCCCGCGCCCAGGAACACCAGGTAAGGAGACATCCGGGGCGTCTGCGCAAACGTCACGCGCTGGCGGCCGGCGCCGGCGGAGCGGGTTGAAACGACGCGCATGTTGGAGACCGCGAGTTCGCCCTTCGGCGTCACCATCGAAAGCGCGAACACTGCCTTGTGGTCGGGCTCGTCCCAGCCGGGAAAGAGGCGGCGCGCGTCGATGCTTTCCAACTGCGTGCCGAGCGCGGTCTTCTTCACGCCGTGATCGTCGTAGGAGACGGCGAACAGGCCGCGCGGCAGGGTGTTGATCTTGCCGCCATACGCAAGGGTCAAGCGATGCTCGCCGGCGGCAAGCAGATGGGCGAACGTCAGCGTCAAGCGCTCGCTTTTGTCGTCCAGCGCGACCTGCGCCCGCGCGCCGTCGGCGGCGGCGGCGGAGATCGAAAGCTCGGCGGCGTTCATTGTGACGGTGCGCGTCGCGTGCTTCAGACGCACGCGAATCTGTTCGGAGCCCGAAAACCGCATGGCGGCGACGTCAGGGGTTATGTCGATCCGATAGTGCTCGGGCGTTGCGTTGGAATCGAGCCGGTAAGCCGCCGGCTTGGGGGCCGCGAGCGGGCCGGCGAACGCTACGCCGGCGGCCACAGCCATCGAGAGCACGATCGCATAGATGCCAAATCGCATTTGCAAGACGTCCCCTCCATTCGTCTGCGGCCAGCCGCAGCTTTACCGTTTAGATGCGCGAAACCGCCCCGGCGGATGCACCGCCACGGATTAAATTGCTGTAACGGTGTTCCAAGGAGCACCCTTGCGTCCCGGTCGCCCTGCGCCTAGTCGGTCCGCAATGCCCGCTCACCCGCTTGCGACCATAGGCTATGAGCAACAGACCCAGGCGGCGGTCATCGATCGCCTGAAAAGCGCTGGCGTCTCGTTGCTGATCGACGTGCGCGCCGTGGCCGCGTCGCGGCGCGCTGGGTTTTCCAAGACGGTGCTGGCCGCGAGCCTGGAAGCGGCGGGGATCGAGTACCTGCACCTGCGCCAGCTTGGGACCCCGAAACCGGGTCGCGAGGCGGCGCGGCACGGCCGCATCGCCGAAATGCGCGCGATCTTTGAGACCCACCTTGAAGAGCCCGCCGCGCAGCTCGAGCTTGCGCGCGCGACCGAGCTTGTCACGGACCGCAAGGCGGCCTTGCTGTGCTATGAGGCCGACGCCCAGGGCTGTCACCGCCTGATCGTGGCGGAGCGCATCTGCGAACGGATCGGATGCGAGATCGTCAATCTTTGAGCGCGCAGATTTCCGGTGAATCGGAGACTTTTTCCGGTTTTGCGTTTCGACGGTCTGCTCACCAAGTGAGACACGCGGACTCTGTGTTCCAGGGTCCAGGGTCACCGTAAATACGGTGGTCTACGGTGTTCCACCGCCCGGGGGGCGCCGTAAATACGGTGGTCTGCGGTGATGCGGGAGGCTAAGTCTCAGGTCATGTCCGACGCCCTTGCCGAAACCGCCACTGAGTACCTCCGCCGCCTCGTCGCGTTCGACACCACCTCGCGCGGGTCGAACCTTTTGCTCATCGACTATGTCGAGGCCGAGCTTGCCAAACATGGCGCGCGGTCGATGCGTATTCCCAACGAACAGGGCGACAAGGCGAACCTGCTGGGGCTGATCGGGCCTGAGATCGACGGCGGGGTGGTGCTGTCGGGGCATACCGATGTGGTGCCGGTGGACGGGCAGCCGTGGACGTCGGATCCGTGGACCCTGACCGACAAGGGCGATGGGCGGCTCTATGGGCGCGGCACATGCGACATGAAGGCGTTCATTGCGCTGGCGCTGGCGGCGGCGCCTTTGTTTGCGAAGGCGGACCTGAAGCGGCCGGTGCATTTCGCCTTTACCTATGACGAGGAGATCGGCTGCATTGGCGCGCCGCATCTGATCCGCAAGCTCGTCTCCCACGGGCCGCAGCCGCGGTTGGTGATCGTGGGTGAGCCGACCAGCATGGAACTGGTCACCGCGCACAAGTCGATCACCGTCTTTACCGTCACGGTCACCGGCCGCGAGGCGCATTCCAGTCAGCCGCACCTGGGCGTATCGGCGAACATGGAGGCGGCGCGGCTGGTCGCGTTCATCGGCGATCTCGCGGCGCAACTGGATTCGGAGGCCGATCCCGCATCGCTGTTCCTGCCCAAGGGGCCGTCAATGACCGTCGGCCTGATCAACGGCGGCACCGCCTCGAACATCCTCGCGCGCGAATGCCGCTTCACCAGCGATCTGCGCGCGCCCGCGGCCTATGACCCGCAAGCGGTGCTGGCGCCGTTGCGCGCGCACGTCGCCGAACTCGACCGCGTGCTGAAGGCGCGCTTCCCCGGCTGCGGCGCTGCGCTCGAGGTGCTGCGCACCGTGCCGCCCCTGACCCCCGAGCCGGACAGCGAAGCCGAAGCGCTGGTGCGCAGCCTGACCGGCGACAACAGCCCCGGCCGCGCGGTGTCCTACGGCGCGGAAGCGGGGCAGTTCCAGGGCGCGGGCTTCTCGACCGTCATCTGCGGTCCCGGCTCCATCGACCAGGCGCATCAGCCCGACGAGTACATCGACAAGGCGCAGATCGAGCGCGGCGCCCAGTTCATGCTGTGCCTGGTGGAAAGCCTGAGCGCGGACTGAAGCGTCGGGCCTCTTCGGCCCCCCGCTATTCCGGCATGGTCTCGCCGGAGCCGCCGAACTCGGCCGGGAAATCCTTCAGCTTGGGCAAGCCGTCCTTCATCGGCAGCACGCTCTCCTGATAGTTCACGTGCACGCCGGCGCTGAACGGCAGGCCGGGGAGGGTGGCCGAGAACACGTCCACCAGTCCGAGCGGCGGATGGTTGGCCATCAGGTGGCCGCCGCACTGGTCGCAATACTTGCGCTCGCTCATCGCGGTCTTGGCGTAGGTGGCCAGGTGCTCCTCGCCCGCGACCACCTTCACCGCCTCCGGCTTCCACAGGCTGAAGGCGTTGACCGGGCCGCCCGACCAGGAGCGGCAGGAGCGGCAGTGGCAATAGCCCATCGCCTCGGGTTCACCCTCGGCCTCGAGACGCACGGCGCCGCAGAAACACTCGCCCTTGTAGGTCATGACGGTTCTCCGATCTGATTGCCCTGCATAGCGAGAGCGAACGCGGGTATCCATCGCAAAAGCCAAGTTTGCCAAGGGAAGCGCCACAGTAAGGGCGCGGGTGAGCGCTCTGGGAACCAACCTTTCGATGCGCCGTTTCTGGCCCACCCGAGAGGGTACTTCTGCGGCCGGCCGCTCCCCCCGGCGACCGCCGCTCCCAAGGAGGCATCGTTATGATTTCCATGAAGAAGAGCATCACCACCGGGCTTGCCGCGGTTCTCGCCGTCGGCGCAGTGGCGATGACCGCGACCTCGGCTTCGGCCTATGTCGTGTGCAACGGCGCCGGCGAATGCTGGCGCACGCACAAGCACTATGACTATCAGCCGGGCTTCGGCGTCACCGTCTACAACGACGACTGGTACCGCGCCCACCGCACCGACAAGGCCTATCACTGGCGCAGCGGCTGGCACAACGATCGCGGCTACTACCGCGACGGCGTGTGGGTCACCTTCTGATCCAAGCCCAAATCAAGACGCACTGCGGCCCCGGCGATCACATCGCCGGGGCCGCTTGCCGTCGATCAAGCGCCCAGCCGAACATCGCAAGGACGTTCCGGCCGGCCGCTATGAAAGAAGAGAATCACGGGCCCCTGACCTCTGGTGTGAGACGGGGGCCGGCGCCTCAGGCGTCGGGGGCGCGCAGGTTGGTGGCGGACTCGCGGCCGTCACGGCCCTTTTCGAGATCGTAGCTTATGCGGTCGCCTTCCTGCGGGTCGCCATGACCCGCGCGCTCGACCGCGCTGACGTGCACGAAAACGTCCTTCCCGCCGTCCTCCGGCTGAATGAAGCCAAATCCCTTGGTGGGATTGTACCATTTGACGACGCCGGTGGGCATTGAGAGTCTCTCCAGTGTAAGTAGACCCGTGCGGTTACCCCAGCCGGGCGCGCGCTGCAACCTTGCGCGGGCGGGATTCAAAGGCCGTGACTGGCCTTTTTGCCACGCGGTTTTGCCGATCGCGCCGAATCGGCCGCCCTGGACGTCGGATGCGGCCTCGGAACCGGCGTGTCCGGTGGGTGTTTCCAAGTCTAACGGGACGGCTTCTGAGTTTCCCGCCGAACTGTACAAGCGGATCGTCTTGCGGCCGGCAGACGAGGCGTCCGGATTCAGTAACGTCGGTCGATTCCGAAGCCTGCGGATTTACCTTATCTGCTATAGGTTTCGGCGTATTTCGCAGGCCCCTTCCGCGACCTTTCTCGCTGGAGGGGAAAAGCGCTTAACGCCACTTGACGCTCTGTTATGCGTTGGTCAAAGGAGCTTAAGCGCTCTAAGAAGGAGCGCAGGGCTGAGAACCGCCTCGGCGGGAGGAACCCAAGCGCCTTTAGTCAATAGACGGGACGGCCCCAGGGCCCAACCCGCTCAGAGGCTGGGCGCAGGCAGGAGCGTGTCGAGGACGTCACCGGTGATTCCGGGGACGGCTTTGGGGCGTAATGATTTTTCTAGGGTGGAAACGCTTTCGCGCTACGCCCATGGTCCAACGGTCCGACCAAACCAGGAACTGGCGAACGATGCTCGAACACAAGAAGATCCACCCGATTGTCGCTCTTATCGGCGCTGCGGCGCTGATGATGGGCGCCCCCGCCCTGGCGCAAGCTCCGGCGGCCAAGGGCGCCGCTGCGGCGCCGGCGGCCTCGAACGCCGCTTCCAACACCGCGGCCGCCAACGCCGCTCCCGCCGCAAACGCGGCGCCTGACGCCGCCCCCGCCGCCGACAATTCGGCTTCGTCGGGTGACGCGGCCACGCCGCCGGCGGCCGACCAGGGCAAGCTCACCCTGATCAAGATGTTCATGAACGCGACGGTGGTCGTGAAAGCAGTGATGTTGGGCCTTCTGGCCTCGTCGCTGATCTCCTGGACGATCCTGATCGTGAAGCTGATGGAGTTCGGCTCGCTGAACCGTCAGTCGGACCGCTTCCTCGAAGCGTTCCGCAGCGCCAAGTCGATCGGCGACATGCGCCGTATCGCGACGGCGGATGAATTCGAAGGCAACCCGCTCGCCGACATGGCCGCGGCCGCCTCCGAAGAAGTCGAGCTCAGCCGTCAGGCCGGGCTTCAGGTCTCGGGCGCCAACAAGGACACCACGATGGGCCGCGCCTCTGCGGCCGTCGCTGCCGTGCAGGCATCGCTCGCCAAGCGCCTGGCCGGTGGCCAGCAGTTCCTGGCGACCATCGGTTCGTCCGGCCCCTTCATCGGCCTGTTCGGTACGGTGTTCGGGATCATGAACTCGTTCATCGGCATCGCGAACACGAACACGACGAACCTCTCGGTCGTGGCGCCCGGCATCGCCGAAGCGCTGCTCGCCACCGGTATCGGTCTGTTCGCCGCTATCCCGTCGGTGATCTTCTACAACTACTTCCAGACGCGCATCGCTGCTTACGGCGCGCGTTCGGAAGGGTTCGTGGCGGAGGTTCTCAACGCGATCTCTCGTCAGCTCGACAAAGGAGCCTGAACTAGATGGCTGCCAAGCTTTCAGGCGGCGGCTCGTCGAAGTTCACGATCGAGCAGAACCACGAGATCAACGTTACGCCCTTCGTGGACGTGATGCTCGTGCTGCTCATCATCTTCATGGTGGTGGCCCCGCTGGCGATACCGATCAAGCTAGAGCTGCCGTCGTCGCACGCTAAGTCGACGGCGACGCCTCCGAAGCCGGTCTATATCTCCATCAAAAAGGACGGCACGGCCTATCTCGGCAACACCGGTGTTCCGGTGGACGTCGCGGATATCGGGACTGAACTCTCTAAGCAGGTGGACGTCCGCGAAGGCGGCACCGCCAGCCGGGTGTTCATTCGGGCCGACAAGGGCGTCCGGTACGGCACCTTTATGCAGGTGATGAACAAACTGCAGGACAAGGGCTTCTACAGCGTCGCTCTCGTCGGTGAAGCACCGAAGACGGTCAAGAAATAAGGGTCACGGGTAGGACATGTCTGAAATACGTCACCGCGACCCCATTCTCGATCCGCCGAGGCGGAAAGGACTGGGCACAGCCTGGGTCGTCGGCATCGCCATCTCGGTGGCCGTCAACGGCGGGATCGTGCTCTATGTCATCAATCAGAAGTTCAAGCTGATCCCGTACACGTACCACGACAAGGCCGTGAACGTTCAGCTCGAGAAACTTCCGCCGCCGCCTCCGCCGCCGAAGAAACCGCCGCCCCCGCCGCCGAAGGCTCCGCCTCCGCCGACGGTCCAGCCGCGGGTCGCCACACCGCCGCCGATCAACATCCCGACGCCGCCGCCGGCCCCGTTGCCGCCGCAGATCCACCCGGTGCCCGTGCAAAACACGCCGCCGGTGGTTGCGCCGCCAGCACCCGCGGCGCCCAAGCCGCAGGCTCCGGCGATCCTCACGGATCCGCAGTGGGTTCGTCAGCCGAACGGCAACGACTTCGTGACCTTCTATCCGCCCCAGGCGCTCGAGGCGGGCATCGAAGGACACTCGTCGATGGAATGCACAGTGAGGGCCGACGGTACGCTCACCGCCTGCCACATCATCTCCGAATCGCCGGCGGGTAAGGGGTTCGGCAGCGCCGAGCTTCGCATCGCCTCGCGCTTCAAGATGCGGCCCGCGACCCGAGACGGCGAACCCGTCGAAGGCCACAAGGTCGTCATTCCGTTGGCCTGGAAGGTGGCGGGCTAACCGCTCTCTCTCAGAAAGACCTCAGACCGCCCCGGAGCCCCGCTCCGGGGCGGTTTTGCTTTGCGGCGCCTGCTTGATCCGGAAGGGGCGCGCCGCTAGAACCTGCGCCTTCGCCCGGGCTCCCGCCTCGGCGTCGGGCCCTTGGGCCGCCTTAGCTCAGTTGGTTAGAGCGCTAGATTGTGGATCTAGAGGTCCCCTGTTCAAGCCAGGGAGGCGGTACCAACCTTCTTCGCTCCTGCGGAGCTTCGAAGGTCACGTCCTACATTTCAGTCGAAGAAGGTTGCCCTTCGAAGCGCCGTACGGCGCGAAGTAGGGCAGCGACGCCTACCAGGCCTCACACCCCCGCCGCCGGGAAAGCCAGCTTGCGCGAGCCGGCGAAGGTGACGCACAGCCCCACCGCCGAGCCGATCGCCAGCGGGATCAGAAGATGCTTCACCAGCGCGGGCATGAGCCAGATCGCCAGCTCGTAGGCGCCGATGTTCACCACCGCGCCGCCGACTTGTACGGCGACGTAGATGAGCGCCTGCTTCAGCGGCGGATGATGCGCGGCGGCGTTGCGGAAGGTGAAGGTCCGGTTCAGGAACCAGGTCACGCCGATGGCGATCGGATAGGACACGAACCGGCCGCTGAGATGATCCATCCCCAGCGCCATGTCCGCGGCGAGCACCAGGCGGTCGGTGATGAAGCCGGTAACGCCGACGAAGCCGAAGGCGATGAACGCGGGGTCGAATTTCTTCAGCCCCCAGGCGACCGGCGGCAGGGCCAGCACGGGCTTCAGCCAGGGATGCCGTTCTGGCAGGGCTTTGATCCACTCCATGGGCGTCGTCGTTTCCTGCCTTTGCGCCGGCGCGAGGGTCGCTAGACCGCACGCCGCGGCCGCGGTCAGCAGCCACACGAGCCGCGCCTGATAGCGCGGAAACGGCCCCGACAGTATCCCGCAGATCGCAGCGTTCGCGATCAGGGCCGCCGCCAACAGTCCCATGGCGAAGGCGAGACGCGTGGCGGGGGCGTCCCAGTCTCGCGCGCGGATCGCATCGCGCACATCGCGGCGGCTCAGGCGCCAGAGAACGAGGCCCAGCGCCAGGGTGAACAGCGCGCCGTGCAGCCAGATGGACTGGTCCACATCCAGCCGCGGCTTGCACCCTCGCTTGTCGCGCCCGCAATGGCCGACGTGTTCGATCATCCACGGCAGGTTGGTGCCGCTCCAATAGTCGTTGGTCAGGTAGTAGTGCGGATCGCGCAACGGATCGTCGACATAGACGCCGTCGAGCTCCTGCGCCCAGTTGCGGAGCGCCGCGCCCGCGACGCCGAGCGGATCGTAGGCAACGGTCCCCAGGACGAAGCGCAACTCCTGACGCTCCATTCGCATGCGGGTCGAATAGTCGTTGTTGTTGAACACGCCGAGCGTCTTCTGATCGGCCCAGAGAATCTCGTCGGTGTCGTCGAGCGGCAGGTTGCGATAGGGACACAGCGCATAGTGCTCGCCGTGCGTGCACGCCCAGCGCAGATAGTTGCGACCGGGACCGTCGGCGAGCAGGCGCACCGCCACGAACGGCGGCCGCCCCGGCCGGTCGCCGGTGGTCACCTTGACCGCCTCCATATAGGCCGCGTTGGCGACGAAGCCTGCGACGACGGCGCCGGCGATCGCGGCCAGGGCGAACACGAGTTGTCTGCGCGGCGCGTTCAGGCGCCAGGCGCACGCGCCGCCGAGGGTTGCGAGCGCGAGCACCAGCAACGGATGCGATCCGTGAAACGAGGCGCCGGCGGCGATCAGCGCGATCAGTCCGGCGCGCTCGATGCGGTTAAGGCGGTCCCAGAACCCGACCACGAGCACGACAGCCAGCGCGACGTACCCCGCGAACACGTCGGGCATGGCGAAGCCCGCGAAGAAGGGCAGGGTGGACAGAAACGCGGTCGCCGCCTGCGTCGCGTAGGCCGTCCACAGGGGCGCGCCGGGCGCCGCGCAACGCCACAGCAGCCACACCAACCCCGCGCCGATCGCCGCCTGGATCGCGCTCAGCAGCCACAGCGTGCCCACCCGCTGGGTGCCATAGAGCAAAAGGCCGTAGTAGGGCGACCTCGCCGCAAGCTCGGGGTGGGACATGTGCAGGTCCTCGGCCGCGTCTTGCGCGTCTTCGATCGCGTCTGGATCGGTGGGCGGCTTGGGCGCGACCTTCAGGTGCGCCGTGTAGGCGATGGTGAGGGCGAAGTTCTTGCCGTGTTCGAAATAGGCGTCGGTGTCGGGAAACACCGCGGGCCGCCCGACGGCGAGGATGGCCAGCAGGATCATCGCCGTGCCGGCAAGGATGGGGAGCGCGTTGAACAGCCTGCGCATCGCCGCGGGCCCGACCTTACCGCCTAAGCGTGAAGACCGAGGCCAGGAAGCCTGACGCGGCGAGCTGCACCGACACCGCCACCGCCGTCAGGCTGATCACCAGGACGCGCATGACGCCGTGATAGTGGATCGGCCCGAAACCGGCCTGGGCCCACAACCACACGGCCCAGATCCCGCCCGCCAGGCCCAGCGCAAAGATCACGCCCGCGACGCGCAGAATGACCTCGAGACTGAGGCCCGCCAGAAACGAACGGAAGCTGGTGGCCGCCGGCAGGATGCCCTCGACCATGGCGTAGCGCCGCGCCAGCGATCCGAACATGACCAGCTGCACGCCGATCAGGATGGCGAAGCACGAGGCGGTCAGCGTGTGGATGTCCAGTTCGAGCCCGGGCGTGAGGCGCACCGCCCCTGCGGACAGGATCATCGCGCCGGCGAGCCCCAGGATGATCAACGCCACGCCCGGATAAACGAACAGCCACTTGGGACTGTGCAGCAGCAGGAAGCGCAGGTGCCGCCAGCCGTCGCGCCAGGTCTTCAGATGCGGCGCGCGCGTGCGCCCGTCCGGCCGCAGCGTGGTCGGCGTCTCCTCGATGCGCAGCTTGGCGAGCTGGGCCTTCACCACCATCTCGCTGGCGAACTCCATGCCCGGGCTCTTCAGGTCGAGGCCGAGGATCGACGCGCGCGAAAACCCGCGCAGGCCGCAGTGGAAGTCGCCGACCGGCACGTGGAAGAACAACCGGCCCAGGAACGACAGCACCGGATTGCCGAGATAGCGGTGCAGAAACGGCATGGCGCCTGGCGAAATACCGCCCTTGAAGCGGTTGCCCATGACCAGGTCGGCGCCGCCGCGCAGATGCTCGAGCATGCCGTCGAGGGTTTCGAAGTCGTAGGAATCGTCCGCGTCGCCCATCACGACATAGCGCCCGCGCGCGGCGACCACGCCGCCCATCAACGCCGCGCCATAGCCCTTCTCGGGCACCGCGACCACGCGCGCGCCTTCGGCCTCGGCGAGCTTCTGGGAGCCGTCGTCCGAACCGTTGTCGGCGATCAGCACCTCGCCCCTGACGCCTGAGCGTTCGAGGAAGCCGCGCGCCTTGCGCACGCAGACCTCAATGGTCTCCGCCTCGTTCAGGCAGGGCATGAGGATGGTCAGCTCGAGCGGCTGGGCGTCGCCGGAGGGGGCGGGTTGCTTCGCCGGTGCGGTCACGGCCTGGTCCACGAATCGATCCGCCTTTGCAGTTTGGGTCGCATGATCGCCCATATAGCGCCCCGCTTGAACGGCCGCGACGCGGCAGGGAGCCGCGAGGCGACGCTTGAAGCGCAACGGCTGGGCCGTTCGCGCGTTTTACCCTCGGATGAGCCCATCCCGACGGAGATCTTCCCCATGACCAAGCTTGGCTTGTTCGCCCTCGCTTCCGCTGCGTCCCTCGTGGCCCTGCCGGCCCTTGCCCAGCAGGCTCCTCAGCAAGTGTCCTCGCCTGGCGGCGGCGACATGACCCTGGCGCAGACCGCCACCCAAAATCCCCCGCCGGCTCCAGGATCGGGCCAGCTGTGGACGTCCACCCAGACCGTGAACGGCGCCAATGTGACCATCGTCGCCAATCCGCCGATTCCGGACACGGCCGCCAACCGCAAGCGCTATGGCCCGCCCATGGACCATCGTCCCCTGACCCGGCCCGAGCCGCCGGTCGGCGGCGGCGCGCCGGCGGCGCCGGCTACCCCGCAACAGTAAGATCGTCCCGAGGGCCGGAGCGATCCGGCCCTCATTTCTTTCCGGCCTGCCCGTCTTTTCTGGCGTGCAGGCCCAAGAAGTCTTTCAAGGAACCTCAGGATGCGACACGCGCGTACGCGACCGCCGGCCCGGGTCGGCGAAGGCGAGCTGACCTTCTCCGGTTACAAGGGCCCGACCGACTACGTCGTGCACAGCGGCGACAAGTTGAAGAGCGGCACCGGCGCCCTGGTGGGCGAACCCCAGTGTCTGCGCTCGGCGTTCCGCGCCGGCCAGGCGAAGCTGAAGCTCGACGACGGCCACGACCTGCGCATCGTCGTCATCGCCCACACCGAAGGCGGCGACCACGCCTATTTCGAAATCGCGCGCTGATCGAAACAGCCGCGCCAAAGGACAGCGCCCCGCGTCATCGACGCGGGGCGCTTTGTTGTTGCATGCCGGCCGGTCGTTACGGACGCCGTGCGGAGCCGTCCATCTTGTCCTGCACCTTGCCGGCGGCGTTCTGCACCGAGCCGGTAGCCTTCTGGACGGCGCCCTTGGCGCGCAGCGAGTTGTCGCCCGCGAGTTTGCCGGTGGTTTCTTTCACTTGGCCGGCCGCCTTGTTGGCGGCGCCCTTCACGCGATTCTTGTTCATGAGGTTGCCCTTTCCTGGGGTGGGGAGAAGTGTGAGGGGAACGGGCGCCGTGACGCGCGGTTCCTTGCCGAACGCCGCTCGCGGAATTCGATTTATCCGGGCTTGTCGACGCTCGTGGTCGACAACGGCAGCGTCGATTCTTCGACCTTGTCCGGCGGCGTGAGCTGGCCCGGTCCGGGCTTTGGGCCCGCCTGGGGCGCGGAGGGATCGGGGTAATCCGGCGCCAGCCCCGGCAGGTCGTAGGGCCGCGGCTCCGCGCCGGTGCCCCACATGTCGCCGTAGATCGGCACATGCCGAAGGTCGCGCTTCTGGGGCCGCTCCAGCGGCGGGTCGGGCGTGCGCGCGAAGGCGCGCGGCTCGTCGCCGACCGGCGGCGGATCCGATGCGGGCGCGGGGTTGGGATCGGGCGCCGTCGCGGGACCCGGATGCGCCGGGGTCGGCGGTTGCGGCGCCGGTTCGACCGGCGGCGGCGGCGTGGTCACGGGTTGGGGGCTCATGAGGATTAAACGCGGCCATGAAAAAAGGGCTCCGCCGAACGGCGAAGCCCTTTTGTCGCAGGCGTTCGCGACCGGGTCAGAACACGTCGCTGTACTCGTCCACCACATAGCCGTCGGCGATGTCGATCAGCAGCAGGTTCGGGCCCACCCACACCCAGGCGCAGCCCGGAGGCGGCGGCGGCAGACCGTAGTCGACCCAATCGGTCAAGGTGTAGGTCAGGAAGAACAGCGGCAGAAAGGCGCCCACGCCCCAGCGGTGGCCCCAATAGGCGCGTGGCACCGCGTAGTAGCCAAAGCCCGGCGCGAAATAGAAGCCGCTGCGCGCGCCGGTATAGCCGTTGAAGTGGGCATTGCCGCGCCACCAGTTGCGGTTGCTGCGCCACACGGCGTGGCTGGCGACGACCGAACGGTTGCTCGACCATCTCGAGCGCAGCTGCGTGTGCACCGTCGCCGACTGCCGCACGCCGGTGCGTCCGCCGCCGGTCGCGCCGCCGCGGGCCAGGGTTGCGCCGCCGCCGGTGCGGCCATGGCTCGTCGCCCCGCCGCCTGTCCGCGCGTGGAACGTAGCGCCGCCGGTGCGCGTGTGAACCGTTGCGCCGCCGCCTGTGCGGGCGTGAACCGTCGCACCGCCGCCCGTCCGGGCATGGAATGTCGCGCCGCCGCCGACGTGGCCTCCGGTGTGGCTTCCGCCGCCGGTGCGGAAAGTCGGGCGAGCGCCGCCGCCCCCGCCGCCGGTATGCATCGGAGACGGGCCGCCGTGCCCGCCGCCGCCCACGTGAGGCATGCCGCCGCCCCCGCCGCCCACGTGGGGCGCGCCGCCGCCTCCATGGGCCGCGCCGCCGCCGGGGTGACCGCCACCGCCTCCGCCACCGCCTTTGTGTTGTTGAGCCGAGCTCGACATCGGATAGGCCGCCAGCGCCAGGGCGGAGGCCGCGAGCAAGAGAGGCTTGAGGGTCATTTCGTCTCCTTTGCGCCAACCATCGCCGCCGCGCGGGAGGCGCGGCGCGCGGTGCGCTGAACGGTTCACCGGCGTTCGAGACCGGGCCCGTTGCGTTAACGTCACGCCGGACAGGCCGGTTCCGACGCGGCGAACGGCCTCACGGCCAAGGTCGGGCTGTGTTAGGAACGGCCCATGTCCTTGCGCGCGCGCGTCGTGGCCATGATCGGCGTCGTCCTGCTGACCGGCGTTCTGCTGGGTTCGCTGTTCGCGGGCCTGCAGGCGCGGCGCGCTCTTGCCGACGAGCTTTCCGCCGCTATGGCCGGCGCGCGTCAGACCGTAGCCTCCTCGTTCGAGGACCTGGCGCGGTCGGATCACTCGGGCCGCGACCTGCGCCAGCTCGTCGCCACCTTCGACGGCAACCGCCACGTCCGCGCCATGCTGATCGGCCGCGACGGACGGATCAGCGCCCAATCGACGGTCACCGCCCCCCGCGCGCCGGCGCCGGGTTGGTTCGAACGCCTGCTGGGCCGCGCGCCCGCGCCGGTTCGCATCGATGTGCCGGTCGATCTGGGCGGCTACAGCGCCATCGTGCTCCAAGCCACCCCGACGCTGGACGTCTCGGCCCTGTGGGCCGAGTTCTCCGGCGAGGTGCTGTTGCTGAGCGCCACGTCGATGATCGGTCTCGCCCTGGTCTATTTCGCGATCGGCGCGGCGCTGCGGCCGCTGCACGACCTGTCCGCCGGGTTCGTGCGCATCGGCGCCGGCGACTACCGCGGCCGCGTGGCCGAACGCGGGCCGAGCGAACTGCGCAGCCTGGAGCAGGGCTTCAACGCCATGGCGGGCGAACTCACGGCCATGGACGACCGCAACCGTCTGCTGGAGACGCAGCTCGTCACCCTCCAGGACGAGGAGCGCGCGGACCTGGCGCGCGATCTGCACGACGAGATCGGGCCTCACCTCTTCGCCGTCAACGTCGACGCCCAGGTGATCGGCGGCCTGGTCGGGACCGATCGCCCCGAAGAGATTCCCGCGCACGTGAAATCGATCCAGTCCGGCGTCGGCCACATGCAGCGCCTCGTGCGTGAGATCCTGAGCCGGCTGCGGCCAACCCGCGCCACCGAGCTCGGGCTGAACGCGGCGATCAGCGACTTGGCTGCGTTCTGGCAGGCGCGGCGGCCGGACATGACCATTGCGCTCGACCTGCCGGCCACCGACCGCGAACTCGCCGAGAGCTTGAAGGACACCATCTATCGCGTGGTGCAGGAAGGCCTCGCCAACGCCGTGCGCCACGGCGGCGCCGAGCATGTCGAGGTGTCGCTCACCCTGTGCGGCGGCGAGGCGGTGGTGCGAGTGAAGGACGACGGCGCGGGCGTCGGTCTCTCGCCCGATGCGACGCCTGCGAACGGCGCCGGCGGCGGACTCGGTCTCATTGGCATGCGCGAGCGCGTGCGCGCGTCCTGGGGCGTGCTGGCCATCGACCGCGCCGAGGGCGGCTGGGAGGTTGTCGCCCGTCTCCCGCTGGAGACGCGCACAGCGGAGAGCGTCGTATGAACATCCTGCTGGTCGACGACCATGCCATCGTGCGCGACGGTCTGCGCCGGCTGCTGGCGAGCCTGCCGCTCGAGTCCGTCCATGAAGCGGCCACCGGCCGCGAAGCGGTCGCCATTGCGCGCTCGAAGCCCCTCGACCTGATCGTGCTCGACCTGAACCTGCCGGAGCTGGGTGGCCTGGAGCTGCTCGGCCGCCTGATCCAGATCGGCGCGGCGCCGGTGCTGGTGCTGTCGATGCACGCCGAGCCGCTCTACGTCGCGCGCGCCATGGACGCCGGCGCCCAGGGCTATGTGTCGAAGAACGCTTCGCCGGACGAACTGTTGACCGCCGTGCGGCGCGTGGCCGGCGGCGGCCGCTATGTCGAGGGCGAACTTGCCCAGGCGCTGGCGCAGCAGGGGCCCGGGCCCGCCCAGTCCCTCGACCGCTTGTCGGCGCGCGACCTGGAAATCCTGCGCCTGCTCGCTGCGGGCCGCAGCCTGAGCGAAATCGCCGACGCGCTCGGCCTCGGTTACAAGACGATCGCCAACACGCTCAGCCTGATCAAGGCCAAGCTCGGCGTCGCGCGAACGTCCGATCTGGTGCGCCTCGCGCTTGAGGCCGGGATTACCTGACGCGGATCAGGCCGGGGCCTTCTCCGCCGCGCACATCTTCGCCGCCTTGGTGAGGTCGCGGATGAGCGCGACCGCGTGGTCGCGATCGGTGGTGATCAGGACCGTGTCGCCGGCCGGGACCGCGAAGACGCCGTGGGGGTCGGTGCTGAAGCGGGACTGCGGCTGCGCCTTCGGGCCCTTGGCGCCCTTTTGCGTCAGGTACTCGCCGTAGCGGATCGCGTGCAGGGTCGTGATCGTGTGCAGGTCGATGGTGCTCTCGTCCGAGTGATCGCGGCGCCAGCCCTCGTCGACGTTGTCCTGCACCACGCTGGTGGACTTCACCTTCACGACGCAGCGGTCGGCCCAGGAGACGTCGGTGTACATGAGGGAATGCGTCTGCGGCGTGTCGACCTCGGCGCCTTTGCGGTCGCGTTCGGTCAGCACATAGCTGAACGCGGACTGGCCGATCAGTTTCACCTTCACCTGGCCGAGGATGCTCTCGAGCGTCACCGGCTCCTTCTTCTTCGGCGAGGGCAGGTGGGGCAGCGAAATCTTCGCCGTCGCGGCCGCGCCGGCCATCACCAGGGCCGCGCCCAGGCCCGCCGCAGCGATGGCCCGCCAAATCCGTCCGCTCATCAAAGGTCTCCGCCTTCCACGCCCGCCGGTCGCCCGGGAGCCTTGCCGGTCCGGGAATACCCGCCCGCCGTGCCCCGGGGCAAGGGTGAGCTTGCCGAGCCAAGGGCGCAGAATTGCGGCGGACCGGGGCGGGACCCTGGCGTGCGGCCCGTTCTTGACCTCCGGCGCGGGTTCCGCCGGGATCGCAATTCCCGACAAAGCGTTGCAGTCTGCCCAGGGAGGGCCCGATGGACCAGGACACACCGCAGGACGATCCCTCCCTGCCGCCCGGCGAGGCGGCGACCGAGCGCCGCAAGACCCTGTTCCAGATTCTGGGGCCGGGGCTGATCACCGGGGCGTCGGACGACGACCCGTCGGGAATCGCCACCTATTCTCAGGCGGGAGCCCAGTTCGGCTACGACCTGGGCTGGGTCATGCTGTTCAGTTGGCCCCTGATGTGCGCGATCCAGGAGATCAGCGCGCGGATCGGGCGGGTCACGGGGCGGGGGCTGGCGGGCGCGATCAAGCGGCACTTCCCGGCGCCGATCCTGTATTTCCTGGTGCTGCTGCTGTTCATCGCCAACACGATCAATCTGGGCGCGGACCTCGGCGCCATGGCTGCGGGGCTGAACCTGATCGCGAAGGGACCCCAGCTCGTCTACGTCGCCGGCTTCGGCGTGATCTGCGCGCTGCTGGAAATCTTCGTGCGCTATTCGCGCTACGTCGCGGTGTTGAAGTGGCTCACCCTGTCGTTGTTCGCCTACGTCGCGGTGGTGTTCGTGGTGCACACGCCGTGGGCCGAGGTCGGTTATCACCTGGTGGTGCCGAACGTGCAGTTCGACGCGACCTATTTCACCGTGGTGGTCGCGATCCTGGGCACCACGATCAGCCCCTACCTGTTCTTCTGGCAGGCGGAGGAGGAAGCCGAGGACACCAAGGAACGGCCGGGCGCCGTTCCGCTCAGCCGCGCGCCGTCGCAGGCCGTGCCGGAGTTCCGGCGCATCCGCATCGATACCTATTTCGGCATGTTCATCTCGAACGCCGTTGGCATTTTCATCATGATCACCACCGCGGCGACGCTGCACGCGCACGGGATCACCAACATCCAGACCTCCGCCCAGGCCGCTGAAGCGCTCAAGCCCATCGCCGGCGATTTCGCCTTCGTCATTTTCGCGCTCGGCATCGTGGGCACCGGGCTTCTGGCCGTGCCGGTGCTCGCGGGCTCGTCCGCCTTCGCCATCGGCGAGGCCTTCGGGTGGCACGTGGGTCTGGCGCGCAAGCTGAAACGGGCGCCTGCCTTTTACGCCATGATCGTGCTCGGCATCGGGATCGGCATCGGCCTGAACTACATCGACATCGATCCGATCAAGGCGCTGTTCTGGAGCGCGGTCATCAACGGCGTCGTCGCCGTGCCGGTGATGGCGATCCTGATGATCCTGTCGAGCCGTCCCTCGATCATGGGACGCTTCTGCCTGCCGCCGATCCTGAAGGCCGTGGGGTGGATCGCGACGGCGGTGATGCTGGCGGCCGCCATCGGCATGTTCGCGACCTGGGGGTCCTGAGCGCCTGGCAGGCGCCGAGCGCCTGAGGCGACGCCGCTCCCGCGGGGCGGGTCGAGCCTAGGCCGCAGGCCCCGCTTGGGTTAGCGTCCGCCGCGCCCCGCCCCCGGAGAGACGTGCGTATGAGAGCCTCCCCCCGTCTGATCGCCGCCGCGAGCCTGGCCGGCCTGATTCTCGCGGGAAGCGCGCTTGCCGCCCCGCCGCCCGCGGGGGCCGCGGACGCCTATCCGAGCCTGGTCGCCCGCGCCGAGGCCGGCGATCCCGCGACGGACTTTCGCGCCCTGCGCTTCGCCTGGCTCGACAGCGCCGCGCGTCACAGTGCGCCCGATACGACGGCGGCGCGGACCGCCATGCACGACGCCGCCGCCGCCTCCGACAACCCGCGGGTGCGCGCTGCGGCGGAACGGCTAATCGCGGCGCACTACACCGACCTCGAAGCCCACATGATGCTGCGCCTTGCCTGTGTGGCGCTCGACGACGACACGTGCGCCGAGCATCAGCGCTTCGTCGAGTTCGGGATGCTGAAGTCGATCCTCGATTCCGGCGACGGCAAGACCCCCGCCACCGCCTGGCATGTCGCCTCCATCGAGGAAGAATATTTTGTCATGCAGATCGCCCAGGCGAAGCTGAAACAGCAGGCCCTGGTCTCGCTGAACGGCCGCACCTTCGACCATCTCACCGTCACCGCCGCCGACGGGACGGAGAAGGCCATGTGGTTCGACATCACCGACTTCTTCGGCAAGGAGCTCGGCTGAGGGAACGATCACGCGGTTGATGGATTTATGCTCAAGCTGGAAGCTGCACCTTAGAGACCCATGGCGATCCCTGACGACATCATTCCAACCCTGACGCCGGAGCCGCTGGAGACCATCGCGCCCAAGATCAAGGACGGCGATATTCTGCTGTGCGCGGCGCACGACCCGTTCTCGCGGCTGATCGCATGGGCGACCAAGGCGCCCTGGAGCCACGTCGCCATCGCCTACCGCTGGCCGGAGCTCAATCGCGTCATGGCCTTCGAGGCGGTGCAGAAGCTGGGCGTGCGCGCGGTGCCGATCGAGAAGTTCATCACCCAGACCTCGGACGGCACCACGCCCTATCCCGGCGACATCATCCTGGCGCGGCACGACAAGTGGGGCGACCGCAAACTGACCGACGGTAAGCTGCAGCACTTCGCCGATTTCGCGGTCGATCAGTTCGGCGATCCGTTCGCGGCGATGGAGATCGCCAAGATCGGCCTGCGCGTCGCGCTCTCGCGCTTCGTCGATCACCTTCCCAAGGCGCTGGAGCCGAAGGACGAGTACATCTGCTCGGAATACGCCGCCAAATGTTTCGAACAGGCGGGGATCACCATCGAATGGGACGGTCTGGGCTTCATCGCGCCGGCCGACTTCGCCCACGATCCCGCCGTGCAGGCCGTCGCGCGCTTCAAGACGCAATGAAGCCCCAAGTCCGCTACTTCGTCTTGCTGAGCAGGCCGAAGTAGACGCCCTGATTGTCGAAGCCGGTGGAACACCACTCGCCGGTCGGCACCTGCATCGGACCCATGACCACCTGGCCGCCGTTGGCCTTCACGCGTTCGATGGCCGCGTCGGCGCCGTCGACGTTGAAGTAGTAACCCCAGTAGGGCATCGGCACTTCCGCCGGCTTGGTCATCATGCCGCCGGTGCTCACGCCCTGGGCGGAGAACAGATAATATTTGCCCATCGGCCCCATGTCGAAGGGCTCGTCTTTCGTCCAGCCGAACAGCTGGACGTAGAAGTCGATGACCTTGCCCGCGTCGCCCGCCATCAGTTCACGCCAGCCGACGAAACCCGCGTCGCGGCTATCGGCGTTGGGGGGCGGCATGGTCGTGTCCGCGCCCTTGAAGATCATGATCACGGCGCCGTCGGGATCGGCGATCACCGCAAAGCGGCCGACGCCCGGAATGTCCATGGGTTCCTTGTAGACCTTGCCGCCGATTTCGCTCACGCGCTTCGCCGATGCGTCGACGTCGTCCACCGCCACATAGCCGCCCCAGTTCGGCCGCGCGCCCATCGCCTTGGCGTCCGGCGGCAGGTTCATCATGCCCGCGACGTTGGCGTCGCCGCTCTTGGCCATGACGTAGGTGGCGCCGTCCATGCCCGGCATGGGCATGTCGTCGAAGCTCCAGTTCAGGACTTTTCCGTAGAAATCCTTGGCCTTGGCCTGGTCTTCGACCATCAGCTCGTACCAGACGAAACGCCCGCGGTAATTCGACATGCCGGTCTCCTTGGGTTTGTGCACAGGGTTGATATCAACCCATGACGCGCGCCGCACCCGGATATCGACACCGCTCGCGACAAAAACCGCGCGTTCAGAAGCCCAGCGCCACGCCGGCCCAGATGGTCCGCCCCGGCGAAGGTTCGACACCATCGACGAACGCGCGGGCGTAATACTTCTCGTCGCCCAGGTTGCGCACGCCGCCGATCAGCTTCACGCGCGGCGTCACATAAATGTCGCCGGCGAGATCGAGCACCGTGTGGGCGGGAATCTTCGCCGGCACAAAGCCCGCCCCCGTTCCCGACGCCGCGTCGGAGTCCTGGAAATAGGCCGAGCTGGACGTGACGCCGCTCACG
Source organism: Caulobacteraceae bacterium (assembly GCA_036501825.1). GTDB lineage: Bacteria > Pseudomonadota > Alphaproteobacteria > Caulobacterales > Caulobacteraceae > JAFECT01. The sequence goes on along the minus strand of DASXZP010000039.1, from coordinate 82,847 downwards.
CCGACGCTGAATCGGTTGTCCTCACGCCAGGTCAGGCCCGCCTTGGCGACGGTGCGCGGCGCATAGGCCGGGGTCTTGCCGACCTGGCCGGGAATGTCGCTGCGGGTGAAGCGTGCGTCCTGCAGGTTCAGATCGGCGAACGCGATCAGATGCCGCTTGCCGCTCTTGGCCGCGAGGAAGTCGTAGGAAACCTCGCCTTCGAAGCCGCGGCTGCGCACGTCGCCGGTGACGATGTCGGCGAGGTCGTCGGGATCGGCGTCGACCATCACCGTTTCGACCCGTTGCTTCAGGTCGATCTCATAGACGCCGGCGTCGTAGAACAGGCCGGTGACCGGCGTGCCGTGGACGCCCGCTTCGACGGCGAGCGAACGCGACGGATCCAGCGCGCGTGGCTGCGCCACCGTGAACGGCGAGGCGATATCGAGGAAGCCCAGCGGACGATAGCCCTGGGTCACGCTGAAATAGGTCTCGTTGCCCTTGCCGAAATCGTTCCCGATGCCGAGGCCGAACAGCGCGGCGTCATGGCCCGCATCGGCATGGATCAGCGGCCGCGACACAAACGGCGGCGCCACGCCTTCGTCGACCTCGACGCCCTCGTGTTCGATGCGCACCGAGGGCACGAAGTGAAAGCGGTCGGGCAGGCGGAACACGTTCTCGGCGAACACGGCGGCGTAGTCCGAGCGGCGCGCTTCGTTCAGCCGCGGCGTGGCGCCCGTGCGGTCGCCGGGATCGGCGCTCAGGTCGCCGCTGGTCCATTGCCGCCACGGCGCATGGTCTTGCGAAACATCGAGGCCGGCGGTGAAGGCGTTGCCGCGGCCCCAGCTCTTGCGCAGGCGCAGGTCCAGGCCCTCGCTGCGGAAGATCTGATCCTGCAGGGTGGTGGTGGGCGGGGGCGGTCCGCCCGGCGACTGATCCGCCGCCGTGCGGTCGAACAGGTCTTCGTAGGAGGCCCACAGCTTGCTCTCGAGGCGCCAGTTGTCGCCGAGGTCGATCTCGTTACCCAGCGTCGCTGCGTAACGGCTCACCCAGTCATGGTTGAACGGCGTGAGCGTCTGATGCGGATCGGCGACGAATTGCGGATAGCCCAGACGGCCGGGATCACCCGCGTCGGCGCGATAGGCGTGCAGGTCGATGTACCAAAGCACTGCCTGCGACGGACGCCAGCCGAGATAGCCGTCGCCTTCGAGCACGCTCGCGTGCGCGTTGTCGCGATCGCCGTCGCTGTGGGTGTAGCCGAGGTCGGCGCGGTACTCGACGGCGCCGTCGGTTCCTTCGATGGTGTTCCAGGTGTGATAGAGGCCGTCGGAGCCTGCGATCTGCTCGGTCGAACCGGTCATCGCTTCGCCGGGTTTGGGGCGGCGCGAAACGAGGTTGATCGCGGCGGCGGCCGACGGGCCGTAGATCAGGCTCGAACCGCCGCGGACCATCTGCACCTGGTTCACCGCCTCGGCCATCGGCAGGTAGGCGATCAGCGGCGCGCCGACGCGGTCCGCCGCAATCGGCAAGCCGTCCTGCAGCACGGCGACATAGCCCAAGGCGTTGGGACCGCCGAAACCGCGATAGGCGAGATCGAGGCGCACCGGAGTCTGCGGGTCGGCTTCCAGCACGCCGGGCAGGTGCGCGAACAGTTCGCGCGGCGCTTCGTCCACGACCGGCTGTTGCAGGTCGAGCGGCGCCGACGAGCTTCGCTTGCCGACGGTGATCCTGGGACCGTCGACCTCACGCATGATGTGGTCGAGCTTGGCGCGGGTGTCCTCGCGGCGGCCCTTCACCTCGACGCCGGGAACGCGGGTCGCCTTGGTGGCGGGCGCCGGTTTTGCCGCTGGCGTGCTTTGGGCCAGGGCGGCGACCGAAAGGCAGACCAAGAGCGCCGCGCTCAAACCAAGACTGCTGACGACACGCCGCAACATCGAAATCACGCGCGCAGCCAGCGACCGGCGAAACTGCCCACAGCCGTTGCGGCCAGGGCGGGCATGACGAGCAGGGTCCAGCGCAGGGTGGAGGCCAGGGAATGCTCATAGACTTCGTGGCTCGGCCGAAGGCCCGTGAACGCTTCGAAGACCATGACCGCGGCGACGGTCAGGCCGACGGCGAGGACCGAGACCCAGAACCGCTTGGGGCTGATCAGGCCGAGCGCGAGCCCCACGCCCCCGAGCAGCGCCGCAGCGGCGAAACTCCCGTCGCCGATCCACTCATAGCCGGTCATCGCCGCGACGCCCGCAACCAGGGCGACGGGATAGAGCGCCTGCACGGAATCGGTCGCGACCCAGCTCGCGCGCAGGCAGCCGAAAGCCCAGGCGAGCGGATCTTCGTTGTCCGGGAGGCAGGCGCGTTCCTTGATCATCGCGCGAGCCCAGTCGGGGTGCGTGGCCCTCAGGCGTCGCGCCGCCAACTGCGTCAGCACGTCCGCCAGCTGCGCACGCCAGCGGGGGACGGTCATCCGATCGCCTGCGTGGGCCGAAGGGCAGGGTGGTCGGCCTCGCGTTCGAGACTGCGCGCCAGGGCGACGCCCTGGGGCGACAGGCGATAGACATGGCGTTCCGGCCGGCCCGGATGGGCGGAGTCGACCCACCGCGCTTCCAGCTGACCCCGCTCGTGCAGGCGGATCAGCAACGGATAGAGGGTGCCGGAACTGAGGCCGGCGAGCTTGGTCAGCTCATAGCCGTGCAGCCACTCCCCGCGCCGCTGCAGCAGCACGGTCAGGACGTCCCGGGTCTGTCTCGAGGGGGCGCGGGGGCGCAGGGTCATGCGGGGCAAATCTGCACATATCCAAAGTGAGCGCAACGCGGTCTGCACGGTTTGGCCCGGGTTCTTGGGCGGCCGTTGCGACTAATGCGCATCAGTAGAGTTGTTTTTACCCCCTTACCGAAAGTTCATGCCCAGGCCCCGAAAAAATCCGATTACGCATGCCGGAAATTCCATCTGCGCCTTAGGGGGCAACCTTATGAAGTGCTTGCGATACGTGTTGATGGCCGGCGCCGCCGGCGTCATGGCCCTGACCTGGTCCGAGGCCGCCCTGGCGGACGATGCGCCCGCCAGCTCGGTGGAGCAGGTGGTGATCACCGCCCCGCGCACCACGCCGCTGGAGCAGGTCGTCGGTGTCGACAAGACCGGCGCCAAGATCGAGGACGTGCCGCGCAGCATTCAGATCGTCCCGCGCGACCTGATCGATCAACAGGGCGCCATCAAGCTGGTCGGGACCCTGCGCGACGTCTCAGGCGTCAGCGAAGGCGGTCAGTTCAACTTTGGCTTCTTCGACCGGGTCATCATCCGCGGCCTGAACGCGACCTATCTCGACGACGGCCTGCCGGACGGCACCTCGGACCTCACCGGCTATATCCACACCCTGACCGGCGTCGAACGCGTCGAGGTGCTGAAGGGCCCGGGCTCGGCGCTCTACGGCAGCACCGAAGAGGGCGGCACGGTCAACCTCGTGCACTATCGTCCGAGCGACACCTTGGGCGCCGGCGTGTCGGAACAGTTCGGCAGCTTCGCCACCTCGACGACTGACGCCTTCGTCACCGGCCCGACCGGGATCAAGGGCGTCGACTTCCGCCTCGACGGCGAATACGGCACGTCGGACGGGTTCCGCGGCCTGGGCAACCAGAACAGCGAGCTGCTCGCAGCGCTCAGCTGGCGTCCTGCCAACCACGACATCGAGTTCCGCTACGAGTATCACAACTTCCACGCCACGCCGGATGCGACCGGCATTCCGTTCTCGCCGCCCACCGGCACCGGCCAGCCGCTCGCGGTCCCCACGACCGACGTCTATTCGTCGCCGCAAGCCTTCTCCGATCAGACCCTGCAGCGCCTGTTCCTCAGCGACGCCTGGGTGGTCAACGACTATCTGACCATCAACCTGCGCGGCGCCTACTCGAACCGCGACGTGGACCTGGCGCGCAATGCCGGTGGATCGGTCAGCAAGGTCGGCAGCGTCTTCGAACTGATCAAGCGCCAGCTGCGCGAACAGAGCGACGAGCTCGACGACTTCAACTTCCAGGCCGAGCCGACGTGGCGTTTTCACACCGGCATGCTCGACCACACCCTGGTCACCGGGTTCGACGCGCGCGACATCAACGGCGTGACCACGCGCGCGACCGCGGACCTGCCAAACATCGCCAACATCTTCGACCCGGTGGTCGCCGATCCGGCGATCTCGTCGCTGACCTTCAAGTGCGACAGCGCTCACAGCTGCGACAACGCGCGGCTGAAGGCGCGCTTCTACGGCCTCTACGCCGTCGACCAGATCGACGTGACGGACAAGTTCAAGGTCCGACTGTCCGTGCGCGAGGACTGGTTCGACACCCAAGGCGAGGCCCGCGCCTTGCTGCCGGTGAACGCCGGCCAGGAACAGCCCTGCAGCCCGCCGCAGGCCGTCGCCTGCCCCTGGGTCCCCGGCGTGCCGGTGAAGCAGAACGACCAGGAAACCTCCTGGGACGTGGGCGCGGTCTATTTCCTGACTAAGGATCTGTCGGTCTTCGCCGGCTATTCCAGCGACGCCTATCCGATCTTCAACACCGAAGAGCCCGAGACCATCGGTCAGGTTCCGGAAACGGGGCATCAGGTCGAAGGCGGCGTGCGCTACCAGCTGCCCCCGATCCTGACGGTGTCGACCTCGGTCTATCGCGCCACGCGTGACCACGTGTTCACTCTGTTGAGCGAGCCCAATCCGTCGGGCCCGGGCAACATCGACGTGCCGCAGGTCTTCTCCTACGGGATCACCGGTTGGGAAACCGACGTGAACCTGCATCCGCTGCCGGCGCTGAACATCATCGCCAACGCCGCGGTGCAGGACGGATCGATCACCAGCTTCCCCCAGACGCCCGCCGACGTGGGCCGCCGGCCGCCGAGCGTGCCGTCGCTGCTGGCCAACGGCTGGGTGACCTATGACGTCGACCTGGGTCACGACGTGTTGAAGACGCTGCAACTGCAGCTGGGCGCACGTTACCGGAGCCAGGAATACGCCGACGCCGGCGAGACGCGCATCATCCCGAGCTCGATCCTGGTCGACGCGGGCGTGGCCCTGCCGTTCAAGGCCTTCACCATCAACGCCGGCGTGAACAATGTGTTCGACCGCCGCAACTTCCTGTTCGGCGACGGCACCGGCGGCGGCGCCTTCCCGGGCCCGGGCCGCACCTGGTTCGTGCGCCTCAGCGGCAAGTGGTGATCTGAGGGTATGACGGCGCCCGCTTTCTGAGCGGGCGCCGGACGCCCTAGCCGAGGCTCTGCAGAAAGGCGACGAGGCCGTCGCAGTATCGATCCTGGTCGTCGTACATCGCCAGGTGGCTGCCCTCGGGCAGGTCGAGATAGCGGCCGTTCGGCAACTCTTTCGACATGGCCTCCATATAGGCGGGATCCATGGTGTCGTACTGCGCGCCGATCACCAGCGTCGGCGCCGCGATGCGCTTGAGGTCCGCAAAGCGATCCCATTCGACCAGCCGCCCGCTCGCGCCCAGTTCGCTCGGGCCCTGCATCAGGCTGTAGAGGTCGGTGTTGATGTGGGAGAAACTGCGCACGACCGGCTCGGGCCATTCCGCAAACGGACGGCGCAGGACGTGCCGCTCGTAGTGCATCGGAATGAGGATCTCCATGTAACGGGGATCGGTGGTCTTGCCGGCGGCTTCAAGCGCCTTCACCTCGGCCAGCAGGGTCTGATCCATCTCCGGCATCAGCACGCGCTCGGCATAATCGTTGTACGCCGGGATCGAAGCCATCATGTTCGAGATGATCAGGCTCTTCAGGTTCTGGCCGTGCGCCAGCGCGTACTCGATGGCGAGGATGCCGCCCCAGCTCTGACCCAGCAGACAGAAGTTGTCGCGCTCGAGGCCCAGCGCTTGGCGCACCTGCTCGACCTCGTCGACGAACCGCTCGATGGTCCACAGGGAATGATCGGTGGGCTTGTCGCTGTTACCGGAGCCGAGCTGGTCGTAGTAATAATATTCGATCCCGCCCGCGGGCAGGAAGCTGTCGAAGCCTTCGAAATACTCGTGCGTCGCGCCCGGGCCGCCGTGCAGCAGCAGCAGTTTGATCTGGGGATTGGAGCCGATGCGCTTGGTCCACACCCGATGCGCGCCGAGCGGCGTCGAGATCTCGATCATCCGCGCCCCGCCGCTCCAGGCGTCCGCACGGCCCCGCGTGCCGTAGTAGCTCGCCGGCGGCGGCGCTTCGTCTTTCGAACCCATGTTCCCCTCCCGTGGTCGCGTTTGAGTTCAGGACGTGGCGCCGTCCGCGCTCTCGGGAGGCCGGTAGCGGTATTTGTCCCGGACCGCATTGCGGTGCTCGCGCAAGAGCACCTGCCAGCGATCCTCGTCCCGTTCGACGGTTGCATCATGCCGACGAACGATCTCGAGCATCTCCACCGCCCGGCACAGGTCGGTCGAGTAGCTGCAGCACATGATGATACGCCGGGTCTTGAGTTGCTCGTGCACCGTGCTTTCGCACTCCATGAGCCGCGTCCACTGCCCCGTCACGCCGCTGGTATTGGTTGCAATACGGAGGCCCTGGTAGTCGTCGGCCAGCGCCCGCTGTTCCTCCGCGATGCAGCGGTCGACAACCGCGCTCGCGGTCAAGGTTCCGGGGACGCCGAACCATTGCCGGGCATCAAGAATCTCGAGTTGGCCGGTTTTGGTCGCGCGTTTGAGTTCAGGCACCGTCTCGATCTCGATCTCCACCTCGGATGACGGCAGAGGGTCGGAAACGATCCAGATGCAGCGTTCATTGTTGGCCACGCCGGCGAGAAGGTATGGCTTCATCCCATCCAGCAGATCCTGGCGGGACGGATAGAAGTGGCAAAGGTGAATGCCGTACGGCACGAGTCCGATGCCGGGAATTCCGCAGGTGGTGAGATGTGAACTCATCACCCTCCCTCCGCCAGGGGCGCGCTTTTGTCATGGGCGCGCGCTCGCGAGAGCACGTCCTCGAACACATGCGGCATGGCGTCCTTGATCCACAGCAGGATCGCCTGCGAGGGCGGGACGCCGGGCGCCTCGCTCGACCAAGCCATGAGCGAGCGCAGCAGCGGTCCATGCAGCGGACCAACGACCTCGGCAACCGCCTGATTTATCGCGGCGCGGTGGCTCGCGTAGTCGTGCGTCGGTATGACGTTGCCGTGGGTTTGGCACACATTGGCGAAGGCGTCATCGTAGATGCGGGGGTCGTACTTATCCATCAGGAATGAGCAGAAGATCGCAATCGTTTCCTCGTGCGCGACCTGATCGAAATATTCCTCGAGCCGGTGAGAGGCGCTTCCGTTGCCGTCCTCGTAGAGCACATTGACCATCTCGCCCCACCAGCGCACCGTCGGATACTTTCCGCCGCACTTGGCGCGCTGGATCGTCTCGCGCGCGAGCGGTTTGAATATGCCGCCATCGGGCATGCCGCCGCTCATGAATTTCGGCAGGGTCTCGGTCGCGTTGAGGAGGGTGAGTTGGCCCCGGTCGAACAGCTCAGGGACATCGAAGCCCTTGCTGACCAGGCGACCTGAGATATTTCTCCAGTTTTCGTCGGTGGCGACCAGGATGATCGAGTCCCCGCGGGCAAAGCCTTCCGCGGCGAAATAGCTGATCGCCTCGCCATAGAAGTCGGGGTCCTGGTACAGCTGGACAATATGTCCGTCCGGCCCGGGGTCCGCTAACAGCTGTTTCCACTCTGTACTCATGCCGCAGGCCTACCACGCCAGAATCATGGCGAGGCCTACCATGCCGGGGCGTCGGTAGAAAAGGCCACGGCGGATGCTCGCCGACCGGGAAGTCGCGCCGGGCAGGCGTCAGGCGGCGACGGGCGCCAGGGCGGGCGTGTCGTCTGTGGCTGCGGCCGTCGCGGGATGCTCCAGCCGCCAGGCGCGCCAGTCGATGATCTCGAAGCGGCCGTCGGCGCGTTCGACAACGGCGGTGCAGCTTTCCACCCAGTCGCCGTCGTTGATGTAGCGGACGCCCAGGATGTCGCGCATTTCGGCCTTGTGGATATGGCCGCAGACGACGCCGTCGACGCCGCGCCGCCTGGCTTCGCTCGCCAGGGCTTCCTCGAAGTTCTCGATGAACTGCAGCGCCTTCTTCACCCGCGTCTTCACGTAGGCCGACAGGCTCCACGGCTTTAAGCCCAGGGCCGAGCGGAAGCGGTTGAGCTTGGTGTTCATCGCGAGCAGGACGCGGTAGCCCCAGTCGCCGGCGAAGGCCAGCCACTTGGCATGGGTCACCACACCGTCGAACTGATCGCCGTGGATCACCAGATAGCGACGCCCGTCCGCGGCCTTGTGGATCGCGTCCAGGGCCACCTCGACCCCGCCGAAATGCACGCCGCAGAAGTCGCGCACGCCGTCGTCGTGATTGCCGGGAATGTAGAAGACCTTCACGCCGCGCCGCGCCAGGCGCAGGATCTTCTGGACCACGTCGTTGTGGGCCTGGGGCCAGAACCAGCCCCCCTTCAGCTTCCACCCATCGACGATGTCGCCGATCAGATACAGCGTCTCGCAGTCGAGCGCCTTGATGAAGTCCAGCAACAGTTCGGCCTGGCACCCGCGCGTGCCGAGGTGGACATCGGAAATGAACGCCGCGCGGCAGGAAAGGCGGCCCGTTTGCATGTCACGCCCCAACTCGCGCCCCGAGCGAGGGGCCCCCAGTCTCGCACTCTGGGGCGTCGCCTAAAGCGATTGCATGACAGGCGCATGATGCCCGTGGTTACCGCGTGGTAGGGAATCGAAACCCCAACCGCGGTCCATGGCCACCGGGAAAAGCCGCCCCGCGTCGTTCTGGGTGAGAATTTCCGCCTCGTGGCCGCATTCGAGCGCGTTCGAGGCGAGCTCACGGGCGACGAACAGGGCGGACTCGTAGGTCGGAAAGTGGCCGATGCGCCGGCGTGCGCAGACGATCTTCCACTCGGTCTCCATCCTGAGGATGGCGTATCGGAACATGGCCACGGATATCTCCTCCGTAACCCCCCGCAAGCTCAGCAATAATGCAATGCACTCCAGGCGGCCGCTTCATTGCGCCGCAGGTCCTAAGAAGCGGTGTATGAGCTCTGCTGTTACCCGCTCGGCTTTCCTGCGGCGAGGGCTTCCCTGAGCTTGGCCGAGAGCTGCTTCAGCGTGAACGGTTTGTTGAGCAGCAGGGCGCCGGCGTCGAGCACGCCGTTGTGGACGATGGCGTTGCGCGTATAGCCGGTCATGAACACCACCGGCAGGCCGGGGCGCTTCTTGCGCGCTTCGTCGGCGAGCACGCGGCCGGTGGCGCCGGGCATCACCACGTCGGTCAAGATCAGCTCGATCTCCGGCGCCACGTCCAGCGCGGCGAGGGCGGTCTTGACGCTTTCCGCCTCGATGACCCGATGGCCGAGGTCGCGTACGCCGTCGCAGACGAAGGCGCGCACATGGGCGTCGTCCTCGACCACCAGCACCACCGCTTGACCGGCCTCGAGCGGATCGGGGACGTGGGCGCCAGGCGGCGCTGCGACACGGTCGCCGTCGGCGCGCGGCAGGTAGAGCTTTACCGTCGTGCCGACCCTGGGCTCGCTGTAGATCTTCACGTGGCCGCCTGACTGTTTCAGAAAGCCGTGCACCTGGCTGAGGCCAAGGCCGGTGCCTTTGCCGGGCGCCTTGGTGGTGAAGAACGGATCGAACACGCGCTCGACGATATCGGGCCCGATGCCGTCGCCGGTGTCGGTGAACGCGACCATCACGTACTGGCCGGCGATGACGCCGCCGGCTTCGCGTTCGACGTAGGCGTCGTCGAGATAGGTGTTGGCGGTTTCGATGGTCAACTTGCCGCCGTCGCCCATGGCGTCTCGCGCGTTGACGCCCAGGTTCAACATCGCGCTCTCGAGTTGCGACGCGTCGATGTACGCGGCCCACAAACCGGCGGCGAGCACGGTCTCGATGGTGACCGCCTCCCCAAGTGTGCGCTGCAGCAGGCGCGACATCTCCGATACCGTCTTGTTGACGTCCAGCGCCTTGGGGTCGAGCGGTTGCTGACGCGAGAAGGCGAGCAGGCTCTGGGTCAGCACCGCGGCGCGCTGTGCGCCGCTGAGCGCGTTCTCGACGTAGGTTTCGAGCTTGCCTTCGCCCCTGGCCAGCTTGCGCTGCAACAGGTCCATATTGCCGATGATGATCGCCAGCATGTTGTTGAAGTCGTGGGCGACCCCGCCGGTCAGTTGGCCCACCGCCTCCATCTTCTGCGATTGCCGAAGCTGCGCCTCCGCCCGCAGGCGCGCCTCCATCTCGGTGGCCAGGGCGTCGTTGCGGTCCTCGACCAGCTCGAGGCTTCGCTGGGTGGAGCGCAGTACGAACCAGGCCAGGGCGCCGGCGGCCGCCAGCGACGAGATCACCGCCGCCAGAAGCAGGCCCCGCTCCAGCGAGGCGCGGTCTTCGCGACTGTTCAACAGTTCGATCTCAGCGCGATCGATCGCTTCGCTCGCGTCGTGTACCGGCGTGAGCGGCGTGGCGCGGATCGACTCCAATGCGCTCGGATGCGCGACCAGGGCGATGGTATGGTCGAGGGAAGCGAGTTCGGTCTGGATCGCGACATCGAGGTCGCGCACACGCTGCACTTGGGCGGGGTTGTCACGCACGAGCACGGCGAGCCGCTTCAGCATGACCGGTGTCTGCGTCCGGGCTTCGCCGATGCCTTCGAGGTAGGTCGGCTCGCGGTTGATGACGTAGCCGCGGGCGCCGAGCACGGCCGATTGCACCGTGGAATAGAGTTCCTGGTTCAGCCGGCGAACTTCGACGGTGTGCACGACCCAGTTTTCCGCATCGGCGGAACGCACCGTGCCGACAATCGCCGCCGCGCTGGCCAGCACTAGGAACAGGAAGGCGGCGCTCAGCGCCGCCACCGTCCAGCGCTCTTCGCGCGGTAGCCGCGATAAAACGTCGCGAAGGTCCATTGAGCCCCAGCCGAAACCCTGTCCTTTCCTTAGTCAATTCAGGGCGATTGGCAATCGCGTCGATACGGTCAAGCTTGGCCATATCGCTCTGTTGATCGTTCCCGGCTCAGTCCGGCGTTCGAGGAACCGCGATCAGCCAGGCGGCGGCGGCCAGGTACCAGACGCCGTAGACGGCGAAGATCATCAGCAGGGAGTGCGGCGTGAGAAACACGTGCGCCCCGATCAGGACCGCTGCAGAGGCGCCGCCGCAGAGGACGCCCAGCACGCCGAGCGTGCGACCGGCCCAACCGCCGCGCGCCGTCAGCAGGGCGATCCCCCAGGCGATGAGGCCGATCGATTGGGCGACGAAGCCGACGGTGGTGAAATCCTGAATGACCGCCGAGATAAGCACGAGCATGCCCGATCCCGTGCAGACGTGGCCCGGCGCGTTGCACCAGGTCGCGACGTCGGGGACAACGAAGCCGTCGAAGGTTCCGGCAATCGAGACCAGCAGGCTGCCGGCGGCGAAAGCAACAAACCCCGCGGCGGCCGCCGGACGCTGGAACCCCAGACGCTGGGTCAGGTGCAGGAAGCCAAGGGTCAGCACCCCCATCAGGGCGATCAGCACGCCGTGCACGATGTGGTCGATGTCCGCCTGGCGCTGGGCGCTCTGCAGGATCGCGGCCGTGCCGCCGCCATGGGCGACCGGGTGGTGCAGGATCATCACCACCGCCAGCAGGACGGACAGGCCGATCACGGCGCCGCCGAAGAGGTCGGCGAAGCGGCGGGGGAGGCGAGGGGCGGGGTGCGCGTCGGTCACAGGGCGTCTCCGGATACGGCTCCGCTCTGGATATCAGCGTCGGGCGCGCCTATCCTGGACGTCTAGGCCATCGGGTCCGAAACCGGACAACAGGATAATAATGTCTGCCAATCCTTTGCGGTCAGATCCGCGGCCAACGGCGCCCGCGGACCGGCGGGTCGCGCGCACGCGGACGGCGCTGCGCAACGCGTTCAACAGCCTGTTCTTCGAGCGCGGCTACGACGGGTTCGGCGTCGCCGATATCGCGGCCAAGGCCGACGTGGGCCGCTCGACCTTCTACGAACACTACGCCGACAAGCGGGCGCTTCTGAACGAGACGGTCGCGCCTCTGCTCGCCCCGCTTGCTGAAGCCGGTGTCGCCGACGCCGTCGATCCGAAGCTGGCATGGGTGGTCGAACACTTCTGGGAAAATCGCCGCCGCGCCCAGGCCATGCTCGGCAGCGGCGCATGGACCGCGATGACGCGCCTGCTGGCGACGATGATCGAAACGCGCCTGACCCGCCGTGCGCGTCCGCGACGAAACCATCCGGGCCTGCCCGCGCCGCTGGCCGCTTCGCTCTTGGCGCGCGCGCAGATGGGGCTGATCGAGGCGTGGCTGGCCGGACACAAGCGTTGCTCGGCCGAAGTGCTGGCCAAGGCGCTGCACGCGACCACGCGGGCGGCGGAGGCGGCGTTGCTTTCCGGAGGGTGATCCGTCAGGTCGCCCAGCGACCGACGATACGGCCGATCGCCTGCATCACCGCTTGCGCCTGGACGCTGTTTCCCTTCGGGTTCTCGTAGTAGGCCGCGATCATCAGCGGGGATTTGCCGTCGGGGCGGCGGGCGAGCACGACGTCGTTGGTCTGGGTGTCGCCGGTGCCCGGCTTGTCGGCGGCGGTCCAGGTCGACGGCAGGCCCCTGCGCACGCGGCCCAGGCCCGGCGTCTCCTCCTGCATCCATTTTTCCAGACGGTCGCGCGAGGCGGGCTTCAGCACCTGGCCCAGCAGGATCTTGCCGACCGAGCGCGACATGGCGCGCGGCGTGGTGGTGTCGAGTTCGCCGCCGGGATCGTTCAAGGTGGGCTCGGTCCGGTCCAGGCGCGTGTAGTCGTCGCCGAGACTGCGGGCAAAGCGCGTCACCTCCGCGGGGCCCCCGAGCGCTGAGAGGATCAGGTTGGCGGCGGTGTTGTCGCTGACGTGGATGGCGGCGGCGCACAGCGCGCCCAGCACCATCCCTCCGTCCTTCAGATGCGCGCGCGTGACCGGCGCGTAGTCGAGCAAGTCTTTCTGCCCATAGGGTATGCGGCGGTCGAGTTGTTCGCGCCCGGCGTCCACCCGCGCCAGCACGTCCGCCACCGCGAGCACCTTGAAGGTGCTGCACATCAAGAAGTGCTCGTCTTCGCGATAGCTCTGGCTGCGGTCCGAGCCGGTGTCGTGGACGAACACGCCGAGCCGGCCGCCGTACTTGCGTTCCAGGCCCTGGAAGTCGTCGATGTCGTCCTGGGCGAGGGCCGGCCCGCCGGCCGCCACGCACGAAAGCCCCAACATCACGCCGCGCCGCGAAAGTCCCATGGCCGTCTCCCCGATGCAGCCGTCTTAGGCGGCGCAATTCCTGCCGCAAATCACATTCTCCGTGAAGGTGACGGCGGCGTAACTTGCCTCCCGCGGCGCCCCGGGGCAGGGTCGCGCCGGCCCTGTCCGGGCCGGGCGTGGAGGGTGGCTATGCGTGGGTTTGTCTGGGGTGTGGTCCTGGCGGCGGGGCTTGCCGTTTCGGGTGCGGCGTTTGCGCAATCGACCGACGGCGGCCTGCGCGAGGTGCTGCCGGCCGGCGTGCGGCCCGTGGCCTACGACCTGCACCTGGTTCCCGACGCCGACCACCTGACCTTCAAGGGCGAGGTGAAGATCACCGTCGATGTCGCGGCGCCTTCGACCCAGGTCACCCTGAACGCGGACCACCTGGTGTTCGACCGCGCGATCGTGGACGGCGATACCGCGCCGGCGGCGGTCAGCCTCGACACTAAACTGCAGCGCGCGACGCTCGCGTTCGCCAAGCCGATCGGCGCCGGGCGTCACGTGCTCACGATCGCCTATCACGGCGACATCGGAAAGACGACGCTCGGCTTCTTCGCGATGGACTACGACACCGCGGCCGGCAAGCGCCGCACCCTGGCGACCAATTTCGAGCCCGCGTCGGAACGCGACTTCATGCCCTCGTGGGACGAGCCGGGGCTGAAGGCCAACTTCACCCTGACCGTGGATGCGCCGGAAGCTCTGCTGCCGGTGTCCAACATGCCGATCGCTTCGAGCGAGAAACTCGGCGGCGGTTTGGCGCGCACGCACTTTCAGACCTCGCCGAAGATGGCGACCTATCTGATCTATTTTGGTCTCGGCGATTGGGAGCGGATCACCACCGAGGTCGACGGGACCACCGTGGGCGTGGTCGTGCCGCGCGGTGAAACCGAGAAGGGCCGCTATGCGCTGGGTGAAGCGGCCAAGTTGCTGCACTTCTACAACGGCTGGTTCGGGACTAAGTATCCGCTGCCCAAGCTCGATCTGATCGCGGCGCCCGGTGAAATCCAGGGCGGGTCGATGGAGAACTGGGGCGCGATCTTCTATTCCGGCGAGCATCTGCTGTTCGATCCGAAGTTCTCCACCGAGAGCGACCGCCAGCTCGTCTTCCTGGTGGTCTCCCACGAGATGGCGCACCAGTGGTTCGGCGACCTGGTCACCATGGCGTGGTGGGACAACCTGTGGCTCAACGAGGGCTTTGCGCGCTGGATGCAGACCAAGGCCGCGGTCGAACTGCACCCCGAATGGCGCACCGGCCTGCAGGCCATGGCGATCTACGACGGCGGCAAGCGCGCCGACGCGGGCGCCGGCACCCATCCGATCGTGCAACCGGTGCTGACGGCGGAACAGGCCGACGAAGCCTTCGACGCGATCACGTACAACAAGGGCGCCGCGGTCATCACCATGCTCGAAGCCTACGCCGGTGCCGACAACTTCCGCGACGGCGTGCGGCGCTACATGAAGGCGCATGCGTTCGGCAACACGGTGGACGCCGACCTGTGGCGCGAAGTGCAGGCCACCTCGGGCAAGCCGATCCTCGACATCGAGCGCCGGTTCACCACCCAGGCGGGATTGCCGCTGATCCATGTGAGCGAGGCTCCGTCGGGCAGCGGGACGACGATTGAACTTTCTACGGGCCGGTTCTTCGCCGACGGGCGCGCGAGTGAAGGGAAGGCTACGCCGTCCTGGCAAATTCCACTCCGCGTGGAAGGCGCCCGCGACCTTCTGATCCAGAGCGGCGCGGAGGCGCCCGAAGCTTCGGCGCACGCGGCGCCGGTGCTGGTGAACGAGGGCCAGAAAACCTACGCGCGGGTGCTCTATACGCAGAAGGATTTCGACGGCCTGGCCGCGCGCACCGCCAGCTTCTCCGCCATCGACCAACTGGGGCTGCTCTATGACGCCTGGGCGTTGGGCGAGGCCGGTTACGAGCCGGTGTCCAACACGCTCGAATTTGCGTCGGCGCTTCCGGTGGACGCCGACCCGATTGTCTGGCGTCAGGCGGTCAATACGCTCATCGGCATCGACGCCGCCTATGGCGACGACCCGCGCCGGGGCGCGTTTGCGGCCCATGCGCGCCGCTTGCTGAAGCCTCTGGCCGCAAAGATCGGTTGGGACGCGAAGCCGGGCGAGGATCCCTCGATCTCGACGCTGCGTACGAGTCTCTTGAACGCCCTGGGCCGGTTCGACGATGCGGTCACGATCGCCGAGGCCCGCGCTCGGTTCGCCAAACTGCTGGCCGATCCGTCTTCGATCGACCCCGGTCAGCGCCGCACGGTCATCGCCATCGTCGCGCGCAACGCCACAGCGACGGAGTTCGACCAGCTCGCGGCCATGGTCCACGCCAATCCGGATCCGCTGCAGCGTCAGCGCTTGCTGGAGGCCATGGCCCAGGTCGCCGATCCGGTGCTGGCGTCACGCCTGCTCGATATCGCCATCGGTCCCGATACGCCCGCGGGTCTGGCGCCCGGACTGATCATCAACGTCTCGTTCAGCCATCCCGATCTAGCGTGGCGTTTCATGATGGCCCACGACGGCAAGAACGACATTCCGATCGACTCGTCGACGCAACTGCGTCTGATGCCAGGCGTCGCCAGCGCGTCCGCCAATCCTGCGCGCGCCGATGAACTGAAGGCCTGGGCCGACAAGCGGGTCGACCCGAGCTCACAGCGCCCGGTGGACGCAGCGGTCGCCGCGATCAAGAGCAACGCGAGGTTCAGGGCCGAGCGTCTTGGGCCGTTGTCGGACTGGCTGGCCGCCCACCCGGGGTGATCAGCTGCGCGCGGTGCGTTCGACCCAGGCTTCGAAAGCTTCCATGAAGTCGCCGAAGAAGGCTTTTGTACCTTCGACCTTCACGTCGCCCTCGTCGTCGACCAGTTCGGCGGCGTGGCCGATGTAAGCTTCCGGCTGCTGCAGCGCGGGCATGTTCAGGAACACCAGCGACTGACGCAGATGATGGTTGGCGCCGAACGCCCCCAGCGCGCCCGGCGATACGCTGACGATCGCGGCGGGTTTGCCCTCCCACACGCTCTTGCCGTAGGGGCGCGAGCCGACGTCGATGGCGTTCTTCAGCACGCCGGGGACCGAACGGTTGTACTCGGGCGTCACGAACAGCACCGCCTCGGCGCGGTGCAGACGCTCGCGAAACCTGGTCCACGACTCCGGCACGCTCTCTTCCAGGTCCTGATTGTAGAGCGCCAGGTCGCCGTACTCGACGATCTCGCACTTGAGCCCCTCGGGGGCGAGCTTGATCAAGGCCTTGGCCACCTTGCGGGTGATCGAGCCCTTCCTGAGGCTGCCCACCACCACCGCCACGTCCCGATTGCCTTCCGCCATGACCACGCTCCTGTATCTGTGCCGGTTGCTGACATAGAGCCGCCGGGCCGCCATCGCCAGCGCATTTCGCAGGGCGTTGGCGTTTGTTCGCGGCGCGCCTAAGCTTCGCCGTCTGTCCCCGGAGGAGCACCATGTCGCCCTGGATTGTCCTCGTCACCCTTCTTGCGTTGCTCTTCTACTTCCTGACCGGGGTGAACGCGGTGCGCACGCGCGTCCGCACCAAGGTCTATGCGCCGGCCATGAGCGGCCATCCGGACGTGGAGCGCGCGCTTCGCGTCCAGGGCAACACGCTCGAATGGATCGTGATCTTCCTGCCGTGCCTTTGGCTGTGGTCGGCCTATCTCGACCCGCGCGTGGGCGCGGGGCTCGGCGCGATCTGGATCGTCGGCCGCATCCTCTACCTGTTCGGCTACATGCAGGAGGCGCAGAAGCGCGGCCCCGGATTCCTCGTCCAGGTCCTGATGACCGCAATCCTGTTCTTCGGGTCGCTCGCCGGCGTGCTGGCGAGCCTCCTGGGCCACCCGATTTCGAAGACCTGGTTCTAGATCGGATCTTCCAGCGATTTGGCCAGGCCCGAGAACAGCTTCGGACCTTGCTCGGTCATGTGCCAGCAGTCCTCCAGCCGCACGCCGAACTCGCCCGGGATGTAGATGCCCGGTTCGTCGGAGAAGCACATGCCGGGCTGCAGCGGCGTGTCGTCGTTGCCGACCAGATAGGGCGGCTCGTGCCCGTCCATGCCGATGCCGTGACCGAGACGGTGTGACAGGCCCGGCAGTTTGAAACGCGGACCCCAGCCCTCTTTCTCGTAGTAGGCGCGCGTCGCCGCATCGATCGCCTTGCACGGGACGCCGATCTTGGCGGTTTCGAGCGCAATCTGCTGGCCGCGCTTCACCGTCTCCCACACCTTGCGCTGCCGCGCGGTGGGCTCGGCCTTGTGCACCCAGGTGCGTGAGATGTCCGACTGATAACCGTGCACCGAGCAGCCGCAGTCCATCAGCACGATGGAGCCTTCGCGCACCTGTTGTTTCTGGCGCGACCCGTGCGGATAGGCGCTGGCTTCGTTCAGCAGCACCAGCGAAAATTCCGGCGCGCCGCCCAGCGATTGGGTCGCCTCGGTCATCATGGTGGCGATGTCGGTTTGCGTCATGCCGGTCTGCACCCGGTCGTGCACCAGCTTGTAGGCGATCATGGTGATGTTGCTGGCCACCTGCATCAGGTTGAGTTCGTTCTGCGACTTGTACATGCGGCAGGGCCGCACGACCGGATCGCCGGATTTGAACTCGTAGGCGCCGGAGACCTTGCGCACGCCGTCGAGGATGAAGAAGCGCGTGGTGCTCTCGACCGCGACCGGCCCGCTCATCACGCCGCAGTCCTTCAGGGCGCCGGCGATCAGCTCGAAGGGGCTTTCGTCCTCGTTCCAGGCGCGCACGCCGGCGGGGATGCCCAGGGTTTCGCGCACCGACGGTTCTTCGAACACCGGAGTGATGATGATCGGATCGCCGCTGGCGGGGATCACCGCGGCGGTGGTGCGCTCGGAGCGATGCCAGTCGACGCCGGTGAAATAGGCAAGGCTCGAGCCCGACTCGACCAAGAGGGCGCCGACGCCCTGGTCCTTCATCAGTTTGCGCGCTCTCTCCAGGCGAACCATCCGCTCGAGCTGGGCGATCGGCTGAGCGCCGGCGGCGATGTTGCGCAGCATGGTGGGATGGTCGGGGGGCGCCGGCTGGGCCGGCTTCGCGTCCTGGGCCATCGCTGCGCCCGCGCTCATGGCGGCGCCCGCGCCGGCCGCCGTGATCAATCCGCGTCTCGAAAACATGCTCGTTCCCTCGGTCAAAGACTTCTTCATGGCGCCGCCATTCTCATTGCGTCGCGGTGGCGATCAGCACGGCGTAGTAGTTCACCATCCGCTTCAGGTTGGCGAGCGTCATGTGCTCGTTGTTCCCGTGGATCATCTTGGTGTCGGCGAGGGACGCCTCCAACGGTTGGAACCGGTAGACGTCGATGCCGACCTTGCCCATGCGCCCGCTGTCGGTGCCCGCCACCACCAGCGACGGCGCCAGAGGCACGCCGGGTTCGCCCGCCTGGGCCGCGGCGGCGACGAATTTCCAGCCGTCGGACCTGGTCGACGACACCTTGGACGGTTCGCGAGGCGGCGAATCCCAGACCAGGGTCACCGGCAGCCCGCGCACCGCCTGCTTGGCGCGCGCCATCACGCCGGCGGCGCTTTCCGACGGCATGATGCGGTAGTTGATCAGCCCGCTCGCCGACTGGGGCAGCACGTTTTCCTTGGGCGATCCCGAGAGCATGGTCGGCGCGATGGTGGTGTGCAGCATGGCCGCGCCGGGCGGGGTCTTGGCGACCTGGCTGACCAGCAGCGGCGAAAACAGCCAGTCGTTGGCCACCGCCATCTTCACCGCCGGCGACGCGTGCGGGGCGAGCCAGCGCAGCATGTCCGCGCCGGGGCCTTCGAACTTCATCGGGAACGGATGGCCGGCGATGGCGACCAGCGCCTTCGACAAGGTGATCACCGCCGTGGTCGGCGGCGGCATGGACGAGTGACCGCCGGGCGCCGTGGCCGTCACCCGCAGCGTCACATAGCCCTTCTCCGCTACACCGATCAGGATCGACGGCTTGCCGGTCAGCGGATTGTCGGTGAGCACCAGCGAACCTTCGTCGAGCACGAACAGCGCCTTTACCCCGCGCTGTTGCAACAGCGCCGCGGCGGCTTGGGCGCCTTTGCCCTGCACCTCCTCGTCCTGGCCGGAGAGGATCATCACCGTGCGCTTCGGCTTGAACCCATGCGCCGCCAGCGCATCGATCGCTTCGAACAGTCCGATCAGGGAGCCCTTGTCGTCGATCGATCCGCGGCCCCAGACCGCGCCGTCGGCGATCTCGCCCGAGAAGGGGGGATGCTTCCACTCGCCGATGGTCTTGTCGTCCACCGGCACCACGTCCTGGTGCGCCATCAGGATGATCGGCGCGAGCGACGGGTCCGAGCCCTTCCAGGTATAGAGCAGGGTGTTCTGCAGCATGATCTCGCGCGTCATCGCTGCGTGCGCCGCGGGATAGGTGCGGTCGAGCCAGTCGTGCAGCGCCGTCCACTGCGCCGGATCGTCCCGGCTGGGGTCCTGGTGCGAGACGGTCTGGATACGCACCGCTTCGCCCAGATGTTGCGCCGCGCGGTCCAGGTCGATGGGCGGCGCTGCAGCGAGCTTCACCTGCGAGAGGTCGGCGCTGGCGGGCGGCGCATAGGTCGCGGTGCGGACGGCGACGACGGCGACGAGGACCGCGATCAGGCCCACGACCCCCAGGGCGATCTTTCCCCACCCGCGCATGCTTTGGCGTTCCCCGTCGAAACCGGCCGGACCTTGCGGTCAAAGGGCGGTCGCGGCAAGGCCCGGAGGGTGCTAACCGGCGGACATGGCTCACGTCCGTTCGCTCTTCGCCACCCGCGTCTACGAGGCCTCCCTGGCCGAGGACGCCGACTTCAAAGCCTTCAACGGCGAACTCTTCGACGCCTGCGCCATGCTGGCCGAAGAGGATGGGGCGGGGCAGGCCTGGTGCCGCGAGCACGGCTATGGCGGCTATACCTCCTACGCGTCCCTGGACGACCTGCCCCAGCGGGCGACCGTGTTCGAGGATCTGAAGCGCCGGCTCGACCGGCACGCCAAGGCGTTCGCCCGCGAGGCCGCCTTCGACCTGGGCCCGCGGGGCAAGCTCCGGCTGGATAGTCTCTGGGTCAATGTGCTGGATCCCGGCGCATCCCACTCGGGCCACATCCACCCGCACAGCGTCATCTCTGGCACGGTCTATGTGGCGACGCCGAAGGGCTCGGCCGGGCTGCGGCTCGAAGACCCGCGGCTGCCGCAGATGATGGCCGCGCCGCCCCGCGCCGCCGACGCGCCGCAGGACCTGAAGAGCTTTGTGACCCTGAAGCCGTCGCCGGGCACGGTGTTGATGTGGGAGAGCTGGCTGAGGCACGAGGTGCCCGCCCACGGCGGACGATCGGCGCGGGTGAGCCTCAGTTTCAATTACGCCTGGCGATAGGGCTGAAATCGGCTGATTTCATACCAATGGTTAGGTATAGATGTCAGAAATCTGTGATCTTCCCATCGCGCGGAAAGTCATAGGTCTGCGACGCAAGTTCTTGTTGGTTAACGTATTCTTGTTCAGCTGGGCGGGCGGTGTCTTCGCGCCAGCAGGACTATTTTTGCCCTGTAGACTCAACTGGGTATGGCGTGACTCACCAAGGAACGGTATTTCCTGCGGCCCATGATGAACCTGTCGAACATTGATGTGCCCGCGCTGGCGATGATGTGTGCGTCGGCCGCTATCTTTGCGCTCGTGGGCAGCTGCCTGCTGTTCTTCATCGGCCGCTTCCGCGACTCGCGCCGCCGCACCCTGGCCTGGCGCCGGGGATTCTGGGCTCAGCTCGAGCTGCAGATGATCAACGGCGCCGGTTTCCTGACCATCAACCGTTTCTTCGGCGCGCTCTTCCTGGCGATCGCCACCGGGCTTATCGTCATCACCGTCACGGGTATCCACCCGGGCTGAGCCCTCCCGTCAGAGTCTGAGCGCCGGGCCGACATGTCCTTGCCGACCGACGCGCCCGTCCTGACCACCGAACGTCTGATCCTGCGCGCCCACGGCCTCGGCGATTTCGCCGACGGCGTCGCCATGTGGAGCGATCCGGCGGTCACCCGCTACATCACCGGCCGGCCCTCGACCGGCGAAGAAGTCTGGGCGCGGATTTTGCGCTACGCCGGAAGCTGGCGGCTGCTCGGCTTCGGCTACTGGGCGATCACCGAGCGCGCCACCGGCCGGTTTCTCGGCGAGGGCGGATTTCACGACCTGAAGCGCGACTTCCAGCCGCCCTTCGAAGGCGCGCCCGAAATCGGCTGGGGTCTGATCCCCGAGGCCCACGGCAAGGGGCTCGCTTACGAGGCGACGCGCGCCATGCTGGAATGGTCCGATGCGATGCTCGACGACGCGCGCACCGTCTGTCTGATCGGTCCGGAGAACGCCGCGTCGCTGAAACTCGCGGACAAGCTCGGCTACCGCGAATACGCGCGCACCGGCTATCGCGGCGAGCCGGTCATCCTGTTCGACAGACCCAGGGGCGGTCGCGCCGCCTGATCAGAAGCGGTGGAT
Organism: Caulobacteraceae bacterium; assembly: GCA_036501825.1. GTDB lineage: Bacteria > Pseudomonadota > Alphaproteobacteria > Caulobacterales > Caulobacteraceae > JAFECT01. Next base: position 61,142 of record DASXZP010000039.1, on the reverse strand, counting down.
CCAGGAGAACAGCAGGCTCGTCCGCTCGCCGCGGGAGTCGTGGTAGTTCTCCTTCAGCACCTCGGTGCGCACGCCGTCGTGGTCGTTGAACAGATACTGCGCGCCGACGCCCCAGTTCACGCTGTCCAGATCGCTCGACATGGCCGCGCCGTTCGCCTCGTACTTGTAGCGGCTGTGGCCGAGGCCGAGTTTGGCGAACAGGTCGAAGTGCTTGGTCCAGGGCAGGTAGCCTACGATGTAGGCGGCGTAGCGGTCGGTGAGGCTGAGCTTCTTGCCCGAGCGGCTGTCGCCCGGGATGCCGGTTCCGACCTCGCCCTCGAGACCGAGATAGGGCCCGAAGCGCACGCCGGCCTGGGCATTGAAGATGCCCGTGTCGCCTGGCGCGACCGAACCGTCGCCGCCCGAACCGCCCAGACCCATGGTCCCATAGGTGGTCAGATCGCCCAGCGAGAAGGCCGGCTTGTCGTTGGCGAATGTTTCAGCGGGCGGCGTCACCGCGGCCGGCGGGGCGGCGGGGTCGGCGGCCGGTGTCGGGGCGGAATCGGCTGGGGCGGCCGCCACAGTCGCCGCCGCCGCCGGAGCCGATGCGTCCTGCGCAAAGGCCGGAAGGGCCAGGAGCGCGAACCCCAGACCCAGAAGTGTCGCCTTCGCGCCAGTCGTCCGCATGCGCGCCTCCTCCGACGATTGCGGCCCTGCCTGGGTACGGTGGCGCTCAGGCCCCAATGGGGCGCGATCTGGACCCAATAAGGGCGAGGAGATGAACGGAGCCGCACGCCTGGACGTTGTGCCCGCGCGCCCCTTGCGCGTTTTGCGGCTAGGATGGCCACGGACGGGGAGGGCCGGGTCTTGACGCTGGAGGAGCTGCTCACGCGCAAGCGCGTCCTGGTCGGCCTCGCGGTGGCCTACTGGGTGCTCGCGGTCTTCGCCTCCTACGGTATGGGCGTGCACGAGCAGGGCCACATCGCTTCGGCCATGCACGACCTGGAGCGTTTCTATCCGGGCGACGCGCGCCTCGACCACATCAACCGCGCCGCCACCGAACAGGGGAGCGAGGCGGAATTTGTGAGCCTGCTCTGCTTCGGCGCCCTGTTCCTGATCCTCATCGTGGCCTGGCGGGTGCGCGAGATGCTGCGTTTCGGCTCTGACGAACGCACCGCCCTGCGCCGCGCCGCCCGTCGCGCGCCGTTCGAGACGCCCTTCGTGGGTGAGCCCGCGCCGATCCTGGCCGACCCGAACCTCGTCGAGCCGCCGGTCGAACCCGCCGGTTAGGTGACCGCGCTCCCGCGACCCGCTAAGATCGTCGCGCGAGGGGAAGCATCATGACCATCAAAGTGATCGGCGCCGGCCTTGGCCGCACGGGAACCGCATCGTTCAAGCGCGCCATGGACATCCTGGGGCTCGGCCCCTGCTATCACATGTACGAGGTGTTCGAGAATCCGACCGCCATCGCGTTCTGGCGCCGCGCGGGCGACGGCGACCTCGGCGATCTGGCGGAAGTTTTCAAAGGCTTCAACTCGACCTGCGACTGGCCCTCGGCGCGGTGGTATCGCGAACAGGCCGAGCGCTGGCCCGACGCCAAGGTGGTGCTGACCGTGCGCGATCCGGACGCGTGGTTCCGTTCGACCCAGGCGACCATCTTCGCGTCGCGCGACGCGCCTCCGGGGCCGAACCCGTTCGGTGAGATGCTGAAGAGCGTGGTGTTCGACCAACTCGGCGACGCGCGCCACGATCGCGACAAGGCGGTCGCCTTCTTCGAGCGCCACAATGAAGAAGTAAGGCGCACGATCTCGCCTGAACGCCTGCTGGTCTACGAGACCGGATCCGGATGGGAGCCGCTCTGCGCCTTCCTCGGCGTCCCGGTTCCGGAAGAGGCCTTCCCGTTGACCAACACCACCGAAGAGTTCGTCTCGCGCATCAAGGAACGCCAGGCGAAGGCCGCGCAGCCAAGCTAGGGCGGCGGCCGCGGGCTTCCGCCCCCGGGCCTCAGCCGCTAGGTTAGGGGCGCCAAAGCGAGACGCGCATGGACCTTCTGGCCCTCGACCCCCGCCTCGACCGCGCGCGGCGCGCCTGCCGGGCCGTCATCGAGACGCCACGCGGAAACCGCACTAAGTACAAGTACGACCGCGACCTCGGCTTCGCCCTGTCGCATCTGCTGCCCGAGGGGATGATCTATCCGCTCGATTTCGGCTTCGTACCGTCCACCCGCGCGGGTGACGGCGACGCGGTCGACGTGATGGTGCTGAGCGATGAGGCTCTGATCGCAGGCCTGGTGGTCGATGTGCGCCTGATCGGCGTGCTCGAGGCGAACCAGACCGAAGCCGGCGAGACGGTGCGCAACGACCGCCTGCTCGCGGTAACGCACGTTTCGCGTCTCTACGCAGAAATTCAGACGCCTAACGATCTGGGCAAGGCGTTCCTCGACAGCATCGAGGCCTTCTGGGTGAATTATAACGCGTTGCGCGGCCGGCGTTTCGAACCGCTCGGGATCAAGGCCGCCGACGCCGCCGTTCGCCTCATCGAACAGTCGCGCCTGTGAAAACCGGGAGCCTCGCCATGCCGTTTCGCCGCCTCCGGTCGTGTGTCGTGGCAGCGTTCGTCTTGCTCGCGCCTGGCCTGGCCTTGGCGCAGCCGGCGCCGGACGCCCGCACCTCGATCCTGCACTACATTCCCCAGTCCGAATGGGTGGCGATCCGCGAGTGCCGCTCGACCTATGACGTCACCGCCGCCAAGGCGCAGGCGGATACGGCGGTCGCGGTCAACACCGGCGACTACACCGTCGGTAACGGCGAGGTGGACTGGCCAGCGGGTTGCTACGCCTTCGCGCACGAAATCTCGCAAAAACACACCGTGATCGAGCGCGGCATAGGCTCCGGCCTGCCGGCGGGCGGTTCCACCATCTGGCGGTTTCCGCCGTCGAGCGGCGGCATCGTCATCGACGGCGCCAAGAGCTCCCACTGCCAACCGGCGCCTGTGACCACCAGCGGCCAGGGGACCGAACTCATCGGCATCACCCTGATCGGCGGCGGCGGTCCGCCGGACCAGACCTCGCACGGCGTGTGGATGTGCGTGACGGCGAAACTCACCGACGTCAGGGTGCGCGACTTCGCCGGCGACGGCGTGCACATCGATCCGGACCACGTGGGCAACGCCAACGAGTTTCGCATCTACAACGGCTTCATCAGCCGCGTCGGCCGCTATGGCCTCTATCAGCGCGGCGCCGACGCCAACGCGGGCCTGATCGTGGGCACGGCGATGAGCGACACCGGCGGCGGTTGCGACGTGGACCTCTCGTTTCTGGGCAACACCCACGTGGGCGAACTCTGCCAGAGCGCGGGCAAGGGGCTGACGCACGTGAACGCCGGCGGCGCCGGCTGGCAATGCCTGTCGGAGCAATGCGGCGCGGTTGCGCCGGGCAAGAATGCGCATGTCTGGCAGAAGGTGGCGGCGAACGCGCGCTATCCCGACTGGATCGCCGGCGCGCCCTATCTGATCGCCGGCGACTATGTGGCGACGGACCCGAACACGCGCGCGCTGTTCCTCGGCGTCTATTCCGAGGAGGGCGATCCCATGTCGGACGTGCGCTCGCCCTCGATGGTCGAAGGCGGGCTGCAGGGCTCGGGCTTCACGCCCATGTCGGTGGCGATCCGCTCCGAAGGCGGGCTGGGCGGCTATGTCGAAGCGCGCACCGGTTTCGGCAGCACGGGCCGCACCGCGGAGGGCAAGCTCGGCGTGGTCGCCGTGGTGGGCGGCGACGGCGTCAACGGCGACGTTGCGCGAAGCCAGCAGAACGCGGTGTCCGGCGACACCTGGCGCCTGCGCTGGGCGGGGGCCGACCTGCGCGAGGATTGGAACGATCTCGACAGCTCGACGGTGCTGGTGCGCACCGGCCCCAAGACCGCCCAGACCTTTTCGCGCGCCGCGCCGCAACCGGATGAACTGGCGTTGCCGAAGGGCGTGTTCGTCGGCGGCGCGTCGCACGGCGACCAGCGCTACATCGGCGAAGCGTCCGCCATGCCGACCAGCGGGGCCTATGCCAAGGGCGATCGCGTGCTCAACGCCAACCCGAAGGTGCTGGGCAAGCCTGGCGCCCAATACACCGTCACCGGCTGGCTGCGCCTGACCACAGGTTCCGCGCACGCGCCGAACAAGGACTGGGTCGAGATGCGCTCACCGACGGGGACCTGAAGGCCGCCTGTCGATTTGACAGGAGCGACCGGCGCGGCGCTAATCGATTGGGATCGCGACAACGGGGGATGGGACGCGATGACGAAAGCCCCTTGCCGGCAGACCACGCGCCGTCAGGCATTGGCCGTGGCGGCTCTGCTGAGCCTTGCGCCGGGCGCGCGCGTCTTCGCCCAGGACGCGGCCGCCAAACCCCTGCGCCTGCGCCGCAACCTGAAAGGCATGAGCCGCAGCGACCCGGACCTGCAGGCGCTGCGCATCGGCATCAAGAAAATGCGCGCCTCAGGCGCCTGGCAACGCCAGATCGAGCTGCACGCGGATATGCATTGGCTGCACCATTCCAGCTGGCGCTTTTTGCCCTGGCACCGGCTGCAGGTGCTGCACATGGAGCGGCTGATCGCCCGGGCCAGCGGCAAGGACGACTTCGCCATGCCCTACTGGGACTGGTCCGACGACATCCTGCCGGCTCAGTTCGTCAACGACGACGTTCTCTCCCACGAAGGCCGCGAGTGCGGGGTGAAGGAAAGCATCGCGAAATTCTGTGCGGCGAACGAGACCTCGCTCACCGACCGGTCGAAGAACGATTTCTCGACCTTTTTCGGCAAGCCGCGCGCGGCGGATCAGCCTCGCGACAGCGACACGCCGGGCGGCGAACAGCACTTCTCCGGCTCGTGCGAATGGTCGGGTCACAACCTGATCCACAGCTTCATCGGCGGCGATATGGGCGTGCTGGAGACGGCGCCCAACGACCCCTTGTTCTGGGTGCACCACGCCAATGTGGATCGCGCCTGGGCCGCCTGGTCGGGGCGCCATTCGCCCAGCGACTATGCCGACGCGTGGAACGTGGAAGCGCTGCAAGGCTTCGAAGATCCCGACGGGTCGAGTCCCGCGGCCGTCGCCGCGTCGTCGACCATCGACACCGAGGTGTTCGGCTACAGCTATGGATCCGCCGGGCGACCGCCGCTGACCGCGGCGCGACCGATGGCTTCGCGCGGCGCCGGCCGCGCGTTCCACATGCAGAACTATACCTTCGAGATGACGCGCACCGGTCCGTCCGCCGGCGTGATCGACATCCCTGCCGAAGCGTCCCAGGCGGTGTCGGCTCAGGCGGTCGGCTATCTGACTATCGACCCGGACCCGCAGCACGCCTCGGTCACCCACATCAAGGCGACCGACGTCGCCAACGGCGAGGTTCCGTTCAACGACAAGATGTTCCTCGTTCCGATGGGCCAAGCAATGGGCGGCATGTCGATGGGGATGCAGAATTACCGCATCGACCTGTCGCAGGTCTGGAGCGGCGCCGGGGTGAGGGGACTGAAGCTTGAGGCCGCGACCGGTCCTCTGGTCGGGCGGCGGTCCGGACCGCATCCGCCGGCGATCGCCCGGTTCGTGGTGGACGCCTCGGCGCTTTTCTATGACTGAGTCAATCCCTATTGACTTAATAGGAATTGAGGCCTAGGTACTGATCCTGCGGCCCTGGCCCCCTCCGGGCGCCGCAGAAATACCGGGGCCGGACCTGACTTCTCCCATCAGGCCCGGCCCTTTTTTCATGCCCGCGATCCCCGCTATGGTCCCCCTCGAGAAAAAGGGCAGGGGAGAGATCATGGCCTGGACGCGCAGAACGGCATTGCTGGGAGCGGCGGGACTGGCGCTGGGCGCGGCCGCGCCGGCCTGGGCGGCGGACGAGGCGGCGTCGCTCCCGTTCAGGCTGGTGGACCTCGGCCACGGCGTCTTCGCCGGCATCGACATCGATGGCCGTGCGGGCTCGAACGCAGGCTTCGTGATCGGCGACGATGGCGTCCTGGTGGTGGACAGCTTCTTCACGCCGGCGGCGTCGAAGGCCTTGCTCGAAGAAATCCGCAAGCGGACCAAGCTTCCGATCCGCTATCTGGTCAACACGCACTATCACATCGACCACACCGCCGGCGACGGCGTCTTCCACGACGCGGGCGCGACCATCGTGGCCCAGCGTCACGTCGCCGACTGGGTGCACAGCGAGAATCCCAAGTTCTTCGGCGACAAGATCACGCCGGAACAGAAGGCCGCCATCGCCGCCATTCCGACCCCGACGCTGCTGGTCGACACGCGCATGACCTTGCATCTGGGCAAGCGCGTCATCGAGGTGGTCGAACGCCCCGGCCACACCGGCGGCGACGTGACCATCTATATTCCCGACGCCAAGGTCCTGTTCTGCGGCGACCTGCTGTGGAAGAAAATCCCGCCCAACCTGATCGACGCCACCGTTTCGAAGTGGGTTCCCACCCTGGAAAAGATCGAGCACGCGCCGCACGCCGACGCATTGACCTATGTGCCCGGTCATGGCGACGTTGGGACCATCGCCGACGTGGCGGCGTTCCGCGGTTACCTCGAAGCGGTGCGCGCGGCGGTGAAGGACGGCCAGGCGAAGGGCCTCAAGGGCGACGACCTGGTCAAGGCCGCGTCGGCGACCCTGGTCGCGCGCTACCCCGACTGGTCACGCGTCGAGCGTTCGGCCCCGCGCGAAGTCGGCTTCATGATCCAGGAGCTCGACGGGACCAAGCACTGGCCCAAACCGCAGGATGCGAAATGACGCGTCGTTGGTGACGCCCGGCCGGGCGTCCGAAGCAGGTCCGGTTGTCCGTCGCCGGTCGCCCGCCATTGGTCGAGGGTTCGGTGAGAAGGGGAGCACATGGGGGACCTGGGACGTAGGGTCTACGGCCTTGCGGCGATCGTGCTGGGCGTCGTCGGTCTCGTCTTCGACGACTACGCGGCGGTCTGGCAGCCTGTGCCCAAGACCTGGCCCGCGCACGATCTCCTGGCCTATGTCAGCGGCGCGATTCTGCTCGTCGGCGGTGTGGCGAGTTTTGTGCCGAAGGCCGCGCGGTGGGGCGCTTTGATCCTGGCCGTGTTCTACGGCCTGTGGGTGCTGGCGCTGAAGCTGCCGGGCGTGATCGCTCATCCGACACACTTGGCGCCATGGCAGGCAATGGCGGAGATTGTCGCCATCACCGTGGGCGGCGTCCTTGCCTATGTCTTGAGCGGCGGCGTCACGCGCGGCGAAACGCCGGTGAAGATCGCGCGCTGTGTCTTTGGCGCGTGCTGTATCATCTTTGGTGCAGCGCACTTCGTGTTCCTGAAGGAGACGGCGGCCTTCGTGCCGGCCCGCATCCCGCCATCGCCGACGTTCTGGGCCTATGCTACCGGCGTGTGCCAGATCGCGGCGGGTGTGGCTTTCATCACCGGCCTTCAGGCGCGGCTCGCAGCGGTCCTGCTGACCGTGATGTACATCGGCTTCGGGCTGTTTGTGCATTTGCCGCTGATCATGAAGGATGTGCACGACCACTTCGGTTGGTGCGCCAACGCCATCAACGGCGCCCTGATCGGCGCGGCCTGGTGCATGGCCGATTCGCTCCGGCGCGATCGCGCGAAGGCGTGAGGAGGGGAGTTATGCAGGACATCGGCAGACGCATTTTCGGCATCGGCGCGCTCGGCATGGCGGCCATCAGCTTCAAGTTCCACGACTTCTCGCATCTCTTGCATCCGGCGCCCGGACATTTTCCCTGGACGGATATCTTCGCCGCAGCCTGCGACGTGGGCTTTGTCGCGGGGGGCGTGGCCATCCTGCTCGGCCGCAAGATCGCCAATGCGGGCGCGCTCATTCTCGCCGCCACCTTCTTCGCACGCGTGCTGGTGCTGACGTTGCCGCCGCTCGTTAAGTCTTCGACCGTTTGGGGTTCCTACGAGGACATCGCCGAGGTCACCGCCGAGGCGCTCGGCGGAGTCATCGCCTGGAGCATGCTGGGCTCCGGCGAAGCGCGCGCGCGTGTGGCTCTGATCGCGCGGATGGTGTTCGGTGTGTGCCTGATCGTGTTCGGCGTCAGCGATATTGTCTACGCCGGGCTAACCGCCTCGTTCATCCCCAAGTGGTTCCCGCTGCCAGCGATGTTTTGGACCTATGTCGCGACGGCCGCGCATATCGCGGCGGGCCTTGCGGTGTTGTCCGGCATTCAGGCGCGCCTCGCCGCCATCCTGGTCACGGTGATGTACGCGATCTTCCAGGTCGTGGTGCACGTGCCTCTGGTGCTCGCCGATCCCAAATCCGCCGCCCACTGGATCGAACCGGTCACCAACGTGGTGCTGCTGGGCGCCGCGTGGATCCTGGCGGAATATTTGAGTCAGACGCGTAAGAAGGCGGACGGCCGCTAGCTCGGCGAGACCGTGTCCATCGTGTCGACCACGACGTTGCAGAAACCGTCGACGCCGTGGTCGTCGCCCCAGAACACGATGCGCGAGATGCCCGGCCCGGTGAGGGTGAAGCGCCGCTCCGGCACGTCCTGGTAGCTGGCGATCCGCTCTTCGCCCACCTGGCTGAGCTGACGACCGTTGGCGTCATAGGCCGTCGCCTTCCAGACCGGATGGGTGATCCCGCTCGGCCCCGCCTTCAGGTAGGAGCGGTTGAACGCCACCGAGATCTTCGCCACGTCGAACATCACCGTGTACTGGCACGGGTGGCCGCCTTCCTGGACCAGGACCGCGCCGCCGCGCGCGCCGCTGACGGCCAGGCCGCCATAGACTTCGCTCTGATTGTACAGGACCACCGGCTGGTCGGACGGGGCCGACAGGGTCATGCCCTGAGCGCGGAAAGCGTCCAGGAGCGCCGGGCCGCGCAGGCCGTCCGCCGCTGTCGCCGGAGCGCTGGCCGCAAGCAGCGTGGCCGCCGCCAAAAGGGTCGCAAGGGTCGCGCGCATGGGCGTCTCCTATCCCGGAAATGGACGCGACGGAGCCTACGCCCTGTTCGGCGAAGGGCAAGCCGGGCGCCCGGCGGTTGCGAAATCCGGCGCGGGGCCACACAAGGCTCCGACGGGCGTCCTCGCGCCCGCCGCCGGGGACGTCCATGTCGTTAGCCCTCAAGCGAGAGATCGGCCTGCCGAGCGCGGTGCTGCTGGTGATCGGCGGCATCGTGGGCACCGGCATCTTCCTGAACCCCGCGGTGGTGGCGCGGTCGCTGCATTCGCCGGTGCTGATCTTGTCGGTCTGGGCGGTGGGCGGGGTGATGGCGATCCTGGGCGCCTTCGTCTACGCTGAGCTCGCCGACCGCATGCCCGCGACCGGCGGAGAGTTCGCCTACGAGCGGTCCGCCTTCGGCGATCTCGTCGCCTTTCTGTTTGGTTGGACGACATTGCTCGTCGTGCAGACCGGCGGCATGGCGGCGGTCGCGCTCTCGTTCTCCAAGTACGCGCTTGTCCTCTTCGGCCACGAGGCGCCGGCCGGCGGACCCGATCCGCTCGCCAACATCGTCGCGGTCACGGTCCTGGCCTTGCTCGCAATCACCAATTGCCTGGGCGTGAAGAGCGGCAACGGCGTCCAGACCCTGCTCGGGGTCCTCAAACTGCTCGCCATCGCCGGGCTTGTGTTCGGCGGCCTGTTCATGATCGCCAAACCGTTTCCGATCACCCATCCGGTGCTCGATCGCGCGCCGTCGACCGACCTCGTCAAGTCCTTCGGCGCAGCGCTGATCCCGGTGGTGTTCGCCTATGGCGGCTGGCAGACCGCCAACTATGTCGGCGGCGAAATCAAGAACCCGCGCCGCAATCTCGTGCTCGCGCTGCTGATCGGCGTGATCGCGGTGATCGGCCTCTATCTGGCGGTGAACATCGCCTGCCTGCGTGCGCTCGGCCCCAAAGCGCTGGGTGAGACGCTGGCCCCGGCGTCGGACGTGCTGAAGGTCGCGATCGGACCGGTCGGCGCCAAACTAGCCGCCCTGGCCATCGCGGTCTCGACCCTGGGTTATCTGTCGCAAGGCATGCTGACCGGCCCTCGCGTCTATCTCGCCATGGCCAGCGACGGGCTGTTCTTCAGCCAGCTCGCCAAGGTGACCGAAAAGACCCGCGTGCCTGCCGTCGCCATCGTCGTCCAGGCGGTATGGACGGCCGTCCTGGTGCTTTCGGGCACCTATGAACAGATCGTGGCCTACGATGTCTCGATCAATTTCCTGTTCTTCGCGGTCACCGGGGCGGCGGTCTTTGTGTTTCGACGGCGCGACCGGACAGCGAGCGCGCAGACGCGCGCGGACGCAGGGTTCCGGATTCCGCTGCATCCGTTCAGCACGGTTCTGTTCATCCTGATCTGCATCATCGTGGTGGCGAATGGTTTCTGGTCGGATTTGCGCGACAGCCTGATCGGTTATTCGATCCTCGCCGCGGGCGTGCCGGCCTATTTCCTTTGGCGGCATTTTCCGAAGCTCATCAAGAAAACTGAGTCATGAGTCAGAAAACCGCCAGTGACCGCACCATGGCCTCGCCGTACATGCAGTACGCGAAACTCGAGACCACCGCGCGTTACAACCTGGCTTCGTCGGGCGTGATGAACTGCACTTTTGCCGACCTGGAAGCCGAAATGGGCGACATGGAGCTGCATGGCGCCAACGCCTACGGCTATCGGCCGCTGGTGGACGCGATCGCCGAGCGCTTCGGCGTCTCCCGCGACTGTGTGGTGACCGCCGAAGGGACCAGCGGGGCAAACCATCTGGCGTTCTCCGCCCTGATCGAACCCGGCGACGAGGTGCTGGTCGAGGAGCCCACCTACGAACTGATGCTGTCGGCGCTCGAACATCTCGGCGCGCGGCCGATCCGGTTTCAGCGCCGGTTCGAGAACGGCTGGGCGCTGGAGCCCGATGCGGTGGCGGCGGCGATTACGCCCCGTACGCGGCTGGTGGTGCTGAGCGACCTGCACAATCCCTCGAGCGCGCTCGCAGACCGCGCCGGGGTCGAGGCGGTGGGCAAGATCGCCGCGCGCCAGGGCGCCATTGTGCTGGTAGACGAGGTCTATCGCGAGCTGCTGTTCGGCGCGACGCCGCAGGGCGAGGTGAAACCCTATTCCGCCTTCACCCTCGGCCCGAATTTCGTGATCACCGCCAGCCTGACCAAGGCTTATGGCCTGTCGGGTCTGCGCTGCGGCTGGATTCTGGCGCCCGACGAACTGGCGCATCGCATGTGGCGGGTGCGCGACCTGTTCCAGTCGCTGCCGCCGTTCATGAGCGAGCGGTTGAGCGCGGACGCGTTCCAGCGACTGCCCAGGTTCAAGCGCCGCGCCGACGCCATCCTCGCCGCCAACCACGGCGCCTATGGTGAGCTGCTCGGGGGTCACCCCGCGCTGGAGCAGATCGTGCCCGAGGTCGGAACCACGGTCTTTGCGCGCGTGCGCCGCGGCGACGTCGACGGGTTCTGCCGCCGGCTGATGGAGCGGTATGACACGGGCGTGGTGCCGGGCCGGTTCTTTGAGCGCGCGGATTTCATTCGCATCGGCCTCGCCGGCGAGCCCGAAATGACGCGCACGGGTCTCGAGCGTCTTGCTGAAGCGCTTACCGAACACGGCGCCTGAGTTTATCGCATGGCCGTCTTCACCCCCGTCACGCTGGAAGACGCGAGTCTCTTTCTGCAGCGCTACGATCTCGGCGGACTGAAGGACCTCGTCGCCATCGCCGAGGGCGTCGAGAACACCAACTACCGGCTGGAGACCGAGCGCGGTCGCTTCGTGCTCACCCTGTTTGAAAAGCGCGTCGCCCGCGACAGCCTGCCGTTCCGCCTGGGTTTCACAGAACATCTCGCCCTGCGGCGCTATCCGGCCCCGCGCGTGCGCCGCGACCGTCAGGACAATCTGTTCGGCGAACTGAACGGACGGCCTGCGGCGATCCTCGAATGGCTGAACGGCGCCTGGCTGCGCGGGCCGAGCCTCGCCGAGGTCGAGACGGCCGGCCGCTCGCTGGCCGATCTGCACGCGCGCGGCGCGGACTTTCCCGCGATCTGGCCCAACCCGCTCGGCCCCGACGGCTGGCGCGCCATCGTCGAACGCTGCCGCGGGGTCGCCAAGGGCGAAGCGGCGCGCATGCTGCGCGTCCTCGACGTCGAAACGGCGTGGCTCGCCGAACGCTGGCCCGACCGCCTCAAACGCGGCGCCATCCACGCCGACTATTTCCCGGATAATGTGCTGTTCGAAGGGACCAGCGTGTCGGGGGTGATCGATTACTACTTCGCCTGCACCGACTCGCTGGCCTACGATCTGGCCATCGCGCTCTCCGCCTGGGGTTTCGCCGCCGACGGCGCGCCGGATCGCGACGCGATGAACGCTCTGAAGCACGGCTACGAAAGCCTGCGCCCCCTCGACGAGGCCGAGCGCAAGGCGCTGCCCTTGCTCTGCCGCGGCGCCGCGGCGCGCTTCACCCTGTCGCGCCTGCACGACCGCCTGTTCCACGACCCGGAATGGCTGGTCACCCCCAAGGATCCCGCGCCGTACTTCCGCCGTCTGACCTACTTCCAGCGGGAAATGGAAGGCTAAAGGACGGCCGCGCGCGCCGCCTCGAAGTTCGCGTCGATAACTTCCAGTTGCTCCGGCCTGTCCATCACCGCCTTCAACCGATCGGGCGCTTCCGGTTCGAAGCCCAGCGCCTGTTTCACGAAGTCCGGGAACTTCGCCGCGTGCGCCGTGGACAACGCGATCACCGGACCGCCGCGGGGCAGGCTGCGCGCCGCGTGCAGGGCGACGGCGGTGTGCGGGCAGATCACACGCCCGTAAGTTTTCCACGCGCGGGCGATTTCGCGCGCGGTGATCGCGTCGTCGACGCTGACGGCGTTCACCTCGTCGCGCACGGCGCCCAGGATGTCCGGCGGCAGGTAGACGCCGCCGCGTTCGGCGAACACCTCGAACAGATTGCGGGTGCGCGCGGCTTCGCGGCCTGCGGCCTCGAACACCATGCGCTCGAAGTTGGATGGGGCGGCCACGTCCATGCTGACGCTCGCAGTCTCCACCGCCGCGCGGCGCTCGTAGCGGCCGGTGTCCAGCGCACGCGCCAGGGTGTCGTTGGCGTTCAGCGCCGCGGTCATTGGCCCCATGGCCAGACCCATCCGCTTGGCGGCGATGCCGGCGAAGGCGTCTCCGAAGTTGCCGGTGGGCACTACGAAACGCGCCCCTGCGCCCGCGCGCGCGCCCGACGCCAGGTAGTAGGGGATCTGGCCCGCGAGCCGGCCCCAGTTGATCGAATTGACCGAGCTCACCCGCCGGTCCTTGCGCAAGCCCTCGTCGGCGAGCAGCAACTTGACCAGCCGCTGGCAGTCGTCGAAGTCGCCGCGCACCGCCAGCGCGCGGACATTGTCGGCGCCGGTGGTGGTCATCTGCCGCCGCTGCACCGGCGACACGCGGCCTTCCGGATGGAAGATCACCAGCTGTACGCGCGCGGCATGGGCAAAGGCCGCTGCGGCCGCAGCCCCGGTGTCGCCGCTGGTCGCGGTCAGCAGCAGCAGGTTTTCATCGCGCGCGCTCAACGCGGCCTCGACCAGGGGCGCCATCATCTGCATGGCGAGGTCTTTGAACGCGGCGGTGGGGCCATGGAACAACTCGAGCAGGAACAGCCCCGGTTCGAGCTCGACCAGGGGCGTCACGTCCGGATGGTCGAAGGCGGTCATCCGCGCGGCGGCCGCCTTGATCGCCGCGGCCGGAAGGCTGTCGCCCGCGAACAGGCTCAGCACCTGTTCGGCCGTGTCCGCGTAGGGGCGGCTGCCCGCTCCAGCGCGATCGGCGTCCGAAAGCGCCGGCCAGGCGTCAGGCATGTAGAGCCCGCCATCCGGGGCCAGCCCGTCCAGCAGCGCATCGGCAAAAGAAGCTTCGGGGGCAAGCCCGCGGGTCGAGTGATAACGCATCGCGGCCCGCGCATAGCGCGCTCCGGCTTGGCTGTCAGCGCTTTCCTCGCTCCGCGCGTGCGGAACCGCCGGCTGCGCCGTTGCGTTGGGCGACCATCAGGAACTGTGACGGCGCGATCATGACCTCCACCACCCCCGCTTCCGATCTCCCGGGCGCCTTTGCCGACCCGATGGCCGCAGTCGATGGGACCGCCATCCAGGTCGGGTCCTCGGCGGTTTCCTGGCCGGCGGTGATCGCCGGCGCGCTCAGCGCCGCGGCGATCAGCGTGCTGCTGTTCGTGCTGGGCGCGGGGCTCGGCTTTGCCGCCGCGCCCATGGGCCATGCCAATTCCGAGGCCGTGACCTTCACCGTATGGGCGGCGATCTGGTTGATCGTGATCCAGTGGCTGGCCTCGGCGCTCGGCGGCTATCTGGCGGGCCGGCTGCGGCACCGCTGGCACGGCGTGAACGACGGCGAGACCCATTTTCGCGATACCGCCAACGGTTTCCTGAGCTGGGCGCTGGCGACGGTTCTGGTCGCCGTTCTGGCCGCCTCGACGGCCGGTCTGGCCGCGGGGGTCGCGACGCACCGTCACGACGCGAGCATGGCCGAGCCGCACGCCTACACCCTCGACGTTCTGTTCCGCTCGCCCACCTCCATGGCGACGGTGTCCGATCCCGCCACTCGCGCCGAGGCAGGGCGGGTCCTCACCCATGCCGCGACCGAAAAACAGGTCCCCGAGGACGACCGCGTCTACCTGACCCAGATGGTCTCGCTGCGCGCCGGCGTGACCCCGGCCGTGGCCCAGGCCCGCACCGACGCGGCCATCAACGCCGTCCGCGACGAGGCGGATAAGGCCCGCAAGGCGGCCGAGGCGACCGGCCTGTTCACCGCCCTGGCCATGGCCATCGGCGCCTTCATCGCCGCCGTTTGCGGCGTCCTGGGCGGCCGTGAGCGCGACAAGCACGTCTGAACGGGGTCTTCCGCGACGGATCGGCGAACTCTTATTCGTTGAACGCGTTCAGTCTATACGGCTACGCCGGTCGCCCACGGGTTTTTCCGCGCGCGATAGATGGGAGATCCCGAATGCAAAAATTCCTCACCGCGGCCGCGGCGGCGGTCCTGCTGCTTGGCGCCGTTGGCGCGGCCCAGGCCGCCCCCGACGGGAAGGACATGACGGGCGACCACCACCGGGTCATGCACCCGGAGTGGAGCAAGGGCCACAAGATAGACGCCGACAGCTGGAGACGCGGCCAGGTGGTCGACTGGCGGTCCCATCACCTGAGCGCGCCGCCCCGCGGCTACGAATGGCGCGAGATCGACGGCAACTGGGTTCTCGCTGCGGTCGCGACGGGCGTGATCGTCTCGGTCCTCGAAGCGCACTAGGCCTTTCGGAAGCGCCGGCTCGCGAGAAATCGCGGGCCGGCGTTTGCTTTCCTTACAGAACCGGACGCCACAAAACGGTCACGCAATTTTCCGCAAAGCCGCTTGCGCCGGGGTGTGTGTTACCGTATTACCACGCCACCCCAACCGCAACGGAGCGTGCGCCATGGCTGCTGCCGCCAAAAAGTCGAGTGCTGAGGAAAAGGCTGAGAACGAACTCTACGCCGCCTTCCTGAGCTTGCAAAACCGTCGCGAAGTCAAGGATTTCCTGGCCGACCTGGCAACGCCCGCGGAGATTCGCGCATTCGTCGAGCGTTGGCGTATCACTCGCCTTCTCGACGAGGGCAAGCTGAGCTATCGCGAGATCGCCGACGAGGTGGGCGCCTCGACCACCACCGTCACCCGCTGCGCGCGCTTCCTGCGCGACATGCCGTTCAAGGGTTACCGTAAGGTGCTGGACAGGTTGGGCCGCCGCTGATGAGCCCGCGCCTGCGCATCGCCGTCCAAAAAAGCGGCCGGCTCGCCGACCGCAGCCTCGATCTCGTGCGCGATGCGGGCCTGCGCGTGGTGAAGGGCCACAACGACCTGCTCTATCGGGTCGAGAACTATCCCATCGATCTGATGCGGGTGCGCGACGACGACATACCGACGTTCGTCGAAAACGGCATCGCCGACTTCGGCATTGTCGGCGGCAATGTGCTGGAGGAACATGCGTCCGGTCACGCCGGACCGCCGGAGCGGATCATGCCGCTGGGCTTCGGCCGCTGCAGCCTGCGTATCGCCGTACCCGACGTCTTCGACTGGACCGGGCCCAAGGGTCTCGACGGCCTGAAGATCGCCACCACCTATCCGAACCTGCTGACCCGCTATCTCGAGCGGGAAGGGATTTCCGCCGAGATCGTCGCCATGCGCGGCGCGGTCGAGGTGGCGCCGCGGCTGAAGATGGCGCATGCGATCTGCGACCTGGTCTCCACCGGCGCCACGCTGGAGGCGAACGGCTTGAAGGCGGTGTCGCTGGTGCTCGAAAGCGAAGCCATGCTGATCCGCGCGCCGCGGCCGATCGCGCCCGAACTGACCCAGCTTGCGGAGAGCGTGGTCGAACGCTTCAAGGGCGTGGTCGCCTCGCAAGGCGCCAAATACGTGATGATGAACGCGCCGAAGTCCGCGCTCGCCGCTATCCAACAGATTCTGCCGGGCGCCGGTTCGCCCACGGTGACCCCTCTCGCCGGCCGCGACGATGCGGTGGCGGTGCACGCGGTCTGCCAGGAGTCGGTATTCTGGGAGACGCTGGAGCGGTTGAAGGCCGCCGGCGCCTCGGCGATCCTGGTCCTGCCCATCGAGAAGATGATGTGAGGCGGCCGTGAAGTGTTTCGATTGGTCATCGCTGAGCCGTGCCGAGCGGACCGCAGCCCTGGCGCGTCCGCTGAAACGCCGCGACGGCGCCGTGCGTGACGTGGTGCGGCGCATCTTCGAAGAGGTCGAGCACGAGGGTGAGGCGGCGGTCACCCGCTGGTCGAAGAACCTCGACGGCCGTGCGCCGGAACGCTTGGACCTCACGCGAGAAGTGGTCGATCGCGCGCGCAGCAAGCTCGATCGCGAAGACCTCGCGGCCATGGACATTGCTGCAGAGAACGTGCGCCGCTACCACGAGGCCACCAAGCCCGCGGACCAGACCGTCGAGCCCGCGCCCGGCGTGAAACTGCGCCGCGTGTGGCGGCCGATCGAAACCTGCGGCCTCTATGCGCCCGGCGGCACGGCGCCGCTGTTCTCGACCCTGCTGATGCTCGCCATCCCCGCAGCGGTCGCCGGCGTGCCGAACCGCGTGACGGTGACGCCTCCCAATCGCGAGGGCGTGGCGCCGGTGATGATCGCGGCCGCGGCGCTATCGGGGCTCGAGGCGTTTTATCTGGTCGGGGGCGCCCAGGCGATTGCGGCGCTCACCTTCGGCGCCGGCCTGCCGCGGGCGGACAAGATTTTCGGCCCGGGCAACGCCTATGTGGCCGAAGCCAAGCGCTTTGCCGCGGACCTGCCGAACGGCCCGGCCATCGACCTGCCGGCAGGGCCGAGCGAACTGATGGTCATCGCCGACGCCACGGCCGATCCGGCGCTGGTGGCCGCGGATCTGTTGAGCCAGGCCGAGCACGACGCCGACGCGCAGGTGGTGCTGGCCGCGATGGGCGAAGAGGTGCTCGCCGCGGTCGCCGTCGAACTCGAACGCCAGACCGCTGTGCTGCCGCGCGGGAACATCGCCCAGGCCAGTCTCGCCGAGGGTCGCGTCTTCCTCGTTCGCGATTGGCGTGAAGCCGCCGACGCGGCCAGCGACTACGCGCCGGAGCACCTGTCGATCCAGGTCGCCGACCCCGAACCGCTGGTCGACGCCATCTCTAACGCGGGCACCATCTTCGTCGGCCGCTGGGCGGCGGAGACCTTCGGCGACTACGTCGCGGGACCGAGCCACGTGCTGCCGACCGACGGCGCCGCGCGCACCTTCAGCGGCGTCTCCACCGCGGCCTTCATGAAGAGCTTCGCGATCCAGGAAGCTACCCAAGCCGGCGCCCGCGCGCTTGCGCCGGCTGCGGCGCGCCTCGCGCGTCTCGAAGGCCTGGAAGCGCATGCCCTGGCCGCGGACCTGAGGGCGCGATGAGCGCCGACCGTTTTCCGCCGCTCGGCCCTGAGGCCGAAGGGCTGCAGTCGCGGCCTGCGGCGCCCGTGGCGCTGGCCCGGCGGATGGCGGAAGTCTGGGGCGTGCGGCCCGATCAGGTGCTGCCGGTGCGCGGCGCCTTGCACGGCCTGGAGCTGGTGTTCCGCCGCGCGGCGCTCGACGGCGCGCGGGCGGTGGTGTGCCAGGCGGATTCGGACGCAGCACAACTGGCGCACATCTCGCGCCTTGAGCTCGTGGCCGAGCCCGGCGCCGACACCGGCGCGGTGGTGGTGAAGTCGCCGTGCGATCCGCTCGGCATCGTGCTGGAGGACGACGAGGCGGAACGGCTGCCGTCGCGCATTGCACCGGCGCTGCTGGTGGTCGATGAAACCCATGCCGACGTCTCGCGCGAACCGTCGATGACGCGTTTCATCGACGGCGCGGACAATCTGATCGTGCTGAAGAGCCTGTCCGGCGTCTACGGCCTGGCCGGCGCGCGTGTCGGCGCGGTGATTGCGCAGCCCGCGCTGATCGAGCGGTTGCGTGACGTGCTCGAACCCCTGGCCCTGCCGGCGCCCAGCGTGAAGCTCGCGGAAGCGGCGCTGTCGCCGTCGCGCGCGGTCCTGGTCGCCAACCGTATCGAGCTGATCCGCGCCGAGCGTGAACGGCTGTGCATGCTTCTGGAAAAATCCCACGCCGTCGCGCGCGTCTGCGCCGGCGAGGGGCCTTACCTGTTCGTCGAGGCGAAGGACCCGCAGGCAACCCTGGCCGCCTTCGCCCGCTTCGGCGTGAACGCCGTGCCTCGCCCCGACGTGGCTCCCGGCGGTTTCCGCCTCGACCTCGGTCCGCCCGAAGTGAACGACCGCGCGCTGGCGGCCTTGGGCTGCGCGACATCGGCGGCGGCGCACCGCCGCGCCGAACTGACGCGCGAAACCAAGGAGACCAAGATCAGCGTCGTCCTCGACCTCGACGCGTCGGGCAAGGTGAAGGCGCGCACGGGCATCGGCTTCTACGACCACATGCTCGAACAGATCGCCTTCCATGGCGGCTTCGACATGGACCTGGCCTGCAGCGGCGATCTGGAGATCGACGCTCACCACACGGTAGAGGACTGCGCGCTCGCCTTCGGGGCGGCGCTGAAGGAGGCGCTGGGCGCCAAACGCGGCATCGCCCGCTTCGGCTTCGTGCTGCCAATGGACGAGACGGAAGCCAAGGTATCGATCGACCTGGGCGGGCGGCCGTTCGCGGTGTTCGAGGGCGCCTTCACCGCCTCGCACATCGGTGAATACCCGACCGAGATGACCGCCCACGTTTTCCGCTCGTTCGCCGACAGCCTGGGCGCGGCGATCCATGTCACAGTGAGCGGCGAGAACGACCACCACAAGACCGAAGCGTGCTTCAAGGCGTTCGGCCGGACTTTGCGGCAGGCGATCCGTGTCGAGGGCCTGACGCTGCCCTCCACCAAGGGCGTCATCTGATGGCCGTCACGGTGGTGAAACTCGGGGTCGGTAATACGGCCTCCATGATGTTCGCCCTCGAGCGCCTGGGCGCCGATGCGCGCCTGACCGACGACGCCACGGCCATCGCCGAAGCGGAGCGCCTGATCGTGCCCGGCGTCAGCGCTGCGGCCCACGCCATGGCCCGGGTCGAAGCGCTGGGCCTGACCGAAATCCTCAAGACCTTCCAACGGCCGCTGTTCGGTGTCTGCGTCGGCCAGCAGTTGCTTTACGAGCGCAGCGAAGAAGGCGGCGCCACCTGCCTGGGCCTGATCGAGGGCGAGGTGTTCCGCTTGCCGTCCGCGCCCGACCGGCCGGTGCCGCACATGGGCTGGAACCAGATCCAACACGAGCGCGACGATCCGCTGCTCGACGGAGTCGATAACAACGCCTTCGTCTATTTCGTGCACGGCTATGCCTGTCCTGAGGGCGATGCGACGTTGGCTTCGACCGACTACGGCCGCCGCTTTTCCTCGATCGTGCACAAGGCCAACATCTGGGGCTGTCAGTTTCACCCGGAACGATCTTCCGCCGCCGGCGCGCAGGTGCTTCGCAACTTCCTCGAGCTTCCCATAGAATCGTCATGCTGATCTATCCCGCCATCGACCTGAAGGACGGCCAAGCCGTGCGCTTGCTGCACGGTGAATTCGAGAAGGTGACCGTCTATGACGACGATCCGTTCAACCGGCTCGATTCCTTCGAGGAATCCGGGGCCGAGTGGGTGCATGTGGTCGATCTCGACGGCGCCCGCGCCGGCGCGCCGCAACAGCATGGTCTGATCGCGAACCTGGCGGCCGCCGCCCGCGCCCATATTCAGACCGGCGGCGGCGTGCGCGAACGCGATGACGTGGAACGCCTGCTCGACACCGGCGCCGCGCGCGTGGTCGTGGGCTCGACCGCGGTGATGCGCCCGACCGAAGTTCGCAATTGGATCGAGCGGTTCGATGCGGCCCGCGTGTGTCTGGCGCTGGATGTGCGGCCGCGCGAGGGCGGCGGCTGGAACGTCGCGGTGCGCGGGTGGAAGGAAGATTCCGGCATTACCCTGACCGAGGCGCTCGACTTCTATCCGCCGGGCGCGGTCCAGCATGTGCTGATCACCGACGTCTCGCGCGACGGCGCCCTGACCGGGCCGAACATCCAGCTGATGCGCGAGATCGTGCGCCTGCGCCCCGACCTGGATATCCAGGCGTCGGGCGGCGTGTCGGGCCTCGGCGATCTGAAGCCTCTGCGCGAGGCCGGCGCCGCGGGCGTGATCATCGGTCGCGCGCTCTACGAGGGGAAGTTCACCCTGGCCGAGGCGATCGATGCTGGCTAGGCGCATCATTCCTTGCCTGGACGTGAAGGACGGCCGCGTGGTGAAGGGCGTGCGCTTCCGCGGCCACGAGGACATGGGCGATCCGGTGGAACTCGCCGCGCGCTACCGCGACCAGGGCGCCGACGAGCTGGTGTTCTACGACATCACCGCTTCGGCCGAAGACCGCACCCTCGACTATGATTGGGTGCGCGCCATCGCGGCCGAACTCGACATCCCCTTCTGCGTGGCCGGCGGCGTGCGCAGTGTGAAACAGGCGCTGGCCTGCCTGGAAAGCGGCGCCGACAAGGTGTCGATCAATTCACCGGCGCTGGAGCGGCCGGGGCTGATCGGCGAGATCGCCGCAACCGCGGGGTCCCAGTGCGTGGTGCTGGGCGTCGACAGCCTGGTCGACGGCGACGACTACGTCGTGCACCAATACACCGGCAGCGAAGCCACCAGCCGCGCCTCGGGCCGCAAGACCCTGGACTGGATCGTCGAGGCCCAGGATCGCGGCGCCGGCGAGGTGGTGCTGAACTGCATGAACCAGGACGGCGTGCGCAAGGGCTACGACATCGCCCAGCTGAAGGCGGCGCGCGCGCGTCTGACCATTCCGCTGATCGCCTCGGGCGGCGCGGGCTCGGCCGGCGATTTCCGCGACGTGTTCGAACAGGCCGACGTTTCCGGCGCCCTGGCCGCCAGCGTCTTCCACAAGGGGATCCTCACCGTGCCCGACCTGAAAGCGGACCTCGCCGATGCCGGCGTCGCGGTGCGGCTGTGAGCGCCGCGATGAGCACCGAAGACCGCGCGCGCATCGACTTCGCCAAGGGCGACGGCCTCGTGCCCGCCGTGGTGCAGGACGCCGACACCCTGCAGGTGCTGATGCTGGCCTATATGGACGAGGCGGCCCTCGAAGAGACGCTGGAGAGCGGCGAGGCGACCTTCTTCTCCCGCTCGCGCGGCGGCCGTTGGCGCAAGGGCGAGACATCGGGGCATCGTCTGCACGTCGTTTCGGTAACGGCTGATTGCGACGGCGACACCCTGCTGGTGCGCGCCCGCCCGCAGGGCCCTGCCTGCCACCTGAACACCACCAGCTGTTTCGGCGACGAAGACGCGCCGGGCCTCGGCCGTCTCGCACGCTTGCAGCAGACCATCACCGCGCGCGCCTCGGCGGATCCGGAAACCAGTTGGACCGCCAAACTGCTCGCTAAGGGACCCAAGCGCGTGGCGCAGAAAGTGGGCGAAGAAGGCGTCGAAACCGCGCTCGCGGGGGCCGCCGGCGATGTGGAGGAACTCGCCAGCGAAAGCGCCGACCTGATCTATCACCTGTTGGTCCTGCTGAAGGCGCGCGGCCTGCCGTTCCAGGCGGTGCTCGACGTGCTGGCGGACCGGGCGAAAAAGCCGTGACCGGTCCGAAACCGCGGCCCGGCATCCTCGACATCGCCCACTACGTCCCCGGCAAGGCGAAGATCGAGGGCGTCGAAAAGCCGATCAAACTTTCGGCGAACGAAAATGCGCTCGGCTGCAGTCCGCTCGGCCGCGAGGCCTACCTCGCCGCCGCCGCCGACATCGCGCTGTATCCCGAGGGCCACGCCAATCTGCTCCGCCACAAGGTCGCCGAAACCTTCGACCTGGAGCCCGAACGCCTGATCTTCGGCTGCGGCTCGGACGAGATCTTCACCCTCGCCTGCCAGACCTTCCTCGAGCCCGGCGACAACATCGTCCAGCCGCATCACGGCTTCGCCGCCTGGGCCATCGCCGCGCGCGCCAACGGCGCGGAGGTCAAGGACGCGCCGGAAACCGACCTGCACGTGGACGTCGACGCCATCTTAGCCGCTATTGATACGCGCACGCGCATAGTCTTCGTCGCCAATCCGGCCAATCCGACCGGCACCATGTTGACCGACGCGGAAATCCGGCGTCTGCACGCGGGCATCCCGGACAACGTCCTGTTCCTCTACGACGGCGCCTATGCCGAATTCGCGCGCGGCCTGCCGGGTTACGACGACGGCCTGGCGCTGGCGCGCGAGGCCTCCAACGTCATGGTCACGCGGACCTTCTCGAAAATCTACGGCCTGGCGTCGCTGCGCGTCGGCTGGGGCTATGCGCATTCCGATGTGGTCGCCGCCATGGATCGTATTCGTCTGCCGTTCAACGTGAACCGGCCCGCCCAGGCGGCGGCGGTCGCGGCGCTGGACGACCAGGCCTTCGTCGACCGTTCCATCGGCCATGTGCGCGAATGGCTGCCGGTGTTCCGCGAGCGGTTCACCGCCTGGGGTCTCGAGCCCGCGCCATCTGCAACCAACTTCGTTACCTTCGGCGTGCCGCCGTCGCTCGGCCTCACCGCCGCCGATCTGGACGAAGCGCTCAACCGCGAGGGCCTGATCCTGCGCGCGCTGAAAAACTATCACCTGCCGAACCACCTGCGCGTGACCGTGGGCAGCGACGCGGACAACGAGACCTTACTGGCGGCGATGCAGCGCGTGTTCGAGCGGGTGTCCTGAGTTCGCCGCGGAAAC
Source organism: Caulobacteraceae bacterium (assembly GCA_036501825.1). Classification (GTDB taxonomy): domain Bacteria; phylum Pseudomonadota; class Alphaproteobacteria; order Caulobacterales; family Caulobacteraceae; genus JAFECT01. Next base: position 37,979 of record DASXZP010000039.1, on the reverse strand, counting down.
GAATCGCAGAAATCGAGATTCTGTCTTTCGATTCAATTCCTCCCCAAAGATCGTGGCAGGAATACCAACTATTTCTTGACGCCGCCGACGCGCGCCCCTTAGCTGATATCGCTGTTTTTCGGGGCGTGGGGCTGCTTGACGGTCCGCGGCCTGCCTGTGCGGCGAGGGCAGGGGACGCTTCCTCGTACTCAAATCGTAAGAGAGGGAAACAAGGATGAAGAAGCTCATTCTCGCGTCGGTGTCGGCCGCCGCGGTTCTGATCGGGGGCGCTGCGGTCGCGCAGAGCGTTTCGACCGTGACGCAGACCGGCAACAGCAACCTGGTCACCATCGACCAGACCGCCAGCGACAGCGCCACATCGACCGTCACGCAGACCTCGACCGGCGACACCGCCACCGTCACCCAGGGCGGCAAGAACAACACCTCGACCCTGTCTCAGAATACGGACGCCGGTAACGACACCGGCAACGTCGCCTTGATCAGCCAGCTTGGAAAGGGCGGCTCGTCCGACGTCGGCCAGTTCGGCGGAAGCTTCGCGACGGTGCAGCAGGACGTCAACAGCTCCGGCGAGACCGCCTGGATCCGTCAAACCGGCGCCAACCCCGGCTCCTTCGGCGCCGGCGGCGCGACCATCTACCAGAACGGCAAGGGCGAGCAGGCGTGGATCCTGCAGACCGGCAACGGCAACGCCTCGACGATCCAGCAGACCGGCGTCAGCAACGGCCTGTTCGGCATCAGCCCGCAGGCCGGCTTTGCGGCCTTTGACGGGGTGAGCGGAGGTTCCCTCAATGCAGGGGGTTTCGGCGGCTCGAGCGGAACGGCCCAGGGCGCGGTGTCGCAACAGCTCGGCGACGACAACACCAGCGGCATCGACCAAGCCGGCCGTAACGACAACGCGATCAACGATGTGATCGGCGACAACAACATTCAAATGATCAGCCAGTCGTCGTCAACCAAGCTTGCCACCGCCTTCGTTCAGACGATCGGCGTGAACAACACCAGCAACATGTTCCAGTTCAACGGCGGGTCATGGAGCGGCGCCTTCCAGTCAGGCAATAACAACACCATCTTCGTCGCCCAGAATGGCACAAGCGACTCGGCCATTGGCCAGGGCGCCTTTACGACCGACGGGTTTGCCTTCGGCGAAAGCTTCGTGACCGGCGCCCTCGCCAGCGTCCTCCAAAACGGGGACGGCAACACTTCGAATATCGTTCAGTTCGATACGGCGACGTCGCGTGTCTTTCAGGTCGCCGGCGCCCAGGGCGGCAACTTCTCGCAAATCGAGCAGGACGTAGGCGCCAACGGCGCCCTTGCCGACATCCAGGAGACGGGGTCCAACGGCAATTCCAACGTCGGCCAGGGCGGCTTCGAGGAGACCGCGACCGTCAACCAGGTCGCCGGCAGCAACAAGGAGTCCTCGGACATCGGCCAACTTGGGGCCTTCGACACCGCGGCGGTCACCCAGAGCGGAACGAGCGACAATTCCGACATCATCCAGGTCAGCGACTTTGACAGCGCCACGGTTACACAGTCAGGCGAGAACGGCTTCTCGGCCGTGAGCCAGGGCGGCGGGATCTTCGACAATGCGACGGTGTCGCAGTCCGGCAAGAATGATAGCTCGGTCATCCAACAGACGGGCGCCGGCGGCGGCAATAGCGCCGAGGTCTCGCAAAGCGGCAAGAACGACACCTCGGAGATTGACCAGTTCGGCGGTAGCGACAGCGCCAGCGTCACCCAGACGGGCAACGGCGACATGTCGACCGTGACTCAATCGGGCGGCGGCAACTTCGCCTCGATCAGCCAGGCGAGCCACGGCGCGGTTTCGACCGTCACCCAATCGGGGAACGGCAACAGCGCGTTCGTTCACCAGTAGCCTGTGCAGAGTCCGGCCGGCGCACGACGCGCCGGCCGGATTTCGCGCTCATGCACCGCGCGGAAGCTCACGTATCTCGACGGAGCCACCGGCTTCGAACACCGGATTGCCTTCGATTAGCCCGCGCGCCTGGTCGAGGCTCTCGGCCTGGACGCGGATATAGCCGGTGAGCTGGTTGCTCAGGGGCGCCGGCGTCCCGCCCTTTCGGTAAACCGCGCCCCCGCCGATCGCGCTGCCGCCGTCGAACACGCCGAGGTCCCGCAGGCGTTTGAAATAGGGGCCCCAGGCGGCGGCGTCGGGCGCGCGGGGCGCATCGCCGTGCATGAAAATCATAAAGTCGGCCATGGCGGGCTCCAGCGAGGGCGGCTCCACAGTAGCCGCGTCACGCCTCGGCGGTCGAGAACCACCAGCCGTCGCCCGCGAGCCACGCTGTCTCATCCGGCGCGCCGCCGCGACGGAGCGAGCGGACCGACATCGCGCCGCCGCCGGCGAGGGCGCGCATCAAGGCCTGGGCCTGCTGTTCGTCCTGGCCGCCGATGCAGGGGATGATCATGGTGCCGCTGACCAGACGCACCGCGAAGGCATCATCGCGCGTGCGCGTCAAAAGCAGCATGAGGCCGCCCGACCACCCGGCCGCCAGGGGCAGGAGCAGCCGCCCGTTCGGTTTCAAGGCATCCAGCCAGAGCAGGGGCGGGTGGCTGACGCCGGCGCTGACGTAGATCGCGTCCGCGGCAGGCAGCGGCGCCCCAAGCGCCGATCGCGCGTGCACGCTCGTTTGCGGCCAGTCGCGCAGCAGGCCGGCGGCGGTTTCGGCGAGATCCGGTTCGACTTCGAACGCTTCCACGCGGCCCCGTTCGCCCACCAGCTCGGCGAGGATCGCGGAATAGTAGCCGGAGCCCGCGCCGACATGGATCACGGTCTCGCCGCTCGCCGGCGCGACCGCCGCCATGCAGCGCGAATGCAGGCTGGGCTCGCCGTTATTGAGTTTGAGCTCCGGCTTCAGCGCGATGACCACGTCCTGGAAGACGAAGGCCGGGTCGTCCGTGGGCGTTTCGATATAGCCGGCGCCGGCGAAGATCTTCCACGGCCCGGGACCGACAAAACGTGCGCGATCGACCGCCGCGAAGGCGCGGGTCAGCGCCTCGCCGCCACCGCCTTTTGCGACGGCGAACTGCGCATAGAAGGTGCGTACGTCATGAAGGCTCATTTCGACTCCTTGCCGAGTTTGAACAGGCGCCGGACCATCATCGCCAGCTCGACGAGCCGCCGGGGCGAGGGCAGGGCGACGCCGGGCGCGACGAACAATTCCACCCCGCGCGCGAGCGGGATGCGGACCGCGGTGGCGGCGTCGATCTCTTCGTCGTCTTCGTCTTCGTCTTCGTCGTTGTCATCGTCGGCGTCGTCATCAGCGGCGCCGGGCCGAAAGTCGGCGACGGACAGCGCATAGGCGGTCCAGATCCGGCCGGCGCTCTCCGCCGTCAGGCCGCGCTCGGCGAGGATGCGTTCGAGTTCGTTCGCGTGTTCGCGGATTGCGGGAAGGTCGAGACCTGCGCCCTGCATCGCGCGGGTGCGGCGCAGCTGATGCAGGTGCCGGTCCTCAAAGTGCGCGCCCGGTCCGCGTCCGAGCGGCGGATCGACCAGACCCTCCTGGATGTAGAAGCGCACGGTGCGGATCGGCACGCCGGCGAGGCGGGCGAGATCGGCGGCGGTGTACTTGCCTTTGGGCGCCATGGCTTGATCTGACAGTGTCAGTTTTAGGAGTCAATGTCACAATGAATCGCGCGCGGGCGTCCGGCCACCGACGGCCGCCGGTTCACAATCAATTTCCCGCTTGGGTCAAAGGGATGGATGCCGCTGTTCTCCCAGAGTCGCGGGAATTTCAAAGGCCTGCTTCGCCAGAGTCATATTTAGCATAGCTAACTAATTTCTCCCGGGTTCCCTGGCATTGACGACGTTCGCCCAAGCTGATCTCTCGGGCTGGCCCGGGGCTTGCTCCGAGGCGCCCGGAGGATGACGTCGAAGCGTCCCCGGCGAGGTGTCACAGGGAGTGAAGCGTGAGCGACAGGGCTGTCCCGGGGCTCCTAGAGGCCCCGACTCGGCATCGTGGACTCATCGACTGGGTGGGCGAGATCGCCGCCCTGACCGAGCCGGATCGCGTGGTCTGGTGCGACGGCTCCGACGCGGAGTGGGCGCGCCTGACCGCTGAACTGGTCGCCAGCGGGACCCTGACGCCGCTCGACCCCGCCAAGCGTCCCAATTCCTTCCACGCCGCCTCGGACCCCAAGGACGTGGCGCGCGTTGAAAGCCGCACCTTCATCTGCTCCCAGGAGAAGGCCGACGCCGGCCCGACCAACAACTGGGTCGATCCGGGCGAGATGCGCCACAAGCTCCAAGGCCTGTTCCGCGGCTCGATGCGCGGGCGCACGATGTATGTGGTGCCCTTCTGCATGGGCCCGCTGGGCTCGCCCTTCTCCGCCATCGGCGTCGAGATCACCGACAGCGCCTATGTGGCGGTGTCGATGCGGGTGATGACGCGCATGGGCAAGTCGGCGCTCGAGGAACTGGGCGACGACGGCTTCTTCGTGCCCGCGGTGCACACCCTCGGCGCGCCGCTCGCGCCCGGCCAGGCCGATGTGCCGTGGCCCTGCAACGAGACTAAGTACATCGTCCACTTTCCCGAGACGCGGGAGATCTGGTCCTATGGCTCCGGCTATGGCGGCAACGCGCTCTTGGGCAAGAAGTGTTACGCGCTGCGCATCGCCTCGGTGATGGCGCGCGACGAGGGCTGGCTGGCAGAGCACATGCTGATCCTCAAGCTCACCTCGCCAAAGGGCGACGTGCGCTACGTCGCCGCCGCCTTCCCCAGCGCCTGCGGCAAGACCAACCTGTCCATGCTGCAGCCGACGCTCGAAGGCTGGAAGGCCGAGACCATCGGCGACGACATCGCGTGGATGCGCTTCGGTGAGGATGGACGGCTGTACGCGGTCAATCCGGAAGCGGGCTTCTTCGGCGTGGCGCCCGGCACCTCGATGCGCACCAACCGCCATGCGATCGAAACCCTGCACGCCAACACCATCTTCACCAATGTGGCGCGCACCGCCGACGGCGACGTTTGGTGGGAGGGGCTCACCGACACGCCGCCCGAGGGCCTGACCGCCTGGACCGGCGAGGCCTGGTCGCCGGAGCACGGAAAGCCGGCGTCGCACCCGAACGCGCGCTTCGCCGCGCCCGCGTCGCAGTGCCCGACCATCGCCGACGAGTGGGAAGACCCCAAGGGCGTGCCGATCTCGGCCATCCTCTTCGGCGGGCGCCGCGCGACGGCCGCGCCGCTGGTGGTCGAATCGTTCAACTGGCGCCACGGCGTGTTCCTGGCGTCCAATGTCGCGTCCGAAGGCACCGCCGCGGCCGAGAACAAGATCGGCGAGCTGCGCCGCGATCCCTTCGCCATGCTGCCTTTCTGCGGCTACAACATGGGCGACTATTTCGCCCACTGGCTGTCGATGGAAGGCCGCGCGCCCGATCCCGACAAGCTGCCGCGCATCTATTTCGTGAACTGGTTCCGCAAGGACGAGAACGGCCGCTTCGTGTGGCCCGGCTTCGGCGAGAACTGTCGCGTGCTGAAGTGGATCGTCGAACGGCTCAGCGACGAGGCCGAGGCGCAACCCACGCCCATCGGCTGGCTGCCGACGCGCGAGTCGCTCGACGTGTCGGGCCTGGGCCTGACCAGCGACCAGCTCGACATCCTGCTCAGCGTCGATCGCGCGGTGTGGAAGGAAGAGGCGGCGCTGATTCCCGCGGCCTACGAACCCTTCGGCGACCGCCTGCCCGAAGGCCTGTGGCGCGAGTACGAAGCCCTGGTCGACCGCCTCGAACGCTGGCCGGCGGGCTTCGTGGAGATCGAAGGCATGCTGCGCCAAGGCCGCCTGTCGAAAACCGTCGCCTGGGCGGAGAGCGCCTAGCGCGCGTGGTCGTTGGGGCCGCAGATGCGGACGCCTGCGACATGGACCGGAACGCCCCGACTCCAGGCCTGTTGTGTCGCCGTCCCCGGGCCGGGTCCTTCGTCCCGCGCCGGGTGCGAGGAGATGGACATGATCAGGACCCTTGCGTGCGCGAGCGCCTTCGCCGCGGGCTTGATGCTCGCGGGCGGCGCCGCCTTCGCCCAACCGACGACCTGGCAGCCGAGCTGGAACCCCGACATCGCCCCCACAACGCCGACCACGGGGATCAGCGCCGACACCACCGGCTCGATGCAGACCTCGACCAACAACCCCGACCGCTCCATGCCCGCCTTCGACGCTCAGAGCGGTCCGCGCGCGGTGCATACGGCCGATGCGGGCTATTACACCGAGCGGGTCGCCTGGCGGCGCCACCACCACCACCGGCGCTACGGGAACTGAGCCCTGCTGAAGCGCCGCGTCGCGGAATCGGGCGGACCTGTGCTATCGGGCGGGCATGCTGCACGCCCACCCCAGAACGGCCCCGGCCGCCCGGCCGCCTCGCGGTAAGCCTGTTCCGCACGAGTCGAGCGTCTGGCTCGACCTCGAGAGCCCCAGCGACGACGAGATCGCGACGGTCGAGGGCCTGATCGGCATCAAGCTGCCCACCCTGGCGGACCTGAGCGCCATTGAATTCTCCAGCCGCCTGCGCCGCGACGGCGACGTGCTCTATCTGTCGGCGCCCTTCGTCAGTCAGGCCGATACGCCCGACTATGCGCCGAGCCCGGTGGGTTTCGTCGTCACGCCGGAGCGGTTGGTGACCATCCGCTATTCCAGTTTCGTCGCCTTCGATCAGACGGCCGAACACCTCACCGATGAAGACCGGTCGAGTGCGATGGGCGTGTTCACCGCCCTGCTCGAAGCGGTGGTCGACCGGCTCGCCGATCTGCTCGAAAAGGCGTCGGCGGAACTCGACGCCCTGTCGCGTCGCGCGTTTCGCGAGGACGAGGTGAAGCGCCGGCGCGCCGCACGCTCAACCCAGATTCAACGCCACGCCTTGTCCCAGGTCGGCGGTCTCGGTGATCGCCTGTCGCAGGTCCGCGACGCCCTGCTGGGGGTTGAGCGCGTGGTGACCTACGTCGCGGAGATCCGCAAAGGCCGGCACGACGAACACGTGATGCTGCGCCTGAACGCGATCCACGCCGACCTGACGTCGCTGAACGACTACGAGACGCGGCTGTCGGACAAGATCCAGTTCCTGCTCGACGCGATCCTGGGCTTCATCAGCGTGCAGCAGAACGACATCTTCAAGGTGCTCACCATCGCCTCGGTGGTCGGCATTCCGCCGACGTTCCTGGCGTCCATGTACGGCATGAACTTCCTGACCATGCCGGAGTACCACTGGCACTACGGCTATGCCTACGGCCTGGCGATGATCGCGCTGTCGACCTTGATCCCGATCGCCTGGTTCAAGTGGCGCGGGTGGATCTGACCTAGGGCGCGGCCGCGCCGGCCTGATCGGCGGTGCGGTTGTCCCGGCGCGGCGCATTGCCTTGCGGCCGCGCGTCGGCGATCGCCTCGATCACCTTGGCGCAGAAGGCGGGCAGGTCGCTGGGCTGGCGGCTGGTGATCAGATTGCCGTCGACCACCACCTCCTCGTCGACCACATTGGCGCCGGCGTTCTTCAGGTCGAGACGGATGGTCTTGTAGCTGGTCAGCTTGCGCCCGCTTGCGACGCCGGCGTTGATCAGAATCCAGGGCGCGTGACAGATGGCGCCCACGGGCTTGCCCGCGTCGAAGAAGGCGCGCACGAATTCGAGCGCCTTGGGCTCGATGCGCAGCCGGTCCGGATTGTTCGCACCGCCCGGCAGCACCAGGGCGTCGTAGTCGTCGGGCTCCGCCTGGTCGAGGGTCAGGTCTACGGCGGCCTTCTTGTCCGGCGTCAGGTGGTCGAAGCCCTGAATCTCTCCCAGCTTCAGCGAGATCAGGTCCACCTGCGCGCCGGCGTCGCGGAGGGCGTCGCGCGGCGTGAACAGCTCGGCCTGTTCGAAGCCATCGGTGGCGAGTAGGGCGACGCGTTTTCCGTCGAGGCGTTCGGTCATGCGGAGGTCTCCAGGCACGGATCGTTGCCCGTGCACAACCGTGCGCACAGCGGCGCGGTTCCTGCGGCCAAGCGTCACGCGCGCGCGTCGCACCTCACCTCGGCAAAGCTTGGAAAGCCTTGGACATTTGCGCGGCAAAGCCGGAACCGGCGTGGTGCGGAAGCGTTGCGGGGGTCTCAGGTCGGGATCGAGGAGATCCACCCAATGCTTAGCAAGATCGCCATCGCCGGCGCCGCTTCGGCCCTCCTGGTCGGCGGCATCGCGGTCGCTCAGGTCGCCACGAGCACCCAGCCCGGGCCGACCACGCCGACCACCGACACCAGCGCCAACACCACGGGGTCGATGCAGACCTCGACCAACAATCCCGATGCGACCATGCCGCAGAGCGATGCGCGCAGCGCGCCGGGTCAGACGAGCCCGTCCGACACCGCCGACGTGTCCACCGTGGGCGCGCCTGCGGTGACGGCTGAACCCGCCATCACCACCATCAACAAGCACACCGGCTACGCCGGCGGCTATACCGGTGGGACCGACCAGGGCTACTACACCGCGACCGGCGGCACAGTGACGTCGACGGATACGTCCACGTCGACCGACAGCACCACCACCGGGGAACGCGGCTGACCACGTCGCATCCCGCGCCGCGACCGTCGCTCTGGGAGCCGATCGCTTCCCGGTCCCGGCCGTTACGTCATCCGGACAAGAAGACCGTCGCGGCCGCCGCGGCGGTCTTCTCCTGGTTGGCGGTGTTCGTGCTCATCGGTGTGGTGGGCGCGCAATATGTGCTGAGCCAGCGGACCGCCCTGACGCGAAGCCAGAAGGCGGTGGCGACCGCCGCGTCCTTCGATCCGGGCGTTGCGGCGTTCTACAAGGCGCGTAACTGGCGCCCGCTTTGGTTTGACGGGACGAACCCGCGCCCGGAAGCGGCGCAGCTGGTGGCGGCTTTGCGCGGCGCCGCGGCGGACAACCTGAATCCGGGCGCCTATAGGCCCGACCGCCTCGCGACCCTGATCGCGACCACACCCGCCAATGACCTCGAAGCGCGCGCCCGCGTGGACATCGCCCTGTCCGAGGCGCTGGCGGACTATGTCAGCGACCTTCGCCTGCCGCCGCCGGGGGAGCGCCTGTACTACGCCGACCCGGACCTTCCGCCGCCGGCCGTGACCGAGTCGGCTGTGCTGACTCAAGCCGCCTCGGCGCCGTCGCTCGGCGCCTGGCTCGCCAAGGCGCGCCAAGTCAATCCGATCTATGACCAGTTGCGCGCCACGCTCTTTACCTACCGCGCCCAACATCCCGGCAAGCCCGACGCACGGGCGATCCTGCTGGCCGCCAATATGGAGCGCGCCCGCGGCCTGCCCGCCGATTTCGGCTCGCGCTACGTACTGGTGAACGCGCCGTCCGCGCGGCTCTGGGCCTTCGACCACGGCCGCGCGCAGGAAACCATGGAGGTCGTCGCCGGCAAGGTGAGCGACCAGACGCCGCTGATGGCGGCGCAGATTCGCTGGGCGGTGCTCAATCCCTATTGGAACGTGCCGCCCGACCTGGCCCAGAAGCGTCTCGCGCCGAAGGTGCTGCAGTTCGGCCCCGGCCTGCTCGCCGCCCAACATCTGCAGGTGATGAGCGACTGGACGCCGGACGCTGTGCCGGTCGACCCGGCGACGGTGAACTGGGTCGGCGTCGAGACCGGTCAGGAAAAGCTGCGCATGCGCCAGCTGCCGGGGCCGTGGAACATGATGGGCGCGATCAAGTTCATGCTGCCCAACAAACTCGGCGTCTATCTGCACGACACCTCGGAGAAAAGCCTGTTCGGCAAGCACAGCCGCTTCTTCAGCGCGGGCTGCGTGCGCCTGGAGCAACCGGGCCTGCTGGCGCGCTGGCTGTATGGCCGGACCCTTCGCCCGCAACCCAACGACCCGGCGGAACAGCGCGTCGACCTGGCGCAGCCCGTGCCCGTCTATCTCGTCTATTTCACCGCCTTCCCGTCGCCGAACGGCATGGTTTATCCGCGCGACGTCTACCGGCGCGATCCGGCGCTGCTGAAAGCCCTGCGTTCGGCGGGGCGTCTGCCCATCTATCAGTCGGCCGGATAGCCGAACCGCTCGACCCAGGGCGCGAGAGATTCCAAGACCGGTTGCATCTGTGCTGCGTAGTCGCGCCAGCGCCCGACGCCCCTGGCGTTGAGACCGGCGCGCACCTGGGACGCGCTCGGCGTGCGCACACGGCGCGCCTGCGCCGTCGCCGCGAAATCCGCCAGTGCTGAAGATTTCTCCAGACCGAGAAAATCGCACAGATCACCTATGCGGCGGTCGAAGTCCGCGACCAGGTCCTCGTGGCGCAGGTCGAACCAGGCGAGGCCGAGGCGTTCGCGCGCCGCTTGCCCGAGCTGCATGAAGGCGTCGTAGCAGGCCGCCGCGCCGTCGAGGGTGGTGAACTCATAGGTCAGGGCGTTCATCTGGAAGCCGTGACGCAGGCAGCTCAACACCACATCACGCGGGTCGCGCAGGGCGAAAACGATCTTCGCGCGCGGAAACAGCCGCCGGATCAGCGGCAGATGCAGCGTGCCCCCCGGCTGCTTGTCGACGAAGACGCGGTCCTTTACCTCCAGCCCGGCCCCGCGCACCACGTCCCAGTATTTGCGCCGCCGCGCCTTCAGGTCCTGGCCGGTCATCTGCGGCAGGGCGTCGATCGCGCGCGCGTCGTCGTAGAGTCCCGCGGACGCCTGGGTCAGGGTCGGCCATTCCTCGAGCGTGGCCACCTGCGGATGCCCGGCCAACGCCTGTTCGAGCAAGGTGGTGCCCGAGCGCGGAAACCCGATCAGAAAGACATGGGTCGCTACCGGGTCTGCGTTGCGCTCGTCCGCGGACCAGGCCGCGACGTCGGCGCGGTTCGTCCACGCCGCGAGCCTGAGCGCCCGCGCGGTCTCGCTTTCACGGCTGCGCGCCCGCTGGGCGTACAGCGTGTTGAGCGCGCGCTTGCCCTCGGCGTAGGCGGCGAAGGCGTCGGCCCATCGTTCCTGCACGTGCAGCGCATCGCCCAATTCGACGCGGGTGTCGGCGCGCTGCAGCGGGGTGAGCCGAGGGTCGGCGAGCAGGCCGCGCAGGGTGCTTTCCGCCAGGCGCGGATTGTCTTCGGCCATCGCCGCCTGGGCCAGCAACCACAGCGCTTCGGGATAGCCGGGCTGCAGGGTCAGCGCCTCGCCCGCCGCGGCCTTGGCGGCCGCCCAGTCGCCCCGCTCGGCCGCCAGGTGCGCGAGACCCAGCCGCGCAGCCAGATGCTTGGGTTCGGACTCCAGCGCCCGTTCGAACAACGTACGCGCTTCGTCGCCGCGGCCCTCCGCCATCAGCACCCGCGCCTTGCCGTCGAGCGCCGGCGCATAGGCCGGGTTCTTCGCCAGGGCCAGGTCATAGGCGCCCAGCGCCTCGCGGGGCCGGCGTGCGGCGTCGAGGCAGCCGCCGAGCCGGGTGGACAGCGCCGGGTCGTTCGGGTCGAGCTTTACCGCGCGCGCCAATAGCGACGCGGCCTCGTCGAACCGGCCCGACGACTGGTGCACCTGGGACAGCACGGCATAGGGCAGGGGATGTTTGAGGTTGGCGCTGATGGCTTCACTGGCCAGACGGCCGGCGGTCGCCATGTCGCCGCTGCGTGCGGCCGCGTTGATCGCCGTCAAGCGTTCGTCGTCGGTCAATATAGCACGCTCGCGCCCGCCTCGGCGCCGGTGGCCTGGGCGCGCAGATGGCGGAACAGTTCGCGACCGAAGCCGAACTGCGGTTGCTCGTGCACGGCCAGCGGGCGCTGCATCAGCGTCTCACGGTCCAGCATGACGTTCAGCGTGCCGGCCTCGCCGTCGAGGCGCAGGACATCGCCGTCGCGCAGGCGTGCGATCGGACCGCCCTCGGCGGCTTCCGGTGTGACGTGGATAGCGGACGGCACCTTGCCCGAGGCCCCGCTCATCCGCCCGTCGGTGACCAGCCCGACCTTGCGGCCCTTGTCCTGCAGCACCGACAGAGGCGGCGTCAGCTTGTGCAGCTCGGGCATGCCGTTGGCGCGCGGGCCCTGGAAACGGACCACGGCAATGAAGTCGCGATCCAGCTCGCCGCGCTTGAACGCCGCGATGAAATCGTCCTGGTCGTGGAAGATGATCGCCGGGGCCTCGACCGTCCGATGCTCGGGCGCTACCGCCGAGGTCTTGATCACCGCGCGGCCCAGATCGCCGTTCAACACGCGCAGACCGCCCTCGTGGTCGAACGGGTCCGACGCGGGCCGCAGCACGTCGAGGTCGTGCGATTGCGCCGGCGCGTCGCGCCAGGCCAGGGTCTCGCCGTGGAGCCAGGGTTCGCGGGCATAGGGGCGCAGGCCGCCGCCCGCGATGGTGGTCACATCCGCATGCAGCAGCCCCGCGTCCAGCAATTCGCGCGTCAGGAACCCCATGCCGCCCGCGGCATGGAACCGGTTCACGTCCGCCGCGCCGTTCGGATAGATGCGCGCCAACAGCGGCGTCACGCGCGATATGTCGGCAAAGTCGTTCCAGTCGATCGCGATGCCGGCGGCGTGCGCCATGGCCGGGATATGCAGCGCGTGGTTGGTCGAGCCGCCGGTGGCCATCAGGCCCACCACGCCGTTCACGATGGCGCGTTCGTCGATCACCTCGCCCAGGAAACCTTCGCCGGCCTGGGCCAGCGCGGCGACGCGCTTGGCGGCGGCGGCAGTCAGGGCGTCGCGCAGGGCTGTGCCGGGATTGACGAAGGCCGTGCCCGGCAGGTGCACCCCCATCAGCTCCATCAGCATCTGGTTGGAGTTGGCGGTGCCGTAGAAGGTGCAGGTCCCCGCCGCGTGGTAAGCTTCCGCTTCCGCTTCCAGCAGGGCGTCGCGCCCAACCTCGCCGCGCGCGAACTGCTCACGCACGCGCGCCTTCTCCTTGTTCGGCAGACCCGAGGTCATGGGGCCCGCGGGGACGAAGACGAACGGCAGGTGACCGAAGCTGAGCGAGCCGATCATCAACCCCGGCACGATCTTGTCGCAGACGCCCAGGCAAAGCGCCGCGTCGAACATGTCGTGACTGAGCGCGATGGCCGTCGACAGCGCAATCACGTCGCGCGAGAACAGGGACAGCTCCATGCCCGGCTGACCTTGCGTGACGCCATCGCACATGGCCGACACGCCGCCGGCCACCTGGGCGGTCGAGCCGACCTCGCGCACCGCCGCCTTGATCAGATCGGGATAGGTCGCGAACGGTTGGTGCGCCGACAGCATGTCGTTGTAGGCGGTGACAATGCCGACGTTCACCGCGGTCTCCGCACGCAGACGCAGCTTGTCGGCCAGGGGCGCCGCGGCAAAGCCGTGGGCCAGGTTGCCGCAACTCAGATGCGTGCGCGAACGGCCCTTGCCGCGCGCGGCGGCCATGCGCTCGAGGTAGTCCTTGCGGCTGTCGCGACTGCGCGCCCGAATGCGCTCGGTAACCTCGGCGATAACGGGATGAAGCTCGGCCACGACCTATATCTCCTCAGGGCGCCCAGTATACGCCGACGCGAACGGCATCCTGGTGAAGAATCGCGCGGACCGGCGCGGCATGGGCATCGGCCGGCGCGGTCAAAGCTCGCTCATAGGCCGCGCGCTTGTCGGCGCCGCGGATCATGATCACGATGAAGCGCGACTCCAAAAGCGCACGCAGGGTCAGGGTCATCCGCTCGGTCGCGCCCGCGGCGCGATCGTAGCGCACCGCGCGCACCAGGGCCGGATCGTTCAGATCCATCGCGCGCTCCACGCCCTCGCCGCCGGTGAACAGCGACGCCACGTGACCGTCGGCGCCCATGCCCAGCAGGGTCACGTCGAAGGGCTTGCGCATGGCCGCGATCATCCAGTTGACCTTGGTCTCGGCCTCGGCGGCGGTTTTTGCGGCGATCTTCAGCGGCGTGAACCGCGCGCGCTCGGCGTTGTTCACCAACAGGCGTTCGCGCACCAGGGTCTCGTTGGCGTCGGGGCTGCCGGTCGCGACCCAGCGCTCATCCGACAGGGTCACGAAGATGCGGTCCCAGGCGAGGCGCGCGCGGCACAGGCGGTCGTAGAGCGGCCCCGCCGTCGTTCCGCCGGTGACCACCAGGCTGGCGCCGCCGCGGCTGGCCAGCGCCCCGCCCAGGCGGCCGGCGACCTCGTCGGCGAGGGCGTGGACCATCGCAAGGGTGCTGTCATAGGCGTTGAACGCCGGCGTCATGGTGCGAACGTCATGGTGCGAGCGTCATGGGGACGAGCTTCATGGGGGCGAGCCTCACGGCTCACTCGTACCAGCTGCGCCCGTCCCGCTCGACCAGGGCGAAGGCCCCGGCGGGGCCCCAGGTTCCGGCGACGTAGGGATTGGGCTTCATCCCGGTCTTTTGCCACCCATGGACGACCGCGTCGATCCAGGCCCAGGCGGCCTCCGCCTCGTCGCGGCGGACGAACAGGGTGGTGTCGTTCTTGATCGCCTCCAGCAGCAGCCGCTCATAGGCGATCCGCCGCCGCGCGGGAAAGGCGTCCGACAGCGACAGGTTCAGCGCCAGCGGCTTCAGATCCATGCCGCGGCCTTCCTCCTCCAGCGTCGGCGTCTTGTTCATCAGCAGGAGCGAGATCTCCTCCTGCGGCTGCAGCCGGATGGTCAGGCGGTTGGCGAGCAGGTCGGCCCCGCCGAACACCGAATGCGGCACTTCGCGAAACTGGATGACGATCTGCGACGAGCGCTCGGGCATGCGCTTGCCCGTGCGCAGATAGAAGGGCACGCCCGCCCAGCGCCAGTTGTCGATGTGCGCGCAGAGCGCGACATAGGTTTCGGTGTCGCTGGCATGGCCGCCGGCTTCATCGGCGTAACCGGGCACGGAGTGACCTTCGGCGACGCCGGCGCGATACTGGCCGCGCACGGTTTTGCGATCGACCTCGCGGCCGTTGATGGTGCGCAGCGAGCGCAACACCTTGACCTTCTCGTTGCGCACCGAGTCCGGATCGAGCGACGCGGGCGGCTCCATGGCGACGAGGCACAGGAGCTGCATCATGTGGTTCTGAACCATGTCGCGGATCGCGCCGTACTCGTCGTAGTAGCCCCAGCGGCCCTCGACGCCGACGGTCTCGGCGATGGTGATCTGCACGTGGTCGATGGAAACCTTGTTCCACAAGGGTTCAAAGAAGGTGTTGGCGAAGCGCAGCGCCAGCAGGTTCTGCACCGCCTCCTTGCCGAGATAGTGGTCGATGCGGAAGATGCGGTCTTCGCTGAACGCCACGCCCAGCGCATCGTTGATCGCACGGCACGAGGCGAGGTCACGCCCGAGCGGCTTTTCCACGACGATGCGATTGGGCGCCGCCGCAAGGCCGCAGCGCTCGAGATTTTGCGCGATCGCGCCGTAGAGGCTGGGCGACGTCGACAGATAGAAGATCACTTCGCGCGCGCCCTCCAGCGCGTGCGAGAGGCGCATGAACATCTCGGGCTGACTGGCGTCGCCGCCGAGATACTTGAGACGCCTGCGGAAACGCTCGAACACCTCGTCGTCGAAGTGTTTACCCGCGCGTTCGCGCAGGTCCGTCTCCACGCGTTCGATGAAGGCGGCGTCGGACAACTGTGACCGCGAGGCGCCGATGATCGCCAGGTTCTTCGGCAGCAGACCGTCCAGCTCCAGGAAATAGAGCGACGGATAGAGCATGCGCAGCGCGAGGTCGCCGGTGGCGCCGAAGATGACCATGGCGCCGGCGGTGGTCGGGGCGGGGCTCATCGCTTATTGCGCCGGGCCCCGGGCCGCGCCTCCGAAGGCGGGTGCGCGCTGGGGTGCGTCGTGGTCCTCGCCGATTCCCGACGGCTCGCCGCCGATCCAGGTTTCGAGCACCTTCAGGTCGTCGGTGGCGCAGACCAGGTCGGCGCGCAGGCCCGGCGCGATTCGGCCCAGTTCTCCGTCCAGGCCCATGAAGGCGGCGGGGTGGGCGCTGGCCATGTGCACGGCCGAGGGGAGGTCGAGGTCGAGCATGTCCCGTGCATTGCGCACCGCGCTCGCCATGTCCAGGTCAGAACCGGCCAAGGTGCCGTGGGCGTCGACGCAGACGCCGTCCTCCACGGTGATCATCCGGCCCTGCAGCATGAAGGTCTTGGCCCCGCTCATGCCCACGCTGGGCATGGCGTCGGTGACCAGCATGAAGCGGTCGAGCGGGCGGCACTTCAGGGCGATTTTCAGCACCACCGGGTCCACGTGGCGGCCATCGACGATCAGGCCGCACCAGGCGTTCTGGTCCTCCAGCGCCGCGCCGACCACGCCCGGCTCGCGGCTGGTCAGGGGCGACATGGCGTTGAACAGGTGGGTGAAGCCGCTGAGCCCGTGCAACAGCGCCGCCTTGGTCGCGGCGTAGGACGCGTTGGTGTGACCCGCGGCCACCGCGACGCCCGCGTCGCACAGCGCGCGCACGATCTCGGGCCGGGTCTTCTCCGGCGCCAGGGTCACCAGGGTGCGGCCGCGCTTCAGCGACGACAGCAGGCCCAGCGAGCTTTCGTCCAGGGTCAGGAACTTGGACGCGTCGTGCACGCCCTTGCGCCGCACGTTCAGGAACGGGCCTTCGATGTGAATGCCCCACACGCCCGGCACGCCTTGCTCGATGGCGGCGTCGACGGCGGCGATGGCTTCGCGCACCACCTGCAGATCGTCGCTGATCAGGGTGGGCAGGAAGGCCGTGCTGCCGAACTTGCGGTGCGCGGCGCCGATGGCGGCGATGGTCTCTACCGTCGGGGCGTCGTTGAACAGCAGGCCCGCGCCGCCGTTGACCTGGGTGTCGAAAAAGCCCGGCAGCAGCAGCGCGCCTTCCAGGTCGGTGCGTCGCGCGCTGGCGGGGATGTCGCGTTCGGCGACCACGCCGGTGATGCGGCCGTGCTCGATCACCACGGCGCGGCCCTCGGCGAGGGCCCCGTCCTGCAGCACGCGAGCGTTGACCAGGGCGCGGATCATCAGACGGTCCGGGTGACCTTGTTGAGGTGCGGCGGCCGGTCCGCATCGAACCCGCGCGCGCGGGAGAGCTCGGCCGCCATGCCGTAGAAACTTTGAATCTCGAGCACGGGCTGTAGCACCGGATGCGCCTTCAAGGTGGGAAGCATAATCGCAGACGCCTGTTCGGCGCCCGCGAGCAGCACCTTGGCGCCGTCGCGTGACAGATCGGCGGCAAGCGCTTCCAGGCCCGGCCGCGTCGCGTCGTCCTGGGCGAAGGCCAGCACCGGAAAGCCCTCGGTAACCAGGGCCATCGGCCCGTGGCGCACTTCCGCCGAACTGAAGGCCTCCGCGTGCAGGCCGCAGGTTTCCTTGAACTTCAGCGCCGCCTCCTGGGCCACGCCGAAGCCGAGGCCGCGGCCGACCGTGAACAGATTGTGCGCGGGGGTGAGCGTTTCGACCGCAGCACTCCAGTCCAGATGCGCCGCGCGCGCCAAAAGTTCCGGCCCGCCTTCGAGGGCGGCCAGCAGTTCCGCGTCCTGCGCCCACTCGCCGACCAGCTGGCTCACCGTCGCGAGCGCCGCGATATAGGACTTGGTCGCCGCGACGCTCAGTTCCGGCCCCGCGTGCAGCGGCACGGACGCATCGGCCAGGGCGGCGAGCGGCGAATCTTCCGCATTG
Organism: Caulobacteraceae bacterium; assembly: GCA_036501825.1. GTDB lineage: Bacteria > Pseudomonadota > Alphaproteobacteria > Caulobacterales > Caulobacteraceae > JAFECT01. Next base: position 20,467 of record DASXZP010000039.1, on the reverse strand, counting down.
ACCAGGGCTATGACGAAGGCGCCGCCGCGCTTGGCCGCTTCCACCGTGGAGAGAAGATCGGGGCTGCGGCCCGATTGCGAGATCGCCACGCACACCGCGTCGCGCATGGCGGGCGATGATTCGTAAACCGAACTCACCGACGGCGCCGCCGACGAGGTGATCACGCCGGTGCGCGTCTCGATCAGATATTTCGCAAAGGTCGCGGCGTGGTCGGAACTGCCCCGCGCGCAGGTGACCACTGCGGTGGGCGCGCGCTTGCGCAACAGGGCGCCGAGATCGCGCAGCATCGCGCGGTTGGCGGCGATCGCGTGGGCGACCACCTGCGGCGCCTGCAGCGCCTCGCGCGCCATCCGGCTTTCGCCGGCGCGACCGTGGCGATCGCCGCCGTCCTGACCAGGATTTCGGGAGGGCTCCAGGTCCACGCGGGCGCGCCTCAGCCTTGGGTGCTCAGCTCGGCCACGAAGTCGTAGGCGTCGCCGCGATAAAAGGATTGGGTGAACTCGACCGCCTGGCCGTTCTTCAAGAAGCCGCGGCGTTCGATGAGCAGGCCGGGATCGCCGGCGGAAATGCCCAGCAGCTCGGCCTGTTCGGCGCTGAACAGGACCGCGCGCAGGCGCTGCAACGCGCGGGTGGGGCGATTGCCGTTGCGCGCCAGCGCGTCATAGAGCGACTCACCGACTTCCTCGAGTGCGCCCAGGCACGCGGCGGGAATGGTCGAATACTCCAGCGCCATCGGCGCCGCGTCGGCGTAACGGATGCGGCCGAACCGATACACGCCGACGCCGGGCGAAAGGCCGAGGGTCATCGATTCTTCCGGCGTCACGCTGCCGGCGCCGCGGCTGATCCACACGCTGTGCGGTTTGCGCCCGCGCGCGATCATATCCTCGGAGAACGAGGTCAGCTTGGCGAAATTCTTTTCGACGCGGCCGGAGACAAAGGTGCCCGCGCCCTGGCGGCGCGTCAGCAGGCCCTCGCTGACCAGGCCGTCGAGCGCCTTGCGCACGGTGATTCGCGACACGGCGAACTCGTCGGCCAGGTCGCGTTCGGCGGGCAGGGCGTCGTCGGGGCCCAGCACATTCGCGCCGATCGCCTCACGCAGCGCGCGCTGCAGCTGCTGATAGAGCGGCTGCGGGCTCGAGTCGTCCAAGGGACCGAGGATCGAGGAAAGGGACACGGACTGCTCCGAAGACCGGGACATAGGAAGCGTGGTTAGCGGTTTCCAACGGGTTATGCCATATGACCGTACCACTTGCATACCAATAAATCTAGCGGTCCGTGATTGGTATCATTTTTGTCTTTCTTTCTTCGTAACCTCGTTATAGGGTGTCAATCCGATGCCGGAGGATTCCGGTAGAGCGGGCGGCTCAAACGGGCGCCCGGTTGGCATTGGAGGACGGGTCGCAGAGAGGCCCGGCTTCGAAGGGGAAGCACCGGCGCAGATCCTCGCGGACCGCCGGAAAAGGGAGGGAGTTACATGCGTTTGCGCAAGCCAATGCTGATCTGTTCGTCGAGCGTCCTGGCCGTACTGGCCGCCGGCGCCGTGTCGCCTGCATTCGCGGCTGATCCCGCGCCTCAGGCCGATACTACGGTCTCCGAAGTGGTAGTGACCGGCGTCAAGGCGTCGCTGCAGAAAGCGATTTCGATCAAGCGTCAGTCCGACAACGTGGTCGACGCGATCTCGTCGGACGACATCGGCAAGCTGCCGGATAAGAACGTCGCCGACGCGCTGTCGCGCCTTCCGGGCCTGAACACCGTGTCCGCTTCGAGCGGCGAGGGCGGCTTCGACGAGAAGGACCGCGTCTCCATCCGCGGCACCAACCCCAGCCTCACCCAGGTGCTGATCAACGACCACCCGGTCTCCACCGGCGACTGGTTCATCCTCGATCAGTTCCAGACGGTGGGCCGTAGCGTCAGCTTCACCCTGCTGCCTTCGGAAATCGTCAACACCGCCGAAGCTTCCAAGTCGCAGTCGGCCAACATGGTCGAAGGCGGCGTCGCCGGCTCCATCAACATCCTGACCCGCGATCCGCTGGCCCTGCCGACCCAGACGACGGTGGAAGCCGAGCTGCAGGGCGAATACGGCTCGCTCGCCGCCGACTGGAAGCCGCAAGCGAGCGCCTTGCTGGGCTGGAAAAACAGCGACGACACCCTCGGGATCATCGTTCAGGGCTTCTACGAAGCGCGCGACATCCGCCGCGATGGCCAAGAAGACCTCGGCTGGGCTCAGGTGGGGTCCGGCGATGCGACCGGCGCGGCGATCCCGAGCCTCGTCGGCAAGTGGTACCCGACCCTGATCGGTTCGTCGCTGTTCCAGCAGCAGCGCGTGCGCGAAGGCGGCGACGCCACCATCCAGTGGAAGCCGAACGACGAGTGGGAGTTCAAGCTCGACGGCTTCTACTCACACATGAACGCGACGAACTATAACACCAACTACATGTTCTGGGGCTCCAAGGAGTTCACCACCAACGTTCCGACCAGCTACACGGTCAAGGGCGACACAATCACCGGGGCCTCGTTCCCGCTGGTGGGTCCGGGCGGCCCGACCGACGGCGTCGTGGTGGACAACATCTATCGTCCCAACGAGTCGTCTTCGACCATGTACGTCAACCTCGACGGCGCCTATCACCCGTCGAGCCGGCTGAACTTCAAGTTTCAGTTGGGCTACACCGAAGGCCACGGCGACACGCCCTCGGCGCCGTCGTTCGAAGTCGATGGACCCACCGGCGCAGCCTACAACTACACCTCCTCGGGCGTTGCCGCGGTTTCGTTCGCGAACATCACCCCGTCCAACCCGGCCGGCCTGTTCAACGACTGGGCCTGGAACGAGACCTTCAACGAAAAGGACAAGGAAACCTACGGCAAGATCGACGGTACCTACGATCTCGACGACGGTCCCTTCAAGGCGTTGAAGTTCGGGATTCGCGCCAACGATCACACCCGCCAGGTGGTGGGTTGGGACCACGGCTGCTCGATCGGCGCCAACGGCCAGTGCTGGACCGGCGGCGGCGGACTTCCGTTCTCGGCGGTCGACCCGACCGGTCAGGACTATCCGTCCAACTTCGGCAGCGCCTTCCGCGTCCCGGGCTTCCTGTCCAACCCGGCGATCGGCAACACCGGCCTGATTACCTCGACCATCGTGCCGATCCTGGCGCCGCGTCCTGCGGGTTCACCGGACCTGTTCTATTACTGGCCCGGCACCTTCAAGGTGAACGAAGTCGACACCGCCGGCTACATCATGGCCGAAATCGGCGGCGACCGCTGGCACGGCAACTTCGGCGTCCGTCTCGTCGACAGCCAGCTGTCGAGCTATGTGAATTCGCAGGCGTTCTCCACCACGCCCGGCGTGATCACGTCCTCGGCGTTCGGCGACTACATCGTCACCAAGGTCGATCACAACTATTTCGACGTGCTGCCGTCGATCAACCTGACCTTCAACGTCCAGGACGATCTGCTGCTGCGCTTCGCCGCCAACGAGGCCATCTCGCGGCCCGACTACTCCGCGCTTGCCGGCGCGGTGTCGCTGACCGACCTGACCTTGACCGGCAACGGCGGCAACCCGAACCTGAAGCCGATCAGGTCGAACAACTACGACATCGGCCTGGAGTGGTACTACGCGCCGACCTCGCTGCTGGCCGGTCACCTGTTCTACATGGATCTGTCGAGCTACGTCGGCTACGGCCTCTCGACGGCCCAGTATTACAGCATGTTCTACAACGCGATTAAGACCTACACGATCACCTCGCCGGTCAATACGAGCGGCAAGAGCGAGGGGCTCGAACTGCAGTGGCAGCAACCGATCGCCTACGGCTTCGGCTTCCAGGCCAACTACACCTACGCCGACGGCAGTGATGCGGCGGGCCATCCCCTGGTCGGCGACTCGCGCAACACCTTCAACGCGACGGGCTACTTCGAGAACCACTGGCTGAGCGCGCGACTGGCCTACACCTATCGCTCGCACTTCTTCGTGGGCCTCGACCGCTCGTCGGCCGAGAACCAGGACAACACCGGCGAACTCGACGCCTCGGTGAACGTGAAGGTCACGCCCAACGTCACCATCACGGCCGACGCGCTGAACCTGACCGACCCGCTGCTGAAGTACTATGCGGAGAACAAGAACCAGCCGCGCGCCGTCTACGACAACGGCCGTCAGTTCTACGTCGGCCTGCGGATCAAGTACTGACCTAAACGTGGGCGGCGACCGGTTCATCGCCGCCCGCGTGACCTGCTTCAGCCGAGGCTCGAGCCGTCCCCCGGCGCGGGTCTTGGTTGCGGACCTCGCCTTCGCCTTCTCCCGAGGCGGCGCAGGCGGCCTGCCGCTGGGATGTCCGACTCGTCGGATTTCGGAGCGGATCAGGCATTGAGTATCTTCCTGAGCACAGCGATGACTTGGGCGGAGCGCTTCGCCGCTCCGCCTCTCTTCGTGCGAGGCTTCGGGCAGAGGGACCACGGTGGCTAGACCGGCGTTATCAGGAGGCCTGTTGCGGACCGCGATCGCGGCCCTGGCGCTCGCCCTGGCCGCGTCCCAGGCCCAGGCCGAGCCCTTCTCCCTTTCCAAGCTGTTCGGCGTATCCCCCACGCCGGTTCAACCCGCGCCGCCGTCGGTCATTCCCGAACCCCTGTCGCTGACGCCCGCCCCGGGCGTGTTCGTGCTGAGCTCGGCGACCCGCATCCTCGTTCCCGCCAACGACCCCCAGGCGCGCTGGATCGCGACCTGGCTCAGCGATCATCTGAAACGCGCGCGCGGCCTCGCGCTGAAGGTCGGCGAAGAGAGCAGCCGATCCACCGGTCCGGTGATCCATCTTACCCGCGGCCCCGACGCGCCCGCCGGCGATGAAGCCTACGCCCTCACCACCGCACCGGCCGGTGCGACCGTGACCGGCGCGAGCGACGCGGCCCTGTTCTACGGCGCGGTGACGCTGCTGCAGCTCGCAACCGAAACCGATGGACGCGCCCGCTCGGTCGCCATCCCATCGCTCACTATCCAGGACGCGCCTCGCTATGCGTGGCGTGGTCTGCTGCTCGATTCCGCGCGTCACTTCCAGTCGCCCGGCTTCGTCAAATCGTTCATCGACGACATGGCGGTGCACAAACTGAACGTGCTGCACTGGCACCTGACCGACGACCAGGGCTGGCGGCTGGAGATCAAGAAGTACCCGCGCCTGACCGAGATCGGGGCCTGGCGCATGCCGGCCGGGCAGGGGCCGGCCCAGGACATCGACCCCGCGACGCACAAGCCGCGTCTCTACGGTGGCTTCTACACCCAAGCCCAGGTGCGCGACATCGTCGCCTACGCCGCCCAGCGCCACGTCACCATCGTGCCCGAGATCGACATGCCCGGGCATGAGAGCGCAGCCGTCGTCGCCTATCCCTGGCTCGCCTCGACGTCGAACCCGCCCACGCGCGTGCCCTCCGACTGGGGCGTCTACGACAACCTGCTCGATCCCAACCCGCGAACCGTCGGCTTCCTGGAGGACGTGCTCGGCGAAGTGATCGACCTGTTCCCCAGTCGCTACATCCATGTCGGCGGTGACGAGGCGGTGAAGACCCAGTGGAAAGCCTCGCCCAAAATTCAGGCGCAGATGCAGGCGCTGGGTCTCAAGAACGAGGACGAGCTGCAATCCTGGCTTACCGGTCGTCTGGACGCGTGGCTGACTGAGCGCGGCCGTCGTCTCGTCGGTTGGGACGACATTCTGAAGGGCGGCCTCACCGAACACGCCACGATCATGTCGTGGCAGGGTCCCGCAGGCGCCGCAGCGGCGGCGGCTCAGGGTCACGACGCCGTGCTGGCGGTCGATCCCACCCTCTACCTTGACCATCGGCAGAACCCGGCGCCGGACCAGCCGCCGGGACGCGGCGCCTTGCTGACGCTTACCGATATCGCCGCCTTCGATCCCGCGCCGCCGACGCTCTCTGCGACGGAGCGCAGCCACATCCTCGGCGTGGAGGGCGCGGTGTGGACCGAGCACATCCGCACTGAGCCGCGGGTCGAGTTCATGACCTTCCCGCGCGCCGCCGCCATTGCCGAACTCGGTTGGTCGGCGCCCGGCGCCGCCAAGAGCTTCATGACTCGCATGCCGGCCGAGGCCGCGCGCCTTCGCGATCTCGGCGTCAACGCCGCCGATAGCGCGTACGAACCGCTGCTGGCCTCCGACTTCGACCCGAAGACCAACCGGGTAAGCGTCACGCTCAGCGATGAGAGCGGCGCGGGCGATATCCGCTACACCACCGACGGATCGGAACCGACGCCGGCAGCTAAGCGCTACGACGCGCCCTTTGCCCTCGCGTTGCCGGCGCGGGTGCGCGCGGCCACCTTCATCAACGGCGAGTCGATGTCGCACGCGGTCGAACGCCGCTTCGACGCGGACACGGTGCGCTCGCGCGACAGCCACGAGCTGAAAACCTGTGCCGGAAAGCTGGACCTGTCGCTCGAGGACGACGCGCCGGCGACCGGCCCGCGCGCGGTGTTCCTGGTCGACATCCTGAACCCGTGCTGGATCTACCCGGGCGCCGAGCTCGATGGCGTCGCGTCGATCGGCGCCGAGGTCGGGCAATTGCCCTTCAACTTCCAGGTCGGCGACTCGATCAACGGCATCAAGTTCCGCGCGCCCGCCACCCCGGACGGCGAGCTCGAAGTTCGCCTCGACACCTGCGACGGTGAGCGCATCGCCGTACTGCCCCTGAAACCCGCGGTTTCCAACCCTGCCGTCACCGCTCTGCCGCCGGTTCCGATCCGGCCCGTCGCGGGCAAGCACGATCTGTGCTTCACCTTCACCCAGAAGGGCGTCGATCCGATGTGGGCGATCAAGACCGTCGACCTGCTGCCGCCGGCCAAGCCGTCGTGGGGCTTGGGCGATCTGCTCCACCTCGGTGGACGAAAGTGAGATGCATGACAGGACACCGCCCGTGAGCGAACTGACCTTGATCGCGCCGCTCTCCGGCTGGGTCGCCCCGCTCGACGAGGCGCCCGATCCGGTGTTTGCCGAACGCATGATGGGCGACGGCGTCCTGATCGACCCGACGAGCGCGGTGCTCTGCGCGCCCTGCGACGGCGAGGTGGTGGCGGTGCATCACACTCGTCATGCCGCCACGATCCGGGCGGCCAACGGCGTCGAGATCCTCATGCACATCGGTCTGGAGACCGTGGCGCTGAAGGGCGAAGGCTTCACCGTGCACGTGAAGGACGGGCAGGCCGTACGCGCGGGCGATCCTCTGATCGGCTTCGACCTGGACTACCTCGCCCTTAACGCCGCGAGCCTGGTCACGCCGATTATCCTGGCCAACAGTGACGCCTTCGCCGTGGTCCGTCGCGCCGAAGGCGCCGTCGAAGCCGGCGGCTTCCTCATGGCCATCGCCCCGCGCGCGTCCGCAGCTGCAACGGCTCAGCCCGCCGGCGCCGAGGTCTCACGCACGGTGCGTCTGGCGTTAGCGCACGGCCTGCACGCGCGGCCCGCCGCCTCGGTCGCTGCTTGCGCCAAGCGCTTCTCCGCCGAAATCAGCCTCTCCGCCGGCGGCCGCAAGGCCAACGCCAAGAGCGTCGTCGCCCTGATGGCGTTCGGCGCACGCGACGGCGATGAGATCGAAGTCCTGGCCCGCGGCGCCGACGCGGATGCCGCCGCCGAGGGTGTCGCCGCCCACATCGCAGGCCTGGTGGAAACCGCGCCGCACCCGGCGCCCGCTCAACGCCGCGCGAGCGCGAAACCGAATGCCGATCCCAAACTCATCACCGGCGTGACCGCGTCGCCCGGTCTCGCGGTCGGGACTGCGGTCCGTTTCGTCGCGCCCGAAATCCAGGTCGCCGAAAAGGGCGCCGGCGTGGTGCAGGAAAGCGCCGAACTCGTCCGCGCGCGCAGTACGGTGCGCGACGCCCTGGAAAAGGCTGCTGCCGGCGGCGAACGCCACCGCCGCTCCATCCTGACCGCCCACATCGCCCTGCTGGACGACCCCGAGTTGCTCGACGTCGCGCAGGCGTCGTTGCAGGCGGGGTTCAGCGCAGGTGCGGCCTGGCGCAAGGCGGTGCGGGCCCAGATCGCGGTGCTGAGAGCGCTGGACGATGCGCGCATGGCCGAGCGCGCCGCCGATCTCGCGGACCTGGAACGCCAGGTCCTGCTGGCCCTGGCCGGGCCCGACGGCGAACCGGCGCCCGATCTGCCCGAAAACGCGGTTCTGATCGCCGACGAACTGCTGCCGTCGCAGCTGGTCGCGCTCGACGCGTCCAGGCTGGCGGGCTTCTGCCTCGCTGGCGGCGGCCCGACCTCGCACGTGGCGATCCTCGCGGCCGCGATGGATATTCCAGCGGTGGTGGCAGCCGGCGAACGCGTGCTGGACGTTGCGGACGGCGTGACCGTCATCCTCGACGCCGATCAGGCGCGCCTGCATCTCTCTCCCGAACCGTGGGAGGCCGACGCCATTCGCACTGCACTCGCCGCGCGTAAACAGCGGCAGGCCGCGGCGCGCAAGGCGGCGCGCGAGCTCTGCACGACGGCCGACGGCGCGCGCATCGAGGTGTTCGCCAACCTGGGCGCCGTGGACGAAGCGGCCGGCGCGGTGGAGGGGGGGGCCGAGGGCTGCGGCCTGCTGCGCACCGAATTCCTGTTCCTCGACCGCGAAACCCCGCCGGACGAGGCCGAGCAGCGCCGCGCCTATCAGGGCGTCGCCGATGCGCTGGGCGGGCGGCCGCTGATCGTGCGCACCCTCGACATCGGCGGCGACAAGCCTGCGCCCTACCTGCCGCTGCCCTACGAGGACAACCCCGCCCTTGGCCTGCGCGGCGTGCGCACCAGCCTGTGGCGGCCCGATCTGATGCGTGAACAGTTGCGCGCGATACTCAGCGTCGATCCGCCCGGCCAGTGCTCGATCATGCTGCCGATGATCGCCCAGGTCTCCGAACTGAAAGCCGTCCGCGCGGTGGTCGACGAAATCGCCCGCGATCTCGGCCGCACCGATCCCATCAAGCTCGGCGTCATGGTGGAGACGCCCGCCTGCGCGGTGCTCGCCGACCAGATCGCCGAGGAAGCCGACTTCTTCTCCGTCGGCACCAACGACCTGACCCAGTACGTGCTGGCCATGGACCGCGGCAATCCGCAGCTCGCCGCCCAGCTCGACGCGCTCAATCCCGCGGTGTTGCGCCTGATCGGCCAGGCGGTCGAGGGCGCGGCGAAACACGGCCGCTGGGTCGGCGTCTGCGGCGGCCTCGCCTCCGATCCGGTGGCGGCGCCGATCCTGATCGGCCTGGGCGTGACCGAGCTTTCCGCCACGCCCAACCGCATCCCCGACCTGAAAGCCCTCATCCGCCAGGTGACGCTCGCCGACTGCCGCAAGGCCGCACAGCGTGCGCTCGCCCTCGCATCCGCCGCCGACGTCCGGTCGCTGGTGATGCAGACCTGGCCTGCCCTGACCGGCCGCGAATAGGAGCCGCCATGCTCGCGAACCTGCAGAGATTGGGACGGGCGCTGATGCTGCCCATCGCCGTGCTTCCGGTGGCCGGCATTCTGTTGCGCCTGGGTCAGGACGACGTGTGGGCGTGGCTGCCGCACGCGAGCTGGTGGGTAGTGCACGGCGCGCCGTTCATCGGCGCCTGCGCAGACACCATCTTCTCGCACCTGGGCTATCTGTTCGCGGTCGGCGTGGCCGTCGGTTTCGCGCGCGAGAACCACGGCGCAGCGGGATTGGCGGGCCTCGTCTGCTTCATGATCGCGACCGCCGGCGCCGCCGCCCTGATCCAGGCGCCGCCGGCGCTGACCGCGGGCGTGCCCGACAAGTTCGCCAAGCTCGTCCAGGCGGACTACGCCAGCGGGGCGGTAAATCACTTCGGCGTCCTGTGCGGCATCCTCTCGGGCCTGACCGGCGGTCTGCTCTACAACCGCTTCTACGACATCAAGCTGCCCGACTATCTGGCCTTCTTCGGCGGACGCCGTTTCGTGCCGATCATCAGCGGCTTCGCAGGCCTGTTCCTGGGCGGCGCGTTCGGCGTGGGCTGGCCGGTGCTGTCGAATGGCCTCGACACCCTGAGCCAGGCCGTGCTGGCCGCGGGCGGTTGGGGCCTGTTCGTCTTCGGCCTGCTGAACCGCCTGTTGCTGGTCACCGGTCTGCACCACATCCTCAACAACGTCGCCTATTTCGTGATCGGTGATTTCCACGGCAAGACCGGCGATCTGAACCGCTTCTTCGCGGGCGACCCGACCGCCGGCGGGTTCATGAGCGGGTTCTTCCCGGTGATGATGTTCGGCCTGCCGGCCGCCTGCTTCGCCATGTATCGCGCCGCGCCGAAGGAGCGCCGCAAGGAAGTCGGCGGCATGCTGATGTCGATGGCGTTGACCTCGTTCCTGACCGGAGTGACCGAACCGATCGAGTTCACCTTCATGTTCCTGGCGCCCCTGTTGTACTTGGTGCACGCGGTCCTGACCGGCCTGGCCGAAGTGATCATGCACCTGTTGCACGTGCGGCTGGGCTACAGCTTCTCCGCCGGCGCCTTCGACTACGTCCTGAACTGGAACAAGGCGCAGAACCCCTGGCTGCTGTGGCCGGTCGGCGCGGTTTACGCGCTCATCTACTATTTCACCTTCAGCTTCGCGATCCGCCGCTTCAACCTGAAGACCCCCGGACGCGACGAGGCGCCCGCCGTCACGGCGCCGCCGGTAAAAGGCGGCGCCCGCATCGACGGCCTGATCACAGCCCTCGGCGGCAAGGCCAATCTAAAGATGGTCGACGCCTGCACCACGCGCCTGCGCCTCGAGGTCGTCGACAGCCACGCGGTCGATGAAGCCGCACTGAAAGCGCTCGGCTCACGCGGCCTGATTCGCCCGTCGGCGGCGACGGTGCAGGTGGTCATGGGACCGACCGCCGACCAGATTGCCGGCGACATCCGCGCGCGCCTGGCGACCCTCGGCGACGATGCGCCGGTTGCACCGCAGCCGTCGAGCCCGACCGTTCAGGCCAGGCCGGCGCCGGTCGCGGCTGACCCGAAGCTCGCCGCCGGCTTGCTCGCTGCCTTGGGCGGCGCCGCCAACGTCATGGCTGTCGAGGCCAGGGCAGGGCGCGTACGGGTCGAGGTGGCGAACGACTCGGCCGTGGACGAGATCTCAGTGCGCCAGGTCGCGCCACGCGGCGTCGCGCGGCCGGGCGCAGGCGTGGTGCATCTGATCGTGGGACCGGCCGCCGCGGGTCTTGCCGGGGCGCTCGCGGGTCTTGCCGCCCAGTGAAGGCTTGATTCAATTCCATAGTTCCGGAATCATGGAATCATGGAAACCGCCATTGAGGCCCTCGCCGCCCTGGCTCACCCGAGCCGCCTTTCCGTCTTCCGCCTGCTCGTCCAGGCGGGACCCGAGGGCGTCGCCGCCGGCGACATCGCGCGCGCCTTCGACACGCCCGCCAACACCATGTCGACCCAACTCGCAATCCTTTCCCGCGCCGGCCTGATCGGATCGCGACGCGAAAGCCGGTCGATCTTCTACTCGGCCAACTACGGCGAGATTGCCTCCCTCATCGGTTTCCTCATGGAAGACTGCTGCCAGGGGCGCCCCGAAATCTGCGCGCCGATCGCCGCACGCGCGGCCTGTTGCAGCGCCAAGCTGGAGACTGCGTCATGAAGCGCCTGCACATCCACGTCGCAGTCGATGACCTCGCCAAATCGATCGGCTTCTACGAGACGCTATTCGGCGCTGCGCCCTCTACGGTGAAGGACGATTACGCCAAATGGATGCTCGACGATCCGCGGGTGAACTTCGCCATCTCGTCGCGCGGCCGAAGCGCTGGTCTGGATCACCTCGGCATACAGGCCGACGAGGGGGATGAGCTTGCCGCAATTTCTGATCGGTTGAAGACCGCAGGCGCCGACACAATTGATGAGGTATCGACGACCTGTTGCTACGCCAAGTCGGACAAGACGTGGGTGACCGACCCTTCCGGGCTTCGCTGGGAGACCTTCCACAGTTTCGGCGAAAGCACGGTCTATGGCGAAGACCTTGCGGCAGGGACGGACGAGGCCTGCTGCGCGCCGGCGACGGCGCAGACCGCCCGCCGCCCGTCCCGATAGATGAAGCCGGTCAGCGTTACCGCGAGCCTCGAGCCGCCGATCCATCCCTATTCGATGACACGGCGCCTTGCGGCCGAAGCTTTGGGCACGGCGCTGCTGCTCGCGATCGTGATCGGGTCGGGGATCATGGGCGAACGACTCGCAGGCGGGAACGTCGCGATCGCGCTCCTCGCCAACACCTTGGCGACGGGCGCCGGCCTGGTGGTTCTGATCACCGTCTTCGGTCCCATCTCGGGCGCGCATTTCAATCCCGCCGTGACGATTGCCTTCGCCGTGCGGCGTGAGATCGGCTGGGGATTGGCGCTGGCCTACGTCGTCGCGCAATCGGCGGGCGGCGTGCTCGGGGTTTTCGCCGCGCACGCCATGTTCGCCGAGCCGATCCTGCAAGTGTCGACCAAGTTGCGCGACGGCCCGGCGCTGGCGTTTGCCGAGTTCATCGCCACCTTCGGCCTGCTCGCGACCATCCTGGGCGCCTTGCGCTTCCGGCCCGATTTCACGCCGGCGGCGGTCGGACTGTACATCACGGCGGCCTACTGGTTCACGGCGTCGACCTCCTTCGCAAACCCGGCCGTCACCGTTGCGCGGACTCTGTCGAATACCTTTGCCGGCATTGCGCCGGCGTCGGCGCCCGCCTTCATCGGGGCCCAGCTGATCGGCGCCCTGGTCGCTGTCGCGGTCTTCGGATGGCTGCTGAAAGAGGAGCGACCCGCGTGAGCGCAGATTTCCCGGTCACCGTCTATCACAACCGCGCGTGCGGCACGTCGCGCAACACGCTCGCGATGGTGCGCGCCGCCGGTTATGACCCGGTGGTCGTCGACTACCTGCAGACGGGTTGGACCCGCGCGCTGCTCGATGACCTGGTGGCGCGGATGGCCGTGGCGCCGGCGGACCTGCTGCGGGAAAAAGGCACCCCCGCAGTTGAGCTCGGCCTCTTGGGGGCGGACGGCGAGACGATCCTCGCCGCCATGGTCGAGCATCCGATCCTGGTGAATCGCCCGATCGTGGTGACGCCCAAGGGCGCAGCGCTGTGCCGCCCGTCGGAACGCGTGTTTGACCTGTTGGAGCGGAGTCCGGAGACCTTCACCAAGGAAGATGGCGAGGTCGTCGTCCTGCGGAAGGCCTAGCGCGCCTTTTTGGCCAGCGAGGCGTCCTTGCTGAAGCGGTAGAACAGCTCGCGGGCGATGGATTCGTAAGAGAAAGCGCCGGATTTACGCGCCGCGGCGACCACGCTGCGGATCGCCTCTTCGCAGGCGCTGATCCGGGTGGTTTCGTCCTCGAAGGGCAGCAGAACGCGGCGCATTTCTGCGACGCTGCGAACGTCCACTCGACGTGAAACGCCGATGAAGGCGGGCTCCAGCATTCGGGCCTCCTGACGGCGCCCCCGCGCCGCAACTTCAGCCGTATGGCCGATACAATAACAGATTCCTTTCGTTTTGTCTCCGAAGTCGAATCGACGCGGTTCACGGACGCAGCGCGATGGACTTTTCGACCTTTTTTGCGAACGCGCCGCCGCTTCACCGCCGACCCCGACAGCGCTAGATTGCCGGGTGGTCTTTGACATCGCCGCTTCCCGCGGCGCACCGTAATTACGGCGGTTTACGGTGGTCTTTCGCATCGCCGCCCGCCGCCGCCGCCCACCGTAACTACGGGCAATTTACGGTGAGGCGCGCCTCAGACGCCGAACCTGTAGCCCACGCCGGGCGCCGTCAGGATCAGTGTCGGACGCGCCGGGTCGGCTTCCAGCTTCTGGCGCAGTTGGCCGATGAAGACGCGCAGGTACTGCACGTCGTGCTCGTGCGCGGGGCCCCACACGGCGGTGAGAATCTGGCGGTGGGTCAACACCTTGCCGCCGCCTTCGGCGAGCCGCGCGAGCAGGTCGTATTCCTTGGGCGAAAGATGCACCGCTTCGCCGCCGCGGGTGACGATGCGGCGGACCAGGTCGATCTCCACATTCCCAAGCCGTACAAGGGGTTCCGCCCCATCGCTCTGCAGCTTTCGGCGCATCGCCGCGCGCAGCCGCGCCAACAGTTCGCCGACCCCGAACGGCTTCTCCACATAGTCGTCGGCGCCCAGGTCCAGCGCGTCGATCTTCTCCGCCTCCTGGTGTCGCGCCGACAGAATCACGATCGGTCCCTCGTAAAAGGCGCGCGCCTTGGCCAGGGCCTCCTTGCCGTCCATGTCCGGCAGGCCGAGGTCGAGCACGACGGCGTCGGGGGGCTTGCGGGCGATCTCGCGCAGGCCGTCGGCGGCGGTGTCGGCGCGGACCGGCTCATAGCCCGCGGCGTCCAGTGCCGGGCTCAGGAACCGGTGGATCTGCGGTTCGTCGTCGATGACGAGGATGCGCGGGCGAGACGCGCTCATGACTGGGCGCTCACAGCAGGAACTCGTGGGTGCGGATGGTCTTGGGCAGGCTGATCAGCAGGCGCGCGCCGCCGGTCGCGGTGACCGGGCTGACGGCGGCGATGCGGCCGCCCATGGCCTCGATGAAGCCCTTGGCGATGGACAGGCCCAGGCCCGCGCTCTGGCCGCGGTCGGTGGGGGTGTCGAGGCGGCGGAACTTGTCGAACACCCGCTCGAGTTCACCGTGCGGGATGCCGCGGCCCTGGTCTTCGATGGAGATCACCACCGCGTCGGGATCCTCGTGCGCCGCCACCTCGATGCGGCTGTGGTCGGGACTATAGCTGATCGCGTTTTCCAGGATGTTGACCACCGCCTGTTCCAGGAGGCCCGGGTCGGCCTTCACCATCGACAGCTGCGGGGCGAAATCGCGCTCCAGCGTCCGCTCGCCCAGCCGGCGCGACACGCGGTCGATGGCCGCCTCCAGCGGTTCGCGCACATCCACCAGATCGGCCCGCGGCTGCAGGGCGCCGCCTTCCAGCTTGGTCATGTCGAGCAGGTCGCCGACGTAGCGGTTCAGCCGCTCGGCTTCCTCGCGGATGCTGACCAGCAGGTCGCGCCGCACCGGCTTCTCCAGCTTCTCGCCGAAGTCGATCAGGGTCGTGGTCGAGCCCAGGACCGTGGAGAGCGGCGTGCGCAGATCGTGGCTGATGGAGTTGAGCAGCGCGTCACGCAGCCGGTCGGAACGGCGCAGCGCCTCCGCGTCGGCCGCCTCCGCCGCAAACTCCGCGCGTTCCAGCGCCACGGCGCCCTGGTCGAGCAGCGCCAGGATGAACCGTTCGTCCGCCTCCGAAGACGCTTCGCCGGCCTCGACCCCCGCGACCCCGGACCGGTCCTTCACTCCATCGAGGGGGCGGAAGGTCCACGCTGCGTTCGGAAGCGTCCCGGTGCCCGACCCTGCCGCCTCGCCGCGCTCCCACGCCCAGCGCGCCGCCGCCATGTCCGCGGTCGACAGCGGTTCGAGCGCCGGCGCCCCCGCAGCCGGGGCGATATCGCCATCGGACGGCAGCAGGATCACCGCCTTGGCGCCGGCGGCGGCGGCGAGTTGTTCCGCGAGGGCCTGGGCGGCTTCCTGCCGGCTCGCCGCGGCGGACAGCCGCCGGCTCGCTTCCAGCAAGGACGCGATGGCGGACGCGCGTCGCGAGGTGGCCCGGCTCTGGTCGCGCACGCGCCCGGTCAGCCAGCCGATGGCGGACGCGACCACGAAGAAGACCAGGAAGGTGAGCACGTCCGCCGCGTGACCGATGTAAAAGTTGAGCCGCGGCTCCAGGAAGAAAAAGTTGTAGGTGATCGCCGCCAGCGCCGCGGCGAACAGGGCCGGCCCCATGCCCCAGCCGACGCCCGCCGCCAGCACGCTGATCAGATAGACCATCGCCAGGTTCGCGGTCTGGTTCGACACCTGGTCGATGATGGTCGAGAAGCCGGTCGCGGCGAGCACGCAGCCCGTCGCCGCCAGATAGCCCAGCCAGGGTCTTCGCACCCGCGTCTTGCGCACCCCCGGGATCAGCGGCGCATCGGCGGCGGTCTCGGTGACGATGTGCAGCGCCGCGCCGGCCGAACGTTCCAGCAGCGCCTGGGGCAGGGAGCGGCCGAAGGCGGCGCGGAACCGCCGCTGCGGCGTGCGCCCGATGACGATTTGCGTCACGTTGTTGCGTCGTACGTAGTCGAGCACAGTCTCGACGATGTCGTCGCCGGTCAGCACGGCGGTCGAGCCGCCGAGCTGCTGGGCGAGCTTCAGCGCCTCGTTCAGGCGGTGCGCGCTGGCTGCGTCCGGCGGGGCGCGGTTCGGCTGGTCCACGTGGGCGACGGTCCACGGCGCGTTACCCGTCATGTCCGACAGCCGGCGTCCCGCGCGCACCAGAGCGGCGGCGACCGGCATGCCGCCGATCAGGACAAGGATGCGTTCGCCCGCGGCCCAGGGGCCTTCGACGCCGGCGCGTTTCATGGCGCCGAGCAGTTGGTCGTCCACCGTCTCGGCGGCGCGCCGCAAGGCGAGTTCGCGCAGCGCGGTCAGGTTCTCGGGCTTGAAAAAGCGGTCCGCGGCGACGCGTGCGGTTTCCTCGAGATAGACCTTCCCGTCCGCCAGCCGCTGGCGCAACTCCCCGGGCGTAATGTCGATCAGCTCGATCTCGTCCGCGCGCGAGAGCGCGGAGTCCGGCACGGTCTCGCGCTGGCGCACGCCGGTGATCTTCCACACCACGTCGACCAGGCTCTCCAGATGCTGGACGTTCAGCGTGGTCCACACATCGACGCCCGCGGTCAGCAGTTCTTCCACGTCTTGCCACCGCTTCGGATGACGCGATCCGGGCACGTTGGCGTGCGCATATTCATCGACCAGCAACAGCGCCGGTTTGCGCCGCAACGCCTCGTCGAGATCGAATTCCATGAAGGCGCGGTCGCGATAGTCGATAGGTTTACGCGGCAGCACCTCCAGCCCGCGCAACAAGGCTTCGGTTTCCTTGCGCCCGTGTGTCTCGACCACGCCGACCAGAACCTCGCCGCCGCCGGCCTTGCGGCTGCGCGCCGCTTTCAGCATCTCGTAGGTCTTGCCGACCCCCGGCGCCATGCCGAGGAACACCTTGAGCTGGCCACGGCCTTCACGCCGCGCTTCGTCGAGAAGCGCCTCGGGATCAGGACGTCTGGGCTCTTCGGCGCTCATCAGTTTCTAGAGTGGCTCATGGGGGTCGAGTTCGCAAATCCCGGCAAATGAAGCGCGGCGCGCCTCGCCGCCCGGGCATTTCCAAGCCCGATGGGCTAGCCTAGGCTCAGGCGGGCCGGACTCAGAGGGCGAAGTGACGATTGCGGAATTTCGCCTATGACGCCAAGCGCCTTTGAACTGGCCGCGATCGTCCTTGGCGTCTGTGCGCTCGCGCTGTGGATAAACGCGGTGTCGTTCAAGTTGCCACTGGCGGCGTGGCTGCTGATCACCGGCCTGGCCGTTTCCGCCGCCATGGCGGCGACACGCTGGATCTTCCCGGATGCACCGGTGGTGGCGGCTTACGCGCGCCTCGTCTCGCAGGTCGACTATCCCCGCCTGGTCCTCAATTTCATGCTGGCGTACATGTTGTTTGCGGGAGCGATGAACGTCGATCTCGGCGCACTTGCTCGGCGTGCGTGGGCGGTGGGCGTGCTGGCGTCCTTGGGAACCGTCGTGACCGCGGCAATCGCCGGCGCCGGGTTCTGGACTGTTTGCAAGTTTGCCGGCTTCCCCATACCGCTGAGCTGGGCGCTTGTGTTCGGCGTTCTCATCAGTCCGACCGATCCCATCGCCGTCATCGCCATGACCCGACGGAGCACGCTGCAGCCGGAACTCCAGGCCCAACTCGAAGGCGAGGCCTTGTTCAACGACGGCGTCGCGGTCGTGGCTTTCAAGGCGGTCACGGCTTTCGCAATCGGGAGCGGGCTCGACCACGGTGTCAGTCTGGCGCTCGCGGAACAAGCCGCCCTCGCCGCCGTCGGCGGCGCGGGTCTCGGCCTGGTTTGCGGTTTTGCGGCGGTGCTGTTGATCCGCGTGGTTGACGACTGGATCAGCGAGACCTTGATCACCGTCGCGACGGCGACCGCCGTCTATGCCCTGGCGCTGCACTTCGATCTGTCGGGCCCCGTGGGCGTGGTTGTGTCCGGACTTGTGGTTGGGTCTCAGTGGGCGGAGCGGCGGATGAGCAAGGTCACGCTTCGTCACATCCATCCCTTTTGGCGCGTGTTGGACGAGGGAATGAATGCGGTGTTGTTCTTCCTTCTCGGCGTTGAGGTCTGGGCGCTGGGCGGAACGTGGAGTCTCGTATGGCTTGCGGTCTGTGGTCCGGTGGTCGTCCTCCTCGCCCGCTGGGTTGCCGTGTCCATCCCGCTCTCTCTCCTGCCGCTTGCAAAAGGGGAGCGGAGAGTGAACCTGATAAACGTCGTGACCTGGGCGGGCGTTCGCGGCGGCCTGCCGGTGGCCATGGCCCTGGCGCTTCCTGACGTGCCGGCTCGGCAACCGATCCTGGCGGCGACGTTCGCCGTCGTGCTGTTCTCGATCCTGCTGCAGAGCATGACGACGGAGCGACTCGCCTTGCGCACCGGTTACGGCCATCCGGCGGCTCAGGCCTGAGCGTCAGCGCGGGACCGCCCGCCGCACTGGGTAGCGCGCGTCCAAAGCCAGATTGACCTTCAGCACGTTCACCCGCCGCTGGCCGATGAAGCCGAGCGCACGGCCTTGGGTGACCTGGTCGATCACCGCGCCGACGCGGTTGGCGTCGACGCCGCGCGCCTTGGCGATGCGGTCGATCTGGAGGCGGGCGTTCTCCGGCGAAATGTCCGGGTCGAGGCCCGATGCGGACGTGGTGACCGCATCGGCGGGCAGCGGTCCGGCGCCTGCGCCGTCTTCCTGGCGCAGCTTGCCGGCGTCGCTCGCTTCGCGCTTGGCGAGATCGGCGCTCAACGGACCCAGGTTGGAGCCGCCGGAGCTGGTCGTGTCATAACCGTCCTTGCCCGCCGCCGACGGCCGCGGGTGCAGGTACTCGGGTTTGGAGAAGGCTTGGGCAATGAGGGTCGAGCCGATCACACGGCCGGCCTTGTCCTTCACCAGACTGCCCTGGGCCTGAGGCCGCATGGTCGCTTGCGCCACGCCGGTGATCGCCAGCGGATAGGCGACGCCGAGAATCAGGGTGAAGGCCAGCGTCGAGACGATCGCGGGGCGCAGGGTCGAGAGGATTGACATGGTTTGCCTCACCAGCGCCTGGAGACGCCGACATAGAGTTGCGAGCGCGGCGTCGCCGCGTTCAGGCCGAAGTTGGCGCCGACGTCGAGCTGCAGCGTGTTGCTGACCGCATAGGTCGCGGCCACGTCAGCCGAGCTTTGCGAGACCGTGCCGAGGGGATCCCAGTTCTGGTCGTTCCAGTACTCGACCGCGACGCCGATCTTGTCGGTCACCGGCCGCGAGACGTTGATCAGCTGCACCATGTTCAGATGGCGGCCGTCCAGCGCGGCGTTTTCGAGCGAATCGAGCTCCGGTCCGAAGGTCAGCGAGAATTTGTCCGGCAGGTTGAAACTGACCGGTACGGCCAGACCGCCTTCGACCTTGCCGTTGCCGACGTTGTGGGGCGCGGTCGGGGCCTTCACGTAGGGAATGACCGACAGGCTCCAGTTCGAATTGGAGACCACGGCGTACTTCAGACGCATGAACAGATCGCCGACGCCGCTTTCCGTGTGGGTAGCGCCGCCGGCCGTAACGCGCACCTCCTCGTAGGGCGCGACGTTGAACTCGATGTCGGCCTTGTCGCTCAGCCCGTACTTTAACGTCGGGTTCGGAGCGAGCAGAACGTCGGTGGACACGCCGCCTTCGGACGCATGCGACCAGTTCGCCAGGTCGGTCTCAAGTTGCCAATGTCCGGCCGGCACGGTGCAGGTCGCGTTGGCCTTGGTGGGGCGGTCGGTGCACAGCGCGGGATCGTTTGGCGCAGTCGGCGGCGCACTCTGGGCCGACGCCGCCGCGGGCGCGAGGACCGCAGCTAGGGCAAGGGCGCCAACGAGGATCTTCATGGGAGGACTCCGGCAGATCAGGGGTGGGACGGCGCGAGGCCGAGCAGGACGACGGCCCAGTCGACGAGCCAGATACCGGCAAAGGGGGCGATGACCCCGCCCAGGCCGTAGAGAAGCAGGTTGCGCGACAGCAGCTTCGCCGCGCCGATGGGTCGGTACTTCACGCCTCTCAGCGACAGGGGGATCAGCGTCACGATGATCAGGGCGTTGAAGATCACCGCCGACAGGATCGCGCTCTGCGGGCTGTGCAACCGCATGACATTCAAGGCGCCCAACGCCGGCAGACTGGCCAGAAAGATCGCGGGAATGATCGCGAAATATTTCGCCACGTCGTTGGCGATGGAGAAGGTGGTCAGCGCGCCCCGGGTGATCAGCAGTTGCTTGCCGATCTCCACGATCTCGATGAGCTTGGTCGGGTTGGAGTCCAGGTCCACCATGTTCCCGGCCTCCTTGGCCGCGGAGGTCCCGGTGTTCATGGCCACGCCAACGTCAGCCTGGGCGAGGGCCGGGGCGTCGTTG
>DASXZP010000038.1:0-89976 GCA_036501825.1 Caulobacteraceae bacterium | reverse complement strand
CCAAGGTTAGGGGGAGGGGTCGGTGGGCGTCTCACACCGGCCGCCTCCAACCTCCTCCCTCAAGCGGGGTCTATGTTTCTTGTTAGCAGAGCGAAGCAATCCCTCGCCAGCGGGGGCGCGATGCGTGCAGGGGATTGCTTCGCTTCGCTCGCAATGACGGCGGACAGGCCTGAATCGAAGTGTCAGGATCGCAACACCAGGTAGCGAAACGGGTGCACTACCGCGCCAGGGGCCGGTACTTGATGCGATGCGGCTCCGTCGCCTGCGCGCCCAGCCGGCGCCGCTTGTCTTCTTCGTAAGCCTCGAAGTTGCCCTCGAACCATTCCACGTGGCTGTCGCCCTCGAAGGCCAGGATGTGGGTCGCCAGCCGGTCGAGGAACCAGCGGTCGTGGCTGATGACCACCGCGCAGCCGGGGAAGTCTTCCAGCGCGGCTTCCAGCGCCTGCAGGGTTTCGACGTCGAGGTCGTTGGTCGGTTCGTCGAGCAGGATGACGTTGCCGCCCTCGGCCAGGGTCTTGGCCAGGTGCACGCGGTTGCGTTCACCGCCGGACAGCTGGCCCACCTTCTTCTGCTGGTCGCCGCCCTTGAAGTTGAAGGTCCCGACGTAGGCGCGCGAATTGATTTCGCGGCTGCCCACTTTCATGATGTCGAGGCCTTCGGAGATTTCCTCCCAGACGGTCTTGGCGTCGTTCAGCGTGTCGCGCGACTGGTCAACGTAGGCGAGTTTCACCGTCTCGCCCAGGCGCACCGAGCCCTTGTCCGGCGTTTCCTGGCCGGTGATCAGCTTGAACAGGGTCGACTTGCCCGCGCCGTTCGGCCCGATCACGCCCACGATGCCGTTGGGCGGCAGCTTGAACGCCAGCTCCTTGAACAGCACCCGGTCGCCGTAGTCCTTCTCCAGCCCCTCGACCTCGATCACCACGCTGCCGAGACGCGGCCCCGGCGGGATCGAGATCTGCGCCGTGGTCTGGGCGGCGCGGGCGCTCTCCTGCTCGGTGACCATCTTGTCGTAGTTGGCCAGACGCGCTTTCGACTTGGACCGCCGCGCCGAAGGCGACGAACGCACCCATTCCAGTTCGCGCTCCAGCGCGCGCTGGCGCCCGACGTTCTCACGCTCTTCCAGAGCCGAGCGCTTGGCCTTGATCTCCAGCCAGGTGGAATAGTTGCCCTCGTACGGGTGGCCCTTGCCGCGATCGAGCTCGAGCGTCCACTTCGTCACCTGGTCGAGGAAGTACCGGTCGTGGGTGACCAGGATGACGCAGCCGGGGAAGCTTTCCAGGTGATGCTGCAGCCACGCGACGCTCTCGGCATCGAGGTGGTTGGTCGGCTCGTCGAGCAGCAGCATGTCCGGTTTCGACAGCAACAGCCGCGCCAGCGCCACGCGACGCCGCTCACCGCCGGACAGCTTGGTCACGTCCGCCTCGTTCGGCGGACAGCGCAGCGCATCCATCGCCATTTCGATACGGCTGTCGATGTCCCAGAGATCGCCCGCGTCGAGCTTTTCCTGCAGCGCGGTCATCTCCTCCATCAGTTCGTCGGAGTAGTCCTCGCCCAGCTTGGTCGCGACCGCGTTATAGGCGTCGAAGATCTGCTTCTCTTCGCACCAGGCGATGACATTGCCCCATACGTCGAGCGACGCGTCCAGCTGCGGCTCCTGCTCCAGATAGCCGCGCTTGATCCCCGCCGCCGGCGACGCCTCGCCGGAGAACTCCTTGTCGAGCCCCGACATGATCTTCAGCAGCGTCGACTTACCCGAGCCGTTGACCCCCACCACCCCGATCTTGGCGTCCGGATAGAACGACAACCAGATGTTCTCGAACACCTTCTTGCCGCCGGGAAAGACCTTGGTCAGGCCTTGCATCTGAAAAATGTACTGGGCGGCCATGGAGGTGCGCTCACGGGCTGGGGTGGCGTTACGGCGGGGGTAACGGGGGACGGAGGGATTTAGCGATGCGAGGGGTCTAGGGGAAGGGGGCGCCCGAAACCCCCAACCCAAACCGGGGCGTTAGCTCATCGCGAGGAAGTCGCGCTTCCCGACCTCGACGCCGTTATGGCGCAGGATGGCGTAGGCGGTGGTGACGTGGAACCAGAAGTTCGGGAGGGCTTGTTCCAGCAGGTAGGGCTGGCCCTTGACCACGGTGGTTTCGCCGCGGCGGGTGAGGCTGATTTCGCGGTCTTCGGAGCCGTCGATGGATTTGGGGTCGATGGCCTTGATGAAGGCGATGGTGCGCTCGACGCGGGCTTCGAGTTCTTCGAAGGTCGCTTCCTTGTCCTCCCACGCCGGCGGTTCGGCGCCGGAGAGGCGCGCGCTGGCGCCCTTGGCGAAGTCGGCGGCGATCTGCACCTGGCGGGTCAGGGGGAACATGTCGGGATACAGGCGCGCCTGCAGCAGCGCCGAGGGATCGAAGCCCTTGGCCTCGGCATGGGCGCGCGCCTTCGCGAGCACGCCCTTGAGGCCGGTCAGGCCGTGCACGAAGACGGAGGCGGACGCTTGCGACATGGACAGGGTCATGGAGGCTCCGGAGCGGTGAGGATGGCGCGCGGGTGTAGCGCGGATCGCGGCCGGCGTCGCGCGCCGTCTCCGGATCAGCGGGCAGAGGTCGTTTCCAGAAAGTCGAGCACGGGCCCCGGGGCCTGTGGGTTTTCACTCCAGACCTGTGCGAGGTCGCTCCAGAACGGGTTGGACAACTTCAGCAGTCCCGTCTTGCCGCAGGTGTTCAGGGCGCGCCAATCCTCGACGACGCCGGCGTAGCGCGGCGCACGCAGCCGATCGAGGAACGGCGTGAGGTCCATCCCCGCCTGGCTGAATCCGCAGATAAGTTCGTCCAGGTGGCGGGACGCTTCGAAGGTGTAACTGGCCTCAACGTCGCCCTCGGCCACGGCCTGAGCGGTCTGCTCGGCTTGCGCCAGCACCGCGTCGAACCACGCGTCCAACAACGTCTCGATGCTGGTCCTCTCGCCAGCCGACCACGACCTCCAGGTCGCCAACTTCAACTTACCGAGGACGATCTCGATGTTGGGACACGAACCCGGGTCGACGATCGCAATCTCGAAAATGCGCGGCAGCAGATAGCGATAGTCCCGCATGTCCCCGATGGTCAGAAACACGCCTGAAACGTAAGGCCACAGATCCTCACCCGTCAGTTCACGCAGCGGCTTGCTGAGCAGGATGTCGGTGTTGCGCTTGTCGCTACAGCACGGACAGCCCTCGATGACGCGCGGCTTAGGCGCGGCGAACGCGGCGTAGACCGCGTCGATCGCACATTCGAGCTCGGGGCTCACGTCATGGCCTCAGTAGAAGACGTTCTTGTTCGGGTTCGACTTGGACGTCGCAGCCTTACCCGGGCCGCCGGCCGCGCCGGCCCCTGCCCCCAGTTTGCGGAAGACGCCGGCGAAGCGGGCGCCGCCGCCGCACTGGCCGTTGTCCTTGGCCGTCAGGAACGGGCCGATGAGGCGCAGGTCGACGCGGCAGCCGTTGGGATCGGCGGCGGCGAACTCGACGGAGTCGCCGACGGGCTGGGCGACGCCGCTCATCTTGCCGGCGGGCGGCGGGGCCGGCGTGGCGGCGGGGGCTGCGGCCTGGGCGGTCGCGTCGGGCGCGGGGGCTGCGGGCTTGGGCGTAACGAGGGCCGCGCCGCCGGGGACCGGGGCGGTTCCGTCGGCGACCAGGGCGTTGTCGTTGACCTTGAGGTTGATCACCGCGTCGCCCAGGCGCCAGGCGCCGGCCCAGGTTTCGAGCGGCGGCTGGGCGGCGACCGCGGCTTCGGCGATGTCGCTGGGCTTCACCCAGCCGGCGCTGCCGCCGCCCTTGCCCGGGAAGAAGGCGCAGACATAGGGGCCGTTGGCGACGCCGGTCATCACCGTGTCGCCCTTCATCACATAGGCCTTGGCCTGGCAGGCCGGTCCGTCGGAAGGACAGCCGTCGCCGTGGTCGGTGATGAAGTGGACTTCAGCGGCGGTGATGTGGGCCACGCCCGGGTTGGCGGTCTCGGTCAGAAAGCCATCCGGGTTGCAGGTGAGGCCCGGGACCAGCACCGGGGCCGTGGCGTTGTCGCCGGCCGGGGCCGTGGCGGTTGTGATCTCGCCCTTGGGCCGCTCGTCACGCGAGCGGTGGCAGGCGGCGGCCGCCAGACAGAGGGCGGCGATCAGGACGGCGCGGGAGACGGGGGTGGCGACGGGGGGCACGCGGGAGGCTCCGGGAAACGGCGTTGGCTCGCGCACAGACTACGGAGACTCTCGGCCGCGCGCCAGCAACGGGGTATGAGGCTTTTGTCATGATTGCGCCGAAGCTTGCTCGTCGTATGGCGACCGCCCTGCCCGAAGCGGAGGACCGCTCGACGGGTACGATGCTCAGCCGAATGCTTCGGCGGATGAGCGCTTGCCGGGTTGGGGACCGAACATGTTGTCGCCGCGGGTTCCGGGAATCACGCCAATTACAAGCGTAATAACCAACGAGACGACGGAGATAACCGCGTTCTTGATCATGGCAGCCTCAGGCGTTTCCTCCACTCCGGCGAGGACTGATCCCAAACCCACGAAGAAGCCGAATGCGAACGGCGTAAGGGCCCACCACCCGCTGCGCCCGAAATCGTGCAGTCGAGGCACGGCGATAAGAAGAATCCAGACGGGTGGCAGCGCGAGCTGGACCGCGAACATCGGAAGGCCGGCCATCACGGCGATGGTCGCTACCGCGACAAAGATCGCGATGTAAACCACCATACAAATCCAGTAGCGCAGCCGCGAAGCTCGACCGACGAAGCTGAATCCTCTGGGATTGTCCGCTTCCGCCAAGGCCGCCTCCCCAGTCGTCCTGGAGGCACAGTGCGCGAACTCGCTTCGGTTGCGCAAGCACTCAGTTCAGCGAGACCAACTCCACCTCGGCGCCGGCGACCATCGCCACGTCGCCGACCGTCTTGCCCAGCAACGCCTGGGCCAGCGGCGAGACCCAGGACACCGATCCCGCTTTCGGGTCGGCTTCGTCTTCGCCGACGATGCGGAAGGATTGGCGGCGGCCGTCTTCGCGTTCGATGCCGACGCGGTCGCCGAACTGGACGCCGGGCTTGGACGGGTCGCGGTCGGTCAGTTGGGCCGAGGCGCGCCGCACCTGCCAGTAGCGCAGGTCACGCACGGCGCGGGCCAGCGCGGTGCGGTCGGCCTGGAGGTTTTCGCCGGTGCGCGCGGCGGTGTAATCGGCGCGGGCTTTTTCCAGCTCGGCGTCCAGCGCCGCCAGTCCCTCGGTGGTGACCAGGTTCGGGTGCGGCGAAATCGGGCGGTCCGGCAGGTCGGCGGCGTGGGCCTCGACGTCGGTTTCCTTGGTGAAGGCGACACTCATCTAAACAGCATAACGCCGATTGCGGCGGAATGGGCGCCGGGTTTCCGGCCGACGGAGCGCTAGACTCGGGGCCGTCAGGCTAGGATGCTGGGGAACCTTAGGTTCGGGAGCGCTCCATGAAGACCGTGCTCGCTGTTTCGGCCGCCCTTGGCCTGCTTGCAGTTTCCGCGCTGCCCGCCCTGGCGGACGACGGGCCGCTGGCGCCGGCGCGCGAAGGCCGGGGCCAGTGCTTCAACCCCAACGCCGAGGCCAAGACCTGTGTCTCGATCGCCTGGTACGGCTGGGACGAGAAGGGCTTTCTGACCAACCACCTCGCCCTGGCCCTGCCGTCGAAGGATGCGGCGGTGGTGATGACCGTCGACAAGGCCGCCGCGCTGAAGGACGGCGCGGTGTGCAGCCCGATCCGCGTCGAGGACATCGTCGAGGCCAAGTTCACCATCAACGGCGCCCCGGCCGACGACGCGACCACCGATCACCTGCGCCAGGCGGTGGTCAGCGGCTGGGCGAGCGTCGACCGCTCGCTGGTGTGCACCACCTTCACCCCGGACGGCGACGGCTTCCGCGCCGAAGCGACCATGAACGGCGTGGCGCGTCCGGATCTGACCCAGCACGTGATCTGGATCGGCAAGGACGACGGCTGGAAGGTCGCGCGGTAGGGAAGAGAAGAGAGTCCACGGACCACACGGAAAGCACGGAAAGCACGGAAAGCACGCAAAGCACGCAAAGCACGGAAAGCACGCAAAGCACGGAAAGAAGAAACGTGAACCACGAAGCGCACTAAGCGCACGAAGATTGTTCAAGCATTCCACGCGGGCGCCCCAACGTATCGAGGACCGCGCAGAGCGCGGTCGCTTTCACAGCTTGGCGGTCACACCCCGTCTTGGTGCGCTTAGTGCGCTTCGTGGTTCATCCTTCTGTTTCCGTGCTTTCCGTGTGGTCCGTGGACTCGCTTTGTTGGCGCGTCCCGCGGCCCATGACAGCCAGCATCAACCCCGCCATGCCCAGCGGGATGAGGAAGTAGAAGAGGCGGTAGCCTACGAACGCGGCGGCCAGGGGTGCGCGGTCGACGTGCGGGAGCAGGGTCAGCAGCACGCTTTCGAAGACGCCGGCGCCGCCGGGGACGCTGGAGACGACGCCGGTGACGGTGGCGACGGCGAAGGCGCCGGTGAAGGGGCCGAAGCCGATCAGGCCGCTCGGCAACAGCACCCACGGGATCAGCACGGTCAGAATGTTGTCGACCACGCCGATGACCACTTGCGCGAGCGCCCACTTCCAGGTCGGCAGAAAGAACTTGTGCCCGAGCAGGCTGAGCACGCCGCGCACCGACGCGCACAGGATCACATAGGCGGGGATAGCGAGCAGGAACACGATGCCCAAAACGCGGGCGAGCTCGAGCGGCATGTGCACCGCGTGCAGCCGCCACGCCGGCGTCGCGAGCAGGCCGAAACCGGCGATGCCCGCCATCCCCAGGCTGAACGACACGTTGGTGAAGGCGGTGACCTTGACGATCTCGGCCAGGGTGACGCGGTGCGCGGCGTAGACCTTGAGGCGGACGGCGGCGCCCACAACCACCGCCGTTCCCAGACTGTGCGCAAAGGCGTTCAGGCAGAACGACCCCAGCAGGGTGGTCAGCGGCGGCACGCGCGCGCCGGCCCAGCGCAGGCCCGCCCACTCGTTGATCGCCAGCGAGAGATAGCTCGCGACCACCGCCGCGACGCTGGCCGCGATCCGCCACGGCCCCCAGGCGGCGAAGGCGTGCTTCAGCTCATGCCAGGACAGGTGGTGAAGCTGGCGCCAGATCACCCACCCCGCCGCGCACAGCAGAATCACCGCCAGGGCCCGCAAACCCCAGGTCTTGACCAGGGCGTAGCGGTCGGGCGCCGGAACGGTGGTCTCGGACGACGGGGGCATCAGCGGCATGTAGCACTTCGTGGCACGAGCGCGAGCGGCCCGCGCCGTCTTTCGACGCCCGCGGCATAGGAAAGGCGCCCGCGACTTCAAGCCTTGCCCTTACCGGCCCGGCCGCATAACAGCGCTCCCATGGCCGAGCCCGTCATTTCCGTATCGCACCTGGACAAGACCTATCGCGGGGGATTCCAGGCGCTGAAGGACATCAATCTGGAGATCGAGAAGGGGGAGATTTTCGCCCTGCTGGGCCCGAACGGGGCCGGCAAGACCACCCTGATCTCGATCATCTGCGGCATCGTGAACCCGTCGCAGGGCACGGTGAAGGCGGCCGGATTCGACATCGTCAAACAGTTTCGTCAGGCGCGCTCGCGCATCGGCCTGGTGCCGCAGGAGCTGACCACCGACGCCTTCGAGACGGTGTGGAACACCACCTCGTTCTCGCGCGGCCTGTTCGGCAAGCCGTCGAACCCCGCCCACATCGAAAAGACGCTGAAGTCGCTGTCGCTGTGGGACAAGAAGGACAACCAGCTGCGCACCCTGTCCGGCGGCATGAAGCGCCGGGTGATGATCGCCAAGGCGCTGTCGCATGAGCCGGAGATCCTGTTCCTCGACGAACCCACCGCCGGCGTCGACGTCGAACTGCGCCGTGACATGTGGGAGGTGGTGCGCCAGCTGCGCGCCGACGGGGTGACCATCATCCTGACCACCCACTACATCGAAGAGGCCGAGGAGATGGCCGACCGGGTGGGCGTGATCTCCAAGGGCGAGATCATCCTGGTCGAGGAAAAGGCCGAGCTGATGCACAAGCTCGGCAAGAAGCACCTGAAGCTGCAGCTGGCCGAGCCGCTCAGGGCAATCCCCGAGGCGCTGAAGGATTACGGCCTGACCCTGTCCGACAACGGCCTGGAGCTCACCTTCACCTACGACACCAAGGCCGAGCGCACCGGCATCGCCACCCTGATGAAGGCCTTGAGCGACGCGGGCGTGCGCCTGAAGGACCTGTCGACGGACCAGAGCTCGCTGGAGCAGATCTTCGTCGACCTGGTGAAACAACGCGCCGGCGCGTTCCGCTGAGAGAGACGCCATGAACCTCTACGCCGTCCGCGCCATCTACCTGTTCGAAATGCACCGCACGTGGCGTACGATGTGGCAGTCGATCGTCTCGCCCGTAGTGTCCACCGCGCTCTATTTCGTCGTCTTCGGCGCCGCGCTGGGCAGCCGCATCTCCGAGATCGAGGGCGTCGCGTACGGCAACTTCATCGTGCCGGGCCTGATCATGATGTCGCTGCTGACGCAGAGCATCTCCAACGCCTCGTTCGGCATCTATTTTCCGAAGTTCGTCGGCACCATCTATGAGCTGCTTTCGGCGCCGGTGTCGTTTGTCGAGATCGTGCTGGCCTATGTGGGCGCGGCGGCGACCAAGTCGATCATTCTGGGCCTGGTGATTTTGGCGACCGCCTACGGGTTTCGCTATTTCACCGCCGCGCCGCTCGCGATCATGCATCCGATCTGGATGCTGGTGTTCCTGTTTCTGACCTCGTTCACCTTCTCGCTGTTCGGTTTCATCATCGGCATCTGGGCCGACGGGTTCGAGAAGCTGCAGCTGGTGCCGCTGTTGATCGTACAGCCGCTGACCTTCCTGGGCGGCAGTTTTTACACCATCACCATGCTGCCGGGCGTCTGGAAGAAGGTCGCTCTGTTCGACCCGGTGGTCTATCTGATCTCGGGCTTCCGCTGGGCCTTCTTCGGCATCACCGACGTGAACGTGGGCGTGAGCCTCGCCGCCATCGGCGGCTTCCTCGCCTTCTGCATATTCATCGTCTGGCGGATTTTCGCCACCGGCTACCGGCTGAAGGCCTGACGCAGAAGAAAGAGCGGCCGCGCCGGGACAGGCGGCGCGACCGCAGGTCGGAGGAACGGGGACGGGCTTGGGACGCGCCCCCCTTCGATAGCTAGTCCACTAAAGCGCGTTCACCCGTGACCGCCGTCACGCTCCGTCGCGAAGACTTCACATCTGCACGCGAGCGTTGAGGCGGCGCGCGGGTTCTGGCAGGGTCTCTCCGGCTGCGCTTGGGGGAGCGGCGATGGACAGAGACGACGCGCGCCCGCACTATCGGGCGTTCCTCAGCTATTCGCGACGAGACGCGGCGTTCGGGCGAAGCCTGCACCGGCGCCTGGAAGCCTATCGCCTGCCGCGCCGCCTGGTCGGGCGTGAGACCGCGCAGGGCCGCGTGCCGGCGCAGATCACGCCGGTGTTCCGCGACCGCGAGGAGCTGCCCGCCGCCGACGACCTGAGCGCGCAGGTCCGCGCCGCTCTCGCGGCGTCGGCGAGCCTGATCGTCCTGTGTTCGCCCTCCGCCAAGGCCTCGCCCTGGGTGGCGCGCGAGATCGAGATGTTCCGCGCCCTCTATCCCGACCGGCCGGTGCTGGCGGCGTTAGTGGCGGGTGAGCCGTCCGAAGCCTTCCCCGAGCCGTTGCTGCGGGCCGGTCCCGACGGCGTCGAGCGCGAACCCCTGGCGGCGGACTTCCGCGCCAGCGGCGACGGACCGCGCGCAGGTCTGCTGAAGCTCGTGGCCGGGGTCGCCGGTGTGGGGCTCGACGAACTGGTCCAGCGCGACGCCCAGCGCCGGGTTCGCCGCGTGACGGCCGTCACGGCGGTTTCACTGGCGGCCATGTTAGCCATGGGCGCGATGACCGTTGTCGCCCTCAACGCCCGCGCCGAGGCGGACCGTCAGCGGAATGAGGCGGAAGGCCTGGTCGAGTTTATGCTGACGGACCTGCGCGCCAAGCTGACCGCGGTGGGCAGCCTTGACGCGATGGCGACGGTGAACAAGCGCGCCTACGACTATTACGGACGCCAGGACCTGGGCCGCCTGCCCCCGCAGTCGCTCGAGCGCCGCGCGCGCGTGCTTCACGCCATGGGCGAAGACGAAGAACTGCTCGGCGACCGGCCCGCGGCGCTGAAGGACTTCGTGGAGGCGCGGCGCACCACCGCCGCGCTGCTGGCGAAAAAGCCGAACGATCCGGACCGCATCTTCGATCAGGCGCAGAGCGAATACTGGGTCGGCTCCATCGACATCCAGGGCTGTGACCCCAAGCGGGCGAAAACCTCGTTCAGCGCCTATGCCGGCCTGGCCGACCGGCTGCTCGCCATCGATCCGCACAACGGCATCTATCTGCGCGAGGCCGGCTACGCCCAGGGCAACCTCTGCGAGGACGCGCTGGAAAAACCGGTCGAGAAGGATGAAGCGATGCGCGCCTGCGCCGCGTCCCTCGACTTCATGCAGCGCGCCGCCGCGGCCCCCAAGCCGCCGAAGGGGATCGACGCCGACATCGCCAGTCATGAGGGTTGGCTCGCGGACGCCTATCACGCCCACGGCGACCGCGTCCACGCGCTGGAGCACCGCCTGAAGCAGGAGGCGATTCTGATCCGCCTCCGCGCGGCCGATCCGAAGGATCGCTCGCGCGAGCGCGATTGGATCGGCGAACAGCGCGGGCGCGCGCTGCTCGAGCGCGAAATGGGCCAGGAAACCGCGGCCCGCCAGCGTCTGCTCGCCGCCCGCGCCGAGATCGAGGCGCTGGTCAGGTTCGAACCGAAGAATCGCCTGTGGCAGGTCCAGCTCGCGCTGATCGACAACGACCTGGAGCCCACGCCGCAAGCCATGTCGCAAATGAGGAGGGTGAAATGCTGAGAGTCGCCGGACAGAAGCTCTACCCGCTGCCCCCCCAGCCGTGTTGCGATTTCACGGCGCAATACATGGTCTATGCGCGTCTGACTGCGGACACCGCCGAAGCCGAGCCCGTCTATCTGGTGGATTCGTTTCGCGTCATGTCCGCCGGCATGTCGCTCGCGGACCGCCAACAGTTCTTCTCCGATGTGATGAGCGGCAAGACTGCGCCCGGCGCCTACGACATCACCTGGCCCGAGGGTTGCGGCTACGGTTACGACTGCTATCGGCCGCAGTTCTATCTACCCGACCAGTGCTTGCTGGCCATTCACCTCGACGAGACGATCAAACCTTACGTGCCGGACGGGCCGGGCATCCAAAACGGCTATGATGAAGGCGACGCAAACGCCGCGCTGGTCTATGTCAATCCCGACGGCAAGGAATCGCCGACGCCCGGCCAGAACGTACGCATCTGTTACTTCAGCGTTGTGCGCCGCGGCGCGACCGACATGCGCGGCGTGTTCCTCTGCCTCGATCCAAATCACAAAGGCCTGGGCTCGATCTTCGATCCCGACGGCGGCAACAGCGGCGGTACGCCCTATCCGCCGCCCGGCGGCGGCATCGAAGGCGGCGCCGGCCCGCGCCTGCGCGGACCGCATCCTCCGAAACGCCGTCCTCGCTGACCGTCGCAAGGAACCGCCGTGTCTCCACCTCGCCACGCCTTGCTCGCCATCGTCGCCCACGCCCGCACCGGGGCGCTGGCGCACGCGTGGCAGCTCTATCGCGACGCCGGGTTCGAACGGGAGAACGAGGACCCCGCGGTGCTGACCGTGCGCGGGCGGTTGTTGAAGGACCTGGCGGCGGCCTCACGCGGCGATGAGCGCCGGCGGCTGTATCTCGAAGCCGCCGACGCTTACGCGGCTGCGGGCGCGCAGTCGGACTCGACCTATCCGCTGATCAATGCGGCGACCCTGTCGCTTTTGGCCGGCGCGCCGGAGCGGGCGCATGCGCGCGCCGCGCTGGTGCTGGCCCAGGTGGACGCCGGCGCGGGCGAGCCGGACACCGCCTACTACCAGGAGGCCACGCGCGCCGAGGCGCTGCTGGTGCTGGGCCGGGTCGAAGACGCGAAGGAGTCGCTCGCCGAAGCGTTCCGCCGCGCGCCGCGGGCGTGGGAGGACCACGCCTCGACGTTGCGCCAGTTTCGCCTGATCCTCGAGGCGTTGCACGCGGACGCCAACTGGCTCTACGCCCTGCAGGCGCCGCGCAGTCTGCATTTCGGCGGCCACATGGCGATCGGCCAAAGCGCCGACGCGGTTTCGGCCGGTGTCGCCGCCCTGCTCGACGCGGAGAACATCGGCTTCGGGTTCGGCGCCCTGGCCGCCGGATCGGACATTCTGATCGCCGAGGCGCTGCTCGACCGCGGCGCCGAACTGCACGTGATCTTGCCCGCGCGGCCCGACGCCTTCCGTGAGTTGTCGGTCGCGCCGGCGGGCCGGGATTGGGGCGCACGGTACGAACGGCTGCTGTCGCGCGCCGACACGGTGCGCGCCATCGCCCACGCCGACCTGGCGCCGCCGTCGCTGGCGCTGCGCCTCGGCGCGGAAGTGGCCATGGGGACGGCGGTGATGCAGGCGCGGACCCTGGCCAGCGAGGCGCTGCAACTGCTGATTCTCGACGGCGCCGGTTTCGACACGCCCGGCGAGAGCCCGTGGATGCGTCAGGCCTGGCGCGGCAGCGGCCGGCGCAGTCACACCCTGGAGGCGCCGCGCGAAGGGCAGCCCACGCCCACCTCGCCGGCGGTCGCCGGCATCGAGCTGGCCGCCGTGCTGGCGGTCGAGGCGCGCGACGCGTCGGCGCAGGCGCTGATCCGACTCGCGGAGGCGGTGACGTCGGGGCCCGAAACCAGCCTTGCGCCGCGCTGGTCCGGCGAAGCGGCACTGCTCGCCTACACGACGCCGCAGGCGGCGGCGCAGGCGGCGCTCGACATCTTGGACGCGCTCGGCGACGTCGAAGGCCTGCGCATCGGCGGCCACTACGGCGTCGCACGCCGCACCGCCGATCCGTTCGGCGGCCAGGACATCCTGCTGGGGCCCGCGGTCACCGTGCCGTGCGACATCCAGTTCTCGGCGCCATCGGGCGCTATCCAGGTCAGCGAGGACTTTGCTGCGGCGCTGAACGCGGGGCCGCTGGGTTGTCCGCTGACCGAGTATGTCGGCGACCTGCCGCCGACCGAAACCGAAGACGAGATACGACTGTTCTCGCTGCACCGCTGAGCGGCGGCGTCAAATCTCTTCGAGACGCCCGCGCGCCAGGACGATCAGGGTGTCGGCCTCGCGCCGGATCACGCCGCGGCGCTCCAGCGCATTGATGGTGCGCGACACGGTCTCGCGCGTGGTGTTCACCCGCACCGCCAGCGCCGCCAGCACCGGCGCGGGACGGATGGTCTGGCCCGCACCCGCAAGGCGAAGCAACTCGGCGTGAATGCGGCCTACCGCCGACAGGGTGCTGCGCTCGGCAATTCGCCCGGTGGCGGCGCGGAGCTGTTTCAGCAGGGTGCGAGTGACCATCAGGGCGACGCAGCCGTAGGTCTCGATCAGACCGACAAAGTCGAGGGCGCCGAACACGGCGGCGCGCGAGTCCTCGACCGCGGTGACGTCGGCGGGGTGCGGCTCGCTCTCGTGCTGGGCTATGGCGCCGAACACGTCTCCGGGCGCGAACTCCTGCAGCAGGACGAGCTGGCCTTCGGCCCCGTAGAGCAGCCCCTGCGCGCGGCCGTCGACCAGCAGGAAGGTCTCACCCGACCGGTCGCCCTGACGCAGGATCATCTCGCGCGCGGGATAGCGGCGGTCGGCGGCGCGCGCGCAGATGGCGCCGGCGACCTCCGCCGAACAGGCGAAGATCGGCCGGACGAACGCCGCGAGATCGCCGCCCGCCGCCACGGCGCTACTGAACGCCGAGCTCGGTCAGCATGAAGGCGTAGAATTCGGCGGTGTCGTGAAAGCGCTGGAACCGCCCCGACTTGCCGCCGTGACCGGCCTCCATGTTGATGCGGAACACCAGCGGGTTCGTGTCGGTCTTGCGATCGCGCAGGCGCGCCACCCACTTGGTCGGTTCGTAGTACTGCACCTGACTGTCCCACAGCCCGGTGGAGACGAACATCGCCGGATAGGCCTTGTGCGCGACGTTGTCGTAGGGCGAGTAGCTCAGCATATAGGCGTAGTACTTCGGGTCCTTCGGATTGCCCCACTCGTCGAACTCATTGGTGGTGAGCGGGATCGATTCGTCGAGCATGGTGGTGACCACGTCGACGAAGGGCACCTGGGCGATGATCACGCGATAGTCCTGAGGCGCCATGTTGGCGACCGCCCCCATCAAGAGCCCACCGGCGCTGCCGCCGTGGGCGGCGACGCGGCCCTTGGCGGCGTAGCCTTGCTTCACCAGGTATTCGGTGACGTCGATGAAGTCGGTGAAGGTGTTCTTCTTGTTGAGCAGATGCCCGTCGTCGTACCAGCCGCGGCCCATCTCCTGGCCGCCGCGGATGTGGGCGACGGCGTAGACCATGCCGCGGTCGAGCAGCGACACGGCGGATAGGTTGAACGAGGGATCGGTGGAGATGCCGTAGCTGCCGTAGGCGTACTGCAGCATCGCCGCGGTGCCGTCCTTCTTGAAGCCCTTGCGGTAGACCACCGACACGGGAATCTTCGTTCCGTCGCGCGCGGTGGCCCACAGCCGCTCGGTCACATAGTTCGACGGGTCGTAGCCGGGCACAGGCTGCCGTTTCAGCAGCTTGCGTTCGCCGGTCGCGGTGTCGAGTTCATAGGTCGTGGCCGGCGTAGTCAGCGAGGTATAGCTGTAACGCAGCAGCGGCGTGTCCGCCTCGGCGTTGCCCGCGAGGCCCATGGTATAGGCGGCTTCGTCGGCGGCGATGTCGCGGCTCTTGCCGTCGTTCGACAGCACGCGGATGTGTCTGAGTCCCCCGGAACGCTCCTCGATGGCCGTAAAGCCGTCGAACAATTGGACGTCCTGGATGAACACGTCGGGCTTGTGCGGCACGAAATCGACCCACTTCGAACGGTCGCCCCAGGGCTCGCCGTCCTTCAGGGTCATCAGACGATAGTTCGGCGCGTTCCAGTTGGTGCGGATCACCCAGCGGCCGTTCAGGTGGTCCGCTTCGTAGAGGTGATCGCGCTGACGCGGGAACAGCACCTTGAACTCGGCCGGGTTGGACGCGGGCGCACAACGCTGTTCGGTGGCGACCGTGCTCTGTTCGGCGATGCACAGGTACTTGTCCGAGCGCGTGCGTTGCAGGCCCATGTAGAAGCTGTCGTCGCCCTCCTCATAGACCAACCGGTCGGCCGAAGCGGGGGTGCCCAGGACGTGCGCCTTGACGCGCTTGGACAGCAGGGTCACCGGGTCCTTGTCGACGTAGAACACCGTCTTGTTGTCGTCGGCCCAGACCAGGTCGGCCTCGATGTTGGGCACCGCGTCGGGTAGCACCTGGCCGGTGCTCAGGTCCTTGAAGCGCAGCACGTATTGGCGGCGCCCCACCGTGTCGTCGGCCCAGGCTAGGATGTGGTTGTCCTGGCTGACCACCGCCGCGCCCACCTGGAAGAAGCCCTTGCCCTGGGCCATCGCCGGCTCGTCGAGCATGATCTCTTCCGGCGCGCTCATGTCGCCCTTGCGGCGCGCCGTGATCGGATAGTCCTTACCGGCCTCGAAGCGCGTGTAGTACCAGTAGCCGCGCAGGCGGTAGGGGACGGAGGCGTCGTCCTGTTTCACCCGCCCGACGATCTCATTGTAGAGCTTTGCCTGCAGCGGCCTGGTCGGCGCCAGCACGGCGTCGGCATAGGCGTTCTCGGCCGCGAGGTCGGCCAGCATGTCCGGGTTCTTCCGGGTGTCGTCGCGCAGCCAGTAATACTCGTCCTCGCGCGACCCGCCCGGCGCCTTCACCTCGTAGGGCTTCTTCGCCACCACCGGCGGCTTTGGGGTGTCCTGAGCGACGGCGGGCGCAACCGCGAACAGGGCGGCCAGGGCGCAGGCGGCGGCAAGGCGAAGGCTTTTCATCGGACGTCCCCCAGGATGTGCAGGCGGGCAGACTCGCACGGACGCAGCGTATGGCAAAGGGCCGGCGGCGACAGACCGGTTGACTCCTTTGGGCCGGGGCGCGAGCGTCGCGCCAGTCTGTCTGGAGGGGATTTTCGTATGTCGTTCAAGCTTGCGGCCGTTGCGGCCGGGCTCTCGGTCGCCGTGGCCGCCGCGGGGTCGCCCGCACTCGCCCAAAGCCAACCGGGAAACGAGCGGCTGACGCCGGAGCGGGTGTTCTCCGATCCCGACCTGAACGGACCGCGCGCCCGCGACGTGCAGCTGTCGCCGGACGGCAAGCTGGTCACCTACCTGAAGGGCGAGGCGAACGACCAGAACACGCTGGACCTGTGGGCGGCGGACACCGCCGGCGGCGCGCCCTTCAAGCTCATCGACGCCAAGGCGCTGGAGCAGCCGGGCAAGGAACTGTCGGAGGCGGAGAAGTCGCGGCGCGAGCGCATGCGCATCCGTGAGCGCGGCGTGGTCAGCTACGGCTGGGACGAGGAGGGCCGTTTCATCCTGGTCCCGCTCGACGGCGACCTCTATCTGGCGGAGCGCGCGACCGGGAAGGTGCGGCGCCTGACCACCGGCATGGCCGACGAGATCGACGCCAAGATCTCGCCGCACGGCAATTTCGTTTCCTACGTGCGCGACCAGAACCTCTATGTGCTCGACCTGAAGTCGGGCCATGAGCAGGCGCTGACCACCGACGGCAAGGGCGCGCAGTCCTGGGGCGTGGCCGAATTCATCGCCGAAGAGGAGATGGGCCGCCAGACCGGCTACTGGTGGTCGCCGGATGAGAAGCGCGTCGCGCTGACCCACGTGGACGAGAACCACGTCGACATCATCCCGCGCCTAGACATCGGGCCGCAGGGGGTGAAGGTCGTGCCGCAGCGCTATCCGCGCGCGGGACGGCCCAACGCCGTGGTCGACCTCTACGTCGAGAACGTGGACGGCACGGGGCGGGTGAAGGTCGACCTGGGCTCGAACAGCGACATATACCTCGCACGCGTGAACTGGTCGAAGGACGGCAAGACGCTCTACGTCGAGCGCCAGACGCGCGACCAGAAGCGGCTGGACCTGATCGCGGTCGATCCGGCCACCGGCCAGGGGCATGTGATCCTGACCGAGACCTCGCCGCACTGGGTGGAGCTGAACAACGACTTCCGCCCCCTCACCGACGGCAACTTCCTGTGGGCGTCGGAGCGGTCGGGGTACAACCACCTCTATCTCTACGATCGCGACGGCAAGCTGATCCGCCAGATCACCTCGGGCGACTGGCCGGTGGATTCGATCAGCGGCCTCGACGAGGCGAAACAGACGGTCTTCTTCCTCGCGTCCAAGGACACGCCGCTGGAGCGGCACCTGTACGCGGTGTCGTGGGCGCAGCCCAACGCGCCGCAGAAGCTGACCACCGGCGACGGCTGGTGGACCACCGAAACCGCCAAGACCGGCGGCGCCTTCACCGGCGTCTATTCCGATCCCAAGACCCCGCCGCGCACGGGCCTGTTCGCTGAAGACGGGCATCTGGTGCGCTGGATCGAACCCAACACGCTCGATGCATCACACCCGCTGTGGAAGTACGCCGCGCGCCTGCGCACGCCGGCCTACGGTTCGATCAAGGCCGCCGACGGGTCGGACATGTACTATTCGATCACCACGCCGCCGGATTTCGATCCGGCCAAGCGCTATCCGGTGATCGTGTCGGTCTATGGCGGCCCGCACGCGCAGATGGTGCGTAAGCAGTGGGGGGCGATGACCGACCAACTGTTGCTGGAGGACGGTTACATCATCTTCCGCCTCGACAACCGCGGTTCGTACAACCGCTCCTTCGCGTTCAAGTCGGCGATCGACCGCAACCTCGGCAAGCTGGAAGTGCAGGACCAGTTCGCCGGCGTCGACTATCTGAAGTCGCTGCCCTATGTGGATCCGGCTCGGATCGGGGTGATGGGCTGGAGCTACGGCGGGTTCATGACCCTGTCGCTGCTGGTCGCGCCCAATTCGCCGTTTGCGGCCGGCGCCGCCGGCGCCCCGCCGGTGGACTGGACGCTGTACGACACCCACTACACCGAACAGTTCATGGGCCAGCCGTCGGAGAACCCTGAGGGCTACAAGGCGTCGGAAGTCGTGCCGAAACTCGGCGCGATGAAGGGTCAGCTTCTGCTGTTGCAGGGCATGGCCGACGACAACGTGTCGTTCGAGAACTCGACGCGGGTGATGTACGCCCTGCAGGGCATGAGCCGGCCGTTCGAGGTGATGGACTATCCGGGCGAACGCCACGGCGTCCACGGCAACCCGCGCCTGCTGCACCTGTGGCGGACCTACCTCGACTTCTTCGACCGCAAGCTGAAGCACCTGCAGCCGACCGTGGAGTGACACCCCACCCATTCGTCATCCTTAGCGGTGTGGAGCGATCAGTTCCGCGCCGTCGAGGATCCAGCAAGCACGACTTCAACGCGCCGCTTGTGGCCGACGCCGCCCGGCTTTGAGCAAGAGTCGCTGCTGGATCCTCGACGCCGCGCGGCCGGGGCCGCGCAGCGCCAAGGATGACGGGCCTATTGGAAGAATTAGGGTGAAATCTCCCCTTATCCGGTCCAAAGTCGGGGCGGAGTTTGCAGGGGGAACGCATGTCCAAGCTTTTGATTGTCCCGGCCGTCCTGGCCTTGGCCCTGGCGGCCGCGCCCGCGTTCGCCGCCGCGCCGGTGAAACCCGCCGCGCATCGAGCCCACGGCGGCTATGCGGTCGAGGAGAAGTCGATCGCCCAGCTGCAGGCCGACCTGACCGCCGGTCGGGTGACCTCGGAAGCGCTGGTGCGCGCCTATCTGGCGCGGATCGAAAAGCTCGATCGCAACGGACCGAAGCTGCAGGCGGTGCTCGCGCTCAATCCGGACGCACTGGCGGATGCGCGCAAGCTCGACGCCGAGCGCAGGGCCGGACACGTGCGCGGGCCGCTGCACGGCATTCCGGTGCTGATCAAGGACAACATCGAAACCGCCGACCCGACGGCGACCACCGCCGGTTCGCTGGCGCTGAAGGACAACGTCGGTCACCGCGACTCGCCGCTGGTGGCGCGTCTGCGCGCGGCGGGCGCGATCATCCTGGGCAAGACCAATCTGTCCGAGTGGGCGAACATCCGCTCGTCGCGTTCGAGTTCCGGCTGGAGCGCCGTGGGCGGCCTCACGCGCAATCCGTACAGCGCCGACCGCTCGGCCTGCGGTTCGAGCTCCGGCAGCGGCGCGGCGGCGGCGTCATCGTTTGCGGCCGCGGCCGTGGGCACCGAAACCGACGGCTCGATCAGCTGTCCCTCGGCGATGAACGGCCTAGTGGGGATCAAGCCCAGCGTGGGCCTCATCCCTCGCACCTTCATCGTGCCGATCAGCCACAGCCAGGACACGCCGGGGCCGATGGCGCGTTCGGTGGCCGACGCGGCGGCGATGCTGACGGTGATGGCGGGCTCCGACGCGCGCGATCCACAGACCGCCGACGCCGACGCGCACAAGGGCGACTACACCCAGGCGCTCGATCCCAACGCACTGAAGGGCAAGCGGATCGGCGTGATGCGCTTCGACGCGGGCTATGACCCCAACGTCGATGCTTTGCTCGACCGCGCGATCGGCGATCTGAAGGCCGCGGGCGCGGAGGTTGTCGAGATCAAAGAGTTCAAGGCGGAAAACGATATCGGCAAGAGCGAAGGCCTGGTGCTGAACACCGAGCTGAAGGCCGACTTGGCGACCTATCTCGCCTCGGCGCCGGCGGCGGTGAAATCGCGCACCCTTTCGGACCTGATCGCCTTCGACAACGCGCACGCGCACGAGGAGATGCCGTTCTTTGGTCAGGAGACCTTCGAGGCCGCCGACAAGACCAAGGGTCTCGACGATCCGGACTACAAGAAAGCGCGCGAAACGTCCTACCGACTGGCAGGATCGGAAGGCATCGACAAGATGCTCGCAGACGACAAGCTCGACGCCCTGATCGCGCCGACCACCGGCCCGGCCTGGACCATCGACGTGGTCAACGCCGACCATTTCTCAGGCTCCGACACCACCCTCCCCGCCGTCGCCGGCTATCCGCACCTGACCGTTCCCATGGGCCTGATCGACGGCCTGCCGGTGGGCTTGAGCTTCATCGGCCCGAAATGGTCGGAGGCGCGGCTGATCGGGTTGGGCTACGCGTACGAACAGCGCACGCACCGGAGGCGGCCGCCGACCTATGCGAAGACGAGCGATCAGCTGGTTGATGTGGCGCCGAGTTTGAAGCCGGCGAAGTAACAGAACCACTTTCCAATATGGCCCGTCATCCTTGGCGGCGCGGAGCGGTCAGCTCCGCGCCGTCGAGGATCCAGCAAGCGCGCCGCTCACGCTGCAGTCGTCAGCGAAAGCAGACCAGCTTTGAGCAAGATTCGCTGCTGGATCCTCGACGCCGCGCGGCTGAGCGCCGCGCGTCGCCAAGGATGACGGGCCTGAAGGAAAGGTTTGTGGACGCGTCAGGCGGCGGACGCCGTTACAGCTTCTTCCGCACCATCACCAGGCGTTCGACCACCTCAAACCCGTGGGCGGCGTGAAACCCCGCGCTCGCGTCGTTCTCGATCAGATAGTCGCTGCCGAGTTCGTGGTGGCCCTTAGCACGCGCCCAAGCTTCCACCGCGGCGATCAGGTCGCGCGCGACGCCGGTGCGGCGCATGTCCTCGTCGACGAACAGACCTTCCACGTGTGCGCAGGGCATTTCTTCGGAGGCGTCGGAGAAGGGGCGTATGCCCGCCTCGGCGAAGCCGCACAGGCCGCCCTCCCCGCGTTCGGCGACGAACACCGCGCCCAACGCATAGGGCGCACTGCCATCGGCGAAATGGGCGTCGACCTCATCGGCGAGGCCGGCGGCGTCTTCCGGCCAGAGCAGAACCCGCATGCGCAGCCACGCGTCGCGGTCGGCGGGGGTGATCGGGCGAACGGAGGCCATGCTTACCGGGCGAAGCTGTCGCGCAGAATCTTTTCCAGCCATTCAGCGTCCGTCGCATCGAATGCCGCGAACGTCGTGGAGTCCACGTCGAACACCCCGAGCAGGGCGCCGTCGCGGTCCTCCACCGGCACGACGATTTCGGAGTTCGAACGGCTGTCGCAGGCGATATGGCCGGGGAAGGCGTTCACGTCCTCGACGATAACCGTGCGCCGATCCGCCGCCGCCTCGCCGCAGACGCCCTGACCGATTCGGATACGCAGACAGCCGAGCGTGCCCTGGTACGGTCCGACCACGAGTTCCCCAGGCTTACCCCCGCGGTTATCCACAAGATAAAACCCGGTCCAGAAAAACCCCGGCATGGCGTCGTGGAGCATGGACGCGACCGTCGCCATCCGCGCCGTCAGATTCGGCTCACCGTTCAGAACCGCGGCGATTTCGGCGGCGATTTCCTCGTATCGGAGCGCCTTGTCGGCGGGGCGGTCGTCGCGCTGAATGTGGCTCATGGGCAACTCTGAAAAACCTGGGGAATGGAGATTTTGCCGAAACAGATGTGGGACTTCCACCCGGCCGTTGCGACCGGTTCTCCTAAAAGCAACGCTGGGCCATAGTTTCGCGCGAGTTTTTCTCTTGGCGCGCGATCAATATTGATCGGTTGGGGTATTTATCCACAAACCTACTCGGGTGTGGCCCCCGGGCCGCAATTTCGCCGTTCTGCGAACAAGTTCCAGGCAACCACTGAGCCTGGTTCCGTGTTAACCTTGACAGCGGGAAGCCGCCGCCCGCACTTGTTCCCTAAGAAAAGGTTAACGGCGGTGGTGTGGGGAAGTCGATGACCGATTTCGGGAACTCATCTCGGGGTTCTCCAGCCAGTCCGTTGTGGGTCGTGGCGGCGGTTATCGCCGTCCTGATCGTGATCGGGCTGATCCTGACGAGCTGCGGCGGCTTCGGCGGCGGGCATGCCCTGTGGGCGGCCAAGGAAGAGCGCTTTGCCTGCCCCCGGCCGGCCTATTTCACCGGCGACCAGCCCGGCTTCAACCAGCAGGAGCAGGAGGTGCGTCACCTTCGCCGGCTGGCGTTCCAGAACGACTTCTTCGCCCAGCTCGAACTGGGCCGCCGCTATCAGGCGATCAAGGCCACCGACAAGAACGTGGAAGACCCCATCGAGTCGGCGGTCTGGTACACGATGGCGCTGTCGAACCCGGAAGGGTACGCGCCGATCAATCGCGCGGTGCGCCAGGGCTTCTTCGGCTTCCGCCCGCTGTCGCGCTACGACGACTGCCGCGCGTGGGAGCGGCATGAGGCCTACGCAACGCTCGATCATCTGCTGTCGCACATGTCGTCCACCGAACAGGACAAGGTGCGCAATCGCGTCATCTATGTGCTGTCGACCCAGGGCGCTGACGGCTTCCGCACGCTGGCGCGTCTGTACGACGACCTCTACGGGCCGTTCGGCGAACCGGCCGACAACGAGCAGGCGCTGGAAGCGCTGGGCAAGGGCGAGATCAACCTGCATCGCGAACATCCGGTCGCGACCCTGTTCACGCGCAACGACGTGGACGCCTACCTCTACAACTACCTCGCCATGCAGACCGGCGACGTGGGCGCCTATGTGCTGCTGAAGGATTTCGAGCGGTCGTCGCCCGAGCGCGCCAGCTACGGCGCCTTCGTCGAGGCCAAGGCCAACCGCTGGATCCCGCCCTACGAGTTCTATCCGCCGGAAACCTATCTGCCCGGCGCTGTGCCGCACTCCGACGAAAGCCATCCGCGCGGCGACGCCTATGAGTACGCCCTGTCGCGCATGCACGAACTGCCGTTCAAGCACGTCAGCGACGCCCTGCTCTATCTCGGCGTGATCACCCGCCCGGTCGACAGTCCCGACAACATGGCCCAGGGCGAGATCGACACCTTCAAGGGCATGATCGGCGAACCCCAGGGCGGTCGCTTCCTGCCGATCGATGCGGTGCGCGCGATCCAGTACGCCTCGGTGAACGGATCGGCGCGAGCGCAGCTGGTGCTGGCGGTGATGTACGCCGAAGGCGTCGGCGTGCCGGCCGATTATGCGCGCGCCTATTACTGGTTCAGCGAAGCCGACCGTCAGGGCTCGCCCGACGCCAAGTTCGCCATGTCGACCTATTTCGCCCTCGGCGTTCAGGGCGTGGCCGACCAGAACAAGGCCGAGGCCGTGGTCTATCGCATGGACAGCGCGCTCTCGGGCTTCAAACCGACCGTGTCGCGCATCCAGGCGGTGCTCGAGCAGGTGTCGCGCGCGTCGCGCCACGGCGGCGGCGTCCCAGCCCCGGTCGGCTACGGCCCGCGCTTCGACTACGTCGGACGTCCCGACGCTTCACCCAACGGCGGCGCCTATCCGGCGCCGCACCTCGGCCATCCCGCCCCGGACGGGGACGGCGGCCGCCCAGACGATGAGGCTCGCCCATGAGTGTGCGTATCCGACAACTCATCGCGCCCGCGATCCTGGGCCCCGCTCTTCTCGGCATGGCCGCCCTGGCGCTGTCGGGCGCCGCGGCGGCATTTCCCGACGCGCGGATCGAAGCCCAGCTCCGCCCTGATTTCGGCCTCCTGCTAAAGCCGCACCTGCACCGCCATCACCATCACTGGGGCGTCGGCGGCTGCGTCGACTGCGGCGGCGGCTACGGTCCCGGTTACGGTCCGGGCGGCCCGGTCTATGTGCCCGACTACGGCCCCGGCCGCGGACCGATCGGCCCGATGCTCGATGCGGCTTCGGTGGACTGCAACGATCCGGCCCAGGGCGCGCATCTGGCCGAACTGGTGCGCCGCCTGAACCCCGGCGGCACCCTGATC
Source organism: Caulobacteraceae bacterium (assembly GCA_036501825.1). GTDB lineage: Bacteria > Pseudomonadota > Alphaproteobacteria > Caulobacterales > Caulobacteraceae > JAFECT01. Next base: position 66,213 of record DASXZP010000038.1, on the reverse strand, counting down.
ATGAAGCCCGGCGCCGCCTGCGTCGGCACCCTCTACATCGACAAGCCGATCACCATCGAAGGCCAGGGCGACCGGCCCTACGGCAGGAACATCCCGATCGGCCCCGACGATTCCGCCGTGGTCGAGCGCGGCGTCGCCACCATCATCGGACCGCCCGACGGGCGCGCGCCGTGCATGGTGGTGCGCATCCAGGACGACCTGGCCACCGACAGCCAGCGCGCCGTGGTGCTGCGCAACATCGCGCTGCAGTCAGGCCACGACAGCGACGAGTCCTGCCTCGATATCGAACACGGCGTGGTCAAACTCGAGACCGCGATGATCGACTACGCCGGTCACGGCCAGGCCATCTATGTCGGCGACGGCATGCTGATGACCGGCGATCCGCGCGGCCAGGAAGATCCGCACTATGACGCCGGCGGCCGCAGGGACCGCGTGTTCATTCAGGCGCCGTCCGCGGAGGCGGCGCTGGAAGTGGACGGCGGCCAGATCGAACTGCGCGACACCACCATCGTCGGCTCCGGCATCAACTTCGATTCCGCCGACAAGGGTTCGACCATCGACGCCATCGCGGTGATCCAGCCGCCGTCGTCGGAGGCCGGCCGCGCCTTCGATCCGGGCCAGGCGGGCATTTCCATCGGCGGCCACGGCCGCGCCAACCTGAACATCCGCGACAGCACCATCTGCGGCTTCGGCATCGGCGTGTTCATGGAATCGGCCAACGTCGTGAACATGGACAACAACCTGATTTGCCGCGCGGCCAAGGGCATCTATGCCGCGGGCGGTCAGTTCTCGGCCGACAACAACCAGATCGCGGTGTCGAACATCGGCATCCAGATCGGCGCGGCCAGCCCGATCAGCGTCACCGGCAACGGCATCTACGGCACGGCCACCGGCCGCGAAGGCGAAGGCCGTCACCACCGCGGCGGGGACGAGTATTTCGTCTACATCGAGCCCGGCGGCGCCGAGACCGGCATCAGCGGCAACCTGTTCTACTCGTCCTACGGCATGTGCGCGTGGCGCGACCTCGACGACGGCTATTTCGGCGGACACCGGCGGCCCTGGCGCGGCGAGGGCTGGCGTCACTACCGCTATATGCCCGGCGCGCACCTGAGCGGCTTTGGCGCCTGCGCCGACCCGTCGCAGTTCAACCCGGGCGAAGAATCCGAGTGGTTCGATCCGGCCACCAGCGTCGGCTTCTACGGCAATCAGCTGCCGTGGCCGGCCGAGCTCGACCGGATCGGCGAGCCCTACGACAAGTACGACTGGGACCACCCGTGGCATCCGACGCATGACGGCTGCGCCGACTGCGAAGGCGGTCCGCACTGGTTCCGCAGGTGAGGCCGGCCATGACGATGAAGCGCATCCTCACCGCGATCGGGCTTACGGCGGCGGCGCTGCAACTGGGCGCCTGCTGCTGCTACGTGGACCACGGCTGGGGCCCGCCCCCGCCGCCGAGGCCGCCCTTGCCCGCACCGCCGCCGCCCCCGCCGGGGAGCTGAGGCCAGAAACGAACAAGGCGGCGGAGCCCAGGCTCCGCCGCCTCTTTCTCAAGCGCTGAGTTCAGCCGCGTTAGCTCGCCGCAGCCGCCGTGGCCGCGGGCGTTGTGCCGGTGGTCGACGCGGCGTCGGTCGCGTCGCTGCTGTCCGTGCTTGCGGTCGAGGCGACCGTGGCGTTCGAGGACGATGACGACGTGGACGAGTCCGGCTGCATCATGCCTTCGCCGCCGTGGTGGTGATGGTGGTGGGCGCCGTGCGCGCCCTGATGCTGCTGCATCATCTGCGCGAGGCCGGCGGCGAGTTCCGACTGGCTGAGTTCGCCGTCGCCGTTGGTGTCGAGCTGGTTGAACGCCGCCTGCAGCGAGGCGGCGTCCGGCGCGGTCCCGTTCGCCGGTGTGAGCGCCGTCGAGATCTCCGACAGACTGAGCTGGCCGTCGGCGTCGCTGTCGGCGGTCTTGATGATCTGGCCGGCCAGGAAGGTCCCCGGCGCCGGCGGTTGCGTCTGCTGCGCGTCGAACAGGCTGCTCAGCAGGTTGGAGGACAAGAGGCCGCTGCTCGCGGCGGACGCCGGGGTCGCGGTCGCGGCGGTCGCTGTGCTCGCGTCGGTCGTGCTCGACCCGTCGGAGGAAGACGACGACGAAGATTGCGCTGCGGTCGAGCCCTGGGCCCCGAACAGCGCGCTCAGCATGAACGAGCTCAAAAGGCTGCCGCCGAACACCGGCGGGGGTCCCGGAGGCGGACCCGAAGTCTGGCTGGCAGAGTCGGCGGACCCGGATGAATCTTGCCCACCCACCGGCAAGGATTGCCCGCTCGCGGCGCTGCTCGCGCCCAGGCCCATCAGGTCCTGCTGGAGCTGCTGCAGCCAGGAATTGTTAGATAAACCCGCGACTTGCATGATCGGGATCCTTCGATATTCGCGGACGTCGCCGCCCGGCTTGCGCGAAGGGAATGCGAAGAACGGGCCACGCTCCGCGGCGCGGCGACGCTTTTGCGACGGTTCTAGTTGCGGTGCACAATATTGCAGTGCAGCATCACTTCCCGATCGGACTGAGTCACAGGATCGGGGAATCGGATGCTACTCACCGCCGCCGCCGCGAACGCGGCGCCCCATCTCGCGTCCTACCAGGCGCCCCTGGCGCTCGACGGCGGCGCCACGGCCTGGATGCTGACCTCCACCGCCCTGGTGCTGTTCATGACCTTGCCGGGGCTGGCGCTGTTTTACGGCGGCATGGTCCGGCGCAAGAACGTGGTCTCGACCATCACCCAGACCGTCGCGGTCGCCGCCGTGGTGACCATCCTGTGGTTCGTGTGCGGCTACAGCCTGGCCTTCACCAACGGCTCGCCTGCGCTGCAGCCCTATATCGGCGGCTTCGACGCCCTGTTCCTCGACAGCCTGAAGTCGAACGCCGCGTCGGGCTTCGCCAAGACCATTCCCGAGGCGCTCTACGTCGCCTACCAGCTCACCTTCGCGATGATCACCCCGGCGCTGATCTGCGGCGCCTTCGCCGAGCGGATGAAGTTCTCAGCCCTGTTGCTGTTCATGTCGCTGTGGACCGTGTTCGTTTATGCACCCGTCGCGCATTGGGTCTGGGGCGGCGGGTTCCTCGGCGCCGCCGGCGTGATCGACTTCGCGGGCGGTTCTGTCGTGCACGTGAACGCGGGCGTGTCAGGCCTCGTCTGTGCGCTGGTGCTGGGACCGCGCCACGGGTTCGGGCGGGACAACATGGCGCCGCACAATCTGGTGCTGACCATGGTCGGCGCCTCGATGCTGTTCGTAGGCTGGATCGGATTCAACGCCGGATCCGCACTGGCCGCGGACCAGATCGCTTCCATCGCCCTGCTCAACACCGTGCTCGCGCCGATGGGCGGCGCCCTGACCTGGATGATCGTCGAGTGGGTCGAGCGCAAGAAGCCGACCCTGCTCGGCCTGTTGTCGGGCATCGTCGCCGGTCTGGTCGCGATCACGCCGGCGGCGGGCTACGTCGACCCGAAGGGCGCCATGATCATCGGGCTGATTTCGGGACCGGTCTGTTACGCCGGCGCCGTGTGGCTGAAGCGCCTGCTCAAATACGATGACAGCCTCGACGCCTTCGGCGTGCACGGCATCGGCGGCATGGCAGGCGCCCTGCTCACCGGCGTGTTCGCCAGCGTTGCGATCAATCCCGCCAGCGCCGGCGCCAGCGTGCTGAAACAGGCCATGGGCCTCGCCGCCACCATCGCCTGGAGCGCCATCGGGGCGTTCCTCATCCTGATGCTCTGCCGCTTCACCACCGGCCTGCGCGTGACCAAGGACGAGGAAATCGAAGGGCTGGATTGGACGTTGCACGGCGAAGCCCTGCATGACTGACGGTGGTTGGCGACGTAGGCAGCGTTGAACGCATTCGCTGCTGGATCCTCGATGGCTCGGAGCTGACGCTCCTCCCCCTCAAGGATGACGGATCGTTTTAAATGACGCCGTCATCCTTGGCGGTGCAGAGCGATCAGCTCTGCGCCGTCGAGGATCCAGCAAGCGCGCCATCGACGCTGCGCCTGCCCGACCTCCTCCGGAACACTGGCCGCGGGGCTGCTCCTCTTGCTAAAAGCGCCGGCAGAAGAGGAGCCCTCCCCCATGGCCGCCATCAACGCCGTCGTCGACCTTTCCACGCAGGACCGGATCGCGGTCCTGACCGTGGATTATCCGCCCGTGAACGCCCTGTCGGCGGATGTGCGCGCGGGGCTGGACGAGGGGGTTCGGCGGGCCGGGGCGGACGCGGGCGTGGACGCCATCGTGCTGAGCTGCGCGGGGCGGACCTTCATCGCCGGCGCGGACATCACCGAGTTCGGCAAGCCGCCGCGCGATCCGTCGCTGCCGGCGCTGCTCGACACCATCGAGGCCTCGCCGAAGCCGGTGGTAGCCGCGATCTTCGGCACGGCGCTGGGCGGCGGCTTGGAGACGGCGCTGGCGTCGCACTGGCGGGTGGCCTCGGCGGACGCGAAGCTCGGTTTGCCGGAGGTAAAGCTCGGGTTGTTGCCGGGCGCCGGCGGGACACAGCGGCTGCCGCGCCTGGTGGGCGTCGAGACGGCGCTGGAAATGATCACCTCGGGAACGACGGTCGGCGCCAAGGCGGCTCTGGCGGCGGGGCTCATCGACGAGATTGTGGAAGGGGATCTGACCGCGGGCGCGATCGCCTACGCCAAGCGGGTGGTCGCCGAGGGCCGGCCGCTCCGCAAGATCAGCGCGATGGACGACAAGGTGGCGGCCGCGCGCGGAAAGCCGGAAATCTTCGCCGACTTCCGCAAGGCCAACGCGCGCAAGTTCCGCGGCTTTGAGGCGCCCGAAGCCTGCATCCAGGCGATCGAGGCGGCGGTGACCCTGCCCTTCGCCGAGGGCCTGTTGCGTGAACGCGAGCTGTTCATGCAACTGATCACCGGCGATCAGTCGCGCGCGCAGCGCCACGTCTTCTTCGCCGAGCGCGAGGTGGCGCGCATCCCCGACATCCCCGCCGACGCCGAGATTCTGCCGGTGAAGAAGGCGGGCGTCGTCGGCGCCGGCACCATGGGCGGCGGCATCGCCATGAACTTCCTGAATGCGGGGATCCCCGTGACTCTGGTGGAGATGAAGCAGGACGCGCTCGACCGCGGCGTCGGCGTCATCCGCAAGAACTACGAGAACACCGCGAAGAAAGGCCGCCTGACCCAGGACGACGTGGAAAAGCGCATGGCGCTGCTCACCCCCACCCTCGCCTTCGAAGACCTCGCCGACTGCGACCTGGTCATCGAGGCGGTGTTCGAACTGATGGAGGTGAAGAAGGAGGTCTTCGGCAAGCTCGACAAGATCGTGAAGGCGGGCGCCATTCTCGCCACTAACACGTCCTATCTGGACGTGAACGAGATCGCTGCCTCGACCTCGCGGCCGGAGTTCGTCATCGGCCTGCACTTCTTCTCACCCGCCAACGTGATGCGGCTGCTGGAGGTCGTGCGCGGCAAGGCGACGTCCAAGCCGGTGGTGGCGACCGCCATGAAGCTCGGCAAGACGCTGGGCAAGGTCGCGGTGCTGGTCGGCGTCTGTTACGGCTTCGTCGGCAACCGCATGCTGGCGGCGCGGCAGCGCGAGGCGCAGAAGCTGATCGTCGAGGGCGCCATGCCCTGGGACGTGGACCGCGTGCTCTACGACTTCGGCTTTCCGATGGGGCCGTTCGCCATGGCCGACCTGGCCGGCCTCGACCTCGGCTGGAAGCGCGAAACGTCGACCAGTTCGACGGTACGCGAGATTCTCTGCGAGATGGATCGTCGTGGCCAGAAGAACGGCGCGGGCTTCTACGACTATGACGAAAACCGCAAGGCGACGCCCTCGCCGGTGGTGGAAAAGGTCATCCTCGACTTCGCCGCCAGACAGGGCGTGACCCGGCGCGCGATCTCCGATCAGGAAATCCTCGAACGCTGCCTCTATCCGATGGTGAACGAGGGCGCGAAGATCCTGGAAGAGGGCATCGCGCTGCGCCCCGGCGACATCGATATCGTCTGGATCAACGGCTACGGCTGGCCCGTCTACCGCGGCGGCCCGATGTTCTGGGCCGATCTGGTCGGCGCAAAGGTGATCGCGGAACGGATGAAGGCGTTCGAAGCGCAGTTCGGCGAAGACTTCAAGCTGTCGCCGCTGCTGGAAAAGCTCGGTCGCGACGGCGGCGCGTTCGAGGCCTCCGCGAAAGCCTGACGTCCGGCGTTTGCGCCAACTCGACAGGTTCCCTCGAAGGCTGAGGCGATCAAACTAGCCTTAGCACCCGTCATCCTTGGCGCCGGACGGCGCTCAGCCGACCGGCGTCGAGGATCCAGCAGCGAATCTTGCTCGAAGCTGGATGTCGTCGGCGACGAGCGCGTCGAGGGCGCGCTTGCTGGATCCTCGACGGTGCGGAGCTGACCGCTCCGCACCGCCAAGGATGACGAATGTAATTCTGAATTCGTCGCAGGGACGCCCTTTCAGGATGCGTCGACGATGCGTTTGCCGACGACGATCAAGGGTGCGGGGAAACCCTCGGCCTTGGCGGTCAGGCCGGTGACCAGACCTTTCAGGTCCGAGGCGCCGGGCGCGTCGACGCGGATGACGCCGGGGGTCGGCAAGCTGACGGCGGCGAAACGATAGCCCATGGCCTTGGCGCGCCGCAGCAGCACCCGCGCCGAGGCGTTGACCGCCTCGTCGTAGGTCTCGATGGGAACGAACGTCAGCAGGATCGCGCCGTCGCCGCCTCGCGTGACGCCGAACTCGCCGGCGCCGTGGAGGGTTTCGGGCTTCAACAGCAGCTCCATCGCGCGGTCGGTCTTTTGCGGGTCGGTGATCCGTACGAAGATCAGGTCGCCGTAAGCGGTGGCGGTGGCGTCGATCTGCTCCGCCTTCAGCGCATCGATGGCCCGCTTCTGCACCCGGACGAAATCGGATTGCCGCAGCGCGGTCTCATCCACCTTGAGGTCCACCCGCGCGCCGCCGGAGTCCTCGACATCGACCGACCGGTCGTAAGTCGGCGTGGCGCTCGGCAGGTGCACGACCAGGCCGTCGGGCAGCCAGATCGGCGCGCTCACGATCGCGGCAACGGCTGCCGCCCCGCCGCAGGCGTAGGTCAGAAACTTTCCGGCTTTGGATTTCATGGGCGTCCCCCCGAACGACCGCCGCAACGCAATGCAAGCGGAGGTTATACGACGCTGTGGCGCACGTCACCAGGTTCGTGGTCTCGGAACGCCTTTCCGCGCAAGGAAAGCCGGGGCCTTAGCCAATAGGCAAGGAGTTTCGGCGACACTGGCGCGTCTTGAAATGGGACTCTCCGCCATGGCCCTGGCCGACCTTCTGAAGACGCTCGACGGCAAGTCTACGCTGACGGCGGAAGACGCCTTGTCCGTGCGCAAGGCCATCTACGAAGACGGCGTGGTGAGCCAGGACGAGGCCGAGGGCCTCTACACCCTGAACGCCGACGCGGGCGTGATCTCGCCGGAATGGCGCATGCTGTTCATCGAGGCGATGACCGACTTTGTCGTGCGTCAGCAAGCCCCGTCGGGCTACATCCCCGACCCCCGCGCGACCTGGCTGATCGGCCTGATGTCTTCGCGCCGCACCCTGCGCGGCGACGAGGTTGAACTGCTGATTCATCTGCTCGAGGAAGCCGACCAGGCGCCCGATCGCCTGTCGGCCTACGCCTTGGGCGTGGTGCGCTCGCTGGCGCTGTGGCGGCTGAAGACCGGCGGCGCCCTCATCGCATCGGACATCGAGCGTCTGCGCCGCGTCATCTTCGCCAAGGGCGGCGAACAGAACGTCGCGGTCACCCGCGAAGAGGCCGAAGCGCTGTTCGATATCAACGACGCCCACCAGGGCAAGTCGAGCGACCCGGCCTGGTGCGACTTCTTCGCTCGCGCCATCGGCAACGCGGTGTTGTTCGTGCCGGTGTGGACCGCCGATGCGGACACCGAGCTGCACGAGGAAGCGTGGCTCGCCGACACGCGCGTGCGCCCCTTTGCCCGTTTCGGCCGCCTGAGCGCCGAAGACCGCAACGCGGCGATGGCCGAGGGCTTCTCCGACATCATGCACATGGATTTCGAGAGCGCCGACCTGAAGCGCCTGGGCGCCCGCGTCGACGCCGACGAGGCGACCGAGCAGGAAGCCGCCGCGGTCACCCCGGAAGAGGCCGGCTGGCTGGCGGACCGGATCGGGCGCGACGGCGTCGTCGACGACGCTGAGAAGGCCCTGCTGGCCTTCCTGCGCGACAACGCCAGCAATATCGACCCGTCCCTGGCCCAGCGGCTCGCGGCGCTCCCCGGCGGCGGCGACGCCTTCGCGGGCAAGGCGGCCTGAACCGGCCAAGGGGTGCATCGAGGCGTCCGCCCGGCTATAGCGTGGGGACCTGACCACCGCTGTGGACGCTCATGCCCGCGATCACCGTCGAAGTCTGTGTGGATGACGCTTCCGGCCTGGCCGCGGCGATCGCCGGCGGCGCGCACCGCATCGAGCTGTGTTCGGCGCTCGCGATCGGCGGGCTGACACCCTCGGCGGGGTTCATGCAGCTCGCAGCGAAGAGCCCGATCCCGGTCTTCGCCATGATCCGTCCGCGGGCGGGCTCGTTCGTCTACAGCGCCGAAGAACTCGACGTGATGCGCGCCGACATCGACGCCGCGGCGCAGGCCGGTTTGGCGGGCGTGGTCCTTGGCGTGTCGGCGGCTTCCGATGCGCTGGATGCGCAAACGAGCGCCGCGCTGGTTGCACACGCTCGCAAGGCCGGATTGCCGGCGACGCTGCATCGCGCCATCGACCTGACGCCCGATCCGGTGGCGGCCGTCGACGCCGCCGTCGACGCCGGATTCGAGCGCATCCTGACCTCCGGCGGCAGGCGGAACGCGCCCGCCGGCGCGGACACGATCGCGGCGATGGTCCAACGGGCGGGCGAGCGCCTCTCGATCATGGCGGGAGCGGGGGTGAGAGCGGACAACGCCGCCGACCTGGTGCGCCACACCGGCGTTCGCGAGGTGCACGGCTCGTGCAACGGGGCGCCGACCGAGCGCAACCTGCGCCTGGTCGAACTCGGCTTTTCCAACCCCTCGGCGCGTGTCACGGTCGCCGAGGAGGTCGCCGCCCTGGTCGCGGCGGTGAACGCGTAGAGGAGCAGGTATGGGCACGCGGAGGACGATCCTGGGCGCCGGCCTCGCACTGGGCGGAGCGGTCGCCGCGACCACAGCGGGCGCGCGCACCCGTGGACGGGCCAAACTGCCCCTGATCGTGTCCACCTGGGACTTCGGCCGGGAAGCCAATGCGCAGGCCTTTGCGAAACTGCAGGCCGGCGGCACGGCGCTGGACGCGGTCGAGGCCGGCGCGCGCGTGCCCGAGGCGGATCCGACCAATCACTCGGTCGGTCTCGGCGGCTATCCCGACCGCGACGGACATGTGACCTGCGACGCGTCGATCATGGACGACCAAGGCAGGCTGGGTTCGGTCGCCGCGCTCGAGGACATCGTACACGCGGTGTCGGTGGCCCGGCGCGTGATGGAGAAGACGCCGCATACCCTGCTGGTCGGTGACGGCGCGTTGGCGTTCGCGCTGGCCGAAGGCTTCCCCCGCGAAAACCTGCTCACGCCCGAGGCGGAGAAGGGTTGGCGCGAATGGTTGAAGACCTCGCGCTATCACCCGCAGCCGAACATCGAGAACAGCAACCGCATCGCCCCGCCGGGATCGGCCCTCGACCACGACACCATCGGCATCCTGGCCCTGGACGGCGCCGGGCGCGTCGCCGGCGCGTGCACGACCTCGGGCATGGCGTTCAAGATGCACGGTCGCGTGGGCGATTCGCCGCTCGCGGGCTCGGGTCTGTTCGTCGAACCGGGTGTGGGCGCGGCGACCTCGACCGGCGTCGGCGAAGAGGTGATGCGCATCGTGGGCTCAGCGCGGGTGACCAACTCGATGCGCGCCGGGATGACGCCCGCTGCCGCCTGCCGCGAGGCGGTGATGCACATCAGGCGTCTGCGCGGCGCCGGCTTGACCGACGAGCAGGTGGGCTTCCTGGCGATCGACCGCCACGGCCGCTACGGCGCCTTCGCCCTGCAGCCGGGATTCACCTATGCGGTGACCGACGCGGACGGCAGGACGCAGGTGTTGAAGTCCGACAGTCTCGCGAAGGCTTAGGCTTTCGGCGCCTCGCGCCACGCCTTCAGCAGCTCCGCCTCGCGATCCGGCGCCAGGCCGGTTTTGATTTTCGCCTGACGGTCCGCAGGCAGGGTCCTGAACCAGGCCAGGGTGTCGGCCGCAGTCAGCTCGGTCGGGCGGAAGGTCAGCCCGGCGTTGAGCGCGCGCGCAATGCTGCGCTTTGCAAAGCCCGCGGAGTCGCCGCTGCCGGGCACCCAGACCGGCATGTCGGACCAGGCCTCGACCTTGTGGTCGTCGAGGAACTTGCTCGAGACCCACACGATGTTCGGATGCGACTTCACCCCGCGTTCTATGGCGTCGAGCATGCCGCGCATGGTCATCGGCTTGGCCGGACCGGTGGCGTTGTAGACGCCGGTGCGATGCGTCTCGCACATACGGATGGTCCATTCGGCAAGGTCGCGAGCGTCGATGAACTGCACCGGATCGGAGCCGTCGCCGGGCGCCAGCACATCCCCGCCGCGCGCGATGCGCACAGGCCAGTAGGTAAACCGGTCGGTCTGGTCACCAGGGCCCACGATCAGACCGGGCCGGATGATGGTTGCGTCGGCGCCGAACTGAGCCTGGGTTTCCTGCTCGCTCACCGACTTCAGCGCGCCGTAGAGTTCGAGGTTGAGCGTCTTTTCCGCGAACGGATCCTTGCCGGCATAGGGCGTCAGGGCGGCGGTCTCGTCGGCGGGTTTGTCGTTGTCCTTGTACACCGAGATGGTCGAGATGAAGACGTACTGCTTCACGTGGCCCTTCAGCACGTGGGCGGCGTCGCGCACCCAGAACGGCAGCGTCGTCGGGTTGTCGATGCACACGTCCCAGTCGCGGCCTTCCAGAGACTTCAGATCGCCGGTCGAACGGTCGCCCAGCAGCTCTTCGACGTGGCCCGGCCACTCGACCTTCTGCTTGCCGCGGTTGAACACGGTGACCTGGTGGCCGCGGCTCAGCGCGTAGCGCACCTGGTGCGGGCCGGTGAAACCGGTGCCGCCGAGGATCAGAATCCGCAACGGCTTGGGCGCCGCCTTGGCCGCCAGCAATCCGACGCTCGCCATTGCCGCCGCACCTTCCAGAACGTTCCGCCGCGTGCCGGCCATCGTCCGCTCCCCTCGCCTCACGAAGAGGCTTGCCATGGACCGCTATCCTAGCGGAAGGATGGCTGTGTCGACCCGGGCAAACATTACAAATCGGCAAGGATCGCGGCGGAGCGCGCGGCATGGCTGACGCGTCCGTCCCGCCGTCCGCAGACGGCTCGTCGCCCGGCCCGCTCGTGCCGCTGATCATCGGCTCAGCGCTGTTCATTCAGGTGCTCGACGCAACGGTCATCTCCACCGCCCTGCCGTCGATGGCCAAGGCGCTGGGGCGTGACCCGCTGGCCCTGAACGCGGCGGTGACGACCTATCTGCTGGCGACGGCGGCGTGCCTGCCGCTCGGCGGCTGGATCGCGGACCGGTTCGGCGCCAAGCGCGTGTTCCAATGGGCGGTCGTCGCCTTTGCGCTGAGCTCGTTGTTGTGCGGTCTGTCGCAGACCTTCCCACAGTTGATCGGTGCGCGCATTCTGCAGGGCGCGGCAGGGTCGCTGATGACGCCGGTCGGGCGGCTGGTGTTGTTACGCAGTACGTCGCGGCGCGATTTCGTGCGCGCCTTGTCCTATCTCACCCTGCCCGCCTTGCTCGGACCGATGCTGGGGCCGCCGGTGGGCGGGTTCATCGTGACGGTGGCCTCGTGGCGCTGGATCTTCTTCATCAACCTGCCGCTGGCCTTGATCGCCTTCTTCCTGATCGGGCGCTTCGTGCCGAAGCTGGCGGCGGAACGCGCGCCCAGCTTCGACTGGCTCGGCTTTTTGCTCTGCGGCCTCGGCCTCGGTTGCCTGATCGAAGGCCTGGCCAATCTCGACCACGGCATGCTCACCCGAGAAGGCGAAGCGGGCGTGCTGATCGCCGGCGTCGCGGCGCTGGGGCTCTACGCGATCTATGCGCGGCACAAACGTGCGCCGGTGCTCGACCTTCGCCTGTTCGGCATCCAGACCTTCCGCGCTGCGGTGATCGGCGGCGCCTTTGGGCGGCTGATCAACGGAGCCAACCCGTTCCTGCTCGCCCTGCTGCTGCAGGTGGGCTTTGGCCTGTCCGCGTTCCGCGCCGGCCTGATCACCCTCGCGGGCGCGGTGGGCGCCCTGCTGATGAAGGCGCTGGCGCCGCCGATCATCCACCGCGGGGGCTTTCGCGGCGTCCTGATCGTGAACGCGGTGCTGGCGGCGGCCGCCTTTGCCGCGGCCAGCCTGTTTCGCCCCGCAACGCCGGCCGGGGTGATCGTCGGCGTGCTGCTGCTGGGCGGCCTGTTCCGTTCGCTACAGTTCACCGGCGTCAACGGTCTCGCCTATGCGGACATCGAACCGGCCGCGCTGAGCCGCGCCTCGACCCTGTGGAGCGTGGCGCACCAGGTGACGCAGAGCCTGGGCGTTGCGCTGGCCACCGTGCTGGTCGAGGCGTTTCGCACGCCCGGGCGCCCGCTGGCCTGGACCGACGTCTCGCCGGCGTTTGCGATCATCGCGGCGCTGTCGCTGCTGAGCATCGCGGTGTTCGCGCCGCTGCCGAAGAACGCCGGCCACGACGCCGCCCTGTCGCAGGAGGGCGAGATAGTCTAGGCGCGAGAGCGGCCCGCGCTGGACCGGATCGGCGCGTGGTAGGCCCGGCAGGACTCGAACCTGCAACCAGACCGTTATGAGCGGTCGGCTCTAACCATTGAGCTACGGGCCTTCGCCGCGAGTGGCGGATGGGTTGCGGGTAGCATGAGCGGGCGGCCCGGGCCAAGGATTGCCTCAACGCACCGTAATAGCCAGATCGCGACCGACCGTCGCTTGGTTGCCGGCGTAGTCCGCCGCCAGGATCCGCACGATGTAGTCGCCCGGCGCCAGGCCGGCGGGGCGCCAGCCTCCGGTTGCCGCGCGGCCGGCGCGGATGGTGTTGGTCACTACATAGAGGAAGCGGGTTTGGTCGGCGCCGTGAACCGTGTCGCCGCTGGCGGGCGCATAGGCGATCTTCGCCGCTTCGTGATCGACCGGCAGGCGGTCGAATTCCATGGTGACGCGCGGGCGCTCGAACCCCTTCACCGGCGCCCCGTCCGCCCGCAGAATCTGGAAGCCGGCGCGGTAGAGACCTAGTCTGCGCTGGGGCTTGTCGCCGTCAACCTGATCCCAGGCGTCCACCACGATGCTCAGCACGCCGGCGCTGCGCGGAACCACCAGGCGACCGTTCCGCCGCTCGCTCAAACGGCGGCCCGACGCGTCGTAGAGCGCGATGTCGTCGATGTGCGGCGGAAGGTGATCGGTGAGCCCCGGAAAATGCAGCGCCATCGGATTGGCGTCGCCGCCGCGGGCGCCGAGCTCGAGGTGCACGTGCGCCATGCGATTGTCCGACCCCAGCGGGTCGCCGACGTGGAAGCGCGTACCGCGCTTCACCCGCACCTGGATCAGCTTTCCCGCGGCGTTGCGCACCAGCTGGAAATGCGCGGGGTCGAGCGGTTCGCCCGACGGCGTACGCCCGACCTGCATGTGGATGTAGGTCAACTGGTCGATCTGCAGCCCCTCGCTCAGGCCGTCCACGTCCCAGGTGGAGAACGGACCCTCGACCTTTTCGTCGGCGATGACCCGCACCGTCTGACCGACGTCGGCGTGCACGTCGAGGCCGGCATGAATGTGCGAGCGGCTCTCGCCGCGATAGTCGCCGCGCACCTCGCCCATGTCGCCCACCACCTCGTGCCAGCTCTCTTGCGGATCGACGGGCCACGGGACCGAAGCTGCGCGCATAAGGGCGGGCGGCGCGGGGACGATCTCCGGAAAGGCTTGCGGCGCGTCGCCAGGCCGCTGCGGACTGAGTTTGCGGATCGCGTAGCGGGCGGTTTCCGCCACGTAGAGGGCGCCATGGCGATCCACCGCGAGGCCGGCGGGATGAAACAACTGCAGCGGCCGGTTCCGCGGCGCCCATGCGTCGCGGCCGGTGAGGATTCGCAGCGCGCCTTTTGGCGACACCTCAACGATGCGTCCGCGACGGAAGGTGGAGACGTAGAGATACCCATCCGCGGTCGCGGCCACACCGACGGGCCACGCCAAGGCGGGATTAGCATCATCGGGCGCCGCACGCGCCTGGGTCGTGACCTTGCCGCTCTTGTCCAACCTTCGGATCGCGTTGTTGTTCATGTCGGCGATGAAGAGGACGCCGTCCTTGCTCAGCGCGATCCCGCACGGGGTGTCGAACGCCGCCGCCGTTCCCTGGCCATCGGCGAACCCCGGCGCCGCGCCGCCCGCCAGCGTCTTGACCTGGCCATCACGCGTGATCAGGCGGATGCGGTCGTTGTAGGTGTCGGCGACGTAGACGTTGCCCTTCGCGTCCACCGCCACGCCGATGGGTCCGTTGAATTGCGCTTGACCAGCGGGCCCGTCGCGAAAACCCGCCTGCCCGTCCCCGGCGAGGGTGCTCACGCCGCCGTCGGGCGTGATCTTGCGAATCCGGTTGGCGCCGGTGTCGGCGACGTAGAGGTTGCCGTCCCGATCGACCGCGACGCCCGAGGGGGTATCGAAGGCCGCCGCCAGCGTCGTCGTGCGTCCGTCCGGTGCGATCTTGCGAATACGGTTCGTATCGCCCGCGTCGGCGACGTAGAGCACGCCCTTGGCATCGATCGCCACCGCGAAGGGATCGCTGAACTGCGCCGTCGCGCCCTTGCCGTCGGCGAAGCCGCGCGCGCCATTGCCCGCCACCGTGGTCATACGCGCCGGCCAGCCGAAGGCCGTCGGCTTCGCCTCGCGCGACGAGAAGAACACCACCCCCGCGAGAAACAGCACGCCGAACACGAGGGTCGCGATGGAGAAACGAGACAGGCCTGTGGGCATGAGAGATCCGGCTGGGGGAGCGTGAGCGGTTTTCGCTCGCGGAACGCCTTGGGTCCAGGCCCTGGTCCGCCTCGACCCCGTTTCGCGCTATGCTGCGTAGACCTGCCAGGGGCGTCCCAAGGAGACCACCTTATGAAACCGGTTCTGTTGGCGGCTGCGGCCGTCCTGGCCTTCGCGATGTCGGCGCCCGCCTGGGCGGAGGACGCGCCGCACGGCCCCCTGCTCAGCCTCTCGGCCTATGGCGAGACGCACGCGACGCCGGACATGGCGACGATCAGCCTCGGCGTCACCGTCCAGGCCAAGACCGCAGGCGCCGCCATGAGCCGGAATGCCGATCGGATGAGCCGGCTGATCGCCGCGCTGAAAGGCCAGGGCATCGAGGCCAAGGACATCCAGACTTCGAACCTCAATCTGCAGCCGCAGTACGACTATCACGAGGGCGTCTCGTCTGCGCCCGGGCAGGCGCCGACGCTGACCGGCTATCAGGCGTCCAACGAGGTGAGCGTAACGGTCTACGATCTCGCGCGTCTCGGCGCGACGGTGGACGCGGTGGTGGGCGCCGGCGCGAACCAGGTGTCGGGGATCAGCTTCGGTCTGCGCGACCCGCAAGTTGCGGAGGACACGGCGCGGGTGCAGGCCGTGAAACGGCTGGAGGCGAAGGCGGCGCTCTACGCCCAGGCAAGCGGGCACAAGATCAAGGCGCTGCGCAGTCTCGGCGAAGGCGGCGGCGACGAGAGCGGTCCGGTCTCACCGCGCGTCCGCAGCGTCGTGTATGCGAACAAGCCCGCAGCGCCGACGCAGGTCGAGGGCGGTCAGCTCGATCTGCGGGTCGACGTCAGTGCGGTCTACGAACTGGAGCCGTGACGCGATTTATCCCTAGGCCGCGCGTTTGACGTTGTTGTCGTCGTCGAGCAGCACCACCGTCGGCGCATAATTGCGCGCCTCGGCGGCGTCGAGCTGGCCGTAGGCGATGATGATAAGCTTGTCACCGGGCTGGACCAGGCGCGCGGCGGCGCCGTTCACCCCGATCACGCGGGAGCCGCGCGGCGCCTCGATGGCGTAGGTGGTGAAACGCTGGCCGTTGTCGATGTCGAGCACGTCCACCCGCTCGTGCGGCAGGATGCCCGACGCGTCGAGCAGGTCCTTGTCGATGGAGATCGAGCCCTCGTAGTGCAGGTCGGCCTGGGTCACCGTGGCGCGGTGAAGCTTGGCCTTCATCAGGGTCAGGAGCACGGGGAGGCGTCCTTGGGCGGCGCGAACCGGCTGTTCGCAGGTGCAATATGTAGCGCTTGGCACAGCGACGCTCAACCTTCGCACCTGCGGTATGGACCCAGCCGGCACAAATCCTCCCCCGCGCGCAGCGCGCAGGGGAGGTGGCGGCCGCAGGCCGACGGAGGGGCCAGCGCCGCCGGCGAGGGATTAGCCGCGGCCAAATCATCGACCGTCGCGCCGGCCCCTCCACCACTTCGGTCCCCCTCCCCTGCGGCCTTCGGCCGGGGGAGGACTTCCCGAACCTTTCAACCCGGCTGGCGTTGTTGAGCCGCGCCTGCGAGGAAAACCCATGCTCGATTTGCGATTCCCGTCACGCCGGACCGGCGGCCGTGTCGCCGTTGTCCTCGCCGCCGCGGCGGCCCTCGGCGCGCCCCTGGCCGGGTGCAAGGGCGCCGCAGACCCCGCGACCCGCGCCTCGCAGCTGGCGATCAACCAGCTCACCACCACCAAGACGGAATCGATCGTCGTCGGCTCGAGCGACTTCGCGAACAACGCGACCGTCCCCGACCGTTTCAGCGCGGCGGCCCACGGCGGCAGTCCGCAGCTGACCTGGAGCCCGGTGGTCGACGGCAAGTCCTACGCGGTCATCGTCGAAGATCCCGACGCGCCCTCGCCCAAGCCGCACGTGCATTGGTTGGCGTGGAACATTGCCGCCGACGCCACCGGCCTGCCGCCGAGCCAGCCCACCGCGGCACAGACCTCGAGCGGCATGCGCCAGGGTAAGAACGGCGCCGACACCATCGGCTGGTCGGGCCCGCACCCGCCCGCAGGCCCGGCGCACCACTATCACTTCCAGGTCTTCGCCATGGACACCCCCGCCCTCACCGTACCCGGCGGCGCCGACCGCGACACGCTGGTGAAGGCGATGAAGGGCCACGTCGTCGCCAAGGGTGAACTGGTGGGGACGTTTCAGACGAAGACGAAGTAGCTCGCAGGCTGCAATAAACCGGTCAGCGCGGCGTCGGTTCGGGGCGGACGCAGAAGCGTTTGCCGTTGTACGCGCCGCCGGCGAGGCTGCCGTTGTGGACCGCGGCGCGGCGGGCGCGGTTGGCGTCCGCGCTGTCGGGCGCGGGCGTTTCGCCGGCGGCGCACAGAGGCGCGGTCACCTGGTCGGTGGTCCCGGGGCAGTTGCAGATGTCGTCCTGACGCCAGGTCGAGGTCTTGTGACAGACCGGTCCGCGGGTCGAGCCGTCAAGGCTCAGACAGACGGTGGCGGTGCGCGCCCCGGAGGCTTGGGCGGCGATGGGCGCGCTCATGGCCAGGGCCGAGAGCGCGAGAACCGAAACGAGGAGAACGCTTTTCATGGTCGGACCTTCATAAGGGCGCCCCCGACCAACCCATTTTGAGCGCAGCCGCAGACGCGGGCAAGCTTCGCAGCCCTCGGTTCGCAGCCCAAGGCTCAGGCCGGCCCCTCGGCGGCGGCGAACAGGTCGTCGGAGGCCAGGGAATACTCCCGCTCGAAGGCCAGCATGCGCTGCTTCAGCGGCAGACCCCCGCCAAAGCCGGTCAGGCTGCCGTCGGCGCCGATGACCCGGTGGCAGGGGATGATCAGCATGATCGGGTTGGCTCCGTTGGCCGCGCCGACCGCGCGCGCCTTGCCCGGGTGCCCGACCCGGTCGGCGATGGCGCCGTAGCTGGTGGTCTCGCCGAAGGGAATTTCGGTCAGGGCGTTCCAGACCGAGAGCTGGAATCCCGTGCCGCGGGGGCGCAGCTTGAGGTCGAAGCGTCGCCGTTGGCCGCGGCCGTATTCGGCAAGCTGGCGGGCGACCTCGGCAAAGCGGCTGTCGTCGCGGGGGTCGCCGTGGCTGCGGGCGCGCTCGATGAAGCGCTCGACCCCGATGTAGAAGTCGGTCAGGGCCCCGTCCTCGTCGGCCCAGCCGATCGAGGGCCCGTAGACGGTTTCCACAATGCCGTAAGCGGTCGCCATGGCCTTTCTCTCGCGCCGCGCGAGGCCGGGGGCAAGCGCTGGACCCCGCCAAGTCACAAATGTGTGGTTTTGGGGCCACCTACGCCCAGAACCATGGCAACGGGACGTGCCGGAACCCGCGAGAGGCATTAGGCTGCGGACGCGACTCAAGCCTATGCCCCCGACGGGGGGTTCGAGTCGTGCTCTATCCCTGGGAGAGGATCCAACCCATGAAGTCTCTGGTCGTAGCCGTTGCCCTTGCGGCGCTCGCCATCCCCGCGATGGCCGTCGCTCAAGACACCATGCAGCCCATTCCGAATCCGCCGGAAGGCTCGCACCACCATTCGATGCACCACATGATGCGTCATATGAAGCACAAGCTTCATCACATGATGCACCACATGAAGCATCACGACGACAAGGGCCATAAGTAAGCCCTTCAATTCGGCGGACGCCGCGCGCAAGCGGCGCCGACCTGCGACCTGAGGCAAAGAAGAAGGCGCCCGCGATCCGCGAGCGCCTTTTTCAATGCATGATCGTAACGCTAGTTCGAATTCAGTTCGCGCACCAGGTCGCCGCGCCCGTAGATCTTGTCGAGCGCTTCCTGGATGGCCGCGGCCGACACCGACACGGAACGATTCACCTTCGGATCGTAGGCGTAGTCGCCGCCGAGCGAGTGGATGTTGCCGTCGAACACCGCGCCGATCACATCGCCCCTGGCGTTCAGCGTCGGCGAGCCCGAGTTGCCGCCGGTGATATCCAGCGTGCCGGAGAAGTCGAACACCGTGTCCAGGTTCAGTTTCGCCTTGGCGTCGTACCAGCTCTGCGGCGGATCGAACGGCGGCAGGCCGGTGGCGCGGTCGAACAGGCCGCCCAGGTGGGTGACCGGCGGGACCTCGTGGCCGCGTTCGGTCCAGCCGGCGACGGCGCCGTAGGTGATGCGCGGGCTGAAGGTCGCATCCGGATAGATGCTGTCGCCGTAGACGGCGAAGCGCGCGGTCGCGATCTTGGAGGCGGCCGCGGCGGTCGGACCGACGACCCTGGCTTCCCATTCCTTGCGCAGCGCGCGCGCCGCCGGATCGATCGACAGCACGTACCTGATCATCGGATCGTCGGACGCGAGCACCGCTTTCTCGCCGCCGTCCCACAGCGCCTTGCGCAGGGCCGGATCGCCGAGCCTGGAGCCCTTGACCAGCCGGTCGGAGAGTTCCTCAGGCGACTCCTTGCCGAGCAGCAGCTTGGTGTTGGGATCGTCCGCGGTCAGGCCCTCGCGCGCCTTCGAGAGCCAGAACTCCAGGTTCAACTGCTCGAGGCCGAGCTCGATCGGCCGCGGCGCCATCAGGCCGTGCTCGATCTGGGGCAGACGCGAGTCGGAATATTCCGGCAAACGATCGGTCGAAGCCTTCTCGCGTTCCGCCGCCGCGCGCACCAGGGTCTTGGCATAGCCGAACAGGGTCGAGCCGCCGCCCGAGCCCTCCATGGTCGAATACGGCAGGTAGAGGTCGTGCTGCGCAATCTGCGCATCGGCGATCTCCTTCCACGGGTCGCCGGTGGCGGCCGCAAGCTTGGGATCGGCGGCGACGCGGGCGCGCAGGTCGGCTTCTTCCCGCCGCTTCACCGACATCACGTCTTCCTGCGTCAGCGAGATGAGACGGCCGTTGAACACCTTGAAGCCGTTTTCCAGGCCGTTCAACACGTCCTCGCCGACGCGCAGGTTCTCCGGCGATTCCTCGGTGAACCGGATCAGGCGGCCGCGGCGTTCGGACAACAGGATGGTGGTGTGCGGCAGGGTCCAGTCGCGCGCGGTTTCCAACTCGGACACCGTGTCGTCGCGCGAGGTCGAACCCGGGTTGCCGACCACGAAGATCAGCTCGCCCGCCTTCGGCGTTTCCGGATTCCAGCGCAGGTGGTCCGGCGTCGGCATCGGCTTGCCGTCCTTGTAGATCCGCAGCAGGCCGAAATCGAGATTGTAGCGCGGGAAGTTGAAGTTGTCGGGATCGCCGCCGAAGAAACCGGTCTTGAACTCCGGCGCGAACACCAGACGCACGTCGTCGTAGCGGTGGAAGGTGTAGAGCTTGTACTGGCCGCCGTTGTAGAAGTTGATCACCTGGCAGCGGTTCTGGGGCGTCGCGGCGCAGGACGCCTTCTCGATCGCCGAGGTCGCCGCGCCCGTCGCGGTGACCAGATCACGCCCGGTCTTGCCCGCGCCCGCGGCCTTCACCTGCCCGGTCACGTCCTCGATCGACTGCAGCACCTCCATGTACATGCCGGGGCAGCGCTTCTCTTCAGTGGCCTTCAGGTATCCGTCCTTCAGGTAATCCACCTGCGCGGTCGACAGCGCCTGCACGCAGCCCGCGACGCAGTGGTAGTTGGTCAGCACCAGCCCCTGGCCGGACACCTCCGAGGCCGAGCACCCCGGGATGCGCCCGGTGCCCAGGCGCACGTGGTCGAGCCAGGCCTGGTCGATGGTGGCGCCGTAGGCGGCCTTCACCTTGGCGGACGGGAATTTGTCGAAGGTCCACATGCCCTCGTCGGCAGACGCCGTGGTCGCGGCGAAGACGAGCGAACCGGCCGCGGTGGCCGCAAGCAGCTTTTTCAGAGTCACAGCAAACTCCCTCGCGGCGCAAATTGCCGCATCCTGCCCCAACACCTAGCGCTCCAGGGCATGGCCTGACTAGGGGAAGTCACCGGGCGGGCGAAGCCGTCCCCGGTTGGGGCCTATCGGCGCAAGGACGCGCCCCCAAGTCTTAAGGCGATTTAATTATGCAGGCCTGTCTCCCTGGGTCACAAGGCTGGCGGGGCTGGTTTTCCAAATGTCGCTTGCGCTTTCGACGCTGATTTATGAGTGGCGCCGCTATATGGCGGCCGTCGTGGCCCTGGCGTTCGCCGGTCTTCTGGTGCTGCTGGTCGTGGGCCTGTTCATGGGCATCGGCGAGAGCTTCAACGCCCCGATCGAACGCTCGCCCGCCGACATCATGATCACCAACGCGAGTTCGACCACCCTGCTCAGCGGCAACACCGGCGTTCCGCGCCGCCTGATCCCTGAGTTCTACATGTACCCCGAGATCAGCCAGGTGCAGGACCTCGAGACCAACTTTGCCGCCTGGCAGAACGACCCCAATGCGGGCGGAAAGGCTGGGAAGAAGGCGGACGCGCAGTCCCAGCGCAACGGCGTGGTCGCCTACGCGATCGACAATAAGCCCGGCTCGGTCACCACGCCGACGGACTTCGGTCCCGACGTGCGCGCCGCCCTCGACGAACCGTTCGCCATCGCGGTGGATGAGAGTTCGCTTGGGCCGCTCGGCGTCAAGGTCGGCGACAAGGCGTCCTTGAACGGCTCGACCGTCACCGTGCGCGCAACGCTGCACGGCTACGCCAACGTCGCGATCCAGACCGTCTTCATGTCGCGGCAGACCGCGCTCCTGCTGGGCCTCGCCCACTCGGGCTCGCAGAGTGGTCCCTTGCTCATCAAAGTGCGCAATCCGGCCGACGCGTCGGCCGTCGTCGACATGCTGAACGCCCGCGCCCACGGCCAGTACCGCGCGTGGACGCGGGCCCAGATGGCGAACGCCAACCGCGGACAGCTTTTGAAAGACAACATCATCGGCATCATGCTGATCGGCGGCCTCGTCATCGGGGGCCTGGTGGGCCTGGTCATCACCTGGCAGACGCTGCGCGGCGCCATCTTCGCCAACATCAAGGAATTCGCGAGCCTGCGCGCGCTCGGCGTCTCCATGGGCGCGCTGCGGTGGATCATCATGGAGTTGTCGTTCTGGGTCGGCGTTGCGGCGCTGGGCATGACCGGCGCGCTGGTGTGGGCCGTGACCATGGTCGCCGGTCTGTACGGTCTGCCCATGGCCTATCCCACGCAATGGGTGACGGCGGTCGTCATTCTTCTTCTCGTGGTCGCCATCGGGTCGGGCTTCCTCTCGCTCGGCGTCCTCAAGAAGGGTCAGCCCGCGGATCTGCTGCGATGAACCGCGTCGCCATCCAAGCCACCGGGCTGAGCAAACGGTTCAAGACGGGGCGCACCTTCGTGGAAGTGCTGAAGAATCTGGACTTCGACTGCAACCACAGCGAACTCACCATGGTCATGGGGCCGTCGGGGTCGGGCAAGTCGACGCTGATCGCCGCCCTTTCGGGCCTGTTGAAGCCCGACGAAGGCCGCGTCACCGCCCTTGGCGACAATCTGTGGGCCAAGTCCTCCGGCGGCATCGACAAGTTTCGCCTCGATCATTGCGGCTTCATCTTCCAGGGCTTCAACCTGTTCCCGGCGCTGACCGCGCTGCAGCAGGTCGAGGTGGTGCTGAAGTACAAGGGTCTCACCTCCGACCAGGCGCGCGCGAGAAGCCGCGAGGCGCTGGAGGAAGTGGGCCTGGGCCCGCGCATGAACCAGCGCCCCGACTCGCTTTCCGGCGGCGAAAAACAGCGCGTCGCCATCGCGCGCGCCATTTCCAAGGACCCGCAGCTGCTGTTCGCCGACGAGCCGACCTCGGCGCTGGACAGCGAAAACGGCCAGCTGGTCATCCGCCTCTTGCGCCGCGCCGCGACCGAACACGGCGCCGCGGTGATCTGCGTCACCCATGACCCGCGGCTGGAGGCATTCGCCGACCGCGTCATCCATATCGAAGACGGACGCATCCTCGATGACGTCCGCCGCACGCCGGCCACCGATCCGGCGCCAGCGCACTGAAGGAACAGATCGATGTTTTTCAAGAAGCCCTGGTTCTGGATCGTGGTGGTGCTGATCGTCCTTGCGGGCGGCGGCTACGTGCTGCTGCAGAAAAAGGCGGCGGTGATGCAGGCGCAGGCCGCGGCCGCCGTGGCGAAGAGCTCGAACACGCCCTACGCCACCATCGCCAACGGCAAGGCCGACGTGGAAGGCGGCATCATCAACGTCGCGGCGCGCAGAGCCGGCGTGGTGAAGGCGGTCTACGTCGAGGAAGGCCAGCGCGTGAAAAAGGGCCAGATCCTCGCCCAGCAGGAGGATGACGACGCGCGGCTTGCGCTTGGCAGCGCCCTGGCCGAGGTCACCCAGGCGAAGGCGCAGGTCGCTCTGATTCAGGTGCAGAAGTCGACGGCGCAACGTGAGCTCGCGCGGCTGGAGCCCCTGATCGCCAAGAGCTACGTCGCGCGCCAGTCGGTGGACAACGCGCGCGATGCGGTGCGTCAGGCCGACGCCAACCTCGCCTCGCAGCAAGCCGCCATCGCGACGTCGCAGGCCGCCGTTGCAGCGGCGCGCTACAACGTCGAACTCGCGGTCATCCGCGCGCCGGTCGACGGCATGATCGTGCGCCGCTACGCCAACCCGGGCGCCGGCGCCTCGACGCTCAACGTCTCCAACATGTTCGATCTCGAGCCCGACACCGGCCGCATCGTGCGCGCCGAAATCGTGGAGTCCGCCCTGCCCCTGGTCACGATCGGCCAGGAGGTGGAACTCGTCTCCGAGAACGACGCCACCAAGACATATGGCGGCAAGGTGCTGCGCATCGCGCCCCAGTTCGGCGCCCGCAAACTGCAGTCGGACGATCCGAACGAGCGCACGGACGAACGCGTGGTCGAGGTGGTGGTCACCGCTGACACCGCGCCGTTCCTGATCGGCCAGCGCGTGCTGGTGAAGTTCCTCAAGCCCGGCCGCCAAGCCGGCGAACAGCCTGCTCCGGCCGCTCAACCGGCCGCGAAGGCGCACTAACCCGCTTGACCTCAGGGCCGGGGCGCGCGACTGCCCCTCCCGAGACTTCAGCGGAGACCACGACATGAGCGGCGACATTCGCTTCGACGGCAAGGTGGCCATCGTCACCGGCGCGGGACGCGGGCTGGGGCGCGAGCATGCGTTGGGGCTCGCGCGGCGCGGGGCCAAGGTGCTGGTCAACGACTTCGGCGGCGCCCGCGACGGCGAGGGCCACGACCTCGGGCCGGCCGATGAAGTGGTCGCGGAGATCAAGGCCTTCGGCGGCGACGCCATGGCGCACGGAACCTCGGTCACCGACGAGGCGGGCGTGGCCGACATGGTCGACAAGGCGGCCGCGGCCTGGGGCAAGATCGACATCCTGATCGCCAACGCGGGCGTGCTGCGCGACAAGTCGTTCGCCAAGATGACGGTCGAAGACTTCCGCTTCGTCGTCGATACCCACCTGATGGGAACGGTGATCTGCGCCAAGGCGGTGTGGGACGGCATGCGCGAGCGCAACTACGGCCGCATCGTGGTCACCACGTCCAGCTCGGGCCTCTACGGCAACTTCGGCCAGTCGAACTACGGCGCCGCCAAGATGGGCATCGCCGGCCTGATGCAGACGCTGAAACTGGAAGGCCAGAAGACCAACATCCGCGTCAACGCGCTGGCGCCCGTCGCGGCTACGCGCATGACCGAGGACATCTTCCCCGCGGAAATCCTGCCCAAATTCCAAGCCGCGGAAGTCACCCCCGGCATGCTCTACCTCGCCAGCGACGACGCCCCCACGGGCGCCATCCTCTCCGCCGGCGCCGGCGTCTTCGCCCTCACCCGCATCGTCGAAACCCACGGCGTAAACCTGGGCGCCAGTGCAACACCGGAAATGGTGCGCGACGCCTGGAGCAAGATCACCGACACGACCGGCGAAGTGGAGCCGAAGGCGGGGCTGGAGCAGTCGCAGAAAATTTTGCAGCTGCTGACGGCCTGAAAGATTAGCCTACGTCACCACGTGTGAGGCCCGGGTTTCGAGGAAATAAGGTCGATCAGATCGAGGCGGCTTAACGTCCATTTCCCATCGCGGCGTTTATAGATCACGCGGCACATAATGGTCACGTCCAACGCCTTACCTCTTCGCCCTGCTTTTATGACGGCGTCCTCCAAGCGCGCGCTCACGGCCGTATCGCCAAATTCCAACGCAAGACCGCAGTACTTCTCTCGAACGCAGCGCCGGTCCGTGATCGATGTCACTTCCATCCCGAACTCAACCGTGCCCGTGACGTAGATCGGTCGACCCATGCCGATTTCCGGGTGCTCGGACAGAAGCAGCATGGAAACGGGGTAGTGCGGGTTGGTCCCGATCGACGAATGAGTCTTGCTCCACGTCCCGGCGCCCATCCGATCGACTTGCGTTGGCTGCACTCGCATGTCGGCCGCATAGGCGGGCGAAAGCGCCAGAATGACGGCGCCGGCGAGCACGGCGCGAACTGTGCTTTGGATCGCCATGCCCTAAGCCGCCTTCTTCTTCCACACCTTCAGCTCCCGCGCCGTTTCCGACACCAGCTTCACGAACCACGCCTGCGCCGGGTCCTTCAGGCGGTCGCGGCGGTGCAGGAGGCCGACGTCGCCGACGGGGGAGACGTAGGGCGTGTCGAGCAGGGACGCGCGGCCGGCTTCCACCGACAGTTCGGCGAGGCGGCGCGGCACCAGGGCGGCCATGTCGGAGCGCGCGACAATGGTCAGGGCCGCAAAGGTGTCGGGCACGATCATCGCCACCGTGCGGGTAAGGCCCCGTTCGGCCAGCATGCTTTCAAAGTCGGCGTCGTCGGTGAGCTGCGCGGTCACGCTCGCCGACTGATCGACGGCGGGGCGGTCGATGGATAGCTTCTGCGTCGCCACCATGATGTGCGGGATGTTGCACAACGCTTCGAGCGAGACCTTGCCCGAGGCTGCGGGATGGCCCGCACGCACCACCCATACCACCGTCTCCTCGAACAGCTTGTCGTAGGCGAAGCGCTTGGGGAACGACTTGTTGGGCATCAGCGCCGCGTCGATCTCGCCCGCGTCGAGGTTTTCGATCAGGCGCATGTCGGGCGCGTTGATGCGAAGCTGCACGAAGGGCGCCTGCTCACGCAACCGCGCCGCCACCTGGGGCAGCACCACCGCACTGGTGTACGGCCCGGCGACCAGGGTGAAACGCCGGTGGGCGGTTCTGGCCTCGAACACGGCGGGGGTGAGCGCGGTCTGCAGATTGGCCAGCGCCAGGCGCACCGAGGGACCGATCTCCACCGCCCGCGCGGTGGGACGCATCCCGTCGGAGGTGCGGACGAACAGCTCGTCGTCCAGCGCATGGCGCAGCCGGTTCAGGGCATGGCTGACCGCCGACTGAGTCAGGCCCAGCCGGGCGCCGGCCCGGGTCACGCTCCGCTCGTCCAGCAGGGCGTCGAAGATCCTGAGCAGGTTCAGATCGAGGCTGTTAAAATGCAATTCATTCATTTTTGTCGTGATAGATTATCATTTGGCACATTCCAAGACCACCACTATGTAGGCCCCGTCCCCAGACGACTCGCGTCTAAATCGCCGCCTGGGGCGTTTCTCGAACGACACCGCGCATCCCGGACCGGGAGCGCGGCCGTTTGCGCCTATTTGTGAACCAGGAGCATGGGTTTTGGACGACTCGGGGCCCAAACAAGCCGCCACTCAAGCCGCGACGCCCGCCTCCCCGGCCGCCGCGCCCGCTGACGAGCGCCCCTCGCTGCTGTCGCGCCTGCGCTGGCCGCTGATGATCGGCGGCCCGCTGATCGTGGCGATCGTGGTCGCCTGGTTCGTGATCACCGGCGGCCGCTACCAGTCCACCGACGACGCCTACGTCCAGGCCGACCGCACCCCTGTCTCCTCCAGCGTCTCCGGCCGGGTGGTCGAGGTCGACGTTAAGGAGAACCAGCGCGTCCAAGCCGGCCAGGTCCTGTTCAAGCTCGACGCCCAGACCTTCGCCGCGGCCCTGGAAGACGCCGAGGCGCAGTACGCCGCCGCCAAGCTGCAGGTGAACGCTCAGAAGGCCGCCTACGGCCAGCAGGTCGCCGGCGTCCAGGCCGCCCAGGACACCATCGACTACACCGCGCGCGAAGCCGCGCGCGACAAGACCCTCGTCGACGCCGGCATCATCTCGCGCCAGCAGTACGACCAGGCGGTGCACGCCGCCGACCAGGCCAAGGCCAGCGCCGCCGCGGTTCGCGAACAGGCAGTCGGCGCGCTCGCCACTCTCGGCGGTAACCCGAACATCGCGGTCGAGGCGCACCCCACGGTGCTGCAGGCCAAGGCGATGCTCGATCGCGCCAAGCTGAACCTGTCGTACACGACCATCGTCGCGGCCCAGTCGGGCATCGTCACCCACGTCGACCAGATGCCGGTCGGCACCTACATCAACGCCGCCCAGCCGGTGTTCTGGCTGGTGTCGGGCGAGCCGTGGGTCGAGGCGAACTTCAAGGAAAACCAGCTCGCCAAGATGAAGATCGGCCAGCCGGTCGAGATCAAGGTCGACGCCGTGCCGGGCCAAACCTTCCGCGGCTATGTCGCGTCCTTCAGCCCGGGCACCGGCACGACCTTTTCCGCCCTCCCCGCCCAGAACGGCACCGGCAACTGGGTGAAGGTGGTGCAGCGTCTTCCGGTTCGCATCAATTTCGACCGGCCTCCCCCGGACATGGCTTCGCATGCAGGCCTGAGCGCCAAGACCAAGGTGGATACGCGTTCGGATGCGAAGCAGCCGGCGGGCGCGCGACCGCGCTGAGGACGCGCGCATGACCGCCACAACCCCCGACGCCGTCGTCGCCCCAAAAGCCGAGCAGATCGCGCGCGTTCCGATCACGATCTCGATCATGCTCGCGACGCTGATGAACGCGTTGGACACAACCATCGCCAACGTCGCCCTGCCGCACATCCAGGGCAGCGTGTCGGCGTCCCAGGAACAGATCACCTGGGTCCTGACGTCCTACATCGTCGCCGCCGCGATCATGACGCCGATGACCGGCTGGTTGTCGGGGCGCATCGGGCGCAAGCTTCTGTTCCTGATTTCGATCGTGGGCTTCACCATCGCGTCCATGCTGTGCGGCGCGGCGACCAGCCTGTTCGAGATCGTGCTGTTCCGTCTGCTGCAGGGCCTGTTCGGCGCCTCGCTGATCCCGCTGTCCCAGGCGGTGCTGCTCGACATCAACCCGGTGGCCAAGCACGGCCAAGCCATGGCGGTGTGGGGCATGGGCGTGATGCTGGGCCCGATCCTGGGCCCGGGCCTGGGCGGCTGGCTGACCGACAATTTCAGCTGGCGCTGGGTGTTCTATATCAACCTGCCGGTGGGCATTCTGGCCTTCATGGGCGTGTGGCTGTTCATCAAGGACAACAAGCACGACAATCCCAAACCGTTCGACTTCTTCGGTTTCGGCAGTCTGGTCACCTTCGTCGCCGCGGCCCAGATGTTCTGCGACCGGGGGCCGAGCCAGGACTGGTTCGCCTCGAAGGAGATCTGGACCGAGCTGATCATCGCCGTCGTCGCTTTCTACCTTTTCATCACCCACACCATTACGGCCAAGCACCCGTTCTTCGACCGCGCCTTGTCGCGCGACCGAAACTTTGTGGTGGCCACGGTATTTGGTTTTGCGCTCGGCGTGCTCTTGTTCTCGACGCTCGCCCTGTTGCCGCCCATGCTGCAGAACCTGATGGGTTATCCGGTGATGACCTCAGGCTTGGTCACCATGCCGCGCGGCGTCGGCACCCTGTTGTCCATGTTCGTGGTCGGACGGCTGATGGGCCGCGTCGACACGCGCCTGATCCTGCTGACCGGCTTTTCGCTGAGTGCGATCGCTCTCTGGCAGATGAGCAACTTCTCCCTCGAGATGGGAATGACGCCGGTCGTGATCTCGGGCCTGATCCAGGGGTTCGGCATCGGCCTGATCTTCGTGCCGCTGTCGGCGCTGGCCTTCGCCACGCTCAATCCCGCCCTGCGCGCGGAAGCCTCGGCGGTATACAATCTGGTGCGGAATCTGGGCTCCAGCGTCGGTATCTCGGCGGTGATCGCGATCCAGACCTATCTGGGCAACGTTTCGCACGCCGACCAGGCCGCGCACGTCGATCCTACCAATCCGTTCCTGAGCCAGATCCTGCCGCCCGGCGGCGGAGGCGCAGCGCTCGAAGGCCTGAACGCAGAGATCTCGCGCCAAGCCTCCATGGTGTCCTACGTCGATGTCTTCCGCATGATGGTGTTCATGACCGTCGGCGTCATTCCGCTGTTGCTGCTGTTGAGCAAACCCAAATCCACCAAGGTCGACCCCGCCCATGCCGTCGCCGATTAAAATCATCCGTTCGCTGGGGCCCCGCCCCGCCCTGATCGCCGCCCTGCTGGGCGCAAGCGCGCTGACCGCCTGTGCGGAGGTCGGTCCCAACTTCACGCGGCCGAACACGCCCAATGTGTCGGGCTACGCCATGAAGGGCGACGTCGCCTCGCCGCGCGTGGTCGATGCCGCCGCGGCGCCCCAGGGCGCGTGGTGGAAAGCGTTCAACTCGCCGGAGCTCGACGCCACCGTCCGTCTGGCGCTGGAGAACAACCAGACGCTCAGCGAAGCCGACGCGACGTTGCGCCAGCTGAAGGACAAC
This sequence comes from Caulobacteraceae bacterium, assembly GCA_036501825.1. Classification (GTDB taxonomy): domain Bacteria; phylum Pseudomonadota; class Alphaproteobacteria; order Caulobacterales; family Caulobacteraceae; genus JAFECT01. The sequence continues at coordinate 36,708 of DASXZP010000038.1, read as the reverse complement.
GAGGCCGCCGTGCGCGGCCAGCTCGGCCCGCAAGCCGACGCCAACGCCGGGGTGCAGCGCGAACGTATCAACATCGCCGCCTTCGGCATCAGCGGCTTCCAGAGCCCGACGGTCACCCTTTATTCCATCGGCGGCGCGGTCAGCTATGACCTCGACCTGTTCGGCGGCGGCAAGCGATCCCTCGAAGGCGCCCGCGCGCGCGTCGAGGCCCAGGCCAACCGCGCCGACGCGGCCTATCTGACCATCAGCGGCAACGTCGCGCTCGAGGCCATGCAGATCGCGGGCGTGCGCACCCAGATCGCCGCGGTGCAGTCGATGGTCGACGACGACAACAAGAACCTAGAGCTGGTGCGCAAGGCCGCCGAGCTCGGCGGCGAAGCCTCGATGGCCACCACCACCGCCAAGACCCAGGTCGACCAGGACCTGGCGCTGTTGCCGCCGCTGCAACAGCAACTCGCCCAGCACCGGCACGCGCTGGCGCTGCTGGTAGGCAAGGCGCCGGCGGACTACACGCCGCCGGACTTCGACTTCGAAAAGATCGCCCTGCCGGCGCAGATCCCGGTAGAGGTGCCCTCGCAACTGCTGCGTCAGCGCCCCGACATTCTCGCCGCCGAGGCGGACCTGCACGCGGCGACCGCGCAGATCGGCGTCGAGACCGCAAAGCTCTATCCCGACCTGAAGCTGAGCGCAGCCCTCACCCAGACCGCGCTGCAGCCGCAGAACATCTTCAGCTACAACTCCAGCGGCTGGAACTTCGGCCCCGGCCTGACCCTGCCGCTCTTCCACGGCGGCACGCTGAAGGCCAACCGCAATGCCGCCGAAGCCGCCGCCCAGGCCGCCAACGCGCGCTATCAGCAGACGGTGCTCACCGCCTTCGTGCAGGTCGCCGACGTGCTGCAGGCCCTGGCCCACGACGACGATGAGGTGAAGGCCGAGATGCGCGCCCAGGCCACCTCGGAAGCCAACGTCAACGACGAGCGCCTCGCCTACCGCGACGGCGCCGGCACCGTGCTGCGTGTGATCGACGCCCAACGCCAACTGCACATGGCGCGGCGCAACTCGGCCGCCGCGGTGGCGCAACGCTATGCAGACGTGGTGCGCCTGTATGTGGCCATCGCGTCGGACTGGCGGGATTCCTCCCCCACTACAGCTTCGTAATTTCTGCGTACCCTCCCCCGTCGGGTGAGGGTAACGAAGCTTGCTTCGGCCCGCTTGTTACGCAGCCTTGTGGCAGACCGCTTCCAGATTGACCCCGTTCGGGTCGATCACGAAGGCGCCGTAGTAGGTCGGGTGGTAGTGCGCACGCACGCCCGGCGCGCCGTTGTCCACGGCGCCCGCCGCCAGCGCCGCCTGATGGAACGCATCGACCTGCGCACGCGTCTCGGCGGCGAAGGCGATGTGCAGGGCGCCGGTCGGGGGCATTTTCGGGCCGAACCAGAAATACGGCTTGTCGTTCGATCCGAAACCCGCCGCCGGACCGTAACCGCCCGATGTCTCCGGCAGCACCTCGAACACGAGCGCGATTCCCAGCGGCGCCAGCGCCTTGGCGTAGAACGCCTTCGATGCGTCATAGTCGGCGACGCCGAGGCCGATGTGATCGAGCACGGAGATCCTCCTATCGGTTCTTGAAGTCCGGCTTGCGCTTTTCGATGTGGGCGCCGACGCCTTCGAGGTGGTCCGCGGTCAGGTGCGACAGCGCCTGGGCCGACGCCGACATTTCGAGCATCGCCTCGTAAGACGCCTCGCGGCCCTGACGCAGCAGCGCCTTGGCGAGTTTCAGCGCGTGCGGCGCCTGGCCGGCGACGCGGTCGGCCAGGGACAGCGCCTCTTCCATCAGCACGTCGTGCGGCACGACCCGGTTGACCAAGCCCCAGCGCTCGGCGGTGTGCGCATCGATCAGGTCGCCGGTGAACAGCAACTCGGACGCGCGCGCGTAGCCGATCAGCCGCGGCAGCAGCCACGCCCCGCCGTCGCCCGGGATGATCCCCAGCTTGAGGAACGGCACGCCGAACTTCGCGCGGTCCGAGGCCAGGCGGATGTCCGCCAGCCCCGCCAGGTCGCAGCCCAGCCCCACCGCAGGCCCGTTCACCGCCGCGATCAGGGGCGCCTCGAGCTCGTAGACCGAGCGCACGATGCGATGCACCACCCGGCGATAGCGTTCGCGGATGGCGACGCCGGAGCCCTCGAACAGTTCGTCCCGCGCCTGCATGGCCTTCACGTCGCCGCCGGCGGAGAAGGCGCGCCCGGCCCCGGTCATCACCACGCAGCGGACGTCGGGGTCCGCGTTCAAGGCCTCGCAGGTCGCGCGGAAGGCCTCGCCGTCCCCGAGTTCGGGCAGGGCGTTCAGCTTGTCGGGCCGGTTCAGGGTGAGGACGGCGACGTAGCCGCGCCGCTCGACCGTCAGGAAGTCCGTTTCAGCAACCATGGACCCTGAAAACACGAAGCCCCGGCCTTTGCAAAGGCCGGGGCTCGCGATGTCAGTTGGCTTGGTGGAGGTTCAGCGACCCTTACGCGGGGCCGGAACGTAGTCTTGGGGGCGACTTTCGACCCGGCCGCGGCCGGGGATGCGCGGGTTGCCGAACATCCCGCCGATCAGGGCGAAGGATGTCATGGCGTGTTGCAGGATCTTTTCGTCTTTGTTGTTCATGTCCGGGTCTCCTTGACCAGCGGTGAAGCCAGAAAGAGACACGTCGCGGCTCCCAGGGACTCTCACCCTCCCAGTCGTCAGCGCGTCGAGGACTAATGTCGTACATCTGTCATAAAACGCAAGAACTAATCAGGGTTCGGAGCGAAAAAATTTGAGGGTCAGAATGACGCAATCATATTTTGTGATTTAAAAACATAGCGATAATGAAATTCCTAGCAGCTTTGTCGGGGTGCAAAAGTGGCTGAAATCTTAACAGCGGGGCAGTTTTCGGGGGCTTCACGGTTCGGCAAACAGGTTCAATCGAGCGAAAGCTTTCGACTAGAAGAGCGCAAGGGAACCGGATCGGTCGTTGTGGAAATCCTTTGATTCGGGCGCCGAAGGGCCGCCTCTACGGCGGCCCAGCCCGGCGAACTGAGATCAGATCACGCCGCTGGTGGCGACGGCGATGCAGGCGGCCAGGAAGAAGGTGGTGAGTCCGACGAAGGTGTGCATGACCAGGTCCTCTGTTTGAGTTGTCGTTGGCCGGGTAGATGCTCTAATCGTCGGCTCGTTTCAAATTAAGGATAGGTCATAGTGACTTATTACTTGAGCGTAATCTTATGACTTTCCTGTAATCTCGGGGTAATCGCTGCCGGTGACTGATCCCAAGCCCCCTATCGCCTCTCCCTGCGTCCGTCTCTGCGTGGTCGACGGCGCCAGCGGTCTCTGCGTGGGCTGCCTGCGAACCCTTGGGGAAATCGCAGGCTGGGCCGGCTTTTCCGACGCCGAACGGGCCGAGATCATGCGGCGTCTGCCCGAACGCCGCGACCGGGTTCCGCGCCGGCCCGGGCGCTAGCCTCGTTCACCGGATGCAAACCACACCCCGCTAGGGTGCCCCCGCAATCCGGCGCCGAGAACGGCGCGACTGGGCGGAGCCATGTTGAAGCATATCGCCATCCTAGCCGCCGCCGTGCTGTGCGCCGTAGCCGCCGCCAAGGGCGTCATCCTGTTCAACGCCAGCTATGGCCAGGACCGCTCAGCCGCCCAGGCCGCTGACGCCGCGCCGACGTCCTCCACGGCCGCCGCCGCCGTGGTCGAGCACCACGCCTCGACCGCCGAGGTCACCAAGGCCGCCGATGGCCACTTCTGGGCCGAGGCCGAGGTCAACGGCCACTCGGTCCGCTTCCTGGTCGACACCGGCGCCACCGACGTGGCCCTGACCGGCGACGACGCACGCCGCCTGGGCATCGACCTGTCGACCCTGACCTTCGATCGCTCGGTCTCGACCGCCGCAGGCATGTCCAAGGCCGCCAAGGTCGACCTGGATTACGTGTCGGTCGCCGGCGCGCGGGTGGACCACGTCTCCGCCCTGGTGCTCACCAACGGCCTGCAGACCTCGCTGCTCGGCATGACCTATCTGGGACGGCTGTCGAAGTTCGAGGCCAGCCAGAACGCCCTGATCCTGCGCCCCTAACCGAAGGCGGACAGCGGCGTTCGCAGGTCACGCGCTTCAGTCGCCGTACGCACCGCGTCAAGCGCGCGATCGACCACCTCCAGCCCGCTCGTTCGATCGACGGTCTCGACGGTGAGGATGCGTCGCCAGGTCCGTGCGCCCGGGCGTCCGTGCATCAGCCCCAGCATGTGCCGCGTCATGGCGTGCATCGGGACGCCTTCCGCCAGGCGTGCGGCCAGATAGGGCTTGTAGCGTTCCACCGCCTCGAACGGATCCACGCTCGGCGCCGCAGCATCGAAGAAGCGACGGTCCGCGTCACCCAGGATCGCCGGCTCGTGATAGGCCGCGCGGCCGAGCATGGCGCCGTCCACCTGCGTCAGATGCGCTTGCGCCTCGTCGAGCGAGGCCACGCCGCCGTTGATCACGATGGTGAGCGCGGGGCGTTCACGCTTAAGCCGATAGACCAGCGCATAGTCGAGCGGCGGCACGTCGCGATTTTCCTTCGGGCTCAAACCATCGAGCCAAGCCTTGCGCGCATGCACCACGAACACGCTCGCGCCTGCCGCGGCGCAGCGATCGACCAGATCGAACAGCGCGACCTGCGGCTCCTGATCGTCGACGCCGATGCGGCATTTCACGGTGACGGGGATGCGCACCGCCGACAGCATGGCGTGCACGCCCTCGGCCACCAGCGTGGGCTCGCGCATCAGACAGGCGCCGAAGCGCCCCGACTGCACCCGGTCGGACGGACAACCGACGTTGAGGTTGATCTCGTCATAGCCCAGCGCTTCGCCGATCCGCGCCGCCTCGGCCAGGTCCTTGGGCTCGGAGCCACCGAGTTGCAGCGCCACGGGATGTTCCACCGCATCGAAACCCAACAGCCGGCCCCGATCGCCATGGATCACCGCCCCGGTGGTGACCATCTCGGTATAGAGCCGCGTCCGGCGCGTCAGCATCCGGTGAAACGCCCGGCAATGCCGGTCGGTCCAGTCCATCATCGGCGCGACGGAGAAACGGTAGGACAAGGGGCTCGACCTTCGACAGCCGGCGCCGGGCAGGCGCGAAACTCCGGAAATACTAGAGAAAAGCGGCCCCCCAATCCATCGCCCATCCCTGGCGGATCGGGTGAATTCGGCTCCAGCCGGACTCGGTGTTACAAAACGGTCGTCATGTCCTGGGCACGGCGTCCGGGGCGGCCTTCATCCGCAAAGGAGCGGCCAGTGACTTCGTCCACCATGGAAAATCCGTTCGTTCAGCAGGTCCGCGCCAGCGCCGGCCGGCTTGTGTGGCTTGGCGTCGCCTTCGCCCTCATTGGGATCGTCGCCCTGGTGTACCCGATGGTCTCCACCCTCGCCGTCGCGCTGTTCGTCGGCTGGCTGCTGGTCATCGCCGGCGTGGTCGCGGTCTATACCGCCTTCGCCATCAACGCCGCCCGTCCGTCCTTCGGACTACTGCTCTTCGGCCTGCTGTGCATCGGCGCGGGCGCCTACATGCTGGCGAGGCCCGTCGCCGGCGAAGTGGTGATCACGCTCATCCTAGGCATGCTGTTCATGCTGCAGGGCGCGTCTGAAATGGCGTTCGCGTTCGAGCTGCGTCCCGCGTCCGGCTGGACGTGGATCCTGCTCTCGGCGCTGGCCAGCATCGTGCTGTCGCTTGCCATCCTCGTGGGCTGGCCCGCGACGTCGCTGATCACCCTGGGCATCCTGATCGGGATAAACTTCCTCAGCTCCGGCGTGACCTACCTGGCGCTGGGGTTGGCCGCGAAGCGGGGTCCAGGCGCCTAGCGACCAATCCGAGGCTCTTATTTGACGCAACCTCTCCCGCCTACGCGGGAGAGAACTGCCCCCCTTGTCCCATATCGCAATGCGATATATCCACGGCCACGCCGCGCTCCCCCTCGCGGTTCCTTGGCCTAAAGGTTTTCCATGTCTCAGCCGGGCGGGGTGTCCCGTGAAGCCGCAGCGCATTCGTTTGTCCGCACCGAGCGTCGCCGGTTGGGCGACTTCACCGCGGACCTGAGAGTCCTGCTGCTGGCCGCCATGGCGGCGGCGATCGGCGCGGCCAGCGCGTTTGCCGCCTGGGTGCTTCTGAAACTGATCAACCTGGTCGGCAACTTCGTCTGGTTCGGCCGGTTCGGAACCGGCATGGTCGACCTGGCCCACGCCCATCGCGGCGTCTGGATGGTGCTGGCGCCGGCGATCGGCGGCCTGATCATCGGCCTGATGGCGCGCTACGGCTCGGAGAAGATCCGCGGTCACGGCATCCCAGAGGCGATCGAAGCGATCCTGATCGGCGAGAGCCGCATGTCCGCCCGCGTCGCCATCCTGAAGCCGCTGTCTTCGGCCATCGCCATCGGCACCGGCGGACCGTTCGGCGCCGAGGGCCCGATCATCATGACCGGCGGCGCGCTGGGGTCGCTGTTCGCGCAGCAGTTCCGGATGACTGCGGCGGAGCGCAAGACGCTGCTGGTCGCCGGCGCCGCCGCCGGCATGACCGCCATCTTCGGCACGCCTGCGGCCGCGGTGTTGCTTGCCGTCGAACTGTTGCTGTTCGAATGGAAGCCTCGCAGCTTCCTGCCGGTCGTGACCGCCGTGATCGCTGCGGCGTGCTTGCGTCCGTGGCTGTTCGGCCACGGCCCGCTGTTCGCCTTGCAATCGATTCCAGCGATGACCTGGCAGATTTTGCTGCTCTGCGTCGTCGTCGGTATCGCGGCGGGCCTTCAATCCGGCCTGCTCACCCGTCTGCTCTACGCCTGCGAAGACCTGTTCGAACACGCGCCGGTGCATTGGATGTGGCGCCCGGCGATCGGCGGCGTCTTCGTCGGCATCGGCGGCCTGGTCGAGCCCCGCGCGCTGGGCGTCGGCTACGGCGTCATTGGCGACATGCTGGCGGGGCGGATGCGCATCGGCGAAGCGGCGTTGATCCTTGTCGTGAAGGCGGCGGTCTGGTTGGTGGCGCTATCGTCGGGCACGTCGGGCGGCGTGCTCGCGCCCTTGCTGATCCTCGGCGGCGCGCTGGGAATCGTCGAAGCGCACTGGCTGCCGGGCGATCCGGGCTTCTGGGCTCTGGTGGCGATGGCCGGGATGATGGGCGGGACCATGCGCGCCCCGCTCACCGGCGCCATGTTCGCCGTCGAGCTGACCGGTCAGGGCGCGGCGATCCTGCCGATGCTGGCGGCCACGGGCGCGGCTTACGGCGTGACGGTGCTGTTGCTGAAGCGCTCGATCCTCACCGAGAAGATTTCGCGGCGCGGTCTGCATCTGACGCGGGAATACAGCGTCGATCCGTACGAAGTGATGCGCGTGTCGGAAGTGATGGTTCAGCCCGCCGACACCCTGTCCGCGACCATGACCGTCGACGCCGCAGTGCGCTTCTTCACCTCGGACGAACATCGCCACAAGTCCTATCCGCTGATCGACGACGCGGGTCGTTTGAAGGGCATTGTCGCGCGCGCGAACGTGCTCCGCTGGCGCCGCGAAGGCGGCCACGAGGGCGCGACGCTCTACGACGTAGCCTCGGACGCGGACCTGGTGGTGGGTCATCCCGACGACCTGGTCGGCGCGCTGGCGGACTTGATGGTCGCCGCCGACCTCGGCCGCGCACCGGTGGTCGAGCACGGCAGCGATCGCGTCGTGGGCCTTGTGGCGCGCAAGGACCTGCTGAAGATCCGAAGCCGGGTCCTGGGGCCCGAACGCGTGCGCACACGCGGCAAACAAAAGCGGACGAAGGCCCCGGAAACGACCGCCGCGCTCGCCGACTAGGCGATCGCGTCGTGAGGGTGCGCATGACGCCGCGCCCGCGCGGCGCTACAATGCCGGGACGACCGCCCTTCTGACGGAGCCCCAGATGTGGAAGTCCCTGCTTGCCGTCGCGTCCCTGATGCGGCCCGGGCCATCGTACTGTAGCGAAGGCGCTTCCCACGTGATGATGCTGTCGCATCCGGACGAGGTCGCCGGCGTCATTGAAGCGGCCCAGCCTCGGTGCACAGAAACCCGATTTTCCGGAGTCTTGTGATGAAGTTCGTAGTGCCGACCCTCGCGCTGGCTCTGACCGCCACGGCCGCCATGGCCCAGGTCAACATCGGAAGCCACGCGCCGGAAGCCGGCGTCCCGTTCACCATGACCCAGGTGGCGACGTTCAAGCTGCCTTGGCGCATCGCCTTCCTGCCCGACGGTCGGATGCTGATCACCGAGAAGGGCGGACCGCTCTGGCTGGTCACCCAGCAGGGTGAGAAGACGCCGGTCGCCAACGTCCCGGCTGTGGTCGCCCATGGGCAGGGCGGCCTGCTCGGCGTGTTCGCGTCGCGACACTATGCGAGCGACCACCTGATCTACCTCACCTATGCCGAACCGCACGAAGGCGGCTCGAGTCTCGCGCTCGCACGCGCCAGACTGTCGCTCGAGAAAAGCGGCGCCAGCCTGCAGGATCTCAAGGTGATCTGGCGCGACGCCGCCGGCGGCAAGGGCGGTCAGTTCGGCGCCCAGATCGCGTTCTCGCCCGACGACAAATATCTGTTCCTCACCGTCGGCGAACGTCAGCGGATGACGCCGGCTCAGGATCCGAATTCGCCGCTCGGCAAGATTCTGCGCCTGACTCTCGACGGCAAGCCGGCGCCCGGCAATCCGATGGCCGGCAAAACCGGCGCCCAAAGCATTCCGATTATCGATCCGCCGGAGGACACGGAGAAGGCCAAGACCGCACCCGTCGTGCGCACCTACACCTTCCCCGGACCGAACCTGACGCCGGCCGAAACCTGGACCAGCGGTCACCGTACGCCCTACGGCCTGGCCTTCGCGCCCGACGGACGCCTGTGGGAGGTCGAACACGGTCCGCGCGGCGGCGACGAACTGAACCTGATCGAGCCGGGCAAGAACTACGGCTGGCCTCTGGTGTCCTACGCGGTCAACTACAACGGCGTTCCGATCCCGAGCCCCGACACCCGCCCGGACCTGCAGAAGCCCGTCCTCTACTGGACGCCGGTGATCGCGCCGGGGAACCTGATGTTCTACCACGGCAAGATGTTCCCGCAGTGGGACGGGTCGGCTTTCGTCAGCGGCCTCGCCACCCAGTCCCTGAGCCGCATCGTCATCAAGGGCGCCAGCGCCGCCTCGGCGGAGCGCTGGAAAATGGGTCACCGCATCCGGGACGTGGAAGAAGCGCCCGACGGCGCGCTTTGGGTCATCGCCGACGAACAGTCCGGCGGCCTCTTCCGCCTGACGCCGAAATAGCGAGCCGCGCCGCCTAAAACGGCGGAGCGCTTTCCAGATCGCTCGGGCGGGACTAATCCGAGGGCGTGATCGGGAGTCGGCGCTTGGCCGGGCCCGAGGGCGGGACGGCTTGCCGACACGACGCGATTCTTCAGTGCAGCCTGTACGGAGGGAGGGCCTTGCGGCTCTGCCGAGGATCATCTTGCGCCTGCTGCCCGGGTTCATTGCCTGCGGGCTGGTGAGCCTGGCGGCCACCGCGCTGCAGGCGGGCGAGGAGCACCTGTTCAAGCGCGCTTGGCTCGAGAGCCTGGTGCTTGCCATCCTGATCGGGGCGGTGTTGCGGGTGTTCTGGCGGCCGGGCGTGCGCGCGGCGCCGGGGATCGCCTTTACCGCCAAGACCCTGCTGGAAGTCGCCGTGGTGCTGCTGGGCGCCTCGGTCAGCGTGGCGACCCTGTGGTCGATCGGGCCTTTGCTGATGCTGCTGATCGCCGTCGTGGTCGCCGTGGCGATCGGCCTCGGTTACGTTTGCAGCCGCGCGCTCGGTCTGAAGTGGCGGACCGCGACCCTGATCGCCTGCGGCAACGCGATCTGCGGCAACTCCGCCATCGTTGCGGTCGCGCCGGTGATCGGCGCCGACGGCGAAGACATCGCCACCTCCATCGCGTTCACCGCGCTGTTGGGCGTCGTGGCCGTGGTCGCCATGCCGCTGATCGGTCTGGCGCTGCACATGACGCCGGTGGCGTACGGCGCCTGGGCGGGGATGACGATCTATGCGGTGCCGCAGGTGCTGGCGGCGACGTCGCCGCTCGGATCGGTGGCGTCGCAGACGGGCACCTTGGTCAAGCTCGTGCGCGTGCTGATGCTGGGGCCCGTCTCGGTGGTGCTGTCGATCCTGATGCGGCGGCGCGAACAGCCGGCGCAGGACGCCAAGCTCGACGTGCGCAGGCTGGTGCCCTGGTTCATCGTGGGGTTTCTGGCGTTGGCCGGCGTGCGTTCGCTGGGCCTGATCCCGACTGCGATCCTGAAGCCGGTCGCGGACACGACCAGCGTGCTGACGGTGCTGTCGATGGCGGCGCTGGGCCTCTCGACCGATCTTCGGGCCGTGGCGCGTGCGGGCGTGCGCGCGAGCGCGGCGGCGACAGTGTGTCTGTTGCTGCTGGCGGCCATCGCCTTCGGCGCGGTGGCGCTGCGCGATTTTATTTAGCGAGATAGGCCTTCACGAACAGGCCCACGGTCAGCACGAGGCCGATCGCGACCACCACGCCGCGCAGCAGCTTCTCATTCACGCGCTTTAGCAGCACACCGCCGAGGATCCCGCCGACCAAGGCGCCCGCGCACGCCACGGCCGCCTGGGTCCAGTGCACTGGATACAGGATCAGGAAAACCACCACCGCCGACGCGTTCATCACCCCCGCCAGCACGTTCTTGGTCGCGCCCGCGGTGCGCACGGCCTGGCCTGCCAGCGTCAACGCCGCCAGCATCAAAAACCCGATGCCGCCGCCGAAATAGCCGCCGTAGATGGCGATGCCGAATTGCGCCGCGCCCGCCGCCCACGGCCCGAGCACGCGGCCGCTCTTGCGCGGCACGAAGCTGCCCCAGGCGAACACGCCGGTGGCGAACAGCACCAGCCACGGCACCATCAGGGCAAAGAACGCCGCCGGCGTTGACAGCAGCAACAACGCGCCCACCACGCCGCCCGCGAGGCTGAGGATCACGAGCATGCGGAACGACAGCCCCTCGGCGCCCTCCACCAGCTTGCGGCCGGTAAGGCCCGTGGCCACCTGGCCCGGGAACAGCGCGACCGTCGAGGTTATATTGGCCGCGCGCGCGTCCATGCCGGTGAACATCAGCGCCGGCAGGGTGATGAACGACCCCCCGCCCGCCAGCGCATTTTGCGCGCCCGCCCACAGGGCGGCGACGAACAGGATGGCCAGGGGCGCAAGGCCGTGCGGGAGGTCCGGCATGGCCGGTCTCTAACCCAAGCCGCACAAGGGCGCGAGCGGGAGTCTCGCCCGACGCGCATCCGGGCGCCACACAGCTTCCACGGCGCCGCCCGAATTTTGCCGTCCAAAGCGCAGCCATTGAGCGCGGTGTCGGGGGTGATCCGACCGTCTAACCCCGTTCGCCGCGCCGCTGCGTAGCACGAGGGTCGGCCGCTTTCGGCCGCAGAGACCGCCGTTTCGGCGAGGAGGGGATTATGGCGCGTATTAAATCTCTCGCTTCCAAAGCGATTACAACGCTGTCCGCAGTGTCGCTTACCGCCTCGACTTGGGCCGGCGCGCCGGTCCTGGCGGCGCCTCGCGTGCTGGATGGAACGCCGACGGCCCAGGCCTGCGCGCCCTTCGGCTACACCCTAACCGGCGGCGACGATGACGACAGTTATCAGGGACGCGCGCACTACGCCCCCAGCCCGGCGATGCGCGTCCAACCGCGCGTGTCGGCGTCCCCGGCGATGATGGCTCCGCCTCCACCTCCACCGCCGCCGCCTCCACCGATCACGGCGATGGCCGGCGCGACGAGTTCGAATTCGGTCTCGGAAGTGGTGGTCTCGGGCGCGCGCATTCAGTCACCGAGCCCGCAGATGACCATTGTCGGCGGCTATAACGGCAAACTGCAGCCGCCCGCCGGCGCGATCGACACCGAACGCTATCCGCACGCGCCCATCAACGGCGTTCACGAAACCCAGGCCGACCCGGTTTCCACCTTCTCCATCGACGTGGACACCACCTCCTATTCCAATGTCCGGCGGTTCCTGAACGACGGCATGCTGCCGCCGCACGACTCTGTGCGCGTGGAAGAGCTGGTCAACTATTTCCGCTACGACTACCCGCTTCCGGCGTCCAAGACCGAACCGTTCAAGCCGTTCGTGGCGGTTGCGCCTTCGCCCTGGTCCAAGGGCAAAGAGATCGTGGACATCGCGATCCAGGGATACGACCTCAACCGCGACCAGCGGCCGCCGCTCAATCTCGTATTCCTGGTCGACACGTCCGGCTCGATGATGACGCCCGATCGCCTGCCGCTGGCGCGCCAGGCGCTGAACGTGCTGATCGACCAGCTTCGGCCGCAGGACCACGTCGCCCTCGTCGCCTATGCAGGATCGGTGGGCGAAGTCATGGCCCCGACATCCGGCGATCAAAAGCTGAAGATGCGCTGCGCGCTCGCGAGCCTGGAGGCCGGCGGCTCGACCGCCGGCGGCGCGGGTCTGGCCCTGGCGTACAAGGTGGCGCGTGAGAGCTATCGCGTCGGCGCCGCCAACCGCGTGATCCTGATGACCGACGGCGATTTCAACGTGGGCGTCGCCGATCCTTCCAAGCTGCAGGACTTCGTCGCCGAACAGCGCAAGACCGGCGTCTACCTGTCGGCTTACGGCTACGGCCGCGGCAACTACAACGACGCGATGATGCAGACCCTGGCGCAGAACGGCAACGGCACGGCGGGTTATGTCGACAGCCTCGACGAGGCGAAGCGGCTGTTCCGCGAGGATTTCTCCAGCTCGGTCTTTCCAATCGCCGACGACGTCAAGATTCAGGTCGAGTTCAATCCGGCCCGCGTCTCCGAGTACCGTCTGATCGGCTACGAAACCCGGATGCTGAACCGCGAGGACTTCAACAACGACAAGGTCGACGCGGGCGAGGTCGGCTCCGGCGCCTCGGTCACGGCGCTCTACGAGATCACGCCGGTGGGCGGTCCGTCTTCGGTGGATCCGCTTCGCTATCAGCCTGCGGCGGCCGGAGCGAAAGATCAGGGCGACGAGCTGGCCTATCTGAAGGTGCGCTACAAACTGCCGGGCGAGCAAATCTCACACCTGATCACGCGGCCGATCACCGCCGCCGACGCAGTCACCGATCTCGACCGGGCGCCCGAAAGCACGCGCTGGGCGCTGGCGGTCGCGGCCTACGGCCAGAAGCTGCGTGGCGACCCGTGGCTTGGCGACGGCTTCGGTTGGGATCGGATCGCTGACCTGGCCGAACATTCAGGCGGCGGCGACGCCTACGGCCTGAAGGCGCAGTTCGTCACGCTGGTGAAGAAGGCCGGCGCGGCGAAGTCGATCAACGAAGCGGATGCGGACTAGGGTGGTCAGACGTCGAACTTGACGCCCTGGGCGAGGGGGAGACTGCGGGAGTAGTTCAGCGTCTGGGTCTGGCGTCGCATGTACGCCCGCCAGGCGTCTGAACCGCTCTCGCGGCCGCCGCCGGTTTCCTTCTCACCGCCGAACGCGCCGCCGATCTCCGCGCCCGAGGGCCCGATGTTCACGTTGGCGATGCCGCAGTCGGAACCGGCGGCCGACAGAAACCGCTCGGTCTCGCGCACGTCGTTGGAGAAGATGCACGACGACAGGCCCTGGGGCACGTCGTTCTGCAGCGCCAGCGCGTCTTCGAACCTGTCATAGGCCAGCACGTACAGGATCGGCGCGAAGGTCTCGCGTTGCACCACCTCGCTCTGCGCCGGCATGCGAATGATCGCGGGTTCGACGTAGGCGCCGCCGAGATCGGTCTTGGCGCGACCGCCGCCGACGACCACCTCGCCGCCTTCCGCCTTGGCCTGGGCCACTGCCTTGTCGAAACCCTGCGCCGAGACTTCATCGATCAGCGGACCGACCAGGGTGCTGTTCTCCAGCGGATCGCCGATCGGGAGGGTCGCATAGGCCTTGGCCAGGCGCGCGACCAGACTATCGGCAATGCTCTCGTGCACGATCAGCCGGCGCAGGCTGGTGCAGCGCTGGCCCGCGGTGCCGACCGCACTGAAGGCGACCGCGCGCACGGTCATGTCGAGGTCGGCGCTGGGCGCCACGATCATCGCGTTGTTGCCGCCGAGTTCGAGCAGCGAACGGCCGAAGCGTTCCGCCACCTTCGGCCCCACCGCCCTGCCCATGCGCGTCGACCCCGTTGCGGAGATCAGCGGCACGCGATGATCGGCCACCAGGGCTTCGCCCACGTCGGCGAGACCGATGACGACCTGCGCGAGATTTGCCGGCGCATCGCCGAAGCGTTTCACCGCGCGGTCGAACACCGCCTGGGCCGCCAGTGCGGTCAGCGGCGTTTTCTCCGACGGCTTCCAGATCACCGGGTCGCCGCAGACGAGCGCCAGGGCCGCGTTCCACGACCACACCGCCACCGGAAAGTTGAAGGCCGAGATGACGCCCACCGGACCCAGCGGCTGCCAGCGCTCCTGCATGTGGTGGCCGGGCCGCTCGGACTGCAGGGTGAGGCCGTAGAGCTGGCGCGCCTGGCCGGTGGCGAAGTCGCAGATGTCGATCATCTCCTGGACCTCGCCCAGGCCCTCGGAGCGCACCTTCCCCGCCTCCAGCGTGACCAGCAGGCCCAAGTCGTCCTTGGCCTTGCGCAGCTCCTCGCCCAGCAGACGGACCAGCTCGCCGCGGCGCGGCGCGGGAACCTCGCGCCAGGCCGCAAACGCGGTCTCGGCCAAGGCGACCGCATCGGCCACGTCCGCCGGCGTGTGCCGCTTCAGCGCCCCCAATTCCGCCCCGTCGATGGGCGAGCGGACGATCAGGTCGCCGCCGGTGGTCGATTCCTTGGAAACCCCAAGCCGATCAAGGATTTCGCGCGCCAGGGCGGCCGTGTTCGCCATCGTGTTTCTCCGGATGCGCGCCGTCCTTGGCGGCAAAGGCTTACGGGTTCAAGCCAGATTTCTTGGCCCGGACACACCGAACGCTAACCCTTGGCCCCCATACTCCCCGCAAAACTAAGAACGAGACGGTGGACGGACGGGATGGCCAAGGCTCAATTCCATAAGAATCAAAAGGTCTGGGTCGACACGGTCGGCACCTGGGCGGTGATCGAGAAGGTGGTCCCGGTGTGGGCCAAGGGCTTCGACGAGCCGGTGCGCATCACCTATGAGGTGGGCCTGGGTCGCGATTTCCTCTCCCACGAGCTGGAACCCGAGCGGCGTGATCTCGCCGAATCCGCGCCGGAAGCCGGCAACTGGCGGATGCTGCGCGCCAAGAACAAGTGGCAGCAGCCGGAAGACTGCGGCCATCACCCCTTCCCGGGCAGCTATCCGGTGGTGGTCACCGACCCCAACGACTGGGGCGGCTGGCGCGTGCCGGGCGCGGAATACGACCGCGACCCGTACAAGATCGAGTTCCAGGGCCGCCTGATCACCGCCTCGCCCAAGCTGATGAAGCTGGCGCAGGAACTGGCGGCCACGGTGCGCGACTCCCACGGCGAAGCGCCGCCCGAGATGATGCGCCTGGCCGAGGTGGCCCAGGAAATCCTCGACGCGGTCAAGAGCCCCGACGCGCCGCCGCACGCTGCGCTGCCTGCGGTGGAAGAGCATTCGCACGCGGCTGAATAGACGCAGCCAAAACCGACCCAGGCTGAAATCGGACCGGTCACGCTAGAAAGCCGCCGCGCGGTGGGCCAAACAGTGGTCGCCCGCCGCTGGAGCTTTGCATGCGCACCGAGTCCCCCTCGCCCATCCGCCTGGACGAGTATCGCGCGCCCGCCTTCCAGGTGGACGAGATCGAGCTCGATTTCGCCCTGGAGCCAAAGGCCACGCGGGTTCGGGCCAAGCTTGTCCTGCGCCGCAACAGCGAGGACCCGGCACAGCCGCTGTTCCTGAACGGCGAGCGGCTGAAGCCGGTCCGTTTCGCCATCGACGGACGTGAGCTGGCGGAAAACGAGTACATCCTCACCGACGAGGGCGTGACCTTCGTTTCACCGCCGGACGCCTTCACCTTCGAAACCGAGGTCGAGATCGATCCCCAGGGGAACACCGCCCTCGAAGGCCTGTACATGTCGGGCGGCCGTTTCTGCACCCAGTGCGAGGCGGAGGGTTTTCGCAAGATCACCTACTTCCCCGACCGGCCCGACGTGCTGGCGCGATACACCGTGCGCCTAGACGCGGACAAGGCGGCGTTTCCGCGGCTGTTGTCGAACGGCAACCTGATCGAATCCGGCGATCTCGATGGCGGACGCCACTACGCGGTGTGGCGCGATCCGTTTCCCAAGCCCTGTTACCTGTTCGCCCTGGTCGCCGGCGAACTCGACGAACTGGCCGACGATTTCGTCACTATGAGCGGGCGCCGTATCGACCTGCGCATCTATGTCGACCCCGGCCAGGCCGGCCGCGCCGAGTACGCGATGGACTCGCTGAAACGCGCCATGAAGTGGGACGAGGAGGAGTACGGGCGCGAGTACGACCTCGATCTGTTCATGATCGTCGCGGTGCGCGATTTCAACTTCGGAGCCATGGAGAACAAGGGCCTCAACATCTTCAATTCGTCGCTGCTGCTGGCCGACGCGGCGACCGCGACGGACTTCGATTACGAACGCATCGAAGGCGTGGTCGCCCACGAATATTTCCACAACTGGACCGGCGACCGCATCACCTGCCGCGACTGGTTCCAGCTCTGTGTGAAGGAAGGCCTGACCGTGTTCCGCGACCAGGGCTTCTCCGCCGACATGCGCGGCCATGCGGTGCAGCGGATCAAGGAGGTGCGCAATCTGCGCGCGCGCCAGTTCCCCGAGGACCAGGGACCGCTGGCCCACCCGGTGCGGCCCTCGACCTATGTGAAGATCGACAACTTCTACACCGCGACGATCTACGACAAGGGCGCTGAGCTGATCCGCATGCTGCGTCAGATCATCGGCGACGACGCCTTCCGCCGCGGCATGGACCGCTATTTCGAGAGCTTCGACGGTCAGGCGGTGACGGTCGAGGATTTCGTCGGCTGTTTCACTGAGCTGAGCGGCGAACGCTTCGACGACTTCTTCCGCTGGTATGGCCAGGCGGGCACGCCGGAGGTGAAGGTCGAGTGCGTCTATGACGAGCACGCCAAGACCGTCGCGCTCACATTCCGTCAGTCCACCGCGCCGACGCCGGGCCAGGCGGAGAAACGGCCGCTGCCTATCCCGATTCGCCTCGGCCTGCTCGACGCGGACGGCCGGGTGCAGCGCTTCCGCCCCGACGGCGGCGACGAGACCGACGAACTGTTGCTGACCCTGGAAGACGCCACGCGCACCCTGCGGCTCGACGGCGTCGAGCGCGAGCCGGTGCTGTCGGCGCTGCGCGGCTTCTCCGCCCCCGTGAAGCTGGCCTTCGAAGAACCGGCGGACGACCGTTTCGTGCGCCTCGCCGCCGATCCCGACCTGTTCAACCGCTGGGAAGCCGGCCAGACCCTCGCCCGCGACCTGATCCTGGCCCGCGCCAGGGGCAAGCCCGACGCCGAGGGCGAGGCGCGCTATGCCTCCGCCGTAGGCCGCGCCATCGCCGGCCAGTCCGCCGACGCCGCGTTCAAGGCGCTCCTGCTGCAGCCGCCGATCGAACAGGACCTGGCGCTGGAAATGGCCCCCGCCGATCCCCAGGCGCTCCATGACGCCCGCGACGCCCTGCGCGCCGCCATGGCGCACGCCCTGGCCGACGAACTGGAGCGCGTCCACGACGCCTATGGCGCAGCCGAGTCCTTCTCGCCGGACGCGGAGAGCGCGGGACGCCGCGCGCTGCGCAACGCCGCCATGGACGTGCTGGCCGCCCGCGGCTCCCAGGCGGACCGTGACCGCGCGCGCCGCCATTTCGAGGGCGCCCACGACATGACCGCCGCCATGGGCGGGCTGACCGCGCTGATGCTGTTGGGCGGGGCGGCGTTCGACCGGGCGCTGGAAGCCTTCTATGAACAGTGGAAAGCCGAGCCCTTGGTCATCGACAAGTGGTTCGCAATTCAGGGACGGGCGCCCGACGCGGGTGCGCTGGGCCGGGTCCTGGGCCTGACGGCGCATCCCGCCTTCGATGTGAAGAACCCCAACCGCTTCCGCGCCCTGGTGCAGAATTTCGCGGTGAACAACCCGGTCCGCTTTCACGATCCGTCGGGCGGCGGCTATCGCTTCCTTGCCGACCAGATCCTGGTGATGGACGCGCTGAACCCGAACATCGCCGCGCGCCTGGTCGAGCCGCTCGGCGGGTGGCGCCGCTACCGGCCGGAACTGGCCGCGAAGATGCGCGCCGAGCTGGAGCGTATCGTCGCACACCCCGGCATCTCCAAGAACGTCCTGGAACTCGCGGCGAAGTCGCTGGAAACCTAAGGCGGATAAGCGGTCGACAGGCCGCGCCGACGCACCTTACCCTTCTGGAATCGGTTCGAATCACCAGAGTGGGGCGAAGGTGGCCGAAGGCGGTCAGGTCACCGGACGACAGCGGGAGGCTGGGGCCCAGGACCCTGCCCAGCGCTTTGGCGTGGTCACGCCCGTATGGGTGTGGGTGGCGATCTTCGCCATCGCCTTCTCGGTGGTCGCCTACACCGTCTTCTTCGCCAAGCGCTTCAACACCGAAAACGTCGGCAGCGGCGCCATCGCCCATGGCGTGCGCTACGAAGCCGAACTCGACGCCGCGCGTGCGTCCGCGGCCCTGTCCGGCGTCGATGCGTCCCTGAACGCCGGCGCCGACGCCCTGTCGCGCCATCCCGACAAACCCCTCGACGGCGCCGAGACCGCGCTGAACGCGAGTGGCGGCCGCGCCCTGGCCGTCGCCATCGCCACGCCGGACGCGGTGCTCACCGAGTCGGGACACGCCGACGGCGCCGCGTGGCGCGAGGTCGCCGGACGCGCCGCCCACGCTCACGGCGTCTGGATCGGCGCCGAAGGGCCTTACCTGTTCCTCGCCAAACCCGTCGGCGGCGACGAGCACCTGATCGCCGCCCTGCCGCCGGTGAAACTGAGCCCCACGCACAACGGCATCGTCGCCCTCGCCGCCCCCGACGGCCGCATCGTCGCCGCCTCCGACCCGGCCCTGATCGGCGCGCCCACCGACAAGCTCGGCCTGCCGGCGGACAAGATCGCGGCCGCCGTGCACGGCGCCAGCAACTTCAGCGCCAAGACCGACGCCGGCGACGCCTTCACCGCCTCGGCCGCCGCCAGCGACGACGGATTGCTGATCGCCATCTCCGCGGCGCCGACGCCGCATCCCGGCCTGACGCTCGCGTCGGTTCTCAACGTCCTACCGCTGATCGCGCCGATGGTGCTGGGCCTGATCCTGGTCCTGGTCATCTGGCTGCAGGCCAAACGCGCCGAAGCGGCGCGGCAGGCCTATGTCGACACCGAACGCCGGTTCCGCTCGGCGGTGGAGGCGGCGCGCTGCGGCGTGTGGGAGTGGGACCTCACCAACAACCGCGTCTACGTCTCCGACCTGATGGGCGAGATGCTGGGCTGGGCCGCCGGTGGTCTGGTCGGCGGCGACGAGGTGCTGGCGCGAGTGGCGCCCGACCATCGCGACCGGGTGCTGCAGGCCCTGAAGAGCGCGGCCATGTACGGCGCCTTCGACGTGTCGTTCCGCGTGCCGCGTCCGGACGGGCGCTCCGCCTGGCTCGACGCGCGC
The DNA here is from genome assembly GCA_036501825.1 of Caulobacteraceae bacterium. GTDB lineage: Bacteria > Pseudomonadota > Alphaproteobacteria > Caulobacterales > Caulobacteraceae > JAFECT01. Next base: position 17,093 of record DASXZP010000038.1, on the reverse strand, counting down.
GGCCAGTCGCTGGCCGACCGCACCGGCGAGTTCAACCGCATCGTAGGGGTCGCGCTCGACGTCACCCACGAACGCCTCGCCCAGGCCCGCGCCCAGGCGGCCGAGCGGCGGTTGAACGACGCCATCGAAAGCGCCAGCGAAGCCTTCGCCCTGTGGGATCGCCGCGATCGCCTGCTGCTGTCGAACCAGAACTTCCGCCTGTGGTTCAACATGGACCCGCGCGTGCTGCGCCCCGGCGCGGCGCGCGAAGTGCTGATGAAGATCGCGCGTCTGAACATCTCGCGCGAGAGCGACAATGACGAAAACGGGGTGCGCGAGGCCGAACTGCACGACGGCCGCTGGCTGCAGCTGTCCGAGCGGCGCACCGCCGACGGCGGCGTGGTGCTGACCGCCGCCGACATTACCGCGGTGAAGCGCCAGGAGGCCGCGCGCGCCAAGAACGAAATCGAACTGCAGCGCATGGTGCAGCGCCTGGAGCAGAGCCAGCACGAGCTGGAGGTGCTGGCGCGCAAGTACGAGATCGAAAAGACCCGCGCCGAGGCGGCCAACCGCGCCAAGAGCGAGTTCCTCGCCAACATGAGTCACGAGCTGCGCACGCCGCTGAACGCCATCAACGGCTTCTCCGAGATCATGGTCGGCGAGCTGTACGGTCCCGTCGGCGACCGGCGCTACAAGGAGTACGCCTCGGACATCCTGATGTCGGGCCAGCACCTGCTGGCGCTGATCAACGACATCCTCGACATGGCCAAGATCGAGGCGGGTAAGCTGAACCTGAAGTTCGAACCCATCTCCATCGATGAGGTGGTCGAAGATGCGCTGCGCCTGATGCGCAACCGCGCCGAGGACGCGGGCCTGATCCTGTCGTCGCAGCTTTCCGCCACGCCGGAAATCGAAGCGGACTATCGCGCCCTGAAGCAGGTGCTGCTGAACCTGATCTCCAACGCGGTGAAGTTCACCCCGCGCGGCGGCGCCATTACCGTGCGCGCCGAGGCGATCGGCGCCGAGCTCGAGCTCAGCATCCAGGACACCGGCATCGGCATTTCGCGCGAGAACCTCGAGCGCCTGGCCAAGCCCTTCGAGCAGGTCGAAACCCAGCACGCCAAGACCCAGCAGGGCACGGGCCTGGGCCTCGCCCTCACCAAGTCGCTGATCGAGATGCACGGCGGTCGCCTGCGTATCGACAGCGAGCCCGGCATGGGCACGGTCGTGCGCGTGTCGCTGCCGTTCCGCCGCTACCCGGAGACCGGCGCGGCCTACGCGGCCTAGATCAGTCCTGGCTGGTGACGGTGCGTTTCAGGTGCGGCGCGCGCGCCTTCAGGCCTTCCGCGAGTTTGGCGCGCTGGTCGGGAGGCATGGTGGCCATGAAGTCGAGCACCGCTTCATCTGCCTTCATGTGACCCGACGCCTCTTCCGCCCGCGCCTTGGCCAGCAGGGCCGACACCGCCGCGCGGTCGAAGGTGGGCGCCGACGCAATCGCTGCCGCCTGCAGACGGTCTTGCCGCGCGACGTTGAAGTCCGGTTTGATGGCGGTCGAGCGCGCGCCCATGAAATGGCGCAGGTCCGCGTGCACCTTTGGATCGAGCGTGCGCGCCGCGATGGCGAGCTGGGTCGGCTGGCGCAGCGTGCCCTCGTCCATCAGGCGGCGCCATTTCAGCACCGCCGCCACGTCCGCCCCGATGAGGAAGACGTTGAGCAGGACGGAGAGCGCCAGAACGATCTTCAGACCACGGCTCATCAACGGATCTCCGCCAGTTCGTTTTCGGTCCAGGCCGTGTCGGCGTTGGCGGCGATCACCGTGTTCTCGGCGGTCGACGACGCCGAGGCGCGATCCATCACAATGACGCCCACGAGGGCGCCGGCCGCGCAGGCCGCCGCCAGCCCGGCGCCGGGAATCCAGAACCAGCCGTTGGCGCGCAGCCGGCGCGGACGCGGGGCCGGCGCGGTCGCGATCACTTGCTGGCGCAGTTCGTAGGTCGGTTGCGCCGCGGTCACCGCGTCCAGCGCAGCGTCGACCATGCGCGCGTCGAACAGCAGGCGTTCGCACTCGGTGCGGTTTTCTCCGGCAAAAGTCTGGGCGGCTTCGCGCTCGGCCGCGGGCCAGCGCCGGAAGTCCGCGCCATAGGCGCTCGCCAGTTGTTCGAAACGGGACGCGTCCATCGTCTTATCCTTTCGACCGCCGGGCCGGCTCGATATCCGCCAGCCCCGTCCGCAACGCCCGACGACCGCGGGAGAGCAGGCTCTCCAGGGCCTCGACGCTGATTTCCATGAGGCGCGCGGCCTCGATGTTCGAGAGTTCCTGATAGTGGCACAGCACGATCGCCTCGCGCTGGCGCTCGGGCAGCAGGGCGAGTTGCGCGTTCACGCGCGCGCCGAGTTGCGTCTGTTCCAGATTGCGGTCCGGCGCCGCCGACGGATCGGGGCGGTCGGGCACCTCGGCCACGGGGTCTTCGCGGCGGCGGCGCAGGCGGTCGTAACAGAGGTTCAGCGCCACCCGGTGCATCCAGGTGTCGAAACGCGCAGCGCCCGGCTTCCAAGCCGGCGCCTGCTTCCAGACCCTCAAGAACACTTCTTGCGCCACGTCTTCCGCCTCGAACCCATCGCCAAGCATCCGGCGGGCCAGTCCCAGCATGCGAGGAAGTTTTCGCGCAACGAAAGCCTGGACGGCCGCGGCGTCGCCACGTCCGATGCGCTCCACCAGCTCCTCGTCAGGATCTGCCGCTCCGCGTCCCAAGTCGCACCCAGGTCTCAACTCGAGCCGCTATCCTATCCGCCGGTTGAGCGCGCGTCCCTTGCCTCTTTGCTGTTCCGCCAGGACGCGGCGTCCGCCGCGCCAACCCAGTAAACGGCCCTGCCCAAGATTTCCGTCGGTTACGCGAGGACCGCTGCGAAGGCGGCGCGGGCGGCGGCGCGGGTCTCGGCCAGCCGGACTTCCAACGCCGCCAGGGTTTCGCAGCCTCCCGCCCGGGCCAGGCGGGCCTGGAAGGGCTCGGGCTCCTGCGCCGGATCCGCCTTGGAATCCAGGGCGGCGCGGACCAGTTGGGTCAGGCTCTGCTGCAGGGTCCAGGCGGCGGCCAGCGGCTGGGCCAGGGCCTGCGACACCTGGCCGCCGGCCTCCAGCGCCTCGAAGGCCGCGAGCGTGCCGGGCCGCAGCGGGCCGCCGGCCGCGGCGGCGGTGATCTGCAGGAACTGGGCGGCGAACTCGGCGTCGACCAGGCCGCCGGGGTTCAGCTTCATGTCCCACAAGCCGGACGGCGGACGCTCGCGCTCCATCAGCCGGCGCATTTCCAGCACGTCGGCAGCGACCGTGGCGCGATCGCGCGGCCGGCGCAGCGCCGCTTCGATCGCGGCGGCGACATCTGCGCCGAAACCTTCGGAGGTGGACCAGACGACGCGGGCGCGGGTGAGCGCCAGAAACTCCCAGGTGTCGGCTTCGTCCGCGTAGTAGCGCTCGAAGCTGTTCAGGGTCACCGCCACCGGTCCCTTGGCCCCCGATGGTCTGAGCTGCATGTCGATGGTGTAGAGTTCGCCCTCGGCGGTGGGCGCCGACAGCGCTGCGATCAGACGCTGGGTGAAGCGGCCGAAAAAGGTCTCCGCGGCCCAGCCCTTGCCCAGCGACACCGCGTTCGGATCGCGCGGCGCGTAGACCGTCATCAGATCCAGGTCCGAGGTCGCGGTCATCTCGCGCGAGCCGAGCTTGCCCAGCGCCACCACCGCCGCCTCGCCGTCCAGGTCCCCACCGATGCGCGCGGTCTCCGCCAGCGCGGCCGGTGCGAGCGCCTGTACGCAGGCCTGGGCGAGATCGGAGAAGGCCCCGCCCGCCTCGCGCGAACCGGCAGCGCCCGAGATCACCTGAAATCCGACCCGGAAGGCCTGCTCGTGCTGAACGCGACGCACGGCGTCCATCGCGGCCTCGAAACTCGCGGCATCGTGGGCGGCGGCGATGATCTCCGCGGCCGCGCCGCTGTCCTCGTCCAGGTTGGCGAAGAAGGCGCGATCGAACACCGCGTCGAGCGCCGCGGGGCGTCGCGCCAGGGTGGACGCCAGCCGCGGCGAAAACGCCATCACCTCGACCAGCATGTCGAACAGCGTCGACTGGGCGAGAAACAGCGACTGCACCTGCACGCCCGCCTTCAGCCCGCTGAAGAAGGCGGAGAACCGCCCGAAGGCGGCGTCAGGCGCTCCGGTCAGGCGCAGGGTTTCCAACAGCTTGGGCGCGAGGCGGGTGAACAGCTCGCGGCCGCGTTCGGTGCGCGTCGCGGGAATGCGGCCGTGGTGCCAGGCGCGGATGGTGGCGGAAACCTGCTGCGGATTGGAGAAACCCATGCGGGTCAGGGTGGCGAGGGTGGCGGGATCGTCATCGACGCCGGTGAACACCAGGCTGCCCAGCGGTGACGACAGCGGCTCCGCCTCGGAGAAAAGATTGCCGTAGCGCGCGTTGACCGTCTTCAGGGTGCGCGACACCGCCGCGTCGAAGGCCGTGATCGTGGTCTCACCCGACAGCGCCGCGACCCGTGCCCGCGCCTCGTCGTCCTCCGGCAGGGTGTGGGTCTGCTCGTCTTCGAGCATTTGAATGCGGTGCTCCCAGCTCCGCAGCTTCACGTAGGCCGCCGACAGCTCCAGCGCGTCCGACTCCAGAACATGTCCCGCGGCGCGCAGGCCTTCGAGCGCTTCCAGGGTCCGCGGCGAGCGCAGCGCGCGGTCACGGCCGCCCAGGATCAGCTGCTGGGTCTGGACGAAGAATTCGATCTCGCGAATGCCGCCGGCGCCGAGTTTCAGATTGGCGCCCGCCGCCTCCAAGCGCTCGTCCGCGCGATAAACGTGGATCTGGCGCTTGATCGAATGCACATCGGCGATGGCGCCGTAGTCGAGGCTGCGGCGCCAGACGAAGGGCTCGAGCTCCTTCAGGAATGCACCTGCACGCGCCACGTCGCCCATCATCGGCCGCGCCTTGATAAAGGCCGCGCGCTCCCAGTTCTGGCCGACAGTTTCGTAGTAGATCAGCGCCGCATTGGCGCGAACCACTGGCGGCGTGGTCGACGGGTCCGGCCGCAGGCGCAGGTCGACGCGGAAAACGTAGCCCTCGGCTGTGCGTTCCGAGAGCAGACTCGCCAACTGTTGCGCGCAGCGATCGATAAAGGCCTGCGGCTCGACCTTGTCGGAGATCTGCAGCGCTTCGGGCTCGTAGAACAGCGAGAGATCGATATCGCTGGAATAGTTGAGCTCGCTTGCGCCCCACTTGCCCATGGCGAAGCCGAACAGGCCGGCAATCGGGCCTTCGGCGCCCGGCTCGGCCAGCAACCGTCCCTTGCCCCGCTCGATCCGCGCCACTGTCTCCAGCGCCGCGGCCACGGTCGCGTCGGCGAAGCGGGTGAGCGCGCCGGTAACGGCCTGCAGGTCCCAGACGCCGCCGAGATCGGCCAGGGCCGTGAGCAGGTGCGCATCGCTCTTCAGCAAGCGCAGGCGCTTCTTCGCGTCGTCGAGTTCGAGCGCCTCGGCGCCGACCGCAAGCGTCGCAGCGATCAAATCGTCGAGCCGCGCCGCGGCGTTGGTTTCCAGGATTGTGCGCAACCGTTCCGGTGACCGGCGGGCGAGCGACGAGAGGTAGGGCGACGCGGCAAACACCGGCGCCAGCGACGGCCATGCGGCGTCCAGTATCGTACGCCATCCGCCCCCGTCGGCGGCTTCGACGATGATCTCGTGCGCTCGCTCGGCCGCGCCGGCGTCGACAACCGGCCCGCACGGTCTGAGCCATTCGGCGAGGGGTTGCGCCATGCGTCAGGGCGCCGGCGGGAAGACGAGCGCGGCGCGCAGGCCCGGTCCCGTGTCGCCGACCACGCCAGGACCTTCGCTGAGTTCAAGACGGCCGCCGTGCACCTCGGCCACCACCTGCACCAGCGCCAGGCCGAGGCCGGAGCCCGCCTGGCTGCGCGAGTTCTCCAGCCGCACAAAGCGCTCAACCACCCGTTCGCGATCCGATTCGGGAACGCCGGGACCGGTGTCGGTGACCGAGAACTCGATCTCGCCGTTGGACCGGCGGCGCGTACGCAGCATCACCGCCCCGCCCTTGGGCGTGTACTTCATCGCATTGTCGATCAGATTGGCCAGGGCCTGGGCGATGAACTCGCGGTTGCCCTTCAGGTTCAGCTTGTGCTGCACCTCGGCTTTGAAATCGAGGCCCATGTCCTCCGACGCCGGCTCGTAGAGTTCGGCCATGTCGGCGCCCAGTTCGCCCGCGTCGAACACCTCCGGATTGGGCGGCTCGCCCGCGGCGCGCAGGCGCGAGATGGCGAGCACCGCGTTGAAGGTCTTCAACAGCTCGTCGGTTTCGTCGAGCGCGGTGGCGAGCGCGGCCTTGGGATCGGCGCGCCCGGCCTCGGCGTCGAGCATCGCCACCTCCAGCTTGGCGCGCATGCGGGTCAGGGGCGAGCGCAGGTCGTGGGCGATGGCGTCGCCGGCGTGGCGGATCGAGGCCATGGACTGTCCCAGCCGCGCCAGCATGGCGTTCAAGCCGATGGCGAGTTCGTCCAGTTCGTCGCCGCCGCCGCGCACCTTGGCGCGCGCGCCGATATCGCCCGCCTCCACCGCCTCGACCACGCGGTTCAGCTCGCCCATGCTGCGCTCGACGTTGCGGCTGATCACCAGCCCGCCCATCAGGCCCAGGAACAGGACCAGCGCGCCCGCGCCCCACAGCGCATGCGTCACCCGCGCCAGATGCTCTTCCGCTTCACCCTGGTCGATGCCGACGAACAACGAGCCGCCGCCTGAGAGCGGAATCTGTTCGCCGCGAGCGCCCTTGCGCTGCACGGCGCCGGACGAATCGGCGCTGGTGACCGTGAAACTCTGCCACGTTGGCCGACCGCGATAACCGGTGATCGGGCTCGGCGAGATGTTGCCGGTCGATTTTCCGGACGGGTCGGAATAGCGGTAGAGGTAGGACCCGCCGCGCAGGACCCGCTCGACCAGGGCTTCGTTCAGCGCATCGCCGCCGCGCGCGTTGTAGATCGACTGCAGGTCGGTCACCTCCAGCCGCACTTCCGTGTCGGCGTGGCTGCGGGCTTCGGTCTGGGTCGCGACGTAGATGTAGGCCAGCAGCGCGCTCGACACGGCCGCAAACAACGCCAAAAACAGCAGCGTCAGTCGAAACGGCGTGCGCCGCAGAAGGGAAGCGAAGCGCACTACGCCTCCAGCCGGTACCCCGCGCCGCGCACCGTCTGCAGCATCGGGCGATCGAAGCCCTTGTCGATCTTCGAACGCAGGCGCGAGATGTGCACGTCGATGACGTTGGTCTGGGGATCGAAGTGATACTCCCACACCTTCTCGAGCAGCATGGTCCGCGTCACCGACTGGCCGGCGTGGCGCATGAGGAATTCGAGCAGTTGAAACTCGCGCGGCTGCAGGTCGATGTCCTGGCCCGCGCGCGTCACCGTGCGGCCGATCAGGTCCATTTCCAGATCGCCGACCTTCAAGACGGTCTGCACCGAGCCGGTCTCTCTGCGGCGCGCCAGGGCTTCGATCCGGGCCACCAGCTCGGCGAAGGCATAGGGCTTGACCAGATAGTCGTCGCCACCGGCCTTTAAGCCCGTGATGCGGTCGTTGACCTCGCCCAGCGCCGACAGGAACAGCACCGGCGTCTGGTCGCCTTCGCGCCGCAGGGTCTCGACCATGGCCAGGCCGTCGAGCTTGGGCAGCATGCGGTCGACCACATAGACGTCGAAGCCGCCTTTCTGGGCGGTCAACAGCCCCTCCGCCCCGTCGGGGGCGTGGAGCGGCTCAAAGCCTGCTTCGGTGAGACCACGGACCATGGCGGCTCCCGCCTCCAGGTCGTCTTCGACGATCAATACGCGCATAGGGCCTCTGGCTCCCAAGGCTCCGGCTTATGGGTTCGAATCCCGCGGGACGGGTTCGCTCTCGGCCTATTTAGCCGGTTTTTCAAATGGATTCTTGGACAGGTTTCGGCCCGAGCCCGGCCCGATTATTGCGCCGGGCATTTGGGATTGGGCGGCGTCGCCGAGCAGTCCGGCATGTTCGGCGTCGGACCGTGATTGGGCCCCCGCGGGCCCGGATGCCCCCCAGACGGGCCCCCTGCAGTGGCCACGTCGAGGCTGCGCAGGTAGATCGTCTTGCCATTGACGCGGATGCCGAGCTCGCCGCTTGTGCCGCGTTGCACGATGGTGGTCGGCAACCGGACGTCCGACGCGTTCAGCGTGCCGACCGAGCGGCCGTTTGCGTCGAAGGTTTGCACGGTCGGGTGCAGTATCTTGGTCACCCGGCCGAAATCGGCGGCGAGCACGGCGCCGGCGAACGCAACGAAAGCGAGGGTGACGAGGCCTGATCGCCAGCCGGACAGATGTTTCATAGTTCGCTCCTCTTCAGTCCTGAAAGCCCACGCACGGAAAACTCAGCCAGGCGATCTTCTCGAGCCTTGCGCCATCGACCGGACGCGTCACACAGGTCAGGGTCTGATTGCGCGCGCGGTGAAAAACGAAATCGACCTTCGCGTTCAAGCTGCGATGGTCGAGCGCAGCGCCGGTGGTGTTGAAGTTTTTGAAATAGGCGCAGTCGACAGCGGCGCCTCTGCAGGTCCAAAGATCGAAGGTAAGATAATCGGCGCGCGTGGCCCCGCCCGGCAGCGCCAGCAGCTTGTCGTTGCGGTCGACGACGACCATGCCCTTGAACGGCAGACAGCGAAGCGTCGGGTCGCAGCGATCGACCACCTTTTGGGAATCGTCGACGAGATGAATCTGAGCGGTCGAGTCCAGCGGGAACCGCACCCATCGCCCGCTCGGCGCCTTGAGGCTGAGGTCCGCCCTCTCCACCAGGTCGCCGTAATCGGCCGAGGCGGAGTTGGTCATGGTGACGTGCAGGGCCGCCTGAAGCACGCCGCTGTCGGTGTAGAGAACCATGCTGTCGATCGGGAGCATGGAGATGACCGGGCCGCGAACGGCGAGATAGACCTGGGTCAGGGAGGTGGTCAGCGCCAGGATAAAGGCGCCGGCCGCGATCACCGCCTCAGCCGTGACCTCTATGCCGAGGCGCTTGATGACCTCGCGCTCTTCATCCTGGTCCTGCGCCGCACGCTTGCGCCGTATCGATTTCAGGGCCACCCCGCCCTCCCGCTCCAACGGCTTCGCGTGGTCGAAGCCGAACGCTCTGAGGCCTAGAAACAGAAGACTTCCGCGACCCTGACAGTCCCCGAAACGCGTGACAAGCCCTCGCGCCGCAGAGCTTCATCACGCCAGGTCGGCGAGCGGCTCGAACAACGGCGCCAGCGCCCTGGCGTAAGGCTTCCAGCGGCCGACGGCGCCGGCGTGGACCGGTTGGCGAACCTGGGCCAGGCTGATGGTCATGACCGGACGCTTGGCGTCCTGAGGCGCAAGACAGGCATCGTCCCAGTCCAGGCCGCAGTGGGCGACGATGCGGCGCGTCCAGGTTTCCGGATCGGCCACCAGCGCTTCGTAGGGCACCTCGAGCAGGCGGCCGGGCGGCAGAATCGCGCGCCAGTGATCCATCAGCGCTTCGTTGGCCGCGATGTAGGCGACAAGTTCGTCCATGTCGTAGGTGAAGGCGTGGCCCCAGCCGAACAGGCTGGTCCAACACGAGAAGGCGACGTCGCGCGGGTCGCGGCGCACATAGATCATGGCCGCCTTGGGCAGGCACACGTCGATCAGCCCCAGCGTCTCGACGTTCTCCAGGCGCTTGTCGACGACGCGCGTTTGACCGGGCGCCGTTCGGGGCAACTGGTCGAGATAGGCTTGGCCGATGCGGGCGTAGTCCATGGGCCGCAACGCCCCGAACCAGTGCGGCCATGCTTTTCCGTCCGGGGTCCGGACACTGGCGACCACGCGCGGCAGGGCGGCGAGTTCGCCGCCGCCGAACACCTGCGGATGGGCGCTCAGGATCTGCTCGACCAGCGTCGTTCCCGAACGAGGCAGGCCGCAGATGAAGATCGGCCGGTCACTCGCCGTCCCGCTCCCGGCCAGGCGCTCGAGCGCCGACCGATCGACCGCGCGAGCAATCTCGCGCCAGCGCGCCAAGGTGGGTTCGATGGAGTATGTCATCGTCGCGCGCTTCAGGCGGCATCCTTCGGCCCAGGCCGCGACCGCGGGTTCGATCTCGCCGCGATCCGCGTGGGCCTTGCCGAGCGAAAAGTTCAAGAGAATGCGCTCGTCGGTCGTCAGATCGCTCCGCGCCTGCAGCTCTCGGAGTCTGCGCCAGAGATCCGAAACCTCCGCGCTGTCTGCGTCCATGCGCGTGAGGCTGACGACATTGTGCAGCGCGATGCGCCACGGCCCCAGGTCGAGGGCGCGAACGAACGCCGCGCGCGCCTGCGCCACCTCGCCCATGATCAGAAGCGCGTCGCCGAGATTGCGGAGCGTGTCGGCGTCGTCCGGCCGCATCGCAGCGGCCTTGCGCAGCCACGGCAGGGCGTCCGCGACCTTTTCCTGCCGCATCAGTGCGACACCGAGCAGATGCGTCGCGCCCGCGTGATCCGGCGCCAGTGCGAGCACGGCCCGCATCACCTGCTCCCCTTCCGCGTTTCGCCCGCGGTCGAGCGAGGCGGTCGCCTCCCGAAGGCGCGCGTCGAGGGGAGAAGCCCCGGTTTGGGATGTATCTGACGCCATGCTCTCGGGTGCGTTGTCCTAAAGGCTTCCGGCGCCGCTCGCCTCGACCGACCGCTCGGCGAACCACGGCTTGAGCCGCGTCAGCGCCTCCTCGACCAGGGGCGTGGAGACGGCGAAGCTGAAGCGCATGAACCGGGCGCCCTCCACCGGATCGAAGTCAACCCCCGGCGCCGCCGCGACGCCGGTGTCGCGCAGCAGCCGTTCGCAGAACGCCAGGCTGTCGTCGGTCAGATGGCTGACGTCGGCCCAGATATAAAAGGCGCCATCGGGCGGGGCGATCGAACTGAGGCCTAGCGCCGGCAGCGCTTCGAGCATCAGGGCGCGGTTACGCCGATAGGTCTCGACGTGGCCTTCCAGTTCGTCGTGACAGTCCATGGCGACCAGCGCCGCGTGCTGGCTGAGCGACGGCGGCGTGAGGAACAGGGTGCCGACGCAGGCGCGCGCCCGCGCCAGCAGATCATCCGGCGCGACAACCCAGCCCAGGCGCCAGCCGGCCATCGAAAAATATTTCGAGAAGCTGTTCAGCACGATGGCGTCGGGCGCGAACTCGAGCATCGAGTGCGCCGGCTCGCCGAAGCTGAGCCCGTGATAGATCTCATCGGAAATGATGCGGATATTTCTCCGGCGGCAGACCTCGGCAATGGCTGCGAGATCGGCGGGCGGAATGATCGTGCCGGTGGGATTGGCCGGGCTCGCGACGATCACCGCCGCCGGCGCCGGGTCCAGCGTGTCGAGCGCCTGCGGCGTCAGCTGAAACCGCACATTCGAGCCGCAGGCGATTTCCACCGGCTCGAGATGCAGCGCGCGCACGACGTTGCGATAGGCGACGTAGCCCGGGCGCGCCATGGCGACCCGCTGGCCCGGATCGAACCCGGACGTCAGCGCAATCACCAACGCCGGTGACGCGCCGCTGGTCAGGATGATGCGCTCGGGGTCGATGTCGAGCCCATGCCGGGTCCAGTAGCGGGCGGCGATGCGCTCCTGCAGCGGCCGGCTCTCCCAATAGCCCATGGCGTCGGTGTCGAGCACCCGGTGCGCCGCCTCGACCGCGGCCTTGGGCGCGCCGGTCGACGGCTGGCCGAACTCCATGTGAATGATCGAACGGCCCTGCGCCTTCAGCGTGTGCGCCAGCCGGCTGATCTTGATGGCGTAGAAGGGATCGACCTGGCCAGGCATCGGGACCGCGTTTCCTCGTGATTAGCCGGGCTTCTACAAGGGCCGCCGCCAAAAGCGAAGCGGCCGCACCCGTGAGGATGCGGCCGCCGGACGCACAGTCTTACGCCGTCTTACTTGGACGCCGGTTTGTCGAAGGGAATCGTCACCGGCACGTTGCGCCCGTCGCGCTGGACGAGCAGCAGCACGCTGGGACGGCCCGACGCCTTCGCCGCATCCACGTCCGACGAGAAGTCGCCGACGCCGGCGATCGAATGGCCGTCGGCCATGACCACCACGTCGCCCGGGCGGAAACCCTTCTTGGCGGCTTCGGTGTGCGGGACGATGCCGGTGATCACGACGCCGCTGGCCGAGGAGCCAAGGCTGTAGTGCTGGCGCGACGCCGCATCGAGCGGCGCTACGTTCAGGCCCAGCACCGCAGGCGCGACGGTGTTCGGGGTCGCGGGCGTGGTGTGCTCGGTCCCGCCGCCGTCACGTGCGGCGAGTTCCGCCTCCGACGGACGCACGCCGGATTTGACGTCCAACGTCATCGCATGACCGGCGCGCAGCACGTCGAGGTGCAGCACGTCGCCCACGCGGGCCATAGCCACGCGGCGGGTCAGTTCGGTGTTGTCCTTCACCGGCTGGCCGTTGAGCTTGGTGACGATGTCGCCGACCTTGATTCCGCCCCGGTCGGACGGACCGCCGGGCACGACTTCGGTCACATAGGCGCCGGCGTGGTTGGGCAGGTTCAGGCTGGCGGCCATGTCGTCGGTGATCGACGAGATGGTCACACCGAGATAGCCGCGGGCGATCTTGCCGTTGGCGATCAGCTCTTTCGAGATCGAGCTGGCCACGTCGGCGGGGATCGCAAAGCCGATGCCGGCATAGGCGCCGTTCGGCGAATAGATCGCGGTGTTCACCCCGATCACGCGCCCGTAGATGTCGAAGGTCGGGCCACCCGAGTTGCCGCGGTTGATCGGCGCGTCGATCTGAATGTAGTCGACGTAGGCTTCACCGATGTCGCGCGAATAGGCCGAGACGATGCCGGCGGTGACCGTGCCGCCCAGGGTGAACGGGTTGCCGATGGCGATGACCCAGTCGCCCACGCGCGGCTTCGAGGCGTTCTCGAAGTCGACGTATTTGAAGTTGTGGCCTTCGACCTTGACCACGGCGAGGTCGGTCGCGGGATCGACGCCGACCACCTTGGCCTTCAGCTCGGTGTTGTCCTGCAGCTTGACCGTGATCTCGTCGGCGCCTTCGACCACGTGGTTGTTGGTCACGATGTAGCCGTCGGGCGAGATGAAGAAGCCCGAGCCGGCGCCGAACTGCTCGGGCGCCTCCTGCTCGTCACCGCCTTGATCACCGCCCTGGCCGCCTTGGGCGCCGCCCTGCCCGCCGGGCTGGTTCGGCACCGCGAAGGGGAAGTTCTCGAAGCCGGGAATCTTGCGCAGCGATTCCGCGTTCACCTTGGATCGTGTCTCGATCGAGACGACCGCCGGCGAGACCTTGTCGACGATGTCCGCAAAGGTGATCGGCGCGCCCGGCGGCGGAGCCACCACCGCCGCTTTCACGACCTGTGCACTCTGGCTTTCCTGGGCCGCGGCCGTGGGCCACTGCAGTCCCGCGCCGGCCAGGGCCGCGCAGGCAACACCCGCACCGGCGATGGCGCCGGCAATGAACGTCTTGTTTTTCAGCATCATCTCTCTGAGCCGCACCTTTCGCGCTCTGCCCCAGCCCGGTAACCGGGCCCTCCCAAGGCGAACGCACTAGACCACATATAGTGGCGAGGCGCGCCGAGCGAGGGTCAGAGGCCCGTCTGGTCTTCGTCGCGCTTTTCCTGCAACGCGGTTGGGGCGAAACCGTGACGCTCGCCCTCAGGCTGAACCGGCGGTTCCTCGGGTCCGACCAGCGCCGCTAGCGCCTCGCTTTCACGCGCGCTCAGCGGAGTTTCCGGCGGCCGGGGCCCGCGCGCGCGCAGAACGAGGTAAACGCCGCCGGCCGCCAGCACCGCGAACGGCAGCAGCCAGAGCGCTGCGTTCTCGGCCGAGAAGCTGGGCCGCAGCAGAATGAACTGGCCGTAGCGCGCCACCAGGAAGCGTCGGATCTCCGCGTCGGAGCGCCCGGCGCGGACCTGGTCGCGGATAATGCCGCGCAGATCGTGGGCGAGGCCCGCCTCTGAGTCATCGATCGACTCGTTCTGGCAGACCACGCAGCGGATCTGCTGGAACAGGTGACGCGCCCGGTCCTCCTGGGCGGGATCGGGCAGGCGCTCGGACGGGTCGGACGCCGCGGCGATCAGGCCGAGGCTGAACAGCGCGATCAAGAGCGCGCGCCTCCTCACGCCCGGGCGCCTTGCACAACGGCCGCGGCGCGGCGGCCCGCGGCGAGTCTGAGGCGGCGATCCGACAGCGAGACCAGGCCGCCGAGCGCCATCAGCACCGGTCCCAGGAAGATGAAGCGCACCCACGGGTTCCAGTAGGCGCGGATCAGCTGGCCCGGCTGGCCGTTGGCGGCGGGACGCGTGTCCCCGGCGACGACGTAGAGGTCGCTCAGCCCTTCGAAGCAGAGCGCGACCTTGGTGGTCGACTGGCGGTTGGCCGGATAAAAGCGGCGCTCGGGTTCGGCGTCGCAGACCAGGCGCCGGTGACGGGTGACGCGGATCACCGTACGGTCGGCGGTGAAGTTCGGGCCCTGGACCGATTCCAGATGGTCGAGGGTCAGGCGGTACTGACCGATCCGCAGGTCCCCGCCGGGGGCCAGGATATCGGCGGCCTCGAGCTTCCAGGCGGTTTCATAGGCCGCGCCCATGACGAACAGGCCAAGCCCGATGTGCGCCAGGGTCATGCCCCAGGCGCCGGTCGGCAAGGCCGCCAGCCGCCGCGCCGTCTCCACGAAACTCGAGCGACCGATGCGGCCGCGTTCGACCACCTCCGACAGGGCCCCAGCGACGACCCAGGCGCCCAGCCCCACGCCGAGCGCGGAGAGCGCATGCTTCGGATCGCTCAGCAGATAGGCCCCGAGCGCCGAGGCCAGACCTATGCCGCCGGCCGCGGCCAGGCGTTGCAGCACGCCGCTCAGATCTCCGCGCTTCCAGCTCAACAGCGGACCGGCGGGCAGGACCAGCAGCGCCGCCGCCATGATCGGGACGAAGACGATGCCGTAGTAGGCGGGCCCGACCGAGATGGTCTTGCCGGTGACCGCCTCGACCACGAGGGGATAGAGCGTGCCCATCAGCACCGCGACCGCCACCGTGGCCAGGAACAGGTTGTTGAGGACCAGGCTCGCCTCGCGGCTGATCGGGGCGAAGACGCCGCCCGGCGCGAACCGCGGCGCCCGCCAGGCGAACAGCGCAAAGCCGGCGCCGGCCGCAAGGCCCAGGATCGCCAGCAGAATGACTCCCCGCTGCGGGTCCACCGCAAAGGCGTGGACCGAGGTCAGGACGCCCGAGCGCACCAGGAAGGCGCCCAGCATGGAGAAGCTGAAGGCGAGCAGGGCGAGGAACACGGTCCAGCCGGTCAGCGCCCCGCGCTTTTCGGTAACGATGGAGGAATGCAGCAGCGCCGTCGCCGCAAGCCAGGGCATGAAGCTGGCGTTCTCGACCGGGTCCCAGAACCACCAGCCGCCCCAGCCCAGCTCGTAGTAGGCCCAGAACGACCCGAGCGTGATGCCGACGGTGAGCAGGCTCCACGCCGCCAGCGCCCAGGGCCGCACCCAGCGCGCCCAGGCCGCGTCGACCCGGCCTTCGATCAGGGCCGCGATGGCCAGGGAGAACGGGATCGAGAGCCCGACGTAGCCCGCGTAGAGGAAGGGCGGATGGATCGCCAGCGCCGGATCCTGCAGCAGGGGATTGAGCGAGCGTCCCTCCACCGGCGGACTGGCCAGCCGCAGGAAGGGGTTCGAGGCGAAGACGGCAAAGCCGATGAAGAGCAGGGCCAGCACGCCCTGACTCATCAGGGTCAGACCCTTCAGACCGCGCGGCAGGCGCTCGCCGGTCAGGGCCACCGCGGCCCCGTAGCCGGTCAGGGCCAGGCACCAGAGCAGGAGCGAGCCCTCATGGCCGCCCCAGACCCCGGCGATCTTGTAGATCAGCGGCTTATCGGTGTGCGAGTTGGCCGCGACGTAGAGGATCGAGAAGTCCGAGGTCACGAAGCCGGTGGTCAGGGCCGCGAACGCGCCCCCCACCGCCAGGAAGACCGCCGCCGCCGCGCCCTCGGCCGCCCGGCGCAAAGGCTCCGACCCGGTGATCCGCCCGGCCGCCGCCAGCGCCGTCTGGGCCGCGGACAGGACGAGCGCCAGGATCAGGGAAAAGGCGCCGAGTTCGGCGATCATCCGCCGGGTCCCGGATTTTGACTCGGGTCTTGGGTCGGCCGCCACTCGCCGCGGGCTTTCAGCGCGCGGGCGACCTCGGGCGGCATGTAGCGCTCGTCGTGCTTGGCCAGGATCTGGGTGGCCCGGAATAGGCCCGACGGCTCGAAGGCGCCTTCGGCCACCACCCCCTGCCCTTCGCGGAACAGGTCGGGCAGGTCGCCGGTGTAGATGACAGTCGCGTCGGAGCGGCGGTCGGTCACCTTGAAGCGGATCTCGCTGCCCGGGCCGCGCGTGACGCTGCCCGGCTCGACCAGGCCGCCCAGGCGCACGGTCCGGCCCACCGGCAGGTGATGGGCGTGGGCCTCGGTCGGGTCGTAGAAAAAGGTGACGCTCTCACGCATGGCGTAGAGCGACAGACCCACGGCGGCGGCGAGGATCGGCGCGGCGGCGGCGATGACGGCCAGCCGGCGGCGGGCTTTGCGGGATTTGGGGAGCCAGGCCATGGATGCGGAAGCGGAAAAACCGGCGCGACCATAGCGCCTCGCGACCGCCGCGCCAGGGCTTCCGACAAAAGAAAGGCGGCGCTCCTTTCGGAGCGCCCGAAGGGTTCAGGAAAAAAGGAAGGCGGCGCTCCTTTCGGAGCGCCGCCCGGGTAGTCGGATCCTTTCGGACCGCCGATCTTAGAAGTCGGCGGTGATGCCGATGAAGATGGTCCGGCCAAGCGAGTCGTACACCTGAGGATAGGTGTTGCCGTTGCCGAAGGCCGGCGCCGAGATGCCGAAGCTGTTGGAGTCGACGATCGGCGGGTCCTTGTCGAACACGTTGTTCACACCCGCGTGCATGGTGATGTGGTCGCGAATGCGCCATTCGCCAGACAGGTCGAGGTAGCTGAACGCCGGGATCGAGGCGTCGTCGATATCCGGCGCCAGCGGATTGTGCAGCGTCGGGTTCGAGGTGTTGAAGTCGAGCTTCACGCCTTGGATATAGCGCCACTGAGCCGAGAAGCTC
>DASXZP010000037.1:0-53320 GCA_036501825.1 Caulobacteraceae bacterium | reverse complement strand
CGCGGTTCCGGCGGTGACGCGGGTCAGTCCGACCAGCGGTCCTTCGACCGGCGGCACGACGGTCACGGTGACCGGCTCGGGCTTCACCGGCGCCACGGCGGTGACCTTCGGCGGCGTGGCGGCGACCAGCTTCTCGGTCACCAACGCCACCACGCTCACGGCCGTCTCGCCGGCCGGTTCCGGCACGGTGGACGTCCAAGTCACAACGCCCGTCGCAACCAGCGTCGCGCGCACGCTCGACCACTTCACCTATACCGGTGCAGCGCCTGCGCCGGCGGTCAGCGCGATCAGTCCCGCGTCGGGTTCGACCGCGGGCGGGACCAGTGTCACGATCACCGGCAGCAACTTCACCGGCGCGACCTCCGTGAAGTTCGGCGCCGCGACGGCGACGTTTACGGTCAACAGCGCGACCTCGATCACCGCGACTTCGCCGGCCGGGTCGACCGGCACGGTCAACGTCACGGTCACGACCTCCGCGGGAACAAGCGCCACAAGTTCGGCCGATCAGTTCACCTATGCGGCGGCATCCCCGCCTTCGATCACGTCGATCAACCCGACCAACGGGCTGACCACCGGCGGAACCTTCGTCACAATCACCGGCACAAACCTGTCCGCGGTCACGGGGGTTCAGTTCGGCGGGGTCAGCGCGACCTTTGAGATCAACAGCGCTACGAGCGTGTCAGCCACCGCTCCAGCGGAGGCTGCCGGAACCGTCGACATCACCGTGACCTCGCCGGGTGGGGCCAGCGCAACCAACGCAGGCGACCGGTTCACCTACACCACCACGCCGCAGCTCCCGACCGTTAGCGCCATCGCCCCATCGTCGGGGTCGATCAACGGTGGAACCAGCGTGACCATCACCGGGACCAACTTCGACAGCGTCCAGACGGTGAAATTCGGATCCGTATTCGCCGCGTTCTCGGTGAACAGCGAGACCAGCATCACCGTCACCGCGCCCCAGGCCTCGGCACCGGGGACCGTGGACGTGATCGTCAACACCAGCGCGGGAACGAGCGCGACGACGTCGGCCGACCAGTTTACCTATGTCGCGACCGCCGTTACCGCCATCAGCCCGAATACCGGCTCCAGCTCTGGAGGCACAGTCGTCACTGTAACCGGAACCGGCTTCACCGGCGCCACGGCGGTGAAGTTTGGTACGGCGGCGGCGCTGAGCTTCACGGTCAACAGCGACACTCAGATCACGGCCACTGCACCGGCGGCGGCGCTAGGGGGCGTTTACATTGAGGTGACCACGCCACTGGGAACGAGCGCCGACACCGGAGCCGCCTTCTATCAATACGTCCAGCCGTCTTCTCCGCCCACGATTACGGCGATCAGTCCGTCGAGCGGCCAGAGCACGGGCGGAACCACCGTCACCATCACCGGTACCGACTTTGTGCTCGGCGGGACTACGGTGCAGTTCGGCGGCGCGAGCGGAAAGCCCGGAACTAGCGTCGTGGTCATCAGCACCACCAGCCTGACGGTGACTTCGCCCTCGGGCTCCGGAACCGTCGATGTCCAAGTGGCGACCGCGGCAGGCGCGAGCGCCATCGTCGCGGCCGACAAGTTTACCTACGCGAGCCCAGGCGCGCCGGTGGTTACCTCGATCGCACCGACAAGCGGTCCGAGCGGCGGCGCCACGACGGTAACGATCACCGGAACTGGCTTCTCGGGCGCATCCCAAGTGCTCTTCGGCGCGGCGAACGCAAGCTATGTGATCAATAGCGACACCCAGATCCAAGCCTTGTCGCCAAGCACGAGCGTTGGTGGCCCCGTCGATATCACCGTGAAGACGCCAGGGGGGACAAGCGCGACCAGCGCAGCGGACCAGTTCACCTACGTCCTCTCACCGCCGCCGGTCATCACCAGTGTCGGTCCGGACAGTGGGAGCACTTCCGGCGGGACGACGGTCAACATCACAGGTTCGGGCTTCACCGGTGTCAGCGCCGTGAGCTTCGGCACAACGCCTGCGACGAGCTTCCAGTTCACGAGTGACGGCGCGATGAAAGCGGTCGCCCCCGCCGGAACGGGCGTCGTCGACATCAGGATCACGACGCCAACCGGAACAAGCGCGATCACGCCCGCCGATGAGTTCGCCTACGGGGAGTCCAATCCGGCGATCTCGTCCATCAGCCCAAAAACCGGCCCGAGCAACGGCGGGACGGCGGTGACGATCACGGGCACAAACTTCACCGGCTTGAACAGCGTCCGGTTCGGCACGGTCGCCGCCACGAGCTTTACCCTGAACGGCCCCACGAGCATCACGGCAGTCTCACCGGGCGAAGCCGCGGGAACGGTCGACATCACAGTCGCTACGCAGGTCGGCGGCAGCTTCACGAATTCGGCCGACCAATTCACCTACGCTCAGACAAGTTCGCTGCCCGCCGTCACAGCCGTCAGCCCGAACTCTGGACCGGTGAGCGGCGGAGTCTCCGTTACGATCAGTGGTTCCGCCTTCAGCGGCGCCACGAGCGTGAAATTCGGGACGGCGGCGGCTTCGTTCACCGTGAACGGCGACACCCAGATCACGGCGACGCTCCCTGCGGGCGCGGTTGGCGTCGTGGACGTCACCGTAACCACTTCTGCGGGAACCAGCGTGACCAGCGCCGCCGACCACTTCAGTTACGCCAGCGCCGGTGATCCGCCTGCAGTATCCTCCATCTCGCCAACCGCGGGTTCTCCGGCTGGCGGTACGACCGTGATCATCTCGGGGTCGGCCTTGAGCGGTGCGACTTCGGTGAAGTTCGGGACAAAGGCGGCGACCAGCTTCACGGTCAATACCGACGGCCAGATCACGGCAATCTCGCCCTCAGGCTCCGGCACGGTCGCGGTGACGGTCACAACACCTTTGGGAACAAGCGCAACCGGCTTTTCTCAGTTCACCTACCAGGCCGCGCCCCTGGTTTCTCTGGTCAATCCGGCCACTGGGCCGTCGGCGGGTGGAACGTCGGTGACCATCACCGGCACGGGCTACATCGGCGCGACGCAAGTGATGTTCGGGACCACGCCCGCGGCGAGCTTCACCGTGGTCAGCGCGTCGAAGATCACCGCGGTTTCGCCGGCCGGAACCGGCGTGGTGGACGTGCTGGTCACCACGCCGTCGGGGACGAGCGCTGTACGCGTGGTCGACCACTTCACCTACAAGACGTCGGGCGCGATCAAGGCGGACGGCGCGACGCCGGACATCGCGCCGACGGTCAACCGGATAACCCCGAGCGCGGGGCCGACGAGCGGCGGCACGTCCATCACCATCGCTGGTTCGGGCTTCACCGGCGCCAGCGCGGTGAGCTTCGGCGGCGTGGCGGCGGCCAGCTTCACGGTCGTTGGGCCTGCCACCATTCGCGCCGTGTCCCCGGCCGGTTCAGGCACGGTCGATGTACGCGTCACCAACGCCAGTGGTCAGAGCGCCGCGATCGCGGCCGATCACTTCACCTATACCGCCAGCGCCGGTGCGCCGGTGATTACGGGCGTCTTGCCGACCAACGGACCGGCGACGGGCGGGACGGCGGTGGCGATCACCGGCAAGGGCTTCACGGGCGCTACCGCCGTCAGGTTCGGCGGCGCGGCGGCGGCGTTCTCGGTCAATAGCGACACCAGCATTACTGCGACGTCGCCGGCCGGTGCGGTCGGCATCGTGGACATCACCGTCACCACCGCGGCCGGAACCAGCAGCGCGACGGCGCAAGATCAGTTCGACTTCCAGGCCGGCGCGCCGACCATCACCGCTGTTGCGCCGGCGTCGGGTCCGACGTCGGGCGGCACGACAGTCACCATCACCGGCTCGGGCTTCACCGCGGTGACCTCGAGCGTGAAGTTCGGCGCCAACGCGGCGACCAATGTCTTTGTCGACAGCGATACCCAGCTCACGGCGACGTCGCCCGCCGGCGCCGCGGGGACGGTGGACGTGACGGTCACCACCAGCCTCGGCGTCACCCCGCTGACCGCAGCCGACAAGTTCACCTACCAGACCGGCGCCGCGCTGCCGGTGGTGAGTGAAATCACCCCCACGAGCGGTTCCACTGCGGGCGGCGTGTCCATCTCGATTGCCGGACTCCACCTCAGCGGCGCCACCGCCGTGAAGTTTGGGGCCGTCACGGCGCCGTCCTTCGAGATTCAGAGCGACGACGGCATTAACGTCACCACCCCGCCCGGCGTGGTGGGCACGGTCGACGTCACCGTCGTCACACCGGCGGGCGTCAGCGCGACCGGCGTGAGCGACCAGTACACCTACATCGCGCCGCCGGCGCCGACGGTGACGGCAATCAGCCCGGCGTCGGGAACGACCGCGGGCGGTACGAGCGTCACCCTCACCGGGACCAACTTCATCAGCGTGACCGGCGTGAAGTTCGGGTCGGCGACGGCGACGTTCACCGTGAACAGCGCGACGTCGATCACCGCGACGGCGCCTGCAGGCGCGGCCGGTGCGGTCGATGTGACGGTGACGACGCTCGGCGGGACGAGCGCCGCCGCGGCGCCGGATCAGTTCACCTATGTCACGCCGCCGCCGTTGCCGGTGATCAACTCGATCAGCCCGACGAGCGGAGCGCCCGGCACGGTCGTCACCATCAGCGGGACCGGGTTCTCGCACGTCGCCAACGTCTTCTTCGGCTCGACCTTGGCCATATCGAGCCAGGTGCTGAACGACACGACGATCCTGGCGACGGCGCCCGACGGCTCGACCGGACAGACGGTGGACATCATCCTGAACACCAGCACGGGCGGAAAGAGCGTGGTGGTTCCCGCCGATCAGTTCAGCTATGTGGCGGCGGCGCCGACGGTGACCGGGCTTATCCAGCCGAGCGGCCCGACGTCGGGCGGCGGTACGATCGTCATCGAAGGCGCCGGCTTCGTCGGCGTCACCGGAGTGAAGTTCGGCAATACGTCCGCCACGATTGCCTACAACCTGTCGAGCGTGAACGAACTGGTGGTGAACCCGCCGCCGGGCACGGGCAAGGTCGATGTGACGGTGACCAACGCCTCAGGAACCTCGGCGAAGTCCGCCGCCGACAAGTACACCTACGTCCCGAACGGCGCGCCGCAAGTCTTCTGGCTCAATCCCTCAGGCGGTCCGACGGCGGGCGGCACGGCCGTCGGCATCGCCGGCAAGGGCTTTACCGGCGCGACGGCGGTGACCTTCGGCAACGTCCGCGCGACCAGCTTCTCGGTCTCCGACGATGGGGACATCGCGGCGGTCGCGCCGGCGGGGACGCTCGGGACGGTCGACGTGCTGGTGACCAACGGGAACGGACAAAGCGGGCCGGTGAGCGGCGATCAGTACACCTACACCACCCTGCCGGTGGTCGCTTCGATCGCGCCGTCCGGCGGACCCGCGGCCGGCGGAACCACGGTGACCGTCACCGGCAGTCATTTCACCGGCGCCTTCCTGGTCGAGTTCGGCGGGGTGCAGGCGTCATCGTTCACCCTGGATAGCGACGGGCAGTTGACGGCGGTGTCGCCGGCCGGGACCGGTACGGTGGACATCACCGTCCGCACATCGGGCGGCACGAGCAACACGGTGGCGGCGGACCGCTTCACCTATACGGGTGGCGCGCCTGGCGTGCCGGCGGTTACGGCGATCAGTCCGACGTCGGGGTCGACTGCAGGCGGCACGAGCGTCGTCATCACCGGGACCAACCTTTCCGGCGCCAGCGCGGTGAAGTTCGGCGCGACGGAGGCGGCGTCGTTCATCGTCAACAGCGCGACGCAGATCACCGCGACCTCGCCGGCGGGATCGGGTGCGGTGGACATCACCGTGACGACCTCCGCGGGGAGCAGCACGACCGTCGCCGGCGACCGGTTCACCTACACGAGTAGCGGTGGCGGCAGCGCGCCGGTCGTGAACAACATCACCCCGGTCAACGGTCCCGCCGCGGGCGGCACGACGGTGACGGTCAGCGGTACGGGCTTCGCCGGCGCAACGCAGGTGATGTTCGGGACGGTTCCGGCGGCGAGCTTCACGGTGGTCAGCGCGACAAAGATTACCGCGGTTTCGCCGGCGGGGACGGGCACGGTCGACGTGCTGGTCACCACGCCCACGGGCACGAGCGCGGCGCGGGTGGTCGATCACTTCACCTACCGCAGCGGCGCCGGAATCAAGGCGACCACGCTTCGGGTGCGCACGGGCTTTGGCGCGGCGGTGACCGTCGATCTGACGCGCGGGCGCCAGGCTGTCGGCGGCAAGGTCACCTTGCTGACACCGTCGAGCGCGGGGGCGGCGCACATTGTTGCGGGTGCGGCGCCGGATTCGGCCTCGCTGCAGTTTACGCCGGCGCCGGGCTTCTCCGGTTCGGTGGTGGTGAGCTATGCGCTGGATGCGGCCTCGCCCGACGACGCGGCGGGCGCCATCGGCGACGTCGAGATCTTCGTCGACGCGCGGCCCGATCCGAGCGCGGATCCCGGCGTGCGCGGCGTGATCCAGGCGGAGACCGACGCATCGCTGCGCTTCGCCGACGCCCAGATCTCCAACTTCAACCAGCACCTGGAGAGCCTGCACTCGGACGGTCACGGCAAGGGCGGCAACGGGGTCAGCTTCAACTTCGGCTTCGGCCAGGACCAGCCCAACCTGTTCGCACAACGCGACGTGGATTCGTCGCGCATCGTGGGCGACCGGGCGTGGCCGACGCCGGCGCTGGGTCCCGATCCGCTGGCGAAACAACCGACGCCGTCGAAGTATCCGGCGCATGCCGCAGCCGCAGGACCGGGTCTCGGTTCAGGGTCGGGCGACTCGCCGCTGACCGTGTGGACCGGCGGCGCGATCACCTTCGGCCAGAGCGATCCGATGACCCAGCGGCCGGGCTTCCGCTTCACCACCGACGGTCTCTCGGCCGGCGTGGATGCGCGCGTCGCCGAGGGGTTGACGCTGGGCGCCGGCGCCGGCGTGGGTCAGTCCTACGCGCAGGTGGACGGCGGCTCGCGCGTCGACGGCCATGACTTTGTCGGCGTGCTTTACGGCGACTGGCGTCCGGTGAAACAGGCCTACGTCGACGTGATCGGGGGCTACGGCCGGCTCGATTTCACGTCGCACCGCGCGGTCTCTCCGGGCGTCACGGCCCTGGGCGATCGTTCGGGCGAGGATCCGTTCCTGTCGGTGACGGCGGGCTGGATCATCGAGCGCGACGGCGGGTTCAAGCTCACGCCCTATGCTCGCCTGGATGAGATCTCCGGCCGCCTCGACGCCTTTACCGAGCACGGCGCGGGCGCCAGCGACCTGCGCTACGACGACCAGTCGTTCAACTCGCTGCAGGGCACGCTCGGCCTGCGCGGCGAGTGGCGGCTGCCGACCGGCTATGGCGACTGGACGCCGCGTTTCCGCTTCGAGGCGCACCATGAGTTCGACGGCACGGGCCTGGCAGGGGTGAATTACGCCGACGACCTGGCCGGACCGCCCTTCACCACCCAGGCGGACCCGATGCGCACGGACTCGCTGTCCGCGGGGGTGGGGGCTGACCTGCACTGGCAGAACAAGACCCTGAACCTCGATTACACGGCCACCAGCGACTTCGTCCGCGAGACGGTGCACCAGCTCAACCTCAAGCTGGCGTTCAAGTTCTGGTAGGGCGGGCTGCTCGCAGAGCCGGCGGTCGCAGAACGATGTTCTCTTGATCCCGGGGCGGTTTGCTGCTCCGCTCCGGGGCCATCGATCAGGGGGATTGCGATGAACCGTCTGTGCCTGTGCGCCGCCGCGGCGGCCCTAGTCGTCACCGGGTGTAAGGGCCGGGCGTCGTCCAACGCCGCCGCCGCCAACCAGGTCCAGGCCGCAGCCACGCCGGCGGCGACCCCGGCCGCGCCCGCGGCGCCGGCGCTGTCGCCCAATACCAATTGCGCCAACGACCCGCACCTGCAGACGCCGCCGGTCGGCAGTCCCGGCTTCGACGTGACGGTGACCCTGTCGCCCAAGGCGCAGCAGGCGCTCAGCGCCGCCCACGAGACCCTCTGCATCTCGGCGGAGTTCTACGGCGAGGTGAACGACGAGGGGCGCCGCCGCCACATCGGCGACAAGATGGACCAGGTCTATTTCGGCGGCGGCGAATGGCGCGACGAGATCGCCGGCGCCGGGCCCGCGCACTTTGTCGTGCCGCCCGCCGATCCGGGGACCTTGAAATATGTGACCGACGGCAAGGAGCAGGTGCTGATCAACATCTTCACCGGCCGCCGCTCGAGCCCCGACAACCTGCTCGCCTGCGACGCCTTCCAGGACGACGTGAAGCTCGCCGAAAGCGGCGGCGTCCACGCGGCCTGCAAGCTGATCAGCGAGAGCTGACGCGCCTCAGTGGTGGGTTGAGGACCAGTACCGCCAGCCGACGAAGCCCAGCACGGCCAGCGCCAGCAGCACGCGGAACACGATATAGCCCGGGCCGCCGCGACCGCGGCGCATACCGATGCGCAGGATGGTCAGGCCGACGAGGACGACGACAACGACGCCCATGATGATCCAGTGTGTGATATCCACGGCGCGCCCTCCGAACAGCGGTGTTATCGAGCATAGCGAACTTCACCCCCGGCGCGCCACCCGGCGCCCGGCGGGTCAGCCTGCGGGACATCCTACCATAGCCGTCGGCACGCAGGGCGGCGGGGGCGAGCCGTCGCCGTCGGCTTGCCAGGTCGCGGTGACGCCGTCCTTGCCCGACTTGGTCATCACCAGGCGGTGAGTCCAGAACGGCGCCACCGCGCGTCCGTCGGCGTCGAAGGGAATCTTGGCCACCCAGATGGGGACGGTGCGGTTGTCCTGGCCGAGCGTCTCCATGAGCAGCACGTCGGTGTCGGTGACGCTGCGGATGACGAACTTCACGTCGATCGGCCCCAACAGATCCGTCGGACTCGCTTCGAGCTTGACGTCGGCGGTGTTGAAGTCGGGCGTCTCGTCAAATTGGGGACTCGCCATGAAAACGGCGGGCTTCGGAAACCCGATCACATGGACGGTGGTGTAATAGTCTCCGACCTGACGGAAGCAGCGCAGATAGGCGCCGCGGCCGAATGGGCGCGGATCGCACCAGTACAGCGCGTCATCGCCGCTGTCCGGCGAATGAAAGGCCATCGCCTCGAAGATTTCGCCGGCGGGCAGTTTGACCGAGGGGTCGGCGATGTCGAGCGCCTCGGTCAGCTTCGCGGTGCCGATGTGATTGGCGCGACCGCTCAGCACGACGCCCTTGGGCCCGACCACGCCGTCGGCCGCCGCGAACGAGGCCGCATCGTAGCGCGCAGAAAACGCCGTCATGGCGAGGTCGTCGCCGACGTCGGGCAGCGGCGCCACCGGCCGGGCGGCAAGCGCCAGCCGCTGCACGAAGGCGGGCCGGGCGTAGAGATCGCCGAGCCAGGCTTCCTCGCCCTTTTGTCCCGCCTTCCCGCGCTCGGCGTCCTCCGGAGCGGTGAGGGTCACGGCCGCATAGCCCTTGTCGTGCATGCACCGCGGGAAGAAGACCGAGCGCAGCTTGTTGGTCCACATCTGCGCGGCGATGGCGTTTCCGATCAGGCTGCCGACCACCCCGGCCGCCGCGCCCGCCGCCGGGCTCATCCCGCCGCCGGCGTGGGCGCCCCCGCCATGTCCGCCTGCGTGCGCGCCGCCCGCGTGCGCAATGTGTCCAGACCCCGCGTGCACGCCGCCGCCATGTCCTGCGCCGCCGTGTCCCCCGCTCCAGTGTCCCGCGTGCCCGATCGGCACGACGATCACGGCGCCGAACGGGGTATAGGCGGTGACCTTCTGCGCCTCCGCCTTGCAGTCGTCGAAATCGGTCTTGGCGATAGCCGGCGGCGTGTCCGCGCGCGCCCAGACGACGGTGGCGGTCGGCGCCGCCATGACGGTTTCGGCCCCGGTCGGCGTCGCGGCCAACAGGCAAAAGACGGTGGCCGCGCCGACAAGGCGCGAACGGTCGTTCCTGAACATCAAAGCCCCCAGCGGCTAACCCCGCCCAACTCTGGCAGAATTCCAGCCTGGGTTGAAGGCGTAGCGAAGTTTTTCGCTGCGACTAAGCGACCGGCACGTCCAACGGCTGCTTGCGCAGTTTCAGGATGAGCATCACCACGAGGCCGATCGCCAGCCAGGACGCGCCCAGAATCTGCGCCTTATGGTCCATGTTCCACATGACATAGCCGATGATGCCCAGGCCCAGGATCGGCGACAGCACGTGCAGGAACCAGTTGCGTCCGGACTTCAACCCGAAATGCACCAGCACCGAAAGGTGCACGAAGAGGAAGGCGGTGAGGGCGCCGAAGTTCACCAGCGAACTCATCTCCTCAATCTTGTCCACCGCGAACAGACCGGTGACCAGGGTGATCAAAGCGATCAGGACGGTGGCGCGTTCCGGCGTCTGGCGTCCGCCATTCACGTGGGCGAACCAGCGCGGCAGCTTGCCGTCGCGCGCCATGCCGTAGATCAGCCGTGCGCACGCGGCCTGCGCCACCAGCGCACAGGCGATGCTGCCGAGCGCGATGCCGACGATCGACATGACCCCCTTGAACCACGGACCGCTGATCGTTCCCACAATGCCCAGGAAGGCGGTGTCCGAGGCTTCTCCGGCCGCGAACGCAGGCTTGCCGAGTACGAACAGCGACGCGAGCCAGGTCTGCAACACGAACAGGCCCGCGGCGATCACCAGCGACAGCACCGTGGCGCGGCCGACCGAGCGCGGGCCGCCCTTCACCTCCTCCGACAGGGTCGAAATGGCGTCGAAGCCGAGGAAGCTCAACGCCGCCACCGAGATGGCGCTGAAAATCAGAGGCGCGGTCACCACGCCCGGCTGCCACACCGGCGCGGTCGAGAAATGCGCGCCGCCGACGCCGTGCGACAGGGCGATCCCTGCGAAGGCGACAAAGCCGACCAGCACCGCCAGCTGCACCCACAACATGACCTTGTTGAAGCGGTTCGACGATTCGACCCCCAACAGGTTGGTCGCCGTGACCGCGACCAGGAACACGACCACCAGCAACACACGCGGCACGGCCGGCGCGATCGCATGGATCGCCGCGGCCGCGACGACGTAACAGAGCGTCGGCACCAGCAGATAGTCGAGCAGGATGGCCCAGCCCGCGATGAACCCCGCGCTCACGCCGATGCTGCGTCCGGCGAAGGCATAGGCCGACCCGGCCACCGGAAACGCCCGCGACATGGTCATGTAGCTGAGCGCGGTGAACAGCATGGCGACCAGACCCACGACGTAGGCCAGCGCCGGCATGCCGTGCGACTTGTTGTAGACGAAGCCGAAGATGGCGGTCGGGGCCGTGGGCGAAATGCAGATCAGGCCGAAGACGATCAGGTCCCAGAAGCTGAGCGCCCGCTTCAGCTCCTGCTTGTAGCCCATCGCCGCGAGCGAGGCGCTCTCTCCCGGCCCGGTGACCAGGTCCCCCGTCGTGTCCGTCATGCCGCCCTCCCGCGGTCCGCCGGTTCCGGCGTTTGAGGGACCATAGCGACTCGGCGGCCGGCCGCACGCTTTTTTCTGAATTTGAAACCCAGGCGGCGCTTCCACGCGCGAGAGGAAGGGCGTAGATGCACCTCAGGGTCGGGGTCAGGGCGATTGTCGGACCAAACCCGCCTCCAAAGGGAGGCGACGGAGACCTTTCATGCCTACCCTTAATGTCATCAACGGAGCGGCGGCCGCCGCGCTGGCTGCGGCCTGTTTTTCGGCTGCGGCCGGGCTCGGCGCCCCGGCCGTCGCGGCCGCCTCCTGGGACGCGCAACACGACGTGGTCCGCTGCGACACCGGCTCGAACCAGTGCGTGGTGCTGCAGTGCGCCGGCCCTAACTTCCCCTGCGTGTCGGTGCGCAGCTTCGACCGCGACAAGACCGGCGCCTGGATGAAGCCGTACGGCTTCCACGCCACCGCCAAGGCCCGGCGCGGCGATCACTGGACCTGGTACGGAACCCTGCACGTGACCTGCAACACCGACGGCCAGAACTGCCGCGAGCTGGAGTACTGACCCGGTCGGCGCCCGCCGTGCACGCCTTGCCGGCGGGCGTCGCGTCCGTGCGACCTCAGCAGGCGCCGGTGTGTGAGACCTTCGCGCCGGCGCGGGTGGCGTGGCACTGGTTGGGATAGGTCTTGCCGTCGGCGCCGCAGACCGGCTGATAGATCATCGGGCACATGGTCTGTGAGGCGCCGGACGGCGCGGGTTCCGGCGTGGGCGCAGGCGCGGGGATCGTCGAACTGTTCGCGCTGCAGGCGCCGGTGTGGCGCACCTTCACCCCGGCGCGGCGTGCGTGACAGCGGTTGGGATAGGTGTGGCCGTTCCGCCCGCACACCGGTTGATAGAGCATGTTGCACATGACCTGACCGGCGGCCGACGCGGGGGTGGCGACCAGGCCGCCGGCGACGCCGCCGCCAAAGGCCGCGAGTACGGCCGAGGCGGCGAGAACCAGGGACGCGAGGCGTTGCATGATGAAGTCCTCTTCCGGCCCACCCTAACATAGCTCAACGAGCGGACCGGGCCGGGGGTTCACCGCCTACCCGTTGTGCCACACACGCCGGCAGGGGCCGTCGCTGGCGAAGTTCACGCCGGCTTTCGCGGCGGAGCAACGGTTGGGATAGGTCTGGCCGTTGCGGCCGCAGACCGCCTCATGGCCCCGGGGCTTGGGACAGGTCGTGGGGCGTTGGGTGCAGATGCCGGTCTTGTCCACGCCGAAGGGCGGGTCGATGCGGCAGTATTCGCTGGGGCGGCATTGGGCGCCGTGGGGCCCGCCGCAACGGCCCATGGGCTGCGACTGGGCGTGAACGACCGCGGCGGCGGCAAGCGCACTGAACGCGGCAACGGCGGCGAGGCTCTGCAAGGCGGTACGCATGGGCGGTCTCCTTGTTTGCGCCCAGTCTGCCAGCGGGAGAGAGCCGCGTGAAGGGTTGAGGCCTCCTCCTGAAATCCGCTCATCCCCGCGCAAGCGGGGAACCAGGTTTTTTGAACCACGGAAAACTCGGAAAGCACGGAAAGAAGAAAGATTGTCCACGAACCACACGAACCACACGAACGGGTCGCGTTTCCAGCGCCATCCCTCGAAGCGGCTTTCAGAATAGGACCGCGCCCGCGGCGCAGATTTTTTTGTTCGTGTGGTTCGTGTGGTTCGTGGACCTCTCTCTTTTTTCTTTCTGTGCTTCAGACTTCAAAAAAGCCTGGGTCCCCGCTTGCGCGGGGATGAGCGGAATTTTGGGTCGTGGAGGCGTGGACTTTTTTCTGCTCCTCGGCGGCGCTCCCACCGTAGACTCACCGTAGTTGCGGTCGGCGCGGTGCGTTCACGGGGCGGAGCGGATTCCCGGTTCACGATGTCAAAGACAGTCCTTGCGGGCAGTCTACCGCAGAAGGCGGGCGCGCTTAAGCTGCGGAAAAGTCCGCGCTCCGAATCGTGCGTCTCATCCGCCCTTCAGCGCGGAGAAAAAGTCCAGCAGTCGCGGGTCGATCTTTTCGATCACCGCTCCGATCGCGACCAGGCCCGCGGCCAGCGCCGCGATGACCGTCCAGTCGTGGATGGTGAAATCCGTTATGCGGAACGACAGGAACGGCTTGCGCTCCGCCGCCGTCGCGCCTTCGCCGCGGTGATGGGGGCGGACGCGTTCGTCGACCCAGGCGCGCAGGCTGTCGAGCACCGGCGGGCTGCGCAGGACCTCGGGATCGAATTCGATCTCCTGCACCGGCCAGTCCGACTTGCTCTCGATCATCCCTTCGGCGTGCACGCCGGTCTGCGAGATGATGTAGATCGGCAGGCCCAGCGAATAGGCGATCGCGCTCTCGATGTGATTCCACGGCGTGGTGTAGCGCGAGCGTTGCAGCTCGGTTTCCTGAGGGCTGCCGCGCTTCTCCTTGCCGAGCTCGACGAACTTGCGTTCGTTGGCGACCACGACCATGCCGTGACACTCGCGCATGACCTCGACGATTTTGTCGAGGGGGCTGCCGGTCGGATATTCGTTCTTGCCGATGATGCGCGGATCGACGCCGCAAACGGTCGCGCAACAGCGTCTCCAGCGCGTCGCGAAACGCCTGCAGCTCCGCCGTGTACGGCGATCCCATGCTGACGAAAACCCGCGGCTCCGCCATCCGTCCCCCAGGAGTTGGCGCAAGGGTAGGCCCGGACGCGGGCGGGTCAAGCGCCTCCCGCTAGCGGCTGTTACCGCCCCAACACCTTCAGCGCGCGGTCATACCCCGCCAGCACCGAAGGCCCGCCTTCAGCGATGGCCTTCTGGTAGGCCAGGGACAGTTTCACGCTGGCGGCTTCCTGCACCAGCTCCTCGCGCGGGCGCGGGGCGGACGGGTCGTCGGCGGGCAGGGCGGCGAGGTCGAACCAGTGGCTCTCCGCCTTGGCCTCCAGCTCGTTGAAGGCGCGCGTCTGGGCGTAGACCCGCGCCAGGGCCTGGGCCTCTTCCAGCGGCATGTGGGTCAGGGCCTGGGTGGCGGTGACGCCCTCCCAGCCGGAGGTGTTCAACTGGGTGAAGCTCGCGTTCAGCTGCATGCCGCGCGGCGGCGTCCCCGCCTGTCCGGTCAGGCGGGTCTGCAGATAGTCGGCCAGGGCTTTCACCGCCGGCTCCGAGCTCCGCGCGCTGGCGACGGCGTCGGCTAGGCTCGCGCGGTTGTGCTGCAGCTCGTCGCGCAGGCTGGCGCGGGCGTGCTCGACGGTCTCGTGGTTGCGGTACGCCTCGACCCCGGCCTCCAGGCCGAGCGCAATCAGAATGCCCAGCGTGATGGTGGCGATCTCCTTGAGGAAATCCTTCAGCGAATGCATCGGCCCGGGCTTGTGAATGTCCATGCGGCGTCGAGGTTAGGGCGGCCTGCGGGCGGGTCAAGCGGTCTGCGGCAGGGTGCACGGTCTGACGCGGCAGGCAAGCGCCCGCGGATGCGCTAGAACAGGGCGCGCCCCACGGCGCAGGGGGCCGACACGATGCGAGGATGGATCCTGACCTTGGCGCTCGCCGCCTGGAGTTCGACCGCAGCCGCTCAGGACGCGGCCGCCGTTTCGCCGTCCACGGTCTCGCAACTGCACGCCGACCTCAGCCAGGGCGTCTCCATCGACGACCTGCGCGCGGTGGTGTCCGACGCCGGCGGGGTGGTCGAGATCGTCAAGGAGAAGGACGACAACGGCTTCGAGGTCGAAACCAACTTCCCCGGCGACTGGAGCCCGTGGATCGATACGCACCACTGCACCGGCGACGGCGACGCGCGCCGCTGCCCCGAATACGAAATCGGCGTCGAAGTCCGCGCGCGCAGCGCCGCCCTAGCCCGCGCGGCCGAGCGCAAACTGCAGTTCAAATACCTGTCGACTTCGGTCGACGGCGATCTGATCACGTTCACCCGCCTGGACACGACGGCCGGCGGCGTGACGCGCGAACACATCAGTCAGGAACTGCGCGACGTGGTGACGATCATGAGCAGGGAAGTGGCGCCGGTGGTTTGGCCGGGCAAGCGGACGCGCTAAGCAGCAACTTTCCTGGGAGACCCCATGCCCGACAAACTCCGCCGCCTGATCGACCTGCCCGGCGTGGCCGATCTCGAGACCAAGGCCCTGATGAACACCGCCCTGGCCGAACCCGAAGCCCGCGAAACCTTCCCCGAAATCGACGCCTGCCTGAAAGCGAACTTCGGCCTCACCGGCGACGAAGCCGAAGCGGTGAAGAAGCCCGCCGACTGGGACCGCATCGAACGCGAACCGCCGATGAAACAGGTGCTCGCCTTCGAAGCCGCCGGCTGGGACGTCACCGACAACAAACGCCGCCCGCTGCGCATGCTCGCCCACTACAGCCTGCCGCTCTGGCTGGCGGTGAGGGGCGTGGCGGGCACGCTGCCCTTCGTCCCGGACGACCCGGAGCCGGACGCCTGGGGCGGGGAGATGGCAGCGGCGGCGAAGCGGTTCAAGAAGGATCGGCGGTAGGGGCGTTTTGCGCCCTGCGCGCGCCGACGTGTGCCGCTTCCGACGAACGGCAGCGAAGCGTTTAAGGGCTAGATGTTTGGCAACGGCACGGGTGTTTGGATAGCGCGAAGTCTCCGGTACAGTTCTTTTGCCCTTTCCAACCGGCCTTGAGCAGCTTTCTCAGGTTTTCTACGCGCCGTCTCCGCCCACGCAGCCGCAACGCCCTCGCGAGCGAGGTAAACCGCCGTCGCAGCGAGCTCCAACTCAATCGCGTCCGCTTCCGCCCCCGCCGAAGCAAGTTGAACCCTTGATGCGGGAACGCCATCAGGAAGTGCTTCGCTAACGGTAAAAGTCGAATACGTACCGCCCCAGTTTGCTTGGTTCTCCGTTTCCGTCAGCAAGCTGAAGAGGTCTGCTTCGCGAGCAGCAGAAGCCAAGCCTTCGCTGAAAGGTCCGAAATGTTTGTAGGCGAACGAAAACGTTGCCTCCAAGCCTGTCACAGTCAGTAGGTAAGCCACCTTTTGCAGACGCGTGCGCCCGACAATTCTGCCCCCTGCATCCCGCACGATATTTGCGACCGTTACGGCGCTGTCGTAAGACATTTTCGAATCTCCCCCTGAACTATCGTGGTTAGACTCTCTCCCTCGGTACTGTCCAAAGAACGCGAGTAAGCACGAAGTAACTTGAACGGTTTTAGCGCCTTTACGGCGGGCGACTTTTCTCTCAGGTCCACAAGCTGATTTGATTCAGTTCGTATGTTTATGCGGTCCAAGGGCCCCTTTGATTCGCTAAGCGGCTTGTAGGGCGAGCGCGAGGCTTCATCCAAAAGGATATCGGACGACCTCTCCTCCTTTTCCGAGATCCATTCGGTTAATTTTTGCTTAATTTCCGTACAGCATCGATCGATACTCAGAACGGCGGCATCGGTATCGGTCCCGTCAGGGTCAAGTGCTTTTTGAACCTCAATGCGGATATCTCGGCATTTGTATAAAGAACGGTCACGCAGCCGGCGGGACATTTCCGATACCAGTTCGTCCCTCGCTTCGGCCATTTGAGAGAGCGCACCCCAGACGACCGTGTCATCGAGCGTAAGCGCGACATCCAAATTCTCAGGTTTCCGCGCGAAGCGGACCAAAGGATGGGCGTCTGGCAGGCCGGTCGCCTTTCTAGAGCCATCCTGAACGAGCTTTACTAGGCGAACCAAAAGCTCAACGAAGATAAGTTCGGCACCGCGCGTCGCTTTGTGAAAGTAAATCGTGGGGTATAATTGAAAAAGTCCAAGTACAAACGCTTCGGCGGCGTATATCGCCTTCGGGCCTAAAACAAAAGTTTCAATAATCCCGACCGGTTCATCGTCTACGCCTTCCGGGAGCGCACCAATTTCGAGGTTGTCCAGCAACCAAGGAAAATCAATTGCGGCATGCTGAGTGCCGGTCATCAGGCGATCACGACGTATATAATCGAGACGATCGGCGTCGAATTGGCTTGAAACCACAGCGTGTTCTACTGATTTAACGCCATCCTTTTTGAGGATATCTGCAACGTCTCCAGCAAAGCCGCTGCCAAGAGTGGAATTGAGTATTTCCCCAATCTCCCCATCTCGAACGAGGGCGTCACTCATTTCCTCATGGTTGGCAAGCTTAAGGTTAAGCCGCTTGCCGACTTTTTCGAATGCATGACTGAATGGACCATGTCCCACGTCGTGGACTAGTGCAGCGGTTAGCGCGCGACTTTCTTTTGTGTCACTGCTGTTGCTGATGTACTGATGGACAATTGTCATCAGCATTCGTGCCGTGTGAAAAACGCCAACGCTGTGCGCAAACCGAGAATGGCACGCGCCGGGATAGACCAAGTCTGAAAATCCGAGCTGTTTTACACGACGCAACCTCTGAAAAGCACGCGACTGAAGCACGCGCCAAAGCGTCCGCTCCAGCTCGCTGTTCGAGAATGGAATGATGTCGTGCACAGGGTCTCGGATCCTTTGATACACCTAAAACCCGCCAGTTCTCATTTTGTTCCATTTCGCCGATCAATGCAAGCTGGTCAGATTCGCAACTTAGAGGAAGCGCAAGAGGAAGCGCATACGCTGTGCGTAGACACCAGCCACGCGGGCTACTTCAGCCGCCCCTTCCGGAACGCCTCCGCCGCCTCGGCGCGCGCTTCCTTCCGCAGCCGCCCAGGCAGTGACTTGTCCGTCTCCTCGCCCGCAGGGGTGAGCACCTCGTTGGCGAACTCCAGGTCCAGCGTCTTCAGCCGTTTCACCTCGTCGCGCAGGCGGGCCGCTTCCTCGAACTCCAGGTTCGCCGCCGCTTCGCGCATCCGCGTTTCCAGATCCTTCAGCACGGTCTTGAAGTTGTTGCCGATGAAGGGGCGGGCGTTTTCGGCGACGCCCAGGTCGACCTGGACGCGGTCGCCCTTTTCGTAGGGGCTGTCGAGGATGTTGTGGATTTCGCGTTTGATGCTTTCGGGGGTGATGCCGTTGGCGGTGTTCCACTCGGACTGTTTTTCGCGGCGGCGTTCGGTTTCGGCCATGGCGCGTTCCATGGAGCCGGTGACGTGGTCGGCGTAGAGGATGACCTTGCCGTCGATGTTGCGGGCGGCGCGGCCGATGGTCTGGATCAGGCTGGTCTCCGAGCGCAGGAAACCTTCCTTGTCGGCGTCGAGGATGGCGACGAGGCCGCACTCGGGGATGTCGAGGCCTTCGCGCAGCAGGTTGATGCCGACCAGCACGTCGAAGGCGCCCAGGCGCAGGTCGCGGATGATCTCGATGCGCTCCAGGGTGTCGACGTCGGAGTGCATGTAGCGCACGCGCACGCCCTGTTCGTGCATGTATTCGGTGAGCGCCTCGGCCATCTTCTTGGTCAGCACGGTGACCAGGGAGCGATAGCCCTTCTTG
The DNA here is from genome assembly GCA_036501825.1 of Caulobacteraceae bacterium. Classification (GTDB taxonomy): domain Bacteria; phylum Pseudomonadota; class Alphaproteobacteria; order Caulobacterales; family Caulobacteraceae; genus JAFECT01. The sequence continues at coordinate 34,610 of DASXZP010000037.1, read as the reverse complement.
GCGGTTTCCTTCACCTCGGCGATGACGTCGTCGACCTGGCTGTGACCGTGGGCTGACACGGGGCGCACCTCGACGGGCGGGTCGATCAGGCCGGTGGGGCGGATGACCTGTTCGGTGAACACGCCGCCGGTGCGCTCCATCTCCCAATTGCCGGGCGTGGCGGAGACGTGCACCGTCTGCGGCCGCATGGCGTCCCACTCCTCGAACTTCAGCGGCCGGTTGTCGATGCACGAGGGCAGGCGGAAGCCGTATTCGGCGAGGGTGAACTTGCGCCGGTAGTCGCCGCGGAACATGCCGCCGATCTGCGGCACCGCGACGTGGCTCTCGTCGACGAACAGCAGGGCGTTTTCCGGCAGGTATTCGAAGAAGGTCGGCGGCGGTTCGCCGGGCAGGCGGCCGGTTAGATAGCGCGAATAGTTCTCGATGCCGGCGCAGGAGCCGGTGGCCTCGATCATCTCCAGGTCGAAGCGGGTGCGTTGTTCCAGGCGCTGGGCTTCCAACAGCTTGCCGTTTTCGACCAGCCAGTCGAGGCGCTGTTTCAGCTCGTCGCGGATGCCGTTCACCGCCTGGTTCAGGGTCGGGCGCGGGGTGACGTAGTGGCTGGCGGCGTAGACCTTCACCGCGTCGAGGTCGGCGGTCTTCTTGCCGGTGAGGGGGTCGAACTCCTGGATCGACTCGATCTCGTCGCCGAACAGGGAGAGGCGCCAGGCGCGGTCCTCGTAGTGGGCGGGGAAGATCTCGAACACGTCGCCCTTCTTGCGGAAGGTCCCGCGATCGAAGGCGGCGTCGTTGCGCTTGAACTGCAGGGCGACCAGGTCGGCGCGCAGCTTGGCCTCGTCGATGATGTCGCCGACCTTCAGGTCGAAGGTCATGGCGGTGTAGGTCTCCACCGAGCCGATGCCGTAGATGCAGCTGACCGAGGCGACCACGATCACGTCGTCGCGCTCCAGGATCGCGCGGGTGGCCGAGTGGCGCATCCGGTCGATCTGTTCGTTCAGCGAGCTGTCCTTCTCGATGTAGGTGTCGGTGCGCGGGACGTAGGCTTCCGGCTGGTAGTAGTCGTAGTAGCTGACGAAATACTCGACCGCGTTGTCGGGGAAGAAGCTCTTGAACTCGGAATAGAGCTGGGCGGCGAGGGTCTTGTTGGGCGCCAGGATCAGGGCCGGCCGCTGGGTCGCGGCGATGATCGAGGCCATGGTGAAGGTCTTGCCCGAGCCGGTGACGCCGAGCAGCACCTGGTCGTTCTCGACGCGGCGGATGCCGTCGACCAGTTCGGCGATGGCGGTGGGCTGGTCGCCGGCGGGTTTGTAGGGCGCGACGAGCTTGAACTTCCGCCCGCCCTCGGACTTGGCCGGCCGCGCGGGCCGGTGCGGGGTCCAGACCACCTGCGGCGTGTCGAGGATGAAGGGCTGCTGCGAGACGTCGGAGACGCCGGAAGAACGAGGCATGAACGGCAAGGTAGGGGGTCGCGCGCGCGGGCGCTAGGCGGGGGTAGTGCGACTACTGACAGCAGGGTGGCAGGAGCTACGCATCTCCGCCCTCTGGGCGGAGACCGCTCGCGAGAGCGAGCAGAGGCGGGCCGCGGGCAGGCGGGTGGGGGATTGTCGGGCCGCTAATCACAAACGTCGGCGCACCGGCCCTCCTCTGGCGGCTTTGCCGCCTGTCTCCCCCCAATGGGGGGAGATCGTCGGCGCACCGGCCCGCCTCTGGCGCGCTCGCGCGCCGGTCTCCGCCCAGGGGGCGGAGAAGGGCTGGCGGCGGCTCTTGACTCGGTGGGGTGGTGTGCGCCATACACTGTGTACCACACACTATGTGATGCACAGGACACCATGCCGGTCGACGTCGAGGTGTTTGAGAATCTGCGGCAGGAGCTGCGCCGGGGCTGGTTGATCCTGGCGGTGCTCGGGCAGCTGCGGACCGAGCAGTACGGCTACACCCTGCGCAAGGCGCTGGCGGACCTGGGCATCGAGATCGACGAAGGGGCGCTCTATCCGATGCTGCGACGACTCGAGTCTCAAGGGCTGCTGACCAGCCAGTGGCGCGAGGAGGAGAAGCGCAAGAAGCGTTTCTACCGCCTGTCCGCCGACGGTGAAGAGGCGCTGTCGCGGCTGGTCGCCGAGTGGCGCGCGCTCGGCCAATCCCTCGAACGAAGCTTGTGAGGAGGACGGAGATGAAATCAGGATCTGGGGATCTCGTCGACCGTTACGTCCAGTCGGTGCGTTCGCTGTTGCCCAAGGCGCAGCAGGACGACATCGCCGCCGAACTCGAGGAAGCGATCCGCGGCCGCATCGACGCGCGCGAAGCCGAACTCGGCCGCAAGCTCAGCGACGCGGAAACCGAAAGCATCATCAAGGAATTCGGCCACCCGATCGCGGCGGCCGGACGCTATGCGCCGCAGCGGCATCTGATCGGGCCGGAGATCTTTCCGTTCTGGTGGCTGGGCGCCAAGGGCGTCGTGGTGCTGGCGGCGATCATCGGCGTCGTCAACGGCGTCAGCCACGTCGCGCGCGGCGCGCACGACCCGATCACCCTGATCGGCGTGGCGTGGGCGACGTTCTGGACCACCGGCCTGTTTCTCATCGGCCTGCTCACCGTCGTGGGCGGGGTGATGGAGCACTACAAAATCAAACCATTCGCCAACTGGAGGGTTGCCGACTTGAGCCATTATGGATTGGGCGGAGGCCTCGGTTCGGCCTGGCCGCCGCAAGACGAGAAGAAGCCCTGGGGCGACTTCGATCACTTCCGCCTGCGGCCGCGCACGCGCCGGCGCATCAGCGTGGCCGCGTCATTGTTCTTCACCCTGTTCGGGTTCGCGGCGTGGACGCTGTACCCGACCTTCATCGATCAGCTGCCGGTGGTGATGGATCCGCGCTGGTGGGCGGAACTCGCCGGCATCGACATCACCTCGTCGCACTGGCTCGCGTTGTGGGCGGTGGGCGTGGTGCAGATCGGGTTCCAGTCGCTGGCCTATCTGCTGGAGTTGCTGGACCCGCAGTTGGTGCGCCGGCGCGCGGCGGCGAACCTGGTGTCGAACGGGGCGGGCGCCGTGTTCGCGACGATGGCGCTCAGCTTCACCGGCCTGCTCGACCTGTCGATCCCGAGCTCGGCGCAGTTTCACGAGATGAACGCGCTGCAGGGTGCGCCGCACGTCGTCGAGCTGGTGCTGATCGTCTGGGTGATCGCCAGCGCCGCCGCAGCGCTGTGGGACCTGTTCCGGTTGATCACCGGCTACTCGATGCGGAAGAAGGATCTCTGAAGGAGCGAACGCTTACGACCGGCGGCGGCGGGAGTCGTGGTGATAGGTGTCCTGGATCTGCAGGCAGCCGCTGCGCTTCCAGTTCCACTGCGATCCGGCGCTGATGTCGCCGTTGGACAGCAGGTCGATCCCTTGCGCGTGGCCGACGCTGACCTGGTCGCTGGCGAAGGCGAGGGCGTCCTGGTCGCTCAGGTGATGATCGACCTTCAGCTGGGCGACCGCGTCATTGAGGAAACGGGTGCCGATGGCCTTGTCCTCATCGGCGTCGGAGCCGTGGCCGCGCCCGCGCTCCCACTGGCTGGCGGCGCCGAAGACGCCGGCGCATTCGGCCAGCAGGGCCCAGTAGGGCTGGTTCGCCGCCAAGGCGGTGATGTTCGAGGCTTCGCGGCTCGGGAAGAGGAGGTCGGTATCCGAGGCTGCCGCGGGCACGGCCGCGACGGCGACGGCCAGGGTCGCGGCGAGGGTGATGAGCTTGCGCATGAGACCGGTCCTAGGTGAGCGGCCCCGAGTGAACGGGTCCCTTCAGGGCCTAGCGCCGAGCATGATGGTAGGCGTCGTAAACGTCCAGGCAGAAGCTGCGCTCGACATTCCATTCGTCGCGGCGATGGCCGTCGAGCAGGGATTTCGAGTGGGCCCGGGCGCTGTCGACCTGGCCGCCGGCCAGGTGCAGGGCGGCCTCGAAGTCGAGCTTGCGGTCCGCCTGCAGCCGCTCGATGGCGTCGTTCATGAAGCTCACGCCCATCTGTTCGTCGCCGCTGGCGGCGCCGCCCTTGCCCTTGGCCGTGTTGAAGTTGGCGGTCGCGCCGTAGAGGCCGGCGCACTGGGCCTGCAGGATCCAATAGGGCTTGCCCACCGCGTGTTCACTGAGCGGGGTCGCGTCGTCGCTGGTCATCACCAGGTCGCCGGCCGCCGCCGGGGTCGCCGCGATCACCGACGCCAGAAGGGTCAGCAGAACTATGCGGGTCATGCGCGTCTCTCCTCCCCCAAGAAGACCTGTCTCCCCACAAGAAGACTTGGCGCGCAGTTTGCGCCTCTCGGCGAGCACGTTCAATGGCAAGCTTTGCACCCGAGCGGGCGCGGGCGGTTTTTATTTCCCCCAGCCCTGAGTCGCCCGGGCGGCCGTGAAGGTCCTTCCGTCGCTTTCAGTGTTGCAGAGCCTCTGCAGACCTCGCGATGACAATATCTGAATTCAGCAACGCCTATTCTTGGTTGTCGCAACCCGGCATCTTAATAATGAAAGAGAACGGCCGACGTAAATCAGTATGGGTATTTTCTTCCAACGGGTGTGGGGCCCTCGCCGATTCTCTAGGTATTTCAAACCTTGGCCGCGGACTTGCGAATCAAACACAAAGGCGCCACATTCTAATGGCTAAGAACGCCTCCCGCCGGCAGACCAAGGGTCGTCGACGGGCCGGGTTCCGCGGTCAAAACGACCGGTCCGGAACCCACGCTTGGGGGCTCCTTCCCGCCCTCGCCACATGAGGACTGCGGTTTGTTGACCGAGACTCTGTCGCGTGCGCCCAAAAGCGCGCCGATCCGCGCGCTCATCGCCCTGGCCGCCTGCGTCCCCCTGGCGGGGATCGCCTGGGGCGGCGCCTATCTGGGCGGCGCGCTCGCGAAATCCATGGCCACCGCGGAACAGGGACGCCGTCTGGCGCCCGTCGCCGAGGCGCGCTTTGCCAACGACGCCCTGGCTTCGGCCTCGGGCGCGGACCCCAGCGCGCTGGCCATCGCCGAACGGCACGACCCCTATACGGTGGCCGGGGCCGCCGCGCGCGACCGCCAGTCCGAGCAGATCGCCGCGCGCCTGTTCGCCGTCGACATCGCGCCGGTGCGCAGTGCGACCGGTCCGGGCTTTGCCCTGGCGGGCCTGCGCAAGGCCAGTTTCGAAATCTCTCCCGCCGCCAAGCCGTTCCGGCTGGGCGCGGCGCTGGACGCCACGCGCGATCTCGATTGCCTGACCCAGGCGGTCTATTTCGAGGCCCGCGGCGAGGGCCTGGCGGGCATGCAGGCGGTGGCCCAGGTGGTGCTGAACCGCGTGCGCCACCCGGCCTTCCCCAAGACGATCTGCGGCGTGGTGTTCCAGGGCGCGGGCGCCGGCGGCTGTCAGTTCAGTTTCGCCTGCGACGGCTCCATGCACCGCGGCGTCGAGGCCGAGGCCTGGCGCCGGTCGCGCGACGTCGCGGCCAAGGCGCTCGGCGGCTATGTGATGACCGCGGTCGGCAACGCCACCCACTTCCACACGGTGGAGGTCAATCCGGGCTGGCGCTCGACCATGCTGCGGGTGGCCCAGGTGGGCACGCAGATCTTCTACCGCTTCGGGGGCGCCGGCGGCGCCTCGGCGGCCTTCGCCTATACGCCCAAGCCCTCGCTGAGCGCGCCCGCGGCGCCGGTGACGGCGTTGGCCAGCCTCGCGCCGGTGCCCGTGCCTGAGGCCGCGCCCGCGCCGGGCTACACCATCCTGCACAAGGACGACGCCGCGGCGGACGCCAAGCCCGCGGCGAAGGCCGAAACCGCGCCGGCGCCCAAGGCCGATGCGCCTGCCGACAAGGCCGCGGCGCCCGCCGGGACCTAAAGACGCAAACATGCGCGATCCGTTCGTCGTCGTGTTTGCGGTCTTCCCGGACCTGACCCAACTCGATTTCACCGGACCGTACGAGGTGCTTTCGCGGCTGCCGAAGGCGACGACGGTGGTCGCTTCGGTGGCGGGCAGTACGCTCGCGTCTGAGCGTGGGCTGGCGTTCGAAACGACGCGGCTGGCGGATGTGGCGCGTTGCGACCTGGTCTGCGTGCCCGGCGGCCCGGGCGTGACCCCGTCGATGAACGACGAGGTGTTTCTGGCGGAGCTGCGGCGTCTGGCCGACGGCGCGCGCTACGTGACCTCGGTGTGCACCGGCGCGTTGCTGCTGGGCGCGGCGGGCCTGCTCAAGGGCAAGCGCGCGACGACGCACTGGGCCTATCGCGACATCCTGCCGGTGTTCGGCGCAATCCGCGAAGACGCCCGCGTGGTCCGCGACGGCAACCTGTTCACCGGCGGCGGCATCACCGCGGGCATCGACTTCGGCCTGACGGTTGCTGCGGAGATTGCCGGCGATGAAGTCGCGCGATCGATCCAGCTGATGATGGAATACGATCCACAGCCGCCGTTCGAGGCGGGTTCGCCGGAAAAGGCGCCGCGGGAAGTGGTGGAGCGGTTCGAGGGCGCCCTGGCGGACAACCTGAAAGCGCGACGCGAAGCGGCGGAACGGGCCGCGGCGCGACTATCACTCTCCTGATCCTCCGCTCATCCCGGCGAATGCCGGGACCCAGATCATAAAGCGCAACCGCTAACCGGCTTGTCCGCGATCACTCTAATCACTGACTTGCGGAGCCATACGATCTGGGTCCCGGCATTCGCCGGGATGAGCGAAGAGAAATGGGAAAGGTTGGCGCTAAACGTCCAACCCGATGTCCAGCGCGGGGGCGGAGTGGGTCAGCGCGCCGACGGAGATCGCGTCCACGCCGGTTTCCGCAATCGCGCGGACGGTGGCCAGCGTCACGCCGCCCGACGCTTCCAGCGCGACCTTGCCGGCGGTCAGCGCGACGGCGGTGCGCAAATCCTCCAGCGAGAAGTTGTCCAGCAGCACCACGTCCGGCCCCGCCGCCAGCGCCTCACGCAGCTGGTCGAGCGCATCCACCTCGACCTCCACCTTCATCAACCACCCATGCACGGCCCGCGCCCGCTCCACCGCGCGGGCGACGCCGCCGCAGACGGCGACGTGGTTGTCCTTGATCAGGATGGCGTCGTCGAGGCCGAAGCGGTGGTTGACTCCGCCGCCGCAGCGCACCGCGTGCTTCTCCAGCGCGCGCAGGCCGGGCGTGGTCTTGCGCGTGTCGACGATCTTCGCGCGCGTGCCGTCGACCGCGCGCACGAAGGCGCGGGTCAGGGTCGCAACGCCGGACAGGCGCTGCAGCAGGTTCAGCGCCGTCCGTTCCGCCGCCAGCAGCGCTCGCGCATCCCCCTCGACACGCGCCAGCACCGCCTCGGCGGCCACATCGGCGCCGTCGGCCGTGACCGCCTCGAACCGAGCGTGCGGATCGAGCAGGCGCACGGCAATCCGCGCACAATCCAGACCCGCGATACAGCCGTCCTTGCGCGCCACAAACGCCGCACTCATCCGTGCGCCGTCAGGAATGCAGGCGGCGCTGGTCACGTCCCCAGCCCGGCCCAGATCCTCGGCCAGGGCGGCGCGGACTACAGGTTCAATAAGCAAATCTGGCAATCTCTCTATCATTGCGCGTTGCCGCCTTTGCGTACCCTCACCCGAAGGGGGAGGGTGGCGCGCAGCGCCGGGTGGGGGATCAAGTGCAGCGTTCGACGCCTATGTGGAGCGCGCGACGCAACGTCATAGGTCGGGGATGTCCCCCCACCCCCCGGCTTCGCCGGGACCCTCCCCCTTCGGGTGAGGGTGACCGGGTGTGTGATCGCGGCTTGGTCCGTCATTCTGCGGCGAGCGCTGCAGCCGGCGCCGATAGCGTCTGGAAGCTGCGGCAGGCGTCTGTGGCGGTCTGCGGGTAGTCGGAGCGGTAGTGGCCGCCGCGGCTTTCTTCGCGGGCGCGGGCGGCGATGGCGACGAGGCGGGCGGCGACCACCGGGAGGGTGGCGCCGTGCTGCGCTTCGAGCGTGTCGATCAGGTTGAGCAGGCGGTTGAGACCTTGGGCGTCACGCACCACGCCGGCGTCGCGGCTCATGGCCGCGCGCAGCTGCGCGAGCGCTTCGGCGGGGAGGTCGGGCGCGGGCGATGCGGGCAGGATCGGCGTCGTGGCGAGGTGGTCGTCGCGCGTAAGGCGGCCGGCAGCGGCGCCGAAGGCGGCGGCTTCCAGCAGCGAGTTGGAGGCGAGGCGGTTGGCGCCGTGCACGCCGGTGGAGGCGCATTCGCCGACGGCGTAGAGCCCCTGCAGCGAGGTGCGGCCCTGCGCGTCCGCCGCGACCCCGCCCATGTGGTAGTGCGCGGCGGGCGCAATCAGGATCGGCGCCGTGCGTGGATCGACGCCCGCGCTCATGCAGGCGGCGAACACCGAGGGGAACTGTTCGGGAAATTCCGCGCCGACCGCTTGCGTTGCATCGAGGAAGGCGCCGCGGCCTGAAACGACCTGGGCATGTACGGCGCGCGCCACCACGTCGCGCGGCGCGAGCTCAAGGCGCGGATCGACGTCGCGCATGAACCGATAGCCGTCGCGATCGACCAGGATCGCGCCTTCGCCGCGCAGGGCTTCGGTGGCCAACGGCGCCGGATCGCGGCCGATGTCGATGGCGGTGGGGTGAAACTGCACGAACTCCGCGTCGGCGATGGTCGCGCCGGCCAGGGCGGCGAGCGCCAGGCCTTCGCCGCGCACCTCGGCGGGATTGGTGGTGACGGCGTAGAGGCCGCCCAGCCCGCCGGTGGCGAGGATCACCGACGCCGCGACGATCTCGACAAGCGCGCCGTCGTGTTCGACCAGGGCGCCGCAGACGCGGCCGCGATGATCTTGCAACAGCGCCCGCGCGCGGGCGTGTTCGAGCACGGCAATGCGCGGCGCGTGGCGTACGGCAGCGACGACGGCGGCCATGATCGCGGCGCCGGCCTGATCGCCCTTCACCCGCGCGACACGAGGACGCGAGTGGGCGGCTTCGAGGCTTTGCGCGAAACGGCCGTCGGCGTCGCGATCGAACGGTGCGCCGAGCGCGGCGAGCGCATCGACGGTTTGCGCGGCCTGGGCGGTCAGCGCGCGCACCGTGTCGTGATCGACCAGGCCCGCGCCGGCGGCTTCGGTGTCGCGCGCGTGCAGCTCGGCGGAATCGTCGGCCGCCAACGCCGCCGCCATGCCGCCCTGCGCCCACGACGAGGAACAGGCGTCGCCCAACGCGCCCGGCGATACGACCAAGGCTTCACGCGGCGCCGCAGCCAGGGCTGCGGACAGGCCCGCGAGTCCGGCGCCCAGGATCAGCGGGCCATCGATGACGCGGCGCGAGGTCATCGGCTCACCAGCGCCAGCAGCATGCCGAACGGATCGTCGGCGTGTCCGGACACGAGGGCCACGACCCACAGCACCGCGATGCAGAGCGCAATGGCGACGGCGTAGAAGCCGAGGCTGAGCGCGAACTCGCCGCCGGTCAGCTTTAGGGCGAAGGGGCGGATGGCGCCGCCGCGACGGACCAGGCCCACGACGCCGAGCACGATGAACAGGGCGAAGATGTAGCGGCCCGTCCACAGCGCCCAGGCCGCAGCAACCGCGCCGATGACGATGACCGCGCCGCGCTCCACCCACGGATGGATGCGCGCCAGCGCCGGACCCAACGCCTTGGACCCGTCGAGCGGCGGCGCCGGCAAGAGATTGATCAGATTGATCGCGGCGACCACGAAGACGCCTTCGAGCCAGTAGGCGTTGCCGGTCCAGATCGCCGCACCGAAGAAGGGCAGGGCGGCGAGCAGGCCGAACACCGGGCCTGCGAGCGCGATGATCACGCCCTTGAACTCGGTGGGCGGCGGGATTCGCGGATAGGCGGCGCCGCCGACAAAGGGCACGATGCGGATGCGTCCTGGCCCGCAACCGAACGCATTGATCGCCAGCACGTGGCCGTACTCGTGCACGAACACGCCTGTCACCGCCGCCAGCGGCCACAGCCAGTCCCAGTTGCTCTGCCAGGCCAGAAACACCGCGAGCAGCGCTGTCGACACCAGGTTCCAGAGCACCGACGGGCCCTGATCGGCCGGCGTCGACGACTCCACAGCGACGCTCGCCGCTGGCGCAGCGGGTGCGGGCGCGGCGCCGTCGCGAGAGCCCCAGGGACCGGCGGGTGATCCGGGTTCGGGGCCGGCGTCGTCGCTCATGAAATCAGGTCCACGTCCACGTGATGGCGCGCCTTGACCAGATCGTAGCGCGCGGGTGACGCGAGCTTGGGCAGGTCGATCATGCGCTGCACCGCGACGCGGGCGCGCTCGATGACGGCGGGATCGAGGGTCACCTCATAGGTCCCGTCGCGCAGGCTGGCGTAGATGTTTTCCAGGGTGATGCGCTTCATGTGCGGGCAGAGGTTGCACGGGCGCAGGAACTCGGTTTCCGGCGACTCGCAGGCGACGTTGTCGGCCATGGAGCATTCGGTGACCAGGACGACGCGGCGCGGCTTGTGCTTGGCGACATAGTCGCTCATCGCCGCGGTCGAGCCGGTGAAATCGGACACCTCGATCACCTCGGTGGGACATTCCGGGTGCGCCAGCACCTGCGCGTCGGGCCACGCGGCCTTCATCTCGAGGATATCTTCGGCGGTGAAGCGCTCGTGCACCTCGCAGCGGCCCTTCCAGGCGACGATGCCGATGTCGGTCTGGCGCGCGACGTTGCGGGCGAGAAATTCGTCGGGGATCAGGATCACGCGGTCCACACCCCATTCGCGCGCGATGTGCTCGACCGCCTGCACTGCGTTGGCGGAGGTGCAGCAGATGTCGGTCTCGGCCTTCACCTCGGCGGTGGTGTTCACGTAGGTCACCACCGGCAGGCCGGGATAGCGCTGCTTGATCAGGCGCACGTCGGCGCCGGTGATCGAGGCCGCCAGCGAACAGCCGGCGCGCAGGTCGGGGATCAGCACGGTCTTGTCGGGGCAGAGCACCTTGGACGTTTCGGCCATGAAGTGCACCCCGGCCTGGACGATCACCTTGGCGTCGGAGGTCTGCGCCTCGCGCGCCAGGCCCAGGCTGTCGCCGACATAGTCGCCGACGCCGTGGAAGATCTCGGGCGTCATGTAGTTGTGGGCCAGGATCACCGCGTTCTTCGCGCGTTTCAGGCGGTTGATCTCGGCGATGAGCGGCGCATAGGCGCGCCACTCGATGGGCGTGACCTTGTCCTTCACCTTCGCCCAGACGGGCGCGGTCTCGGCTTCGATCTCCGGGGTGAAAGCCCGCGCCAGGGCGGAACCGTCGGCCATCTCTGCAACTCCTATATGCTCAAATTGAGCATAATGAGGGTCCGAAAAACCGCCGAACCCGGAACTGGGAGCGGCGACTTATGCTAGAACTGAGCATAACCTAGGGATAAGATAGTCTTTCAGGCCCGGGCCTCAACCCCCAACCGGCCCGTAGGGATCACGATTTGTGACGGTTTTATCCAGGCTGGCCCCATGACCACCCTCTTCATCGACGCCGACGCCTGCCCGGTGAAGGAGGAGGTCTATCGCGTGGCGCGCCGCTACGCCCTGCCGGTCAAGGTGGTGGCCAACGCCTTCATGGTGGTCCCCCAGGAGCCCTGATCGAGCGGGTGATCGTCGACGCCGGCCCCGACGTGGCCGACGACTGGATCGCCGAACGGTCAGCCTCGGGCGACATCGTGATCTCGTCGGACATTCCCCTGGCCTCGCGCTGCCTGAAGGCGGGCGCCCAGGTGATCAAGCCCAACGGCGTCGCCTTCACGCTCGACTCCATCGGTTCGGCCCTGGCCGGGCGTGAGATCGGCGAACACCTGCGTTCCATGGGCGAGATCACCTCGGGGCCGAAGCCGTTCGGCGGCGCCGACCGCTCGCGTTTCCTGCAGGCCCTGGACGAGGCGGTGAACCGCGCGCGACGATCACGCCGATGATTCCGGTCACCGACACCCTGTCCATCGACGACGACGAGATCGTCGAGAAGGCGGCGCGCGCCCAGGGGCCCGGCGGTCAGCACGTGAACAAGACCTCGACCGCCATCGAGCTGCGCTTCGACGTGCGCAACTCGCCTTCGTTGCCGGAGGATGTAAAGGCGCGGCTGGAGCGGCTGGCCGGGTCGCGCCTGACCCTGGACGGGGTGCTGGTGCTGTTCGCCCAGGGCTCGCGCTCCCAGGAGATGAACCGCCAGGACGCGCGCGAGCGGCTGATCGAGCTGATCCGCAAGGCGACCGAAAAGCCGAAACCGCGCAAGAAAACCAAACCGACCTACGCCTCGAAACTGAAGCGGCTCGAGGGGAAGTCGCGCCGTGCCGGTGTGAAGGCGAAGCGAGGCAAGCCGACCCTCGACTAACGCAGTCGGTCGCACTCACTCGTTACCCTCACCCGAAGGGGGAGGGTGGCGCGAAGCGCCGGGTGGGGGATCAAGCGCCACGAACGCCGACCTCTACTTATGCCGCACCCCTGCCACGTCGCGCCTGTCACCCCACCCCGCCGCTTCGCGCCGACCCTCCCCTTTCCGGGGAGGGTTAGCTTTGCGGTAACGGACTGAACGCAACGGCAGCTCTGCCGCTGCAGGCAAGGACCTGACCCCCTGCGACACCGCGTGCATTGCGGATTGTTAAGGGGTTTTCCGCCACGAAGGGGTCTAAAAACCCGGGTACGGCTTGGAAGCGATCCGCGGGCGCCTATCTCAGGCGCCCTTCCCAAACGGGCGTTCCGGGCAACACAAATTGAGACAGGACATGGGCTTGAACCGGCTCCCCAAGGGCATGCGGACTCTGCGCGGCGTGATCGCCGCGTCGACGGCGCTCGTCCTGATGGGTGCGGCGGTGGCGGCCTGGGCCTGGCCCGGCCACGCGGCCAAGCTGGGCATCGAACGCCTGGTCGCCGAGACCCACGGCAGCCTGTCACAGGACGCGCTGAACAGCGTCACCGCGGGCATGACGCCGGCGGATCTGGCGATCGCGCGCCGGCACGATCCGTTCCTGAAAATCGTGCCCCGCGACGGGACCGACCTCGCGAGCTTTGACCTGAAGGGCCGCCCGGACCTCGGCTTCGATCCCTCGTCGCCGGACGAGGCGATGCGGATCAACGCCCTGTTGCCCAACGACACCGCCGCCCTGACGGCGGCCAAGCCCTTCGTGCTGGCGGCCGGCACGGTGGAGCGCGCGCGCGCCGAACGCTGCCTCACGGAAGCGGTCTATTACGAAGCGGCGACCGAACCGCGCGACGGCCAGGAAGGCGTCGCGCAAGTGGTGATCAACCGCACGCGCAGCCCGACCTTTCCGAATTCGGTTTGCGGGGTGGTGTTCCAGGGCTGCCAGTTCTCGTTCATCTGCGACGGCTCGATGGCCAAGACGCCGGTGGCCTGGGCGTGGAAGCGCGCGCAGGACGTCGCCGACCACGCGCTCGACGGCTACGTCGCGACCCAGGTGGGCACCGCGACGCACTATCACGCCGACTATGTGGCGCCGGACTGGAGCGCTGAGCGGGTGAAGCTGATCCAGATCGGCAAGCACATCTTCTACCGCTGGCGCGGCCGCGCGGGCGATCTGTCGGCGTTCGTGCAACGCTATGCGGGCAACGAGCCTGTGATCCAGGAAGCCAATTACCGCGTGAACCGCTTCGGCCCGTCACAGACCGCAACCGTGTCGCTCGCCGCGCTGAAGGCGTCGGCCAAGACGGTGGTCACCGACAGCGGGTCGACGCGCGTGGAAACCGTGCTGGGCGCCACCATGGCCGGCCGCAAACGCCCGGACAAGGACGAGGTGGCCAAGATCAACGCGTCACTGGCGAAGTACGAACAGGGCCTGGGCGGAACGTCTGCGCCGGTCATAAGCGCGCCAGCATCGAGTTCGGCAGGCGGTGCGGCTATGGGTCAGAGTAACTAGCCCCTCCATACTCTCCGTCATCCCCGGACTTGTTCCGGGGATCCAGGGTTGGGAACGCACGAACCGTTGCGTGAGCGCTCTGCGCGAACCGGCACACGGCCCGAAATGGCGCGACGGCTCGTGCGGAGCACTCGCTCTACGCTTTGGAGCTTGCGGAACGATGGACCCCCGGAACAAGTCCGGGGGTGACGGAAAGTGTGGGAATTAGCGCGCGACAGGCTCAGCCGTCACCACGTCCCGATTTCTTCCGCCTCTTCGTGCGACAGCGGTTTGTGCGCTTTCTCGTGGTCTTCTTCGGCGAGCAGGCGCACCGCTTCGAGCGCCGCCATGCAGCCCATGCCGGCGGCGGTGACGGCCTGGCGGTAGACGTCGTCGGTGACGTCGCCGGCGGCGAAGACGCCGGTGACCGCGGTCTGGGTCGTGCCGGGCTTCACGCGCAGATAACCGCTCTCGTTGGTTTCCAGCTGCGAGGAGAACACTTCCGACGACGGTGCGTGGCCGATGGCGACGAAGAAGCCGTCGACGGGCAGTTCGGAAAGCTCGCCGCTCTTCAGGTTCTTCAACTTCACCGCTTTGACGCCGGGCGGGTCCTGCACGCCGATCACTTCTTCGATGCCGGTGTTCCAGATCACCTGCACCTTGTCGTTGGCGAACAGGCGCTCCTGCAGGATCTTCTCCGAGCGCAGTTCGTCGCGGCGGTGGATCAGGGTGACGCGGCTGGCGAACTTGGTGAGGAACAGCGCCTCTTCCACCGCGGTGTTGCCGCCGCCGACCACGGCGACTTCCTTGCCGCGATAGAAGAACCCGTCGCAGGTCGCGCACGCCGACACGCCGAAGCCGCGATATTTCTGCTCGCTCTCCAGCCCCAGCCACTTGGCCTGGGCGCCGGTGGCGATGATGACCACCTCAGCCTCGTAGACGTCGCCGCTGTCGCACTCGAGCCGGAACGGCCGCTTCGACAGGTCGGCGGAGATCACCACGTCGGAAATCACCTCGGTCCCGCAGGCCACGGCCTGGGCCTGCATCTGGTCCATCAGCCAGGGTCCCTGGATGACGTCCGGGAAGCCCGGGTAGTTTTCCACATCCGTGGTGATGGTCATCTGGCCGCCGACCTGCAGGCCCGCGATCACCACGGGGTTCAGCATGGCGCGGGCAGCGTAGATGGCGGCGGTCCAGCCGGCGGGGCCGGAGCCCACAATGGCGACGCGGACGGGGCGGGGAGCTGGCGAATTTGCTTGCGGCATGGGGCCCAATCTAGGGATGATTCCGCCGGAGCGCGACCACGGGCGCGAGCGGGGAGGGCGGCATGGACAAGAACCAGAGGCTGGGTTTCGGAATGAGCATGGGCGTCGCCATCGGGGTCGCCATCGGCGCCGGCATGGGCGCCGCCTTCCACAACATGGCCATGGGGGTCGCCCTGGGCGCGGGGGTCGGCGTCGCTATGGGGACGGCCTTCGGCGCTCGGAAAAAATCGGACGGTGACGACAAGAAGGGGGACGACAAGAAAGGCTGAGCGGGCGTCTATTCGCCGTAGCCGCGGTCCTTGGGACAGACCTTGACCGGCGTCGGCTCGAGGCTGCGCAGGTCCGAGCGCCAGCATTCGCCCAGCACCGAGCAGTAGCAGGCGTCGAACTTCAGCTTGAACCGCGCCTGGTCCATCTTGCGCCACACGGCGTCGGCGGCCGGTCCGGTGTTCTCGAATTCGTAAAAGAGATATTCCTCATGCGGCTGAATCACGACGCCGCCCAGCGGCGCGGTGCCCACCTTGAACATCTTGAGTTCGGCGTCGGTCTTGGGCGCCCAGCCGCAGCAGGCCTGCATCAGGTCATAGGCGCCGCGCACCGGCTTGCCGTCGTAGGTGACGGTGACGTGCTTCAACAGCGCCGGGCCCTGGCCGACGTTCACCACCTTCATGGCGATCATCGGCTTGCCCTGGTCGCCGTTGTTGGCGGTGCGAAACTGCAGGAAGGGCCAGGACGTGGCGGCCACCATCCGTTGCTGCATGTTGGCGTTCTGGGCGGCGATGAACAGCGACACGCCGGAGATCAGGATCGCCGAGCCCGCGAGCAGCAGGTCGATCCAGCGATGGCCGGTCGGCTTCGGCGCCGCGGTGACGGTGTCCGCATCGATCTGCACCGGCGGCTCGGACATGGGGCGCTCCTGCTCTAGGTCCGCCTCATAGCGGTGGCGCGCGCCGTTGACCCGTTAAATATTGTCAAGCTGCGGGGCGCGGGAACCAGGGCAGGAAGCGCACGCGGTCGTTCAGCTTCAGCAGGGCCGTGCCGAAGACGTGGTAGACGATGTCGACGGTGAAATGCACCACGATCGCGGCCTCGATGCCGCGGCGCCACAACAGCCATCCGCACGGCGCCGCGACCACCGCGTTGAGCACCAGGCTTCGCATCACGATCAGCGGCGTGAGCCGCCCCGCCACCGCCCGCGCCGCGGGCAGGTGACCCAGGCCGAACAGCACCGCCATCACCGCGATCGCCGCCCAGAAGGCTGCGTCGGACGGATGCCCGCCCGGCCCGCGCCAGACGAGCCCGAACAGCCACGCGACGCCCGACACGCCCAGCAGGCGCGTCAGCAGTTCTTCGTTGACGCCGCCGTAGAAACTGGCGGCGAAATTCTCGAACAGCGAGCTCTTGCGCGACAGGTCGAGCAGGGCGGGCAGGCGCGGCAGCAAGGCGAGGTCCAGCACCAGAAGCACCAGTCCGAGCCCGGCGCCGAGGACGGCGGCGCATTCGAGCCCGTGCACGGCGTGCGCGCTCAAACCTCCCGCCAGCCAGGCGTCGACGTCGGGCGCCGCCTTCACGCCCACGGCGCGCGCGACCCACAGCCCGCCGGCGGTGACCAGGGCGAACAGGACGGCGTTCTGCGCGAACCCGGCGATGGCGATGGTGCGCGGGGAAGCCTTGACCGGTTTCTTCGACGCTTTGACCAGGCGCATCGTATAGGGGATGAGCGCTGCGGCGCCGACGAGCGACGCGGCATAGAGCACGGCGAACGAACGCCAGAATTGCGGATCAAATGCAGCCCAACTGAATGTCATCGCAAGCCCGCCCCCGCGGGATCAGATCCCGGCGTACCACTCGTAGCCGTTGTCTTCCCAATAGCCGCCGCCGCCCTGGCCGATGTGCGCGAAGCTTTCCACCGCCTCGATGCGCATCAGGTACTTGGCGTGTTTGTAGCCGAGCTGACGTTCGACGCGCAGACGCAGCGGCGCGCCGTGGGGGACCGGCAGCGGCTGCCCGTTCATGTCGTAGGCCAGGATGGTCTGCGGATGCACCGCGTCGTCGAGGCCGAGGCTTTCGTAATAGCGTTGCGTGGGCTTGCCGTCGGCGTCCTTGTCCCAGACGTCGGCGCAGTGAAACACGACATACTTGGCGTTGGACTTCAGTTTCGCCGCCGACAGCACGCGGGCGAGCTGAACGCCGGACCACTGGCCGATGCAGCTCCAGCCTTCGACGCAGTCGTGGCGGGTGATCTGAGTGCGCGCGGCCATGGCGCGCAGATCGTCGAGCGACAGGCTGAGCGGATGGTCGACCAGGCCGTCGACGACGAGGCGCCAGTCCTTGAAACCGTTCGCCGCGAGCGTGTGATACTCGGGCGAGTATTCATAGGCCTGCGGACTGTCCGGCGCGACCGCGCCGTTGGGCTTGAACCAGGCCGAGATGTCCTGCTTGCGATATTCTCTCGCCATCGTGTGCGGCGCCCAGAACAGCCGCTGCAGCCGCCGGTTCAGGCCCTGCACGCTGCCCAGCACTTTGTTCACGCCCGGGTTCATCGCGATCTTGTCGCAGCCGGCGAGGATCGAAGCGCTTGCGAGCGCCAGGGCGCCGCCCAGGAACGCGCGGCGTTCAGTGCTCATCGCCGTCACCTTCCGTCTCGATGGCATACTTGCCGGTGATCATGGAGCGGATGTTGTTCCAGGTTCCCGACGCCACCACCATGAACAGGTGCACGAACAAAAACGCCACGATGGTCCAGGCGGCGATGAAGTGGATCGAGCGCGCGCTCTGCCGACCGAAGAAGATGTCGGGCAGGTGGAAGGTGGCGTCGAGCTGTGGCGACAGCGTCAGGCCGGCCAGGATCAGGATCGGGAACGCGACGAAGATCACCGACAGATAGGCCAGCTTCTGCAGCACGTTGTAGTGACGCGCCTCCTCGCCCTTGGGGAATTTCAGCTGGGCGTGGGTGACGATCTCGTGCGGGATGGATTCGATGTCGGCGCGGGTGACGGTGAAGTCGCGCTTCAGGTGCCGGTTCAGCACGCCGAAGATCAGATATGCGAGGCCGTTCAGCACCAGCAGCCAGGCGAAGAAGAAGTGCCAGCGGCGCCCGTCGGCCAGCGACTTGTAGCCGGGCAGGGTCAGCCAGCGCGGAAAGCCGCGCGCCTCGGGCTTGCCGTCGGCCCCCGCCGAAGCGCCCAGCAGGCCGGTGGTGGGGATGCTCGTCTTGCCGAGTTGCAGGTGACCGGACAGCTTGCCGTCAGGTTTCGGCGTCGCGGTCATCGCCAGCCAGGGATGGTCGAAGTCGGTCTTCTGACCCCAATACAGCGCCGGATGGGCGTTGAAGATCGCCAGACCGCTGAACAGCATCAGCAAAAAGGCGATCACATTGATCCAGTGGGTGATCCGCGTCGCCAGCGCGTGGCGCTTCACCAGCACGGTATGAGGGGGCGGTTCGACGGCTTCGCTCATGGCGGGGAAGCTAGCACAATCGGAGCGGCGGGCGAGCCCGGCGAACGCGGATACGCGCTCAGAGGGCCGGGGCGCTGTCCCGGTCGCGGTAGCGGCGCAGGATGCGGGCGGCGGCGCGGTCGGTTTCGTCCAGGGGTTCGTAGGCCCAGCGATAGAGCTGGCCGCCGAAGGGCCGGGCGACGTCGAGTTTTTCCAGCTCCTCGTGGAAGCGGCGGCGGCCCGCGTCATAGCCGTCGAGCTTCAGCACGAACACCGGTGCGCCGGTGACCGCGGCCTGGCTGGCCATGCCCTGCAGGTCCTCGCTGACCAGCACATAGTCGGCGGCGGCGAGAAAGCCCGTGCGCGGGTCTTCGCCCGAGCCGTCCCACACCACTGACGGTAGTGCGTTGAAGCGCGCGGTGATGATGTCGCGCGCCGGCTCCGGCGTCTGCGGCGAAAACGCGAGCATGACCGAGCCGCCTTCGGTTTCGACCGCCAGCGCGATTTCCGCCGCCAGCTTGCGCGCGCGATCCTCCGACACGTCGAAGCGGCGCGACCCGCCGCCGATGAACACCGCCACGCGCGGACGCGGCAACGACTCGAAGGTTTCGAACGCGTGGTCGTAGGCGCGCTTCAAGGCGAGCGGCGTGACGCGGTGCGCCGCGCCGGTGATCTCGATCACGTTCTTGCCGCGCACGCGATCGTGCCGCGGCGGGATGACGGCGTCGAAGCGCTGCGCCGGCCAGCGCGGATCCTGCGCCTGGACCACAAAGGTCTCGCCCTGGGACCAGCGCCGCACGCGCAGCGAAAACGGCAGGGTCGCGCGGCCGGCGGCGATCCACAGATCGGGCCACGGGCCGTCGATCGCGTCGGCGTCAGGGGCGAGATGTTTCTGCGGCTCCCACTGCATCCAGGTCGGACGCCGCGCGAAGCCCTTGTCCTTCCAGCGCACGACCTTGCGCTCGATGTGGGCCGGCGTGTGCCGCGCCACGGCTTCGGCGAGGCCCAGCACCTGGTCCTCGACACTCGGGCGACCGTCCGACACCGCCCAGATGACCAGCGGTTGCGGCGCGGGCGCGAGCGACACGGCGGCCGCCGCCTTTTCGATCGGAACGAGGCGGCCGTCGGCCGCCGGAGCGAACCTGAGGCGCGTGCGAATGAAGACCGAGCTGTCGTCCACGCCGCGCACTAACCGTCCCAAGCGGGGCGAGAAAATGGCAAACGTGGCCTTAAAGGCTCCAATCCCAAGCGTGGCCGTGCGCGTTCTGCGCGGATCGCGCGAACGGCGCCGCACCATCGCCTTTAGCGCGTGGCGGCGGGATTTTGCTTGGGCCTCTTTCTGACGAAAGATGGCCGAGCGCCTAGCGCCACTCGACCTTGAGGATCTCGTAGGCCTTCACGCCGCCGGGGGTGTTCACCTCGACCACGTCGCCCACTTCCTTGCCCATGGCCGCACGCGACAGGGGCGAGGTCAGCGAGATTCGGCCCGAGCGCACGTCGGCCTCGTGCTCGCCCACGATCTGGTAGCGAGCCTCTTCCTCGGTGTCCTCGTCGACCACGGTGATGGTCGCGCCGAACTTGATCTGACCGCCGGACAGGCGGGTCACGTCGATGACCTGAGCGCGCGAGATCTTGTCCTCGATCTCGGCGATGCGGCCTTCGATCCAGCCCTGCCGCTCTTTCGCGGCATGGTATTCGGCATTCTCCGAGAGATCGCCGTGAGAGCGCGCTTCGGCGATGGCCGAGATCACGCTTGGACGTTCAATCGACTTGAGACGCTTCAATTCTTCATCGAGGACCCGGTAACCCGAGTCCGTCATCGGCACTTTTTCCATGTGCGATTTGGCAGCCAGTCGCCCTGTGGACAGGAGGAATCAAGACGAAAAAACCGACCGCGGGCGTGGCGGTCGGCGAACAAACATACGACCGGGCGGCCCGATGTTCAAGATGCCGCAGTGCGGCAGACCCGGACCTAGCTTGACCGGGCGCAGGTGAAAAAGCCTGAAAAATCAGGAGTCTTTACATAATTTAACACGACTTCCGCGGCCCGGACGCTAAGCTTTGCGGGAACTGAGGGGTTCGCCATGAAAACCGTTGCCCCGGCCGCGCCAGCGGCCAAAAGCCTTGTCCTGGCCGCCCTGGCGGCCGCCGCCTTGGCCTTTCCGGCCCTGGCCCAGGCCCAGAACGCCAAAAGCCTGGAAATCCGCTTCTGCCCGAGCGGCCAGGTGCGGACCTATCCGCTCGAATCACGCCGCGACATCCAGAGTCTGCTGCTCCAGAACACCGTGGTGGTGAACCGCAACGCCGCGCCGGTCCAGGTCGGCGAGGTCGACGTCGCCCTCATGGCCAAGGGCGTGGCCGTGGACGAGAAACACCTGAGCGGCGAGCAGCTGAAGGCTTTCGCCGCCAGCGGCCGGAAGATCCAGGCCAGCGGCATGATGGCCGTGGTCGGCTTTCAGTTCTGCGGCGACCGGGTGATCGAGAAGGGCATGACGCTGTCGGGCCCGTCGTTGCAGCCGGGTCAGGCGATGCTGCTCACCTACCAGGCCTTTGCCTTCCGCAATGCGCGCGACGCGGTGCGGGTGACGGTGCGCGATGCCGCCGGCGCCGTGCGCGGCGAAGGCGTCATCGCGATCAACGAGGCCATGTC
This sequence comes from Caulobacteraceae bacterium, assembly GCA_036501825.1. GTDB lineage: Bacteria > Pseudomonadota > Alphaproteobacteria > Caulobacterales > Caulobacteraceae > JAFECT01. Next base: position 13,480 of record DASXZP010000037.1, on the reverse strand, counting down.
GAAGACCGGCTTCATCTGGCCGCTGAAGGGCGCCTGGTTCGCCGGCGTCGGCCCGACGATGCACACCGGCCACCGCTGGGGCCTGCCGGAGGAGTTCGCCTTCGACATCGCCAGGATCGGCGAGGGCGACACCACCTATCGCGCCGACGGCCAGACGTTCAGCGACTACTACGCCTATGGCGCCGACGTGCTCGCGGCGGCCGACGGCAAGGTCGTCGACATCGTCAACGATGCGCCGGAGAACGCGAGCTTCCTGCGCCATCCGGGCGAGAGCGACGACGCCTACGGCGGTCGCGTGCAGGAGGCGCAGGGCGGTCTGCTGGCAAAGGGCGAACGTGCGCTCGCCGGCAACTTCGTCATCATCGACCACGGCGACGGCGAATATTCGCTGTACGCCCACCTGCAACCCGGCAGCGTGCGCGTGAAACCGGGCGAGGCGGTGAAACAGGGCCAGCCGATCGCCAGGCTCGGCTCCTCGGGCAACTCGACCGAGCCGCACCTGCACTTCCAGGTGTGCGACGCGCCCCAACCCCTGGCCTGCGCCGGCATCCCCATCCGCTTCACCAACGTGCGCCTGCCCTGGGCCGACTATCCGCGCCCGCCCCAGAGCGGTGATCTGGTCGTCACGGACTGAAGCGGCGCCCCCATCCGCAGGTTGCGGCTTGACGTTCTGCGCCCGTGACCGCTTGATGGTCCCCGGGGGTGCGTCATGCGTTCAGGTGTTTTCCTTGCGGCCGCTGCGGCGGCGTTTGTGTTCGGCGTGGGTGCGGCAAGCGCGGCGCCGCCGCCGCTCGAAGCCTATGGCCAGCTGCCGCACAGCGAGGCCTTCACCCTCTCACCGTCCGGCAAGCGGGTCGCCCTGGTGGCGACGCTGAAGAACGGGCGCGCGGTGGTCGTCATGGAGGACGGCAAGCCGATCGGCGTCGTGGAGCTGCAGGAGAAGACCGACAAGGGCCAGGTCATCGACGCCAAGGTGCAGGACATCGACTGGGCCGACGACGACCACGTGCTGGTGACCACCAGCAGGACCTACAATCTCGGCATGGACTACGGGTTCAAGCACGAGATCAGCCAGGTCCTCGCGATAAATCTGAAAACCAAGCAGCACGGCTACGTCTTCGAAAAAGCCCAGCACCTTATGTATGGCGTGTTCGGCGCCTACGGTTACGCCGCCAAGGACGGCCACGCCTACGGCCTGTTCGCCGGACAGCCGTTAGACGACTACGGGAGCATTGCGGGCAGCACGGAGGTTTACCAGGTCGATCTCGACAGCGGGCAAACCCACCACCTCGCCTACAACGACGGCGACCATCCGCGGAACTGGCTGTTCGGGCCCAACGCTGGGATTCTCGCCAATTCGGAATACGACAACAAGTCCAGCGCGTGGCGCCTGTACGGCGGCGCCCATCACGACGTGCTGCTGGCGCAGACGACGAACAAGTTCGGGTCCGACACCATCGTGGGTTATGGGCGCACGCCGGATACGATCCTCTACGAGGTCCACGACGCGCAAGGCGGCGGCGGCGATTTCTTCGAAGCCCCGCTGGCCGGCGGCAAGCCGACGCGGCTGTTCGAAACGCTCGAGCAGACGGGGCCCGTGTTCGACCGGCAGAGCATGCTTTTGATCGGCGCCGTGACCGGCGGCCAGCATCCGGACGCGGTGTTTTTCGACCCGCATCGCGAAGCCGTGTGGAAGGGCGTCAAAAAGGCCTTCCCGGGCCTTGAGGTCTCGCTTCTGTCCTACGGCGCCGATTTCAACGACCTGTTCGTTTACACCGACGGCCCCGACGATTCCGGCACCTTCTGGAAGGTCGATATTCGCACCGGCAAGGCCGACGTCTTCGGCTATGCCTATCCCGACGTGAAGGCGGCCGACGTCGGGCCACGGACCTATGTGCGGTACAAGGCGGCCGACGGCGTCGAGATCGAAGGCGTGCTCACCTTGCCGCCGGGACGCGAGGCGAAGAACCTGCCGGTGGTCGTCTTCCCCCACGGCGGGCCGCGCGGCAACGACACCATCGCGTTCGACTGGTGGGCCGAGGCGTTCGCTTCGCGCGGCTATGCGGTCTTCCAGCCCAACTTCCGCGGATCGACCGGCTACGGCGCGGATTTTGTGGAGGCGGGCTATGGCGAGTGGGGCAAGAAGATGCAGACCGACGTGTCCGACGGTCTGGCCTGGCTCGCCGCCCGCGGCGTGGTCGATCCCAAGCGTGCCTGCATCATGGGTGCGAGCTATGGCGGTTACGTCGCCCTGGCGGGCGTCACGGTTCAGCACGGCCTCTATCGTTGCGCCGTCTCCGTCGCGGGCGTCGCCGATCTGCGCGGCATGCTGAGCGATGAGGCCTACAACAACGACGTGCAGAGCCCCGAGGTGCGCTACTGGAAGACGGCCATGGGCGCCAAAACCATCTCCGACGGCGCCCTGAAAGCGATCTCGCCCTTCGAACAGGCCTCTCACGCCGACGCGCCGATCCTGCTCATCCACGGCAAGGACGATACGGTGGTGCCGATCGAGCAGAGCCGCCGGATGGAGCACGCTCTGAAGTCGGCCGGCAAGTCGGTCGACTTCGTCGTGCTGGACGGGGAGGACCATCACCTCTCGCGCGAGGCGACCCGTGTCTCCATGTTGAAAGCGGCGATGGCCTTCGTGGAGCAGTATAACCCTCCGAACTGATTCCCCTCGGAGACGCCCGCGCGTGACGCCGGTCCAGATCGCCTCGCTGATGATGGTGGGCTCCGGCGCTGCGCATGCGGTGGTCAACGCCATCCTGAAATCCGGCAAGGACAAGATGGCGAGCCGGGCGCTGATCGACGGATTCAGCGCTATCCTGATCGCGCCCTTCGCGTTCTTCCTGCCGCTGCCCCATGGCGCCTGGGGCTGGCTTGCGCTGTCGGGCCCGACGCACCTGGTCTATCTGGTCTGTCTGGTGAAGGCGTTCGAGACGGCGGACTTCAGCGTGGCCTATCCGGTGATGCGCGGCATCGCGCCGGTGCTGGCCGCGGCGGTGTCGGTCATCGGCTTCCACGAACCGCTGGCCTGGCTGACCGCGATCGGCATTGGCCTGGTGAGCCTGGGCGTGATCACCATGAGCCTGGGACGCCACGCGGATCGCAAGACCCTGATGTGGGCGGCGGGCGCCGGCGTGACCATCGCGCTCTACACGGTGATCGATGCGCACGGGGTGCGGGCGGCGCCGACGGCGTTCAGCTACATCGCCTGGGAATTTCTCGTGCTCGGCCTCGGCATCGCCAGCCTGTTTGCGATCTGGCGCGGGCCCCTGTTCATCGCCGCCGCCCGCAGTGAATGGAAAGCAGGCTTCGTCGCCGGCGTGCTGTCGATCGTGACCTACGGCCTGGCGCTGTGGGCGCTGCGTCTGGGTGACACGCCCAGACTCGCGGCGCTGCGCGAAACCTCGATCCTGTTCGCCACCCTGATCGCGGTGGTCGTCCTGAAAGAGCGCTTCACCCGCGGCCGCGCTGCGGCGGTGGGGTCGATCGCGGCCGGCGCCGTGGTGCTGATCGCTTCGGCGCGCTAGGCTCGCGTCCATGACGGCGGCGGAAAACATCTCGGCCCCGGCGGCCGAACCGGCGGAGCCCCTGCACCGGGGCCGGATCGACGGGCTCGACGTGCTGCGCGGCATCGTCATGGTGCTGATGGCGCTCGATCACACCCGCGACTATCTGCTGACCAATTCCGACGCCTTCGACATCACCGACCCGGCCAAGAGCAACCTGGTGCTCTACTTCACCCGCTGGGTGAGCAATTTCTGCGCCCCGACCTTCCTGCTCCTGGCGGGCCTGGGTCCGTGGTTGCGCCGGGCGCAAGGCGTATCCCCGGGCGCCCTGTCCGGGTTTCTGGTCAGTCGCGGCCTGTGGTTGATCTTGCTCGAGCTCACGGTGGTGGGAACCGGCTTCTCGTTCCATCCAGGGATGCTGTTCCCGCAGGTCATCTGGGTGATCGGGGCCAGCATGATCCTGCTCGCCGCCTTCTCGCGGGCGCCGACGGGCGTGGTGCTTGCGATCGGCGTCGCGATCATCGCCCTGCACGACCTGCTCGATCCGATCGATGCGAGGAGCTTCGGCGCCTGGGCCTTCCCCTACCAGATGCTCTACAGCGGACCGACACCGTTCGCGTTCGGCCCCATCAAGGGCGTGTTGCTCTACTCGCTGATCGCCTGGACCGGCATCATGTTCCTGGGCTTTGGCCTGGGACCCATCTTCAAGTTGCCTCGCGTCAAGCGCGACCTCGCGCTCACCCTGCTGGGTCTCGGCATGATCGCGACCTTTGTGGTGCTGCGCGTGATCAACGGCTACGGCGACTTCATTCCCTTCGTGCAACAGCCGACCGCGGCGCGCGAGGTCATGGCGTTTCTCAGGGTCAGCAAATATCCGCCGACGCTCGACTTCACCCTGGCGACGCTCGGTCCGATGCTGATGTTGCTGCCGTGGCTCGATCGCTGGAAGGGCAGGGCGATGGAGGTGTTGCGCACCTTCGGGCGCGTGCCGTTCTTCTTCTACATCCTGCACATCTACCTGATCCACGGCCTGTCTGCCGCATACGGCATGGCCCACGGCCTGCCGTTCTCCGCCTACACCGACCTGCTCAACCGGCCGAAGGACATGGGGGTGAGCCTGCCCATGGTTTATCTGATCTGGATCGGCGTGGTGGTCGTGTTGTACTTCCCCTGCCGCTGGTTCGAAGGCGTGCGGCAGCGAAGACACGATTGGTGGCTGAGTTACCTTTGAGCGCTTGTCAGGCCGCGTCCGCGGCTTTATGTGCCGCCTCCCGATCTGAACAGGAGGCCGCCATGCGTACGCCGCGTAACTTCGACGATCTCGACTGCTTTCGAGGTCACCTCCAAGCGTCGTAAGTCCTTTCCCGTCCGAAACCCGCGTCAAACGCGGCGTTCGTATCGTTCACGGGGACGTGCAGCTGACCGAAAAGCTCGGCCGCAATGACCTGTGCCCGTGCGCGTCCGGGAGGTTGTTTCAAACGGTGCTGCCTGAAGGCCGACCGTTTCGACGGCTCGGAACGCGACGATTATTTTCGCGAGGATTGGTGCTGACGCGGCGGTAGACCCCGGTGTCACCCTCACCCAAAGGGGGAGGGTCGCGCGAAGCGCGGGGTGGGGGGCCAAGCGCGACGAATGCTGTCGAAATTGCGCGGCTCCGTCGGCACGCGATCGGCAGCGTGGCGCTTGTCACCCCACCCCGCCTCACTTCGTTCGGCGACCCTCCCCTTTCCGGGGGGGGGGTAGAACAGGTGTTTACCCGTAGCTCTGCAACGGCCGCACTTCGAGGGAACCGGCGCGCACTGCGCCGATGGCTTGCGCGGCGGCCAGCGCCCCGGCGGTGGTGGTGTAGTAGGGGATCTTCATCATCAGGGCCGTGCGGCGCAGCGAGAAGCTGTCGAGCAGCGACTGTTTGCCAAGCGTGGTGTTGAAGACGAGCTGGACGTCGCCGTTCTTCATGGCGTCGACGATGTGCGGGCGGCCCTCCAGCACCTTGCGCACCTGCGTCGCGTCCACGCCCTGTTCGGTGAGCCACGCACAGGTGCCGGCGGTGGCGATCACCTTGAAGCCGTAGCCTGCGAGCAGGCGCACGGGCTCCAGGATCCACGGCTTGTCCTCGTCCTTCACCGAGACGAAGACGCAGCCTTCGGTCGGGATGCGAGTGCCGCCGCCCAGCTGGCTCTTGGCGAAGGCGCGGGCGAAGGCGGCGGACAGGTCCTCGCCCTCGCGGCGCCAGTCCAGGCCCATGACCTCGCCGGTGGAGCGCATTTCCGGACCCAGCACGGTGTCGACCCCGGGGAAGCGCGCGAAGGGGAACACCGCCTCCTTCACCGCCACGTGGTCGACCTTCTTGGTGTCGAGGCCGAAGTCTTTCAGCGCTTCGCCCGCCATGACCTTGGCCGCGATGCCCGCCAATGGCGCGCCGATCGCCTTGGCGACGAAGGGCACGGTGCGGCTTGCGCGCGGATTTACTTCCAGCACGAAGATGCGCGGGTTGTCCGAGTGCGGTTCCTCGATGGCGAACTGCACGTTCATCAGGCCGCGCACCTTCAGCGCGCGCGCCAGGGCCACGGTCTGCACCCGCAGTTCGTCGACGATTTCCTTGCGCAGCGAATAGGGCGGCAGCGAGCACGCGCTATCGCCCGAGTGCACGCCGGCCTCTTCAATGTGCTCCATGATGCCGCAGACGAACACGTCCTTGCCGTCGGCCAACGCGTCTGCGTCAACCTCGGTGGCGCGGTTCAGATACTGGTCGATCAGCACCGGACTGTCGCCTGAGACCTTCACCGCCTCGCGGATGTAGCGGGCGAGCTGCTCCTCGTCGTGCACGATCTCCATGGCGCGACCGCCCAGCACGTAGGACGGGCGGATCACCACCGGGAAGCCGACCTTCAGGGCGCCTGCGAAGGCTTCCTCCGGCGAGCGCGCGATGGCGTTGATCGGCTGTTTCAGGTTGATGTCGTTGAGCAGTTGCTGGAACCGCTCGCGGTCTTCGGCGAGGTCGATGGAGTCGAGCGTGGTTCCGAGAATCGGCACGCCTTCCTCTTCCAGCGCATGCGCGAGCTTCAGTGGCGTCTGGCCGCCGAACTGCACCACCACGCCCAGGAACTCGCCCTTCGACATCTCCACATGGATCAGTTCGAGCACGTCTTCGGCGGTCAGCGGTTCGAAATAGAGCCGGTCTGACGTGTCGTAGTCGGTGGAGACGGTTTCGGGGTTGCAGTTGACCATGATCGACTCGACGCCGATCTGATCGAAGGCAAAGGCCGCGTGACAGCAGCAATAGTCGAACTCGATACCCTGGCCGATGCGGTTGGGGCCGCCGCCCAGGATCACCGCCTTCTTGCGCGCCGACGGTTGCGCCTCGCACTCGGGAACCTGGCCGAGCGCGCCGGTCTCGTAGGTCGAGTACATATAGGCTGTGTCGGCGGCGAACTCGGCCGCGCAGGTGTCGATGCGTTTGAAGCTCGGACGCACGCCCAGGCCGCGGCGGCGCGCACGCACTTCGCGCTCGCCGATATGGGCCAGCTGCGCCAGCCGCTTGTCGGAGAAACCCTTGGATTTGAGGCGGCGGAATTCGGCGGCGTCGGTGGGCAAGCCGTGCTTGCGCACGCCCGCTTCGGTTTCGACCAGGTCCTGGATCTGGCGCAGGAACCACGGTTCATAAGCGCACGCGGCGGCGATCTCCTCAACCGTCAGGCCGTGGCGGAACGCTTGCGCGATCAGCAGCAGACGGTCGGGCGTGGGAATGCCCAGCGCGCGTTTCACCGAGGCGCGGATCGCGGCCGGATCGCCGTCGTCCTCGACGCCGGGGATGTCCATCTCATCAAAGCCGCAGAGGCCGGTCTCCAGACCGCGCAGCGCCTTCTGCACGCTTTCCTGGAAGGTGCGGCCGATGGCCATGACCTCGCCCACCGACTTCATCGAGGTGGTGAGCAGGGGCTCGGCGCCCGGATATTTCTCGAACGCGAAGCGCGGAATCTTGGTCACCACATAGTCGATCGACGGTTCGAACGAGGCGGGGGTGACGCGGGTAATGTCGTTGGTCAGTTCGTCGAGCGTATAACCGACCGCCAGCTTGGCGGCGACCTTGGCGATGGGAAAGCCGGTGGCTTTCGACGCCAGCGCCGACGAACGCGACACGCGCGGGTTCATCTCGATCACCACCATGCGCCCGTCGCGCGGGTTCAGCGCAAACTGCACGTTGGAGCCGCCGGTCTCGACGCCGATTTCGCGCAGCACCTCGATGGAGGCGGTGCGCATGCGCTGGTATTCCTTGTCGGTGAGCGTCAGGGCCGGGGCGACGGTGATCGAATCGCCCGTGTGCACGCCCATCGGGTCGATGTTTTCGATGGAGCAGATGATGATGCAGTTGTCCGCCAGATCACGGACCACCTCCATCTCGTACTCCTTCCAGCCCAGCACCGATTCCTCGATCAGCACTTCCGAGACCGGGCTGGCGTCGAGGCCGCGTTCGACGATCTCCTTGAACTCTTCGACGTTGTAGGCGATGCCGCCGCCGGTGCCGGCGAGGGTAAAGCTCGGGCGGATGATTGCGGGCAGGCCCACGAAGTCGAGCGCCGACAGCGCCTCGTCGACCGTATGCGCGACGCGCGAGCGCGGGCTTTCCAGGCCCAGCTTGTCCATGGCGTCGCGGAATTTCTGGCGGTCTTCGGCCTTCTCGATCACGTCGGCCTTGGCGCCGATCATCTCGACCCCGAACTTGGCGAGCACGCCCGCCTTTTCCAGCGCGAGCGCGGTGTTCAGCGCGGTCTGGCCGCCCATGGTCGGCAAGAGCGCGTCGGGCCGCTCCTTTTCGATGATCTTGGCCACCATCTCCGGCGTGATCGGTTCGATGTAGGTGGCGTCGGCCACGTCCGGGTCGGTCATGATCGTGGCCGGGTTCGAATTGACCAGCACGATCCGATAGCCCTCGGCGCGCAGCGCCTTGCACGCCTGCACGCCGGAATAGTCGAACTCACACGCCTGGCCGATGACGATGGGGCCCGCGCCGATGATCAGGATGGACTTGATGTCGGTGCGCTTGGGCATGCGGTTCCTTCTGTTCCTCGCGCGCGTCCGCGGGTCCGCGCTTGGGGCGCGCCCCGGACCGACCGACTTGTGGGTTAAGGCGTCCGTTTAGTGAGGGAGTCGCGTGGGGGCAAGCGGGGTCGTTCATATCTTCCGCCACCTCCCTAGTTCGTCACCCTCGGGCTTGTCCCGAGGGCCCATCGCAGGGGCAGGCTCTCGGTTTCGAAGAAGGAATGGTCGGCGAATCCAAGCCCACCCTGGGGAGCTAGCGGAACGCTGGGCCCTCGGGACAAGCCCGAGGGTGACGGGCGAAGAAGGGTAGGGGGCCGTTGACAGCACGATACCTTGTGATGCAAGGTATCGTGCAATGACCCAATCGGACGACCTTTCGACCTCGCTGGAGCGCTGGGAAACCCAGTTGCGCAAGGGCGGCCTGACGCTCGCGGTGCTGGCCAGCCTGTGGGAGGGGCGGCTCTATGGCCTCGACATCCTGCGCCGGCTGCAGAGCTCGGCGGACCTGGCCGTGTCGGAAGGGGCGATCTATCCGCTGTTGAACCGCCTGCGCGGCGAGGGGCTGATCTCGTCGGAGTGGGTGGAGGCCGAGGCCGGTCACCCGCGCAAATACTACGCCCTGACCGAGGCCGGCCGGCAGCGGGTGCGCGACCTCGCCCGCGTCTGGACCCGCTTCGCCGCCGGGCTCGAGGTCCTGCTGGCGCCCGTGAATAAGGAGAACCGCGATGACCGCTGACGACGTCGCGTCGCGCACGCTCGACATCTACCTGCGCAAGGTGCGCCACGGCTTGCGCGGCCTGCCCGACGACGAGGCCAAGGAGATCGTGGACGAATTGCGCAGTCACGCGCTCGACCGCGCGGGCGGAGCGCTGACCGCCGCCTCGGTCGACGCCACCATCGCCGGATTGGGACCTGCGCGCGAATTGTCGGGGCTCTATCTCGCCGAGCGCATGGCCGAACGCGTGGAGGTGTCGCGTTCCCCGCTGCTGATTCTGAAGACGGTGTGGCGCCTGGCGGGCCTCAGCGTCGGCGCCTTTTTCGCGCTCATCCTCTCGTTCGTCGGCTACGCGTTCGGTGTCAGCCTGTTGCTCACCGCCCTGCTGAAGCCTTTCCTGCCGAAGAATGACGGCCTCTGGTACGAGCGGCGTCCGACCGGCGTGAGCATGTCGTTCAGCATCACCGACCATCCCACAGGTCACGAGCTGATGGGCTGGTGGATCATCCCCTTCGGCCTGATCTGCGGCGCGTTCGTGACCTGGTGCACCTGGCGCTACGGCCTCTGGAGCGTGCGCCGCCTCGGCCGCGCTCGCGCCGCTATCGTCTCGAGACAGGACTGAACCCATGACCGACGAAACGTCGAACGGCGCGCCCATGCGGGCCGCCGGAGGAAGACTTGCGCGCGTGCAACGCGCCTTGCGCGACAGTCGCGTCCTGATCGTGCTCGACCTGATCTGCGTCGCCGGCGTCTTCGTCGCCGACAAGGTCTACCATGTGATCTGGCTGTCGGAGACGCTGTACCTGTTCGCGCTCGGCGTCGCGTCGTTGCTGCTGCGCGGCGTGAAATGGAGCGAGATCGGCTGGCGTTTCGGTCGCGGCTTCTGGCCGATGGTCGCGATCGGCTTGGCCGGCGGGGCCATGATCGAGGCGCAGGAACTCTACTTCACCCAGCCGCTGCTGATCGCCGTCACCGGCCGCCTGCCGGACCTGTCCGATTTTCACGGCATCCGCGGCAACTGGAAGATGCTGGCGCTGGGCGTACCGTTCATCTGGGGCCTCGCGGCCTTCGGCGAGGAGTGGGTCTATCGCGGCTGGCTGACCAACCGGTTCGCCGACCTGTTCGGTCGCAAGTGGGTGGGATGGCTTTTGGCCACCGCCTGCGCCAGCGTCGTGTTCGGCCTGGCGCATCTCTACCAAGGCCCGGTCGGCATGATCGAGGCGGGCGTCGACGGCGCGCTGTTCGCGCTGCTTTATTTCGCCACCGGCCGTAATCTGATCGCGCCGATGATCGCCCACGGGGTGCAGGACTCGATCGACCTGATCCTCGGCTTCACCGGCCACTACCCGATTCCGTTCTGACGTAAGCAAGGAAAAACGCGCCCTCGTGAGAGGGCGCGTTTCGCTGTGTTTCTAGGGTGGTGCTTACTGGCCGCCCATCTGGCAGCTCGTCTTCAGGAAGTCGTCCACAGTCAACAGGATGTCGCGCCAGTTCTGCGGCGTCCAATAGACCAACTGGTGGTCCATGTTCGGCAGCTCCACGAACTTGTAGGGTTTGTGCATCGACGCCAGCGCATTGGTGAAGCGCTCGGACTCGGTGCGCGACACGGTGTGGTCGGTGTCGCCGTGATAGGCGAGCACCGGGATCTGAACGTCCGCCACGTGTTCGAGGGGGCTCACGCCTTCCACGGTCGGGCGCTGATAGTTGCGGATGTAGCCGTTCGACTGGGTCAGTTCCTGGAAGCGGGCCATCTCGGCCACGCCGGCGCCGGCGATGGCGCAACGGTAGATGCCGTTGGGACGCACGGAAGCGTCGAACGCCGCATAGCCGCCGTAGGAATAGCCGTGGATGGCGACGCGTTTCGGATCGGCGACGCCCTGGCTGATCAGCCACTTCACGCCGTCTTCCATATCGTCTTCCATCTTGCCGCCCCACTCGCGATCGCCCGCGCGCCAGAGCTTTTGGCCCCAGCCGTCGGAGCCGCGGTACTGCGGCTGGATCACCGCGTAGCCGCGGGCGGCGAAGTATTGGGTCCAACCGGTCGGATCCCACTCGAGCTCATCGCGCGCCCAGGGACCGCCGTGCGGCGTGACGATGGTCGGATAGGGACCGGGGCCGAACACCGCCTTGTCCGGCGTAGTCAGGAAGGCCGGGATCATCAGGCCGTCACGCGCGGCGTATTCGACCATCGTGGTGTGGCCGAGCCCCGCAGTGCTGATCTGCGGATCGGCCTTGCCGAGCAGGATGAGCTTGTTGTCCTTCAGCATGTAGAATTCCGGCGGCTGCCGGGGCCCGGACTTTTCGACCAGCACGCGGCTCATGTCGTCCGAGTAGCCGACGATCGACGCGTCGAAGTCGTGCATGATCTGGATCTTGCCGGTCTTGCCGGTGGCCGGATCGGTCCAGTCGATCGTGTCGAAGGTCACCCCGAGCGCCTGGCGCAGCGCTTTCTCCAGGGCCTCGAACTGGCCGTCAGTCCAATAGGTCCGTTCGATGTCGGCGTTGTAGGTGAACCCGAGCACGTGCCCGAAATCAGTCGAGCGGCGCGACCGCACCACGCCGGTGGCTTCAAAGAAGGGATGGCCGAACGCCACTTCGGGCGGCTTGTGGCCGACGATGTCATAAGACGCGATCACCGCCTTCTCGTGGCCCTCGCGCGAGACGGCCAGGATCGAACCCGGATCGTCGTCGTAGGCTTCGAAGGAGATTATCTCGCGGTCCTTGGGGAACCACTTGAAGGCCGGCTCCCAGCCACCGCCCTTGGGGCTGCGGAACTCGTCCTGAACGTAGAAACCCGCGCCGTCGCCGTTCTGACGCTCGCGCCCGCGCGGATCGCCCTTCGGATCGACAAAGTAGTCGTAGGTGTCCGACCCGCGCTGCACGACGTCGAGCTGGCCCGACATGACGTCGGCCTTGTAGATCGTGCCGTCGGCCTGGTCGCGCACCAGGATGCGCTTGGGATCGGTGGGCAGGCTGTTGATCAGCTGCACGGCCGCGCCGCTGTTCATCAGGGTGTCGTCATCCGATTTCGCCGGCGCCTTGGGTATGACCGGCGCCGCGGCCGGGCCGTCGGCCGTCGGCGACATCAGCACCGATTGGAAGATGAAGCGCTGGTTCTTGCTGCCGTCGCCGTTGCCGAGGCCCGGCACCAGCTGGCGGAAGGTGACGTAGAGGCGGTTGTTCTTCACGAAGGCGACGCGGAAGAACACGAAGCCTGTGGCGTTGCTCGGGTTGATGACGAAGGGCTTCTGATCCATCGCGTCGGTCGACCAGACCGAGATGAAGCTCGTGACCCCGTCGGGGGTGGTGATGGCCGCGATGTGCTTGCCGTCGGGGGAGATCACCACGTTCGAGATGGCGGGCAGGCGGCCGAAGTCGACGGCTTCGGGCTTGTGGCCCGTGATGGTGACGCCCGGCACGGTCACCGCGCCCGGGCTGGCGGGCTGGGCGGCTGCGGAGCAAGCAAGGAGAGCGGCGAGCGCCGCGCCGTGAAGAAACGATTTGAACATTTTGACCCTTATTCCCCCATGACGCCGGGTTCCCAAGGGCGGTCAGCCCCTTCCGGCGGTATGAAACTGTCGCAAACTGGATAGCATCCGCCCGCATATTGCAAGCGCACGCCCCAATCACGAAAGCTTGGAGGCGAACGGGTCGCAGGCCTTCACGGCTTGAGGAATTCGCGGCTCAGGCGGCGTGGGCCGGGGCTTTCGCGTCCATCAGGTCGGCGAAGCGCTGGAACAGGTAGAGCGAGTCCGTCGGGCCGGGCGAGGCTTCCGGGTGATGCTGGACCGAGAACACCGGCCGGCCCTCCAGGGCGAGGCCGCAGTTGGTGCCGTCGAACAGCGAGACGTGGGTCTCGGTCAGGCCCTTGGGCAGGCTGTCGCGGTCGACGCTGAAGCCGTGGTTCATGGAGACGATCTCGACCTTGCCTGTGGTCAGGTCCTTCACCGGATGGTTCGCCCCGTGGTGGCCCTGCTCCATCTTGACGGTCTTGGCGCCTAGCGCCAGCGCCAGCATCTGGTGGCCGAGGCAGATGCCGAACACCGGCTTGCCGCTCTCGACCAGGGCCTGGATCTGCGGCACGGCGTATTCGCCGGTGGCCGCCGGGTCGCCCGGGCCGTTGGAGAGCAGCACCCCGTCGGGGTTGCGGGCCAGGATGTCTTCGGCGCTGGTGGAGGCGGGCACCACGGTGGCGCGTGCGCCGACGCTG
>DASXZP010000036.1:0-877346 GCA_036501825.1 Caulobacteraceae bacterium | reverse complement strand
GATGACGGGCCTCATTCAAAAGTTTTCGTCATCCTTGGCGTTGCGCAGCGCTCAGCTGCGCGACGTCGAGGATCCAGCAAGCGCGACCTCAACGTGCCACCGCAAGGCGCACTACTTCACAGCCTTGATCAGCGCCTGGGCCGCGGCCGGGTTTTTCACCTTTGCGCCGGAGATGAAGTACGCGAACACGTCGCCGCGTTTCGCCCAGTCCTTGGTCTTCGCCGCCCAGTGCTTCAGTTCCTTGGCGTCGATGCCGTCCTTCGCCTCTTCGCTCGTCGACATCAGCCGCGCGTAGGTGAAGTCCGCGGTCGGTTCGTCGATCTCCGGAAAGTCCTCGTCCTTGGCATAGCAGATGGCCACGTTGTGCTTGCGCGCGAGATCATACAGTTCCTCACAGCCGAAGCTCAGGTGCCGCACCTCGATAGCGTGGCGCAGCGGGACCTTCTCGATCTCCTTCGGCAGCATCGCCAGGAAGGCGCCGAAATCTACCGGGTCGAATTTCTTGGTGCCCATGAACTGCCAGTTGATCGGCCCCAGCTTGTCGCCGAGCGCCGCCATCCCCTGACCCAGGAACTTGTCCATCGACTGCTTCGACGCGTCGTCGCTCAGCACCTTGCGGTTGGTCGAAAACCGCGACGCCTTCACCGAGAACTTGAACCCCTCCGGCGTCTCCGCCCCCCACTTCTCCCAGCTGTCGCGCTTGAAGGTGGAATAGTAGGTTCCGTTGATCTCGATCGAGGTCAGCGCCCGCGAGGCGTACTCCAGCTCTTTCTTCTGCGTCAGACCATCAGGGTAAAAGGTCCCGCGCCAAGGCTCAAAGGTCCACCCACCAACGCCGATGTAGATTTTTGCCATTTCGACGCCCTTGCCTGTCAGAAGCTGGGTTCTACAGCACGATTTCCCCGAATTCGAATGATCTTAAAAATACCACTAGTTGCAGTCGACTTGACAACTCAACCTGCCGGTCCGCCTCCTGGCGACGTCATTCAACGAAATGGGGGTTACGGTCATGGGGGCATTCGGCAACCAACTGGTGGTCATTGGCGCTCACCCTTTTCTGAGCGGACTGTGCTTTCTGGTTATTCTGTTTGGCGTGGTGCTGCTTTTTTCGGGAAAGCATTGGCAGGCCGCGTGGGGAGGTATCGCTCGCGTTTTCGCGACGATTTTTACAACCCCCTTCGAGTTTCTGCGCAACGCCCTGCTCATCGTGCGAACAGCGAAGGCGAATGAAGCGAATTATGCGAACACGCGCGAGTTCGTGCTCTTCCGATACAGCCGCATTCAATACCTGACGGTCTTCGCCATGTCCGCGCTGTTGCTTGCAACCACGATTTCATCTGCTCTGATCGTGCTCTACCCACAGCGCGAGATCGCCGCGACGCGAGAACTCAAGACGGAAGCGACCGACTTGAATTCCAAGTTGGCGACGGCCCAGCGCAACGTCCAGGACTCGGACAAGCCGGAATACAAAGAGTCGCTTCAGAACGCCGCGGCCGCGGCGAATAAGGCGGTGACTGCCGAATTTGGAGTCATCGCTCGCAAGAAGGCAGCAAATACGTTCAGCGGCCCGATCCTCAACCAGATCGACAACGCCTCGACCGACGCTGATCTGTCCGTTGTTCAGACATCCATCGATACCTATTTCGCGGGCTGTCCGGGGGGAATATCGCCCCAGGGCTGGAACTGGATGGTCTGGACGGCTGAGCAGTGCGCCCAATTCCGCGCCTACACGGTCGATCAGATCGCCGAACGAGGCAAGCTCATCGCTCTCATGCAGACTGCGAATTCTGCACAGCAGGCGATCCAAAGCGCGTCAAGCTCCGCCGAAACCGAGCAGGCTCAGGTGGCGAGCCTTCAGACCCAAATCGAAAACAATACCCAGTCGCAGAAAGCGAGTTCACCCTGGGCGGTGCGAAACATCGCGTCGCACGTGATAGCTGCCTTCTTGACGCTCTTATCCGGGGCCTTCGGCGTCATCACTTTCGTCTGGATTGCATCGATTCTCTTGGACATTCTGAACTGGATCATCCTGCTCATGCGGTCACTTGAGGCCGAGCATGAGAAGAGAATTCCGCTTGCGGTCAGTGTCAGCGCTCCCCCGCAGATCGAACACGCGGAGTCCTGAGAAGCAGTCCGGCGCCGCGGACAGAACGCGGCGTCGGCCCTGTGCGGCCGACGACCAACTAGTACGCAAACTCCTCATAAACCCGCGTCACGTCGCCGTTCCACTTGCCGTGGTACAGCGCGAGCAGGCGGTCGGCGGGTGTGAGGCCGGTTTCGGCGATCTCTTCGAGTTCGGAGAGATAGCCCGTCTCGTCGACCAGGCCGCCGGAGAAGCGGGCGCGTTTGCGTAGGCCGTGGCGGGCGATATCCAATAGCTCTTCGGCGACTTGCTGGATCGGGCGGCCGGCGACCTTGCCCTTCAGACCGGTGCGGGCGGCGTCTTCGCGCAGCTTGATGCGGTCTTCGCGGCTCCAGTGCTTGCACAGATCCCACGCCGCCTGCAGCGCGTCCTTGTCGTAGAAGATGCCGGTCCACAGCGCGGGCAGCGCGCAGATGCGGCTCCAGGGGCCGCCGTCGGCGCCGCGCATTTCCAGGTACTGTTTCAGGCGCACTTCGGGGAAGATGGTGGTCAGGTGATCGGCCCAGTCCTTCATCGTCGGCTTCTGGCCCGGCAGCACGTCGAGCTCGCCGCGCATGAAGGCTTCGAAGGACTTGCCCGACGCGTCGACATAGTGATCGCGCTTGACGAAATACATCGGCACCTTCAGCGCGTATCGCGCATAGGTCTCGTAGCCGAAGCCGTCTTCGAATACGAAGTCGAGCAGGCCGGTGCGGTCCGGGTCGGTGTCGGTCCACACATTGGCGCGCGCGGAGACGAATCCGTTGGGCTTGCCCTCGGTGAACGGCGAGTTGGCGAACAGCGCCGTCGCGATCGGCTGCAACGCCAGCGACGCGCGGAACTTCAGCACCATGTCGGCTTCGGTTGCGAAGTCGAGGTTGGCCTGGATGGTGCAGGTGCGCAGCATCATGTCGAGGCCGAGCTTGCCGACCTTGGGCATGTACGCGCGCATGATGTCGTAGCGGCCCTTGGGCATGACCGGGACCTGCGCGCGGGTCGATATCGGATCGAAGCCGAGGCCTAAGAACCCGATGCCGATTTCGTCGGCGACGGTCTTCACCTCTTCCAGGTGGCGGCCGGTTTCGGAACAGATGTCGTGGATGGTGTCGAGCGGCGCGCCGCTGAGTTCGAACTGGCCGCCGGGCTCCAGGCTGATGTTGGCCATGCCGTGCGACAGGGCGATCAGATGCTCGCCTTCGTAGACGCCCTTCCAGCCGAAACGCTCGAGACCTTCGAGCATGGCCTTGATGCCCCAGGGCCCTTCGTAGGGCGGGCGCTCATAGGTCCCCAACTTGAAGCCGAACTTTTCGTGCTCGGCGCCCACGCGCCATTTGCTCTCGGGTTTTTCGCCGGCGGCGAAATAGCCGACCAGGTCCTCGAACACGAGCGGGCGGTCGTCGAGCGTCGTATCGGCCATGGCCCCCTCGTGGCTTGCCTGCCCGGGGCGGACGCCGCGGGGCCCGTGCTCCCGACGGGTTCGGGCTAGATGGGCGTTCGGACGGCCCCGCTCAAGCCCTGTTCGCCCAATCGCCTGCCGCCGCCTGCCAGAGGGAAAGGGCGGAAATGGCGGCGGTATCGGCCCTCAGGATGCGCGGGCCCAGGCTGACCGGGGTAACGAAAGGCAAGCCCCGCAGGCGCTCGCGCTCCTCGGGTGCAAAGCCCCCCTCCGGCCCGATCAGCACCGCCCAGGGGCCGGCCGGAGCGCCCGCAAGCACCTCCAGCACGGGTTTCGCGTCGCCGCCCTCGTCACAGAACATCAGCCGGCGGCCAGAGTCTGGGCCGGCGTCCCAGCCGTCGAGGATACGGTCGAGCTTCTCCGGCTCGAGCACCTGCGGCACGTCGAGGCGGCCGGTCTGTTCCGCGGCTTCGGTGGCGATGGCGGCCAGGCGTTCGACGCGGGTGTGGTCGGCGTTGGTGCGCCGCGTGAGCATCAGGCGCACCCGCCGCGCGCCCAGTTCGCAGGCCTTCTCCACGATGGTTTCCAGCCGCGCCCGTTTCACCAGCGCCACCACCAGGTCGAGGTCGGGCGGGCTCTGCTGTCCGCGGGTCTTGGCGTCCGCCTCGATCACGCAGCCGCGTTTGGAAACGGCGGTGACCCGCGCGCGCCACTCGCCGTCGCGGCCGTTGAAGGCCAGCAGCTCATCGCCGGCGTTGAGCCGCATCACAGTCGTCAGATAGCGCGACTGGTCCGGCGTCAGCTCGACCTCGGCGCCGGGCGCCAAGGCGCCGGCAACGTAAAGCCGGATCAAGGCTCGATCTCGCCCAGGCGCTGTTCGGCCACGGTCCAGTCGTCGCACTTGGCGTCCAGCGCGGCATAGGCCTCGCGCTGCTTCATCATGAAGTCGGTGCAGTGCTCGCGCGAGCGCCAGCGGTCGATGGTCACGAACGAGTTCGGCGCCTCGGTCGAACGGTAAAGGTCGCTGCCCATATAGCCCTCGCCCCGGTGGAACAGCCGCGCCCACTGGCCGCCCGGGCGATAGGCTTCGATGAAGCGCTCCACGTGCTCAGGCTTGACCTCATAGCTCCAGACCACCGTGAACATCATCCGCTCCTGGGCCGTCTCCTGCCCAGGATTTGCCTGGGCGCGCGAAATCTGCATGCTCCCTGCTCCGCGAGGCCGCCATGAGCAAGACCCAACACGACGACGACGCCTACGAAAAGGACCTGGAAAAGCTCCAGATCGCCCTGATCCACAGCCAGCGATGGGCCATGGAGAAGGGCAAGCAACTGGTCGTGATCTTCGAAGGCCGCGACGCGGCGGGCAAGGACGGGACCATCGCCCGCATCGTCCAGCACCTGTCCAAGCGCAACGCCCGGGTCGTCGCCCTGCCCAAGCCGTCAGACCGTCAGGCCACCTGGTGGTGGTTCCAGCGCTACGTCGAGCACCTGCCGGCGGCCGGGGAATGGGTGCTGTTCAACCGCTCCTGGTACAATCGCGCCGGCGTCGAGGTGGTGATGGGTTTCTCCACCCCCGAACAGCAGGAAGAGTTCCTGCGCAACGCGCCGGACTTCGAGCGGCTGTTGACCGAGTCGAACATCCAGATCGTGAAATACTGGCTCGACATTTCCAAGAAGGAACAGGACGAGCGCCTGGAACGGCGCAAGGAAGATCCACTACGCTCGATGAAGACCAGTCCGCTGGACGTCGAGGCGCAGAAGCGCTGGAAGGACTATTCCAAAGCCCGCGACGAGATGCTGTTGCGCACCCACTCGGCCGTCACGCCGTGGACCTGCGTGCGCGCGGACCACAAGAAGAAGGCGCGCCTGAACGTGATCCGCCACCTGCTGCACGCCATCAACTGCCCGAAGGTCGCCCACGACGTGGACCTGCCGGACCCGGACGTGGTGTTCGAATTCGAAAAGGCGGCGTTGAAGGATGGAAGGCTTGAGCCGTGACCCTCTTTAAAAACTGCTTCCTATGCAGATGGCTCGGATTTCCCGAAGTCGCTCCGATTGAGAAAGCTATTGTAGATTGGGACGATGCTCAGGCGAACGACTACGACATCACCCACGCCGATCCGCTTTACGAACAAGTCCTGGCGGCCATCGAGCTGAAAAAGACTGATCCCGAGCGTGCTTTCGAAAGTCTCTTACGCCTCGCTAAGCAGAATTCGATCTGGGCAATGGCGCATGCGGCCTGGTGTTACTTCTCAGGCGAAGGCGTGGCGACCGACGTTGTGCAGAGCGAGATTTGGTACCGGGCTGCTACCGATGGCGGTTCACAGCACGCGTTGTTGTCGTATCTTAGATTTCCCGCGGCGCGAAAAGACTGGGCTTGCTACGATACTGCACTGAAGCATCCCAGGTTCATCGACTGGGCGCCTGCGCTGCGCCGACGCGCCAACCGCGCGCTCTCGCGCCCACCCAGCGGCGCTAGCCGCGCGCAAGCAAGACAGTGGTATGAACGCGCGAGCGAACTAGGCGATCGCAAGGCCGCTTTTGATTTGGCCCGCAAAATGACCCAAGGAAAATTTGGCTTGTCGGAAATTCCCGCGGGCTGGAAGCGCCTCGGATCGGCTATCGAAGCCTTAGAGTGTATCACGGAAGCTGAAACGACCATCGACGAAGAGCGTGTCGAGGCTGTAGCCACTCACTAGAGACCGGCCGCCGGCAAATCCTCAGGAGCGCACCTTCGGCGCCGTCTCAACTTTCCACATCTTCCACACCCGCCAGACAGTGCGCGAGCACAAGAGCGTCGCCCCGATGTACAGCCACCAGAACGGGCGAGTGTAGAGCAGCAGTTCGCCCTCCACATGCCAGCGGCGTCCGAAGTCGGGTTCGAACTCGATCTTCACACGGCCGTCCCAGGCGTGCAGGCCCGGACGCACGTAGGACATCATCCCCGCCGCGAGCCCCATCAGAATCGGATCGCCGAGACCGGCGGTGACCACAAAGTGCGCCTTGACCAGTTCCACCGCGCGCATCGACCGCTTGGCCGTGCGCCAGACGAAGCTGCGCACCTGGCGGTCCTTGGCGATGTTCAGGGCGGCGCGGCCCGAGCGCAGGTTGGCGAACTTGGTCCAGGCGATCTTCTTGTGCGGCTTCGAGGCCTGGGTTTTCGGCTTGGGCGCTCGCGGCCGGGCGCTGTCGATGTAGACGAAGCGCAGGCCGAGCCAGCTCACCCGCACGGTGTAGCGGAACCCGCGCTCCAGCGTCGCCCGCGCTTCGACGGGGGCGAACAGGACGATGACGAGGATCAGCGCGATCCCGAGGACGATGGCCCAGACCATGGCGTCTCCATAGCCGGTCGGTGGAACGGCGGTCTATGCGGGATAGCCCCGCTTCGCTAAGGAACGACGAACTTTCTCGGGGTCCGGAAGTTGCCAAAGGCCAGCGAATTGAAGGCGCAAGAGCGCTTGACCGCCCGGTCGGCACGCCGCATCGCCCTGGCCGCCCAGGGCTTCGCAGACCCCCTGCCCCGCACGACGCCTGGCCGTTCGCACCTCAAGCGGGTGTTCGACCGGGTCGGACTGATCCAGATCGATTCGGTCAATGTGCTGGCGCGCTCGCACTATCTGCCCCTGTTCGCCCGGCTCGGCGCCTATCCGATGAAACTGCTCGAGGACGCCGCCTGGGGCCGGCGCAAGCTGCTGTTCGAGTACTGGGGGCACGAGGCGTCGCTGCTGCCGCTTGAGCTTCAGCCGCTGTTGCGCTGGCGCATGGCCGACGCGCGGGCGGCAAGGGCATGTGGCCGGGCCTGCGCACCGTGCAGAAGGATCAGGCCGCCTATCTCAAACGCATGCTGAAGGAGATCGAGACGCGCGGCCCATTGGGCGCGGGGGAACTCAGCGAAGGCGGCAAGGGCAAGGGCGCCTGGTGGGGCTGGAGCGACGGCAAGCGCGCGCTCGAAGCGCTGTTCTGGATGGGGTTGATCACCACCGCGACGCGGCGCGGCTTCGAGCGCGTCTACGACCTGACCGAACGCGTGTTGCCCGCATCGATCATCAACACGCCGACGCCGAAGCGCGAGGACGCGCAGCGCGAGCTGATCCGTATCGCCGCGCGTTCGATGGGCGTCGCGACGTCGCAGGATTTGCGCGACTATTTCCGCATGGACGCGAAGGGCTTTGAACCGCTCGTGCAGGAACTCGTCGAAGACGGCGACCTGATCCCGGTCGAGGTGAAGGACTGGGGCCGGCCCGCCTATCTCGACCCGAACGCGAAGCGCCCGAAGCCGGTGAATCGCGCGGCGCTGCTGTCGCCGTTCGACTCCCTGGTGTGGCGGCGCGAGCGCGCCGAGCGCCTGTTCGACTTTCGCTACCGCTTGGAGATCTACACGCCGGGTCACAAACGCGAGTTCGGCTACTACGTGCTGCCCTTCCTGATGGACGAAGCGCTATCCGGCCGCGTCGACCTGAAAGCCGACCGCGCCGAGAAACGCCTGCTGGTGAAATCCGCCCACGTCCAGGACAGCCACACACCGGGCGAAGTCGCCGAACGCCTGGCGCCGGAGCTGGAACGGATGGCGGGGTGGCTGGGGTTGGATGAGGTGAAGGCCGAGGGGCGACAACCGCTGGCGAAGGCGTTGAAGCCGCTTCTCTAGCTAGCGATCTCCCTTCCTCCTCGATGGAGGAAGGGCCGGGGATGGAGATGAGTGCACAGCGACACCGGAAACGCGCGAGTGGCGCCGCCCGCGATTCTTTCTGACGCCATCAGCCCGCATCTCCCTCCCCGACCCTCCCTCCATCGAGGAGGGAGGGAGCAGTGCATGACGTCGAGCGCGCCCCGGTGTATCCCTCCCCCATGACCACCACCCCCACCGATCCGTACAACCCGTTGCCGGACGCGCGTCCGCTCAACTGGGTGGATCGGCATGCACCGGAAGCGCTCAAACCTTGGCTGAAGCTCGGGCGGTTCGATCGGCCGATCGGGATCTGGCTGTTGATGTTGCCCGGCTGGCAGGGCGTGGCGCTCGCTTACTCCGAGACGCACACGCTGGTCGCCGATTGGCCTTGGTTCCTGCTGCGGCTGGTCGAGTTCGCGGTCGGCGCCACGCTGATGCGCGCGGCGGGCTGCGCCTATAACGACATCGTCGATCGCGACATCGACGCCAAGGTCGCGCGCACCGCTGACCGGCCGCTCGCGTCGGGCCGAATCAGCGTGAAGCAGGCCTGGGCCTTCATCGCGATCTGCAGCCTGATCGCCTTCGCCATCCTGCTGAGCTTCAACCTGTTCGCCATTGCGCTCGGCGCCGCATCGCTGCTGCTGGTCGCCGCCTATCCCTTCATGAAGCGCATCACCTGGTGGCCGCAGGCGTGGCTCGGCCTGACCTTCAACTGGGGCGCGCTGCTGGGCTACGCCGCGGTCGAGGGACGCCTCGGCCTGCCGGCGCTGTTGCTCTACGCCGGCGGGCTGTTCTGGACGCTGGGCTACGACACCATCTACGCTTTGCAGGACATCGAGGATGACGCCCTGGTCGGAGTGAAGTCCACCGCGCGCCGGTTCGGCAAACGCGTGCCGCTGGCGGTTCTGATCTTCTACGCGCTGGCCGCGCTTCTCGCGGTCCTGGTCTGGCTTCCGGCCAAGCCCGGACTGCTGTTCTTTCCCTTCGCCGCGCTCTACGCTCTGCATCTGTCGATGCAGGTGCAGCGGCTGAGGCTCGACGACCCGGCGCTGGCGCTGCGGCTGTTCAAGTCGAACCGCACCGCGGGCCTGATCCTGTTCGCGGCGCTGCTCGCGGGCGTCTGGAGGTGACGCGATGAAAGGAAAGACCCCCTGGCTCATCGCCGGCGTCGCCGTCGTGCTGGTGCTGATCATCGCCGGCGTCTACGCCATGTTGAACCCGGCGCGCGTGGCGCCGAAAGCGCCCGCCACGGTCGCCGTGGCGCCGCAACCCGCAACGCCCTTGGCGCCGCCCGCGCCGCCGGTTCCGTTCAGCTATGAGTCCAAGGCGCAGGGTGTCGACGTCTCGCTGAAACTGCCGCAAGCGCTCGCCGACACGCCTGACCTGCACGCCAAACTCTACAACTCCGGCGTCGCGGAACTCCGTAAGTTCGCCAAGCAGTCGGCCGCAGAGAAATACGATCTGGGCGTCCCCTACGAACACGACGTGACCTGGACCGTCGCGGCCCAAACCGACAAGCTGCTAAGCCTGAAGAGCGTGACCTACGACTTCTCCGGCGGCGCCCACGGCAACACCGTGCTGGGCGCGGTGCTATGGGATCGTTCAACCAAGGCGCCGATCAAGGCCCCCGCCCTGTTCAGACCGGGCGCCGACCGCGGCAAACTCGACGCCATCCTCTGCCGCGCCATCGGCGACGCCAAGAAGGCGCGCGAAGGCGACGCCTACACCCCCAACGACCCGACCTGGCCCTGTCCCAAATGGTCGGACTCGGTCCTGGTGCTCGCGCCATCGGATCAGGCGGGCAAGGCCGGCGGCGTCACCTTCCTGTTCTCGCCCTACGCCGTCGCCTCCTTTGCGGAGGGGCCCTACGAGATCACCATCCCGCAACAGGCCTTCCGCGACGCGCTGGCGGCGGGCTACATCGACGAATTCGCCGGCAACCCACCCAAAGTCGGCGACGTGACGCCACTCAACTGATCGCCGCTTAGCACTTCCGCGCCATGTAGTCGGGATAGCCGATCACTTCGCGCGGCACCGAAAAGAAATCCCGTATCTCGAAGTACCGCGCGTGCGCCCAGCCGGCTACCGGCACGCCGCATTTCTTCATGGCCAGCCGCGCGCGCGGCACGTGGAAGTACTGGGTGATCACGAAGGCCGAGGTCCAGTGCCGCTCGCGCATCAGGGCTGCGGTGTGACGCGCCGTCAGCAGGGTGTTGTCGCCGTGACCGTCTGTCACGATAGCGGCGGCCGGCACGCCGCGGGCGACCAGGTAGTCGCGCATGACCAGGGACTCATCGAAGCCTTCCTTGCCGACGCCGCCGCTGACCAGCAGGTTTTTGACCTCGCCCTTGTGCCAGACGCTCAGCGCTTCATCCAGCCGCGCCTTCAGGCTCGGCGACGGCCGCCCGCTCGGATAGACCTTGGAGCCGAGCACCACCCCCACGTCGGCGGGACGGACGCGGTCCTGCAGGCCGACGGCCATGATCATCGCGCAGCCGATGGCCCAGGCCACGATCACCGCCAGAAGCGCGACACGGACAAAGGAGGGGCGTTTTCGCTTCATCACCCGCTAATACCCCGGCCGCTGTTCCAGGCCGTCGGTGATGTCGTAGTAGTCGCCCTTGTCGTCCGTGAAGATGTGGACGTGCAGCTTGGTCGACGTCGGCTTGTCGAAGGCGCCCATGGCGACGGCGATGACGTCGTGGTCGAGCGGGTCCCAGAACAGGAACGAGCCGCAGGTCGAACAGAAACCGCGGCGCACCTTCTCCGACGCCTGATACCACGTGAGCTTGTCGGCGCCTTCCAAGGTGAAGGCCGACATCGGGACGTTGGTGGAGGCCCAATAGTGGCCCGACTGTTTGCGGCACTGGCTGCAGTGGCAGGCGTCGGGCGCCTTCAGCTCACCCTCGACCTTGAACCTGACCGCGCCGCAGAGACAGGCGCCCGTGTGCATCGAAATTCTCCCGCGACGCTTGGTTGCACCGTACAGGAACGCCGCGCCTGGAGTAAGCAGCCGCCCATGGCTCTCGACGATCACATTGGCTTCATCCGCACGCACACGCGCCTGCAGCGGCCGCCGCACGCGGCGGAGCTTCAGCTGTGGCTGGCGGACGAGGTGACGCCGATCTGGCGGATGACGGAGGAGGAGTTGGGGGCGATGGGGCTGCCGCCGCCGTTCTGGGCCTTCGCCTGGGCGGGCGGCCAGGCGCTGGCGCGCTATCTGCTGGATCATCCCGACGAGGTCGCCGGCAAGCGGGTGCTCGATTTCGCGACCGGGTCCGGCCTGGTCGCCATCGCGGCGGCGAAGGCGGGCGCCGCGTCTGTGCTCGCCAACGACATCGACGACTTCTGCGCGGCGGCGGTCGCGGTGAACGCGGAGGCCAACGGCGTCGCCATCGACTTCACCGGCGCCAACCTGCTCGACGCCGACCCGCCGACGGCCGACCTGATCTGCGCCGGGGACGTCTGTTACGAGAAGCCGATGGCCGAGCGGGTGTTGGCGTGGCTCACCACCGCCCGCGACCGTGGCGCGCGGGTGCTGATCGGCGACCCGGGACGCAGCTATTTCCCGCGCGAGGGCCTGACCCGGCTTGCCGACTATCAGGTCGCGACCACCCGCGAACTCGAGGACTACGAGGTCAAGCGGACGGGCGTCTGGGCGCTGGAGCGGTAACCATTCGCGTATCGCGGGAATTCCGGCCCGAGCTTTGCAAATTCCCTAGGTGAACAGGCCGCAAGTTCCGAAACGGGACTTGTGGACCGCAGATCATGATGGAACCCATGTCTAAGGCCCGTCTCACCCTCGTCCCGCCGGAGGCCGAACTGGTCCCCGACGCCGTCCCCGAAACCGCCGCCGACCGGATCCGCAAGCTCCAGGCCGAAGCCCAGGCCCTGGCGCGCGGGGAAATCGAACAGCTGCACGCCTCCATGGCCGCCCTGGCGCTGCAGGCCGGCGCTATCGCCGAAGGCGGCGAGGCCTATCCTGTCGGGGCCCGCGAACTGTCGCGCCGCCTGGTCGAGGAAGTCGGCCAGCGCGCCCACATCCTGCAGGCGATCCTCAGCAAGGCCTGACCGCGCCGGAAACCTCCGCCCCGAAGCGTGCTTAGGGCGCCACGGGGTCGCGGCCATCGCCGGGGCGCGACCGGGTCTTCATTTGACGCCCCTCGCCCGCGCCCTATGGTCGAGTTGGGCTTGCAGGGTTCTCGTGGTTCATGAAGCAGTTCCTGATCACTGTCGCCGGCGTCGTCGCCGGCATGTTTATTTTCTGTTTCCTGGGCCTGTTCCTGCTCTTCGGGTTCATCGGGTCGCTGGCGGCGTCCTCGACCAACGAGGCGCGGCTGAACCATCCGACCGTGCTCGAACTCGATCTGCGCCAGGGGCTGAGCGATCAGGACCCGGCCTCGGCCTCCTTCTTCACCGGCGGCAAGCTGTCGGTGCTCAAGGTCATCGAGACCCTGCGTTACGCCGAGAAGGACACCAAGGTCCGCGGCCTTCTGGTGCGCCTGCCCGAGGGCGGCGTCTCGCCCGGCGAGGCCGACGAACTGCGTCTCGCCTTCCGCCACTTCCGCATGTCGGGCAAGCCGATCCTGGCGCACAGCCAGGGCATCTATCCCGACGGCATGGTGGTCTCGACCTATGAACTGGCCGCGTCGACCGGCGAAGTCTGGATGCAGCCCGACAGCTCGTTCCAGGCCACCGGCATCGCCACCTCGGACATGTTCCTGAAGGGGCTGTTCGACAAGTATGGCGTCAAGGCCGACTACCAGCAGCGTTACGAGTACAAGAACGCGGTCAACCCATACCTCTATCCCGACTACACGCCCGCCCACAAAGAGGCGAACCTGTCGTGGATGGGCAGCGTGTACGACACCGCGCTGGGCGCCGCGGCCTTCGACCGCAAGAAAGACGTCGCCGCGCTGAAGGCGATCATCGAAGCCGGCCCGTACTCCGCCGAAGACGCGGTGGCCAAGGGCCTCGTCGACAAGGTGGGCCAGGTGCACGACGCCGAACAGGCGCTGAAGGATCGCGCCGGCGACGGCTCGAAGATCGTCGACTTCGACGACTATGCGGCGGCGGTGAAGCCGCTGTTGAACACCTCGGGCTCCTCGACCATCGCGGTGATCGGGGCCGAGGGCGACATCGTCACCGGCCACGGACGCGGCGGCGCCTTCTCGACCGACAGCAACATCTATTCCGACGACACGGCGCGCGCCTTCTACGACGCGATCAAGGATGACAACGTCAAGGCGATCGTGTTCCGCGTCTCTTCGCCCGGCGGCGCCGACACCGCGTCCGAGCAGATACTCGCGGCGGTGAAGGCGGCCAAGGCGGCGGGCAAGCCGGTGGTGGTGTCGATGGGCACCTATGCGGCGTCCGGCGGCTATTGGATCTCGTCCAACGCCTCGTACATCATCTCCGAGCCGTCGACCCTGACCGGATCGATCGGCGTGTTCGGCGGCAAGTTCGTCCTCGGCGACGCCCTGGCGCGCTACGGCGTGAACATGCGCAGCCTGAGCGTCGGCGGCCAGTACGCCGACAGCTTCAACGGCGGCAAGGAGTTCACCCCGGCGCAACGCGCGGCGTTCTCGGCCTGGATGGATCACATCTACGACGGCTTCGTGAAGCGCGTGTCGGCGGGTCGCAACATTCCCGAAGACCGAGTGCGCGAAATCGCCAAGGGCCACGTCTGGACCGGCGCCCAGGCCAAGCAACTGGGCCTCGTCGACCAGATCGGCGGCTTCTACGACGCCGTCGACAAGGCGAAGTCCCTGGCGAAGATTCCCGCCGACGAAGACGTGAAGCTGAAAGCCTATCCGCACGAACGCAGCTTCTTCGAGTCCCTGTCCCACGGCATGGGCGTGTCGGAAACCTCGATGAAGACCCTCGCCGCCCTTGGCTGGGTGTTCAGCGACCCGCGCGCCGAAAGCATCCTGGAACAGTTGGGCCGCGCGCACCTGCAGGCCCAAGGCAAGGGCGCGGTGCTAGCCCCGAAGGAACTGCCGGCGAACTGAGCCAAGTCGCGAAATCCTCCCCCGCGCGAAGCGCGCAGGGGAGGTGGCGGCCGAAGGCCGACGGAGGGGCCGGCGCCGCCGCCGGCCGATACGACGGCGGCGTACGCGCACCGATGAAGGGCTAACCACAGACCGTCGCGCCGGCCCCTCCACCACTTCGTGGTCCCCCTCCCCTACGCGCTTCGCGCGGGGGAGGATTTTTACCGCTCGCTGTCCAACAGCTTCATCTGCATTTCGGGATAGCGTGTGCCTTGGATTGCGTGTTCTTCCGCCGCGGCGTCGATGCGCGCCAAGTCGTCGGCGGTCAGCGCGACGTCCAACGCCCCCTTGGCTTCCGCCCAGCGGTCGCGCCGTCGCGCGCCGACCAGCGGCACGATGTCGTCGCCGCGGGAGAGCACCCAGGCGATGGCCAACTGTGCGACCGTCACACCCTTGGCGTCGGCGATGGCGCGTAACGTGTCCACCAGCGCCAGGTTCTGCTCGACCACATCCTGCTGAAAGCGCGGGCTGTGGGCGCGGATGTCGCGGGGGCCGAAGCTGCGGGCCTTGTCCCAGTGGCCGCTGATCAGGCCGCGGGAAAGGACGCCGTAGGCGGTAATGCCGATGCCCAGCTCGCGGCAGGTCGGCAGCACCTTGGCTTCGAGGCTGCGGGTGACCACCGCGTATTCGATCTGCAGATCGGCGATGGGATGCACGGCGTGGGCGCGACGAATGGTGTCGGCGCCCACTTCCGACAGGCCGACGTGACGCACCAGGCCCTGCTTCACCAGGTCGGCGATGGCGCCGATGGTATCCTCGATCGGAACCTTCGGATCCAGGCGCGCGGGGCGATAGATGTCGATGTGGTCCGTACCCAACCGGCGCAGGCTGTAAGCCACGGCCGTCTTTACCGCCTCAGGTCGCGCGTCGTACCCGAGCCAGGTCCCGTCGTAGGCCCGCTGGGCGCCGAACTTCACGCTGATGACGACCTTGTCGCGGTCGCGGCCCTTCAGCGCCTCGTGGATGAGCAGCTCATTGTGCCCCATGCCGTAGAAATCGCCGGTGTCGAGCAGGGTCACGCCGTCGTCGAGCGCGGCGTGGATGGTCGCAATGCCCTCGTCGCGATCGGCGGGGCCGTAAAGGTCCGACATGCCCATGCAGCCGAGACCGAGGGCGGAGACTTCCGGTCCGGTCGCGCCGAGTCTGCGACGTTTCATGCTCTTCTCCTAGCGGGCGGCGGCTTCGACCTTGGCGAGGTCGGCGGGTCGGTCGTGGAACTGCTTGCGCGCCTTGGCCAGCGCGTCGGCCTGCGCCTTGGCGTCGCCGAGCACGCCGTAGGAGCGCACCAGTCTTGCCCAACCGTCGGGATCATCCGGATGTTGCGCCAAACGCGTCGCAAGGCCCGCGACCATGCCGCGGATCATCTGCGCCTGTTGCTCCGGCGGCGCCGACGCCACCGCAACGGCGGGCGCGGTTCCACCGGCGGCGACCGCGGCGATGCGTTGCTCCAGTTCGTGCCGGCGCGGATCGCCCGCCGGCCAGCGCGCGGCGATGGCGCGCCACGCATTCAGGCCCTCATCCTTGTGGCCGGTTTCGATGGCGACTTCACCGAGGTAGTAGGCCGGGCCCGGCAGTGTGGGATCGAGCTTCAGCGCGCGGGCGAAATCCTGTTGCGCGTCGGCGGTGACTTCGCCGTCGTTCAGCTCCGTGAGACTGACGCCGAGACCCGTCCACGCCAGCGCGCTGTCGGGATCGAGCGCAACCGCCTTCTCGTAGGCTTCGGCGGCGTCGGCGGGATCATTGGTGTCGGTGTAGGCTTGGCCCAGGAACGTCCACCGCACCGGATCGCTCGGTTTTTCGCGCGTCATCTCTTTCAGCACGGCGGCGATCTGGGGCGGCGTCAGCGTGCCGGGCTCGTGCTTGGAAACCTGCACCCAGTGCGACAGCCGCTTCGCGTAGGGTTGATCCGGCTGCCCCGGCGAGCCCACCGCGAAATAGACGCCGCCGGCAACCAGCACCGTCGCAACCGTGCAGGCCAGAACGACCGTCATATCCCGGCGGCGATCGCGCGGCTTCGCGGGCGCGGCGACCGGCTCGACCTTGGCGGCCAGCAGCCGTCGCCCGGCTTCGGCGCGGGCGGCGGCGTAGCCCTCGTCGTCCAGCAGGCCCCGCGCGCGCTGTTCCTCCAGATCGCTCAGGTGGCGGCGATAGACCAGCACCTCGGGCGCCTCGGCGGCCTGCGGCGTCGTGCGACCGGCGCGGGCCAGCACCACCAGGACGGCGGCGGCGGCGAGCAGGGATGCGGCGATCCAGAAGGCGAACATGACGGCAGGGCGGGCTCAGGCCCGCGGAGCGGCGCGGACAGGCGCTGTCCTATCCGATCAGGCGACGTCTTGCGAGGTCTCCACGGCGCCGGCGGTGGCGGCGACGGCGGCGCGGCGGAGGATGAACTGGGCCGCCTTGGGGTCCTCGGCATAGCCCATGAACTCGGCGGCGATCTCGACGTAGCGCAGTCCGCGCTCGGTGTCGGGCGCCTCGCCCGCGTTGATCGCGTGCAGGGCTTCGTCGGCGTAGACGTTCAGCCGCTCGGCGATCTTTTCGGCCACCGCGTTGCGCAGCGCGCCGTACCCGCCCGCGGACGCCGCGGCGCGGACCTTGTCGAGGAAGATGAGCAGCGCCCGCGCCCGTTCCACCGCGAGCCGGTCGGGTTCGGCGCCGAGCTTGGGCGCGGGCCGCGTCATGCGTCCGGCGATGCGTACGGTCTGCAGCGGCAGCGCCTGGGCCACCTGGCTTTCGACGTCGCGCAGACGCGACTCGACGCTGGCGGCCAGCGCCTTGCGCGCGGCGGCCACCCGCGCCCCCCAGGGCCCGTCGCGCGACAGGTGGACGTCGGCTTCGATCTCGCTGAGCATGGCGCCGGCGTGGTTGACATCGAAGGCGGCAGCCTTGGCCGCGGCCGCGCCGCCCGACGCGTCAAAGGTCTTTACTGCGGCGATGCGCGCGTCGGTGTCGGCCAGCAGGCGTTCGCCGAAGCTCGCGAGCTCGGAGCCGGCGAGAAAGCGGTCGTTGGCGTGGTCGCTCAGGGCCGCGACCAGGCGCAGGATCTTGTGGGGCTCGTCCAGGTGGGCGAGCACGATTTCGAGCAGCCGCGGGGTGGCGTCGACCGCGACGGCGACCGCGTCCTTGACCATCAGCTTGAGCTGGGTGACGCGCTCTTCGGTCGGCTTGCCCAGCCATTCGGGCAGGCGCGCGAGCACCGCGCGTGCGACCGGCGCGAGGTCGAAGTAGCGGGCGAGCTGTTCGGCCCGCGCGACGTCCTCGCTGCGGAAGAAGGCCTCCGGCGTTTCGCGCAGATGCGCCCCGGCGCGCCAGCACAGTTCGTCGAAGGACGAGGGAATCGGCTCGTCGGGATAGCGGTCTTCGTGACCCTTGCGCGCCTTCTGGACGAGGGCGGCGTCGCGGCGCTCCAGCTCGCGCCACAGCACGGTGCAGACGCGCTTGGGAAAACGCGGGCCGCCGAAGGCGCCAGCGGCGCCGAACAGCGGCATCAGCGGCGACAGCACCGCGTCACGCAGACCGCGCGCGGCCTGCTCGGTCGTGATCATGCGCCGGATCTCGGCCATGGGGCCGCCATCCGCGCCGGCGAGCGCCGCCTCCAGGCTGCGCAACGCCGGGTCGGGCGCCGTTTCGATCAGCATTCGGACAGCGCCGAGCTGAGCAGACGTGGGACCGGCCATGGGGTTCACCAGGGGGCGCCGTTCGCGCCCGTCGGGCCACCCTAGGCCTTAAGGTTAAACAAGGGCTTGCTGAACGCGATCAGCTCTCGGCCGCGGGCAGATCGATCTGGACCTTCAGGCCCCCGAGCGCCGAGCGGTCCATGACCACCGTCCCGCCATAGGCCCGGGCCAGCTCATCGACGATGGAAAGACCCAGGCCCGAGCCCGGGGCGCTCTCATCCAGGCGCGCGCCCCGCTTCATCACCGTATCGCGCTGCTCGTCGGGCAGGCCCGGCCCGTCGTCGTCGACGCTCAGGCGCAGGCGCCCGGGCCCGATCAGGGTCGCCTCGACCTCGACGGTCTTGCGGCACCATTTGCAGGCGTTCTCCAGCACATTGCCGGCGATCTCGAGCAGGTCCTGGCGCTCGCCGCGGAACATCAGATCGGGCGGCGCGGTCCAGTCGATGACCACCCCCTTGTCCTGGAACACCCGCTCCAGCATGCGCGCCAGTTCGTCCAACGCCGGCTCGACCGCGGTGCGTTCGCCCAGGTTCTGGGCCCGGGCGGCGGCGCGGGCGCGGCGCAGATGGTGGTCGATCTGGCCCTGCATCACACTGGCCTGGCGAGTGACCACATCGGGGAGGTTGTCGGATTTGTGCTCGGCCTCGCTGGTGATCACCGCCAGCGGCGTCTTCAGCGCATGGGCCAGATTGCCGACGTGCGTGCGCTGGCGCTCGACGACCTCCTGGTTGTGCGCGAGCAGGGCGTTCATCTCGTGCGCCAGGGGCGCGATCTCGACCGGATAAGCCTCACTGAGACGCGCGACCTTGCCCTTGCGCACGTCGGCGATCTCGTGGCCGAGGCTGAACAGCGGCCGCAGGCCCAGGCGCACCTGCAGAAACACTGCGAGCACCAGGCCCAGGCCCAGGGCGACGAGGAAGAAGGCCGTGCTCTCGCCGAAATCGCGCACCGACTTGTCGACCGGCCCGCGGTCCTGCGCGGCCATGAAGATCAGGGGCTCGGTGCGGTTCTGCACCAGCGACATCAGGGCGACCGCGCGCAGGTGCGTCTTCTCCGGGCCGGCCACGTCGTAATAGATCGGATGCCCAAGCTGGGTCGCCAGCGCCTCGACGCCGCCGGGCGGCGGCGGCAGCACCTGGTCGAACAGCGAGCGCGAGCGTACCAGCGCGCTGATCCCCTTTGGGGTCGGTTCGGCGATCTGCCAGTAGCGGCCGGAGAAGGCGCGCGTCGAACGCACGTCGGTGTTGGCCGGCGGCATCACTTCGCCGGTCTTCTTCACCGAGGTTCCGGAATAGAGGCCTTCGGCGACGTCGTAGACGCCAGTCTGGAACTGATCGATCGCCGCGCCCTGGTAAAAGGCGGTCAGCGCGCCGCCGGTCACCAGCAGCACCGCCAGCGACCACGCCGCGGCCAGCCAGATCAGCCGGCCGACCAGCGAGGTGCGCGGCCGGAAGGGATGCAGTTTAGGCGTCAGCGGCTTCGCCCGCGAGCGGCACCAAGCGATAGCCCAGCCCGCGCACGGTCTCGATGCGGTCGGAGCCTATCTTCTTGCGCAGACGGCCCACGAACACCTCGATGGTGTTGGAGTCGCGGTCGAAGTCCTGGTCGTAGAGGTGCTCGACCAGTTCGGTGCGGCTGATCACCCGGCCCTGGTGCATCATCAAATAGTGCAGCAGGCGGTATTCCAGCGAGGTGAGACGCAGCGGCTCGCCGGCCACCGTCGCGCGCGCGGCGCGGGGATCCAGACGCAGGCCGCCGCAGCTCAGCGACGGCGCCGCATGACCCGCGGCGCGGCGCACCAGCGCGCGCAGACGCGCCAGCAGTTCTTCGGTGTGGAACGGCTTGGTCAGATAGTCGTCGGCGCCGGCGTCAAACCCCGACACCTTGTCCGACCAGGCGCCGCGCGCGGTCAGGATCAGCACCGGAATGGTGCGCCCTTCGCGGCGCCAGCGCTCGAGCACCGACACGCCGTCGATCTTCGGCAGGCCGAGGTCGAGCACGATCACGTCGTAGGGTTCGGTGTCGCCGAGAAAGTGCGCTTCCTCGCCGTCGGCGGCATGGTCGACGGCGTAGCCGACATCGCCCAGCGCCTGCTTCAGCTGACGCGCCAGATCCGGATCGTCCTCGGCGAGCAGTACGCGCAAGTCAGTCCTCCACGCCGACGATGGCGCCGGTCTGGGCGTCCACCAGATAGTCCACGCGGCGGCCGTCGCCGGTCGCCCAGCGCACGCGATAGACCTCGCGTCCGCCGCGGTTCTCGATACCCGCGTCGAGCATGCGTCCGCCGGGGAATCTACGATGCATCTGGCTGATCACCCCGTCGAGCGGCATCCGCCCGACCGGCCGGGCGTAGGGACCGCCCCCGCGCCCCACCACCACGCCGCCCGGACGCGGATAGCCGGGATAGCGTGGGCCGCCGACCGGACCGCCGGGGATGTGCTGGGGCATGGGCCGTTCCATCGGGCCATGCGGACGTCCGCCGCTGCCGCCGTGCGGCGGGCGATGCTGGGCCATGGCGGCGACCGGAGCGAGGCTCAGGAGGCCGGCGGCCAGAACGGCAAGGACACGTCTCATCGCTGGCACACTACCGCGGGCCCCTGAACGGGGACTGAACGGGCGTGGGTATAAGCTGTTCCGGCCAGGGTTTCAGCCCTTGCGGCGCGGCGTATAGGGGCGGTCCTTCCGCCAGGCCTCGGCGAACTTTTCCAGCTCGGCGTCGGGCTTGTCCGGCAGCGTCACCATCAGCCGCGCCATCAGGTCGCCGCGCTTGCCGGTCTTGGGATCGACCGCGCCCTTGCCCTTGAGCCGCAGGGTCGCGCCGGAATTGGAGCCCTTGGGCACGTTCAGCGACACAGTCCCGTCCGGCGTCGGCGCCTCGACCTTGCCGCCCAGCACGGCGTCGGGAACCGAGACCGGCAGGTCCATGGTCAGGTCGGCGCTGGCGCCTTCGCGTTTGAACACCGGGTGCGGCCGCACCTTCAGCTCGATCAGGGCGTCGCCGAAGGCCCCGCCGCGGCCCTGCTGGCCCTGGCCCTTCAGTCGCAGGGTCTGGCCGTCCGAGGCGCCCTTGGGAATGGTAACGTCCAGGGTGCGGCCGTCGCTGAAGCCGATCCGCTTGGTGGCCCCTTCGATGGTGTCCTCGAGGTCGATGTCGAGCTTGGCGCGCACGTCGACGCCCTGCGGCGGAGGCGGAGGCTGCTGCGCGCGGCCGCGGCCGCCCAGGCCGCCGAACACCGAGAAGATGTCCTCCAGATCCGCCGGGTCGAAGCCTTGCGATGAGAAGCCGGCGTTCTGGCCGCCGAAGCCGGACTGACCGGGGCCGGCGCTGCGCCGGCCGCCGCCGAAGCCGCGGAAGGTCTCGCGTCCGTCGGCGTCGATCTCGCCGCGGTCGAAGCGCTTGCGCTGGTCCTCGTCGCTCAGGAAGTCAAAGGCGGCGGAGACGCGCTTGAACCGCTCCTCGCTCGACTTGTCGCCGGGGTTGCGGTCGGGGTGCAGCTCTTTGGCGAGCTTGTGGAAGGCCTTTTTGATCTCGGCCTGGCTCGCACCCTTGGCGACGCCCAGTTCACTGTAGGGGTCCTGCGCCACGCGTCTCTCAGGCTAGGAGGGAAGAATAGCGATCACGGACCGCTGAAGGCCTCAGGCAAGTAAGGGATTTAGCGCCGGACGCAAGTGGTTCTGTGGTAAATTTGTCACTTAGGCGTCCGCAGCCAGGGCTTCGCGCTTGGACTCGAGGTCGAGCCATTCCTCCTCGGCCGACGCCAGCGTTCGGCGCGCGGTGTCGAGCGCGGTCATCGTCCGCTCGAACCCCTTCGGGTCGCGCGCGTAGAAGCCGGAGTCTTCCAGCGTCTTCTCGTGTTTCGCGATCTCGGCGTGCAGGCGCGGCATCAGGCCGTCGAGCTCTTCCAGCCGGCGCTGGTCGCGGTAGCTGAGTTTCACCGCCTTGGGTTTTTCCCGCACGGAAGCGGGCGGCGGCTTGGGCTTGATGATTTCGGGCGTGTCGAGGAAGCCCGGGTTCTGCCGCGTGAAATCGCTCCACCCGCCCGGCGTCTCCACCGCTGCGCCGCGGCCGTCGAGCGCGATGGTCGAGGTCGCCAGCCGGTCGATGAAGTCACGATCGTGGCTGACCAGGATCAGGGTGCCGTCGTAGTCGGCCAGCATGTCCTCGAGCAGGTCGAGGGTATCCATGTCGAGATCGTTGGTCGGTTCGTCGAGCACCAGCAGGTTCGCCGGCCGCGCCAGAGCGCGCGCGAGCAGCAGACGATTGCGCTCACCGCCGGACAGGCTCGCAACCGGCTGGCGCAATTGGCTCTCGCGGAACAGGAAGTCCTTGGCGTAGGCCGCGACGTGTTTCGGCTGGCCGCGCACCATGGTCTGATCGCCGCCCGAGGTCACCAGCGCGTCCCACAGCGTCATCTCGGGCCGCAGGGTTTCGCGACTCTGGTCGAGGTAGGCGACGCTCAAACCCGTGCCGAGGCGCACGTCGCCCGCGTCCGCCGCCAGGTCGCCGAGCAACAGTTTCACCAGGGTCGTCTTGCCCGCGCCGTTGCGGCCGACCACCGCAAGGCGGTCACCGCGCAGGACACGGGTGGAAAAGCCCTTCAGCAGGGTGCGCTCGCCGAAGCGTTTCGACACGCCCTTCAGTTCGGCGACGAGACGGCCGGACATGCCGCCACTGTCGACCGCGAGTTCCAGATCGCCGGTCTTGTCGCGCATCAAGGTCGCGCGGTCGCGGCGCATCTGCTCCAGTGCACGCGCGCGGCCCTCGTTGCGGGTGCGCTGGGCGGTGATGGAGCGGTAGAACCAATAGGTCTCGCGTTCGATCGCCTTGTCCAGGCGGCGCAGGCGTTCGGCTTCCTCCGCCTCCATCTTTTCGGCCCAGACGTCGAAGGCCTCGAAGCCCTTGTCGAGCTGGCGGATCTTGCGGTGCGCCAGCCAGAACACCCGGCGCGTCACGCGATTGAGAAACGCGCGGTCGTGGCTGACGATCAGGGCGCCCGCGCGCGAGGCCGCGAGCTCGGCCTCCAGCGTCTCGATGGCGAAAATGTCGAGGTGGTTGGTGGGCTCGTCGAGCAGGATCAGGTCCGGCTCTTCCGCGAAGGCCTTGGCCAGGGCCGTGCGCCGCGTCTCACCGCCCGACAGGCCCGTGGTCGCCTTGTCCGGATCGAGGCCGAAGGTGGCCAGCGCCGCCTCCGCCGCCCAGGCGGTCGCGCCGCCCGCGGTCGCCGCCTCGCGCAGGGTCTCCCCGATCAGCGCCGGCTCCTGCGGCACGAAGGCAATGCGAACGCCCGCGGTCGTGGTGCGTTCGCCGTCATCCGGCTCGATCAGGCCCGCAACCAGGCGCAGCAAAGTCGACTTGCCCGCGCCGTTGCGGCCGACCAGGGTCGCGCGCACGCCGCTCTCCAGCGCCAGGGTCACGCCGTCGAACAACTGCACCGGCCCGTCCTGCAGACGCACCTCTTTCAGCGCCACCAGCGGCGCGCGTGCGCTCATGGTTGAGATCCGGGCTGCGATCCGGTTTCCGCCGCGTCGCGCGCAAACTCCGACGCCAGGGTTTCGTAGAAGGCCGAGCGGTCGGCGAACACCACCGACTCGCCGCCGCCCGCATCCTTTTGCGGCTCACCGGGCTTGTCCGGCGCCGCGAAGTCGCGCACCGGCAGGCCCTGGTGGGCCAGCACCATTACGCGCCGCCAGATTTCCGCCGGGAGGTCGCCGCCGGCCACGCCCTTCATCGGGCGGCTGTCGTCGTTGCCGACCCACACGCCCGCAGCCCAGTCCGGCGTAAAGCCCACGAACCAGGCGTCCTTGTTCTCCTGCGTCGTGCCGGTCTTGCCGGCGGCGGGACGATCGAGCTTGGCCCTGCGGCCGGTGCCGCGCTGAATCACGCCCTGCATCATCAAAACCATCTCACGCGACTTCCCTGCGTCGTACACCTGCAGCGACGCCAGTTCGGGGCGGCGATATAGAACAGTCCCGTCGGACTTGGCCACCTCCGCGACGAGATAGGGCCGGATCAGACGCCCGCCCGACTGGAACACCTGATAGGCGCCGGTCAATTCGAGGGGCGTCACCTCATAGGCGCCGAGCGCCAGCGACAGACCCGGCTTTTCCGGCAATCCGCCAACGCCGAAACGTTCGGCCAAAGCGGCGACCTTCGCCGCTCCGGTCTCGCTGGTCAGGCGCACCGAGACGTTGTTGCTGGATTGCGCCAGCGCGTCGGCCAGGGTCAGCGACGCGGCGCTGGCGTGATCGTTGGGGCTCCACGGTCCGAACGCGATGCGCTGGGTCGAGCGGAAGTCGGTCGGCTTGTCGCCGCCTTCCAGGGCCGCCGCCCAGACGAAGGGCTTGAACGAAGAGCCAGGCTGGCGGCGCGCCTGCACCGCGCGATTGAACGGACTGTCGTCGTGATCCTTGCCGCCGATCAGCACGCGCACGGCGCCGTCGGGCGCCAGCAGCACCACCGCCGCCTGACTCGCCCCGACTCGCCGCCCTTCGCCGGAGAGCGCGTCGCGCACCACACCCGCCGCTTCCTTCTGCAGCGAGGGATCGATGGTGATGCGCACGATGAGATCGCCGCCCTGTGTCCCTGCGTCTGAGCGCGCTTGGGCGGCGGCCAGATCGTAGGCCCAGCCGAGGTCGCCCTCCGGTTCGTGTTGCGCCAGCGTCACCGGCGCCTGCGCCGCGGTGCGTTCGTCAGCAAGATTGATCCAGCCTTCACGGCGCATGCGGTCGAGCACCAGGCGTCCGCGCTTCAACGCTGCAGCTTCGTCGTGCATCGGTCCGAGTTTCGACGGCGCCTTGGGCAAGCCCGCAAGCACCGCGGCTTCGGTCAGCGTGAGTTGCGACGCCGGCTTGCCGAAATAGGCCCGCGACGCCGCGTCGATGCCGAACGCGTTCTCACCGAGATAGACGCGGTTGAGATAGAGCTGGAGAATGCCGTCCTTGCCGAGACGGTTTTCCAGTTGGTAGGCGAGCACGATCTCCTGCAGCTTGCGCTTCAGCGTGCGTTGCGGGCTGAGAAACAGGTTGCGCGCAAGCTGCTGGTCCAGGGTCGATCCGCCCTCGACGGTATGGCCGGCGCCGAAGTTGGCGGCAAACGCACGCGTGATGCCCCAGAGATCCACCGCCCCGTGGTCGTGAAAGCGGCGATCCTCGGCCGCCAGGAACGCTAGCGGCACATAAGGCGGGAGGTCCTTCAGCCGCACCGGCGCGCCGTACTTGGCGCCGCGGGTAGCCAACACGCGCCCGTCCATGTCGATGAAGGTCATCCCCGGCGCGTGGCCGAGGCTCGCCAGTTGGCCGGTGGGCGGAATCTGCGGCAGATCGCCGAAATACCAGCGCCATGCGGCGGCCGATCCGACGATTGCCAGCATCGCCGCCGCCACGCCCGCGGCGATCAGCCCGCGCCGGAAGCCGTTGAGACGCCGGTCGCGCTGGTGCAAAAGATCGGCCCGGAAGGTTTCCGGCTCGGAACCGTCCGAAGGACCCTCTAAGCCCTCATCGGGGTTGTGGCCGGGCCCGCTCATGATCTGTTCGAGGACGCCTGTTGCATGGCCAAGAAGCCGTTCTGGGAAACCAAACGCCTGGAACAGATGACCGTAAAGGAGTGGGAGAGCCTGTGCGACGGCTGCGGCCTGTGCTGCCTGATCCGTTTCGAGGACGACGACACCGGCGAAATCATCCCGACCCGGGTCTCCTGCCGGCTCTACGACAACGAACTATGCCGCTGCAGTGATTACGAAAACCGCAAAAAGCACGTCCCCGACTGCATCAAGCTGACGCCCCATAACATCGACGACCTGGAGTGGATGCCCAAGAGTTGCGCCTACCGCCGCCTGCACGAGGGCCGGCCCCTGGCGGATTGGCACCCTTTGATCAGCGGCAACCCGGAAAGCGTGCACGAGGCGGGCGTTTCCCTGCGCGGCCAGACCCTGAACGAAGCCGACCTGGCCGACCCCGACGACGCCATCGACTACGCCGACCCCCGCCTCTCGAAAGAGCGCGGCGTCCACCCTCGCAAAAGCTGGGGACGACGCAAGCCGTCTGATTGAACGACGCTATTCGTCGCGCTCGCCCCGCCCGCGCACCGCTTTTCCACAAACCGTCCACCGAGGCCCGGCCGGCGCCCGTTGTCAGCGTCCGCGTTTGGGCGGAACGTTTGCTGGCCGAGGGACATCGCGGCGCGGAAAGCCAAGGGAAACCAGGGCGTTCAAGCGGGCGAGACCGCCGAGGTTGCGGCCGAAAGGGCTCACCCCCGACTAGGCGAACCGCGACGAAGGAAGCCGAGCCGGGAAACCGGCGAAGCACCCCCACCCTTAGGCCTGGGGTCCAGCCCGGACCTCATGGTGAGGGGTCAGCGTTGCGGGTTCGCCCCGGCGTTGGCCCCTCGCTCCATTTTGCGTCCAATCCCTTCCCTCGCGCATAGGCGCACCCTAGGTTCCGCGGACTTCGAAGGGGGCGGGCATGGATCGGCGAACCTTGTTGGGGCTGTTGCCCGCCGCTGCGGCGGTCGCCGCCTGCAGTCACAAAGCCCGCCCCGACATCCGCTTCGCCACCGACTGGCGGGCCCAGGCCGAGCACGGCGGCTTCTACCAGGCGCTGGCCACCGGCGAATATTCGAAGCGCGGCCTGACGGTCGAGATCGTCCAGGGCGGACCGAACGCGAGCGTCGCTCAGTTGATCGCCTCGGGCGCCATCGAGATGGGCATCGGCTCCGACGGCTTTACCGTGTTCACGCTGGCCAACGAAAAGGCGCCGGTGAAGGCCGTCGCCGCCTTCTTCCAGAAGAACCCGCAGGTGATCATTGCCCACGACGATCCTGCAATCAAAACCCTGGCGGACCTGAAGGGTCATCCGATCCTCATCGCGGCGGAGGCGCGCGACACGTTCTGGCCGTGGCTGAAGGCCAAGTACGGATTCACCGACGACCAGGTGCGCAGCTACAACAACAGCGACGCGCCGTTCCTGGTCGACCAGCGCGCGGCGCAGGAGGGCTATCTCACCAGCGAGCCCTATACGATCGAGAAGGCGACGGGCGTGAAGCCAAAGGTCTTCCTGCTCGCCGACGAGGGCTACATGTCCTACGCCTGCATGGCGCTGGCGCCGGATCGGCTGATGAAGGGGAAGCCGCAAATGGTGCAGGCCTTCATCGATGCCTCGGCCGCGGGTTGGAAATCATATCTGAACGGCGATCCAACGCCGGCGAACCGGCTCATCCTGCGCGACAACAAGGAAATGACTCAGGATCTGATCGATCAGGCGCGGCAGAAGATGAGCGCCTACGGCATCGTCGAAGGCGGCGACGCAAAGACCCAGGGTGTCGGCGTGATGACCAATGCGCGCTGGGCCGACTTCTTCACAGCGACGACACAGCAGGGCCTGTTCCCCAAGTCGCTCGACTACCGCAGCGCCTACACGCTGCAGTTCCTGCCGCGCGTGAAGGCCTGACGCGGACGCGATGGCCGAACCCCTCGCCGCGCTCACCGACGCCGAGGTCGACTATCCCCGCCGCGGCCGTGCGCTCGGTCCGTTCTCGCTTTCCCTGAAGCCGGGCGAGATCGTTGCCCTGACCGGACCCTCCGGCTGCGGCAAATCGACGGCGTTGCGCCTGTTCGCCGGCCTTGAGCAGCCGACCCGCGGAACCGTGTCGCGCCACCTGGCGCGGGGCGAAACCTCGCTGGTGTTCCAGGCGCCGACGCTGATCCCCTGGGCGAGCGCCCTGACCAACGTCGCCCTGCCCCTTGATCTCGCCGGCGTGGCTGAGCACGAGCGGTGTGAACGGGCGAAAGTTGCGCTCGCGCGTGTCGGTCTGGGCGATGTGGGCGATGCGCGGCCCGACCAGCTTTCCGGCGGCATGGCCATGCGCGTGTCGCTCACCCGCGCCATCGTCACCGAGCCGAAGCTGCTGTTGCTCGACGAGCCGTTCGCCGCGCTCGACAGCGTCACGCGGCGCGGCCTGATCGAGGATGTGCACCGGCTGTGGTCGCAGTCGAAGCCCGCCATCCTGTTCGTCACCCACGACGTGGAAGAAGCCGCCTACCTCGCCGAACGCGTGGTGGTCATGACCCCAGGCCCCGGCCGCACCGCCGCCGAGATCGACACGCGCGGCCCAATCCCACGCCCGCCCGGCTTTCGCGCGACCCCCGACTTTCGCGAGACGGCCGAAGCCATCGCCCACGCGCTCGCCGGCGCCATGGGTCACGCCGCATGAGGCGCCTGATCGACATCGCCGCACCCCTGGTGCTGATCGCGGTGCTGCTGGGACTGTGG
Source organism: Caulobacteraceae bacterium (assembly GCA_036501825.1). Classification (GTDB taxonomy): domain Bacteria; phylum Pseudomonadota; class Alphaproteobacteria; order Caulobacterales; family Caulobacteraceae; genus JAFECT01. The sequence goes on along the minus strand of DASXZP010000036.1, from coordinate 849,167 downwards.
CAGGCCGCCTGCACGGCCTTCGACGTGCCGGCCTTTTTCCTGCCCAAGCCGACCGACGTGGTCGCCGCGCTGATCGCGCGCTGGCCCGTGCTGCTGCAATCCGCCTGGAACACCTTCGTCATGGCGCTGCTGGCGCTCGTGTTCGCCAGTGCGACCGCCTGCGCCTTCGCGCTCGGGTCGGCGCTCAACGGTCTGTTCGAGCGGGCGGTGCGGCCGATCGCCTTGACCCTGCAGGTGACGCCGGTGATGGCGCTCGCGCCGCTCTTCCAGGTGTGGGCCGGCCTCGACCATGCCATGCGGGCCGTCGTGGGGCTGGCGGCGATCATCGCCTTCTTCCCGATCTTCTCGGGGGTGCTGACCGGGCTCAAATCCGCGGACCCGGATCTGGAGCGGCTCTTCGACCTCTATCAGGCCACGCCCCTGCAACGGCTGTTCAAGCTGCGCCTGCCCTCATCCATCCCCTTCGTCATCGAGGGGCACCGCGTAGGCCTCGGCCTTTCCATCGTCGGCGCGGTGGTGGCGGAGTTCGTCGCCGGTTCCGGCCAGACCCAAGGCCTGGCATGGCGCATCGTCGAGGCGCAGCACCGGCTGCAGATCGCCGACATGATCGCAGCCTTGGTTGTGCTGGTAGCGATGGCGCTCGCCCTTAACCTATTGCTCAGCATATTCGAGAGGAAAGCTTTGCAGCGTTGGGGAAAACGCACCGCGTTAGGCCCCGGTTAAGCCGGATTTCTTACTCTGCGCAGACGAGTTTCGGGGATGGCCGGCCATGCGCGCGCTTTTTGTCATCTTCTCTGCGCTTCTCTGGGTGTTCACCACCTCGGGCGCCGCCGACGCACAGACGCCGGTGAAGTACCTCGACTGGCCCGGCAAGTCGCATCCGCAACCGGCCACGCCGGTCATGGCGCCGCAAGCCGCGCCCGAGCCCGCTGCACAAGGTGTCGCACCCGAGCCTGTGGTCGCGGTCGCCGCGCCGCCCCAGACCTTTGCGCCCCAGACCTTCACGCCCCAGACCTTCACACCGACGTCCATCTACGACGCGCCGCCGCCTGTGCCGGTCGCCGCCGCCAGCGCCGCGACGCCTGCGGTCGCGGTGGTCGCATCCGCCGCGCCGGCCATCCAGGATCGCGCACGCCGCTATTCGCTGGCCCGCGACTACGGCGAACAACCCGATCACATCGCCATCCCCGCGCCGGTCTATCTCGACCACCTGCCCGTCGGCGACGTCGACAAGGCGAACAAGGCGAGCAAGCAGGCCAAGGACGACGCGGAGCGGTCGCACCACGACGACGCCGATGACGACGACGGTGACAGCGACGGCGGAGCCGGCTGATACGCCCATGAGTTCCTCGCGCCTTCACGATCTGATCTCCCTCGCCCAGGAGCCATCGAGCGCCAAGCGCCGCGAGCTGCTGCGCGAACTGACCAACATGTACTTCGGCCAACCGGCGACCAGCCCGGCCGAGATGGCGCTGTTCGACGCCGTGCTGACCCAACTGTCGAGCGAGATGGAAGAGGCGGTGCGCGCCGCCCTGTCCGCCCGCTTTGCCGACGCGTCGGTGGCGCCGCGGCGGCTGATCTTCACCCTGGCCAACGACACCGCCGACGTAGCGGGGCCGATCCTGAAGCGCTCGCCGGTGCTGAGCGAGAGCGACCTGCTGCACGTGGTCAAGACCAAGGGTCAGGACCACCTGCGCGCCGTCTCCGAACGCGCCGATGTGCCCGAAGCGATCGCCGACGTGATCGTCGATCGCGGCGACGATGACACCTTAAACGTGCTTCTGCGCAACGACGGCGCCAAGCTGTCGCGCGGCGCCTCGGAAGCAGCGGTCGAACGCGCCCAGGCCAATCCGGCGCTGCACGAAGCCGTGGTCGGCCGCGCCAATCTGCCCGCGGACCTGCTGAACGAGATGTACTTCGTCGTCGAGCTGCAGCTGCGCCAGCGCATCCTGGAAGAAAACGCCAGGCTCGACCCCGCGCTGCTGGAGCAGGCCCTGGCCGCGGGCCGCAACCGCGTCGCGTCCAAGGACGGCGCCCTGCCGCCGGACTACAATCAGGCCGAGGCCTATATCTCCGAGCTGCGCGCGGCGGGCGAACTGACGCCCACGGTGCTGGCGCGCTTCCTGCGCTCAGGCGGCATGACCCACGTGCTGGTGGCGCTGGCGCAGCTTGCCGACATCGATTTCTTCACCGCCAAGCGCATCGTCGAATCGAAACAGCTCGACGGCCTGGCCATCGTCTGCAAGGCGGCGGACCTGGATAAGGCGCTGTTCCTCACCTATGCGGTGGTCCTGCTCGGCCACGGTTCGGATGCGCTCGGTCGCGCCCAGGAGTACGGGCGGCTCTACGGCGAACTGCCGCGCGAAACCGCCATGCGCACCCTGCGCTTCTGGCGCATGCGCCGCCAGTCGACGGACCTGGCCGCCTAGGACTTCGGCGCCGCGGTCTTATCCGGCGTGTCGTCCGGGTAAACCAGCTTGATCGGAATGGTCATCGGGGAGCCGTCCACCGGACGGCCGTCCTCGGTCCAGGGATCGAGCCTGAACGTCGCTGAAAGCTTCAGCGCCGCTTCGCCGAACCCGAGACCGGGCGGATCCTCGGACGTCACACTGCACCCAGCCAGGACGCCGTTTGCGGCCACCGTGCAGGTGACGACGCCGTGTCCGGATTTGATTCCCTTCGCCAGCGCCGCCTGCGGGAAGATCTTGCGGAAATCCTCCAGGGCCGGCAGCAGCGTCCACTTCGGCTTGTCCACGACGTCTACGGCGCCCTCTGCAGCATCCGACGGATTGAAATGGATGACGAAATGCACCTCGACCGGGTCGCGGAACAGCTTGGGGTCGGCGCTGCTCACATCGACGCGGAACTTCCGCGCGAGCCTGAGTGCGGCGCCTTGAAAGGCGGGCGAGGTCTGCGTCTGACAGTCACGCAGAGCGCCACTTTTCATCAGGAAGCAGGACATGAATACCGAACCGCCGTCCTTGCGGCCCTTCGGATAGGCCGCGCGAAGGTCCGCGTGGGTCGGCGCCTCGGCCCAAAGCGGATTGGTGATCACCGCGGGGCCTTCATTCGAGCTCATGCCAGGCGCGTCCCAGTTGATCGGGATCATGACCTTGGCGGGGAAAGGAACGCCATTCCGCGTCGCTGGCTTGAAGCGAAACTGCGGCGTGAGCGAAATCGCTGCGAGACCAAAGTCCATACCAGGGGGCGATTCACTGATCACCCGGCACGCGCGCAGCAGACCATCGACCGCCACTTCGCATTCAATCGTGGCCTTGCCCGCGCTGCCTTTTTGCAATGCTTTCTTCGGAAAGACCGCGAGCAGCTGCTCCGGGTCCGGCTTTCGCACCCAGTTCGGATTGGTGACGACATCGCCGGGCGGCGGGTTGGGCGGCGGCGGTGCGGCGAGCGCCGGCCCGGCTGCGAGAACGACGGCAAAAAGAAGCGCTGACGCGCACAGCGAGCGTGACATGAACAATCCCCCTAACTGAGGGGAGCTTAGCCCAAAACGACAGGTTGCGTCAGGCCTAGGCGGCGCGCACGCGCTCCAGCCCCGCGGCGGCGCTTTCGGCCAGGGATTTCAGGCCGTGTTCGCAGAACACCTCGCGGGCTTCCTCGAGGGCATAGACCGCGGCGTCGCGGTTGGAGAAGCCGCCGAGCAGATCGGCGCGGGCTTCGTAGATGCGCGCGAGATTGATCTGCAGCACCGCCCAGCCGACCGGGTCGTGGGCGGGATCGATCTTGGCCGCCTCGCCCTTGAACGCGGTTTCGGCCACCGACAGCGCGCCGAGATCGCCGGTGCGCTCGGCGCGGCGCGCGAGGCAGGCGGCGCGATTGGCGGCGGTGGTGGCGCGCAGGGTCAAGGCCGTGCCTTCGACCACTGTCAGCGCCGCGTCGAAGGCGTTTTCCGCCTCGAGATAGACGCCGCGGTTTTCCGTCGCGTCGCCCAGCGACTGCAACGCCACCGCCAGCGCGTGATTGAGCCGCGCAAAGTCGAGCGGGCTGTGGTCGCGGGTGAAACGGTCGAGCGCCGTGGTCAGGATCGCGGCGCCCTTGGCCATGGCTTCAGGCCGGCCCTGGATTTCGCCCAGCGCAACTTCGGCCGCGCCCAGCACCTCGGCGGCGCGGGCCCACAACAGCGGCGCGCTGTCGCCGTCGACCTGCTTCAGCAAACTCGCCATGTTCAGCTCGACGCGGCGGAGCAGTTTCTCGTCGTGCAGGCGCGCGCCGAAGCTGGCGAGCAGGTCGGCGCGTTCGATACGCGCGAGGTTGGCCTCGTAGCGCACGGTTTCGCAATTGCTTGCCGCCGCCAAGCCGTCGAGCCGGTGCACGACGCAGTCGAACAGCGCCGCCGCCTCCAGCGCCTTGCCATAGTCGCCGGCCGCCAGCGCATCGCGTGAGACGAGCCGGGCGTGAGCGTGTTCGATCTTGGCGGCGCCGATGTCGTCGGCGGCTGCGCCCGCGGCCACCTTCAGCGAATTGCGCGTCGCCGCGTCGAGCTGCTCGTCGCCGTAGAGGTCGGCGCCCAGAAGACTGGTCAGGGCCTGTTCGAGGGCGGCGCGCGCGTGCTCGGCTTGGCTGGCGGCGTTACGGCCTGCGGACACCGCGGCGGCGGCGGCGCGGCGCAGCGCCAGAACATCGCCGGTGCGGCGCGCATGCTCGCGCCAGATCGCGGCGGACCTGAGCCACATCGGGAAGGGATGCTTGGCCGAGACGCGGCCGGCGTCGATGTCGCCGCAGCGGCCCTGGGCGGCCAGGGCCTGGATGTCGAGCAGCTCGTACAGGCTGGAGTCGGGTTCGCCGGGGGCGTCGCCTGCGCCCAGCGCCTTCTTCAGCTCGCGTCCAAACTCGAACATGACCTCGGCCTTACCGTCCCGTCGCGGGACGTCCGCGGGGCTCGGGTGGAGGACAGAGCAAACGTGACGCCGCGACGGCGGTTCACCGCCAAGGCGTAAATCCTGCGTGATTCTCGCCTAGCCGCGTTCGCGGGTCTTCAGGAAGGTCACGTTGGGGTAGCGCTCGGCGACGTAGCCGGTCTCCCAGGCGGACTTGGCCAGGAACACCGAACGGCCGTCGATGTCCTGGGCGATCGCGGTCTTGTGCTTGTCGATGAAGCTTTCGATCTCGGCGCGGTCGCCGCTCAGCCAGCGCGCCTCCGCGAAGGGGCTGGGTTCGAAGATGACCTCGAGCTGGTATTCGTTGGCCAGGCGGTCGGCCATGACCTCGAACTGAAGCTGGCCCACCGCGCCGACGATGAAGTCCGACCCGTGGGTAGGGCGGAACAACTGGGTCACGCCCTCTTCCGCGAGACCTTCGAGCGCCTTCTTCAGATGCTTGGCCTTCAGCGGATCCTTCACGCGTACGCGCTGCAGGATTTCCGGCGCGAAGTTGGGCAGGCCTGCAAAGCGCAGCACGCCGGTTTCCGACAGGCTGTCGCCGACGCGCAGCACGCCGTGGTTGGGAATGCCGATCACGTCGCCGGCGTAGGCCTCTTCCGCCAGTTCGCGGTCGGAGGCGAAGAACATGATCGGCGCGTTCACCGACAGCTGACGCCCGGTGTTCTGCACCTTCAGCTTCATGCCGCGCGCAAATCGCCCCGAACACAGGCGCAGCATGGCGATGCGGTCGCGGTGGTTGGGGTCCATATTGGCCTGGACCTTGAACACGAAGCCGGTGACTTCGCTGTCGCCGGGCGCGATCTCGCTCTCGGCGCCGGAACGATCGACCGGTGTCGGCTCCGGCGGCGGCGCAAAACGGCCCAGCGCCGACAGCAGTTCGTTGACGCCGAAATGGCGCAGGGCCGTGCCGAAGAACACCGGCGTCATGTGGCCTTCGAGGAAGGACTGCAGCTCGAACGGCTTGGACGCGCCGCTGACCAGGTCGACGTTGTCGGACAGCTCGGCCAGCTCTGCCTCGTCGAGATAATCGCCCGCTGCGTCCAGCGCGATGGCCTCCGGATGACCCTGGTCCTCGTCGGTGGCCGACTTCTTGGTGAAGGGCAGGAAGCGTTGCGCGCTGAGATCCATCACGCCGCGGAAGCGGTTGCCCGACCCCTGCGGCCAGTAAAGCGGCGCCGGATCCAGCGCGAGCTTGGCGCCGATCTCGTCCAGCAGCGCGTAGGGATCGAGCGCTTCGCGATCCATCTTGTTGATGAAGGTGAGGATCGGAATGTCGCGCAGGCGGCAGACCTCGAACAGCTTCAGCGTCTGCGGCTCGATGCCCTTGGCGGCGTCGAGCACCATCACGGCGGCGTCGGCGGCGGTCAGGGTGCGGTAGGTGTCCTCGGAGAAGTCTTCGTGGCCCGGCGTGTCGAGCAGGTTGAACAGCAGATTGTCGTGCTCGAAGGTCATCACCGAGGCGGAGACCGAGATCCCCCGCTCGCGCTCGATCTTCATCCAGTCCGACCGGGTGCGCCGGTTCTCGCCGCGCGCGCGCACCGCGCCCGCCGCCCGGATCGCGCCGCCGGCCAGCAGCAGGTGCTCGGTCAAGGTCGTCTTGCCGGCGTCCGGGTGCGAGATGATGGCGAAGGTGCGCCGGCGCGCAGCTTCGGCGGCTAGGGCGCGTTGCGCAAAAGTGGTTCCCGGTTTTGCGGTCACGACGCGCCTACGATATCAGGATTCACGAGCACGGTTCCGTGCTCGTGAGGGTTTGGACATGGCGGGCGGGCGTAGCGCGGCCGGATCAGCCGCGCAACCGGCTCAGGCTCACCAGTGGAAGATGGCCTTCAGGAGCGCCCACTCGAGCGCGCAGCTGATCGCGATGCCGAGGCCGGCGAGCACGACGACGATGGTGGTGCTGAGGACGCGGCCGTACATCGGGGTCTCCTGGATACAGGCGCGGAAATCGCACCCGCCAGGGCCGGCGTCAACCGGTTTGCTTTAAGGCCAAGCCCTTTGAAACGTCAGGCCGCCAGGCGGCGCCAGACCTCGCGGTCGGCGACGACGGCGTCCAAGGCCCCCTGCTGGTTCTGGGTGTGCAGCGAGGCCATGACCTCGATGGCCAGGTTGCAGAACCGGGTGCCCACCTGGTCCGGCGAGCAGTACTGGGCCGGGGCCACGAACAGGGCGGCGTTGATGTCGGGCTGCTTCATGGCCAGCAGGGCGGCCAGGCGGCGGGCGCGCTCGGGCGCGACCCGGTGCAGCAGGGGCTCCTCGGCGTAGAGTTCCTTGCCGAGCTGGATCACGTACCCGAGGCTGACCGCCGCGAACCGCTGGGCGTCCAGCGGCGGGACGATGTCGCGCGCCTCGAACTCGAAGACCGTGTCGTTGATAAGGAAAAGCACCGCGCACCCACCGAAGACCGGACTGAACGCCGGATTGGGGCGGAGCCTAACCCCGGGCCGCATAAGGTCTGGTTGAGAAAGGCGGTTAACCGAACCCTACGGTTGGGGAGCCTTGCAAAAGAGGTCTCCCTTCCTCCTCGATGGAGGAAGGGTCGGGGATGGAGATGAGTGTACGCTGGCGCCGAGTAGGCGCGGGAGGCGCCGCCCGCGCTCACTTCTGAGGCCGCCTGCCCCCATCTCCCTCCCTGCCCTCCCTCTATCGAAGAGGGAGGGTACTTATCCGTCCTCCACCGGCTCGGTCAGAAAGTGGCGTCCCTCGGCGTCTTCGATTTCGATCAGCCAGAGGTCCGGGTCGATGCGGACCTGGCGTTCGACGTAGGCGTCGAGGTCGGCCTCCTGCTGTGAGGGGACCGGCTGCATCCACACCCGCTCACCTTCGCCGCGCAGCGCTTCGGCATAGAGGCGCGCCTGGCCGGAGCGGCGGTTCAGCGCCTTGACCAGCACCGTGCCCGCGCGCGCGTCGCCCTTGCGCGCGACGGTGGCGAAGGCGCCGGCGAGTTCCGCGCGCCGGATCAGGGCGCCGGCCCAGAGGTCGGTGGACAGCAACACTCGCTTAACCCTGCCTGGAAACCGAACTTCAAGGGCAAAGCCTTAGGCTTCGCCGTAACTTCCGACCATAGACGAAAGCCGATCCATGGGCATCGCCCATCACCTGACGCTGAAAACGGCCCTGCCCGGCGCGATCGCATTGATCACGGCGCTCGCACCCGTTGCGGCCCAGGCGGCGTCGGCCATGGACCTCTATTACGAGCGCGAGCTGATGACCGTGGCGGACAACCGCTGCCGCCTGTTCGCGCCGCAGATCGGCGCCGCGCTCGAAGCCTCCGCCAATCAGGCGCGCGGCGCAGCGCTGCGCGCCGGCGCCGACGGCGCGACGGTGAACGGTGTGACCACGCGCGCGACCCAACGCGCCGACAGCGTCGACTGCGCTTCACCCGACCTGAAGATCGCCGCACAACGCGTGCGCAGCGCCTTCGACGGCTGGAGCAAGACGCCGCACATGGACTTTCCCGGCGCCGCCGCCGCATGGCGCGCGGACCGTTCCGCCTATAGCTCGATCACCTGGCGGCTGGTGGAGACGGCCAACGCCGGATCCGACCCCGTGTCGTTCGGCGTCGTCGGCCAGAACAATCAGACCGGCCTGATCGCGGTCGCCGCCTTCAACGGTGAGCGGCCCTATGCCGCGCGTCTGGTCTTTCGCGACGTGAGCCGCACGCACACGGCCTGGATCGGCGCGCCGAAGAACCGGCCGCTGCCGCCGCGCTGGGCGTCCAAGCTGGTGCTCGCCGAAGCGGTGGACGACGCGGGGCGCTTGACGCCGGCGGGTCGCGAACACGGCATGGCGTTCCGCTTCCCCGCCGCCTCCATAGACGCGCTGGCGGGCCTCGATCCGCGTGAGAGTTTCGCGGTGGAGTTCCTGTTCTCCGGCGACCGCGTGCGCACCGCCTCCTTCGAAGTGGGCGACGTCGCCGCCGGTCTCTCGTTCCTGAAACTGGGACCCGTTTAGCGCCGCGTTTCGATCGGGATGATTTCGGCGCCGCGGCGCGGGCCGCCCTCTTCCGCCACCACCACCGGCAGGCGCACGGTCACCGCGGTGCCTTCGCCCAGGGTGCTCTCGATGGTCATCTCGCCGCCGTGCAGGCGTGAGAAGGCGCGCACCAGCGACAGGCCAAGGCCCGAGCCTTGCGCTTTCGACAAGGCGTCGCCCGCCTGTTCGAAGGGACGCCCGAGGCGCGTGAGGTCTTCGGGCGCGACGCCGAGGCCGGTGTCGGCGACGCAGAGTTCGAGCACGCCGGCGTCCTGGTTCAACACCACGGTGATCGAGCCGCCGGCGGGGGTGAACTTCATGGCGTTGGACAACAGGTTCAGCACGATCTGCTTGATCGCGCGCTGGTCGGCGTCCACGTGCACCGGCTCGGTCGGCAGCACGCCGTTCAGCGCGATCTCGGCGTCCTCCGCCTGACCGCGTACGAGGCGCAGGGCGGCCGAGACCGGTTCGCGCGCGTCGAAGACTTCCTTGTGCAGCTCGTAGCGCGCCGCCTCGATCTTCGACATGTCGAGCACGTCGTTGATCAGGTCGAGCAGGTGGCCGCCGGACTCGTGGATCAGTTCGGCGTATTCGGCGTAGCGTTCGGGCATCGGGCCGAACAGGCGCTGGCGCATGACGTCGGAGAAGCCGATCACCGCGTTCAGCGGCGTGCGCAGTTCATGGCTCATGTTGGCCAGGAAACGCGACTTGCCGGCGTTGAGGTTTTCCGCCTCGGAACGCGCGGCCTCCAGCGCCGCCTCGCGCGCATGCTGGATGCTGGCGTCGCGCAGAGCGCCGATCAGGCGGCCGTCCGGAAGCCGGCGAAGGGCGATGGCTGAAAAGCGATCGAGGGACGCCCAGGGGGTAAAGCCGAACTCCGCCGCGCCGTGGGTCGCCGCGCGCAAGAGCGCGTTTTGCAGGCCAGCGCGGTCGGGATGATAGGCGGAAGCGATCAGGCCCTGGGTGAACAACTGGTCGAGCGAAAAGCCCGGCGGCGGCGCGCCGTAGGCGGCGCTCAGACGTCCCGTCGCTTCGAGGGTCAGGAGCAGCTGCGGTTGTTGTGCGAGGACGTATTCGAGACGCGACAGCGCGACCTCGGCGCTGGCGGCGCGTTCGCTGCGGCCGCGCAGCGCGCGGGTGATGCTGGCGGCGATCCAGGTCGCGACCGATCCGACGGCGAGCGCGCCCAGCCACACCGCGGTGGACAGATCCGGCAGCGCCGCGCCCGAGGCGAGCGACGCCCACAGCGCCAGCGCAAACGCGACGAGCGAAAGCGCCGCGCCGCCCGACACCAGTCTGCGATTGTCGAAGGACAGCGCCGCGGCAAAGGGCGCCGCGCACAGACCGGCCAGCGGACCCGCAAGACCGCCGGTCACGCCGGCGGCGAAAGCGGCGCAGAACGCCCAGACGCCGATCAGGCCGATACGCAGCCGCTCACCGTCGCGAAACCGCAGCCCCTGGGCTGCGATGCCGGGGACCGCTGCGACGACCAGCGCCGCCACCGTCGACGCCGAAAGGCCGGGGACGAGCCAGAGCAGAAGCCCGAGCGCGGCGAGCACGCCCACGCTCCACACCCCGTGCTGCAACAGCGCCGCCGCGTGGGCCGGATCGGCAGGCGCACCTGTGCGGCCCGGCTCAACCGGGGGCTCAGGCGCGGGCTGGGGCCCGGTCTCAATGGTTTGCGGCGCGTTCACCAAGAATCGCACGACTCAGGGGGTTTCCTACGGTGATGGTAGCGGGACTGAAGCCCTTGTGCGAGCGCTCGCACGCTTCGCGCGAAGGTCCTGTTAGCAACCTGGGGAAACGGTCCGGTAATCGCGTTGTGCCATCCTGCCCGTGTAGCGATAGCGAGGCCGGAGGCCAGCATGTCCCAGGCCCTTCCCAGAGGCCGTCAAGTCCCCGAATCCGAGGCGCCCGCCCCGGCGGCGCGCCCGCGCGCGGTGGACCAGCCTGCGGCCCAACCTGCGGTCGACGCCGCGCCGCGCTCGTTCCTGCGCATGGTCAGCCATGAGATGCGCACGCCGCTGAACGCCATCATCGGATTCTCGGAGATCATTTCGTCGGAGATGTGCGGCCCGATCCCGGCCCAGTACCGCGAATACGGCGAGATTATCCGGGTCAGCGGCCACCGGCTGTTGAAGCTGGTCAATCAGGTTCTTGAAATCGTCAAGCTGGAGAGTGGCCAGGTCGAGCTCGACCCCCGCGCCGAACCGCTGGACGCCCTGTTCGCCGAAGCCGCGCACAGTTGTTCCGAGGAACTCGAACAGCGGCGGCTGAAGATTTCGATCGAGACGCCGATCCCCTCGCCCGCCGCGCTGGCCGATGCGCGGGCCGCGCGCACCGCGCTGGTCTGCCTGATTCAGAACGCCGCGCAATATGCGCCCGAGGGCTCCACGGTGCGGCTGGTCGGCCGCGCCCAGGGGCCGCTGGTGCAGCTGAGCGTCATCGACGACGGCGAAGGGCTCGACCCGGCCGAGGCGCCGCGCCTGATGCGGCCGTTCGAGCAGGGTGAAAACGCCCTGGTGCGCCGGGTCGAAGGCGCCGGTCTCGGCTGGCCGCTGGTCGATCTGATCTGCAAGACCCTGGGCGGGACCTTCTCGGTCGACACCGCCCCGGGCCGGGGCCTCGCGGCCACCATCACCCTGCGCCGCGCGGGCTGAGCCGTTTGCCCGTTCGTCCCTGAGCGCCTATGTCGCGCTCATGGCTGAGACGATGGATGACGCGCTGGCAGATCTGGCCGACACCTTCGAGGTGCTGGGCGACTGGGAGCAGCGCTATCGCTTCCTGATCGATCTGGGGCGCGAGCTCGAGCCGCTGCCCGACGAAGACCACGTCGACGCGAACAAGGTGCGCGGCTGCGCGAGCCAGGTGTGGATCACGACGTCGCGAGAGGGGGACGGCACGCTTCACTTCCGCGCCGACTCCGACGCGCACATCGTGAAGGGCCTGATTGCGGTCTTGCTGAAACTCTACTCCGGCCGCACGCCGCAGGCGATCGCCGCCTTCGACGCCCAAGCCGCCATGGCGAAACTCGGCTTGCCCGAAGCCCTGTCCAGCCAACGCGCCAACGGCCTCAACGCCATGATCGAACGGATACGGGCGGAAGCGCGCGCCGCGACCTCTTAAATCGTCCCCCGGCCGAAGGCCGCAGGGGAGGTGTCGGCCGGAGGCCGACGGAGGGGCCGGCGCGACGGTGAGTGACTAGCGCGCGAAACACTGCGCGACGTGAGGCGTAGAGGGCGCTTGCATCGGCCAACGTCGCGCTGGCCCCTCCACCGCCTTCGGCGGTCCCCCTCCCCTACGCGCTTCACGCGGGGGGAGGATTTTGTTACGCCGCCCGCACGCCGCTCGGCGGTTCGTCTCTCACGCCGACCACCGCGTCGTAGCCCAGGATCATGTCCACCGTTGCGCCGTCGCCCGCCAGCGGCAGGCGCAGCCACACGATCGACAGGCGGCCGGTGCCGCGCCAGGCCAACGAGTGGACGCCCATGGCGGGCTTGCGGGTTTCGACCACGCGTTTCAGCCGGTCGCGCCACTCGGCGGCTTCCGGCGCCGGGTAGATGTCTTCCATGCGCAGGCCGGTGATCTCGCGGCCGTAGACGCTGTAGAGGCCGGTCCCGGCCAATCGCGTCTTGAAGTCCAGCGGATCGCGCGCGACCACGTCGACCAGACTGACCGTCGGCAACAGGCGCTTGAAATCGGCCGGGTCGATATCGCGCCGCCCCGGCAGGCGGTCAGGCTTCTTCAGCGCCGACCAGTAGCCGTAGAGCTCCTCGTGCGCCCGAAGCGCCGAGGCGGGCGCTCCCGTCTGCGCAATCATCCGCGTTCCTCGAGGTTACTTCTCATACTGTGGCCAGCGTCGCCCTGCGCCGCAAGCTTAAAGCGGCGCCGATAAAGTAAACGCCCCGCGGCATAACCGCGGGGCGTCCTGGAACCCTGAAGTTCGGCTGGGCTCAGCCGCCGCGGCCCTTGCGGGCGGGTTTGCGGCCGCCCTGGCCCAGACCCATCTGCTTGGCCAGGTCCGAACGCGCCTTGGCGTAGTTCGGGGCGACCATCGGATAGTCCTTGGGCAGGCCCCACTTGGAGCGATACTCGTCGGGGCTCATGTCGTACTTGGTGCGCAGGTGGCGCTTCAGCGACTTGAACTTCCGCCCGTCTTCCAGACACACGAGGTAGTCCGGGGTGATCGACCGCTTCAGCGGGACCGCCGGCTCCTTCGGGGCGGGCGCGACTTCCATGGCGCCGGAGGTCACCGCCGACAGAGCGCGGTGCACGCTCTGGATCAGATTGGGCAGATCGCTCGAGGAAACGGAATTGTTCCCGACGTAAGCGGACACGATGTCCGCCGTCATCTCAATGATTTCAGCCTTGTCGTCCATAATGCTTGGGTTCCCGAAGCCAGGGTTGCTGTCCCGACTCGATTCGAGTCTTCGAGCGTTGCTTCGGTAAATATAGAGCTTCCCCGGGATACACAATATCCCGGGTCGGGTTTATTTGATTAAAGAAACGGTCCCAAGCAGGCTGGGCAATTCGTGTACGGCGGTAAGGTAGCTCAGCGGCCGAAATCTTCGGCGAGGGCAAGCATCGCCGCCCATTGCGGCACGGAATATTCGTCGAGCGAGTCTTCGTCACCGTCGCGGATGGCTTTCATGAGCGTCGGCGTCAGCGCCGAGGACAACGCCCAGTTCCAGTACCTGAGCACCGTCTGGGCCCGGTCGGTGGCGATCATGTCGTAGGTGATCAGCACCCGCTCGAGTGCTTCGGACAAGCCGCCGTCGGCGTCGAACTCGGGCCGCTTCATCGACCGCCACAGAGTTTTCAGCGACGACTTGGCGAGGCCGGTGGACTTGCACAGCACCGCGATCGGTTCGCCGCCGCGGTCGGAGAGGATCTTGGCCAGGGTCGCGGGCTTGATGCCGGAAAGGTAGCCGATCTCCTGGGCGATCTCACGGGTGAGACCGGTCTCGGCCGCGGCCACCGCTTCCTCGAGACTGCCGTAGGGCGACTTCTCGATGGCGCCGCGGTTACGCTGGCGCCGTTCGATGAACTGCAGCGCCTTGCGCGCGAGCGGGTCTTCCCAGTTCTCCTGGGCGCCCAGAGCGAACACGTCCTCGACCGCGTCCTGCAGGACTTCGCGCGACACGGCGAAGCGTTGCAGGATGGTGCGGCGCGCGTCGCCGTCGCACCACCAGAACATGATGTAGGCGCCCGACGGTCTGAGCTCGATGCGCTTGAGCAGGGCGGGAATAAGCGAGGGCTCGTGGCGGCACGCGCCCACGATGCCTTCCATCGCCGGCTGCGACAGACGCGCCGAGGTGTTGTTCAGCAGCATCTGCAGGACGTCGGTTTCCAGCGGCTCGGCCACGGCTTCGGCGACCACCTCGGTGATCTGCTTGCGGTGGGCGATGGCGCGGCGGTGCTCGGTCGAGGCGTCGCGCGCGCAGGCCACCAGATCCGCGTCGGTCAGCGAGCCGCAGTCGTCGATCAGCAAGCGCGCGATTTCGATGCGGTCGCGCAGCAACAGCCGCACCAGACAGTTGGGGATTTCGGCCAGGGGCGCGAGGCGCAGCGCGACACGATTACGCTCATCGACCTCGGCTTCGCGCAGCATCTCGACCAGCAGGTCGGCGGTCATCGAGCGTTCGAAGGCGTTGACCCGGCTGGCCGGCAGCGAGACGACGTCCGCCAGACGCTTGAGCAGCGCCTTGCGCGCGCGCGAGGGCGGCGCGGCGTCCGCCGTCGCGGGGCTGTCGCGTCTGGCCGAGGTCTCGGTCATTTAACCACTTCACCCCAGGCCGGTTAACTTGTGGTGAGCAAGCCAGCCTGGGACACTGCAAGACGCCGCGCCCAAAGAGGATTTTGGCCTAGAGATCCTCGAACAAGGCCGTCGACAGGTACCGCTCCGCGAAACTGGGGATGATGGTTACGATCATCTTACCCGCGTAGGCGTCGCGCGCGGCCAGGCGGAAGGCCACAGCCAGCGCCGCCCCCGACGAGATGCCGACCGGGATGCCTTCGATCTCGGCGGCCTTGTGCGCCATGGCGAAGGCCTCCTCGTTATCGACGGTCTCGACCCCGTCGATCACGCTGCGGTCGAGGATGGAGGGGACGAAGCCCCCGCCGATGCCCTGAATCTTGTGCGGCCCCGGCGTGCCCCCGGACAGGATGGCCGAGGCGACCGGCTCCACGGCAATCATCTGGACCCCCGGTTTGCGCGCCTTCAGCACCTGGCCGACGCCGGTGATGGTGCCCGAGGTCCCGATGCCGGCGACCACCGCGTCCACCTGGCCCTGGGTGTCGTTCCAGATCTCCTCGGCGGTCGAAACTCGGTGGATCATGGGGTTGGCGGGGTTGTCGAATTGCTGCGGCATGACCGCGCCGGGGGTGGAGGCCACAATCTCCTGGGCCCGAGCGATGGAGGCGCGCATGCCGCCCTCGGCGGGGGTCAGCTCCAGCTCGGCCCCCAGCAGGAGCAGCATCTTGCGCCGCTCCATCGACATGCTCTCGGGCATGACCAGGATCAGACGATAGCCCTTGGCGGCGGCCACGAAGGCGAGCGCGATGCCGGTGTTGCCGCTGGTGGGCTCCACAAGGGTCGAGCCGGGCTTCAGCAGGCCGTTGGCCTCCAGCGCGGCGATCATCGAGACGCCGATGCGGTCCTTCCCGCTGGCCAGGGGGTTGAAGAACTCGAGCTTGGCGAGAACCTCGGCCTTGGGCTTCAACTCTGCCGTTAGCCTGGGCAGGCGCACCAGCGGCGTGTCGCCGATGGTGTCGATGATGCCGTCGTAGATCCTGCCGCGGCCGGCGCGCCGATAGGCCGACGCGTCGTAGTCGCCCCCAGCTTTTTTGGCGTTGATTTCGGCCGTTTCGTTCATGAATTTCTTTCTCCCGCCCCCCGATCGGTCCTGCGTCACGGGGTCTCACACAGGCCGGATTCGGGCGCAAGAAAGCCCGCGTTAATTTCCGCTTAAGACTTATTGCGTCCCTTGCAGATCCAGGAAATTTCCCCAGGAAAAATCCGCACACGGATTCGAATCGTTGACTCGTTGGCTTGTCGCGGACTCGCAAATCACCCTACGATTCGGCAAGTCTTTAGGATTAACCAATCTTAAGTAACTGACGGCCTAGCGTGCTGGGGATGGACTGAGGGTCCGGCCGCGGATTCTTGGACGGCAGCGCTTTCGCCGGGAGGGGCTGAATGCGAGTACTGTTGATCGAGGACGATAGCGCGACTGCGCAGAGCATCGAACTGATGCTCAAGTCCGAAGGTTTCAACGTCTACACCACCGACCTGGGTGAGGAGGGCGTGGATCTGGGCAAGATCTACGACTACGACCTCATCCTGCTCGACCTGAACCTGCCCGACATGTCCGGCCTGGACGTGCTGCGTCAGCTGCGCGTCGGCAAGGTCAACACCCCGGTGATGATCCTGTCCGGTTCGTCGGAAATCGACACCAAGGTGAAGACGCTCGGCGGCGGCGCCGACGACTACATGACCAAGCCGTTCCACAAGGACGAGCTGGTCGCGCGCATCCACGCGGTGGTCCGCCGCTCCAAGGGCCATGCCCAGTCGGTCATCAAGACCGGCGAGATCGTGGTGAACCTGGACGCCAAGACGGTCGAGGTGAACGGCCTGCGGGTCCACCTCACCGGCAAGGAATACCAGATGCTCGAGCTGCTCAGCTTGAGGAAGGGGACGACTCTCACGAAAGAGATGTTCCTGAACCACCTCTACGGCGGCATGGACGAGCCTGAACTGAAGATCATCGACGTGTTCATCTGTAAGCTGCGCAAGAAGCTGGCGACCGCCGCGGACGGCAAGCATTACATCGAGACCGTCTGGGGCCGCGGCTATGTGCTGCGCGACCCGCAGGAAGTGGTGGCCACCGTCGCCGCCTGACGTGTTTTAGTACAGTAGCGTAGCGTCACCGAGTACCGCGCGCCTGTCGCCCCCCGGCAGGCGCGCTTTTTATTGGGGCCCGCGCTTCAGGACTGAGCCTTCCAAGCCTCGTAGTAGCGGCGGCAGACGGCTGCTTCGGTCGCGCCCTTTTGTGTTTTCAGCGCCTCGGCCGCCGTGTGGGTCGACGCGATTAGCCGCGCCGACGCGTCGGCGGGCGAAAGCTTCGCCGCCAGCGCGTCGCCGGTGAACCACTCGGTCCACTGCCGGTACGCGGAGTCGCTCCCGGGATCGGACGCCTGTTGGAACGCATAACCCAGGCACCGCTCCGCGTCGGGCAGGGACTCGGCCAGGGTCATGTCGAAGTCGGGCGCGACCTTGAAGTTCAGCGGGACGATCACCCTGGCGCCGCGCACCGCCTTGCCATCGACGGTCTGCGGTCGCATGTGCATGGTCGCTGCGAGTGAAAGACCGGCGGCGCCGAACCCCATGCCGGGCGGATCTTCCTTGATCACCGCGCATCCACTCAGCGTCGTGTCGACCTCGACCTGGCACTCGAGCTGCACGTCACCGCTGACGCCCTTGTCCAGCGCATCCTTGGGGAAGGCAGCCAGCAGTTGGTCGGAGTTCGGTCGGGTGATCCAGTCGGGGTTAGTGATCACCGCGGGGCGCACCGGCCTTGGCCTGATCGGGCCGTTGACGTCGATCGTCGCGTCGCACGCCGCCGCTTCCGCCGGAATCTCCCCGCGATCGAGCCGCGCCTGCGCTTTCAACCGAGCCTGCTCGAGGCGCCGGTCGATCTCCGACGGCTTGAGTCCGGAAACCAGGCCGCTCGCGGAATAGACATAGACCCAATCTATGAACCGGGTCCGGGCCTTGCCGGTGGGATCGGGCCTGGACTGGGCGATCGCCGCGGCCAAGCCCGCGCAGGCCTCGTACCGGATCAGGGTGTTCGCATCAGGCGGTGCGGCCAGACGCGGCGACGGATCGCTCGTCCCAAGCGCCGCCGTCGCGCTCGCTAACAGGAAAATCAGTGACAGCATACGCGCTACCTCGCGCCCGTGGCGGCGATGGCCTTGGCGACCCGCGCACGGCAGGCGTCGATGACGTCCGCGCTCGGCGGGCTCGCCTTCGCCTCCGCTGCGGCCGCGTCAAGATCGCCCAGGATCTGCGACGGCGTGCGCTTCAGCCAGACTTCGATCTGGACGAACTGCAGACGTTGGATCTCGAAAGCGGCGAAATCGAACGTGTCATCGCGATCAAACGGCTTGCTCTCCATCAGCGTCTGCCACCAGCCGGCGCAGGTCCTGAGCCGGTCGATATCCGTCTTCGGAAGCGCCTGCGTCGCGAACTTGATCGGCACCACAACCTTGGCGCCGCCTACCGGCTTTCCGTCGATCGTCTTGGGCCGGAAGCGAAAGGTCGTCGCCATGGAGATCACCGCCTCGCCGAAGCCCGCGCCCCTCGGGTCCTCGGAGATTACCTTGCAATCGGCCGTGGTCCCTTCGACGGTGACGACACACTCGATGGTCGCCCGCCCTTCGACGCCCGCGCCCCACGGGTACGCGGGATAGTAACGCTCCACGGTGGCGCCGTCGGGCTTCTGAACCCAGTCGGGATTGACGACGACGGGCTTGCCGGGCGGCCCCGGCACGGCCGCCGCGGACGTTGGCTGCGACGCGGCGAGCGCCGCAAAAAACAACCAGAACACTGAAATCTCCCCCTCGCCTCAACCCTAACGCATCGTCCCGGACCTGGAAATCAGCTACCGGGACGTATCGAAGTTTCGATTGAAAACGGGAGGACGCCGGTGCAGTGGTTCCGCAAGCTCTTCGGCAGCAAGACGGATCGGGAGACCCCCATGACCGCCCTTCAGAACCGCACGGCCCGGCTGGCCTCGCGCCCGGTGGGCATGGTGACGCCCGAGAACTTCGCCTTCGCCACCGAGCCGGTCGAGGCGCTCGGCGAGGGCGAGGTGCTGGTCAAGGTTCTGGCCATCTCGCTCGATCCGGCCATGCGCGGCTGGCTGAACGACGCCAAGTCCTACGTCCCGCCGGTGGAGATCGGCGCGGTGATGCGCGCCGGCGGCGCGGGCAAGGTCGTCGAGAGCAACGATCCGGACTTCAAACCCGGCGACTACGTCACCGGCATGACCGGCGTGCAGGAATACGCGCGGCTGTCCGGCAAGGCGTTGCACAAGATCGACCTGAACGCGGCGCCGCTCACCGCCTATCTCGGCGTGCTCGGCATGCCTGGCATGACCGCCTATTTCGGCCTGCTCGATGTCGGCGCGTTGCAGGACGGTGAGACGGTGGTGGTGTCCGGCGCCTCGGGCGCGGTCGGCGCGATCGTGGGCCAGATCGCCAAGATCAAGGGCTGCAGGGTCATCGGCATCGCCGGCGGTGCGGAGAAGTGCCAGTACGTCGTCAACGAACTCGGGTTCGACGCCTGGGTCGACTACAAGTCCCAGGACGTGCGCAAGGCGCTGCGCGAACACTGCCCCAAGGGCATCGACGTCTATTTCGACAACGTCGGCGGCGAGATTCTCGACGCGGCGCTGGCCAACCTGGCGTTCAAAGCGCGGGTGCCGATCTGCGGCGCCATCTCGCAGTACAACAACACCACGCCGCCGAAGGGGCCGGCGAACTATCTGTCGCTGCTGGTCAACCGCGCGCGCATGGAAGGCTTCATCGTGTTCGACTTCGCCAAACGCTACGGCGAAGCGGCCCGCGCCATGGCCGGCTGGATCAAGGAAGGCAAGCTGAAGCACAAGGAAGACGTGGTCGACGGCGGCGTCGACGCCTTCGTCACCAGCCTCAACAAGCTGTTCACCGGCGAAAACTTCGGCAAGCTGGTGCTGACCATCGCCAAGGAGTAGGCCGCGTTCATTTATCCTTTGGCGGCGGCGGAATGATCGCCTTCGCCGAAACGAGGCGGGTCACCGACACCGGAAGCACGAAGCTCGCCAACGGCTTGGTCCATCCGGCCTCCAGGTCGTAGATGACCAGCAAGGTGTTGTCGTCCTCGCGCCAGCCGACGCCGTTTCGGGCAATCGCGGCGCCGTACCAGAGGCCGTCCAGCTCCAGCGGGAAGTAGACAAAACCGTTGTACGACAGGTTGAACTCGTCCTCCTCCTTCACCTTGACGCCGAAGGTCGGGAAGTCGGGCGTATGGGTATCGCTTCGGCCGGCCAAGGCCTGTTGCATCACGGCCTGAACCGGCGCGGGCGCCGCCTTGCCGAACATGAACCCCGAGATGTCATCCTTGCCGGAACGTTTGCGGTCGTAGGCGACGACGATCGATTTCGCGACCCGGGTCGCGCGCCGGCACACGTCGACGTCGCCACAATAGCGTTCCGAGATGCTGACCGTCGTATCGAAATGCAGATCCGTCTCGCAGGCTGCGCCCCAACCGGCGCCGGTCCAGGGCGTCACGATGATGTGGTCGTCCGGCAGCGTGCCGCTGAATTGGTCGTGAACCACAAATGCAGGTCTTCCATAGAGCGTCGCCAGATCGCCCGTGTTGGTCCAGCAGAGGTCGCCCGGCTCTCTCTCGGCTGGAGGCGCCCCGACAACGCGCGTCGCCTTGCCCGCGCGCAGGAACGCCAGGTAGTGGCAGTGCAGGGTTCCCTCGACGTTGTCGACCTGGAACAGGCCGCTCTTGCGAAGATGCTCGACCTCGAGGACGGAATAGTCGGCGTCGTCGAGCGCTTTCTTGACCATGGGCAGGCGCGCAATCGCTGCGGGGCTCCCCGGCGCCGGATGTTTCGCGGCGGTGACGTCGACCTGCTCGGCCTTGGCGAACGTCAGGGCCGGCAGGAACGCCTTGTCGCCTCGCTTGTCCCAATCCACATGCCTGAGGCCTCGCGCGTAGTCGGCAAGCCGGGCGCACGGCGCGAGCCGCGCCGATACCGAAGCCGCGCCCGTCGCCGCGGTCGCGACCGGTGAGACCCCCATAGCCGCCAATACCGCCAGCCCGATCACCGCCCGCATGATCCATCCCCATCCGACGAAGTCGCGACCATAACAGCAGGGCCACAGCGAACGCGAGACCGCCCCGGCTTGCGGGCCCGGCCCTCCCCGTCGCACAGTGCCGCCGCTGTTCGGGAGGGGACCGTGATCCGTTCATTGGCCTTGGCGCTGACCCTGATGGCGAGCCTCGCGCTCGCCTGGCTCGACATCCGCGTGCCCGCGCCCGCGGGCCCCGACGCGCCGGCGACGGCGTACTCCGAGGCGCGCGCCCTCAAGGACGTCGAGGTGCTGGGCCAGGCGCCGCACCCGATCGACAGCCTGCGCCACGACCAGGTGCGCGATTATCTGATCGGCCGGCTGAAAGACCTTGGCCTCGAGGTGCGGGTCCAGAATGCCCGCGCCTTCCATGAGTTCGATCTCGGCGGCCGCCAGATTATCTCCGGCGCCGACGTGCAGAACCTCATCGGCGTGATGCCCGGACGCAACCGCAACGCCAAGGCGCTCGCCGTCATGGCGCACTACGACAGCGTGCCGGGTTCGCCCGGCGCCGCCGACAATACCGCGGGCGTCGTCAGCCAGCTCGAAATCGCCCGCGCCCTGAAGGCGCAGGGCCAGCCTGAACGCGACGTGGTCTTCATCATCACCGACGGCGAGGAGAACGGCCTTGTCGGCGCCCACGCTTTTTACGGCCAGGACCCGCTGGCGAAGCGGATCGGTTTCGTTCTCAACATGGACACCCGCGGCAGCGGTGGTCGCACCTTCATGTTCCAGACCGGCGCCGGCGACGGCCAGACCATCGATCTGTTCCGGAGGTCCGCCGTCGACCCGCGGGCCAACTCCCTCGCCGTGTTCATCTATGAACACATGCCGAACGACACCGACTTCACCGTGTCCAGGCGCATGGGCATCCTGGGTCTGAATTATGCCTTCATGGGCCGTGAGTTCGACTACCATTCGCCCACGGCCACACCGGCGAACAACCAGCCCGGCGCGATCCAGGACATGGGCCGCCAGGTGCTGGCAGCCGCACGCGCTGTGGCCTACGCCAAGGTCCTGCCGGCCAAGACGCCCGACAAGGTGTTCGGCGACCTGTTCGGCAAGGTGGTGATCGCCTATCCGCCGCTGCTCGGCTGGCTGTTGCTCGTCGTCAGCATCGTCTTCACCACCGCCGCAGTGTTGCGCGAGCGGAAGAAGGGCGAGATCGGCTGGATCGAGACCATCCGCGCCTATAGCGCCGCGCTCGCCTTGCTGTTCTTCCTTTCGGCGCTGGCCAGTTTCGTGCGCGACGCCACCCTCGTGCCGCGCGGCTTCGTCGACCAGTTGCCGCTGCTCGCGCGCTTCGGCTGGTTCGAGGCCGCGCTCGGCTTCACCATGCTGGGCGGCGTGCTGCTCGGCATCGGCGCCCTGATGCAGGGTCAGCGGCGGCTGTGGGCGCTTATCGTCCCCATCGTGCTCGGGGCCGCCTGCTACCTGATCGGACGTGATCTGATCGGCGCCGGCGCCGCCGTCGGCGCCGCGCTGTTCGCAACGCCCGCGTTCGGTCGCCCGGTGCGACCGTGGAGCGTGGTCGGGGCTTTCCTGAAGCTGGCGCTGCTCATCGCGCTGATCGCCCAGGCGTTCGCGCCGTCGGCGGCGTTCATGATCGAGTGGCCGCTGCTGCTGATTACGACCGGTGTGCTCATCGCCTCATTTGCCGGCGGCCTGGATCGACCCGTCGCGTTGCTGGCGTGCGGGATCGCCGCGGTGCTCTGCCTCGGCTGGGCGCTCGGCGAAATCCACATGCTGACCCTGGGCGTCGGCGCCGACCTGCCCGCGGCGCTCGGCCTGTTCTTCTGGACCGCCGCCTTGGCTATCGTCCCGCTCATCGCTGTCACGCCGCGCCCGATCAGCCTCAGCGTCTTCGCCTTCACCGCCGCGATCGTGACCCTCGGCGTCATCGTCTTCGACACCCCACCGACCGCCCGCTACCCGCGCGCTACGGAGGTGATGTACGTGCACGACGCGGACACGGATCGGTACTATCGCACCGATCTGCTACAGACGCTCGACCCGTGGACGGAACAGGCGCTGAAAGCCGACAGCGGGAAGGTGCGAAAGCGGAGCCTGTTCCCGTTGGCGCAAGACCCAGTCTTCGTCGCCGATGCGACGGGCAATGTAACCGCCCGGACACCTCCGCCTCATTTCACTTGCCATGCGCCTAACGGATGCAGCGACCCGGTCATCCACCTCGTCAACGCGCCCTACGAGAGCTTGCAGCCTCAACTTGAAGCGCAGGACATACAGAGCGTTGCAGGCGGCGATCGTCACGTATTGATCGACCTTTGGTTCGGCGGCGAAAACAGGCGGGTTATTCTGGCGGTCAAGTCGGACCGACCCTTCAAGGCTTCGCTGTTCGGCACGCCGCTCAGCAAGCCAACGAAGGCTGGAAAGTGGCTGACTGTCGTTTGGGCGCAACCGCCCCTCCCTCCGGGCCTCCTTTGGATCGGAGGATCACAAGGGCTCAGCCTCGTCCTTCCACACGGAGCGAAGCTGGAGGTGCGCTATGCCGCTGTCGTTCCGGGTTGGCCGAAGGACGCGAAGCCTTTGCCGCCCCGCCCCGGGAACGTCATGGCCTATTCGTCGTCTGACTCGACCGCCGAGGTCGGCACGTTCAAGATCGAGCAGTAACCCATGACCAAATTCGACGTCACCATTTTTCACAACCCCAACTGCGGCACCTCGCGCAACACGCTCGGGCTGATCCGGGCGGCGGGCTATGAGCCCGAGGTGGTCGACTACGTGAAGGCCGGTTGGACTTCGGCGCAGTTGAAGGCGCTGTTCAAGCGGATGGGCGTGAAGGCGCGTGACGTGCTGCGCACCAAGGGACCGGCGGAGGAGCTGGGCCTGCTGAAGGATGGCGTTTCAGATGCGGCGATCGTTCAGGCGATGGTCGAGAACCCGATCCTGGTCGAACGCCCGATCGTGAGCTCGCCCAAGGGCGCGGTGCTGGCGCGGCCGTTCGAAAAAGCGCTCGAGGTGCTGGAGACGAAGCCGAAGTCGTTCAAGAAAGAGAACGGCGATGTGGTGAAGTTCTGAGCGCGCGGCGTTGAGCGCGGAGCTGCTGGGTCCTCGGCGGCTCGGCGCTGAGCGCGCCTCCCCGCCAAGGATGACGACAGCATTAAATAGGATCGTCATCCTTGGCGTTGCGCGGCGGTCAGCCGCGCGACGTCGAGGATCCAGCAAGCGCGACTTTCACGCTGCGATTCATCAAAGCCTACGCCACCGCCCGGATGTGCCCCGGCGCTTTGCAATACAGCCCGTTGCGTCCCTGCACCGGCCGGAATGCATCCGTCAGCTCGTGGGTGGTTTCGTCACCGCCCAGGAACAGCAGTCCGTCGGGCGCCAACGCCGTCCCTATCCGCTCCAGCGTCGCCGCGCGGGTCGGTTCGTCGAACTGGCTGAGCACGTTGCGGCAGAAGATCACGTCGAACACGCCCAGCTTGGTCGGCTCGTGCATCAGGTTGAAGCGGCCCCAGCGCACCGCGGCGCGCAGCTGCGGCGAGGCGCGCCAGAAGTCGTCGATGGGCTCGAAATGCTTGATCAGCATCCGGATCGGCAGACCGCGCTGGGCCTCGAACTGGGTGTAGAGGCCGCTCTTCGCCTTTTCCAGACAGCGGTCCGACACGTCGGTGGCGATGATGTCGAGCGACAGGGTCGGCAAGAACGCGCGCACCTCTTCGCCGACGATGGCCAGGGAATAGGGCTCCTGACCCGTGGAGCAGCCCGCGCTCCACACCCGAACCTTGCCGTCGGGGCGCCGCGCGAGAAACGCCGGTAGCACCTCGGTGCGGAACGCCTCGAACGGCGCCTTGTCGCGGAAGAACTGGGTTTCGCTGACGCGCAGCGCATCGACCACCGCGCGCACCAGCGCCTGGTCGGGTTGAGCGATGATGCGGTCGATCAGCGCCGACACCGACGGGAAATTCTCGCGCCGCGCCACCGGGCCCAGCCGGCTTTCGATGGCGGTCGCACGATCCTGCGGCACGATGATGCCGCAGGCGGCCTTCACCAGGGCGGCCAAATGCGCCATGTCTTCGCCCGACAGCGCCAT
Source organism: Caulobacteraceae bacterium (assembly GCA_036501825.1). Lineage (GTDB taxonomy): Bacteria > Pseudomonadota > Alphaproteobacteria > Caulobacterales > Caulobacteraceae > JAFECT01. Next base: position 824,339 of record DASXZP010000036.1, on the reverse strand, counting down.
CAGAGCAGGCCCGCTTCGGCGAATTTGGATTCGAGGATGTCGCCGTCGAAGGGCTTCATCACATATTCGTCCGCGCCGGCCTCCAGCGCTTCCTCGATACGCGCGGGATCGTTTTCGATGGTGCAGAACAAGACCGTCGGCCGGTCGCCGCCGGGCTCGGTGCGCAGCTGCTTCACGAAAGCAATCCCGTCCATCACCGGCATGTTCCAGTCGAGCAGCACCGCATCGGGCATTTCGGAACGGCAGTAGGCGAGCGCCTCGGCGCCGTCGCCGGCCTCGGACACTTCGAACGCCAGATCCTCCAGGATGCGGCGCGCGACTTTCCGGATGATCCGGCTGTCGTCGACGATCAAGCAGGTCTTCATGGCAAGCAGGTCTTCATGGCAAGCTGCTCTTCATGGCGGGCTGCGGCTCCCCCGGACACGCGACAGCGGCCGCCCCGTTTGGAAGGCGGCCGTACCCCATCCTCGCGGACCGCGGTTAAGGAGAGGTTTGGTCTCGACGCTAAAGAACCGGGGCCGCTGCGACCGGCAGACGCACCCGAATGCGCACGAAATCCTGGTCGAGGTCGACCTCGATGGTCCCCTTGGCGTCGGCGACCACGCGGGAGAGCCAGAAGGGCTGGACCCACTGGCCCGACAGCCCCTCGCTCAAGCGCTCGCCGCGCAGGCCCACCAGGGCCTCGGGCTTGAGCCGGGCGCGCGCGCCCCTGGCCTCGACCGCCATCCACAGGTCTGAGGGGTCCTTGCGGACCGCCACCGTCGCCTGGCCGCCGCTGGGCAGGGCCTGGCCGCCCAGATAGGCGAGGTTCAGCAGGGCGCGGGCCTCGGGCTTTTCGAAGATCGGCACGTCCAGCGCCCAGGTCAGCTCGGCCCGCATGTGCTCGAACATCCCCTCGGTCAGGCGTTTCAGCTCTTCGGCGTCGAACCGCTCGGCCGTGGTGGCCGCCCCGAACGCCGCCCGGGCGAAGTTGACGATGGCTACCATCTTCCGGGCCGAAGCCTCGATCAGGCCCATGGCGTCGTCGCGCATGTCCTGGGCCGAGGGGTCCTTCAGCAGGTCCAGGCCGGAGACGATCGCCCCGGCCGGGCTAATGAAGTCGTGGCACAACTTTGCCGCGATATGGGAGGCCAGCTCCGTTTCACCCCAGAGGTGGGGAGCGCCCGTTGCGGAATCCGGGGTTTGTCCGGACTCGGAGGGGGTCGGGACGGGACTGCTTGTCGGCTCGGTCATGTGGCGCCTCTCACACGCCGGCAAACTGAAGTGATTTGGCGCTTCTTGAAACCCGCGCGGCGCCCTAGGGTATGGGCTGAATGGAATCCGCATCCCTGGTCGCGTCCGCCGACCTCGGCCGAGTGCTCGCCGAGATCGTCGAAGAAGCCGCAGACCTCATCCTCCCCCTTTGGAAATCGGGATTGAACGTCGATCGCAAGAGCGACGAGTCGCCCGTTACCGAAGCCGACCGCCGCGCCGAGACTCTGATTCTCGAGCGTCTGCGCGCGCGCTTTCCGAAGATCGCCGTGATCTCTGAAGAAGCCGCCAGCGAGGGCGGCGTGCCTGAAAAGGCGCCCAAGCGATTCTTTCTTGTGGATCCGCTGGACGGCACCAAGGGCTTCATCCGCGGCACGGAATCTTTCACCGTGAACATCGCGCTGGTCGAAGACGGCAAGCCCGTCGCCGGCGCGGTCGCGGCGCCCGCCACCGGCCAGGTGTGGTTCACCACCAACGAAGGCGCCTTCCGCCGCAAGGTGAAGGGCAACGACCTGACGCAAATCCGGGTGCGCGAAAAACCCGCCAACGGCGTTGCGCTGGTCAGCCACACGCTGACCGACGAAGAAGCCGAACGCCTCGCCGCCAAGCACGGGTGTCCCGTGTGGCAGGGCATGGACAGTTCGGTGAAGTTCTGCCTGATCGCCGAAGGCCGCGCGGACATCTATCCGCGCCCCGGCCGCACCATGGAATGGGACACCGCAGCGGCGGACGCGGTGCTCCGCGCCGCCGGCGGCCGCGTCCTCACCGAGGACGGCGCGCCCCTGGTCTACGGCAAGGCCGACAAGGGCTTCGCCAACCCCGGCTTCCTCGCGGTCGGCGGCTAGGCCGGAAAGAAAGACCGACCACAAAGCGCACTAAGCGCACGAAGACGGTGGCCGACCCGCAAACCGCGGCGCGAGGTCATGCGGCGCTTTTGGATTGTCCACGAACCACACGAACGCGTTTCCGGGCCCGGACTCCGGCGCGCAGCGCCCTCAAAACAAGCCGCGTCTGCGACGCGGGAAACGTTTTCCCGTTCGTGTGGTTCGTGTGGTTCGTGGACAATCTTCTTCGTGCGCTTTGTGCGCTTCGTGGTTCATGTTGCTTTTGAACTACGGCTGTGCAGTCGCTGCGCCGTCGCGTTTGAACACCACGCCGCCCTTCATCACGAAGCGCACCTTTTCGAACTCGGTCACGTCGGTGAGCGGATCGCCCGCGACCGCGACGATGTCGGCGTAACGGCCGGTCTGGATCGAGCCGATACGGTCCGAGGCGCCGATCAGATCGGCGGCGTTGCGGGTGGCGACGAAGATTTCGTCCATGGGCGCCATGCCGGCCTGGTGCAGCAGCGCGAACTCGCGCGCATGGTCGCCTTCGCCGATGTCGGTGCCGAAAGCGATCTTCACGCCCGCCTTCATCGCGTTCGGGAAGTGCTGGATCGGCAAAAGATCGTTGGCGATTTCCTTGGCGGCGGTGCCGGGCGGCAGCAGGTCCGGATGCTCGGTCGCGACCTTGTAGAACACGTCGTAAACCGTCAGCGTCGGCACCAGATAGGTCCCGTGCTGTTTCATCAGCGCATAGGCCTCGTCGTCGGCGAACGATCCGTGCTCGACGGAGTCCACGCCCAGCCGAACGGCGTGCTTGATCGCATCGGCTGGATAGATGTGCGCCGCGACCTTCAGGCCGAGCGCATGGGCGGTGTCGATCACCGCCTTCATTTCGTCGTCGGTCATCAGCATGCGGTGCGGATCGTCGCCCACCGAGGCGATGCCCCCCGACGGCATCATCTTGATCAAGTCGGCGCCGTGCTTCTTGTGCTCGCGCACGCGCAGGCGCGCCTCGTCGGCCGTGTCGACCTTGCCCGCGTCCCAGCCCGGGTAGGAGAACGCCGGATCGAGGCCGTTCGACGGGTCCGCGTGTCCCCCGGTCGGGCCAAGCGGTTCCAGCGACACCCACAGCCTGGGCCCCGGCAATGTCCCGGCCTCGAACGCATTGCGCAAGGAGACGGTCTCGGGACCGCCGCCCACGTCGCGGGCGCTGGTGAAGCCCTCGAGCAGGAGCGCGCGGCCGAAGTTCGCGCCCATCAGCGCCGCGTCGATCCGGGTATGGGTGACGTCGTACTCGACCTCATTGCCCGCGCTCGGCAGGCGCGACGAGATATGGATGTGGCAATCGATGAAGCCCGGCATCACCGTCGCGTGCTCCAGGTCAATCACCTCGGCGCCCGGCGGCGCGACATAACCGTCCTGAACCCCGGCGATGCGATCGTCGTGGATCAGGATCGAGACCGTGTGACGCGGCGTTGCGGACACCCCGTCGATCAGGGTCCCGGCGTGGATGACGACGTCTTTTGCGCTCGCTGAGCCCGCCAGAAGCGCAAGCGCGCAGGTCGCCGTTGCGAATGTCCTGATCATTCCGATCCCCCTCGTTCCGCTCACTGGATCACACCTCGGCGACCCATCCAAGAACCTCGGTGCAGGGATGGAAGGTCGTCAACGAGGAACCCTCCCTCCTCGATGGAGGGAGGGCAGGGAGGGAGATGTGGGCATTCCGCGTCAGGAGGGATCGCGGGCGGCGCCTCCCGCGCTCATCCACAAGCGTCGTGCACTCATCTCCATCCCCGGCCCTTCCTCCATCGAGGAGGAAGGGAGACCCTTTTGATTTCTACGTTGCGGCGCCCGAACGCGCCCATTTTCACCCCGGGTTAACACCCGTTGCGCGACATTAACCATAAGAGCCGGGGCCCCGATCATTGCACAATCTTCTCGCCGCCGTGGAGCGTATCGACCCCCTGACCGTGTCGGGGCGGGTGGCGGCGGTGAACGGCCTGTTGATCGAGGCGCGCGGCGGGCTGACCCGCCTGGCCGTGGGCGCCCGGGCCGAGATCGAGCGGCGCGGTGAAAAGGCCCTGCCGGCCGAAGTGGTCGGCTTTCGCGACGCGCGCGCTCTGTTGATGCCCTTCGGCCCGGTCGAGGGCGTGGCCCCGGGCGCGGAGATCCGAATTCTTTCCGACGCCGCCTGCGTGCGCCCGACCCTGGGCTGGCTCGGCCGCGTGGTCGACGCCTTCGGCAAGCCCATCGACGGCAAGGGCGTGCTGCCGTCGGGGCTCGCCGCCTACCCCCTGCGCGGATCGCCGCCGTCGGCGCATTCGCGCGGCCGCGTGGGCGAGCGGCTGGATCTGGGCGTGCGCGCGCTCGACGTCTTTGCATCCACCTGCCGCGGCCAGCGCATGGGCGTGTTCGCCGGATCGGGCGTCGGCAAGTCGGTGCTGCTGTCCATGCTGGCGCGCGAAGCCACCTGCGACGTCGTCGTGGTCGGCATGATCGGCGAACGCGGCCGTGAAGTGCGCGAGTTCATCGAAGAGACCCTGGGCGAAACCGGGCTGAAGCGCGCCATCGTGGTGGTCGCCACGTCCGACGAACCGGCCTTGAAACGCCGCCAGGCCGCCTATCTCACCCTCGCCATCGCCGAGTTCCTGCGCGACCAGGACCTCGAGGTGCTGTGCCTGATGGATTCCGTCACCCGCTTCGCGATGGCCCAGCGCGAGATCGGTCTGGCCGCGGGCGAGCCGCCGACGACCAAGGGCTATACGCCGACCGTCTTTACCGAACTGCCCAAGCTGCTGGAGCGCGCTGGCCCCGGGCCGATCCGTCCCGACGGCACCGAGGCGGGACCGATCACCGGCCTGTTCACCGTGCTGGTGGATGGCGACGACCACAACGAGCCGATCGCCGACGCGGTGCGCGGCATCCTCGACGGGCACATCGTGATGAGCCGCGCCATCGCCGAGCGTGGCCGTTTCCCCGCCATCGACGTGCTCAAATCGATCAGCCGGACCATGCCCGAGTGCCAGGCCCCGTCCGAGCGCGAGACCGTGCGCCGCTCGCGCGAGGTGCTGTCGGCCTATGTCAACATGGAGGAGCTGATCCGCATCGGCGCCTACCGCTTGGGCGCCGACCCGCTGATCGACCGCGCCATCCGGCTTAACCCTGAGCTGGAGGCCTTCCTCAGCCAGGACAAGCACGAAGTCACCCGGCTTGAAGACTCCTTTAAGCGTCTTAACGCCATCCTCGCCGAAGGAGGACCGCCGGCATGACCAAATGGGCCCACTCGCTGATCCGCCTGTCGAAGTACGAGGTGGAAACCCTGCAGAAGCGCCTGGCCGAGGTATCGGCGCGACGCGCCTCGGCGGAGATGCGCCTGGCGGTCCTGGACGCCGAGCACGAGGTCGAGCGCGAGCGCGCGACCATGGACGCCTATGCGGCGATGCAGCTTGCCGCCTACGTCGAAGGCTGGCGTCTGCGCAAGGGCGCGGCCCAGGCCAACCTGGCGGAAGCGGCGACCGAAGAGGCCGGCGCCCGCGATGCGCTCGCCCAGGCCTTCGAGGAACAGAAGAAGTTCGAGCACGTGGCTGAACTGTCGCGCATCGCCGAACAGGCCAAGGCCGCACGCCTCGAGACGGCGCAGCTCGACGAGACCGCGCTGCGCCGCGCGTCGCGTTGATTAAGCTTACACGGCGAAGCACGCTTCTCTCCGCCTTCGCGCTTGCCGCCTGCGGACGCGCGCGGGCGTCTGACGGGCCATTGCCCGCGCTCAACACCCTTGTCCCATTCCCGCTCGGCGTCGCCGCCATGACCGGTGAGTTCGACGATCCGGACTGGACGGCGCTTGCGGTCACCAACTTCGGCCGCGTCACGCCGGAGTGGGAGATGAAGTCGGAATCCCTCGTCGCCAAGGACGGGTCGTTCGACTGGACGCGGGCGGACCGGCTGGTGTCGCTGGCCCATACGCACGGCTTGAAGGTGCACGGCCACGCCCTGATCTGGTACTTCGAAGCGCCGGACGGCTTTGCGGCCATGGCGGGGGACAAGAAGCGTTTCGCCGACGCATACCGCACCTATATCGTGGGCGTCGCGGGCCGCTATCGCGGTCAGTTGACCAGCTGGGACGTGGTCAACGAGCCGATCGCCGACGACGGATCGTTGCGCGACTGTCTGTGGCGCCGCGTGCTCGGCGACGAGTACATTCGCACGGCGTTTACAACCGCCCGCGAGGCCGAACCCGCCGCGCCGCTGTTCCTCAACGACTTCGACCTCGAGACCAAACCGGCCAAGCGCGCCGCGTTCCTGAAGCTCGCCGAGTCGCTACTGAAAGCTGGCGCCCCGCTCGGCGGCCTGGGAACCCAGACCCACGTGAACGCCGACCTCGAACCCGGCCGCATCCGCTCCACCGTCGCCGACCTCGCGAGCCTCGGGTTGAAGGTGCACATCTCCGAGTTCGACGTCAGCCTGAACAGAGCCTCAGGCTTCGACCGCGCCGGCCTGGAAAAGAAACAAGCCGCCCTCGCCGCCGAAGTGTCGGACGCGATGGCCGCGTTACCCGAGGCACAACGTCATGGCGTGACGATCTGGGCGGCCCGCGACAAGGATTCCTGGCTACGCCGCGGCGCCGAAAACAAAGGCCTGATCCCCGACACCCCCGTCCTCTTCGACGACGACGGCCGCGCAAAGGCGATGGCGCGGGCCTTTGCGAAACTCTGAACAAAATACCCTCCCCGGAAAGGGGAGGGTCGCGCGGAGCGCGGGGTGGGGTAACAAGTACATCGCTAAAACACGCTTGCGCTAAAGCGCGTCGCGAACCCTTCGCACGCGTCGCGCTTGGCCCCCCACCCCGCGCTTCGCGCGACCCTCCCCCTTCGGGTGAGGGTAACATTGGGGAGTCTGCCCTATTCGAACTTCAGCGGGTCCGATGACGCCGTCGGCGCGGGCGTCGCAACCTTCTTCCGCACACGCGGTGCGGCTTTTACCGTTTCGGCAGCGCGATCAGGCAACGGGACGCCGCCTTCCATTTGCGTGCGGATGGCGCGCAGGTCGTCGGAGATGCGGAAGACCGCGACGTAGAATTCGCACACGCCGCGCCAGATCAGGGCGGCGGCGGCGATGAACAGCAGGCCCACCACCACGAAGACCGTGCCGAGCCACCAGGCGTTCGCGCCTTCCTCGTGCGATGCGGCGCCGACGGCCGCACCGACCGAGCCGCAGCCGACAACCAGGAGGATTCCGAGCCCGGCCCAGTACACGATGTGGATGATCGGCCCGGTCACCAGCCGGTCGAAGGTGATCAGGTCCCAGAGCAGGTCGGCCGGCGACGTCTTGCCGAAATCCTCGACGGAGGATCGGCCCTTAGGCGGGGTGGCGTCGGGCTGGCGGGCCATGGTGTGCTCCGAGGGCGGGTGGAATCCCGCTATCAGCCCACCCCGGCCCGCGCAACGCCCTCCACAGTCGCAGCTAGGCCGTAGCCGCCGCCGGTCGCGCCACCAACTTGCCGATCGCGCCGCCGACGAGGCCGGTCACCGCGGAACTGCCGCCGCCGAGGGCGATCAGGCTGACCGGCACGTCCTTCAACAGCCACGACACCGCGATGCCCATGACCGCGCAGACGCCGCCAGCGATGAGGCCGCCGATCAGCGCGCCGCCCCAACCGCCGCACGCCTTCCACGCGTAGAGCGCTCCTGCGACCAGCGAGAGGCCGAGACCGCCCCACATGTAGAACTGCCGCACGGCGGGAACGAAGTGACCGATGACCACCATGGCGACCTGGGCCGCCGTGCCGATCAGAGTCGCGAAAATGAGTGCGTTCTTGTTCATGACTGTATCCCTCAGTGCGCCGGACCGGTGGGCGGCGGCGTGCCTTCCAGATGCGCCTTCAACAGTTCGAGCACGTAGGCGTTGCCGCTGTGGAAAAAGCTGTAGAGCTGGTCGTAGCCCGCGCCCTTGCCATAGGCGACGTCGGTGATGGTGACGCGTGTGACGCCGGGGCCCGCATCCTCGAAGGTGAGCGTGTGCCGGATCTTGCCGAACAGCGGCTGGTTCGGAAAACCTTGCGGCGCCTGGACGTTGTGGAACACCAGTTTTCGGCCGGGTGTGAAAGCGATGATCTCGTGTTTGATGTTGTTCGGATCGCCGAGCTTGCCGTGTTCGTCGTAGCTGGCCTCGAGATAACCGCCGACGCGCAGGTCGATGGCGGCCACCGGCGCCTCCCAGCTGACCAGTCCCGCGGTCGTGGCGAAGGCCTCCCACGCTTTCTCGCGCGGCGCGTGGATGAGGATCGATTCCTTCAGCACGCGCGAGCCGTCCAGGCGCACGCTCGACTGGTCGTCCACGTCCGCGCGTCCCGCGACGGGTTTGGCGTAGGCCGCCGTTGCGCAGGCGAGCGCCAGTGCGCCCGCGATCAGAATCGTTTTCATGACTTCCCCTTGGTTTTGATTTCCCCGGCGTCACGCTCCAACCGTGTGACGTAGTCGCGCAAAAGTTCGACGCCGGAATCGAAGGCGTCGAGCGAACGGTAGGTGCGCGATTGCATGACGCCGCCTTCCATGACGGTGAGCGTCAGCCGCGCGAGTTTTTCGGTGTCGACGTCGGACGGCAGGCGGTGCTTCGCCGCTTCGAAACAGGCGCGAACGTGCTGCACCCAGCCCTCGAAGTTCACCGCCAGCAGGTCGCGCACCGGCGGGTCGGGCTCATGGAGTTCCAGCGCCAGGCTACCGATGGGACAGCCGTAAAGACAGGCGGTCATCTCCAGGCCCTGGCGGTAGCGCGCCAGCAGGGCGAACACCCTCTCGATCGGGTCCTCCACCCCCTCCCAGGCCGGCGCCAGCAGCATCGGATAGATACCGTCGCGATAGGTCTGCAGCACCGCCAGCAGCAGGTCCTGTTTGGTCGGGAAGAAGTGATAAAGGCTGCCCGAATTGGCGTCCGCCGCCTTCAGGATGTCGGCCACGCTGGTCGAACCGTAGCCCTTGTCCCCAAAGAGCTGCAGCGCGGTGAACACCAGTCGGTCGCGGGTCGAGGGTTCCAAGACGCGGCCCTTGATTGAGCGTTCAATCAAGCATGACTTGAGTGTTCGATCAAGGGCGTTCGAAAATTTCTGGACGCTCAGGGCTGAAGGCTAAGCGGTGCCAAAAGTCCCCTGAGGAGCGACCGATGTCAGGGGATAGCGCGACGCTCGGCGTGGATCACGAGGGCGATCAACTCACAATGGAGTAGTCAGCGACATCGAGATCGCGGAGGTCGTCGGGAAGCGTGGGGCCGTCCGCTTTCCACTCCTCGAATCCAGGCCGCACGAGATCGCATAGGTCGCTCGCGCTTCTGACCTGAACTTGCTTGTATCCGTGCGCGGGCTTGCGTGCGGCTACGCCTACAGGATTGACGTCCATAAGGTCCGGCCAGGTCTGGATTGAGAGGCTCAGACGTTTTGCGACGTCGTAAATTACCTTGCAGGATTCAGGCGTGAACGCTCGAAGTTCGATCATGGTCTGGCGAGATCCGCCGGTGAAAGCGAGCGCCGCCCCGTCGGACATTTTGGACACCAGGCGTTTGCCGACGACCCAGGTAATTCGTCCGTGGGCGCGTTCCGGCCTAAGACCGTCGGACCGGAGCAATGCGCGTATGCGCCGGACGAACGTAACCTGATTGGGCGTGTCGGACGTTGACATCAGCCAGAATGGAAACTCGCGCATCTGTGACTGCGCCGGACCAGTATCGAGGTCGGAGAAATCCACGCCGTAGCGCGTTCGAATGGCGGCGTTGCAGTTCTCTCCCGTAATCTCTTCCTGAACCGCGGCGGCGCCGAACGGCAGGCCTAACGACCTGAAATAGGTCATCGGGTCGACATTCGCGCCTGGCAGCATCAAGAAACAGGAGTACGTCGTCGCTGCTCGAAAGCCGCCGCCGACAATATTGCTGGTCGTCCCCCCGCCAAGTTGAACAATCGGTGCGCCCGATCTGTAGATGGTAGATGTCTGGGTAATGTCTCCCACCATCGAATCGGCAGGCTCTCTGACCAAGAACTGCTTTCCACCAAGCTGCGCCTCGGTTGGGCGCTCGCCGATGGCAAGCGGAAAGCACTTTTGCTGGCTTCTCTTTTCCCGACCGCTGATTTCCCGCACGGAGATCACGGTGAGTCCCGGCAAATCCTGCGGCGAACACGTCCTTCCTTGGCGTAATTGATAAACGCGAACGGTATCGTGAGTGCGATCTACAAACGGACAGGTAACCGCATCCACATCCGTCGCCTTTAGGAGCTTCGCATGCGCGGCCGGGTCGTCATGAACATCGACCTCGTAGCGGCAAAAAGTCGGCAGGCGGCCCGCGTCTGTGGGCGGCGATAGAACAGGAGCAGCGGAGCGAACAGATGAGGTTGGGCTCAGCAGAGCCAGGCCCAACAGTAGCGCATAGACCGCGCCCGACCCCCCGATCTTCACCGCTCACCCCCGTTAAATAGCCAGCCGCCCGGAGCTTAGCGGCGCTGTCCACAAAACCATACCCCGGCGGATCGCTCCGCGGAGGTATGGTTTCAGCTTTCGAACCCTCAATTCCCTTCCGGAATCACCGGCTTGCGGTCCGGCGCCGGCGTCCCGGGGTAGGTGGGCGGGGGGTTGTCCTGCAGTTGCTTCATCGCCACCGCGACGGCGGCTTCCAGCTGCGGATCGTGGCCCTGGCGGATGAGGGCGGGGTCCTGTTCGACCTCGACCTCGGGTGCGATGCCGATGTCTTCCACATGCCACTTGCCGTCGGTGCCGTAGATCGCCCAGCGCGGCGCGGTGATCGATCCACCGTCGATGAACGGCGGATAGCCGCCGATGCCGACCAGCCCGCCCCAGGTGCGCACGCCGACGAGGGTGCCCACGTGGTTCTTCTGGAACAGCCACGGCATGGCGTCGCCGCCGGAACCGGAAAGCTGGTTGATGATCATCACCTTCGGACCGAAGATCGCCGACGCGGGTTCGAGCGTGGGTACGCCCTCGCGCGTCGCGTTGATCATCTGCGGCGTGCGCATCAGTTCGTTGATGACGTAGTCGGCGATGTCGCCGCCGTGGTTGAAGCGTTCGTCCAGGATCGCGCCTTCCTTGCCGACCTGAGCGTAGTAGTAGCGATTGAAGTTGGCGAAGCCGCCGGTCGCCGTGTCGGGCAGATAGACATAGGCGAGCTTGCCGCCCGACAGTTCGTCGACCTTGCGGCGGTTCGCCTCCATCCATGAGCGCAGACGCAGCGGCGTCTCGCCGCCGACCGGCACCACCGTAACGTTGCGCGAGCCCGAGCCGTCGGCGCGCGGTCCGACGGTGATTACCGTCTGCTTGCCGGCGAGGCCCTGGAAGTAGCGGTAGATCTCGCTGTCGGCGGTCACCGGCTGGCCGTTCACGGCCAGGATGAACTCGCCCTCGTTCACATTCACGCCGGGCTGGCTGAGCGGCGAGTTCAGCTTCGGATTCCAGTTTTCGCCGCGCAGGATGTGCTTGATGCGCCAGCGGCCGTCGACCGCCTCGTAGTCGGCGCCCAGCATGCCGACGCTGACGGGGGTTTGCTCCGGAAGGTCGCCGCCGCGGATGAAGGTGTGGCCGACGCCGATATGGCCGGTCATCTCTTCGAACAGGCTGTTCAGGTCCTGGCGGCCGCCGAGACCATCGACGAAGGGCGCATAGACGCGCTCCGCCTTCTCCAGCGGCAGACCCTGCAGCTTCGGATCGTAGAGGAAGTCGCGCTCGATGCGCCACGCCTCGCGATACTCCTGGCGCCACTCTTCGCGCGGAACGACCCAGACGCTGACGTTGTCGAGGTTGACCTTGCCGTCGCCGGCCTTGGGCGGCGCATCGCCGCCGACCAGGAACAGCGCGCCGCCGGCCTGGTACATGACCTTCGAGCCGTCGGAGGAGACCTGGAAGCTCGAACCGTCGACGCCGTCGGCGAACTTGGCGTTGGCGCGCGACTTCAGATCGAAGCGCGACAGCACGCCCGGAGGCGGACCGTGCGCCTCCAGCATGTCGTCGTCGGTCTGCGCCACCGGATTGACCACGGTGAAGACGACGCCGGCCGCGCCGACCTCGAGCCCCTGGATGTTCGCGCGCGGGATCGGCAGCGCCACAATGCGCTGGTCGATGTGATCGAAGTCGATGACCACGGGCTTATCCGTCGGCGCCGTATCGTCCTTCTTGCCCTTGTCCTTGCCGGCCTTCGAGTCCGCGACTGCGCCGGGCTTCACCGGGGCGCCGGGTTCCTCATCGCTCTGCGGCGCCACCGGCGAAGGTACGTCCTTGCGCAGGACAATGGCGTAGACCGCGGCGTCGACCGCGCGGCCCAGGCTCGACATGTCGAGCCAGCCGCCGGCGGGACCGGTCGAGGTGGAGGCGACGAAGTAGAGATAGTCGCCGCTCTTGTCGAAGCGCGCCGACGAGACGTTGGACAGTCCGTCGGTGATCTGCGTCGTCTTGCCGGCGTCCACCGAATAGACCCAGGCGGCGTGCAGGTGGTTCGGCAACTGCTTGGTGTAGACGACCCAGCGGCTGTCCGGCGACCAGGCCGGGTTGAAATTGTAGAACGGTGAATCGAACAGGTCGGTGTCGAGCTTGACCGGCACGCCCTTGTCGACGTCGACCATCCACAGGTTCAGCCGCTTGTCGTAGAACACGATCTTGCGGCTGTCCGGCGACCAGCGGGGCGAATAGAAGAACGACGACGGCGACCCCAGCGAGATCTTGGTCACCGGCCCCAGCCCGTCGGCCGAGCGGATGTGCAGCGCGTACTCGCCGGACTCGTCGGAGAAATACGCCACGCGGGTTCCATCGGGCGAGGCGCCCGGATCACGGTCGGCGACACCGGGACTCTCGGTCAGGTTGCGCACATCGCCCTTTTCGGCGGGCACGGAGAGGATTTCGCCGTGCACCTCGATCAGGACGCGCTTGCCCGACGCGGTAATCGCCGCGTTCTGGATCGCGTCCGGCTTCACCGCTTCGAAGTGCGGACGCACCTGCGGCAGTTCGGCGTTGATGGTCACCGGCACGGTGCGGGTCTGGCCGCTTGCGGTGTCGTACACCTTCAGCGAACCGAACTGATCGAACACGATGCCGCCGGGGCCGGCCTGGGCCGACTTGATGTCGAAGCCCGCGGGATTTTCCATCACCGCCTTCACCGCATGCGACTTGGTGTCATAGGCGAACAGCCCCACCGGGCCGTCGCGGTCGGACAGGAAATAGACCGTGTCGCCGACCCACATGGGGTTCTTGTCGTTCGAGTTGCTGTCGCGCGGCACCTTCTCGATGTGCGAGTCGGCGAGGTTGGCGATCCACACCTTCTCGGTCTGGCCGCCGCGGTATTGCTTCCACGCCGGCTGCCACTGGATGACGGGCGTATAGGCGATGTGGCTGGCGTCGGCGGAGAAGCTGCCTTCGTTCACCGCCGGCAGCGGCAGTTCGGTCGGCGCGCCGCCGTCCACGGACACGGTGTAGAACTGCTCTTCGTCGCGCACCTCCGCGCGGTCGCTGCGGAACAGCACGCTCTTGCCGTCCGGCGTCCAGCCGACGGCGGTATCCGAGCCCGGGGCCCAGGTCAGGCGGCGGGGCTCACCGCCGGCGGCCGGCACCACATAGACGTCGGCGTTGCCGTCAAAGGTCCCGGTGAAGGCGATCCAGCGGCCGTCGGGCGAGAAGATTGGGCCGGAATTGCGCCCCTGGCCGACCACGATGGGTTGGGCTTGGCCGCCGTCGCGGGGCACGGTCCAGATCTCGCCGCCGTAGTTGAAGGCGATCTGGGTTTGAGAGAGGCTCGGATGCTGCAGCATCAGCGGCGGTGCGGCGTGGGCCGCGGTGGCGATTCCCGCCGCAAGCGCGGCAAGGCTGATCAGGCCCAGATACTTTTTCATAGATTTCCCCGACTTAGCGCGTCCCTCGCCGCCACCATGGGCCGCCCCGCCAAGGGGGGTCAAGTTAACGGCAAGACAGGTTCAGATCGTGCCGACGGTCTTCAGCTTGGCGCGGGGGTGAATTTCGTTCTGCGACATGACCGTGGTCTGGCCGCGGAAGCGCTCGATCAGGGAGCGGACGTAGGGGCGGATCGCGGGACTGGTCAAAAGCACCGCGGCGTCGCCGTTCAGGGCCGCGCGTTCGAACACCTCGCGCACCAGGCCGATGAACTCCTGCAGCTTGGAGGGCGCGAGCGCGAGCTGCTTTTCTTCACCGGGCCCGATCAAGCTCTCGTGGAAGGCGGATTCCCAGTTGGGCGACAGGGTCACGATCGGCAGGGTCGTATCGTCGCCCTTGTTCTGGAAGCAAAGCTGTTTGGCGAGGCGCGTGCGCACGTGTTCGACCAGCTGGGTGACGCTCGACGTGTGGGGCGCGGCCTCGGCAATGCCTTCGAGGATGGTCGGCAGGTCTCGGATCGACACCCGCTCGCGCAGCAGCGACTGCAGCACGCGTTGCACCGTGGTGGCGGTGACCACCGAGGGGACGAGGTCCTCGACCAGTTTCTTCTGTTCCGTCGGCAGGTCCTTCAGCAGCTTCTGCACCTCCGCGTAGGAGAGCAGGTCCGGCATGTTGTCCTTCAGGATCTCGGTCAAGTGCGTCGTTAAGACCGTCGCCGGGTCGACGATGGTGTAGCCGCGGAAGGTCGCCTCCTCGCGCAGGCTGTCGTCGATCCAAGTGGCCGGCAATCCAAACGCCGGTTCGCGTACGTGTTCGCCGGGCAGCTCGACCTGTTTGCCCGCCGGATCCATCGCCATCAGGTGACCCAGACGCACTTCGCCGGCGCCGGCCTCCATCTCCTTGATGCGGATGGCGTAGCCCTGGTTCGGCAGGCGCATGTTGTCGAGGATGCGCACCGGCGGCATGACGAAACCGTATTCGCCGGCGAGCGTGCGCCGCAGCGCGCGAATCTGGTCGGTGAGCCGGCGGCCCTCCAGGTCGTTGATCAGGGTCAGCAGGCCGTAGCCCAGCTCGATCTTCACGTCATCGATGGCCAGCGCCGTCGCGATCGGTTCGTCTTCGTCGGCGGCGGTCTTGGTCTCGGTGACGACTTCGGCCTCGGGTTTCTTGTGGCCCATGCGCCAGGCCAGGACGCCGGCGCCGATGGCCAGCGCCGCGAACGGGATCATCGGCATGCCCGGGATCAGACCCACCACGCCGGCGGCGGCGGAGACCATGCCGAGGCTGACCGGATTGGTGGCGAGCTGGGCGACCAGCGCCTTGTCGGCGGAACCTTCCACGCCCGACTTCGACACCAGGAAGCCCGCGGCGATGGAGACGATCAGCGCCGGCACCTGCGTCACCAGGCCGTCGCCGACGGTCAGCAGCACATAGTTGTTGGCGGCCGCGGCCAGCGGCATGCCGTGCTGCAGCACGCCGATCAGAATGCCGCCCACAGCGTTGATGGCGGTGATGATCAGGCCCGCCATGGCGTCGCCGCGCACGAACTTGGACGCGCCGTCCATGGAGCCGAAGAAGGTCGATTCCTGTTCGAGCTCCTTGCGCCGCCGACGCGCATCGTCCTCTTTGATGAGGCCCGACGACAGGTCGGCGTCGATGGCCATCTGCTTGCCGGGCATCGAATCCAAGGCGAAGCGCGCCGCCACTTCGGCGATGCGGGTCGAGCCCTTGGTGATGACCACGAAGTTCACGATCACGAGGATGATGAACACGATCAGGCCGATGACGAAGTTACCCTGCATCATCAGGTGACCGAAGGTCTCGATCACCTTGCCGGCGCTTTCCAGCCCCTCGTGGCCGTGGCCCAGGATCAGGCGCGTCGACGCCAGGTTCAGACCCAGGCGGTAGAGGGTCGAGACCAGGAGCACGGTCGGAAAGGCCGTGAAGTCCAATGGTTTCTTGATCATCAGGGCGGTCATCAGGATCAGCACCGATCCCGTGATCGACACCGCCAGCAGAAGATCGAGCACGATCCTCGGCATAGGCACGATCAACAGCACGACGATCAGGATGACGCCGAGCGCCATCGCCACTTCGCCACGCGCCACCCACGCCCACATCTCCTTGGGAGACGGGCGGTTTCCGCCGACGCCGGGAAGCGTCACGTCAACCATGACGAACGCCCGCAAGCATCAACTCAAACGCATTTAGGCTTACCCTCACCCGAAGGGGGAGGGTGGCGCAAAGCGCCGGGTGGGGGAACAAGCGCAACATTCGATGTAGTGTGTGGAGAACGCGCGGCGATGCGTGAGAGGACAGTGAAGGCCCCCCACCCCCCGGCTTCGCCGGGACCCTCCCCCTTCGGGTGAGGGTAGCATCAACAAACGCCCACACGGAGTGCATCTAGGCTGCACTCAGGCCGCTCTGCGGCGCCGGCACGCTGAGCCCCGAGGCCGTGTATTCGTTCAGCTTGTTGCGCAGGGTCCGGATCGAGATGCCGAGGATGTTGGCCGCGTGCGTCCGGTTGCCCAAACAATGCGTCAGGGTTTCGAGGATCAGCGCCTGTTCCATCTGCGCCACGGTCTGACCCACGAAGGCCCGCGCCGCCGCATCGGCCGCCTGCACCGCCTGGGCCGCGTAGCCGCCGCCCGCGTTGGCCGCCATCAACGGCTGACCGTCGGGCAATAGCATTGCGGTCTCGTCGATCTCGGCGCCCGACGCCAGCAAGACGGCGCGGTGCATGGCGTTTTCCAGCTCCCGCACGTTGCCCGGCCACCTGTGCGCTTGCAGCCGCCGGCGCGCTTCCGCCGAGAGCGGACGTTCCGGCACGCCATTGGCCTTGGCGTACTTCTTCACGAAGTGATCGCAGAGCACGATCACGTCCTGGGGCCGTTCGCGCAGCGGCGGCAGCTTCAGGTTCACCACGTTCAGGCGATAGAGCAGGTCTTCGCGGAACTTGTTCTCGCGCACTGCCTGGGCGAGGTCGCGGTTCGACGTCGCGATGACGCGGATGTTTACGCTGACGGGCTTGGAGCCGCCGACACGGTCGATCACCCGCTCCTGCAGGGCGCGCAGCAGCTTGGCCTGCAGGCGACCGTCCATTTCGCTGATTTCGTCGAGCAGCAGGGTGCCGCCGTCGGCTTCCTCGAACTTGCCGACGCGACGGGCCACGGCGCCGGTGAAGGCGCCCTTCTCGTGGCCGAACAGCTCGCTTTCCAGCAGGTTTTCCGGGATGGCGGCGCAGTTGACGCTGATGAACGGCTTTTGCGCGCGGCGCGACTTGGCGTGGACGTAGCGCGCCATGACTTCCTTACCGACGCCGCTTTCGCCGGTGATCAGGATCGAGGCCTCGGACGCGGCCACCTGGTCAGCGAGTTTCAGGACCGCGAGCATAGCCGGATCCTGGGTGACCAGGGGGCGGTTGTCGTCGGCCACAGCGGCCAGGACGGCGGCGATCAGGTCCGCTTCCGGCGGTAGCGGAATGAACTCCATCGCGCCCGCTCTGATCGCATCCGCTGCGCGCTTCGGATCAGCCCCGACCCCGCACGCGACCACCGGCACATGGATGCGCTCGGCCTCGTTGGCGTCGATCAGCGCGCGGATGTCGAGCTCGTAGTCGACCATGAGCAGGTCCGCGCCCTGGCCCCGCCTGAGCGCGTCCGTCGCCTGGGCGCAGGTCTCCACGTGCCCGACCTTGGCGCCTTGCGCCATCGCCATCTTCACGGCTGCAGCAAGCTGTCCGCTCAGTCGTCCGACCACCAGAAGCCGCATGGTATTCTCTCCTCAGTCAGCGGGGGCCCGTTCAGGCCGCCGCATCCTCACTCTTGATGATTTCAGTCATGGTCACGCCCAGCCGGTCGTCGACCACGACGACCTCGCCCCGCGCCACCAGGCGGTTGTTCACATAGATGTCGATGGCCTCGCCGACCTTGCGGTCGAGTTCCAGCACCGAACCCTGGCCGAGCTTCAGCAACTGCGACACCGTCAGGTTGGTCTTGCCGAGCACGGCGGAAATGTTCACCGGCACGTCGAAGACGGGGGCGAGATCGACGGCGCTCTTTTCCGCCTCGTCGCTCACCGGCACCACGGCGGTGGATTCGGGGAATTCCTCGAGAGGAAGATCGGTGTCGCTGGCCATGTCAGGCTCCCGCGGTCGGGGTTGAAAGATGAGTTGCTTGATTCAGGGCTTCGCCGTGCGCGCCGTCGGCGGCGAGCGCGGCTTCGAAGGACTGCTGGATGCGCAGCGCGACTTCGTCCGGGTCGAAGGCGGCGCGGCCGTCGCTCCACTCGATGACGAAGGCGGCGGCGGAGCCCGCTTCCGGATCGGCGCGGAACGCGACCTGACCGGCGAAGCCCGCATCGGCCGCGGCGCTTTCGACCGCCGCGCGCAGCGCATCGCTGGGATCGCCGATGCGGATGACCAGGCGCGGCTGGTGTTCGATCTCGCGGCCGAGGGCTTCCAGTGCGGCCTTGATCGGCGCCTCGGGGAAACGGTCCAGCGCGCCGCCGGCAATCTTGCGTGCGGCGACCAGCGCCAGTTCGGCGGAACCGCGGCGATGGTCGCGCGCCACCTCCGCTAAAGTCCCCAGCGCCTGACGGCAGGCCTCGGCGATCTCGGTCAGCGCCTGGGCTTCGGTCTGTTTCGCGCGCGCCGTTATGGCGCCCTCGCCCTCGCTGAAGGCGGCGGTGCGGATTAAATCGACCTCGTTGGCAAGGTAGACGCGCTTCTTCCGTTGCGGCGCGTGCTGGCCTGCGTCGCCGAAGTCCTGATCGAAATTGAAGGGGCGGGGATCGGCCATCAGTAGATCAACTCATCGTCGCCGCCCTGGCCGGCGAGCATGATTTCGCCCTTGGCGGCGAGGTCCTTGGCCACCTGCACCATGGCCATCTGGGCGGAGTCGACGTCCTTCAGGCGCACCGGACCCATCGACTCCATGTCCTCGCGCATGATTTTGGCGGCGCGTTCGCTCATGTTGGAGAAGAACATTTCGCGTAGCGCGTCCGACGCGCCCTTCATGGCCAGGCCCAGCTTGTCCTTCTCCACGGCGCGCAACAGAGTCTGCACCCCGCCCGGGTCGAGCTTGGACAGGTCCTCGAACACGAACATCAGGGCGCGGATGCGCTCGGCCGCCTCGCGGTTGCGCTCTTCCAGCGCCGCGATGAACCGCGACTCGGTCTGGCGGTCGAAGTTGTTGAAGATCTCGGCCATCAGCTCATGGGAGTCGCGCTTGGAGGTGCGCGCCAGGTTCGACATGAACTCCGCGCGCAGGGTCTGCTCGATCTTGTCGAGGATTTCGCGCTGCACCGGCTCCATGCGCAGCATCCGCTGCACGCACTCGAGCGCGAAGTCTTCCGGCAGCGCCGCCAGCACCCGCGCCGCATGGTCGCCCTTCACCTTGGACAGCACCACCGCGACGGTCTGGGGATATTCGTTCTTCAGATAGTTCGCGAGCACCGCCTCGTTCACATTGCCCAGTTTGTCCCACATGGTGCGGCCGGCAGGGCCGCGGATCTCCTCCATGAGGGTGTCGACCTTCTCGCGGTCCATGATCGAACCGAGCAGGCGCTGGGTCTGTTCGAAGGACCCCATGATCGAGCCTGTGCCGCCCATGCCGGAGACGAACTCGATCAACAGCTGCTCGACCACGTTGGACTGCACGCTGCCGAGGCTGGCCATGGCCTGGGAGACTTCCTTGATCTCCTCGTCGTCCAGCGCCGCCCACAGATGGCGATGTTCTTCGCCGAGCGCGAGCAACACCACGGCAGCCTTCTCCGGCCCGGACAGCCGCTTGGCGTCGTCGATGTTGTTCTTCTTGCGGACGACGGCGGTGGCCATCAGTTCTCATGCAGCCAGTTGCGGAGGATCGAGATCGATTCCTCCGGGTGTTTGTTCACGAAATCGGCGACCTTCTTGATCGAGGAGACCTTCACCTGGCCCTCGACCCGGCTGATGTCGATGCCGGAGTCCGGCGCCGCGAGTGCAAGCTGCCCGCCGCCCCCGTCGCCCGCATAGGCAAGCTGCTGCGTCTGGGCGCCCATGGCCATGCCGCCTCCGCCGCCGCCCATCGCGCCGCCGCCGGCCAGCTGCGGCAAGGCGCCGCCCGCCGACTTCATGATCGGGCGCAGCACGAAGAAGATGATCAGGACGCCGACGACCAGCGCGATCAGCAGCTCGACGCCGCGCATGATGTCGTTCTTGTCGAAGTTGAACATGCCGGCCTTGGCCTCGGTCCCGCCGACCGCTTCGGCGTCGCGGCTGAAGCGGACGTTGACCACGCTGACCTGGTCGCCGCGGGCCTGGTCGAAGCCCATGGCCGAGCGCACCAGGTCCTGGATGTGCTGCATCTCTTCCGCTGAGCGCGGGGTGTAGGTGACCTTGCCGCTCTTGGCGGTGGTGGCGACGCCGTCGACGGCCACGGCGACCGACAGGCGCTTCACCGCGCCCGGCTCGGTCACCTCGGTGCGGGTGGTCTTGGAGATCACATAGTTGGTGGTCTCTTCGTTCTTGTCGCTGGTGTTGCCCTGGCTCGTGCTGCCCCCGCCGCCCGCGGCGCCCTGGCCCGGGATGTTGGCGGAGGCGGTGGCGCCGGTCGACGAGTTCGAGGAATTGTCCTGGGACTTCTCGCCGCCGGTCGAGGTGGAGAGCACGACCTGGCCGTCAGGATCGTACTTCTCTTCCTGGGTGGTGACCCGGTTGAGGTCGAGGTCCGCGGTCACCTGCACCCGCGCCTTGCCGACGCCGACGACGCCTTCGACCACGTCCTTGATCGCCTTGCGCAGGCGCTCTTCCGCGTCGTTCTTGCGGTCGGAGGCGAGGCTGGAGGTAAAGTCGTCGCCGTCCTCGGAACCCGCGGCCAGCATGCGGCCGGTCTCGTCGACCACGGTGACCTTTTCAGGCTTCAGGTTGGGCACCGCGCCGGCCACCAGGTTGCGCAGACTCTGCACCTCCTCGCCGGAGAGCTGGCCGGAACCCACGCCCACCACGATCGAAGCGGTCGGCGGGGCGGCCTCCTCCTCGAACAGTTCACGTTTGGGTAAGACCAGGTGCACCCGGGCGGAGGTGACGCCCCTGAGCGAGGTGATGGTGCGGGCGAGCTCACCCTCCAGGGCGCGCTGGCGGTTCAGTTGCTGGACGAAGTCGGTCTGGCCCAGGGCCGAGGTATTGTCGAAGATCTCGTAGCCGACCGAGCCAGAGGTCGGCAGGCCCTTGGACGCCAGCAGCAGGCGCGCGGTGCCCACCTTGTCGCGCGGCACCATGATGACCGAGCCGTCGCCCTTGCTGTCGTATTTGATATTGGCCTGGCTCAGGGCGCCGGTGATCTGCGACGCCTCTTTCAGGTCCAGGTTCGAATAGAGCAGCGATTCCGGTTCGCCGCCGACGTGGAACACCACCATGGCCAGCACCGCCACCGCGCCGGCCGCCGCGCCCAGCACGGCGATCACGCGCCCAATGCCGAACCTCTGAAGAATCGAGAACAACCCGCCCACCGATACGCCCCGCCACACGGGCCCGCACGTGGCCTCCCGCTAGGCAGGATTTTCCGGGTGGATGGTAAACGCCGCGTTTAAATCCGGTTTTTAAAACCTTACCGGCCAAATCCAGACGCGAAAACGGCGCCGCTCTTTCGAGCGACGCCGCCGCATCTCTTTCGCCGCGCGCAGCAGATCAGCGGTACTGCTGGATCCGCGTCGTGCGAAGGCCCGGCATGCCCCAGCGGTCGATCGACTGCTGCCAGGACAGGAATTCGTCCGCGGTCAGCCGGTAACGCTCGCAGGCCTCCTCGAGGGAGAGCAGCCCGCCGCGGACGGCGGCCACGACCTCAGCCTTACGCCGGATGACCCAGCGCTGCGTGTTTGCCGGAGGCAGATCGGAGAGGGTCAAAGGAGCCCCCGTCGGTCCAACCACATATCGTTCGCCTTTACTGTTTAGGCGTTGCTCTTGGAGCATGGGCTTACGCCTCTCTCACCACCATCATGAGAAGAAGATACCCCACCGCCCCATAACAGCGGCTTAATCGCGATACTCAACAACTGCTTAATCGCAACGCGGGGCCCTTGTTTCCTTTTGATTCAGAGGTGAGATACCTTTTGTTTACTTTAACGGACCGCCCCGGCCCGCCGCGCCGACTTGTTCGGCGCTATCGGATGACGTTGATCAGGTCCTGCATCATGTTGTCCGCGGTCGTGATGATCTTGGACGACGCCGAGTAGGCCTGTTGGGTGGTGATCAGGTTGGTGAACTCGGTCGACAGGTCGACCGTGGACGCCTCCAGCGATGAGGGTGAGATGGTCCCCGCCCCGCCGGTGCCGGCCGCCTTCAAAGTGAAGTTCCCGCTGGCGGTTGAGATCCGGTAGGCGTTGCCCGAGAGCTGGGTCAGCCCGTCGGGGTTGGACACAGTGGCGATGGCGACCTGGGCGATCTGGCGGGTCACGCCGTTGTCGAAGACGGCGGTGACGAAGCCGTTGTCGTCGATCTTGATCGAGGTCAGGTTGCCGAAGGTGGTGCCGTTCGAGCTCACCGCCTGGACCGCCGAAGGGCTGTCGAACTGGGTCAGGCCGCCGGCCGACCCGGACAAGCCCAGGTTGATGCTGACCGTCTGGGCGTCGACGCCCATGCTGGGCGCCCAGTTCACCGCGCCCGCCGCCGGCGCCGCGGCGTTGGAAGCGCCGAGCGTGATCGAGGGGTTGGTCGGGTCCGAGAACAGGGTCGTGTTGCTCGGGTCGTACTGACCGTTGGGCGTGAACGCGATCATGCCCGTGGCGATCTGGCCGTTGGACAGGCCCGTGCCGTCGGTCACGTTCGACGCGGGCACGGCGACGATTTCAGCGTACCACTCATTCGGCGTCGAGCTCTTCAACAGGTCGATCTGGACCGTCTGCTTGCCGCCCTTGGAGTCCGACACCGGGACCTGGATCGAGAAGTCAGGCTTCACCCCCGTTCCCGTGGTGGCGTCATACATCGCCATGGAGTTGGTGGCGGGGTCATAGGCAGGCGTCGTCGCCGGCGGGGTGATGGTGGCGTCGGCGGAGACCGCCTGGTCGCCCTGCAGGTTGGCGCTGATGGTCGCTTCAGTAGACGGTGACGCGGCGCCGCCGATCGAGGTGACGTTGATGGTGGTGAGCTTGGTTGCGTCGGTCGGGTCGGACTCGACCTCGCCGTCGTTGTTCACCGGCCAGCCTTGCAGGTAGAGACCTGCGGCGTTGACCAGATTGCCCTGGCTGTCGACGGTGAACGAGCCCGCGCGGGTGAACTCCACCGGGTTGCCGGCGGCGGGCGACCCCGAAGCCGGGGTCACCACGAAGAAGCCCGAGCCCTGGATCGCCAGGTCGGTGACCGAGTTGGTGTTCTGGATCAGGCCCTGCTGGGTGACCAGCTGTTGCGCGTTGCCGATCACGCCGCCCGCAATGTTCCCGCCCTCGCCGGTGTCGCCGGCGACCAGGGTCTCGAAGGTGGTTTCATTCAGCTTGTAGCCGATGGTGTTGGCGTTCGCGATGTTGTCGGAGAT
This sequence comes from Caulobacteraceae bacterium, assembly GCA_036501825.1. Lineage (GTDB taxonomy): Bacteria > Pseudomonadota > Alphaproteobacteria > Caulobacterales > Caulobacteraceae > JAFECT01. Next base: position 800,891 of record DASXZP010000036.1, on the reverse strand, counting down.
CGACGACAGGGCCGCCGAGTTCGCAGCCAACCCGGAAACGCCGGCGAGCATGGCGCTGTTGAGACTCATGGTCTTATTCCTTTAGCGTTCGTTTGCTTTCACTCGCCTTGTGCGTTCGGAGCCCCCCGGGGCGCCTGATGCGACGCGCCTTCTGGCGCATCCTGTTCGAAAAAATCAGTCCGACACGTTGGTCACGCCGACCACCGAGGACATCGGCACCAGCTGGCCGTTGACCGTCAGATACGGCGAGCCGCCGTCCATCTGCACCGACGTCGCCTGGCCCACGACCACCGACTGCGAGGTGACCGCCGAGCCGTTCGCATCCACCGCGCTGATCGACAGGGTGTAGGGTCCGCCATCGGGCTCCTGCGCGCCGGACGAGGTCTTGCCGTTCCAAGTGAACTGGTTGAGGCCCGCCTGCAGGCTGGGCGCCGCGCCGCTGTAAACCGTCTGGCCCAGGCTGTTGGTGACCGTCATGGTCGCCGACGCCGCGTTCGACGCGAGCTGATAGTCCCAGGTCGCCGAACCGCTGGACAGATTCTGGTTGGCCGAGGTCGCCATGACCTCTTTGCCTATGTACGACACCGCGCCGTTCATGCCGCTCTGACCCTGCCCCACCAGAGTGGTGAGCAGGTTGTTGGTCAGCAGCTGCTGCTGCACGCCGGTCATCTGCACGATCTGCTGGGTGAACTGGTTGGGATCGACCGGCGAGGTCGGGTCCTGGTCCTGCAACTGCGTGGTCAAGAGCGACAGGAAGCTCTGGAAGTTGCTGGTCAGGCTCGACAGGCTGCTGTTCACCTGTGAGGACGCGGCCTGGGCCGTGACCCCGCTCAGGACGTTGGTTGCATCGGTCATGGCGTCAGACTCTCAAATCGAGGCCGGTGACGACGCGGCTGGAAGAGCTCGCGACGACGTCGGCCGTCTGGGCGTTTAAGGCGCTGTTCTGGAAGGCGCGGCTGCGCAGGCTCGATTGATCCGAGCCCGATTGCTGGCCGCCGCTCTGCTGCTGCTGAGCGAAGTTCTGCGGATTGCGCTCGGAAAAGGTGAGCGAGTCGTCCGAGAGCTGGAAGCCCGCCTGTTGCAGCTGTTGCTTCAACTCGTCGGAGCGGCCGCGGAATTCGGCGGCGGCGGCGGGATTGTCGAAGGCGAGCTGGGCGTTCAGCCGCCCGTCCTGCTCGATCTTCATCTGCACATCGACCCGGCCGAGATCGGCGGGATGCAGTTGCAGATCGAACTGGGTCGAGCGGCCGTCGAGCTGCTTGACCATCTGGGCGGCGAGATAAGAGGTCGCCTGCGGGTTCTGGTGCGACGCATCGGCGGCCGTCTGCGCCTGGGTCTGGGCGGCGAGCTGCGCCTGCAACTGCGTTTGCGCCGGCGTCTGCGCGACCTGCCCCTGCGCCTGCGCCTGCGCCGCCAGAGCGTCGGCGGCGTCCGAGGCGACCGGCGCCGGCGCGGCGTCGTCGCTCTTTATATCCTTGGCGGCCTGCGCGGCTTGCGCGACCTGGGCGCCGAGGGCGGCGTTGTTGTCGCCTGCGCCGTTCGCGTCCTTGTTCGGCGTGGCGGGGTTCGGCGTAGCGGGCGTGATCGCCTTCGCCGCTTGCGCCGAGGCGTCTGCAACCGTGGTGGTCGCCGTGGCCTGGGCGTCGGGCGACGCAGCATGCGCGGGCGCCTTCGCCGGCGCCTGTGGCGCGCCGGAAAGCTGGGTGGTCGTCTGGCCGCTGGCGGCCTTCAGCATCTGCGGGTCGAGTTGGGCCGTACCGACCGCGCCGGTCGCTTGCGTGGCCTGCAGCGCGGCGGCGATCTGACCGGTCTGCGCCGACTGCGCCAGGCCCGCGCCCGAGCTCGTCGTCTGTGCGTTCGCCGCAGCCACGGGGGCAACGCCCGCCACCGGCAGGCCCGCGGTCGCCAGCGGATCGCCGCTCGCCTTCAGCGCCGCCGGCGTCGTGGCCGTGCCGCCGGCCAGCGAGTTCAACAGCGCACGCGCCTGCGAAAAGATCGGCGGCTCGGTCCAGCCGGCCGGCGGCGCGCTGGGATCGACGCCGGTTTCGCGCGCTTCGATCTTGTTCAGTTGCGACGTGAGGTTGGCGAGGTGCGCCTGCGTGGCGCCCGGACCGCCGGTCACGCCGGTGGACGCTTGCTTGATAAGATCGGTGACGCTGCTAGCGGTGCTGGCCGACACGGCGCCCGGCGCGTTCTGCAGGGTCGTCTGCATGCCGGCGAGCGCGGCCATGGTGGTCGACGCCGGCTGCGCCTGGAACTGCGACGTCAGCGTCGCGGCCTGTTGCTTCAGGGTGGACTTGGCCGCCGCCACCTGTGCGCTCACGCTCGACGCGGCGCTCTGCACAGTCGTGGGCGTCGAGGTCGCGGGCGTCGCCGCCGCAGCCTTCGTCGCTGTCGTAACCGCCGTCGCCGCGTTCGACGCGGATTGGGTCGCGGTCGTGGCCGCCGATTGCGCCGCGTTGCTCACCGCCTGCGGGATCGTCGGCGCGGCGTGCGCGCTGTCGGGCGTGGAATAGCCGGTGTTTTTGTTCGGACCGGTCGGCACCCGCGACGGCTGGAATGCGCCCAGCGTCGGATCTCGAGACGCGGTGGTCAGCGCCTGGCTGAAGGCGTCCGCATCGCCGCTCGCAGCCGCCGACGCTGCGGCGGGCGCAGGCGGGGTCGCGGCGGAGGCTATGGCGTGGAACGCAGGCATGGAGCTCGGGACGTCCGGGGTTCGGGGTCGGGAGCGCATGCTGCGCCGGGTTTATTCGGTCCCTGCCCAGCAACCCCCGGGCCAGAGACCCGCTGGCCTGTTAATTCGCTGTTTTAATTACGCTTTGTTTGCGAGGCGAAAGCGACCCCCTCCCCGTTTGGGCGGCGGGAATTGCCGTGGCGCCCGGCATGTTCCGCCCGGCTCGACCGGTCCGGCGGCCGTGGCGCCGCTCTTGCGCCTCCTGATCCCAAGGAGGCGGCCTCATGTCGAGGAAACGCTTTAAATTCAACGATCTGATGTCGCTCAATGCGGCGCGGACCCGGCAAACCCTGCCGGGCATAGACCCGGGCTTGCCGGGCGGGACGGCCTGGGCGTGTCGCTGAACTCGATTATGAGCGCCGGTCTCACCGGCCTGCAGACGGCCCAGACCCAGTTGCAGGTGGTGTCGGAAAACGTCACCAACGCCGACACGCCGGGCTACATCCGCAAGATCGCGCAGCAGGTCGCGACCGTCACCGACGGCACCGGCACCGGCGTCGACATCGCCAGCATCCAGCTCGCATCGAACGCCTTCCTGCAGGCCGCCTCGTTCAACGCCAGTTCGTCCGCGGGCCAGGCCGACGCGCTCAACAGCAACTTCTCGCAACTGCAGGCGCTGTTCGGCGACCCGTCCACGGCGTCGAGTTTCTTCAGCCAGGCCGACTCGCTGTTCGCGTCGTTCTCGTCGCTGGCGGAAAATCCGACCTCGACGCCCCAGCGCCAGGCGACCCTGACCAACGCCCAGAGCCTGTTCGCGCAGGCGACCAACATCGCGCAGGGCATCCAGACCGTGCGCGCCAACGCCGACACCCAGATTTCCACCGACGTGAACACGGTGAACGGCCTGCTGCAGCAGATCGAAGCCCTGAACGTCCAGATCTCTCACGCCACCGTCGCGGGCAACGACGCCACCGGCGCCCAGAGCAACCAGCAGACCCTGATCGGTCAGCTCTCATCGCTGATGGGCGTCACCGTGCAGCAGCGCGCCGACGGCGGCGTCATGGTGCGCACCACCGACGGAACCCTGCTCGCCGGCGACGGCGCAGCGACCCTCAGCTACACGCCTTCGGGCGTGGTCACCTCGCAGACATCGTTCAACCAGGTCCTGCTGACGCCGCCGAACGGCGCGGCGGTGGATCTGGCCGATCACGTGTCTTCCGGGGAAATCTCGGGCCTGTTGCAGTTGCGCGACCAGACCGCGCCCCAGGCCGCCGCCCAGCTCGCGGAGCTGACCTCGGGCATCGCCGACCAGCTGAACAAGGTCTCGAACGCCAACACCGCCTCGCCGCCGCCCACCACCCTGACCGGTCAGAACATAGGCCTCGATCTGCCGAGCGCGGTCGCCGGCTTCAGCGGCAAGACCACCATCGCCCTGGTCGATTCCTCCGGCGTGGTGCAGCACCAGGTGTCGATCGACTTCACCAACGGGACCATGAGCCTGGACGGCGGCGCCAACGCCGCGTTCACGCCCTCGACCTTCCTCAGCACCCTGAACAGCACCTTGGGCTCGAACGGAAGCGCGTCGTTCAGCAACGGCGTGCTGAGTCTTTCCGGCGCCGGCGGTCTGGGCGTTGCGGTCAGCGACGATGCGACCACGCCGTCGAGCAACGGCGGCAAGGGCTTCTCCTGGTACTTCGGGCTGAACAACGTCATCACCTCGAGCCAGCTCACCAACTACAACACCAGCCTCGCGGCCTCGAGCGCGAACCAGTTCGCCGCCGGCGGCCAGGTCCAGTTCCAGTTCACCAGCCCGCAGGGCTCGCTGCTGAAGAACATCACCGTGTCGATCCCCAGCGGCGGGACCATGGCGAGCGTGCTGTCGGCGCTGAATTCCACCACCACCGGCGTCGGCCGCTACGGCAGCTTCGCGCTGGACAGCAGCGGCGCGTTGCAGTTCACGCCTTCGGTCACGCCGGCGGCGACCATGTCGGTGACCAACGACACGACCAGCTGGGGCGGCGGCACTGGTCCGACCCTGAACGCCCTGTTCGGCGTCGATCCGGGCCTGCGCGCCAACCGCGCCCAGTCGTTCTCGGTCAATGCGGCGATGCTGCAGAACCCGAACAACCTGCCGATTGCCGTCCTCAACCTGGGGGCCGCGATCGGCACGCCGGGCGTCGTGTCGGGGGATGGCACGGGCGCGCAAGCCTTCGCCAACGTCGGCCAGGCCAATGCGACGTTCGCGGCCGTCGGCCAGGACCCGGGCGGGCTGTCGCGCATCGACAACTATGCCTCGCGCTTTGCCGGCTCACTGGGTCAGCAGGCGGCGAGCTTCTCGTCGGCGTCGACGTCGGCGGATGCCCTGCAGACACAGGCCAACTCACAACTGTCCTCGGCCCAGGGCGTGAACCTGGATCAGGAGCTGACCAACCTCACCATGTATCAGCAGGCCTACAACGCGTCCGCGCGCCTGATCCAGGCGTCGAAGGACATGGGCGACACCCTGCTGAGCATTCTGCAGCCCGGCGCGTGATCGAGAGGCGTAGATGAACATCGTATCGACCGCGGATTCCTGGAACTCGGCCCTGCTCAACCTGATGAACGCCGAGCAGACCCAGACCACCGCGCAGAACCAAGTCTCCACCGGCAAGGTCGGCGCCGACCTGCAGAGCTACGGCCAGGGATCGGAAACGCTCACCGCCATGCAGGGCGCGCAGACGCGGCTCAACGGCTTCATCGCGTCGGGAAATCTGGTCACGTCGCGCCTGAGCGTGCAAGACACCGCCTTCAGCGAGATCTCGACCGCGGGCACGGACGCGCGCCAGGCGATCACCAATGCGCTGGCCTCCGGCTCGGCCACCGGCTTCATGCAGAGCGTCGAGGAATACTATCAGCAGGCCGTCGACGGCCTGAACACCACCAGCAACGGCGTCTACATCTTCGGCGGCGGCCGCTCGGACGCGGCGCCGGTGAGCGCGAGCACGCTGACGGACCTGAACGCCGCGCCGAGCGTGGGCTCGGTCTTCCAGAACGGCCCGCTGAAGCAGACTTCGCAGCTCGACGACACGACGACCGTGCAGACCGGCTTCCTGGCCAGCGACGTGGGCAAGGACCTGCTCGGCATGTTCAACCAGATCCAGACCTTGAACGCGGGCACGGACGGTCCGCTCACGGGCCAGCTCACAGAGACCCAGATCACCGCCTTGCAGGGCATGCTGTCGGGATTCGACAGCGCCAACACCGAGGTGACCAACTTCCAGGCCGAGAACGGGGCCCTGCAGTCGAACGTGACCAACCACGTCACCGCCCAGCAGGCTCAGTCGGACTCGCTGACCACCCTGATCGGCAACACCACCAACGTCGACATGGCCACGGCCCTGACCAAGCTCACCCAGGCCCAGCAGTCGGTCCAGGCCTCGGCCGAGGTCCTGGCTGGGCTGCAGAACAATTCCCTACTGAATATCCTGTCCGCCACGGCGTAATCCCAGCCGCGACCGTCCGGCGTCTCGCAATCGGGGCTCCGGGTCGCTAAATGGGCGCGATGACCACCGCCTGCCCGATCCCCGCCATGGAAGCCGTGGACCTCGACCTCGCTGTCGAGCGCGCCCGCCTGGCCGTGGGCCTGCCCCAGGGAGCCCGGGTGGTGGCCGCCATGTCCGGCGGGGTGGATTCGACGGTGACCGCGGCCCTGTTGCAACGGGCCGGCTACGACGTGGTGGGCGTGACGCTACAGCTCTACGACCATGGCGCGGCGGTGAAGCAAAAGGGCGCCTGCTGCGCCGGCCAGGACATTCACGACGCGCGCCGCGCCGCCGAACACATCGGCATCCCGCACTACGTGCTCGACTACGAGAGCAAGTTCCGCGACGCGGTGATCGAGACCTTTGCGGACACCTATCTCGCCGGCCAGACGCCGGTGCCGTGCATCCGGTGCAACCAGACGGTCAAGTTCCGCGACCTGCTCGACGTGGCCAAGAGCCTGGGCGCCGAGGCGCTGGCAACCGGCCATTACGTTCGCCGGTCCGAAGGCGATACGGGCGCGCAGTTGCGCGTCGCGTCCGACCCCGCGCGCGACCAGAGCTATTTCCTGTTCGCCACCACCCGCGCGCAACTCGCGTTTCTGCGCTTTCCGATCGCCGACCTGCCCAAGCCGCAGGTGCGCGGCGTCGCCGCCGCCGTCGGTCTCGACATTGCGATCAAGCCGGACAGTCAGGACATCTGTTTCGTGCCCGACGGCGACTACGTCACCCTGATCGACAAGCTGCGTCCACAGGGGCGCAGGGCGGGCGACATCGTGCACCTCGACGGCCGCTTGCTCGGAAAACATGCGGGCGTGATCGGTTACACCGTGGGACAACGGCGGGGGCTCAACGTCGCGGTGGGCGAACCGCTGTTTGTGGTGCGCATCGAACCGGACTCAGCGCGCGTGATCGTCGGACCGCGCGAAGCCTTGCTCACTGGCGCCCTGCGCCTGAGCGAGGACAACTGGCTGGGCGACCAGCCGACGCTCGCCGACGCGGCAACGTCTGGCCTGAAGGTGCGCGCACGCGTGCGCTCCACCCGCCCCCCGGCGCCGGCGCGGCTCGATCTCGACGCTTCGGGACCCATCGTGCGCTTCGACGAAGGCGAGGAAGGCGTGGCGCCCGGCCAGGCCTGCGTGCTCTACGACGACGCCGATCCCGGCCGCGTCCTGGGCGGCGGTTTCATCGCCTCCACCGAGGCCCTGGCCTGATTTTCGGATTCGCGCGTCGGGCGAGGCGGAGCCATTACGGCGAAGGTGCGTTATGGTGCGGGACTATTCGGGAGACCGGTGATGAAACGCGCCTACGGCACAGTGGCCCTCGCGGCCCTAGCGACCCTCAGCCTTGCCGCCTGCGGGCAGGGCAAGCCCGCCAACAACGCCGCCGCCAACGATACCGCCAATGTCGGCGCGCCGGTGGGCAACACCGTGGCCACGACGCCCGCGAACAACATGGCAGGCTCGACCACGCCGCCGGCCAATGCGGCCCCGTGCAAGTCGGGCGACCTCAGCCTCGCGCACCAGAGCGATGATGCGGGCGCGGGCCAGCGTGAGGTGGTTTACGCCTTCACCAACAACGCGGCGGCGGCCTGCAGCCTGACCGGCTTCCCGACGCTCGCGTTGATCGACGCCAAGGGTCAGCCGATCACCTCGGTCCCCACCGTGCAGTCACAGGACGGGGACTTCGCCGCCAACGGCGCGCCGGCGACGGTCAACCTGGCGCCCAAGGGCACAGCGGTGTTCCGCATCCGCTACACCGGCATCTCCGGCGCAGGCATTCCGTGCGTGAACACGGCCAAGATTCGCGTCACCCCGCCCGGCAACACCCAGGCCATCGACGTGAACGACGCCCTGCAGGTCTGTTCCACCCAGATCATGCTGTCGCCGGTTCGCCCGAGTTAGGGCGGCCGAGTTAACCCGCAGGGCCGCGAACTGAGCTATGGTGCCCGTTCGGGCGCGGCCTGACCGCGCCCCGGACGGGGGCGCGCATGCGAAAGCTGACCGTTGTCGGACTGGGCCTCGTTGCGGGCGCGCTGGCGCTCGCCGGGTGCAATCAGAACCAGGGCCCTACCCCGTCGGCGGCCGACACGCCGCCCTGCCGCTCCCAGGACCTGGCGCTCAAGCACGCGGCCGAGGACGCCTCAGTGGGGCTGATCACCTACAAGTTCGTCAATCGCAGCAGCCGGCTGTGCAGCCTGAAGGGCTATCCGGCGATCGCCCTGACCGGCGCGGACGGGGCGCCGCTCGATGCGACGGTGCAGCAGTTCGCGCCGCCGCCGGGAAATTCGCGCCACGGCATCGGCCTGGTGCTGCGGCCCGGCAAAAGCGCCGACTTCAGCGTCATCTTCCCCAAGGATACGGGCAAGGCGCCGTGCAAGCCGTTCGTGAAACTGACCGCAACGCCGCCGGGCTCGGACTGGGGCTTGGACTCGGCCGAGGATCGCAAGCTCTGCGACGGACCGCTGGTGCTGTCGATCTTCACCATCGACCCGGCAGATCTTTAGCCGCTTCGGCTGATCAGGCGGCTTCGTCTTTCGCGAGCACTTCACCGACCGTGGGCAGACCCGCGGTGCGTTTGATCTCAAGATCGCGCGGCCGCACCTGTTCACCGCAACCGCCGCAGGCCAGCGTCGGATCGAGCTCCTTGCCGCAGGCCTTGTGGATGAAGCTCACGCCGGCATCGCTCTCGCCGTAGAGGTGCTTGGCGCCCCAGCCGTGCAGGGCCAGAAGCACGATGTAGAGATCCTTGCCCTTGCGGGTCAGCACGTACTCGTGGCGCAGCGGGCGTTCGGAATAGGCCTGGGGCTCCAGCACCCCGTGGCGGACCAGCGACTTCAGCCGCGCGGCCAGGACGTTGCGCGCGACCCCCAGCCGCTCCTGCCACTGCTCGAAGCGGCGCACGCCCTGGAAGGCGTCGCGGATGACCAGCAGGGTCCACGGGTCGCCGATCACCTCCAACGCGGCGGCTACGGTGCAGCTTTCCTTGGAATAGTCGGCGGTTCGGCCCATGGGCTTGAAAGTGCGCGTTGATCCGGCGTTTGACAAGTGCGTTGCGTTTACGAACTAACTATATTAGTTTTGAAATGCAACTGACCTTGGCTGTGCCCCATCGGGAAACCCCGGGCCGGGAAGGCCCCGACCAGTCGCGATGTCACCTGCGGGGGGCCCGCCAGGGCTCCCCATCTTTTCGTCGCAGGACTTGCCCCCGCCCCTGCCTCGGCGGTTAAAACCCCAGCCTAGAGTCCGGAGTCCTCCCCTCATGTCCGCCAATGGTTCCGATCCCGTCGTCATCGCCGCCTACGCCCGCACCCCCATGGGCGGTTTCCAGGGCGTGCTGTCCGGCGCCAAGTCCACCCAACTGGGCGCAGCCGCGGTGAAGGCCGCGGTCGAACGCGCCAAGCTCGCGCCGGAGAAGATCGAGCAGATCTTCATGGGCTGCGTCCTGCCGGCGGGCCTGGGCCAGGCGCCCGCGCGCCAGGCGGCGATCGGTGCGGGCCTGCCGCTCGGCGTCGAAGCGACCACCGTGAACAAGATGTGCGGCTCGGGCATGCAGGCCGCGATCATGGCGCACGATGCCCTGGCCGCGGGACAAGCCGATGTGATCATCGCCGGCGGCATGGAGAGCATGACCAACGCGCCCTACCTGATGGCCAAGCATCGCGGCGGCGCGCGCATCGGTCACGACGTGATTTCCGACAGCATGTACCTCGACGGTCTCGAAGACGCGTACACGCCGGGTAAGCTGATGGGCGCCTTCGCCGAGGACTCGGCGCGCGAATATCAGTTCACTCGCGAAGCCCAGGACGCCTACGCCATCGAGAGCCTGTCGCGTGCGAAGAAAGCCATTGAAAGCGGCGCCTTCGACCGCGAAGTCGTGCCGGTGGAGATCGTCGGCCGCAAGGGCACGGAAACCGTGTCGAAGGACGAGCAGCCGCTGAAGGCGGATCCGTCGAAGATTCCGACGCTCAAGCCCGCCTTCGCCAAGGACGGGACCATCACCGCCGCCAATGCCTCCTCGATCTCCGACGGCGCCGCGGCCCTGGTGATGACCCGCGAGTCCGTCGCCAAGATGCTGGGCCTGCCCATCGTCGCTCGCGTCGTCGCCCACGCCGCCCACGCGCACGAACCGGCCCTGTTCACCACCGCGCCGGTGCCGGCGATGCAGAAGGCGCTGAAGAAGGCCGGCTGGAGCGTCGACGACGTCGACCTGTTCGAGGTCAACGAGGCCTTCGCCGTGGTCGCCATGATCGCGATGCGCGAACTCGACATCCCGCACGAAAAGCTGAACGTAAACGGCGGCGCCTGCGCGCTCGGCCACCCCATCGGCGCCTCAGGCGCGCGCATCCTGGCGACCCTGCTGTCGGCGCTGGAAGCACGCGGCAAGAAACGCGGCCTCGCCAGCCTGTGCATCGGCGGCGGCGAAGCAACGGCGATGGCGGTGGAGTTGGTCTAGGCCCACGAAAAAGCCCGCGCCTTTCGACACGGGCTCTTCGATCTTTCAATCAACCTAAGCTCAGCGCGCGGCCGAGCGTTGGTCGTTGCCCTTGCGCTTGCGGCGCTTGGGCTTGCGGGCGGCGTCGTTGGCCGGAGCCGTGTCCGCGGCCTTGGGGTCCCAGGTCGAGACCACAGGACGCGCGGCGTGGGTTTGCGGACGGCCGTGACGGTGCTCGGCGGTGTGCTTGTTGCCGTGACCCTGGGCAAAGCGGCCTTCGCCGAAGTTCTGGGCGTGGCCTTCGCCGCGACGTTCGGGCTTGCGGCCCTGACCGCCGCCGGGACGGCCGCGACCGAACTTGCGTTGACCGCCCTCGTTGCGGTCGCCGCGGGGCTTGTGCACCCGTTCGGGCGTTTCCGCCTTTTCCTTCACGCCGGCCGCGGTGATCGCCGCATCGAGCGCGCCGAGCGCACGGTCCTTGCGGCGGTCGAAGGTCGGGATCGTCTGACGGGTCAGACGCTGGATGTCCTTCAGCAGGTTGCGTTCGTCGTCGGCGCAGAGGCTGACGGCGATGCCCGAAGCGCCGGCGCGCGCGGTCCGGCCGATGCGGTGGACGTAGGCTTCGGCGACGTACGGCAGTTCGTAGTTCACCACGTGGGTGACGCTGTCGATGTCGATCCCGCGCGCGGCGATGTCGGTGGCGACCAGCGCGCGAACGCGGCCGTCCTTGAACGCCTGCAGGGCGCGCTCGCGCTGGCCCTGGCTCTTATCGCCGTGGATGGCGGCGGCTTCGACGCCGCCGGCTTCCAGATAGGCCGCGACACGGTCGGCGCCGCGCTTGGTCTTGGTGAAGATGAGCGTCTTGGTCCAGGTCGGATCGGAGAACAGCTCGCTCAGCAGCGCGCGCTTGCGCGTCTGCTCCACGAACAGCACCGACTGGCTGATCTTTTCGACGGTCGTTGCCTGCGGCGTAACCTCGACCCGCTGCGGATCGCGCAGCAGTTCGGCGGCCAGCTTGCCGATCTCGCCCGGCATGGTGGCCGAGAAGAACAGGTTCTGCCGCTTGGCCGACAGCTTAGACGCGATCTGGCGGATCGGTTTCACAAAGCCGAGGTCGAGCATCTGATCGGCTTCGTCGAGGACGAAGATCTCGGTGCCCTTCAGGTCGAGCACGCGCTCGCCCATGTGGTCGAGCAGACGGCCCGGCGTCGCGACGAGCACGTCGAGGCCGCCGTTGATCGCCTTGATCTGGGCGCCGTACTTAACGCCGCCGAACACCACCGCGACCTTGAGGCCGAGGTGTTTGCCGTAGGACTTGAAGCTTTCGGCGATCTGGGTGGCGAGTTCGCGCGTCGGCGACAGCACCAGCACGCGGCAGGTGCCGCGCTGGGGGACCTTACGGTCGTCGGCCAGGCGCTCGAGAATCGGCAGCGCGAAGGCCGCGGTCTTGCCGGTGCCGGTCTGGGCGATGCCCAGCAGGTCGCGCCCGCTCATCACCACCGGAATGGCCTTGGCCTGAATCGGCGTCGGATTGACGTAACCCTCGTGAGCGAGGGCGTTGAGGATCGGCTTGGAGAGGCCGAGGTCTTGGAAAGTCGTGGTCAAAACATTTGTCTTTCGTGGGCGGCGGCGCGGCGCCCACAGGCGAACACGCAACCGTTTCCGCCCAGGCGCAGAGGTGCGCCGGCGGAGGGTTTTTAAATCGGCGCCCGGCGTTGAACGGGCGCTCGAGGCGATCTGGAATAGTCGGGCTCGACAGCGGAAAAGCCTTTGCAGGCCAATCCTCACGCGGCTGGAGCGCCCAAGGGTCGCGACATGCGACGGGGCTCATATCGCAGTGCAACATGGGAAAGTCAAGCGCGCCTTGGGATTTGCCAAGCGCGGCCATTGCCGGGAAAAGACCACCACGTTCGTTAACGAGGTCGCCGCGTGCTCGAAAAGCAACCCAGCCGAACCGCCCTCGGCGCCGCCGGTCACCGGGCGGCGCACCAGACGTTGGATGGCGGGCGCATCTTCAAGGACCCCCTGGCGGTGCAGATCCTGGGCGAGGACCGTGATGCGATCCTGGCCGATCCACGGCGGTTGCGCGCGACCGGGTTGCGCCTGTTCATTGCGCTGCGCTCCGCCATCGCCGAGCGCGCGCTGGCCAAGGGCGTGGAAACGCGCGGCGTGACCCAGGCGGTGATCCTCGGCGCCGGGCTCGACACCTTCGCCTATCGCAATCCGTTTGAAGGCCGCCTGAAGGTGTTCGAGGTCGATCATCCGGCAACCCAGGCGTGGAAGCGGCGGCGGTTGGCGGAGACCGGCATCGCCATCCCCGACAGCGTGACGTTTGCCCCGGTGGATTTCGAGCGAGACAAGCTGATGGACGCCCTGGTCGCCAACGGTTTCGATCCGGCGAAGCGCACCTTCTTCGTCTGGCTGGGCGTCACCTATTATCTGACGCGTGAGGCGATCCTGACCACGTTCGAGACCATCGGCGCTGTACCCGGTGGCGCGGAGGTCGCCTTCGACTACGGCGAGCCGCCGCACAAGTCGTCGTTCCTGTTTCGCCGCGCACGCCGCAGACTCGCCGAGCGCGTCGCCGAGGCCGGCGAACCCTTCGTCAGCAACTTCGAGCCGAAGGACCTGCACGCGGTGCTGCACGCGCGCGGCTTCACCGAGATCGACGATCGCGGGCCGCGTGAGCTGTTCGGCCCCTTCTCACGCACGCCGCGCTGGCTGCTGCCCAAACACGGCGCCCACGTCGCGGTGGCGCGAACCCCGGTTACTGCTGATCCGCCAACGGCTTGACGCCCACCGAGCGTTCGATGGCCGGCAGGTCGTAGATCACCCCGTCCTTCATCACGAACACCACCTTGCGCACATCGGAGATGTCGGCCACCGGGTTTCCGTCGATGAGGATCAGGTCGGCAAACTTGCCGGGCGCGATCGAGCCCTGTTCCTGGTCGTGATGCATGATCCGTGCGTCGCCGAGCGTCGCATCGTAGAGCACTTCCGACGCCGGGACGCCGGCGCGGACGTAATCCTCGAGTTCGCGCGCCAACGGGAAGCCGGCCATGCCGTCGGTGCCGGGTTCGAGCCGGATGCCGGCATCGCGCAGTTTTTTGGTGAACTGCAGGAAGCGCTCGAAACTCTCCGCATAGGCGGCGCGCTGCGCTGCGTCGCCGCCCAGCCCATCGCCGGTCTCGCCGCGCGCCACCGCGGGCGGCAGGCGCGCAATGTCAGCCGCCAGCACCGCCCCCGGCTTGCGCGGATCGCCGGTGTATTCGTCTTCGAACGCAACCAGCGTCGGATCGACCGCGGTATGGTGCGCCTGCAACAGGGCGACGAACCGCGCCACCTCGGGCGAGTCGAGGTCCAGGTCCTTGGCGTGCTCCGCCGGGTCCTTCAGGCGCACGATGGTATTGGTTTTGTCCGTCACTGCCTGTGGGCGGAAATTGAGGAACCAGAAGTTCGCGTGCTGCACCTCGTCGTAGCCCGCGGCGATCCCCTGCTCCATGATCATGCCGGCGGGAATGTGACCCGAGACCCGCATGCCGCGCGCGTGGGCGTCGGCGATGATCACCGGCACGAGCTTGGGATCGACCGACGAATAGATTTTCATCTGCTGATAGCCGTCGTCGAAGCACAACTTCACCGCCGCGTGCGCCTGCTCCGGCGTGGCGATCAGCATCTTGGTGGGACCCGCAAACGGGCCCGGGCCATCCACCAGACACGCGAGCCAGATGCGCGGGCCGATCTGCTCGCCGGTTGCAAACCGCCGGCGGCGCGCCAGCAGCTCGTCCATGTCGTTGCCCATGTCGCGGATGGTGGTGACGCCGTTCAGGATATCGAGCCGCCCTTCGGTGTCGGAACCGATATGCACGTGCATGTCGGTGAGGCCCGGCATCAGGGTCTTGCCCTGCGCATCGATCACCTCGGCGCCGGCGGGAACCGTCACCGCGCCGCCCTCGGTCGCGACCGCTGCGATCTTGTTTCCGATCACCAGGACGGTCGAGTTCGCCAGCAGCTTCTGGGTTTCGGTGTCGAACAAGGTTGCGTGGGTGATGACGACGGGATGGCCCGGGCGGCGCTGCATCGCCTTGGCTTCAGCGGCGGCGCGAGCGGCGAGCACCTTGGCTTGCAGGGCGATGATCTTGGGCGCATCGGCTTCCATGCCCTTGGGCACGGTCGACATCCAGGACGAGCCTTCAAAGGCGAGTTCGTGATTGGGCCACAGCCAGATCGGCGCCGGTTCGAAGTCGAGCCCTTCGATGAGATAGAGCTTCATCGGGTAGGCGACGCCACGGCATCCCGGTCTGGGGCACGGCGCGTAGGTGGTCTTCGTCGCCACGATCCGGGCATGACCGCTCGGGATCAGGTCGACCGCATGGTGCGGCGCTGCAAGAAGCCGGCGCGCGAGAATCGCAAGGTCTTCAGAATTGGATTCCAGGGGCGCATAGGCGCGGCCCTGGAGCATGACATCGCCTTCGTCGGCCTTGCTCGACCAGGCGAAGGTGTCGTCATCGACGATGAAATGCTCATCGACCTTGGCTTTCAAATAATCCACGCCGGTGATCGAGAGGCCGACTTCGTTTCCCTTCGCGTCAAAGCGCGCGTCGGTAAGCGTCGAAGGGCCACGGCCACGGTCGGTATAGTGGTAGGTGACGTGGCGCGTGCCGTCGGCATCGACCTTCACGTCCATGGCGCCCGACGGACCTTTGCCCATCAGGACGGTGTAGTGACTGTCGGACGGCTTGGCGGCGAGCGCGGACGAAGCCGCCAGCGCCAGCAGCCAAGCGAGGAAGACGGCGCGCATCGGCGTGGTCCTTGTTGTTACGACCCCACGTCGACCTTCTCGACCGGATCGGGGTTGAGTTCGGGGTCTTCGACCACCGGTGGCGGGGGCGGTTCGCTCGCAGGCGTTTCCAGCTGCGGCGGCGGCGCGTTCTCGGGCAGAGGAATGAATTCCTTGTCGTCGCCTTGCGGCAGCGCCATGCGCCCGGCCCTCCAGTCCGCCTTGGCCTGCTCGATGCGGTCCTTCGACGAAGAGACGAAGTTCCACCAGATGTGGCGCGGTCCCACCGGCTCGCCGCCCAAGAGCATCACCGTCGACGGTTCCAGCGCGGTGACCACCGCCTCGTCCTTCTTGTCGAAGATCGCCATATGTCCCGCGGTCAGCACCTGACCATCGACCTCGACCGAGCCGCGCGCGACATAGGCGGCGCGTTCGGTATAGCCCTTGGGCGCGGCCGACTTCACGCCGGACGCCATTTCCCAGTGCACGTAGAACAGCGGCGAGGCGGACTTCACGTTCGACTGGGCGCCATAGGCTTCGCCCGCGATCAGGCGCGCGTAGAGCCCCTCGCCTTCGTAGGCCGGCATGTCGCGCCCGGCGTAGTGTTCGAACCCGGGCTCCATCTCTTCCAGCTCGTCCGGCAGCGCCACCCAGGCCTGCATGCCGTGCAGGGCGGCGCCGATCTCGCGGCGCAGCGGATGGGTGCGCTCGGAATGGACGATGCCGCGGCCCGCGGTCATCCAGTTCACCTCGCCCGGACGGATCGACAGGTGCGAACCGAGATTGTCGCGGTGCACGATCTCGCCCTCGAACAGATAGGTCACGGTGGCCAGCCCGATGTGCGGGTGCGGCCGCACGTCGATGCCGCCGCCGGGCGCGAACTCGGCCGGGCCCATGTGGTCGAGGAAGATGAAGGGGCCGACCATGCGCTTTTGCGCAAACGGCAGCACGCGCCCGACCTGGAATCCGCCGAGGTCCTTCTTGCGCGCTTCGATCAGCATTTCGATCATGGGGCCCGTCCTGCCGTGTCCGACCCTGGATTTTAGCCCGAACGGCGCGGCGAGGCGAGCCGGCGAGGCCTACTTCATCAGGCCGAGCGGCACGGCGGTGGAGTTCTTCACCCCGCGGATCACGATGTGGCTCTCTACGTCCTGCACCAGACCCAGGGCCAGCAGCTTGTCGCGCAGGAAATGGTCGAAGGCGTGGATGTCGGTGGCCACCACCCGCATTACATAGTCCTCGCGGCCGGTGATGTTGGCGCACTGCACCACCTCGGGCCACTGCGACACGGCCTGTTCGAAGGCGTCGAGGTTGTCGCGCGTCGGCTGGCCGAGCTTGATGGTGGCGAACACCTCGAAACCCAGCCCCAGTTTCTCCGAATCGAGCAGGGTCACCCGCCCGCGGATGATCCCCTCGTCCTCCAGCCGTTTGATCCGCCGCCAGCAGGGCGAGGGCGAAAGCCCAACCCTTTCCGCGATTTCCGCCACCGAAAGGCTGGCGTCGTGCTGGATGATATCGAGTATCTTGGCGTCGACCGGGTCGAGCGAATTGGTCAAAGCATCCTCCCCCGAGGCGTCGCGAGAAAAATCCTGCCCTTCCCTTAGGCTTTCCCGGGGCCGGTGCGCAATAGCTCAGGCGCATCGCGGCGCGTCGCCAACGACATTGACGGTCCGGGGCGGCGGGGCGACCGTCTAGGCAACCCGGGGGAAGTCCATGCCGATCCGTCGCCTGCCGCTGGTTTTCGCCGCCGCCCTTGCCCTGGGAGCCGCCTCGACGCCTGCCGCGGCCCAGCCGAAGGCCGAGGCGAGGATCATTCCCGGCCCCTGCCGCAAGGCGGTCGCCGACGATCGCCGCCGCTGCTTCAAGGTCGAGGTGGCGGAAGACCCCGCGCACCCGGACGGCCGCCACATCTTCCTCGATGGCTTCGTCGTGCCCGCGCTGAAGCCGGGGCCACAGAAGCGCGCCTTGTTCGAGTTCGGCGGCGGACCGGGCGAGCGCATGACCGATGACGTCGGCAACGCGCTGGAGGTCGCCAAGGCTCTGCCCGACGTCGACATCGTGCACATCGACCAGCGCGGCACAGGCGAGACGCCGGACATTCGCTGCCTGCCGGGCACGGACGACGCCTCGATCCAATCGACCCTGATCGACGAATGGCCGCTGCCGCTGATCCGCGCTTGCGTCGCGGCGCTGAAGGACAAGGCGGACCTGACGCAATACACTACGCTCAATTCAGCGACCGACTACGATCTGGAACGCCAGGCGCTGGGCTACGACAAGATCGACCTGATGGGCGGCTCCTACGGCACGCGCATGGCGCAGGCCTATATCCATCTCTATCCCGAACACGTCCGCTCGGCCGTGCTGATGAGCCCGGTGGCGCCGGAAATGACCATGCCGGAAGGCTTTGCGCGGCATACGGAGATGTCGCTGCAGGGCGTGATCGACCTCTGCATGGAAGACGGCGACTGTGTGAAGGCCTTCCCCGACCTCGAGGGCGACCTCGCACGCGTGAAAGCGCGCCTCGCGCAGGGTCCTGTCACCGCGACGTACAAGGGCAAGCCGGTGACGATCAGTCCTGGCGTAGTCGGCGCGACCTTCCGAGGCCTGTTGTACGGGCCCGAAAGCGCAAAGGATGTTCCCCTGCTGCTGCACGAAGTCGCGAACGGCGACTACAATGCGCTCGCCGCGCGTGCGGTTCAGTACAACCTCGGCCTCAACGCCGCGCTGTCGCAAGGCGTCTATCTGTCGATCGTGTGCAACGAGGATTTTGCGCGCAACGACATCGGCGCGCTGCATCGCGAAGAGGCGGGCACGCTCTACGGCAGCTTCCGCACCGATCAACTGGCCGCCGCCTGCGCGATCTGGCCCCACGGTCACGACGGACCGGAACTGCATCACCTGAAGACCTGGAACGGACCGGTGCTCACCTTCGTCGGCCAGTTGGATCCGGTGACGCCCGGCGTCTATGCGCAACGGCTGATGACCCAGTTCCCCAACGGGCGCCTGATCCGCCTGCCCAACCAGGGCCACGACGCGACCGAAAAGACCTACGACTGCACCATGCCCCTGGTGTTCCAGTTCATCGAAACCCCCGACGCGTCGAAACTCGACACCCGCTGCACCGAAACCCTGGCCTTCCCGGCGTTTCAGCTGAAGCCGGACGGGCCGCAGGCCTAGCCTGCTGACAAACCACTGTCAGCAGGGGTGGTGCAGGGTTGGTCGGGTCAACGAACCGGAGACCTTTCATGACCCGTCGAGAAATAGCCCTGGGCGCCGCCGGCGCCGCCCTGGCCGTTGCGACCCCCGCTGCAGCCCAGTCTAACGATCTGCGCGCCAACGACCTGCGCATCGACTACATCGAAGTGCCCGTGGCCGATGTTGCGCGGGCGAAGGCGTTTTATCAAAAGGCGTTCGGCTGGACGTTCACCGACTACGGTCCCGCCTATGCGGCGTTCGAGGACGGACGTCTTACCGGAGGCTTCACCAGTGACCAGAAACCCCGCCCCGGCGCGACCCTGATCGTGCTGCACGCCAACGACCTCGCCGCGGCGCAGGCGTCGGTGGAGGCCGCAGGCGGCAAGATCGTGAAGCCGATATTCAAGTTCCCCGGCGGACGGCGCTTTCACTTCGCCGACCCGGACGGTTACGAGCTCGCGGTGTGGAGCGCGTAACTCAGGTTCACCGCCCCGACGGTTTCGGCGTCACCTTCAGAATCTGACCGGCGTTTTCGTCGGTGAGCAGGTAGATCGCGCCGTCGGGGCCCTGGCGCACGTCGCGAATGCGTTTGTGCAGCTCGGTGAACAGCCACTCTTCGCCCACGACCTTCTCGCCGTTCAGCACCAGACGCGAGACGCGCTGGCCGCGCAGGCCGCCGATGAACAGATTGTCCTTCCACTCCGGGAACAGCGTCCCGGTGTAGAACATGAAACCCGAGGGCGCGATCACCGGGTCCCAGTAATAGAGCGGCTGCTCCATGCCCGCGCGCTTGGTGATGCCGCCTTCGATCGGCATGCCGTCGTAGTCGATGCCGTAGGTGATCACCGGCCAGCCGTAGTTCTTGCCGGCCTGGGGCGCGTTCGCCTCGTCGCCGCCGCGCGGGCCGTGCTCGACGGTCCACAACTTGCCGGTCTCGGGATTGATCGCGGCGCCTTCGGAGTTGCGGTGGCCGTAGCTCCAGATCTCGGGCCGGGCGCCGGGCTTGCCCACGAACGGATTGTCGCGCGGGATCGAACCGTCCTTGTTGATGCGGATGACCTTGCCGAGGTCGTTGTCGAGTTTCTGCGCGTCGTCCTTCAGGTCGAAGCGGTCGCCGACGGTGATGAACAGCGTGCCGTCGGGCGCGACCACGATACGGCCGCCGATGTTCGCGTCGCCGCTCGCCGCCGGCTGCGCCGCAAAGATTGTCTTCACGTTGCTCAGCGCATTTCCGTTCAGCTGCGCGCTCGCAACGGTGACCCCGGCCTTGCCGTCGCCGCGCGGTTCGAAATAGCTGAAATAGAGGGTGTGGTTCTTGGCGAAGTCGGGGTCGAGCGCCACGTCGAACAGACCCCCCTGGCCGTGGGCGGCGACCGCGGGCACGCCCGAGATCGGCGCGCCCAACTTGCCGTCGGCCGTGACGATGCGCATGCGTCCGGGACGCTCGGTCACCAACATGGTCCCGTCGGGTAGAAACTGCAGGCTCCACGGATGGACGAGGCCGCCCGCGACGGTCGTGACCGCATAGGCGGTTGCGGAGTGCACGGCCGGCGCGCGGGTCTGGCCGGGGAAGGCCGGCGTCTGGCCCGTGGCCTCGGGCGGCCGCGTCTCGGGATTGCTGCTCTTACCGCCGCCGGCGCCGCCCGGGCTGTGGCAGGCGGTAAGCACTATCGCGAGGGCGAAGACCACGACGTAACGCATGAACAGGCTCCCCTTCAGACCCGGATCAGATCGGCGAGCGCCGCTTCCGGCTCGGCTCCCGCCGCGTGAATGTTCCACCAGACCGCATAGAACAACAGCGGCCACCGCGCGCGGGCCAGCGCCTCGTCGGTGAATATCTGTTTCACGGCGTCCACGTCGCAAACCTTCGCGACGCCTTCGCAGGCGGCGATCCTTGGACCGAGGCCGGCTGAGCGCGGCGCGATGAAGGCGGCCACCGGCACGGTGAAGCCCTTTTTCTTGGCCCAGGGGTCGGCGGCGGGGCAATGGCGTTCGAGCCAGCGCCGCAACAACCATTTGCCGTAGCGCCCGCGCACCTTCAGCCGGTCGGGCAGACGGAAGGCGAATTCGGCGACCTTCTCGTCGAGAAACGGCGTGCGGCCTTCCAGCCCGTGCGCCATCAGACAGCGATCGAGCTTCAGCAACAGGTCCGCCGGCAGCCAGGTCTTGATGTCGGAAATCTGCGACGCCTGCAGCACGGTCGAGCCGTAGGCCGCCCATTCGTTGGCCTGCGCGCGCCAGCGGTCCAGCGCGCCGGAGCCCTTGTCGGCGAGATACGGCGCGTCCACCTGCGGCTCCGCCGCGCGGCCGCCCAGGAATCGTGGACGTAAACCCCGACGATAGCGGCCGTAGCCGGCGAACATCTCATCGCCGCCCTCGCCGGTGAGCACGACGGTGAGCGTTCCCTTCGCAGCCTCCGCGAGCTTATAGGTCGGCAGCGACGCGTAGTCGGTGGTCGGATCGTCCAGCGCCCAGCAGATGCGCGGCAGGACGCGCCAGAAATCCTCGTCGCCGAAGGTCGTCTCGCGCCAGTCGAGGTTCAGCGCCTTGGCCACCGCCTCGGCGGCCGCACGTTCGTCACGGGCGCCTTCGACCTCAAAGCCGCAGGTGTAGGCGGTCACCGGCCGTTCGTTCAGCCGCGCCATCAGGGTCGCGATCGCCGCGCTGTCGATGCCGCCGGACAGGAACAGGCCGTAGGGGACGTCGGAACGCTGGTGCACCATGACGCTGTCTTCGAGCACGGCGTCCAGCGCAGCCAGCGCGGCCTCGTCGCTCGCGAAGGTTTCGGGGTGGCGCTCCAGCCACGGGTGCGCAAGCTCGCCGTGCTCGGCCTTGTCCGGCGTGGTCGCGAACGAGAGCGTGCGGCCCGGCGCCAGGCGGCAGATGTCGTGAAAGATGGTCTGGTCGCCGAGGGTATAACCCAGCGCCAAGAGTTCTTCGGCGCGCGTCTTCTCGATCGTGCGCGGCGCGCCGACGGCCTGCAGGGCGCGCGGCTCGGACGCGAAATAGAGCTTGTCGTCGTGGGTCCAGTGATAGAGCGGTTTGATCCCGAACCCGTCGCGCGCCAGCCAGCGGCAGTCGTCGTCGCCGATCAGACACAGGCCGAACATGCCGCGCAAGCGGTCGAAGGCGTCGGACCGCTCCGTCGCATAGAGCTGCAAAAGCGGCTCGAAGTCGGACCCGGTGGCGAGTTTGTCTTGCAGCTGAAAGTCACGGGTCAGTTCGACGTAGTTATAAATCTCGCCGTTGCCGATCACCGTCGACCCGGCCGCGTGCAGCGGCTGCCAGCCGCCTTCCAGGTCGATGATCGACAGCCGCGCGTGCCCGAGCGAAAAGCCGTCGCCGTCTTCGACACGGATACCGTCGGGGCCGCGGTGCTTCAGCGATTCGATCATCGCCTTCACCGCGCCGGGCTGAACCCCCGGTCCGAGTACGCCGGCTATGCCGCACATGAGGCGTCTCCGGCGGCTTCGAACAGGGCGCGCCATTGCGCCACCACCGCGTCACGCGAGAACTCGACGCCGACGCGCGCATGGCCCGCCGCAGCCAGCATCTTGCGCAGCACCGCATCGGCGATCAGGTCGCGCACCGCCGCTGCGAACGCGTCCACGTCGTCGATCGGCGTCAGCCGGCCATCGACACCGTCGCGGATCAGCGACGCGGGCCCCTTCGATGCGGCGGCGACCACCGGCAGGCCGTGAGCCCAGGCCTGGATCACTGTGTTGCCGAGCGGTTCGTAGCGCGAGGGGAAGACACAGACGTCTGCGCTGCGATAGAGCGCGCTCGCGTCGCTGCGCCAGCCCAGAAACCGTACGCGGCCGGCGACGCCGAGGTCAGACGCCTTCGCCTTCAACTCCGCTTCGAGCGGTCCGGAGCCCGCAATCCACAACCACGCGTCGGGAATCTGCGCGAGCGCCGCCAAACTCACGTCGTGCGCCTTGGACGGGTGCAGCCGTCCCATGCCGAGCAGCAGCGGCACGCCCGCGGGGGTGTCCAGCGTAGCGCGATCCACCGCCGCCCCATCGCCCGCCTCGGCGAAGTTGGGGATGTAGCTCACCCGTTCGGCGGGCCAGCCCTGGGCTTCGATCCAGTCGCAGATGTCGCGCGTGTTGCCCACCAGACGGTCGAAGCCTCGATAGTATTTCAGGTCGTAGTAGCCGCCGAGCCGCCCGATGCGCCGCCAGGGTCCCCGGGGCGCGTGCCGGGCCGCGCGGCTCATCCACGCAGTCACAACGCCCGCGCCCATCGCCTGTGCCGTCCGCGCCACCCCGCCGCGGGTGGAAAAGTCGAAGGGTCCGCCAAACGGCAGGACCGCGGTCTCGACCCCGGCCTCGGCCAGCGCCGCCTCTCGACCCGCATTGCCGCGGATCGCCGCCCCGGTGGGCAGGCCCGCCCCCTTCAGGGCCGCGACCAGGTCGACGAAATAGGTCTCCGCCCCACCCTCGCCCGAGGAGCCCAGCAAATGCAGCGTCGGGGGCGGTCCGTTCATGCGCGCGCAGCTATAGACCGGAGCGCGCGGCCTTGACCACGCAGTCCTTTCGGCGGCCGGACCCGCCGGCGCCCCGGCTCGGGCCGGCCTGAGCCAAAGCCGGGCTTGATGCAGGGAAACGCCGCCTATATAGCCGTGCGTCCCGCGATGGCTGGGTAGCTCAGATGGTTAGAGCGGAGGATTCATAACCCTCAGGTCGGCGGTTCGATCCCGCCCCCAGCCACCAGCCTTCGCGCCTCCGGCGCTACGGCTCGGCAAGCCAGCACGGGAGCGAAGGCTGTCGCGCCGGAGCCGAAAGGCGAAGGCGGACATCGGCCGCCCACGCTCACCTCGACCCCGGCCCAGCGACCCGCGCTCACGCCTGAGCGGCGATCAGCTCGTCCAGCTGCTCGAACATTTCGCTGGCCCAGCCCGTGCCGCCGGACGCCATGGCCTCGTCGAGACTTTCTTTCGACGGGTAAAGTTCGTGGATGACGACCAGGGTCGCGCCACTCTTTTCTTCGAAGGTCACCGTGGTGACCTGCCCGTCGTCGCCGCCTTCCTCATTGGTCCAGACCAGGCGAGAGGGCGGCGTCACGTCGAGGTAGCGGCCGAAAAACGCCGCAGGCTGTTCTGAGGCCGGGTGGCTGAAGACGAAGCGGTAGCCGCCCCCCGTGCGGACATCGGCATCGCAGGAAATGAAGGACATTCCATAGGACCTCGGCGCCCACCACCGCTTGATGAGCTCGGGCTTGGTCCACGCCTCGAAGACGATGCGCGCCGGCGCTTTGAAGGTCCGCGTGACGACGAGCTCACGCTCGGACTTGCGTTCCATCGTCGTGGGGTTTTTCCCCGAGGCGGCGTTACTTTCTACGTTTGCGTCCATCGACCTGTTCCTTCTGCTTCAATTCCTCGACGATCTCGTCCAGTGCGTCGAAGCGTTCGGCCCAGAGTTGCCGGTACGCCTCGATCCATGCCGTTTCTTCCGCCAGTTGGCGCGGGCCGAGCCTGCAGGTCCTCACACGGCCGACCTTTTCCGTGGCGACGAGGCCGGCCAGCTCCAGGACATGGACGTGTTTCTTCATGCCCGTGAGGGTCATGTGGAACTTGTCGGCAAGCTCCGTGATCGAGGCGTCCTCGCGGCCGAGCTGCTCCAGAACACCGCGTCGGGTGGCGTCCGAGAGGGCGGCGAACGAAGCGTCGATGCGGGTTGCTGAACACTGAACCATCTAGTTCAGTATTAGCGCACGGGTTTGCGCATTGCAAGAGGGGACCAGGGGCTCGGGGCCAGCCGCCCCTGGTCCCCTGCCGTCAGGCGTCGTGAGTCAGGGCGAAATCCAACGCCGCGCAGACCGCCGCGACCTGCGCCTTCACGCAGAGCTCCGGCGTCGTGTCCGGGGCGTCCGGGTACACCTCCGTCGTGGTGACAAAGCGGGCGTTGGTGATGGCGCCGCAAAGTTTGAGCTCCGCCTTGGGGTAGGCGATCACGCCATGCGCGATTACGGGCGAGCCGATGATCTGCCCGTTCGCATCCGGCTGGGCGATCTTCATGACCTGCCCAACGGCGGCAATGACCGCCTCCTGGAAGGCGAGCTCCGGACGGTCGACGTCGGCGACCGTGTAGAATCCGTCGGGGATTTCACCCGGCTCGAAGCTCTTGCCGTCGCGCGCACTGAGGGCGGGCCGGAATTCCGCCTCGTCGCTGTCGGTCGTTTCGTGCAGATCGATATGCAGAAGATAACGCTGTGATGCCGAGCGCACGAGTTCGATCAGCGCCGTCGATTCGCACGCCGGGCCATCCGGCCGGAAGTTGCGGTTGGGATCCAGCGCGTCATAGTTCCAGCGGTTGATGCGCTCATACGCCCAGGGACTGACGCATGGCGCCGCCAGCAGGTTGATCCTGTCGGCATAGGCGGCCGCGTGGTGCTCGAGAAACGTCAAGGCGCCCAGCACCCCGCTGGTTTCGTAGCCATGCACGCCGCCGGTTATCAAGGCGGTCGGGAGGGAAGGGTCGATGGGGCGGCTGCGCAACGCCTGAAGGGAATAGTGGTCGTCTCCGCAGGTCAGCTCGCCGTACTCGACCTTGTCGAAACGCTCGCTCAGCGCGTCGATGCGACGTGCGACATCATCTGCGTAGCTGCGCCGGCGCGACTGCCGGGCGCGCCATTGCGCACGCTCAGATTCTTCCCAGGGTATTCCGGTGAGGCCGATGGGGTAAAAACTGTTGCTCTCCATGGCGTCTTCTCAAGCACAGGCGCCGGCGCCGCGTCAAACACGGCGTCGACCGGGGCCAAATCGTTGTAAGCTGAGGCCATGACCTTGAAGGCGCTCGGACCGAGAATCCTGGCCGGCATGATCCTGGGCCTCTTGCTCGGCGCGGGGGTGGAGGCGTTTGCGCCGGGGTGGCGCTCAGGCGCGATGGCGCTGGGCGATGCGCTCGGCGGCGCCTGGCTCGCAGCGCTCAGGATGACGATTATTCCGCTGGTGTTTGCGCTGCTGTTCGTCGGCGTGACGCGGTCGGCGGACGTCGTCCAGGGCGGCGGCCTTGCGGCGCGGGCGGTGGTGACCTTCGCTGTCCTGTTGCTGATCTCGGCAGTGGTGGGCGCCGTCGTCGCCTGGGCGACACTCAATGTGTGGCCGATCGCGGCGCCGGTCGCCGACGCCTTGCGCCACACGGCGGGACCCGGCGCGCCCACTCCCGCGCCGCCGACGTTGTCGGACTGGATCCTCAACCTGATCCCGATCAATCCGATCAAGGCGGCGGCCGACGGCGCCATGGCGCCGCTGGTCGTGTTCGCGCTGGTGTTTGCGCTGGCGGCCATGCGGCAGACGCCCGAGCGGCGCGGGGCGTTGCTGTCGCTGTTCGAGGCCGTGCAGGGAACCATGCTGACCATCGTGGGCTGGGTGCTGTGGGCGGCGCCGGCGGGGGTGTTCTTCCTGGCGCTGTCGATCGCCGCACGCGTAGGCGCGGGCATCGCCGAAACGCTCGGACAATACGTCGTCCTGGTCTCGGTCGCGTGCCTGGCCGGCGCCCTGCCGGCCTTTGTCCTTGGCCTGTTCGGCGGCGGGGCGCCCGCACGCACGCTGGCGAATTTCCTGCCGTCGCAGCTGATGGCGCTGTCGACCCAGTCGTCGCTGGCGAGCCTGCCGGTCATGCTGCGCGGCGCCGAGACCCTGGGCGTGCCCGAGCGCATTCGCGGCCTGGTGCTGCCGATGGCGGTGGCGCTGTTTCGCGCCACCAACCCCGCGGCCAACATGGCGATCGTGCTCTACATCGCCCAGCTCTATGGCGTCGCCGTGCCGCTGCCGCGGTTGATCGCGAGTGTTGCGCTGGCAGCCCTGATGAGCCTCGCCGGCGTCGGCGTCGCCAGCTCCGTCGCCTTCGCCACAGCGTTGATCCCGCTGTGCCTGGCGCTCAACCTGCCGATCGCCATCCTGCCGCTGCTGCTGTCGGTCGAGCCGATTCTCGACTTCTCGCGCACCCTCGGCAACGTCACCGCCGACCTGGCGGTCACCGTGTGGGCCAGGCGCTGGGCGCGCGCGGAAGCCTAGGCCCTATTCCGCCTCGAGCGGCACGCACCACGTGTCGCGCGCAACGCCGACCCCGCCGCGCTCACCCGGCGCAACCGTGCCGAAGCGTTCGGCGAAGACCGGCGGCAGCGGTTGGGCCTCGTGCGGCGCCAGCCACAGGCGCAGCAGATGGCGCCGCCGTTCCGGCTCGGGCCAGTCTTCGAAGGCCGTGCGGTCGTGGAACAGCACGTGGTTGTTCACCAGCTGGATGTCGCCCGGGTGGAAGTCGATCTCGATGTGGAACGCGGGATCGTTGGCCAGCGCCTCGAGCCTGTCGAGCGCGGCGCGTTGCATATCCGTCAGGGGCTGGACGCCGTCGAAGCGACGCGCGGAGTCGATGTACTGGCGCTGGAAGATGCCGGCGAAATGGTCCTCGAACCAGTTGAACACCGGGATGGTGAAATAGGGCAATTCCCCCGCAGCCGCCTCACCGCGCCGGTCGGTTTCGATCGGATCGAACAGAACGAGCGCCAGGTCCGGCGTCTCCGCGCGCATGGCGTTATAGATCGCAACCGAACTGACCAGGCTGGAGCGCCCGCCGTGTTTGGCCGGCTGCAGACACAGCAAACCGACCACGTCGGCGGAGTCGGTGTGATAGGTCTGCCGCTCGTTGGTCTGATACAGTCGCGCGGTCGGATCGGCGCTGGAGCGGCCCAAGTTCTTCACATGACCCAGCAGGTGCCCCTTGGCGTTCTGCGGCCGCGCGGCGCCCAGATGCGCGCCGATCCCCATGAAGACGGCCGCGCTCTCGGCGCGGGTCAGACGCGCAGGATCGAGGCCCTGGATCACCGCAAACCCGCGACCGTTCAGAACATCGTCGTGCAGGATCGCGCGCAGCCGCGCCCCCGTCCGCGGGATCGGAAAGTCCGCCGCCGTCAGCGCGCCGAGGTTGGCGTGCGACGACGCCAAGACCTTCGCGGCCGCCTCGATTTCGCCGACCTCGTCCGGCGAAAGCGTGTGCACCCACTCGTCTGCGCGCAAGTCGCCGGCGCGCCAGGCGGCGCGCGTGACGATCTGCTCGGGCGGGAGCGACGGGGGCATGGATGCGTCCGCTACAGAAGGGCCGCCAGCGTGCCGCCGGAATGCCGACGAAGGCAAGACCCGCCTTTGCTCAGCCGCCCCCCGCCGCGCGCAGCGAGTCGCGCACCCGGTCCAGCGCGCGCGCCACCGGTTCCGGTTCGCCCATCAGCGCCAGGCTGCCGCCCAGCGCCAGGACGCAGTGGCCGTGGACGGTGGCGACCAGGGAGCGGGTCAGTTGCACGACGGCTTCGTCGACCGGACGCCCGAGCGCCGAGGCGATCTCCTGGTCGGCCAGGGCGGCGAGCTTGGCGCGCTCGGCGCGGTCCGCCTCGGGAATCTCCACGCCCGGCGGCAGGCGATGGTCGTAGATCGCCATCCACAGGTTCGGATTGGCGGCGGCGAAATCGAAATAGGCGTGGACCAGGGCGGCGATGCGATCGGCGCCGGCGCGATCCAGGGCCGAGCGCATGAAGCCGGTCCAGGTGGTGAAGGTGCGGGTGTTCAGCGCGATGAGCAGGGCGTCGAGGGTCTCGAACACGTTGTAGA
Organism: Caulobacteraceae bacterium; assembly: GCA_036501825.1. GTDB lineage: Bacteria > Pseudomonadota > Alphaproteobacteria > Caulobacterales > Caulobacteraceae > JAFECT01. The sequence goes on along the minus strand of DASXZP010000036.1, from coordinate 772,683 downwards.
GCGTGCCCACCGAATAGCCGATGCGCTCGGCCACCTTGCGCGCCGAGAAGCGGTGGAAACCGACCTCGGCCATCAGGCGGCGGCCTTCCTCCAACAGAAGCTCGCGCAGCTCCTCGCGACTGTGATCCGACCGGCGTCCCATACCCCTCGATAGGGGAAAAATTGAGCGGTGTCTATTTTTTAATTGAACACTGCTCATTTCACCGATAAGGGTGCCAACCTCGATGGGAGAGGCCGCCATGACCGTGCATATGCCGGGGCTTCGATGACCAGCGCCGCGGGGAGCGCCCGCCGGATGCTGAGCGCGCTGTTGGCCACCGGCGCGGAAGACGACCTGATCGGGCGCCACCGCTGCGCCTCGCCCGCGCCGCGCCGCCCCTCGATCCGGCCGGCCAAGCGGCTCAATCCGGTGCTGACGGCGGCGCACTGGCGCACGCTGAAGACGGCGGGACCGGCGACCGACGCCGACGAAGCCGCGCTCTACGACGCGAGGGCGCAGGCGGACCTGCGGCTCTACGGCTGCAACATCGAAAACTACATCGGCACGGTCAGCGTGCCGGTGGGCGTCATCGGACCGCTGCGGGTCAACGGCCTCTTCGCGCGCGGCGATCACTATGTCCCGCTGGCGACAACCGAAGCCGCGCTGGTGGCGTCCTATGGCCGCGGCGCTGCGTTGATTTCCGCGGCCGGCGGCTGCACCGCAGCGGTGATCGCCGAGGGCGTGCACCGCGCGCCCGGGTTTGCCTTTGCCGACCTCACCGATGCGGGCCGCTTCGTGCAGTGGGTGCTCAGCGAGGAAGCGGCGTTGCGCGCCGCGGCCCAGGCCACCACCCGGTTCGGCAAGCTGGTCGACCTCGCGCCGCACGTCGAGGGCAACCACGTCTATCTGGTCTGCACCTACACCACCGGCGACGCCGCCGGTCAGAACATGGTGACCATCGCCACCGACGCCCTGTGCCGCGACATCGAGGCCCGCTGTCCGATCAAGCCGCTCTACTGGTTCGTCGAAACCAATCTGTCCGGCGACAAGAAGGCGACCGCCATGTCCTTCGCCGGCGTGCGCGGACGCAAGGCGACGGCGGAGATCTTGCTGCCTGCGGATCTGGTGCGCGCGCAACTGCACACCACGGCCACACGCATGCATGACTATTGGCGCATGTCGGCGCTGGGCGGCGTTATGTCCGGGTCAATCGGGGTGCAGGGCCACTACGCCAACGGCCTGGCCGCGCTCTATCTCGCCACCGGTCAGGACGTGGCCTGCGTCGCGGAATCCGCCGTGGGCGTCACCCGGTTCGAGTTGCGCGACGACGGCGGCCTCTACGCCTGCGTCACCCTGCCCAACATCGTCGTCGGCACCGTGGGCGGCGGCACGACCCTTCCCTGTCAGCAGGCCGGCCTCTCGATCCTCGGCCTCGCCGGCGCAGGCAAGGCGCGGGCGCTGGCGGAGGTGTGCGCGGCGCTGTGCCTGGCGGGGGAGCTGTCGATTATCGGCGCCCTGGCCGCCGGCCATTTCTCGCGCGCCCATGCCTCATTGGCGCGGCGCGTCCAGCCGGAGGTGTGCGCATGAGCGATGTTGCCGCCCCCCTGGCGCCGCGCCTGTGGACCTATCAGGCGGAGCGCTTTCCGCTGGTGAAGCACGGCGGGTTGATCCTCGTCTTTTCCGGCGGCGAGGCGGTGTTCGGCGCCCTGGTGCGCGGCGTCGCCGTCGACTGGCGGGCGGTGGCGACCGCGGCGGTCGTGTGCCTGCTGCTATTCGCGCAGCTGCGCATTTCCGACGAACACAAGGACCGCCTGGACGACGCACGCTGGCGGCCCGAGCGGCCGGTGCCGCGGGGCCTGGTCAGCTTGGGCGAGCTGCGCACCGTCGCCGCCGGCGCCGCGGTGGTGCAGCTGGTGGCGACCGTGGCGCTCGACGTTCGCCTGCTGCCGGTGCTGGGCCTGGTCTGGGGTTGGATGGCGCTGATGAGCGTCGAGTTCTTCGCGCCGGCCTGGTTGAAGGCGCGGCCGATCGTCTATCTGGTCAGCCATATGGCGGTGATGCCGCTGATCGCGCTGTTCGCGGTGGCCTGCGGCGCGCGCACGGCGACCCTGATCAGCCCGGCCGTCGGCGCCTTCCTGGCGATGGCGTTCCTGAACGGCGTCGTGCTCGAGATCGCGCGCAAGAGCTGGAGCCTCGAGGACGAGCGTCCCGGCGTGGAAACCTATTCGCGGCTGTGGGGGCCGCGACGCGCCGCGCTGGTCGCTGCGCTCGCCGCGGTCGGCTCCTCGGCGCTGGCCCTGACGCTACAGACCTCGCTCGCGACCAGCCCCGTGCTGCATCTGGTCATTGCCTTCGGCGTCGCCTTGCTGATCGCCGCCGCCTACGACTATGCGCAGCGGCCACGCACCGCGTCGTCAGCCCGTCTGGAGACGGCGTCGGGCCTGTTCGTGCTGGCGATCTATCTGGGCGTCGCGTGGCTGCCTGCCGCGTGGCGGGCCTGGGCATGAAGACGGCGATCCTCAGCGGCGCAGACGCGCTCGACTGGACGCGCGCCGGCGGCAAGGGCGCGGTGCTGGCGGACCTGGCCGACGGTTTCGCGATCCCGCCCTTCTTCGTCGTGCCCGCCGACGCGGTCAGCTCCGACGGCCTGCGCGACGACATGCGAAATGACCTCACCCAAGCTCTCGCCGCGTTGGGCGCCGGTCCGTTCGCGGTGCGCTCGTCCGGGGTCGAAGAGGACGGCGCCGGCGCCGCCCACGCGGGTCAGTTCGAAAGCCGGTTGAACGTTCCGGCGCACGCGGTCGAGGAGACCATCGGGGCCGTCTGGCGCTCGGGCTTTTCTGAAAGTCTCGCGGCCTATCGCCAGGCACGCGGGTTGTCCGCCGCGCCGCAGCCGCCGGCGGTGGTGGTTCAGCGCATGGTCGCCGCGACCTGCGCCGGCGTCGCCTTCACCGCCGATCCGGTGAGCGGCGATCCGGAGATCGTGGTTATCAGCGCGGTGCGCGGCCTCGGCGACCGGCTGATGTCCGGCGAAGCGAACGGCGACACCTACCGCGTCGACCGCACGGGCGAACGCCGTGACCGGATCACCAGCACAATCCTGTCCGACGCGCAGATCCGCGCCGTCGCCGGCCTGGCGCGCGGGGTCGAAGCCCGCTACGGCGCGCCGCAGGACATCGAGTGGGCCTTCGAGGGCGAACGGCTGTACCTTTTGCAGTCGCGGCCGATCACCGCCCTGCCGCCGACCGACTACGCCGAGGTCGGCGTGTGGGACAATTCCAACATCGTCGAGAGCTATCCGGGCGTGGTCAGCCCGTTCACCTTCAGCTTCGCGCGGCGGATCTACGGCCATGTCTATCGCGCGTTCAGCGCGATGATGGGGGTGAGCCCGGACGCCATCGCCGCCCAACGCGCGACCTTCGACACCATGCTGGGGCGCGTGCACGGCCGCGTCTATTACAACCTGCCGGCCTGGTATCGCGCCCTGTCGCTGTTCCCCGGCTTCAAGGCCAACCGCGCCTTCATGGAACAGATGATGGGCGTGGGTGAGCCCTTGCCGGCCGGCCTGACCGAGCACATAGCACCGGCGCAAGCCACGGCAGGCGCGAAGCTTGCTGATCGTCTGCGGCTCGCGCTCGTGCTGATGCGCCTGATCGCGGCCAACGCAACTTTGTCCAGGACGATCCGGCGGTTCAATGTGCGGCTGGACGCCGCCCTCGCCGAACCGGACGCCGACCTTGAAGCGCTGTCTGCGGTCGCACTGGCGGCGCGGTTCCGGGCGTTGGAGGCGCAGTTGTTGGAACGGTGGGACGCGCCGCTGATCAACGACTTCCTGTGCATGATCGCGTTCGGCGCCTCGCGAAAGGCGCTGGAGCGTTGGGCGGGCCCTGAGGGTCTGGCGCTGCACGCCGACGTGATGATTGGTCAGGGCGACATCGTTTCGGCCGAGCCGGCGCGGCGCATCCGCGAAATGGGCGAGCGGGCGCGGGGTCACGCCAGTCTGATAGGCCGCCTCGACGCGGGCGATTCCGGCGCGGCTTTTGCGGACGCCGAGGTCGGGCCGTTGCTCAGCGCCTACGTCGCGCGCTTCGGCGACCGTTGCACCGAAGAGCTGAAGCTGGAGAGCGTCACCCTGCACGAGGATCCGCGCTCGCTGCTGCGCGCCGTCTCCGCCGCGGCGCGGGCGCCGGTGCCTGAACCTCGCAAGACGGCGCCGGATGCGCGCGCGATCCTGGATCGGCTGTTCCGCGGCAAGCCGGTGAAGCGGTTCCTTGCCGGGCGTCTGCTGAGTTGGGCGAAGGCGCGGGTGCGCGATCGGGAGAATCTGCGATTCGAACGCACCCGCCTGTTCGGCCGGGTCCGCCGCATCGTGCGCGCGTCGGGACGGCGGCTGGCGGAGGCCGGACTCCTGGTCGACGCGGACGACGTATTCCTGCTCACCGTCGAGGAGTGGTTGGGCGCGGTCGAGGGCGGGACGCCGGATCGGAATTTGAAGATCCTCACAGCCCTGCGCGCAGTGGAGATGGAAGAGGACCTTGCGCGGGCCGATCCGCCGGAGCGGTTGACCATTCGCGGCGGATTCCTCGCGGGCCTCGACGCCGCCGCTGCAAGTGTGGTCGTCGGCGAAGAGGGCGCGGATGCCGTACGCACCGGCCAGGCCTGCTGCGCGGGCGTGGTGGAGGCGCGGGTGCGGGTGATTGTCGATCCGCGCAACGAGACGCTGGAGCCGGGCGAAATTCTGGTGGCGCGGCATACTGATCCGGGCTGGATCGCGGTGTTTGCCAATGCGGCGGGGGTGATCGCCGAGCGCGGCAGTCTGCTGTCGCACTCCGCCATCGTGGCGCGCGAGATGGGCGTCCCGTGCGTGGTGGCGCTGAAGGGCGCGACGCGATGGCTGAAGACCGGCGACCGGGTTCGGCTCGACGGCGGCACGGGCCGGGTCGAGCGGCTATGAGCGCCGTTCGTTCTGAAATCGAGACGCGGGCGCGGTTCGATCACATTCGCTACGCCCAGGTGTGGGAGGACGCGGACGTTCTGCTGGCCGCCTTGCGTGTGGCGCCGGGCGACACGGTCGTGTCGATCGCGGCGGCGGGCGACAATGCGCTGGCCCTGCTGACCCAGCGGCCGGAGCGGGTGATTGCGGTCGACTTGAGCGCGGCGCAGCTGGCCTGTGTGCGCTTGCGCGTTGCTGCCTATCGCGGGCTTTCGCATACGGAGCTGCTCGAACTGATGGGCTCTCGGCCGTCGGGGCAGCGCGGCGAATTGCTGAACCGGGTCGCCATGACCTTGGGCGACGACGATCAGGTGTTCTGGGCCGGACGGCGTGACGACGTGGTCCGCTTCGGCGCCGGCGGCGCGGGGAAGTTCGAGAATTACTTTCGCCTGTTCCGCACCCGGCTGCTGCCGTGGGTGCACGGTCGCGGGACCGTGGACGCTCTGTTGGAGCCACGCTCGCCCGAGGCGCGGGCCGAGTTCTACGACCGCCGCTGGAACAGCCTGCGCTGGCGGTTGCTGCTGAACAGCTTCTTCTCGCGGACCGTGATGGGCCGGCTGGGCCGCGACCCCGCCTTCTTCGATCATGCGCAGGGCAACGCCGCGCGGCAGGTTGCGTGTAACACGCGTCAGGCGCTGGTGGAGCAGGACCCGTCGCGAAACCCCTACCTCGCGTGGATCCTGACCGGGCGGCACGGCGACGCCCTGCCCCTGGCGTTGCGTGCTGAAAACTTCGACCTGATCCGCGACAATCTGGACCGGCTCGATCTGCGCCACGCCAGCGTCGAAGCCTTGGCCGGTCAAGGCGTACGCGCCGATGCGTTCAACCTGTCCGATGTGTTCGAATACATGTCCCCGCAGGCGCACGCGGAAGCCTATGCGTCGGTGCTCGCCTGCGCGGCGCCCGACGCGCGCATCACCTACTGGAACATGATGGCGCCGCGCCGCGCGCCGGAAGCGCTGCGCAATCGGGTGCGCGCCGATCGCCCGCTGGAACGGACCCTGCGCGCCCGTGACAAGGCCTTCTTCTACCGCGACCTGGTGATCGAGACCGTCGCATGATCCCCGCCCTGCTCTTCAGCCTGGTCAAGATCGCCGGATCGGTCGCCCTGCTTGCCGCGGTGCTGGCCGGGGTGACGCATCTGACGCGGCGTCTGAACGTGCAGCCGGAAGTGAGCCGCAAGCTCATTCACGTCTCGCTCGGTCTCTACTGCCTCGCCTTCCCGGTCATTTTCAGCGCCGCCTGGGAGGTCGCGGTGACCTGCGCCCTGGCGGCGATCCTGTTTCTGGTGGCGCGGCGGCGGCCGGCGCTGGGCGAAGGTTTGCACGGGGTCCGGCGTTGTTCCTACGGCGAGTTGATGTTCGCCGTGTCGGTGGCGTTGTTGTTCTATCTTAAGGACGGCCACTACGTGCTGGCGCTGCACGGCGTGCAGGTGCGGCCGCAATTGGTGCTCTATGTGCTGCCGTTGTCGATCCTGACGCTATGCGATGCGGCCAGCGCCCTGGTCGGGGTGAACTATGGGCGCATCCGTTTTCCGATCGAGGGCGGGGTGAAAAGCCTGGAGGGCGTGATCACCTTCGTGCTCACCGCGTGGCTGTTGTCGCTGATGGTGCTGCTCACCCTGACCGACCTGCCGCGCGGCGACGTGATGGTGCTGGCGCTGATCACGGCCCTGTTCGGCGCCCTGTTCGAGGCGGCGAGTTGGCGCGGCCTCGACAACCTGTTCATTCCTATGGGCCTCTATTTCATCCTGGCCAACCTGCTGCCGCGCAGCCCGAGCGAACTGATCGGCACAGCGCTGAGCTTCACGGTCGCGGCCTGCATTCTGGTGGCGCTGGGCATGCGGCGCGGGCTCAGCCCGCACGTGACCGCCAGCGGGGTGATCCTGCTGTTCTGCGTCGCCATTTTCGCCGGCCCTCTGGCCATGCTGACGCCGGCGGCCGCGTTCGGCGCCTACTACGGGGTCTGGCGGCGTGGCGAGCGGCGCGAGGCGGCGCACGATGCGCTGGACCTGATCGCGGCCATGCTGAGCTTGGCGCTGGCCATTTTCGTGCTCAGCGACCTGATGGGGCGCGACACCATCCTGGTGTTCAACCTGACCTTCGCGAGCCTCGCGGCCGGGATTGTCGCGCGCTTCGGCGGCCTAAGGGCGCCGGCGGCGGTCGCCGCGATCGCGCTGATCTGTGCGCTCGGCCTGGTGCGCGCGATCATCTCGCCGCGCTTCGACGCCAGCGCTGCGGGCTTCGCCGCCATCGGCGTGGGCGTCGTGGTGCTGGTCGCGGTGCTGTCGCGGGTGCTGAAGCAGGCGTCGCCCGCGCGGCCCTGGGTTAAGCTGTGCGGACTCAGTTTCGCGGCAGGCTTGACCGCCTTGTCGCTGCCCGCGGACTTCTGGCCGGCGGCCGGGTGGGCGGCATGAGGGCGCCCGAACGCATCGATCATCCGGGCGCGACGCTGCGCATCTGGCGCGAGGCGCCGGCCCTCGAAGGGCGGCGCACCGCCGCCATCGGCGCCTTTGCCTGCGACACGGCCGCCGAGGGCGCGGGTTTGTTGCGCAAGGTCGCCGCGACGCTCGCCGCCGAAGGCTTCGAGGCCGTGATCGGACCGATGGACGGCGATACCTGGTCGCGCCACCGGCTGGTGGTCGAGAGCGACGGTCGCGCGCCCTTCCTGATGGAGCCCAGCAATCCGGAGCACTATCCCGGCGCCTTCGACCAAGCCGACTGGCCGGTCATCGCGCGCTACGCCTCGGCGGAGGGCCCGCTAACGCCCGCTCAGTCGAAGCCGCTCTGCAAAGGCGTTGCCCTGCGCGCGTTCGATCCGGTGCGGACGGAGGAAGACCTCGAACGCATCCACGCCCTGTCGCTAAAGGCCTTCGCCGGCAACTTCCTCTATCGGCCGCAGTCCTTGCCGCGTTTTCTGGCCAGTTACCGTCCCTTGCTGCCGGCGCTCGATCCGGAGCTCATCGTTTTGGCGGAAGATGACGCGGGCGCTTTGCAAGGCTTCCTGTTCGCTGCCCCGGACCTGAGCGCGGCCGCCGACGACCGCGCCGTCGTGCTGAAGACCTACGCCTCGGTGAAGCGCGGTCTCGGTTCGCAGTTGACGCAGCGGCTTTACGAGCGCGCCGCCGCGCGCGGTTACACGCGGGTGATCCACGCCCTGATGCACCACGACAATCTCTCCGCCCAGCACAGCGCCAAGCTGGGGGCCGAGGTGTTCCGCAGCTACGCGCTTTGGGGGCTCAGGCTATGACGGCGCGCGTTGATCTGGTGGCGGCATTCCTCGCCCACGCAGAGGCGCGGCCCGATGCGCCGGCGCTGATCGACGGACGCGGGCGCAGGACGAGCTATGGCGCCTTGGCGCGTCTGTCGGGGGCTCGCGCGCGGGCGTTCCGGCGCGCGGGGATTCACTCGGGCGACGTGGTTCTGGTGGCGCGCGGCGTGTCGGTGGATCTCTACGCCGGGCTGCTCGCCCTGTTCCGGCTCGGCGCTGTGGCGATGTTTCCGGAGCCGGCGGCGGGGCTGGCGGGACTCGAGGCGGCGGTGCGCGCCGCGCAGCCGAAGGCGATGGTCGCCGGCGCTTTGGGCCGCAGCGTGCGGCTGATTTCTCCTGCGTTGCGCGCGCTGCCGCTGTTGCCGGAGCCCAGCGAGAGCGGCGGTGATGGGCCGTGCGAGCGGATGTACGCAAGCGCGCCGGCGCTGATCACCTTCACCAGTGGATCGACCGGCGAGCCGAAGGGGATCGTGCGCAGCACAGGCTTCCTTGAACTACAGCACGCTTTGCTGGAGCGCATCCGGCGCACATCGCCGGACGACGTCGATCTGATCTCCTTGCCGGTGTTCATCCTCTCCAATCTCGCTGCGGGGGCGACCAGCGTGCTGCCTGCCGGCGATCTTCGCCGCCCGGCCCGACTCGACGGCGCGCGGTTGGCGGCGCAGGTGCGTGAACATCGGATCAACCGTGTGGTGGCGCCGCCGGCGGTCTGTGCGCGGCTGGTGGAGGCGCCCGAGGGTCTGAGCGGCCTGGACGCGATCTTCACCGGCGGGGGGCCGGTGTTTCCGAACCTGCTGCACGCGCTCCACGCCGCGGCGCCGCGCGCCCGACTGCACGCGGTCTACGGGTCGACCGAGGCCGAGCCGATTGCGCACACGGCCTTCGACGATATCTGCGACGCGGACTGGCGCGCCATGGCGGCGGGGGAAGGGCTGCTGGCGGGGACGCCGGTCCCGGAGGCGCGCGTGGCCATCCGCGACGGCGAGATCCAGGTGGCGGGGCCGCACGTGAACCGGGGCTATCTCGATCCGCGCCACGACGCCTCGACCAAACAGACGCGCGACGGAGTGCTGTGGCATCGCTCCGGCGACGCAGGGCGGCTCGATGACGGGGGGCGGCTGTGGCTGCTCGGCCGGCGCGAGGCGTGCAGCGAGGCGCTGCATCCCTTTGCGGTGGAGACGGCGGCCTTGAGCTGGCCCGGCGTGCGGCAGGCGGCGTTGCTGGCCGGTGCGCCGCGGGCGCAGTTGTTCATTGCCGGGGATCGGCTCGACGCGGCCGACGTCGCGCGGCGCGCGGCGCGGCTGGGCAACATCGAGTGCCGGATGGTGGGACGGGTGCCGATGGACCGGCGGCACAATTCCAAGGTCGACTATGCGGCGTTGAAGCGCGCGGCCGCCCGGTGAGCGCGGCGGATCGAACCCGCATGATCGTCGCCGCCGGATTTCCGATGGGCGCGTTCGGGCATTTCTGGTGGATTAGCAAGCACGGCCTGCTTTATCACGGCCCGGCGCCCGGCTGGGCGGTGTGGTTCTGGTACAGCCTGTGCGCGGTGGACTTTGTGGTCTGCGCGCTGTTGCTGAAGTTGCCGCGCGTCGGCCTGATCGCGGCGCTGGCGACCATGGCCTACACGCTCACAATCAACTGGACGTGTTTTCCGACCTTCGCGTTCGGATTCAACTATGTGCTGATCGCCCTGACCGTGTTCGGCGTGGCCGTGGCGGCGGTGACGCCGTGGCTGTGGCGCGCGAGTCGTCGCTAGACGAGTTCGACGGGTCTCAGCACGGCGACCAGGCCCTGGGTGCGGGCGCGCACGGCCGGCGACGCGAGGCAGGTCAGCACGCTGTCGTAGCCGGGCGCGCCGGCGCGCGGTTCGACGAAGCGCGGCGGGCTGTGGTTGGCCGGGCAGAGAATGACCGCTTCGTCGTCGCGCAGGGCGTCGAGCTGCAGGATCGAGGTGGAGCGGGTCATCAGCACCAGCGGCCGCTCGGGCGAGCGGCGCTCGCGCAGGAACGACACCACCGCGCGTTGGGCCGCGTCGTCGAGGCCCTGTTCGACCATGTCGATGACCAGCACTCGCGGCGCCTTCGCCTCCAGCGTCACCAGCAAGCTGACCAAGGCGGTCGAGCGGTCGGCGCCGGCGGCTTCGATCCAGTCCAGCGCTTCGTCGACGCGGGCGCGCAGGGCGCCGTCGCGTTCGAGCGCGGCCCAGGTCGCGGCGGCGCCGTCGTCCAGGCGGTCGAGGCCGACGAAGGCCGCGTCGGGCAGGCGTTGCGCCAGGGTGGTCGCAAAGCGCGTCTTGCCGCTGCCCAACGGGCCGGTGATGAAGGTCAGCCGGCGCAGGGCGCCGAGCTCGAACCGCTCCCCATTCCAGGGCCACGGCAGGTCGAAGGCGGCAGCGGACGTGGACATCGAATCGCCTCGCGGAAGGCAAGAGCGTAACAGACCGAGGCGCCCCCCACACCCCGGCCTGCAGCCCCGTCCACAGGCTTAGCGCGTCGGGTATCAGATACGGCGTGACGGCCGTCACGGCCGTTCAAGAGGAACCGCAGGGATCACTGAACAACGAGGTCGGGGTGACGAACGAAAGGAAAGGGTCGGCTAGCCGACGCCCGCTTCCAGCGCCATGCGCACCAGTTCGGCGGTGCCGGTGACGCCGAGTTTCGCCTTGATCAGGCTGAGGCGGTTGGCGACGGTCTTGTAGCCCATGCCCAACGACTCCGAAATTTCGGTCAGGCTGCGGCCGCGAGTCAGCAGGCTGAGGATTTCGATGTCGCGCGCGGCCAGCTGGTCGAAGCTGTGATAGGCGGCGTCGGTCTGCACCGCGATCGACTGGGCGAGCTCGTTTTCGATGTACTTGCCGCCGGCGACGATGCGGCGCACGGCGGTCAGCAGTTCTTCGGGCGCTGCGTTCTTGCTGACGAAACCGCGCGCGCCCGCAGCCATGGCGCGGGTCACGTAGAGAGGCTCGGCGTGCATGGTGAAGATCAGCACCGGCGCCGCGCCCGACAGCACCAGCCGCTCCAGCAGATCGATGCCGCCGAGCTCTGGCAGATTCAGGTCCAGCACGATGAGGTCAAGCGCGTGTGCGGCCGCGAGGCCGATGGCTTCACGTCCGTTGACCGCTTCATACACCTCGCCGCGCACGAGCGGCTTGAGCAAGCGCTTCAGCCCGTCGCGCACGATGGTGTGGTCGTCCACGAGAAGGACGTTCATCCAGCCAGCGTGCTCCGTGGCGCCGCCGCGCCGGCGACGCACCCTGCGTCCCCTTAAGCATCGACGCGGCCGACTGACGAGGCGGCCAAGTGGGATTGGGAAAAATTCCGGCGAAAATCGGGAAAAAGGCGCGTGGCCCCGGACGGCCCCGCCGCTGATCTTCCGGCCGCCGCGTCCAACCGGAGCCATAGGAGCTCGGGAAGGCGCATCCGTTTGTCTCTCGGAGGATTGCCGATGCGCGCCCATGCGCCCCTGTTGCTCTGCGCGGTTTCCGCGTTCGCCCTCGTCCCTGCGCTCGCGCATGCCGCGGACGCCCCGCCGTCGACTGTGCAGGAGGTGGTGGTCACCGCGCAGAAGCTCGACGCCGCGCGGCAGAGCATCGAGCCGGCGCTCGGCTCATCCGAATACAACCTGTCGAACGCGGCGATCCAGGCCCTCCCCGAGGGCGACAACTCGACCCTCAACCAGGTGGTCCTGCAGATGCCCGGGGTGGTGCAGGATTCCTTCGGCCAGCTGCACATCCGCGACGACCACGCCAACATCCAGTTCCGCATCGACAACATCATCCTGCCCGAGGGCCTGAACGTCTTCGGCCAGGCGCTGACGCCGCGCTTCGCTCAGAGCGTGGACCTGGTCACCGGCGCCCTGCCGGCGCAGTACGGCCTGCTCACCGCCGGCATCGTCAACATCACCACCAAGAGCGGCTTCGACAACGAGAGCCAGGTCTCGGTCTACGGCGGCAGCCACAACTGGATCGAACCCAGCTTCGAGCTCTCGGGATCGTCCGGCGCCAACAACTGGTTCCTGACCGGCAGCTACACCGCCAACGACCTCGGCATCGAGTCGCCGGACGGCAGCGCCAATCCGCACCACGACCACACCGAGCAGTACCAGGCCTTCGGGTTCTTCGATCATATCATCGACCCGCAGAGCCGCTTCTCGGTGATGGGCGGCATCTCCGACGAGAACTTCCAGATTCCCCAGGCGGTGGGCAATCATTCCAACGCCATCGGCTTCACCGACGGCAACGGCAACCCGCTGACCGTCAACGGCGTCTCCGACTATCTCAGCCAGAACCTGAACGAGAGCCAGCGCGAAGTGACCGACTACGGCATGGTCACCTACGAGCGCTCGACCGAAGCCTTCACCGGCCAGCTGTCGTTGTTCGGCCGCTATTCGACCCTCGACTTCCGCCCGGACGTGCTGGGCGACCTGCTGTTCGACGGCGTCGCTCAGGCGGCGCGCAAGACCGACACGGCGTTCGGCATCCAGGCCGAGGGCGTCTACAAGCTCAATCCGGAGCACACCCTGCGCTTCGGCGCCATCGTTCAGTTCGACCACTCGACCAGCGACACCACCTCGGAAGTGCTGCCGGTGGACGGCAACGGCGTCCCCACCACCGATATTCCCGAGACCATCGTCGACAACGGGTCGCGCAACGCCGAAAGCTACAGCGCCTATCTGCAGGACGAGTGGAAGCCGTTCGAACGGCTGACGATCAACTACGGCCTGCGCTTCGACCTGGTCGACGCGCTGCGCAACGAGAACCAGCTCAGCCCGCGCATCAACTTCGTGTGGACGCCGACCGACACCACCACCGTGCACGGCGGCTACGCGCGCTACTTCACCCCGCCGCCGTTCGAACTGGTGGCCAGCGAGGACGTCACCAAGTTCATCGGCACCACCGCCCAGCCTGCGCTGCTTCAGGACACCACGCCCTACGCCGACCGCGAGAACTACTTCGACCTCGGCGTGCAGCAGAAGCTCGGCGACCACCTGACCGTGGGCGTCGACGGCTATCTCCGCCGCGACAAGAACCTCATCGACGAGGGCCAGTTCGGCGCCCCGATCATCCTGACGCCGTTCAACTACGCCAAGGGCAAGATCCAGGGCGTGGAGTTCAGCGGCACCTACAACAGCGGGCCGTTCAGCGCCTACGCCAACTTCGCCATCACCAAGGGCCAGGGCGAGGACATCGTCTCCAGCCAGTTCAACTTCGATCCGGGCGACCTCGCCTACATCGCCAACCACTTCATCTACCTGGACCACGACGAGCACTATGCCGGCTCATTCGGCGCCACCTACCGGTTCAGCGGAAGCAAGGTCGGGTTCGACGCGCTCTATGGTTCGGGTCTGCGCGCCGACGGCGCGGTGCCGAACGGCGACGAGCTGCCCGGCTACTGGCAGGTGAACGCCACCCTCCAGCATCGCTTCGACTGGGCGTCGATGGGCGGCCCGCTCGATGTACGCCTCGACGTGGTCAACCTGTTCGACGCGAAGTACCAGATCCGCAACGGCACCGGCGTCGGCGTCGGCGCCTCCCAGTGGGGTCCGCGCCGGGGCGTGTTCGTGGGCGTCAGCAAGACGTTCTAACGCCGAACTCGGCCTTCCGCGGGGAAGGTCCAGTGTCGATGCCTAGCGGAGCCCTTCCCCTCACCGGGAAGGGCTTTCGCTTATCGACCCGAGACTTTCAAAGCTTGCCCGCAGCGCGCACCACCGCGTAGATCGCCGCCATGCCCAGCAGCGTCGCCAGGATCGTGGATAGCTTGGGACGCTGATCGTGGCTGCGCGGCAGGAGTTCGCTCGCGCCGATGTAGAGAAAGCATCCGGCGAAAGCCGCCAGCAGCAGGGAGAGCGTCGAAGACGACACCGTGATCAGGCGCGACAGGCCGATGCCGACGAGGGGCGCCAGCGCGTCCGCGACCAGCCACAGGCTCGCGGCGAGCCGTCCGCGTCCGCCCGCAAAGCTCAGGGTCACGGTGTTGATGCCGTCCACCATGTCGTGGGCCAGCACGGCGACGGCGACGATCACGCCGACGGCCGGCGACGCCTGGAACGCGATCCCGATGCCGAGCCCGTCCATCAGGCTGTGCACGGTGAGGCCCGCCGGTCCCAGGTGGCCGCGGGTTCCGCTCGATCCGCCGCCGAGGATGAAACCCAGGCGATCCACCACGAAGTAGCCCGCGAAGCCCGCCGCCGTAAGGGTGATGATCCTGGACGCCCCAAAGGCGTGCAGACCCAGATCTAGCGCCTCGGTCAACAGGTCGAACAGGGCCACGCCGAGCACCGCGCCCGCGCTCAGCGCGACCAGAAACCCCATGGACGACCGGAAGCGCAGGGCCGTTGCGCCGCCGAGAAGCGTCGCCAACGCGGTTCCGCCGCCGATCAGCCAGAGCAGACCGGCGCCCCCGAACAACCCATGCCCCGAGAGAACATTCACGCGGCGCCACAATAGGTCGGCGACCTCGTCACCGGAAGGGCGCCGGGCAACGCCGGCAGGGGAATTCGCGAAGTCCGCCGAAACGGCCGCCTCCGGACGATCGCGTCACAGAAAGATCGCGCACGATGGCTAGAGCGTATGATGCGCCAGACCGGCGCGCTCGCCGCGAGGACGCGGGTGCGGACCCCTTCAGCCTCGGGCGACGGCGACCGACCAAATAAAGTGTCACCATCCCATGCTTGGGTGCGCCGTGGCCCATTACGCTTAAAGGATTGCGATGACTGACCTTGTCCGCCGACGTCTGCTTCAGGCCGCAGCCGCCGCTTCCGTTGCAGCGGCGGCCGCGCCGGCCGGCGCGCAAACCGCGGCGGGCGGGCCGCCCTCAAAGCTGAGCGATATCGACCACTTCATCATTCTGATGAAGGAGAACCGCTCCTTCGACCACTATTTCGGCAGCTTGCGCGGCGTGCGGGGGTTCGACGACCCCAAGGCCGTGCGACCGGACGGAAGCTCAATTTTCCGCCAGGCCGACGCGGTCAATCCGGACGGCCACGTCCTGCCCTTCCGGCTGAACACGCGCACCACCGGCGCGCAACGCATCCACGACCTCAGCCACAACTGGGGACCCCAGCACGCGGCCTGGAACGGCGGCGCCATGGACCAGTGGGTCGCGGCGCACCGCGCCGCCGACGGCGAGCGGGGCCCGATGACAATGGGGTATCTGACGCGCGAGGACCTGCCCTATTACTACGCCCTGGCCGACGCCTTCACCGTCTGCGACGGCTATCATTGCTCGGTGTTCGGCCCGACCCATCCGAACCGCTACTACCTGATGACGGCGACCATCGATCCGGACGGCAAGAACGGCGGACCGGCGCTCGACAATCGCGGCCGCGCCTATTCGTGGGAGACCTATCCGGAGCGGTTGCAGAAGGCGGGCGTGTCGTGGCGCGTCTATCACGACTTGGACGACTACGGCTGCAACGTCTGCGCCTACTTCAAGCAGTACCAGCACCTGCCGTACAGTTCGCCGCTGCATGAAAACGCGATGCGCGAGCGGCCGTTCTACGAACTGCTCTGGGACATCCAGCAGGGGAACATCCCGCAGGTCACCTGGGTGGTGCCGCCGTCCGACCTGTCCGAACACCCCGACTATCTGCCGGCGGCGGGCGAGAACCACACCGCGCAGATCCTGAACGCCCTGTGGTCGAATCCCAAGCTGTGGGCGAAGACCGCGCTGATCTTGAACTACGACGAGAACGACGGGCAGTTCGACCATGTCGCGCCGCCGACGCCGGAGCCCGGCACGACCGGGGAGTTCGTACAGGGCCTGCCGATCGGGCTGGGCTATCGCGTGCCCTGCATGGTCATCTCGCCGTTCAGCCGCGGCGGCTGGGTCTGCGGCGAGACCTTCGACCACACCTCGACGCTGCGGCTGCTGGAGACGCGGTTCGGCGTTGAGGTCCCGAACCTTTCGAAGTGGCGGCGCGAGACGTGCGGCGATCTCACCAAGGCGTTCGGCTTCGGCGCGCCCGCGCGGCTCGATCTTCCCGAGATGCCCGAAACCGAACACGCGCTGGTGATGGCCGAACAACGCGCCATGGGCCTCCCCCGCCCGAGCGTGCCGGCGGTGCAGACGGCGGCGCGCCAGGAACCAGGCACGAGACCGCGGCGGGCTTGATCTTAGCCGCCGCGGCAGGTCGTCGCCGCAGATCACCGTATTTACGGTGAGGTCGGCCCTGTGTGTTCGATCGGGGATGTCAAAGACCGGCGCGGATTTTACCGCACCCCCTCACCCCCGCCAACGTCCCGAAAAGTTCGGTTAACGAGAGCTTAATTTGTGGCCGCGGGTTTGCAGCGGGGCTCTCAGTTCGTGCCGGCTTTGGACAGGTCATGTCGTCGCTCACCCAGTTTTTGATGCGCCACATCCGGGCCCACCCGAAGCTGGTGCGGTTTTTCCGGTTGGCGTTTTGCGTGTCGCTGGGGCCGATCGCGGGGCCGATTGCGGCGGTGGCGATGCGCCGGGCCGCGAACGGGGAGCCGGTGCTGGCGGCGCTGTGGGCCAGCCTGATCCCCCTGGTCTGGATCGATCTGGCCACGGCCACGGCCTATTTGGCCCACAGGCTCCACATCACCTGAACGGGAACGCTAAGCCGCCTCGCCGCGCTTTATGGTTGCCGCATTCGTCACCACATCTGGTGGCGGGGTGCTTAACCGTCTGGGCGAAGGATGAGGTTACGCCCGTCCTTGGCAGCCCCCG
The DNA here is from genome assembly GCA_036501825.1 of Caulobacteraceae bacterium. Taxonomy (GTDB): domain Bacteria; phylum Pseudomonadota; class Alphaproteobacteria; order Caulobacterales; family Caulobacteraceae; genus JAFECT01. The sequence continues at coordinate 755,747 of DASXZP010000036.1, read as the reverse complement.
CTGTCGGAGTTTGGCCCGTCATGAGCCCTGGTCTCATCTTCGCCCTGTCCGCCGCCGTCGCGATCGTCTCCTTCGCGTTCCTGATGGGCGTCGTCTGGCTCGCCGTGTGGGGCGTGGTGAAGCTTTGGTCCATGCGCCGCGAGCCGAAGAAGCTGCGCAAGGTAGCGTTGATCGCGGCCCTGGGGCCGATCTCGGGCATGCTTTACGCGCGGGCCGAGCGTTGCCTGAAAGAAGGCAAGCCCGTCGTCGCCGCCGCCTGGGTCGGCGCCATCCCCATCGTCTGGTTCGACCTGGCGCAGGCTGCGACCGTGCTGGTCCACAACGTGGCGAAGTAGGCTGACGCCAACCTCACGAAATCCCGACGTCACGAAAATAACGCGAACCCCTCCCCGGAAAGGGGAGGGGACCGCGCGAAGCGCGAGGGGTGGGGTAACGGGCGCGACCTCACAAGAAGTCTTGCCGCTTGCCACGCACGCGACGTTCAGCGTCGCGCTTGGCCCCCCACCCCGCTCGCTCCGCGAGGCGACCCTCCCCCTTCGGGTGAGGGTGGCGATTATTGTGCGGGGTACGTCATCGAGAGATCAAACGACGCCCCGTCCTCCCCGATGTGGACGCTGGTTTCGTCGAAGCTGGGTTTGTGGTGGCCGGAGAAGCGGGTGACGGCCCAGCCTTCCAGGGGGCGGCCGTTGGCGTCGAGGTTCATGGTGTGGTCGCCGTTGGCGTCGTGCAGGACGCTGATGGCGTAGTCGCCGGCGGGGACGTTGTGCAGGACGAAGGTCTGGTCGCCGGCGGCGGGGTCGTCCTTCATGCCGCCGCTGGTCATGGCCGGCTGCATGAACTGGGCGCGGTTCTGCAGGGCCAGCAGCAGCTCGCCGTGGCGGGCCCGGACGCCGTGGACGCGGACGGTGACGTCGCCGGCGGTCGCCGCAGTGGCGACGGCGGTGAGGCTGAGGGCCGCGACGGCGGCGAGAAGCAGGGTCTTCATAAGGGTGTCTCCGGGTCGAGGGTTGAGGCTCAGGTCGAGCCGTCTTCGTAAAACCGTGGACTTTATATTTTAAAGTTCTTCATCGAGTCAATGCCCCAATGAACGACCGCCCCGCCGAGGGGACCCGGCGGGGCGGCTAGTTACGGACTGCCGGAGGAGCGCGTCCGTCTATCGGGTCAGGGCGGCCCTTGGGGTCGCCGCCTACTGGCCCGGGTAGTTCATGGTGACGTCGAAGCTGCCGCCGCCGGCGGCCACGGTGACCTTGGCGTCGTCGAAGGTGGGGAAGCGCATCTGGTCGGCGGCGAAGCGGGTGAGGGCCCAGCCCTCGGTCGGGCGGCCGCTGGAATCGTAGTCCATCTGGCGGTTGTCGTTCTCGTCGTGCAGCACGACCACGGCGTAGTCGCCGGGGGGCACGTCCTTGAGGACGAAGCTGTGATCGCCGGCGGGCGGGTCGGCCAGCATGGTCTTGATCGCGGCGCCCGGCTTCAGGAAATGGTCCTGGTCGTCGAGGACGACATAGACGGTCCCGTGTTTGGCCTGGAGGCCGTGGACATTGACGGTGACGTCGCCGGCGGACGCGGCGGTGACCGATGCAAGAAGAATGGGCGCGCAGAGCGCTACGGCGGCGAGCAAGGTCTTCATGGCGGATCCCCCTCGGATAACGGCGGTACGCTCCGCCCGGGCGGGCGGGAAATCAAATGAAGCTTTGGTTAGGTGCGCGCCATGCCGGCGGCCAAGCTCACTTATCGATTGACCGCCTTGCAAGCGCACGGTTGAAAGCGGTGTGAAATACACCTTCACCCCCGTCCACGACTGCGAAATGTGCGGGTCCGCCCGGCACCGGATTCTGGGACAGCGGCTCAACCAGAGCCAGGGTCGCAACCCGCGCGCGGTCGGCGGCATAGCGGTTACGGTCAAGCGTTGCCTTGACTGCGGTCTGATCTATTCCGATCCGCGGCCGGCGCCGGAAAAACTCACCGATCACTACGACATGCCGCCGGCGGAGTATTGGACCGACGATCACCGGTTTCACGAACCCGACCGGCTTTTCTTTCTGCCCCAGATCACCACCGCCAAGCGTTTGACCACGGGGCGGCGTGCGCTGGATATCGGCGCCGGACTGGGCTTTGCCATGAAGGCGATGGCGGCGGAGTTCGACGTCTATGGCTTGGAGCCGTCGGAGCCGTTCCGCACCCAGGCGATCGCCAGCGGCATCGCGCCGGACCGGATCCTGCCCGCCGCGGCCGAAGACGCCGAGTTCGGACCGGAGTTCGATTTCGTCACCTTCGGCGCGGTGCTCGAACACCTGCAGAGGCCGGCGCTTGCGATCGAGCGGGCGCTGACCTGGCTGAAGCCCGGCGGCGTCATGCACATCGAGGTTCCGTCGTCGGACTATCTGATGTCGAAGGTGACCAACCTGTATTTCCGCCTGCGCGGCGTGAACGCGGTCACCAACCTCAGCCCCATGCACTCGCCGTTCCATCTTTATGAGTTCGCGCTGACGTCGTTCGAGAAGCATGCGGCGCGCGCCGGCTATGCCATCGCCGAACACACCGTCGACGTCTGCGGCATTCTGCACTTCCCCGCGGCGATGAAGCCGCCGCTGGACTGGTACATGGCCAGGACCGGGACGGGGATGCAGCTTACGGTCTGGCTTAGGAAGGCCTGAGATCGGTGGGCGTCAGCGCGCGCCCTCCCCTTTCCAGGTTTCGTCACCCCGGGCTTGTCCCGGGGCCCAGCGTTCCGAGCGCTCAGGGGGTTGGCGCGCGGGTGCTCGCGGGGTGCGAACTTGCGATCCTAGGAGCTTCGGCCCGAACCCTGGGCCCCGGGACAAGCCCGGGGTGACGGGAAAATAGATAGGGAATGGGAGGGGACGCGGGGCCCCCCAACCCTTGACTCCCCTACCCCTCAGCCATATCTGCCCGGCTGTTAGCACTCGGGGCGTACGGCTGCTAAGGCGTATCTGCTCCGGGGGCTGAAACCCTTTTGATCAACCGGAGACTTAAAGCGATGGCGTTTCGTCCGCTCGGAGACCGCGTGCTGGTTCGGCGCGTGGAAGAAGAAGCTAAGACCAAGGGCGGGATCATCATCCCCGACACCGCCAAGGAAAAGCCCCAGGAAGGCGAAGTCCTGTCCGTGGGCCCCGGCGCCCGCGACGACCACGGCAAGCGCGTCGAGCCCGAAGTGAAGGCCGGCGACCGCATCCTGTTCGGCAAGTGGTCCGGCACCGAAGTGAAGATCGACGGCGAAGACCTGATCATCATGAAGGAGTCCGACATCCTGGGCATCGTCACCGCGTCCAAGGCGTCGAAGAAGGCCGCCTGATTTCAGGCCCTTGCTTTAGCGCCTCCCCACACACCAACGCCTGATTAAGGGAACAACGGCAAATGGCCGCGAAACAAGTTCAATTCTCCTCCGACGCGCGCGAGCGGATGCTGCGCGGCGTCAACATCCTCGCCAATGCGGTGAAGGTCACCCTCGGTCCCAAGGGCCGCAACGTCGTCATCGACAAGTCCTTCGGCGCCCCGCGCTCGACCAAGGACGGCGTCACCGTCGCCAAGGAAATCGAACTGGAAGACAAGTTCGAGAACATGGGCGCCCAGATGATCCGCGAAGTGGCGTCGAAGACCAACGACAAGGCCGGCGACGGCACCACCACCGCGACGGTTCTGGCCCAGTCGATCGTCACCGAAGGCATGAAGTCGGTCGCCGCCGGCATGAACCCGATGGACCTGAAGCGCGGCGTCGAAAAGGCCGTGATCGCGGTCGTCGCCGAGATCGTCAAGGCCTCGCGCAAGGTGAAGACCAACGAAGAGATCGCGCAAGTCGGCACCATCAGCGCCAACGGCGACCTGGACGTCGGCAAGATGATCGCTAAGGCCATGGAAAAGGTCGGCAATGAAGGCGTGATCACCGTCGAGGAAGCCCGCTCGCTGGAAACCGAGCTGGAAGTCGTCGAAGGCATGCAGTTCGACCGCGGCTACCTGTCGCCCTACTTCATCACCAACGCCGACAAGATGGAGGTTCTGCTCGACGAACCGCTCATCCTGCTGCACGAAAAGAAGCTGGCCTCGCTGCAGCCCATGCTGCCGGTGCTCGAAGCCGTGGTGCAATCGGGCCGTCCGCTGTTGATCGTGGCGGAAGACATCGAAGGCGAAGCCCTGGCCACCCTGGTGGTCAACAAGCTGCGCGGCGGCCTGCGGGTCGCGGCGGTGAAGGCGCCGGGCTTCGGCGATCGCCGCAAGTCGATGCTGGAAGACATCGCCATCCTGACCGGCGGCCAGGTGATCAGCGAAGACCTGGGCATCAAGCTCGAGTCGGTCACCCTCGACATGCTGGGCAAGGCGAAGAAGGTGTCGATCACCAAGGACGACACCACCATCGTCGACGGCGCCGGCAAGAAGAAAGACATCGAAGCCCGCATCGGCCAGATCAAGAAGCAGATCGAGGACACGACCAGCGACTACGACAAGGAAAAGCTGCAGGAACGTCTCGCCAAGCTGGCGGGCGGGGTTGCGGTGGTCCGCGTCGGCGGCTCGACCGAAATCGAAGTGAAGGAAAAGAAGGACCGCGTCGACGACGCCCTGAACGCGACCCGCGCCGCGGTCGAAGAAGGCATCGTCGCCGGCGGCGGCGTGGCGCTGCTCAAGGCGTCCAAGGTGCTCGAAGGCCTGAAGGGCGATAACGCCGACCAGACCGCCGGCATCGCCATCGTGCGCCGCGCCCTGCAGGCCCCGATCCGTCAGATCGCCGAAAACGCCGGCGTCGAAGGCTCGATCGTGGTCGGCAAGGTGATGGAGAACAAGTCCGACACCTTCGGCTTCAACGCCCAGACCGAAGAATACGTGGACCTGGTCAAGGCCGGCGTCATCGACCCCGCAAAGGTCGTGCGCACCGCCCTGCAGGACGCGGCCTCGGTCGCCGGCCTGCTGATCACCACCGAAGCCGCGGTCGCGGATGCGCCGAAGAAGGGCTCCGCCGGCGGCGGCGCGCCTGGCGGCGGCATGGGCGGCGGCATGGGTGACATGGACTTCTGATGAGGTTCAGCCACTAGCTGAGACTGAAGAGGGCGGGCGTCGCGAGGCGCCCGCCCTTTTTTCTTCGGGCACCCTTGAGGAGCGACAGCGAAAGCGCACTCCCGCATTTGGCCCAAGCGTCCAAGTTCATTCCGACGTGGCGCCTAAATCGCCACGCAAATATCTTGATGATTTCATCCAACGTCGCAGCAGAGTCGCGACAATTGGGGGCGCCCGCGTCCTTGATTGTCGGTTTGCATCCCGAACTAATATGCAACCACGTAAAGGTCATTCCTGATATGCCCACCGAACTCGTCCGACGTGAAATTGCGAGATTTTTGGCAACCAAAACACCGGAGGTCCTTTGCATCACCGGAAAATGGGGTACCGGCAAGACATACGCGTGGACGGCGGAACTCACGGCGGCGGCCGATGAACACCGTGTAGCATTGAAGCGATATGCATATCTTTCTCTGTTCGGACAGAACTCCTTGTCCGACCTGCGCTACGCACTGTTTGAAGACACCATCCCGCTCGATCAGCTCGCCAATGGCCCGAGTCTAGAGACACTTGGTAGTACGTTGAAATCCGCAGAGCAGGCTGGACGCAAGGGCCTTCAACTCTTGGCGTTATGGGGACCTGGAAAGACGGTCTTCGCGGGGGCCGAGAAAATGTTATTTCTGGCAGTGCGAAACCAGCTTGTATGTATCGACGATCTCGAGCGTGCTGGCGCCGGGTTGAGCAAAAAGGACGTCCTTGGCCTGATCTCGTTCTTGAAAGAACAGCGCGGCTGTAAGGTAGTCTTGATCCTCAACGACGAAGCGCTTTCAGATGTAGACCGCGCTGACTTTGTCACGCAGCTGGAAAAGGTTGCCGACGCGCGAGTCGTCTACGATCCTACGCCTGAAGAGGCGGCGCAGATTGGTGTCCCCGACAACGAATCCTATTCGGATGACCTACGGACACACGTCACGGCGCTAGAAATTCGAAACATTCGCGTCATCCGCAAGATCGTTGCCCTCGCCGAGCGGCTAACCGCACTCCTTACGGACTCGCACCCGTTGGCCAGGAAACAGGCGCTACACACTGTGACTTTACTGGCTTGGGTTCACTATCAGCCTGACGACGCGCCGCCGATGGATTTTGTTCGCAAGTACAATAGCGTTCTAAGCCTCATCGGTCGGCAAGCCGAGCTCTCGCCCGAGGAGAAGGCTTGGTCATCTTTGCTCGTCGCCTACCAGTTCACGAGCCTCGATGAGTTCGACGGAGTTATCTACGAAGGCATAGAGTCCGGCTATTTTGACACAGAGAAATTTCAGCTTGTGTTGAAGGCGCTGAATGAGAAGTTGAAATTCCAAGACCTCGACAACACGTTTCAGCAGGCGTGGGACCTCTATCATGGGTCGTTCAGTGACAACGCTGAAGAGGTACTGGATACAATGGAAGCTGCCTTCAGGCGTAGTGTGAGAACCATAAGCCCCATAAACCTGAGCGGCACCGTGGCGCTATTCAAGGAGCTGGGACGCCCGGAGGTGGCCCGTGACCTTCTTGCGTACTACGTCGAGCAACGTGGGGATGAGCAAAACGTATTTGATTTAAACGCGAGCGCCTTTGGAGGCGACGTGAAGGATCCGGATGTTCGCCAGGCTTTCGCAGATAAGTTGGCGACATTCGACGATCAGCGCGACCCTGCCGAAATTCTGCTCAACATAAGAAAAAATCGAGGATGGAACCAGGAGGACATCGACCGTTTGGCCCGGCTACCTGTTGCTGACTACAAGCGCCTCTTCAAGGAATACGGCGACCCTGACCGAAGGAGCCTGATTGCGGGTGCCCTTGAGTTGGGTCGCATCGGTAATGCTTCGGATGCCATGAGGGTCGTTACGGAGCGGGCAAATCAAGCGCTGAGGGAGATTGGAGCGGAGTCTGCAATCAACGCTCGCCGCGTCCGCCTCTACGGCGTCGAAGTTAGCCTGCCCGCCGAAGCAGCCCCTGAGGCTGCTGAGAACTCTGACGAGGGACAGAGTGAATGAATGACCTTTCACGCTTTCCGCGACAATCACTGCGGTCCGTCGATCCTGTGCGTGATCTGAGCCCACTCAATACCTAGCCTGCCGATCGCCAATGATCGGGGTTGCCCTTGTTGGTATTTCTCACTCGCGCAACAAGCGGAGCATGGCCGTTAGCCTTCGCCCATGTGATCGCCTCGGCTTGGGTAAGATGAGTGGAAAGGACGCTGTCGGCCCGATCTTCCACCGCATAGTCGACAATTGGGGTTCCTTCGGGTCGGCCCTTGGGCCGAGGTTCGATATAGACGTTTGCCACGTTTGGTTCCCTCGCAGTTCGACCGATTCGACGTGTATTTCCCTACCATACAACCATTGCACGGGCGCGTAAAATGAGTGCCCTCGCGTGTGGGTGGCTCATGGGATGCCTTATTCTGGGATTGCGGGTCATTGTTTCGACGTGGCCAGACTCACGTTAGGCCTACTCAATCTTATGTTGGCAGGTACTGACACGCTGGCATCTAAACTCAAGCCCTAACGATGAAGCGAACGTCCAATATCGATTTGGTCTATGCGTTTCAGTTGGCGCGTTGCACGCTGGCGCCCACGAAATGGCTGCATCCGCGCTATCTTCGAGATCAACCAGATGAAACAGACGATGATGAACGCGCAAATAAACATACACGCCTGACAGAAGGACAAGGTATCGACTTCAGCTGCATCTGGGCGGTCGAATTCTACCCGCCATCACGAATCGAAGCTTTAATCGACTCGCTCGAAAAATTTGGCCTTGAGAAGATGCTCGCCGGAACCGGCAGGCCCGACCAAAGCCCTATAAGGTGGCTCCGCGAACTCAGAACACGACCGTCAGGGGGCGGTTGGCTCAATCTCGGATACCTGTTTCGCGAAAAGCGTAGGTACATGTCCGGCTTGGGGATGGAAGCACCGCTTCCGGAATTTGCTGAAATAGCGTCACTAGCGATGTTCAGCGTTGCGCCGTCTTTTGTCGCTATTACCGCGACGTTTTTCGTTCGAGATGAATATTCGAAGCAATACGAAGACGAAATTCAGACCGACAGAACCACCGTGTTAAAGCCGCTCCCGCGCGGCTACTCGATGATCGGCCCGGAGTCGCAAAAACGACGTTCCATTGCACGATTGCGTAGCGGCTACCGTGGTCAGATTCGCGATTGGTTTAAGGATGCTCTGCCGGGGCTTTTTTCAGGATCGGAACCCCAAATCGGCCCTCCCGTTTGCGAGCTCTTGTTACTGGAAGGAGGCGAACCCTTTGCAAAGGGTGCCTTCGGGAGCGCCACAGACGTGTTGGGCGTACAAGATTGGTACCTTGCCTACGAGGCTGAACAATGGCCGGGACTAAAGTTTTCACCGACGGTTGGGCGCGACGGCGAGCGGCACATGCATGCTGTCCTGGTTGCCGATTCAGATCAGTTGCCGTCCGTCAAGGACAAAGGGTACGGGTCGGATAGAAGCTCACACGCGCACTATTTTGATCGTTCGATTACCTCACTTATGGTGCAATGGGGCGCGATCGCTGCTTTGAGCCACTTTGAGCTACGCCTCAGCCAAATCCGCGACCTCAGCGTTGGCTGGACGGCTCGGAATGCGCGAAGGACGCTTGCAGAGCTGCAGACGCTCAATATCGAAAGTCTAGACCTTACCAGCGTCTGCAGAGATTTTGCGTCAATGGAGACCTCCTGGACGGGGCAGCCAACGTTTCGACCGATCGATCCACGTGATGCTGATCATGGGAACCTCTCCGACGGTTGGGGACGCTGGATTGCGTCGCGAGCCAAGCGAGCGCTCGAAGAGGACGCCGCAGTGAAGGGACTGACCACGCAGCACGCAAACATCCTTGCAGCACGTGAGAATTTGAACCTGCAATGGTCCGTAAGAGCGGTGACGATTGTGGCGCTCGTCATTTCAGCTATCGCCACGGCCGAACCGGGGAAGCATCTTGCGGATCACGTTTACGACCGGGTTTGTCCGAAAACATCTTCCGTGTCAGCGTGCGTTTGGTATAGCGAATTTCGGTAACCGCGCACCGCCCGTCGCGTAACAAAATGCGGACGCACTCCCTCAGCCACAGTCCGTGACGCGGAGACCTTGGAAGACAAAGCCGCGCTTGTGCATTTGACCCTGAGCCCAGCGTTCCTGGTCCGCGCTTGACAAGCCAGCCAACCGTCTTGTCGCACCAATCTCAAATGAATGGCGGCCGCCCGGGAGGGGCGGCGCGGAACGCTGCGTAGAATTTACCACCGGAGTCTTCTCGAAAGCCGATGGGGGCGTAAACACCTTTGGTCACATTGCCTCGCTCAAAGCGAATAGGGATGTAACGCCGATTCGGCCTAGGCTTGGAAACGGGAACACCAGGCGAAAGGGTGACAGGAGCACCACGCAACGCATTACTGCCCCGTCTTTCCGTCCTCTGCGCTTTGGGAGGCGGCGGCCTCGAAATCGACGAGTCTCGAAACGGCGTCGAAAGTCGCTGAGGTGCAGTAGGTGATACCCCCGAAACCGGATTGCGGAACGACCCAACCTGTTCTGCTAAGCGCCCCGGCAGTCGCCACGAAGTCAAAGCCCGGTGGGAATGACGTCTGAGATATCGATGCCCAAATTACCGCCGAATAATTCTCTGGTGCAATCACTTGATCCGACGCCGCATAAGCTCGATGCACACGGATAAACTCTGCGAGCAAAATAGTCTCGTCGCGTGAAAGGTTTGCCAGCGTGTTTGCGTGCCGCCGAAACTCGTCGGGAGCAAAGGTGGCTTCTTGCGCGCCATTCACGAGCGCTTCGGCGATCATTCGCAAATTCTCGCGGGCAACACCTTCTTGCGCGGCTCTTAGGTAAGTGAATGTTGCGGCGGCAGCGTCGTCGTCAGAAATCGCCCAATGTTTTCCTTTTTTCAATTGAGCCAAGATTTCTTCCCTGGCTATCGCCATTCGATTGGCCATCAGACGTTCAAGCGCGCCATGCAGTGTTTCACCGACAATCGCGTCAAAAATCTTTTCGAGTATGACATCAGTCCCGATCATCATAGACCTCCGGTAAATCGCCAACGTCAGCGCCGCGACCCTCCTCTGCCGCTCCGCGGCGGTCTCCCCCCAGAAGGGGGGAGAGGCGGCGGTTCGTTTTACCGCGGTCGCAACTTTGCGAACTCCGCCCCCGGCTTCCACGTCGGCCACGCCGTCGCGTTCGCCACCTTCAGCCCCACCCGCCAGGCCACCGTCGCCTCCTGCGCTGAGCCTGCAAACGTCCACGCCGGGTCGAACGCGTCTCCCGGTTGGTGGTAGCGCTTCACGTTGTAGTCCTCGGCCCTCGCCGTCCCCGCCTTCAACCCGCCGGCGTAGAGATCGCGCCCGATGCGGAAGGTGACGGCGGGGACGCCGCGCTTCGCGAACGAGTACTGGTCGGAGCGGAAGTACCAGCCGGCCTCGGGATGCGGTTCGGGGGTGAGGGCCAGGTGTTCGGCGGCGGCGGCTTGGGCTACGTCGTCTTCGAGGCTGACGCGGCCGAAGCCGATGCTTTCGAGATTGCGCGCGCGGCCCAGCATGACGTGCGGGTCGAGGTTGATGACCGCGACCGTCTTGTTCAGCGGCCAGACCGGGTGCGCGGCGTAATAGTCGGAGCCGAGCAGGCCCTTTTCCTCGGACGTGTAGGCGATGAAGACCAGCGAGCGCGCGGGGCGCGGGCCGTGGGCGAAGGCGCGGGCGACCTCGACCATCTCAGCTGTGCCGGTGGCGTTGTCGACGGCGCCGTTTCGGATGTCGTCGCCGTTCACGGGCGCGCCCTTGCCGTTGGCGTCCCAGTGGGCGCCGTAGATGACGGTTTCGTCCGGGTGCGCGGCGCCCGGCAGGCGCGCGATGACGTTGTGGCTGATCACAGGGTGGGAGGCGACGTCGAAGTCGAGGCTGAGCGTGGCGCCTTTCAGTTCGATCGGCTTGAAGTTTGGATCGCGGGCGGCGTGTTTCAGGCGGGCGAAGTCGAGGCCCGCGCTGTGCAACAGGCGGATGGCGACGTCGCGCTGGATCCAGCCGTTGACGCCGACGGTGGAAGTCGTAGCGTTTTTTTGGGCGCCGTTCGGGGACGCGATCTCCATCGACGCGATGCGGTCGCCGTTGGCGACCTGGCGCCAGGGGTAGCTGGCGGCGCCGTCCTCGTGGATGACGAAGACGGCGAGCGCGCCGGCGGCCTGGGCGGCGGCGACCTTGGCGCCGAAGCGGCCGGGGTAGACCATCGCCTTGCCGCCGAACTTGCCGTAGGCGGGATCACGGGGCGTGGCTTCGAAGTCGGGATCGTTGGCGAGGATGAGCGCGACCTTGCCGTGCAGGTCGGCGCCGTCGAAGCTGTTCCAGCCGGGGACGTTCACGCCGTAGCCGACGAACACGATGGGCGCGTGGTCGATGTGGGTGCGCCCGACCTGGTGCGAGGCGACGGTGATGTCGCGGTCGATGAGGAGCGGCGTGGCGGCGTGCGTGTGGGGGAGCGTGAGGGAGGCGTCCACGCGCGCGCTGCGGTCGAACTGGGTGAGCGGCACGTTTTGTAGCCAGGCGCCGTTGGGGCCGCCGGGCTGCAGGCCCGCGGCTTTGAACTGGGCGATCAGGTAGTCGAGGGTTTTGTGCTCCGCCGGTTGGCCGGGGCCGCGGCCTTCGAAGGCGTCGGAGGAGAGGACGCGCACGTCCTGGCGGATGCGGGCGGCGGAGATGGGGGATGGAGGCGCCGACGCTGGGGGCGCGGCCGCGGCGGTGAGCGCGAGGGCGGCGAGGACGGTGGCGAGGGCGGCGCGCATGGGCGGAGCTCCGGGTTCGGCGGAACTATCCCATACTCGAGGGCCCCAGGCACGCGCCTCTGCCCTGGGGAGAGCTGCGCGCCACTTGTCCGGCCGGATTAAGAGAGTCCACGGACCCACACGGACGCACACGGAAGAAAAAAATATGTCCACGAACCACACGAACCACACGAACGCGTCGCGCTTGCGAAGCGAGCCTTCGGCGCGAAGCGTCATCATTGAATCGCGCCTGCGGCGCAGGAAGGTGAATCCGTTCGTGTGGTTCGTGTGCTTCGTGGACAATTCCGAAGCCGCATAACGCCAGCCTCAGCGTTCGGGTGGGGCGCACCACGGTGGCGAGCGACGGGAAAGAACTAGGCGCCCTTTGCGAGCGCCGCCCTCACGTCCTTCAAGAGCACCATCAGGTGTATCGGGTCGGTGGGGGACGGTGCGAAGTCGAAGCGTTGGTAAAACGCTCGGGCGGCCTCGTCTTTCGCGTGCACGACAACTGCGCGGATGCCGGCGATGTCGGCGGCGGCGAGGGTGCGGTGCAGGGCGTCCTTGAGCAGGCCAGCGCCGACGCCTCGGGATTGCCAGGCAGTGGCGACGGCGAGGCGGGCGATCAGCATGATGGGGACGGGGTGGCGTGCTAGGCCCTTGCGGAGTCGCTCAGGCGCGTCGGCGTATTCGATCTGGCCAACAGCGAGGGCGTAGAAACCGATGACGTCCTCGTCCGCGAGGCCGAGCCAGGTCTGGACGGCGCCGGCCTGTTGGTTGGGGAAGGCGTGCTGACGCAGGAAGCGGTTGAGCGGCGGTGATCCGCAGTCGAAGGCGTCGACACGGTGATCGCGTCGCAGCTTTTCGATGCGGAGCGAACTCACGTGTCGAAGACGCCGGGCTTTGCCAGCAGTTTGGTCATGCGCGGCAGATCACGCGACGGTGCGTCGAGCACGGTCTGGAAGCGCGCCCAGGCCTCGGCCTCGAGGCCGATGCGCGTGCGATCGGGCAGGGTCTCCTCCGCCCGGGCCAGCGCGCTTTCGAGCACGAATTCACTGACCGACCGATGCGCGGCGGCGGCGGCGGCGCTGAGCGTGCGCTTGGCCTCGGGCGTGAGGCGCAGGTCGAGCTTTTGCGAGCGGGTCTGGGCGGTCATGGGGTGAAGATGGGCGGTTTGCCCGACAATGTCAAGACAAAACGCCCGTTCAACTTTTGGGGGGACGAGGGCCTTGACATGGGTAAACGATATTGCCAATTCATAACGGCATTTGAAATATCAAACACGTTACCCCTCAAACCAGGAACGACCATGGGTATTAGCGACCGCTTACGCGAACGCAGGCAAGAACTCGGAAAAACGCAGGAACAGGTGGCCCATCAAGCCAGCATGAACGTCACCCAATACAATGCGTACGAAAAGGGCCGTAGCGCACCGTCGGGGGTCACCCTGCCGCGCCTCGCACATGCGCTGCAAACCACCGAAGCAGCGCTGATGGGCCACGGCCAACCGGCGAAACCGGGACGGCCCATCAGTGAACATCGAGGCGACGTCATCCGGCGTCTTCGCGAGGAATTTCGCGCGCAGGTCGCTGCCGAACTCGATCTTGCGCCTAGCGACATCGTCGTCCGTCTCGAAATCATCTGAACCCGAGGAAACGTCTATGACCGAAGCTGAAAAGAAGGCCCTGGCGCAAATCGCAACGGAGACCGATCCCCAAGCCCTGTTGCAGATTGCGCAAAATGCACGAGGGAAATCACTGCTCGTGGAAAGAGCCGCGTTGCGCCGCCACGCGGAAGTCTCCGCCCAGCATGCACCGGGCACGGTTGAACATGCGTGCTGGCGGATGGTGCATGCCGTCGAGGCGCTTCGTCGCCTGAACGGCCGCAAGGTGCCACGCATGAATTATATGCGCCGTAAAATCGGGAAGGACGGAGAAACGGCGGCGCTGGAATATTGCGCGACCAATCAAACCGACGGTTTTGCCGAGATCATCGGGTATGGAACCCCGGAACTCACGGCCGAGGCCATCGCCCTTCGTTTCCCCGAGCATTTCAGCCCGGAGGCGCTGGTAGCAGCGCGGACGCGCCTCGAACACGCCGGCGTTCAGGTCGGCTCCGACGGCGCTATCCAATGATCGGAGGTGCGCAAAGCTCTCAACCGGATTGAAATCGGGGACACAAACCACTTTCTGCGCGCGCTGAAATTGGTTTGTGTCCCCGATATTTTAGGTCCCTGGCGCGGGCGGCGCGGCCGCCATGATTGAGCGGGCCAGGGCCTGGGCCGATGCGGGCGTGAAGGCGCCGGTGATGGCCACGTAGCCGCCGGTGATGGGGTCGCGAACCACCGGGTCGCTCAGCACTTCGCCGTTGACGACGATCGCCAGCCGCTTGCCGACATTGGCGGTCGTCGCGTCGGCGAACCGGCGTGCGCCCGCCTCGGTCAGCTGCACCTGGACAATCGTCGGGCCGTCGTCGCTGATGATCGCGCCGGCGCTGGCCAGCATGCTGCGGTCGATGATCGCGTCGGGGCGCAGCCACAGCGATTGCCGGCGTTGCGCGCGGGCGTGCTTGCCGGCCGGCGCGGATTGCATCGGCATGCGCACGTCTCCCGCCGTCGGCGGCGGGCCGCCGGCGTCGTCCGCGTCGACCAGGCGGATGCTGAAGCCGTAGCCCGGCGAGTCGGGCCCAAGACGCCTGGGCAGGCTCGCCTTCGTCGCACACAAACGCGCGAGGATGAGCGCCTGGTCCGAGTTCGGGCCCACCTCGTTCCACAGGTCCCCCCTCGAGAACCCCCCGGTGTGGTCGAAGTGGGCGGCGAAATATTTGTCGGCGCGCTTCTGATCCACGATGCGGGAGACGTAGGTCACCTCGCTCACGTCGCTCCAGGTGACGGACTTCGCCCTGCAGTCGATGACGGCGTCGGTGGTGTAGACGGTATCGAGCAAATTCATCTTGGGCGGTCGCCGATGGCACTCGATGTCGAAGGTGCAGAGCTCGACGTGCACGGCGCCGGACAGCTTGTCCACGTAAGGGCTGCCGACCAAGTACATCATCGACTGTTTGTCCTTGGGGTCGATGTCAGCCCATTTGTGCGCCGGCGGCGGCGCGGGCGTGCGCGCCGTTGCGGCGGGGGCGCCGGACAAGAGCCCGGACAAGAGCGATGTGCAGGCGAGCGCCGCGGCGCAGAGGAAGCGCTTCATGAGTTCCCCCGAACGTGGTTCGGCGGCATAGGGCCATGGGGCGCGGACCGGTGCAAGGGTCCGGGGCCCCTCCTCCCAGTGGGGGGAGAGGCGGCGGTTATTTGGGTTGGGTTGTGCCGACGGACAGCAGGCCGCGCCACCGGCCGTTCTCGTAGGTGAACACGTCCACCGACAGGATGCGGTCGTTCTGGGCCGGGTCTACCGAGTGGAAGGTGAGGACCGCGGTGTCGCCGTCGATGACCACGGTTTCGCGGACCGGGTATTTCTTGCGCACGATGGCGGCGACTTCCTGCGGCGTGCCGGTCATCACGTCTTTGCGGGTGCGGGTGTGGTTGAGCAGGTCGGCTTTCAGGTGGAGGGAGCCGTTGGGCGAGACGTCGTGATAGGCGTCGGCCAGGCGGGCATCCAGCGCGGCGACGT
Organism: Caulobacteraceae bacterium; assembly: GCA_036501825.1. Taxonomy (GTDB): domain Bacteria; phylum Pseudomonadota; class Alphaproteobacteria; order Caulobacterales; family Caulobacteraceae; genus JAFECT01. The sequence goes on along the minus strand of DASXZP010000036.1, from coordinate 740,334 downwards.
CGCCGAGGCGCTCGGCCGCCAGCCAGTCGTCGTCGGCCGCCAGCACGGCGGCTTCGGTGCGGGGTTCTTCGGCGAAGGCCGGAGCGGCGGTCGACAGGGCGAGGACGAGGACCGCGAAGGCGGCGGCGGAGAGGGATTGGGACATCGCGGGCGGTTCCTGGGTTGCGGGTCCTTTTATCGCTTAGTGCTAAGTGTGTTAGCAATAGGGCGCCGCCGCCCTTTGTCGCCAACGGCGCGGACGGCGGCGTGGGCGGCCGGGTCGGGGTGACCGACGCTATGCAAACAAAAGGGCTTTCGCGCATTCAGCCTTCGGGTCAGGTTCGGCCCGGATCAGACTGGATTGTACGTACGTGTTGAAGTCCCTCACCCTCGCCGCCGCCGCCCTCACCCTGGTTTGCGGCGCCGCCACCGCCGCCTCGGCCCGCGTTGTCGTCCATCACCACGTCGTCGTGCATCACACCAAGCGCGTGTGCCACTACAACCACCACCACCGCATCTGCATCACCAAGCGCTGGTAGCGCGCTCTCCCCCATTGGGAGGAGAAGCGGCTGTGGTTGCTACGGCGCGGTCGGCGCCACGCCTGCGCCGATGCCCAGGGTGTCGAGGGCCGCTTTCCAGCGCGTCATCGGATCGGACGCCGCAGGGGGGAGCGGGCGTTCGGCGATGATGGCGTCGATGAAGGCCACGAAGGCGGCGCCGAAATAGGGATGCAGCATCCGCCACGCCGCGCGGAAGCCGGGCGCGGCGAAGTTGGCGTGGGCGCCGGCGACGAAGCTGGCGTAGGACGTCTCGTCCATCAGGCCGGCCTTGTGCTGGATGAAGGAATCCTCGGCGCTGAGGAAGGCCGCGCGACAGATCATCAGGAAGCGGTCCAGTTCCGGCGCGGTCAGGGTCTGCGGCGTGCGCGCGCCCTTGTGGTAGACCGCGGCGTAATCCGCCTGCGCCAGTTCGAACACGGCGCGCGAGACGCGTTCGGCGCGCCCCTGCTGGACCAGGGCGCGCTGGTTCTTCTCGGTCTGGCGAACCTGAAGCGCGAGATAGACCAGGGAGACGGCCACCGCAGCCGCGGACAGCAGGCTTCCGATACTGGCGAGATCGCTGAGGGTCATGGGCCTCCCCGTCGCCCGGCCGACCGCGCGCGGGCGAGGGATGGGATAGCACGGAACCCGGGCGGGCCAAGCCCGGCCGGGGCGCTCTTACGAGGGGACATGACCGCTGCGGGACGTGTGCTATAGTGGGGCCAGACCACGATGCCGAATGGAGAACCCCATGTCCGACGAAATTCCCGAAGACGTCCCGCCCGCGACGCCCGAAGAGGCCGAACTCCGTAAGGCCAAGGTCGGCGTCAAGGACAGAGGCGAGACGGTGCACACCGCGATGGACCAGCCCGTGTCCGGCATTCTCGCCGACCTGGCCGACGGCGACGACTGAGCCGCACGCCACAGCAGAGTTGGAGGGCGGGGCCGCGAGGCTCCGCCCTTTTTCGTTGGCTTAGGCGCCCCGTCAGGGCGCGACGATGAAGACTGCGTTGCATGCGTGAAGCGCGCGCGTGCGGAAGCCGCCTTGCGCGACGCGACGCGCGACGGGCGTGGCTGCACGTTCCGGTCGGTTGACAAGCTAAAGCGCAAGGGTCTCTAGTTTTCACGGGGGCGCATGCGTTCGGCGCGCCCGGGTCCAGCGTCAGTCGAAGATTCCCGCGCACTGTGGTCGAACACGTTCGGCCACGGTCTCGTGCGTGCGCGGCCGGTTTGACCATGCGTGACGTGAAGCGAGGCGCCTGCGCGCCTCAAGAGGGAGAACACCATCATGCTGAATTCGACTAAGCGTGCGCTTCCACTCATAGCGATCGCCACGGCGATTGCGCTCGGCGTATCCGCCGTTTCGATCGCGGCCATCCAACGGTTTCCCGTGAGCAACATGGGCAAGCTGAAAGGCCCAGTCATCATGGGCGCCAAGGGCACGCCCAAGCGGCAACCGACTCACAGCGGCGGCACGCACAGGATCGTGGCCATGTCGATCGGCCAGCACCTGGTCGGACCGGCCATCCGTGAAAGCGGCATGGGCAGACTCGAAGGCGCCATGAAACAAGGCGCCAAGGGCACGCCCAAGCGTCAGCCGACGCTCAGCGTAACGCCGCGGTAGCGCTCCGTTAGCGGACGCCTTCCGACCCGATCGGATTTCACATACGCGATCTTGAATCGCTGCAGGAGATGTCAGTGAAAAAACGCATCATCTCGCTTACGGCTGCCCTGGCCATCGCAATGACGCCGGTGTGGGCAAACGCCACCTCCAAGACCTACAACTTCCACGGCTGGTTCGCCGACGAGCCCAGCGTGGCGGCCGGCGAATACGCGCTGGCGTCGCAAGGCGCCGCCAAGGTCTGTCCCTCCTACGGGAGCTGGACCGATCACTTCGATTCCTTCACCTACACCTGGACCAACTTCGTCTTCTGGATGGACTATTCCGCGGCCAGCGTGAACTTCTCGGTCACCTGCACCTGGGCGCAGACCCAGCACAGCTTCTCCGGCGCCTGGTTCGCCGACGAAGGCAGCGTCGCGGACGGTGAAAACGACATCATCCACGATCTGTGGCAAGACGATTGCGGCGGCGGCAATCACCAGATCTCGAACGTGCACTTCAATTCGTTCAGCTACACCGAGACCAACTTCGGCCTCTGGCAGGACTACTCCGCGTCCGGCCTGAGCGGGACCTACACCTGCGATACGTGAGTTGAGACGCGACGTCTGACGGTGAAGGGCGGGGCCGCGAGGCTCCGCCCTTTTTCGTGTGGTCAAGAGAAGAGAGTCCACGGACCCACACGGACACACACGGAAAAAAGAGCCGGGCGCGTAGCGCTCCTTGAAGAATTTACCGCGGAGATCGCAGAGAAAGAGAAAGTCGCAGAGATCGCGGAGCTGTCTTCTCTGCGTCCTCCGCGGCTTTTCTTCCTCTGCGATCTCCGCGGTTTTCTTTCTTACTGCGCCTTCGGCGCGTCCGTGTGAGTCCGTGTGGGTCCGTGGACTCTCTTCTCTTACCGCGCGTCCCGGTGCGGGGTGGGGGTGATGAGGTGGAAGCCGGTGTCGGATTCGACGCGTTCACCGGTCATGTTGCGCGAGTGGGGGCTGGCGAGGAACAGCAGGGAGTCGGCGACGTCCTCGGCGGTGGCGGCTTTGCGCAGGGGGATGTCGCGTTCGGCCCAGGCGCGCATCTTGGCCGCGTTCTCGGCGCCGTTGGGAGCCTTCAGGAACCAGGGCGTGTCGATCAGGCCTGGGCAGAGGGCGTTGACGCGGATCAGCGGCGCCAGCGCGCGGGCGAGCGAGATGGTCATGGTGTTCAGCGCGCCCTTGGACGCGGCGTAGGCCACCGACGAGCCGGTGCCGTTCAGCGCCGCGATCGACGACACATTGACCACCGCGGACGCGCGCGCGATCGCCTTGGCCGCCGCCTCGAGCAGCGGACGGCAGGCGCGGGTCATCTGGTAGGCGCCCACTACGTTCAGCCGATAGAGGCGCACGAAGTCCTCGGCCTCGAGCGCGTCGAGGTCGGCGTGGTTGGGCGCGAACTTGGTCATGCCGGCGTTGTTGATCAGGGCGTGCAGGCCGCCCCAGGACGCGGCGGCTTCAGCCAGGGCGCGGCAGTCGGCGTCCTGGGCGACGTCGGCCTTGACCACCTTCACCTCGGCCCCGGCGGCGCGGGTTTCGTCGGCGACCTTTTCGGCCTCGGCGGGGCTGGAGTGGTAGTTCACGATCACGCCCCGGGCTCCACGCCGGGCGGCCGCAACCGCGGCGGCGGCGCCCAGGCCCGAGGACGAGCCGGTGATCAGCAGGTTCAGGCCGTCGAAATCGCCGGCAATGGGACCTTGAGCCACGATTGTTTCCTTTTCCGGTTGCGCCGGCTTGGCCCTAGCGGACCGAGTTGTTAACCACAAGTTCAGCGGCGCGGGCCCAGGACAGGGAGACCCTGCGTCGACTCTCGGGTTCCATGGTCGAACTACCCCGTCTGCAGTTTTCCTCCTCGCTCGGCCCGGATCTGGTCCGCGCCGCCCCGGCCTATGTGCGGTTCATCCGCAACCGGGTGCGCGAGAGCGAAGCTTGGCTGCTGTTCACCGCCATCGGCATCGGGGCGGCGTCGGGGGTGATGGCGCGCCTGTTGAACTTCGCCTCCGACTGGCTGCACCAGGAGCTGTTCGGCATGCCCTACGGCGAGCGGCTGAGCGCGCTGAACCACCCGCTGGGCTGGCGGCTGCTGTGGCTGCCGTTCGGCGGCCTGTTGCTGGGCGCGCTCACCTGGCTGTGGCGGCGCGCCTATCCGCGCCCCATCGTCGACCCGGTCGAGGCCAATGCGCTGCGCGGCGGCGCCATGAGTTTCCGCGACAGCCTGGTGCTGGCGGCCCAGACCCTGATCTCCAACGGCTTCGGCGCCTCGGTGGGGCTGGAGGCGGCCTATGCGCAGTTGGGCGGCGGCCTGGCGTCCTCGCTCGGCATGCGGCTGAAGACGCGGCGGACCGATCTGCGCACTTTGGTGGGCGCGGGCGCCGGCGCGTCAATCGCAGCCGCGTTCGGCGCGCCGCTGACCGGCGCCTTCTACGCGTTCGAGCTGATCATGGGTTCGTACACGGTGGCCAGCCTGGCGCCGGTGGTGGGCGCGTGCCTCGCCGGCTATCTCGCCGAGCGCGCCATGGGCGGCGTGCCGTCGGTGATCCAGCAGGCGACCCAGATGAACCTGGTCACCAGCGACTATCTGATCTGCGCCGCGCTGGGCCTGGTTGCGGCGCCCGTCGGCATCGCGATCATGCGGCTGGTGAACTTCGTCGAGGCGTCGATGCAGCGCATGAAGGTGCCGCGCCTGGTGCAGCCGATGATCGGCGGCGTGGCGGCGGCGTTCCTGGCGCTGCAGACGCCGGAAGTGCTGGCCTCGGGCCACGGCGCGCTGGAGATGCATCTGGCGCATCCGGCAGAGCTGGGGCCGGTGACGGCGGATTTTCTGTTGAAGGCGGCAGCGTCGATCATCTGTCTCGGCTGCGGCTTCCGCGGCGGGCTGTTCTTCGCGTCGCTGCTGCTGGGGGCGTTGTTCGGCCAGATGTACTGGTTCGCACTCGAGCTCGCCAACGCGCCCCATCTTCCCGACATGACGGTCACGGCGCTTGTGGGCATGGCGGCGCTGGCCGCGGGCGTGGTCGGCGGTCCGCTGACCATGAGTTTCCTGGTGCTGGAGACGACCGGCGACATAAAGCTCGCCGGCGCGACGCTGGCGGCGACGCTGGTGTGCAGCCTCGTGGTGCGGCGGTTCTTCGGCTATTCGTTCTCGACTTGGCGCTTCCACCTGCGCGGCGAGACCATCCGCAGCGCCCACGACGTGGGCCGCATCCGCTCGCTGACCGCGGGCAAGATGATGCGGCAAAATCCGCCGACGTCGCTGGCGAGCGTGACGGTGGCCGAGTTCAAGCGCCGCTATCCGCTGGGTTCGGTGCAGCGCGTTGTGCTGCTCGACACCGAAGGGCGCTACGCCGGCATCGTGGTGGTTTCCGACGCGCACGCGCCCGACCGCGACGAGACCGAACAGGTGAGCGCCGTCGGCCGCAACCGCGCGCTCGCCCTGCGCGCCGACACCAATGTGAAGGACGCGATGCAGGCGTTCGAGACCTCGCACTCCGACGAACTGGCGGTGGTGGACAGCCAGGGCGCGGTGCTGGGCCTGCTGACCGAGAACTACGCCGCGCGGCGCTATGCGGAAGAGCTGGAAAAGACGCGGCAGGAGTTGGTGGGCGAAAGCTGACTTACGCGACGCTGTCCCCCCGCCCACGAGGCGGGGGGACCGGCCTGCTCGCAGGCCAGGAGGGCAAGTGTTTGGAGCCCACGACGGTGCGTGATGAGCGAAGGGGGGCGTGAACGCTACGCTCGGTTCAAGCGCCATGTTCTGACACGATCACCTTCCAATGTTGCGCGTTGAAACACTTGCCCTCATGGCCTGCGCTACGCGCAGTCCGGTTCTCCCGTCTTGAGGACGGGAGAACATGCCGCTAGAGTTTTTTCCATGTTGCGCACCAGTCTTGCCCTTGCTCTCCTGATCTCGGCGGCCCCGCTGGCCGCCCTGGCCCAGGACGACCCCAACACCCTGACCCAGGAGTTCATCAGCCCGATGGGCGAGCCCTTCCGCGGCAAGGTCGCCGACCCCTATCCGGTGGAGGCCTGGTTCCGCGGCGCCGACACGGGCGCCAAGGGCTATCTGACCAAGCAGGACTTCGAGGCGGACGCCCAGCGCTTCTTCAAGCGGCTCGACGCCGACGGCGACGGCTATCTCGACGACCACGAGATCGATGCCTACGAGGACAAGATCGCGCCCGAGATCAAGGCGGCCATGGGGCCCGACCCGAACGCGGTCCACTATTCGCCCAGCGCCATCGACATGGGCCAGATGAACGGCGAGTCGCCGGTCACCTACCGCGACAGCGCCAGCCGCATCGACGACGACAAGGCCGCCAACGCCGGCAAGGACGCGCGCGAGCAGGCCCTGGCGGCGCGGCGCGGCGCCGGGGTGTTCGGCTTTTTCAACGAACCCGAGCCGGTGCGCGCGGCCGACACCAACATCGACTTCCGCGTTTCGATGAAGGAATGGATCGAGGCGGCGGACCGGCGCTTCGGCGAACTGGACAAGCGCCACGACGGCAAGCTGACTCGCGACGAGCTGCCGCTGACGCCGTTCCAGATGTACATGCGCCGCCAGCAAAAGGCGAAGTGACGCGGCGGTTCCAGCCCCCGGTTCCGGCCCGAATTCGACCGCAGTTGCTCCCCATGGGAGTTTCGGCTTGCGCGGGAGCCGGGTACGGTCCCCCTGAGGCGCGAGCGCGTGCGCAACCCCAAGGAGCCCATGGCCTCCCGTTCCAAAGCCAGTCTGAAGGCCCTGACCGCCGCCGCCGCGACGCTGGCTCTGACCCTGGCCGCCGGCGCAGCCCTGGCCCAGGCGACGCCGCCCGCCGATCCCGACGCGCCCACCGCCACGGCGCGCAAGGTGACCCAGCCGGCGCCGGCCGACGCCCCGCCCCTGCCCAAGGCCACGCCCGACCCGGCCGCAACCCCGACGGCGGCGGTTCCCGATCAGGCCAGCGCGGCCGCCGACCCGACGCCCACGCCGCGGCGCCAGCAGCTGTTCATCAGCCCTATGGGCGAGCCGTTCCGCGCCGAGTTTGGCCAGACCTATCCGGTGGCGACCTGGTTCGCCAACGCCGACCAGGGCCACAAGGGCTATCTGACCCTCGAGGACTTCCGCGCCGACGCGCAGCGCTTCTTCAAGACCGTCGACGAGAACGGCGACGGGGTGATCGACGGCTTCGAAGTCGGCGACTACGAAACCAAGATCGCGCCCGAGATCCTGCCTCAGGTCGAGGACCGCCTCGCCGCCCAGGACGTGATGACCGACAAGGAACTCGCCAAGTCCGGCGCGCGCCGGCGCAAGGCCGACCAAGGCGGCGACGTGCGCGAAGCCAAGGGCGGCAAGCTGACCGATGCGATGACCGGCGCGGCGCAATACGGCCTGCTGGCCGAACCGGAACCGGTCCGCGGCTCCGACGGCAACCTCGACTTCCGTATCACCAAGGAAGAGTGGATGGACGCGGCGCGCCGCCGCTTCGACGAGCTGGACAAGAAGCACGACGGCAAGATCACCCTGGTGGAACTGCCCCACACGCCCATGCAGCAAATGCTGGAAGACCGCGCGAAACGCGAAGCCAAGGCGGCGGCGAAGGAAAAGAAGGGGCGGTCGTAGCAGGCGCTGCCGCGGCCCGGATTTTTCCCTTTTTCTCCGCTCATCCCGGCGAATGCCGGGACCCAGATCGTAAGGCGCTGGCCTCGAACGCCTCACGCTTCTTGGCCGGACCGGCGCAGGCACGCCTTTATTGTGAACCGCAGCGCTTTGTGATCTGGGTCCCGGCATTCGCCGGGATGAGCGGAAAGATAAATAAGATGGCGCGACGTCTGGGCTTGTTCGGGTTCGGCGCTTTTGGGCGGTTGGCGGTGCGTTCGCTGGCGCCCTATTTCGACGTCGTGGTGCACGATCCGTCGGCGCGGGCGCAGGCGCAGGCGCGGCGGTGGAATGTGACGCTCGCTTCGCTGGAAGAGACCGCGGCCTGTCCGTTTGTGGTGCTGGGCGCGCCGGTGGGCGAACTCGCGGCGCTGGCGCAAGCGGTGGCGCCGCACGTCAAGCCGGGCGCGGTGGTGCTCGACGTCGCATCGGTGAAGGTCGGGCCGGCGAAGTGGATGTCCGGCGCCCTGCCCGACTACGTGGACATTGTCGGCACCCACCCGCTGTTCGGACCGCAGAGCGCGCGCGACGGCCTGACCGGGCTCGAGATCGTGGTCTGTCCGGTGCGCAGCGAGCGGGTCGATCGCACTACGCGCTTTCTGGCAAGGACCCTGGCGCTGAAGGTCTCGGTCACCACCCCGGAGGCGCACGACCGGGCGCTGGCCGCGGTCCAGGGCCTGACCCACATGATCGCCAAGGTGATGAGCGGGCTGGAGCCCCTGCCCCGGGTCCACACCACCGTCAGCTACGAGCGGATGATGCAGGCGCTGAGCCTGGTCCAGGGCGACTCCGACGACCTGTTCCTGGCCATCGAGCGGGAAAATCCCTACGCCGCGGACCTGCGCCAGCGCTTCTTCGCCGAGATCGAGGCCCTGCGCGGGCGGCTCGAGAACCCGTAAGTTCCCGTGCAGGGGGAAAAATTCTCCAACAAGTCGGCTGTGTCGATCGACCGACGCCGAGCAAGTTCAATAAAAACAAGGGAAACCTTTGCGGTTTCCAACCGCTGAAAATTGGTTAACAGTGGCGTCGGGGAGTAGTGGGGAGAGCGCGCGTGCGAAGCTCAAAGAGCATCGCGACCGTTCTTGGGACGTTGGGGGTCGCAGGCATCGGCGCAACCGCGCTGATCTATGCGGTCGTCGGCGCCTCGGCCGATTCCTCGGGCCCCGATCCCGACCAGGCCATCACCACCAACCGGCTCGAGCTGGCCATGCCGTCGCAGACGCGCATGGAGGCGGTAGAGCGCAAGGCCGAAGATGCGGCCAGCCTGCAGTCCGCGGTGCATCCGAAACCGACGCCGATCCAGTGGGCCGAAGGCGCCTCGAGCGACACCGCCGCCTGGGCGCAGCCGCGGCTGAACGGCGTCGCCGCCCTCGCCGGCAAGTACGAGCCGCGCTTCGACATGCACATGGTTCGCAAAGGCGATGTCGAGCAGGCGCAGCTCGAAGTCTCGCTGGAACGCAAGGCGGCGCCGCGCGAACCGATCATCTCGCGCCTCGGCTTTGTCGCCGCGACGTCGCCGAAGGTGCGCCAGAAGGGCCACTGGTTCCTGTTCGCCGCCGGCGGCAGCAACGCGGTGGGCATCAACCTGCTGAACGATCCGCAGGGCCAGTTGCGCCGCGCGGGCTGGTCGTCCGAGCACGTCGCCGCGGTCGGCTCCGGTCAGCTCGGCATCGGTTGGCGTCGAGGGCCGTTGCAGGCCTCGTTCGGCGCGGTGCAGCGCGAGCTGTCGGCCTATGGCCGCACGGTCAACGAGAAATTCCTCGCCTTCACCCTGTCGTTCACCCCCGGCGCCGGCGGCGGCACGCGGCCGGCCAACAGCCGCGCCTGGATGGAACGCGACGACACGTTTGCGGCGCGGCGGCGGTAAGCTAGACCATCCCGAAGAGCGTTTTCGGAGAGTCCGCCATGCGCCGCGCCTTGTTTGGTCTGATCGCTATCTGCGCACTGGGCTGGGCCTCGGCGTCCGCTGCCGGACAGCCGCCGGTAGCGGCCGACACCCTGATCTGGGGCGGCCCGATCTACACCGACGATGACGCCAACCCGAAGGTCGAGGCGGTCGCGGTGCGCTCAGGGCGGGTGGTCTATGCCGGCGACCGTGCCCATGCGCTGGCGATGAAGGGCCCCACGACCCAGGTCATCGACCTGCACGGCGCGACCCTGTTCCCCGGCTTCACCGACGCCCACGCGCACCTGCGCGAAATCGGCGAGCGCGAGCTGATGCTGAACCTCGAGGGCTCGGCCTCGCTGGCCGAGGCGATGCAGCGGCTGAAGGCGCGCGCGGCTGAGACGCCGAAGGGCCAGGTCATCGTCGGCATGGACTGGATCGAGACCCACTGGCCCGAGGCGCGCTTTCCCACCCGCTTCGACCTCGATGCGGCGGCGCCGGACAATCCCGTGATCCTCAACCGCTCGGACGGCCATGCGCTGGTCGCCAACACCGCGGCGCTGAAGCTCGCGGGGATCACGCGCGACACGGCGGTTCCGTTCGGCGGCCAGATCCTGAAGGACAAGAACGGCGATCCGGACGGCATGCTGGTGGATGCGGCGATGAGCCTGGTGGGCCGCGTGCAGCCGGCGGAAACCGCGGCCTTCAAGGTCGAGGCCTATCGCGCCGCGTTCAGGGTCTATTCGGCCTATGGCTGGACCGGGATGCACAATCTCGACGTCGACTATGCGGACGTCCCGATCATCGAAGGCTTCGCCCAGCGCGGCGAGGCGCCGCTGCGCGTCTACAACGCGGTCGACTGGCATGACGCCGGGCCGTTCCTCAAGGATGGTCCGCGCGCGACGCCCGACGGTCGCGTAATCACGCGCATGATGAAGTTCTTCATGGACGGCGCCCTGGGCTCGCGGGGCGCTGCGCTGTTTGCGCCCTATTCGGACGCGCCCGGCAACACCGGCTTCCTGCAGATGAAGGAGGAAGACGCCCTGCCGGTGATGGAGGCGGACCTGAAGCGCGGCATCCAGGTCGCGACCCACGCCATCGGCGACCGCGGCAACCACCTGGCGCTCGACTGGTACGAGAAGGCCTTCGCCGCCGTGCCGCCGTCGGAGCGCGCGGTCAATCCGCCGCGCTGGCGCATCGAGCACGCGCAGATCGTCAGCCCCGCCGACATTCCACGCTTCGCCAAGCTCGGCGTGATCCCATCGATGCAGGCGAGCCATGCCATCGGCGACTTCTATTTCGCGCCGGCGCGTCTCGGCGATGCGCGTCTGAAGGGCGCCTATGCGTGGAAGAGTTTCATCGACAGCGGCTCCATCGTGCCCGGCGGCACCGACGCGCCGGTAGAGCGCGGCGATCCGCGCATCGAGTTCTACGCGGCGATCACGCGACGGTCGCTGGACGGATTCCAGACGCCGCAGTGGCATCCGGAGGAAGCGGTGGACCGTGCGACCGCGCTGAAGATGTATACTCTGTGGCCGGCCTATGCGTCGTTCCGCGAGAACGAGCTCGGCATGATCAAGCCGGGGTATCGCGCCGACTTCACCGTGTTCGACACCGACTTCATGACCGCGGACCCGAAGGCGATCCTGAAGGCCAAGGCGCTGATGACCATGGTGGACGGGAAGGTGGCGTACAGGGCGAGCGGGTTTTAGTTACTCCTCCCCCGTTTTCGGCAGAAAACGGGGGAGGTGGCCCAGCGGGCCGGAGGGGGCGTGCCAAATGCGCCAAACCCCGATCCAAAGGCCGCGCTTCCCGCACGCCCCCTCCGTCGCTCCGCGACACCTCCCCCGTTCGCTCCGCTTACGGGGGAGGAGTGATTGCGCCCTCGCCCTTACAGGCCTACCTCCCTTCCGTCCCCCGAAGTTGACGCGGCGTTATCTTGACGCTGACGTAAGCTTGCGCTTTTGACCCCTCGTCCCCCCGACCGGAGTCCTCCATGACCGAAGCCTATATCTACGACGCCGTGCGCACCCCCCGCGGCAAGGGCAAGAAGGACGGGTCGCTGCACGAAATCACCGGCCTGTCGCTGATCACCCAGCAGCTGCAGGCGCTGCGCGACCGCAACGGGTTGGATACGGCCCTGGTCGACGACGTGATCCTGGGCTGCGTGACGCCGGTGGGCGAAGAGGGCGCCGACATCGCGCGGACCGCGGTGCTGACCGCCGGTTACGCCCAGTCGACCTCGGGCGTGCAGATCAACCGCTTCTGCTCCTCGGGGCTGGAGGCCTGCAACATGGCCGCGGCCAAGGTCATCGCCGGCGAGGCGGTGATGGCGGTGGGCGGCGGCGTCGAGGTGATGAGCCGCGTGCCGATGGGCTCGGACGGCGGCGCCTGGCCGGTGGATCCGATGGCGGCGTTCCCGACCTATTTTGTGCCGCAGGGCGTGTCCGCCGACATGATCGCGTCGAAGTGGGGCTTCTCGCGCGACGACGTGGACGCCTATTCGGTCGAGAGCCACAAGCGCGCCGCCAAGTCGTGGGCCGACGGCCGTTTCAAGAAATCCGTCGTGCCGGTGAAGGACCAGCTGGGTCTCACCATTCTCGACCACGATGAAACCGTGCGTCCCGACGCGAGCATGCAGACGCTGGGGGCGCTGAACCCGTCGTTTGCGGCGATGGGCGAGATGGCCTTCGATGCGGTGATCAGCCAGCGCTATCCGGAAGTGGAGCGCGTGAACCACGTGCACACGCCGGGCAACAGCTCGGGCATCGTCGACGGCGCGGCGGCGGTGTTGTTCAGTTCCAAGGAAGCGGGCGCGGCGGCGGGTTTGAAGCCGCGGGCGCGGGTGAAGGGCATGGCCTCGATCGGTTCGGAACCGTCGATCATGCTGACCGGCCCGTCCTTCGCTACCGAGAAGGTGCTGAAGCGCCTGGGCATGAAGGTCGAGGATATCGACCTCTACGAGCTGAACGAAGCCTTCGCCGCGGTGGTGCTGCGTTACATGCAGGCGCTGGAGATTCCGCACGACAAGATCAACGTCTGCGGCGGCGCCATCGCCATGGGCCACCCGCTGGGCGCCACCGGCGCGATGATCCTGGGCACCGTGCTCGACGAGCTGGAGCGCACCGACAAGGAAACCGCCCTGATCACCCTCTGCGTCGGCGGCGGCATGGCCGTGGCCACTGTCATCGAGCGAGTCTGACCCATGAAGACCTTTACCATCGACGTCGACGCCGACGGCATTGCGCTCTGCACCTTCGACGTGCCGGGCAAGACCATCAACACCATCACCGCCGACGTCCGCAAGGACCTGGCGGAACTGGCCGAGCGCATCAAGAGCGATGCGGCGATCAAGGGCGCGGTGATCACCTCGGGCAAGACCACCGGTTTTTGCGCCGGCGCCGATCTCGGCGAAATGGGCGACACTCTGGCGCACGCGGGCGGCGGCGAGGCGGCGTTGCGCGGGGCCTTCAACGAAGTGTTCTCTATGAACGCGGCGCTGCGCGCGATCGAAACCTGCGGCAAGCCGGTGGCGGCGGCGATCAACGGCCTGGCGCTGGGCGGCGGGCTGGAGATCACGCTGGCATGCCACTACCGCGTGGTCGCCGACGACAGCAAGATTCAACTGGGCTTCCCCGAAACCCAGGTGGGCCTGTTCCCGGGCGGCGGCGGCACGCAACGCCTGCCGCGCCTGATCGGCGTGCAGGCGGCGCTGATGGCGATGAGCCAGGCGACCAAGTACCGTCCGCAGGAAGCCAAGGGCGCGGGCGTCGTGAACGAGGTGGTTGCCGCCGACAAGGTCGTCGATGCGGCCAAGGCCTGGGTGAAGACCGGCAAGGCCGGCAATCCGTGGGACGACAAGAGCTTCAAACTGCCGGGCGGCGGCCCCTACAACCCTGCCGGCTTCCAGATCTTCGTCATGGGCAACGCGCTCCTGCGCAAGCAGAGCTACGGCAACTATCCGGCGCTGGTGAACATGATGAGCGCCGTCTACGAGGGCGTGCAGGTTCCGATGGATGCGGCGCTTCGGATCGAGAGCCGCTATTTCCTGAAGACCCTGATGACGCCGCAGGCGCGCGCGATGATCCGCTCGCTGTTCCTGTCCAAGCAGGACCTCGACAAGGGCGCCGCGCGTCCGACGTCTGTGCCGAAGTCTGACGCCAAGAAGGTGTCGGTGCTGGGCGCCGGTATGATGGGCGCGGGCATCGCCTATGTGCAGGCCATGGCCGGCATCGAGACGGTGCTGATCGACCAGACCCAGGACGCCGCCGACAAGGGCAAGCAGCACTCCGCAGACCTGTTGGCCAAGCGCGTGTCGCGCGGTCAGATGACCCAGGAAAAGGCCGACGCGGTGCTGGCGCTGATCACCGCGACCAGCGACTTCTCCAAGGTGACCGGGTCGGACATGGTGGTGGAAGCCGTGTTCGAGAACCGCGAGGTGAAGGCGGAAGCGACCAAGAAGGCGGAAGCCTATCTGTCGCCCGACGCGATCTTTGCGTCGAACACCTCGACCCTGCCGATCACCAGCCTGGCGGAAGCATCGCAACGGCCGGAAAGCTTCATAGGCATCCACTTCTTCTCGCCGGTGGACAAGATGATGCTGGTCGAGATCATCTCGGGCAAGAAAACCGGCGACGTCGCGCTGGCCAAGGCGCTCGACTACGCCATGAAGGTGAGGAAGACGCCGATCACCGTGCACGACAGCCGCGGCTTCTACACCTCGCGCTGTTTCTCGACCTTCCTGGTCGAAGGCCTGGCCATGCTGAAGGAAGGCTATGCGCCGGCGCTGATCGACAACGTCGGACGCATGACCGGCATGCCGCGCGGGCCGCTGGAAATGCACGACGACGTCGCGCTCGACCTTTCCTACAAGATCGCCAAACAGACGCGCGAAGACCTGGGCGACAAGTATGTACCCAACCCCGGTGAGGACATCGTCGCCAAGATGGTCGAAGCTGGCCGCTTCGGGCGCAAGAACGGCAAGGGCTTCTACGACTATCCGGCGGAGAAGGGCGCACCCAAGACCCTGTGGCCGGGCCTTGCGGACCTGGCGCCGGTGACGATCAAGGAGTCGACTCCGGAGATGGTCGCCGAGTTGAAAACGCGGCTGCTCTATCGCCAGGCCGTCGAAGCGGCGCGCTGTTTCGAGGAAGGCGTCATCGACGATCCGCGCGAAGCGGACGTGGGCGCGATCCTGGGTTGGGGGTTCGCGCCCTGGTCGGGCGGCCCGGTGACCCTGATCGATCAGAAGGGCGTGAAGGCTTTCGTCGCCGAGTGCGACCGTCTGGCGCAACAGTACGGCGCGCGCTTCGCCGTGCCGAACCTGCTGCGCGACATGGCCGCCAAGGGCGAGACTTTCTACGAGCGGTTCGGGGCGAAGACGCCGGTGGCGGCGTAGGCGCTATTCTTCGCGCTCGTCATCCTTGGCGGGGAGGCGCGTGAGCGCCGAGCCGTCGAGGACCCAGCCGCGAATCTTGTTTGAAGCCGGGCGCGCTTTGAAGGGTGATGCGCGTTGAGGTCGCGCTTGCTGGGTCCTCGATCCCGTGGCGCTGACGCGCCCCGTGCTCAAGGATGACGGAATTAAAGGGGAGCGGCGTGCAGCAGCACTTGGTGAAAACCGATGGCCTGACTCAGCAGGTGTTGGAGCAAGGCGAAGGTCCGCTCGTCATCCTTTGTCACGGGTTTCCGGAGCTGTCGTGGTCGTGGCGCAGGCAGTTGCCGGCGTTGGCGGCTGCGGGGTATCGCGCGGTGGCGCCGGACATGCGCGGCTATGGCGGCACGGACAAGCCGCAGACCGTCGCGGACTACGGCATCTTGAACATCGTGGGCGACATGGTCGATCTGGTCCGCGCGCTCGGCGAGCGCGAGGCCGTGATCGTCGGTCACGACTGGGGCGCGCCGATCGCGTGGCATGCGGCGCTGTTGCGGCCCGATATCTTCCGCGCGGTCGCGGGCTTGAGCGTGCCGTTCCAGGCGCGGCGAACGGGGCGGCCGCCGCTGGCGACCTGGCGCGCGGTGAGCGAGGCGAAGAAGCTCGGCGAGTTCTACATGGTCGCGTTTCAGGAACCGGGCGTCGAAGCCGGCTTCGAGAAGGACGTCGAGCGGTCGCTGCGCCGCGGCTTCTGGGCCTATGACGGGGCGACGCCGGACGATCTGCGCTCCACCGGCTTTCATCCGAAGGGCGTGAGCTTCGTCGACTCGATCTCGGAGCCGACCGGCCTGCCGGCATGGCTCAGCGAAGAAGAGCTGTCGATCTATGTGACCGCGTTCGAGGCCTCGGGGTTCTCGGGGCCGCTGAACTGGTACCGCAATCTCGACCGCAACTGGTCGGACCTCGCCTTCGCCCAGGACAAAGTCATCGAGGTCCCGGCGCTCTATGTGGTCGGCGATAAGGACCCGGTCCGCAACTACACCGCCGCCGGCGCCGCCGAACTCGCCCGCTGGGCCCCCAAGCTCAGAGACAGCGTGCTGGTCTCAGGGGCCGGCCACTGGATCCAGCAGGAGCGCCCTGACGAGGTGAACCGTCGGCTGGTCGACTTTCTGAAGTCGCTCTAGGGAAATCGGGGACACAAACCAATTTCCGGTGCTTCCGGACCCTTAGCCTCTGCCTGGCGAGGAAACTGGATTGTGTCCCCGATTTCGCTGTGGCTCCCGCGCTGCGGCCGGCTGAAAATTGGACGCAGGGCAAAGATTCCAGGTGTTTCCGGTCCCGGGACCCCGCATAAGCGCCCCGCGAAGCGGCCTGTTAGGTTTTGGGGCCGATTCTCTCAGCTATATTCGTCGCCGCCATAAGGCCGGGGCGCATCCGTTGAAGTCGCCCACGGCGATAATAACTGAGTGACTGCGATGAGCGCCTTGTTCAGGGGGGAACACCATATGCGCGACCTTGCGAGGGCCACGCGGCCGTGGGCCGGTCTCGTGCTCGTCCTGGCGGTCATCGCCTGTGGAAAGAAGCCCGATTCGACCCCCCAGGCCCCCAAGTCGACCCTGACCGTCACCGCCGAGACGGTGAACGTCACCCCCCTGCCCCGGCGCGTGGACGCTTCGGGCACCGTGCTGGCCTGGCAGGATATCCCGGTGGCCTCCGAAACCGGGGGACTGGAAGTGACCGCCGTGCTGGTCGATGAAGGCATGCACGTCCGCCAGGGCCAGCAGCTGGTCCAGCTCGACGACCGGGTGCTGCGCGCCCAGGTGAATCAGGCGGCCGCCGCGGTGACCAGCGCCGAGGCGGTGCTGGCCCAGAACCAGGCCGCGCTGAAGCGCTCGGTGGACCTGAAGGCCAAGGGCTTCCTGGCCCAGTCCGCCCTCGACACCGCCGTCGCAAACCAAAAGACCGCCGAGGCCCAGGTGGCGACCGCCAAGGCGGCGCTCGGCGAAGCCAAGGCCAAGCTCGACCAGTCGGTCATCCGCGCCCCGGTCTCCGGCCTGATCACCGCGCGCAGCGTGGTGAAGGGTCAGGTGATCAGCGTGGGGACCGAACTGTTCCGCCTGGTTCGCGACGACCAACTGGAAATGAACGCCCAAATCCCCGAAGCCGACCTAGCGTACGTGAAGGCCGGCATGACCGCCCAGGTGACCGGCGACCGCGGCTCGACCGTCGGCCGGGTGCGGGTGGTCACACCCCAGGTTGATCCGACCACGCGTCTGGGCATGGCGCGCATCACCTTGCCGATCACCTCGCCGTTCCGCTCGGGGAATTTCGGCACCGCCTCGATCGACGTGGGCCAAATTCCGGTCATGGCCGTGCCGCAAGGTGCGATCGTGTTCCGTGACGGCAAACCCGGCCTCTACGTCATCGGCCCCCAGGACAAGGTGCATTTCGTCCAGGTGACCACCGGCGAGCATTTCGCGGGCGGCCTGGTGGAGGTTCGCTCCGGCCTGCAGCCCGGGTCGCGTATCGTGACGCAAGGCGGCGGCTTCCTCGGCGACGGCGACCGCGTGACCGTCGCGGCGGCGGCCACCCCCACCACGGGCGGCGCATGAATTTCGCCCGCATATCGTCGTGGTCGATCCGGAATCCGATTCCGATCGTCCTGATGTTCGTGGTGCTGACGGTCGGCGGCCTGATCGGCTACTTCAGCCTGCGCCTCAACCAGTTCCCGGACATCGATTATCCGTTCGTCGTCGTCACCGTGGCGCAGCCGGGTGCGGCGCCCACGGAAATGGAGACCCAGGTCACGCGCCTGGTCGAGGACTCGCTCGCCGGCATCGGCCAGGTGAAGCACATCAACTCCACCGTCGTGGAAGGCGCCTCGACGACCTTCATCGAGTTCCAGGTCGGCGTCGACCTGGAACAAGCGACCAACGACGTCCGTAACTCGGTCTCCACGGTGCGCGTGAACCTGCCCGCGGACGTCCAGGACCCGATCGTCCAGCGCGCCGAGACCTCCGGTCAGCCGATCATCTACTACGTGGTGCGAGCGCCCAAGCTCGACCCTGAACAACTGAGCTGGTTCGTCGACAACGACATCGCCAAGGACCTGCTGGCGGTGAAGGGCGTGGCCGAGGTGGACCGCCAAGGCGGGGTCAACCGCGAGATCGAGGTCAAGCTGGACCCGTCCAAGCTGGCCTCGGTCGGCGTCACCGCCGCCCAGGTCTCGACGCAGCTGAAGCTCAACAACATCAATCTGCCCGGCGGCCGAACCGAGGTGGGCGGCGCAGAACAGGCGGTTCGCACCCTGGGCAGCGCGACCTCGCTCGACGACTTCCGCTCGATGCGAATCAACCTGACCAACGGCCGAACGGTGCGGCTCGACGATCTCGGCGTGATCGACGACCAGTGGGCCGAACAGCGCGGCGTCGCCCGTTACGACGGCCAGGAAGTCGTGGGCTTCTCGGTCACCCGCTCGATGGGCTCGAGCGAGAGGGACGTCACGGCCCAGGTCCGGGCCCAAATCGCCGAGCTGCGTAAGCTGCACAAGGACATGAGCTTCGAGGAGGTCACTTCCACCACCGACAGCCTGATGCACAGCTTCGATGCATCGCGGGACGCGCTGCTGCTGGGAGCGCTGCTGGCGGTCATTGTGGTGTTCTTGTTCCTGCGCGACTGGCGCGCCACCCTTGTCACCGCGGTGGCGATTCCCCTGTCGCTGATCCCGACCTTCGGGATCATGGCGATGTTCAACCAGTCGCTGAACGCGATCTCGCTGCTGGCCTTGTCGCTGACCATCGGCATTCTGGTCGACGATGCGATCGTGGAGATCGAGAACATCGTGCGCCACATGCGCGACGGGAAAAAGGCCTATCCCGCCGCCATGGAGGCCGCCGACGAGATCGGCTTGGCGGTGGTGGCGACGACCGCAACCCTCTTGGCGGTGTTTGCACCCACCGGCGTGATGCCGGGCATCGTCGGGCAGTTCTTCAAGTCCTTCGCCTTCGCCGCGTGCGTGTCGGTGTTCTTCTCGCTGGTGGTGGCGAGGACGCTGACGCCTCTGATGGCCGCCTACCTTCTGCGCGCGAGCAGCGCCAAGGAAGAAGACAAGCCATTCTGGATGGACGGCTACATGTCCGCGCTGACGTGGTCGCTGTCGTCGCTGTGGTCGCGTATCATCGTGATCGTCCTCGGCACGGTGTTCTTCTTCGTGTCGATCGGCATGGCGCTCAATATCCCGCAGGATTTTATCCCGCAGGAAGACCGCGCCCAGTCGACGCTCTCGGTCCAGCTCGCGCCCGGCGCCCAGCTCGCCGACACGGATGCGGTGGTGCAGCGACTGACGCAAATCCTCAAAAAGCAGCCCGAGGTCGATCACGTCTATGCCTCGATCGGATCGGCCACGAGCTTCGGCCTGAGCGGCGGCGGGGGCAACGGCGAAGTACGATCCGCGACGCTGACCATCAAACTCGTGCCACGCAGCCAACGCGCGGAGAGCCAGCAGGACTTCGAGCACAAGATGGGGCCCCTGATGCGCACTGCGCCGGGCGCGCGCGTACAGTTCGGCAACACCGGCCAGGGCGGTGGAAGTTCGCTCTATGGCGTTACGCTCGCGAGCGACGACCACGACGCGCTGCAGCGCGCGATCGCCGAGTTGGAGCGGGAAATGCGCGGCGTGCCGGGCCTGTCCAACGTGGTCTCGAGCGCAAGTCTGGTGCGGCCCGAGATTCAGATCACGCCGAAACCGGAGCAGGCGGCGCTGCTCGGCGTCTCGGCGGCGGATATTTCCTCGGTCGCCCGCGTCGCGACCCTCGGTGACGTCGACCAGCTGCTGCCCAAGTACAACCTGCCGGATCGCCAGATCCCGATCCGCGTGATCCTGACCGAGCAGGCTCGCTCCGACCTGTCGGTGATCGACAATCTTCAGGTGCCCACCCGTACGGGCGCGACCGTGCCGCTTTCGTCGGTCGCCAACGTCGCCTTCGGCGCAGGCCCGGACCAGATCACGCGCCAGGACCGGCGCGAGAGCGCCAGCATCCAGGCGGAGCTGTCGGGCATTACGCTGCAGCAAGCCTCGATCAAGGTCGCGCAACTGCCGGTCATGCGGCGCCTGCCGCCCGGGGTGTTCAATGCGGCGAACCAGCAGACCGAGGGTCTGGGCGAACTGGTGGCGGGTTTCGGTTTCGCGCTCGGCACCGGCGTCCTGCTCATGTACGTGGTGCTGGTCTTGCTTTTCCGCAGCTTCGCGGATCCGTTCACCATCATGGGCGCCCTGCCGCTCTGTTTCGGCGGCGCCTTCATCGCGTTGTTGCTCACCGGCCAGTCGCTGTCGATGCCGGCGTTCATCGGCATCATCATGCTGATGGGCATCGCGGCGAAGAACTCGATCCTGTTGGTGGACTACGCGGTCATGTCGATGAATGCGGGCATGAACCGGCACGATGCGTTGCTCGACGCCGCGCGCAAGCGGGCGCGACCGATCATCATGACCACGGTAGCTATGTCTATGGGCATGCTGCCTATTGCGCTCGGCCTCGGCACCGGGAGCGAGTTCAGAAAACCCATGGCCATCGCCGTGATCGGCGGCCTGATCACCTCAACGGCGCTGTCACTGCTGATGATCCCGGTGCTGTTCACCTTCGTGGACGCGATCGGCGCATGGATGGGCCGGGTGCTCCAGATCAAGGCCCAGGGCAAGGAAGACACACCGGGCCACGGCGGTCACGGCGCCCCGGACGGTCACTCCACCCCGGCGGAATAGCCGCCGACCTGTCAGTGGAGCTGAGTCCGGGCCTCAGTGAATATCTACTAGACAACTAGGAATTCAAAGGTCAGCGTAAGCCCTCCAGCAACGGGAGGGCTCCATGACCCCTATATTTTCCTTACGCCGCAAGGCTTTGCTCGCGTCCGCCGCGGTGGCCGCCACGCTCGGCCTGCCCGCAATCGCCGCCGCCCAGGCGGCCGATCCCGCCTCTGCCGACCCGCGCGAGGCCCGCATCGAACAGCTCGAGGCGGAGGTTCAGAGCCTTGCGTCCGAGGTGAAGGACCTGAAGCGCGAGCAGGTCGAGGCGCGGCAAGCCACGACCGCTCGCACCCGCGTGGTCGCCGACGCCGGCTCCGCGCCCGCGCCCGCCTCGGACGCCGTCGCCACCATCGCCCAGGGCCATCCGGCCATCGCCAGCGACGACGGACGCTTCACCGCCAACTTCCACGGCATCCTGCAGTTCGACGCCGCCGCCTATGACCAGGCATCGGCCGGACCGATCGCGTCGGACTTCCGGCGCAGCGGGCCGGCGCTCGGCGCCTCGGCGTCCAACGTCGACCTGACCCATGCGCGCGACCTGAAGGACGGCGACGACTTCCGCCGCGCGCGCATCGGCGTCGACGGCCGCGCCTTCGGTGACTGGGACTACAAGCTGATCTTCGACTTCGCGGGCTCGGGCGTCGAGAACACCGGCCAGCTCTACGAGGGCTGGGTGCAGTACTCGGGCTTCCGCCCGCTGGCGATCCGCATCGGCGCCTTCGCGCCGTCCATCGGGCTGGACGACCAGGCCTCGACCAATTCCATGCCGTTCCTGGAACGCTCGGCTGTGGAAGACGTCGCGCGCGGCCTGGCGGCCGGCGATACGCGCACGGCGGTGGCGCTGTTCGGCAGCGGCAAGCACTGGTTGGCGTCCGCGGCGGTGACCGGCCGCGTGGTCGGCGTGCTGAACACCGGTACGGCGACGGCCGTGCCGCAGACGTACGGTGATCAGCTCGGCTTCGTCGGACGCGTCGCGGCGACGCCGCTCTGGGGCGACGACTGGCTCGTCCACGTCGGCCTCCACGGCAGCTATGTGGCGCGACCGGCCGACGCCACTGGACCGGGGACCAGCGGCGTGACGCCGATCAACGCCTATGTCATTGCGCTCTCCAACACGCCGGAGCTGCGGGTCGACGGAACCAAGTTGATCAACACCGGCAACATCGACGCGCGCCACGCCTCGAGCGAAGGCGCCGAGTTCGCCGCCCAGAAGGGACCGTTCCTGCTGCAGAGCGAGTACGAATACTTCGACGTGGCACGCGACGATCCGGGGCTGGCCTCGCCGCACTTCGACGGATGGTACGTGTCGGGGGCCTGGGTCCTGACCGGCGAGCGGCGCCGCTACAACACCGCGACCGCCGCCTTCGACGGTCCGCCGGTGAACCACCCGTTCGACCTCGCCAAGGGCGGCTGGGGTGCGTGGGAACTGGCGGTGCGCTATTCGGATCTGGACCTGAACTACCGGCCGGGCCAGGCGGGGACGGCGCCGTCTTCGAGCACGATCCGCGGCGGCGACGAGACGAACTTCACCGCGGGCCTCAACTGGTATCCGAACAGCTTTGTGCGCTTCGTGCTCGACTATCAGCACGTGCGCGTCGACCGGCTTTCGCCGAACGCTGCGCTCTACCAGACGCCGACCGGGGCCCAGATCGGGCAGAGCTACAACGCGATCGGCCTGCGCTCCCAGTTCGCGTTCTAGCGCGACAAGAGCGCCTTCACGTTGCGGGCGGCTTGGCGGATGCGGTGTTCGTTTTCCACCAGGCCGATGCGCACGAAGCCCTCGCCGCCTTCACCGAAGCCGGCGCCCGGCGCCACGGCCACGTGCGCCTGTTCCATCAGCATCTTGGCGAACTCCACCGAGCCCATGTTGCTGTAGCGCGCAGGCAGCGGCGCCCAGGCGAACATCGAGGCGGGCGGCGCGGGGATGGTCCAGCCGGCGCGGCCCATGGCTTCGACCAGCACGTCGCGGCGATGTTTGTAGGTGGCGCGGATTTCGTCGACGCAAGCCTGCGGTCCGTTCAAGGCCGCGGCCGCCGCCACCTGAATGGGCGTAAAGGCGCCGTAGTCGAGGTAGGACTTCACCCGCATCAAGGCAGCGCACAGCCGGGCATTGCCGACCACCATGCCGATGCGCCAGCCGGCCATGGCGTAGGTCTTCGACAGGCTGTTGATCTCCACCGCCCGCTCGCGCGCGCCTTCGACCTCCAGGATCGAGGGCGGCGGGTTGTTGTCGAAATAAATCTCGGAATAGGCGACGTCGGAAAGCACCAGCAGATCGTGTTGCCGGGCGATGCGGATTACCTCGCGGTAGAAGTCGAGGCCCGCCCACTGGGCGGTCGGATTCGACGGATAGCTGACCACCACCGCCTTGGCCGGCGGCGAAGAGTTGCGCGCCGCTTCGTCGATGCCCGCAAGATATTGCTCCGGCGTCAGCGCCGGCACGTGGCGGATGACGCCGCCTGCGATCAGGAATCCGAAGGCGTGGATCGGATAGGCCGGATCGGGACACAGCACCACGTCGCCAGGCGCCGTGATCGCCTGGGCCAGATTCGCGAACCCTTCCTTGGAGCCCAGCGTGACCACCACCTCGCGGTCGGGGTCGAGGCTCACGTTGAAGCGCCGCTCGTAGTACTTGGCCATGGCGCGGCGCAGGCCCGGAATGCCGCGCGAAACGGAATAGCCGTGGGCCTCGGGGTTGCGCGCGGTCTCGATCAGTTTCTCGACGATGTGCGCCGGCGTCGGCATGTCGGGGTTGCCCATGCCGAAGTCGATGACGTCGGCCCCTTCACCGCGCAGTCGGGCCTTCAGCCGGTTCACCTCCTCGAACACGTAGGGCGGCAGGCGGGCGACCCGGTAGAACTCCGGTTCGGATTTGGGGGTGGCGTCGGTCATCCAAGGCTTCTCCGAAAGCGGACCGCACAGACAAAAAACCCCGCGCCAGACTGGAGCGGGGTCCGTGACCTGCGATCCGCAGCTCAATCAGGCGGGTCGCTGTGCTCCAGGGAGATCACGCGCGCACGCTCGCGCGCCGATAGCTCGGGCTGCGGCGGCTCGTACGAGGGCGGAACGCATCGTCATCGGGGACAAGAAAGCAGACGCCGCGGCGGAAATCCAGCCGTCAGTCGCCGGTTTCCGCCTCCAGGCCCTTCATGATCAACGCTTCCATCCGGAACGCCTGGGCGTTGCGGCGCAGGATTTCCTCGCGGGAATAGACGTCGCGACCGAATAGGGCCTCGACCAGAGGGGCCACCAGCATCAGGCCCATGCCCTGGGCGACCAGCAGCATCGGATCCTGCGCCCAGTCCTCGTCGGGATAGCGGTCGCTCACTCGGATGCGGCGCACGGCCTCCGCCTTGGCGAACAGGGCGCGGACGAGGTCCACCGCCATCGGCCGCCCGTCGATCACCGCCCGGCGCACGAAGGCGATGGCTTCGCCGGGCGCCAAACTGCCCTGAAGCGCCGCGTCGATGATCGGGACCATGTCTTCGAAGCGCTCGATCTCGGGCGCGTTCAGCGAGCGGTCGAGGCAGTATTTCACCACCCACGCCTCGGCGGCGTCGCGCAGGCCGTCCTTGGTCGCGAAGTGAAAGCGGATCAGCGAGAAGGCGACGCCCGCCTCTTCGGCGATGTCGCGCACGGAGGTTCCGTCGAAGCCCTTGCGGCCGAACAGGCGCACCGCGGCCTCGATCAGACGCTCGCGGCCTTCCGAACTCGTATCGATCGCGATGTCCGGCGCCTTCATCGCGCGCCTTCGAACACCTGCACGTGCGGGCCGCCGATTTCGGCCCAGGGATCGGCGCTCATCGGAAAGATCGGTTGCGAGAGTTTCGTGTAGGGCACGCGCGGGAAGTCGAGCGACATGCACCCTGGCGACGCCACGTGCCACAGGTTGTCGGAGATGCCGTCGAAGCCGGCGCGGTAGTGGTTGGACGACTTCACGATCACCAGCTTGCGGTTGTCCATCGGCACGCCCAGGCCGGTGAAAGCGTCGGCCTCGAACACCTGGGTGCGGACCGAGCAGATCACGATATCGATACCGCCCGCGCGGACCCAGGCCGAACGGCCGAGCGGCTGGCGCTGGCCGAAGACGCCCTGGCTGTGGTTTTCGCTGACGCCCATCACCTCGACAGTCAGGTCCACCGCGTCGCCCGAGGTCGGACCGCACTTGCCGCCGATGCGCAGGGGCAGGATCGCGCCCACGCCCGCGTCGACGCAAACCTGCGCCATCTGCGGATCCCAGAAGGTCCCGATAACCGCGTCGTCCACGCCGCGATCGATCAGCGCCTTGAGGAAAAAGGTCGAGTCGCCGGGCGCGCCGCCGCCGGGATTGTCGGCGAAGTCGCCGAGCACGGTGCGCCCGTTCAGGCCCCGCGCGCGATCGAGGGAGGTGGCGACGTCGGGGAAGCTGAGCGCCAGTGCGGTGCGCTGGTCGTAGATTTCGCGCGCGTGCTGTTCGGCCTCGCTCGCGGCCAGCGCCGGATCGCCGTCGGTGTAGACCAGCACACGGGTGCCGACATCCTCCACGTCGCCCCAGGGGAAGCCGTGGCCGAGTTCGACGGTGAGCACCTTGCCCTGGCCGCTGGCGGAGCGAATGCGGTCGACGACGGCCTTCATCGGTTCGTCGAAGGTCGGATAGAAGCCGATCATGCGGCAGTCGACCAGCGCCGCAACCGGTTTGATCTCACCCTTGGCCTTGCGCAGGCACAGGTCGTAGAGGTCGTGGGCGCGCTGGTCGAAATCGATGTGCGGATATTCGCGCGCGATGACGATGAAATCGGCGCGCGAGACCATGGCTTGCGTCAGGTGTGCATGCGGATCGATCTCGACGCCGAGCACCGCGTTCGGCGCGATGTCTCGCGCGCGCCCGATGATGTCGCCTTCGCAGTCGTCATAGCCCTGGGCCACCATGGCGCCGTGCAGCATCAGCAGCACCACATCTACCGGACCCGCAGCCTTGAGATCACCCAGGATGGCGTCGCGCATCTCTTCGTAGAGCGCCTTGATCGTTGGACCTGCCGGCTGGGCGAAGGCGGAGAGGCTCTCGATCAGCTCGTGGCCGTCGGCCTCCGCGCGCTGGCGGTAGACCTTGAGCGGACCGGACAAGGGACCGTCCATCTTCGACCCCTCACGGGTGATCCCGTACTCCTCAAAGCCGGAGCGGCCGGTCGGGAACGGCGCGAAGGTATTGGTTTCGGTGGCCAGGGCGGCGACGAAGATCTTCATGCTCAAGCTCGCTCGAAGGCGAGGCCGCGGGTGCGCATGGAGTTCATCACGAATCCCTTTGCCTTGTCCCCCGTTCGGTCGAAGTTCAGCACAGTGAAGTGCATGGCGTCGGGCCGCATCACAGTAGCGCCCAGGACATCGAGGCCGGCCAGTTGGTTGAGCTCCACCTCGACCGAACCGGGTTCGTCGGCGAAGCGCGCGATCAACTTTCCATCCTCGCGGCGGAGGGTGACAGCGCCGCCGCCGTCGACGCTGGTGTAGCGGCCTTCGACGGCCTGGGCGAAGGCGTCGTCGACCGCCTCGGCCTTTTCAACCTTGCGATAGGTTGCACTCTGACCGCCGAAGCGCACATCGATGGCGCCCTTGCCGGCGCCCGAAGCGTCCACCTCGATGGCGCCGATGCTGGATGGCGGCGAGACGAGCTTGCCGTCGCCGTCCTGGCGCAGGCGCTGGCCCATCGGCATGCCGCAGAGCGCGATCTTCACTTCGCCCTGTTCGTCGAGGAAGTCGTAGGTCAGTCCGCTGTCGGGCGAATACCAGCGGCCGAGCAGCGCCTCGTGCGCCTTGGGATCGAGCTTCTCGTCTTCCGGCGCGAGCTGGTCGGCCAGCACCACGTCGGCGATCTGTTCGGCGAGGCGCACCGCATTGGCCGCCGGCGCGCCGTTGATCAGGATAACGATGTCGAGACCGTGGTCGGGGAAGGTCAGCATCTGGCAGGTGCCGCCGATCACGCCCCCGGCGTGGTGCATGGTCGGCAAGCCGCGGTAATCCTCGAACATCAGACCGAGCGCGTAGCCGCCTTTGGACCCGTCGGCATAGACGGGAAGCTCGGTGAGCTGGCGCCAGGTTTCTTTCGTGCCGAACTTGTCGCGGGTGCGCAGATGCGCGGTCCAGCGCAGCATTTCGTCGATCGTGGAGACGATGGCGCCCTCGCCGCGCACTTCCTCGCTGGGGAACAGGCCGCGCCGCCAGCCGCCCGTGGGCGACGGGACGTGCATCGTCGCCATGCCGGGCAGGATGATGTGGTCGGACGGCAGCGAGAGGGTGTCGGGCATGCCGACCTTGTCGAACAGGCGCGTCTTCAGCTGTTCCTCGAACGGCGCCCCGCCCACACGCTCGATCGCGATCGAGACCATGTGGTAGCCGCCGTTGTTGTAAATCATCGACGTACCCGGCGCGAAGTTACGTCCGGTCTGGCGGCTCTGCACCTTCAGCGCCTCGCCCACCGGCGGTGCGAGCATGCCGTGCATGAGGAAGCCGATGTCGAGGTAGCAGCGCGAGCCGCCGCGGTGCTGCAGCAGTTGCCGCGCCGTGGGCTCGCCGCCGGGACCGGTCAGTTCCGGCACATAGGTGCGGATCGGCGCATCGAGATCGAGCTTGCCGTCTTCCTGCAGCAAGAGCGCCAGCATCGCGGTGAAATGTTTGGAGGTGGACCCGATGCGCAGCCGCGTCGTGGGCGCGATGGCGACCCGCGACTCCAGACTGGCCATGCCATAGCCGCGCCGAAAGACGCTCTTGCCGTCCTTGACCACGCCGACGGCCATGCCCGGCGCGTCCGACCGGTTCCAGGGCGCGAAAATGGCGTCGATCTGTTCCTCGACGGTCTTAGGCTTCTCTTCGGCGGGGGCGGCTTCGGGCATAGGAATTCCGGGCTGGAGCGGGCGACTGCACAAACGTACAGCAGCCCTATCTCAGCTGAAAATCCCGCGCAAGCGCCGCCTCACAACGCGCCACCGTCGGCGGATGACCCTGCGACAACGCGCCGAGTCGCGTTTGACGGCGGCAAGGAATATTGGGCGACCGCCGACTTGTGGGGTTCACGATGCCTGCTTACCGCGCGTATCTTCTCAATGCTGCCGGCAAGATCATCTGGGGCGATTGGATCGAAGCCACCGACCAGAAAGAGGCCGAAGCCAAGGCCCATGCCCTCTGCAACGAGGGAACGCCCGTCGTCGAGCTCTGGCAGGGCGCGCGACGATTGGCTGAGCTGCCCTGCGACACGCGCACCGATGGCGGGCAGTGACGAAAGGTGGATCGCCCTGCATCAAGGGGCGGCTTTTCCCCTAGCCCGCGGACCGCTTCGTCGCAGCGCGCGTACCCAATATTCTCCGATTACTGAATTACATCGCTCTCTGTCGGAACTCCGACAGACTGGCCACCGTTAAGCTGTCCGGGAAGCTTGCGACGGGACAGTATCGTGCTTGGTGATCGGGGAACGGCGCCGCCACGGCTGACGGCGGTTAGATGCCTGGAAAACGCTGCGGAATGGGATGAGCGGGCAAGGCTCGCCAAGAACATCGACGAGCGGAAGGCCGCCAGGGAAATGGCCGAGGCCTTTCGCAAGGTCGCCGCGAGCCTCGACGGGGCTAAACGATGAACCCGTCTCCGGTGGCCGAAAGTGCAGCGCCGGAAGCCGGGCCGCTGCTGCTTTATGTCGAAGACGAGCTGTTGGTTCGGGAACTTGGCGTCGCGGCTTTGACCGAGGCTGGGTTCCAGGTATTGGCGCTTCAGTCTGCGTCGGAAGCGATGGCGGCGCTCGACGAGCGCGCTGGAGACTTCAAGGCTGTCATTACCGACATCGACCTCTTCAGTAAGACGAGTGGTTGGGATGTCGCCCGCCACGCGCGCGAATTGGCGCCCGGCATCCCTGTCATCTACGTCACGGGCGGTAGCGAGTTCGAATGGTCCGCCATGGGCGTACCGGGGAGTGCGATCCTGCCGAAGCCATACGCCGCGGCCCAGCTCGTCGTCGCGGTCGCAACGGCGATGCAAACGGATCCGGGCGCTGGATCAAAACCCTGACTCAGGCGACGGCTGCAACGTCCTGGCCTGTCGCGGGCGAAGCTGGCGGCCCCGGCAGGACTCGAACCTGCGACCTTTGCTTTAGGAAAGCACTGCTCTATCCGGCTGAGCTACGGGGCCATGCCAGCGCTTGAATAGCAGAGGCGAAGCTGGGGGGAAGCTCAGGAATCGAGAACGCCGCCCCGGGGGAGAGGGGCGGCGTTCCGAGAGGCTCGAACCGGAGCGTGAGGGGGCTGGGCGCCCCGGTCGAGCAGCGGGCGAGACCCGCAGGTCTCAAACCCTAAGTGGCCAGACTCTGGCCGCCTTGGTTAGCGGATCACAACGTCGGCGATCAGGCCGGAGCCGATGGCGACCAGCACCATCGATCCGTCTTCGCCCTGCATCCACTCGTAGCCGTAGGGCGCCGCGTAGAGGCCGTAGACGATCGGGTCGGCGATCAGCACGCCGTAACCGCGCGGCCAAAAGCCGCCGCGAGCCCAGCCGCCGTGATACCCGCCGAACTCGCCGCGGGAGGCCGGGAAGGCGCGACCGCCGCGGAAACCACTGCGGAAGCCGGCGCCGCCGCCGCGAAAGCCGGTGTGAACCACCGGGCCGTGGCCGCCGCCGTGGACCGGCATGGCGGAAGCGGAGGTCGCAGCGCCGGCGCCCAGAAGGGTGGCCGCGGCGGCGGCGGCAAGGATCAGGTTCTTTTTCATTTTCATTCTCCGTTGCTCGGCGCGCCGTTGTGGGGGGAAGGCGGTGCGCGTTCGATGACGGGCACATTGACGTCCGCCGGCTGAGCCCATCCTGAAGCGATGGCTCAGCTTGGGTTCATTCGCCTGACAGGCCGTTCAGCTTGGCGGGAAAGCCTTGTGTCGTAAGGGAATCCGGCAGGCTGGAACAGCGTGTTCGCACCGAAAAGAAGTCGAAAATAATTTTTTGAAGCTGCCGTGCGCAGCGAAAGCGAACGCAAAAAACGAAGCGGCCCCGGAGGGGATCCTCCAGGGCCGCCTTGGTCGTCGTTCGTGGAACGCTTAGCGGTACATCGTGTCCACGATCAGGCCGGTGGCGATGTTGATCAGCACCAGGTTGCCGTAGTCATCGGTCACCCACTCGCAGCCGTAGGGCGCTGCGTAGAGGCCGTAGTCGTACGGGTCGTAGATCACCACGCCGAAGCCGCGCGGCCAGTAGCCGCCGCGCGCCCAGCGGCCGCCGCCGTACCCGCCGCGATAGCCGTAGCCGCCGCGATAGCTGGAGTAGCCGCGGTTCGAGCCGCCGCGGTACGAACCGCCGGCGTAACCGCCGCGGTAGGCGCCGCCCGCATAGCCGCCGTGGTTGAAGCTGGCGCCGCCGCCGTGATTGAAGGTCGCGCCGCCGCGGAAAGAACCGCCGCCGCCGCGATAAGCGCTGCTGACGCCGCCGCCACCGCGCCCGCCGCCGAAGCTGTGGGCGCCGCCGCTGAAGCCGCCGCCGCCGCGGCTATAGCCGCCGCCCCGGCCGGAACTGTGGGAAACGCCGCCGCCGCTGTGGCCGCCGCCATGGTGGCTCTGCGCCGTCGCGGTTCCTGCGAGACCGGCGACCGCCAGGGACGCCGCCGCCGCTGCCGCGATCATTTGGGTTTTCATGACAAGGTACTCCTTTGTACGCGTCGCGCGGGGTCCTTAGACCCGGCGCATTTGGAGCCGCAGTTTGGGCCTCCGTCACTGACCCTCCACTGAACGGTTCGAGTCAGGTTCTGTTCATCCTCCGGGCGAAAAAGCGCCGCCGAAAAACACCGTCATCACTTGTGGTTAACGCCACGCTGGGCGCCAGATTTTGTAGGGAACAAAGGCCGAATCGGGGGCGGTCACCGATTCGGTCATGCTGTGTTCCGCGCCTGTTCAGCCGGTTCGCCTGTCGCGTTAATCCGCCACATTCGCGCGTTCGATCCGTGCTTGTGGGCGCTCGAAGGAATCGCCACCTTGGGCGCATGAGCGACCGTTCTGCTGGCCGGGCGCCCGCGCGCCTGGCGGCGGTCTTAGGCCCCACCAACACCGGCAAGACCCACCTCGCGGTCGAACGCATGCTGGGCCATTCCAGCGGCATGATCGGTCTGCCGCTGCGCCTGCTCGCGCGCGAGATCTACGACCGGATCGTCAAGCTGCGCGGGCCCCGCTCGGTCGCCCTGATCACCGGCGAGGAGAAGATCGTCCCGCCCCGGGCGCAGTATTTCGTCTGCACCGTCGAGGCCATGCCCCTGTCGCTGGAGGTCGAGTTCCTGGCGGTGGACGAGATCCAGCTCTCAGCCGATCCGGCGCGGGGCCACGTCTTCACCCAGCGGCTGCTGCACGCGCGCGGCCGCTCCGAGACCATGCTGATGGGCGCCCAGACGATGACGCCCTTGATGCGTCACCTGCTGCCGGACGCGGAGTTCATCCATCGCGAGCGGTTCTCCAGCCTGACCTACACCGGGGCGAAGAAGCTGACCCGCCTGCCCCGCCGGTCCGCCATCGTCGCCTTCTCGGCGGATCAGGTTTACGCCATCGCCGAACTGATCCGCCGCCAGCGCGGCGGCGCGGCGGTGGTGATGGGCTCGCTCAGCCCGCGCACGCGAAATGCTCAAGTGGCGTTGTACCAGTCCGGTGAAGTGGACTTCCTGGTGGCGACCGACGCCATCGGCATGGGCCTGAACATGGACGTGGACCACGTCGCGTTCGCGGGCTTGCGCAAGTTCGACGGCAAGCGCACGCGCTGGCTCTACGCGCAGGAGCTGGCCCAGATCGCCGGCCGCGCGGGCCGCTTCCGCACCGACGGCACCTTCGGCGTCACCGGCGACAGTCCCGAGATCGACGAGGATCAGGTCACAGCCATCGAGAACCACCGCTTCGAACCGATCACCGCGGCGGAGTGGCGCAATCCGGTGCTGGATTTCTCGTCGCTGTCGAACCTGTTGCGCTCGCTGGCGGCGCCGCCGCCGGAAATGGGACTGAAACTCTCCGCCGAAGCGCTCGATGAAACCACCTTGCGCAGGCTGGTGCAGGACGAGGACGTGGTGAACGCCGCGCGCAACCGCGCCAAGCTGCATCGCCTGTGGGAGGCGTGTCAGATCCCCGACTTCCGCAAGACCACCCTGGACGACCACGTGCGCCTGGCGCGCACCCTGTTCGACCATCTGACCGGGCCGAACGAGCGGATCGGCGACGACTGGATCGCGCCGCAGTTCAAGGCGCTGGACCGCACCGACGGCGGCATCGACGCCATCGCCACGAGGCTAGCCGGCGTGCGCACCCTGGCCTATGTCGCCAACCGGCCCGATTGGCTGCGCGGCGCCGCCATGTGGCAGCAGAAGACGCGCGCGCTGGAAGACCGGCTGTCGGACACCCTGCACGAACATCTGATGCAGCGGTTCATCGACCGGCGCACCAGCGTGCTGATGCGCGCGCTGCATGTGCGCAACGAGGTGCTGGCGGGCGTCGCCGACGACGGCGCGGTCACGGTCGAGGGGTATTACGTCGGCAAGCTGCGCGGCCTGCGTTTCGAACCGGCCACCGGATCGAGCGCGCTGGAGGACAAGGCGCTGCGCGCGGCGGCGCAGCGGGCGGTGGCGCCGGAGGTGACGCGGCGTCTGGGGCAACTGGCGGCGGCGCCCGACAGCGAATTCAACGTGACCCTGGATGGCGCGGTGACCTGGCGCGGCCAGGCGGCGGGGAAACTGGACGGCGGCCGGCCGTCGTCGCCGCGGGTGCGGCTGTTCGGCGAACTCGGCCCCGAGCCGGCGCGCGAGCGTGCGGGGCGCAGGCTCGAAGCCTATCTCGCGGCGGAATCGAGCCGGCGTCTGGCGCCGTTGTCGAAACTCGAAGCGGCGATGGCGGACGGCGCCTTGAAGGGCCTGCCGCGCGGTGTGGCGCACCAGCTGATCGAAGCCGGCGGGGTGATCGACCGGCGCGCGGTGGAAGGCGAGCTGAAGGCGCTGAGCCAGGCGGAGCGACGCAGCCTGCGCGCGCTCGGCGTGCGCATCGGCGCGTTCAGCGTCTGGATGCCGGGCCTGTTGAAACCGCACGCGCGGGCGCTGGCCTGCGCCTTCGCCGAAACCGAGGCGCGGTGCTGGCGCGCGCCGTCCGATCGCCTGACGCACCTGTCGGGTCGCGCGCCGGCGCCGCGGGCGCTGGCTGCGCGCGGTCTGCGCGCCGTCGGTCACCTGGTGGTCCCCGTCGAAGCGCTCGAACGACTCGACGAGGCGCTGCGCGCCGGCCGCAAGGGCGCGGGATCGATCCTCTCCGACGAAGCGCGAGCGGCGCTCGGCTGGAGCGAAGACGAAGCGCGGCAGGTCCTGACCGGGCTGGGCTACACGCCCGCCGGCAAGCCGAAGCCCGGCGAACCGGTCCTGTGGCGGCCCAGACGCGCCCGCCCGGTCGATGCCCCGCCCAAGCGCCCCGGTCCCTCGCCCTTCGCCGCGCTGGAGGCGCTGAAGCCTGCGCCTGCGGCTGAGTCGCGCCGCCCGAACCGTCACCGGCCCCGCCGGCGGGCCAAGAAGGCGCGTTCGTGAACGAACAGGGCGGGTGCCGCGCCGACGTCTGGCTGTGGCGGGCGCGATTCTTCAAGACGCGGGGTTTGGCGGCCGACGTGCTGGAAGCCGGCCGGATCCGGCTGATCCGCGACGGGCGCGAGACCCGGCTGGACAAGGCGTCGCGCACCCTCAAACCCGGCGACGGGGTGGTCTTCGCCCTGGGCGGCAAGCTGGTCTCGGTCCGAATCCTGGCGCTCGGCGAGCGGCGGGGCCCGGCCGAGGAGGCCCGCAAGCTCTACAGCCCGCTCGAGGACAACACCGCCACGCCGGACGGTTGACAAAGCAAGGCTCCGGACCCCATTTCCGGCTCCGCAATCTCCCCATCCGGGCCCGCGCCCGCGAGAAATTTCGAGCTTCCAAGTCAATGACCTACATCGTCACCGACGCCTGCGTGAAATGTAAGTTCATGGACTGCGTCGAGGTCTGTCCGGTCGACTGCTTCTATGAAGGCGAGAACTTCCTGGCGATCCACCCGGACGAATGCATCGACTGCGGGGTCTGCGAGCCGGAATGCCCGGTCGACGCCATCAAGCCCGACACCGAGGACGAGCCGGACGGCAAGTGGCTGACCATCAACACCGACTACGCCAAGATCTGGCCGAACATCACCCGCAAGGGCGAACCGCCCGCCGACGCGGAGAAGTTCGAGCGTGAAACCGGCAAATTCGAAAAATATTTTAGCGAAAAGCCCGGCCAGGGCTCCTGAGCGGCCCCAGGCGCGGCCCCGCTGGAAGTTAATTCCTAGTCCGACCCTTTGGATTCAAGGGAAAGGGCGAGAGTCCAGCGAAATCCTTGTGGGAAACGGCCCCGCTTGGGGCAGGGCTGCGTCATAACCCTTTCATTCGTGACGAATTTATGCTATCGTCCTTTTTGTTCGGCGGCCAAAGGCACAGCGATGCGGCCGCACCCGTACATGAAGAATCGCCGCGAGGCGGGCCCCCATCGTCAGAGGTCGGGTGTCTCAAATTAGGTCTTAGATCGGCGTCCCACATCAAAGCCCCTCGCGGGGCTTTTTGATCATCGGTTGCGCCCCCGCGCGGCCGCGCCGTTTTGTTTTTGTCTGCGAGAGGACAGAGAGCACGAATGTCGAAACACCACTCCGGATTGGACTTCAAGATTCACGATCATGTCGTCTACCCCGCCCATGGCGTGGGCAAGGTGAACGGGATCGAGACCCAGGAAGTCGCCGGCATGTCGCTCGAGGTTTATGTCATCACCTTCGACCACGAGAAGATGACGCTCCGCGTTCCGACCAAGAAGGCGAAGACCGCGGGCCTGCGTCCGCTGGCCGCCGGCGATGTGGTGTCCAAGGCGCTCACGACCCTGAAGGGCCGCGCCCGGGTGAAGCGCACCATGTGGTCGCGCCGCGCCCAGGAGTACGAAGCCAAGATCAACTCCGGCGACCTGATCTCGATCGCGGAAGTGGTGCGCGACCTGCACCGCGCCGAGAACCAGCCGGAACAGTCCTACTCCGAACGTCAGCTCTATGAGTCGGCGCTCGACCGCATGGCCCGCGAAGTCGCCGCCATCGAACGCATCGACCGCGAAGCCGCGGTGGCCATCCTGACCAAGTCGCTGACCAAAGCGGCCTGATCTAGGGAAAAGCCTGCAAAATAAGGTTGAAACGCCCGGTCGAAAGATCGGGCGTTTTGCTTTGTGGGTTAGCGTTGCACGCGTTGCAGCGTGATGGTCGCTGAGCCGAGCGGGGTCTGCGACGACACGGAACTGATCACCCACGGACCGTTCGCGCCGGCGCGGGCGAACGTGATGGCAATCGGATGTTTCAGGCCCTGATTGCGCTCCGCCTCGGGTTTCTTCTTGAAACCCGCGACCTCGCGGAAGCGGACGGAACAGTGCACGGCGCCGCTCAGGCCCAGCCGCAGTTCGCGCGTGTCGATCCTGGCCGCTGAGCCCGGGCCGAAGTCGAGGTCGTAGCGCTGCTTGCCGTCAAACAGCTTCAGCGTCCGCCCGCACGGCTCGGCTGCCAGCGCCAGGCGCAGGACCCCGGTCACCGGATCCACGGCCTCCAGCTTCTGGGTCCCGTCGGCGGGCGGGTCGCCCATGGAGTGCACCGGCGGGGAGAGGGTCGCGACCACGTCGGACCCGGTCCAGGCGACGGTGGTGCGGCGATTGGCCTTGCTGTCGACGTTCTGGGAATGGAAGGCGGATGGCCACGCCTGACCTTGGCCGAGCCGGCCCTGGGCGTCGGCGCGGGTGTCGAAGCGTTTGAACGCGGCCAGCACGCCGGAGCTCTTCAGCCGGACCTGGCCGGAATAGCCGGTGGCGGTCGCGGTCTCCTCCACCTGAATGTCCAGCACCTTCAGGATCAGCTGCCCGTCGTAGGCGAGCGACAGGTGGAAAGGCTCGGGTCCCGGCCCCTGGGCCCCCGCCGGGAGCGCCCACAGCGCCGCCCCGGCCAGGGCGGGCAGGAACGGCCTGAGGGGTCGCCGGGCGTCGTCCATGGAGGATTATAGACCCGCCGGCCCGGGCTCGCCGAATGGGCCAGAAACCCTTGACGGGGCGAGGCTCTGCGGCCTATATGCCCGGCTTCCGCGCGGGACCCCATCCCGCGCGCTCCTGTTTTCCGCGGAAGGTTCGAGACCATGTCCCGCCGTTGCGAGCTCACCGGGGTCGGCCCGATGACCGGCCACAACGTGAGCCACTCCAACATCAAGTCCAAGCGCCGGTTCCTGCCGTCGCTGAAGGCGATCGCGTTGCAATCGGACGCGCTCGGCCAGTCCTATCGCCTGCGCATCACCAACGCGGCGCTGCGCACCCTCGACTACAAGGGCGGCCTGGACCCCTTCCTGCTGAAGGCGTCGGACGAAGACCTGTCCATCCGCGCCCGCCGCATCAAGCGCGCCCTGAAAGCCAAACTCGCGAGCCAGGCCGCGGCCTGAGGGTTGCGCTAAATCGCGATACGAAAGAGCCGCCCCCGGGCGGCTTTTTTATTGGCCACGGACCCGGACAGAAGAAAGAGAGTCCACGGACCACACGGAAAGCACGGACGCGATGCATGTCCAGCGAACGCCTTTCGCGCGGAGCGCCTTCAAACTCAAAGCGCCTTCGGCGCCGGTCAGGTGAATTTCCGTGTTTTCCGTGTGGTCCGTGGACTCTCTTATCGCGCAGCCGCAGCAGTTGCGGCTTGCAACGTTGAGCGGCGGGGTTTGGGGGTGGGGGCGAGGTCGCCGCCCAAAGCTTTGCGGGGTTGGGCGCGGGCGTTGGGTTGTTCGTCGAACAACTCAGCGAGCTTTTCCACCATGGCGCCGGCGAGCTGTTCCACGTCCACAATGGTCACCGCGCGGTGGTAGTAGCGGGTCACGTCGTGGCCGATGCCGATGGCGATGAGTTCGATGGGCGAGGTCGCCTGGATCTCGTTGATGACGCTGCGCAGGTGGCGTTCGAGGTAGTGGCCGGAGTTTACGGACAGGGTGGAATCGTCCACCGGGGCGCCGTCGGAGATCACCATCAGGATGCGGCGCTGTTCGGGGCGCGCCACCAAACGGTTGTGGGCCCAGAGCAGGGCTTCGCCGTCGATGTTTTCCTTCAGCAACCCCTCGCGCATCATCAGGCCGAGGCTGCGGCGAGCACGCCGCCAGGGCGCGTCGGCGGCCTTGTAGATGATGTGGCGCAGGTCGTTCAGGCGCCCGGGCTGCGGCGGTTTTCCGGCCTTGATCCAGGCGTCGCGCGATTGGCCGCCCTTCCAGGCGCGGGTGGTGAAGCCGAGGATCTCGACCATCACGCCGCAGCGCTCCAGCGTACGCGCGAGAATGTCGGCGCACACCGCCGCGACCATGATCGGACGCCCGCGCATCGAGCCTGAGTTATCGAGCAACAGCGTCACCACCGTGTCGCGGAACGGCGCGTCCTGCTCCTGCTTGAACGAGAGCGGCGCGGTCGGATCGACGATCACGCGCGTCAGGCGCGCGGCGTCGAGCACGCCTTCCTCCAGGTCGAAGGTCCAGGAGCGGTTCTGTTGCGCCAACAGCCGCCGCTGCAGCTTGTTGGCGAGACGGCCCACCACGCTCGACAGGCTCTGCAGCTGTTGATCCAGGTAGGCGCGCAGACGATCGAGCTCCGGCGCGTCGCAGAGGTCGGCGGCGTCCACCACCTCGTCGAATTCGCGGGTGAAGATCTTGTACGGCGGCTCGGCGCCGCCCGGGTCCTTGATGTCGGGACGGTTGGGCAGCAGGCCCTCGCCCAGCTCCGGCCCCTCGTCGGACATTTGCGCGTCGGGGTCGAGGTCGGCCATGCCGCCGTCGTCCTCGATCTTCTGCGCGTCGGGATTAGCCTCTTCGGAACGCTCCATCGAGGCGCCGTCGCCGGCGTCGGCTTCGTCCTCCTCGTTGTGATCGTCTTCGGTCCCGGGCTTGTCCTCTTCGCCGTCGTTGTCGTTATCGTCGCCGTCGTCCTCGTCGTCGCCGAGATCGTCGCCGAGCTGCAGGTCGCGCAGGATCGAGCGCGCGATCTTGGCGTAGGCGCCCTGGTCTTCCACCGCCTGGGTAAGCCGGTCGAGGTCCTTGCCGGCGCGCGCTTCGATGTCGCCGCGCAGATGATCCACCGCGGCGCGGGCTGCCGCGGTCGGCGCCGCGTCGCCGGTCAGGCGCTCGCGCACCATCAGGCCGAGCACCTCGGGCAGCGGCGAATGGGTCATGTCGGCGCGGCCGAGGCCGGAGCGTTCGATCTGCGCCTCCAGCGCGGCGGCCAGGTTCTGGCGCACGCCGCCGAGCGCATTGGCGCCGATGGCTTCGATGCGCGCCTGCTCCACCGCCTCGAATACGCCGCGCGCGACCGCGTCGGAGGGCGTCAGCCGGGCGTGGGCGGCTTCGTCGTGGTGGGCGATGCGCAGCGCGATCTGGTCGGCGAGGCCGCGGATGCGCGCCGCCTCGCGCGGATCGAGGTCGCGCGGCGGATGCGGCAGAACGGCGGTCTTGCCCGAGACGCGCGGGCCGTCCCCGCCGAAGGTGATCTCCAGGTCCGGCTGCTCGGCGAGCGAACGCGTCGCGTGGGCGAGCGCGCGCTTGAACGGTTCGGTGGGCGGTTCGGGCTTGCCGGCCATGGCGGTCAGATAGCGCGCGCTGAGCCCGCACGTAAGGCTCACGATTGACGAAAGCCGCGCCCGAGACGACGTTTGCGCCATGCGCAAAGCCCTCGCCCTGCCGTTCGCCCTCCTCGCCCTTGCCGGATGCCAGCCGCAAAAGCCCCACGCCGACAGCGCGGGAACCGCCCAGGGGGGAAACGTCCTGCGCGAGACCTTGGCCAAGGCCAAGGCGGCCGCCCCTGCGAACCAGACCGGGGTGACCCAGATCTCGACCTCCGGCTCGGCGCGTGGTTTCGCGCTGAAGCTGCCTTCGCCCCACGCCGACGCGAACGGACGCAGCCTGACCGTCTCGCTACCCTTCCGCCCGGCCGACGGCCTGGTCTGGACCGTCGATGCGCCCGGCGCGCCCTGGACCCTGACCGGCTCGAAGACCAGCCCGGCTGCCGGGCCCGACGGGACCGACCTGATGGTGTTCAGCTTCCAGGCGTCGGGGCCCGGCTCGGGCGCCCTCAACTTCAAGCTCAACCCGCCCAAGGCCGCGGCGGGCGAAAGCGTGATGAGCTACCAGGCCACGGTGGTTGCGCCATGAAGCGTCTTTTCCTCGCCCTCGCCGCCCTCCCGTTGATCGCCGCGGCGCCCACCGAACGTTGGCTGCAGATCAGCGCGAGCGACGCCGCGCACGGCGCCATGGCGCTGAACCTGAGCGCGGTGCAACCGTCGCAGACCAAGGGCCTAGACGACGCCGTCGCGATGGAGGTCGTCGACCCCAAGACCGTGTGGCTGACCCACTACGAAGTGCGTTGCGGCCGCGGCCTGATGCACCAGGTCGAACGCCGCGCGCTCGATCCCAAGACCGGCAAGCCCGGCGCCGTGGCGCCCACGGTCGGCGACTGGGCCAAGCCCCAGGGCGACGGCGAAGCGCGCCTCCTCGACATCGTCTGCCGCCCCGAAGCCGCCGGCGGCGACGTGATCCATGACCGCCGCGCCATGATCTGGCTGCTCAGCCGCCCGGCCGCACCGACCGCCGCCTAGGTCGGTTGCACCGCTATCTCAACCGGCCCAAAGTCGCCCCCTAGCTGTGGCGGGGGCCCGCGGTGGCGGATGAGCTGCTCGAGAATATGATCGTCGCGACGGCCGAGGACGAATCGTCCGAGGCTGCGGCCGAACCGATTGCCAGGCCCGACCCGGCCGCGGCTTCGCTCAGCCTTTCGCGCCGCCGAAAATCCGCCAAGGGCGACGTCGCGGCGTCTGAGTTTCTGGTCGAAGAGCGCGCGATCCTGAAGAAGCAGGAACGCCTGCTCGAAATCCAGATCGAGCAACTCGATGACGAGACCGCGTTCAAGCACGCGCACTTCGCCAACCGTCGTTGGCGCGAGAAGCTGCAGCTTGGACTCCAGATCTTCGTCGTTATCGGCGCGACCGTGATCGGCGTGATGCTCCTGTCCCTGCTCGTCGGCGCGTTCAATTCGCGGCAGGTCATCATCGACTCATTCGATGCGCCGCCGGCGCTCGCGCAACGTGGGTTGACCGGCAAGGTGGTGGCGAGCGGGGTCATTGACGAACTCACCAGGCTGCAATCGCTGACCCACAACGCCGCCGTCGAACGGCACCAGATTTCGAACGCGTGGTCGAACGACATCAAGGTCGAAGTCCCGGAAACCGGCGTCTCCTTCGGCGATATCGACCGTTATCTGAAGCAACGTTTCGGCCACGACATCCGGGTCGGCGGCGATCTGGTGGTGACCGATGACGGCGGCTTGGCGCTGACCGTTCGCGGCGACGACATTCCGCCCAAGACGTTCACCGGAGGACCGCGCGACCTCGGCAAGCTGACCACCCAGGCGGCGGAATACCTGTTCGGCCGCGCGGAGCCGGCGCGGTATGCAACCTACCTGATCACCCATAATCGCAACGCGGAAGCCATCACGGAGGTGAAGGCGGCTTACCTGGCCACGCGCGACAATCGCCTGAAGGCGCAAATGTTGGTGGCTTGGGCGAATGCGGACTCCAATCTGGGCGGCGATCCGCACCTGTTTGTACAGCTGAATCGCAAAGCGCGCGCTCTGGCGCCGGACTGGTGGCCCTCCTACAACAACATTATCAACGGCGACCTCATGCTCGGCCAGGAGGAGACCGCGCGGCGCGACGCCGCCGCCTTTGAGGGCGCCGCCGGCGGCTGGCCCGGGCGCGCGGGCGAACGACTGTTCACCACCGCGGACCTACTGACCTGGAACCTCGGCCCGTGGCGCGCCGCCATGGTCGAAGACGTGGAAGCGAACGATGGCGTGGGTATGACCATCGTCAGCGAAGCGCCGTCGATCGCCGACATCGACATCCGCCTACACGACTATGCAGACGCGCAGGTTCAGCTCAGCCTGCTGACCGACGATCCCAACGATCCGTCGATCGCCGCCATCCGTCATTTCCTGCAAGGCAGGTTGGCCGAGCAAGCCGGCGACCCGGCGCACGCGGCGTCCGAGATGGAGGCGTTCGGCGACGCTTTTCCGAACCCGCTCATCTGGACCAACTATCCCGGCTACAACTGCTGGGTCGCGCCGGCGGAGGAAGCGGCCGGCCATCCGGATAAGGCCGACGCGCTGCTCGCCAAGGCCGGGACCTTCGTCGACTGCTGGCGGTTCAAGGGCGACGTTCTCGATCATCGCGGCGATTGGGCTGGCGCGCAGAAACAGTACGCAGCCGCCGTCGCGCTCGCGCCCGATCTGCCGGCCGCTTACTACAGTTGGGGTCTCGCGCTCGCCCGTCATGGCGATCTGAACGGCGCCGTCGCCAGGTTCGCCGCCGCA
Source organism: Caulobacteraceae bacterium (assembly GCA_036501825.1). Taxonomy (GTDB): domain Bacteria; phylum Pseudomonadota; class Alphaproteobacteria; order Caulobacterales; family Caulobacteraceae; genus JAFECT01. The sequence continues at coordinate 699,083 of DASXZP010000036.1, read as the reverse complement.
AACAAGCGCGGGCCGCATTGGGCCGATCCGCTGAAGGCGTGGGGCGACGTGCTGGCGCGGCAGGAAAAGTGGGACGAGGCGCTGAAGCGGTACGACGAAGCCGCAGCCTTCGCCCCGGCGTGGACCGAGCTGCAACAGGCGCGGGCGCAGGCCCGGCGCAAGGTCTGATCCTGGCCCGGGCCGCCTAGGTCGGTTGCACGACATAGCTAATCGGGCCAAGGTCGCGACCCATAGCTGCGGCGGGGGCCGGCGGTGGCGGATGAGTTCCTGGAGAACCTGATCGGTCCTGAGCTGGAGGACGAGGCCGCGAGCGCCCAAGCCGCCGCCAAGCCCGATCCGGCGGCCGTGGCGCTCAGCCTGTCGCGGCGGCGCAAGTCCGCCAAGGGCGACGCGGCGGCGACCGACTATCTGATCGAGGAAAGCGCGGTCCTGAAGAAGCAGGAGCGCATACTCGACCTGCAGATCGAGCATCTCGAAAAGGAGGGCCGCCGCCTCGACGCCCACCTCGACACGCGGCGCTGGCGCGAGACGTTCCAGGTGGGGCTGCAGGTCTTCTTCGCCCTCGTCGCCACGGTTGTGGGCGGCATCCTGCTGGCGATGCTGATCGGCGCCTTCACGTCCAGACAGGTCATCGTCGAACCGTTCGACGCGCCACCCGCGATGGCGCAGCGGGGCGTGACCAGCAAGGTGGTGGCCAGCGGACTACTCGACCAGCTGACGCGCCTGCAGGCCGCCACGCACTCTACGACTGAAAAGCGGCGCCTGACGGGAGCGTGGACCAACGACATCAGGGTGGAGGTGCCGGAGACCGGCGTTTCTGTCGGCGAAATCGACCGCTACCTGAAACAGCAGTTCGGCCACGACGTGCACATCGGCGGCGATCTGATCGAGACGACCGATGGCGGCCTGGCGTTGACCGTGCGCGGCGACGGCATATCGCCCAAGACCTTCACCGGCGCCGCCGGCGACCTCGACAAACTGACCACCCAGGCGGCGGAATATATCTATGGAAGCGCAGAGCCCGCGGAGTACGCGGCCTACCTCACCAACGTCGGACGCAACACAGACGGCGTCGCGTTCGCGACCGTCGCCTTCCCAAACGCGTCCAAGGAGGACCGGCCCTATCTGCTCAACGCCTGGGGTAACGCCGAGTCGGCCATGGCCAATTTGCAGCAAGCGTTGACCCTCTATCGTCAGGCATTGCGTCTGAAGCCTGACCTCTGGCAGGCCCACAACAATGTCATCAACAGCGAGTGGGGATTGGGGCGCGAAGAGGCGGCGTGGCGTGCGGGCGAGACCATGCGCGCCGTGGCCGGCGGAAGACCGGGCCGCGCGCCGGAGGTCTATTACCAGAACTGGGACACCCTGACCTGGAATCTGCTGGCATGGCGCATTTCGAACCTGGCGGATATGGCGGCGAACGGCGGCGCGGGAACGACCACGACTGCGGAAGCGCCGCAGATCGCCGACGTGGACATCCGTCTGGACGATCTCGATGACACCGAATTGCAGATGCACGACATCAAGGACGACCCCAGCGATCCGACGATCGTGGCGATGCGGCATTTTCTCGATGGCCGTCTCGCCATGGAGCGCGGCGACGCGGCGCGCGCCGCCAGCGAGTTCGAAGCCTTCGATGTCGCATTCGCCAACCCCGAAGTCTGGAGTAATTTCCCCGGCTACAACTGCTGGATCGCGCCGGCGGAGGAAGCGGCCGGCCACCCCGACAGGGCCGACGCCGTGCTCGCCAAGGCCGGGAGCTTCGTCGACTGCTGGCGCTTCAAGGCCGACATTCTCGATCATCGCGGCGACTGGGCCGGCGCACAGAAGCAATACGCCGCTGCCGTCGCCTTGGCGCCGGACCTGCCGGCTGCGTACTACAGCTGGGGCCTGGCGCTCGTTCGCCATGGCGACCTGAACGGCGCCATCAGCAAGCTCGCAACAGCGAACAAGCGTGGGCCGCACTGGGCCGATCCGCTGAAGGCCTGGGGCGATGTCCTGGCGCGACAGGGCAAGTGGGACGAAGCGCTGAAGAAGTACAACGAGGCGCTCAGATGGGCGCCGGCGTGGGGCGACCTCGTCCGCGCCAAGGGGATCGCCGGGCGCCGGGCCGGTTAAGGTTTACGCGCGCGGGTTGCGACGCGGCGCGGGAAGCTTCAAACTCCGCACCGGCGGCCGGGGGCCGGAGATGGCGGACGAGATACTCGAGAGCCTGATTGGAAGCACAGCCGACGAAGAGGCCGCAGCGGCCGAAGCCGCGGCCAAGCCCGATGCGGCGGCCACAACCCTCAGTCTGGGGCGGCGGCGACGCAAGACAGCGGGCGATCCTGCCGCCGACGAATATCTGCACCGCGAAGGCGAGGTCCTGCTCAAGCAGGAGATGATGCTGGACCTGCAGATCGAGCATCTGCGCGACCACGGGCCACTGAACCTCAAGCATCTGCAGGTGCGTCGCTGGCGCGACGTTCTTCAGCTCGGCTTGCAAATCTTCCTGGCGCTTGCCGCTTCCGTTGCCGGCGCGCTCATCCTGATGATGTTGATCGAGGCCATGGCCTCGCGGTCGGTGATCGTGGACCCTTTCGATGCGCCGCCGAGCCTGTCGGCGCGCGGTCTCACCGGCAAGGTGGTGGCCGGCGGTCTGCTCGATGAGCTCACGCGGCTGCAGGCGGCGACGCGCGGGTCGGCCCAGAAGCGCAACCTGTCGAACGCTTGGACCAGCGACATCAAGGTCGAGGTGCCCGAAACCGGCGTTTCGATCGGCGAAATCGATCGGGTGTTGAAAGAGCGTCTGGGCCATGACCTGCACATCGACGGTGCGCTGGTCGAAACCGTGGACGGCGGTCTTGCACTCACCGTGCGCGGCGACGGCATATTGCCCAAGACCTTCACCGGCGCCGCGACCGATCTCGATAAGCTGATGTCGCGGGCGGGGGAATATGTCTACGGCCAGTCCGAACCCGCGCTCTACTCGGTCTATCTCGTGAACAGCGGGCGCAATGCGGAAGCGATCGCGTTCTGCGCAGCCGCCTACGCCGGTGCGCCGGCGTCCGAACGGCCGTATCTTCTCAACGAGTGGGGCAATGCGGTATTGAACAAGGGCGGCGGTGTGCGCGAAGCGCTGCTGCTGTTCCAGACAGCATTGCGGCTAAAGCCGGACTATTGGACCGCTTACTCCAACGTCCAGAGCGTGCTCGTAACATTGCAGGACGAAGAAGGCGCCTGGCGCGAAGGCCAGCAGATGCTCAGGTTGGGCGGTTCGCGCCCCGGACGCGTGCCCGAAATCTACTACCAGAATACCGACGTTCTGACTTGGAACCTGCAAGCCTGGCGCGTGGCCTTGGTCGCCGACGCGGAGTCGAACGGCGGCCTGGGCAGCCAGGTGAGCGCCGACGCGCCGGCGATCGCCGACATCGACGTGCGCCTGCACGACCCTGTGGACGCGCTACTGCGCGTGAAGACCGCGCCGGACGACCCGAACGACCCCACGATCGCCGCCATGGCGCATTTCGTCCGCGGCCGTATCGCCGAAGACGAGGGAAACATCCCCGTCGCGCTCAACGAAATGGAGACCTTCGGAACCGCCTTCGCGGCGCCGGAGGTCGCGACGAACTACCCCGGTTACAACTGCTGGATCGCGCCGGTGGAGGAAGCCGCGGGCCATTCGGACAAGGCCGACCAGATTTTCGACACGGCCGGCCGCTTCGTCGACTGCTGGCGCTTCAAGGCCGATGTTCTCGATCATCGCGGCGACTGGGCCGGCGCGCAGAAGCAATACGCCGCCGCGATCGGGTTGGCGCCCGATCTGCCGGCCGCCTACTACAGTTGGGGTCTCGCGCTGACGCGACATGGCGATATCAACGGCGCCATCGACAAGTTCGCGGCGGCAAACAAGCGCGGTCCGCACTGGGCCGACCCGCTGAAGGCGTGGGGCGATGTGCTGGCGCGGCAGGGCAAGTGGGACGAAGCGCTGAAGAAATACAACGAAGCGCTCAGATGGGCCCCGGCCTGGGTTGAGCTGCAACGGGCCCGCGCGGTCGCCAAAAGCAAGACCTGAGCAACCTCTCACATACCCGATCTTAAGCTTGTTCGGTCACTCTAGCGGGGCCGCCGACGGTGAGCCCTGTCTGCTGCAGCAGCCGCTTTTCCGGCGTCAGGGGCGCGCGGGCCCCGCAATCCCAAGGGATCGCATGGTCGATCGCATGTTCGAGGAGTACCTGGGCGGCGACGGGGAGGAGTCCGAGGACCTCACCGGCGAAGCCGCGCTTGCGACCTCCGAAGCGGTGGCGGCGTCGGTCGCGGTGCAGCGGCGCACGCGCAAGGGCGGCAAGGCGGCCCAGGGCGATCCGGACACCGCGGCCTATTTCCGCGACGAGCGCGTCCTGCTGAAAAAACAATCGCACATGCTCGACGTCCAGATGGAGCACCTGCACGAGCAGCGAGACCTGCATCTGAAACATCTGCACGCGCGCCGCTGGCGCGAGGCATTGCAGATCGCGACCCAGCTCGCCGTGACGCTCGCCGCCGTGCTGGCGATCGCGGGTCTGGGCCTCATGCTCATCGACGCCGTGACCGCGCGTTCGGTGGTGGTGGATCCCTTCGATACGCCGCCGGCGCTGGCGCAGAGCGGGGTGAGCGGCCGCGTGGTCGCCTCAGGCGTGCTCGATGAGTTGACCCGGCTGCAGGCCGACACGCGCGGCTCGGCCGCCAAGCGGCGGCTGTCCAACGCCTGGACCGGCGAGATCCGGGTGCAGGTGCCCGACACCGGCGTGTCGATCAGCGAGATCGACCGCTTCCTGAAACAGCGCTTTGGTCACGAACAACATATCGCGGGCGATCTGGTGCAGGGCGCCAACGGCGCGCTGGTGCTGACCGTGCGCGGCGACCGCATCAAACCCAAGAGCTTCACCGGCGGCGCCGGCGATCTAAAAAAGCTGAGCACCCAGGCGGCGGAATATCTCTACGGCCAGGCGGAGCCGGCGCTGTACATCGTCTATCTGCTCAACAACGGCCGCAGCGCCGAAGCGATCACCTTCTCAAAGCAATCCTTCGTCACGGCGAGCGCGCAGGACAAGCCGTACATCTTGAACCAGTGGGCCAACGCCATCGGCAACACGGGCGGGTCGCAGACAGAGTCGCTGAAGCTGTTTCAGACCGCGCTCATGCTGAAGCCCGACCTTTGGGTCGCGCACAACAACGTCATCAACACCTTATGGGGCCTGGGTCGAGAGGAAGAGGCGTGGCGTGCGGGCGAAACCATGCGTCACCAGGCCGGCGGCCATCGTCCCAAGCCCGGTGTCGATGAAATCTATTACGAAAACTGGGACACCCTGACCTGGAACCTGGGCGCCTGGCGCGCCTCGACGACGGCGGACCTGGAAGCCAACAACGGCATCGGCACCCAGACCAGCGCCGACGCGCCCTCGCTCGCCGACATCGACCAGCGCATGCACGATCCGCGCGCGGCGGAACTGGCGCTGTCGCTGGCGCCGGAGGATCCGAACGACCCGACCATCGCCGCCATGCGCCATTTCGTGCAGGGCCGTATCGCCGCCGAAGCGGGCGACACCGCGACCGCCGCAACCGAACTGCAGGCGTTCAACACCGCCTACGCCAATCCGGTCGTGTCGACCAACTATCCAGGTTACAACTGCTGGGCCGCGCCCGCCGCGGAATCCGCGGGCCAAGCCGCAATGGCGGACGCGGTCCTTGCCAAGGCCGGGACCTTCGTGGACTGCGCGCGGTTCAAGGCCGACATCATGGACCATCGCGGCGACTGGGCCGGCGCGCAGAAACAATACGCCGCCGCCGTCGCCCTCGCGCCGGATCTGCCGGCCGCCTATTACAGCTGGGGCCTGGCGCTCGCCAAGCACGGCAACCTGAAAGGCGCCGAGGCGAAGTTCGCGCAGGCCAATGCGCGCGGCCCGCACTGGGCCGATCCGCTGAAGGCGTGGGGCGACGCGCTGGCGCAGCAAGGTCAGTGGCGCGAAGCGCTGAAGAAGTACGACGCCGCCCTGCCCTACGCGCCGGTGTGGATCGATCTGATCCGCGCCAAGACCGTCGCCGCGCACAAGGCCTGAGCCGCCCCCTACTGCGGCGTCGTGCACGCCGCGAGGTCGGCTTTCACGAGCCTCTGGCTGGTCAGGGTCCCCTTGCCCACGGGCATGAAGCGGATCACCCGTTCGTTCGCGCCGTCTTTCACCTTCAACCCATATTCCAGGTCGGGGTTGCCCGGCTCTCCGGCGGCGCGGCCGAGCAGTTTCATGCCGTCGCGCAGACCCGCGGCATAGGCGGGGGAATCGGGCCGCAGGCCGGTGACGATATTGTCCGCGCGGCTGGTCGCATCGGTATCGTAGCCGCGGTCGAAGACTTTGCTGGTCACCGTCTCCACGCGGAAGCACGGGCCGAACACGTCCGCGTCCAGCACGATCGGCTCGCCACGGACCACATAGCGCGCGATGTCGTCCTTTACGTCGAGACCGAAGTGCGCCGCCGCGGGGACGAAGAGATCGGCCGCGGTCGTCGGACCCTTCGCGGCCGTGGCCAGGCCGCGTTGGTAGTGCATGACGTCGTCGAGACTGACGCGTCCGCCGCTCGTTTTGCGCAGCCGCGCATCCCAGATCGCCGCCAACAGGGCGCCGCGTTGGTAGGGCAGTTTCTCGACCTCACGGTTGCTCCAGAAGTCGGCCTTGATGCGTTCGTTCGGCTCACGGCGCACCGAGGAGGACGCATAGGCCAGCAGGTCATCGTTCCAGGACTTGGCGAAGGCGGCGGCGTCGAACAGGCCAGAGCGCCACAACAATCGCTCGGCGTAGAAGTCGGTGAAACCCTCGCTGAACCAGTAGCCCAGGGCTTCGTCGGGGCCGTCTTTCAGGCCGCCGAGCTGACGCGGATTCCAGGTGTGGAAGTTTTCGTGCGCCAGGATCCAGCGGAGGTCCTCGACCGTGGCCGTCGGCGAAATCGACATCATGAAGGCGTCGCTGCGGCCACTTCCGGCCAGGCTCTTCGAGCCGGGTCCGGAGATCAGCGGCGCCACGGTCACCAGAAACGGCGATCCCCCGTCGCTCCAGAACCCCCGCTCGGCGTCCATGACCTTGTGCACCAGGTCGAGCAGTTGCGGCCCGGTGAAACCATAGGCGCCGCGCATGGCGACGCGCAGCCGCGCGCCATGGTCTTCGATCTCGAGCAACTTGACGTCGAAGCCGCCGAGCAAGGCGCTTTCAGTGATGTCATTGACCGTCCCGGGGCGTGTGGCGCGGCGGTGCAGGCCGGCCAGATGCTCCACGTCCGAGGCGAAGACGAAGCCCTTGGGGGCGCCGGTCCAGTCGAAGCGCGCCGCCGGATCGCCCGGCAGCTCCGGCACGGCGAAGACCGCCTCGCCCGATGCATAGAACCAAGTCGGCCGCACCCACGCGGCGAAGGCTTCGCCATCGTGTTCGGTGGGCTCGTGATTGACCGCTGAGACCACCTGGTAGCGCACGGTCAGCGTCGCACGCGGCGCCGAGCGGATGATGCGATGGGCGGGCCCATCCTCGGTGACCGATTGCGCGCCATCGACATGCAGGTCGCGGACGTAGCGCCAGAGGGTCTTTTCGCTGGCGTAGCTGTCGGGCAGGTGGAGGCGCGTCTGGCCGCTGGGGTCGGCGCGGAACCGGATCTCGACCGCCAGGGCAGTGAGCTTGCCTTCGCGCATCACCGGCGACAAGCGGTAGTCCACGGTCGGGGTCGCGGGCTTGGCGGCGGCCATCAGCCAGGGTGCGGCCAGGGCGACGAACAGGACGGCGAGCAAGCGGCGCATGGGCTCCTCCTACCGTCACGGTAAGGAGGCTTTATGGCGGCCACAACGGCTTGACCGCCATCGCCTTAGGTCTAGTGTCCCGCCGTTCTCCGGGGTGTCCCGCCTGATGGGACTGAGAGGCCGCGAAGTTGGCGCGGCGACCCGTCGAACCTGATCCGGGTCATGCCGGCGAAGGGATGGGAGCTGGGCGCGCGGCCTTTTCGGCCCAAAGCCCGTTTCGACCGGCGTCCGGCTGGCCCCTCAACGGGAGCCGCCCACGTGAACGTCCACAAGCCCCTCGTCACCGTCATCGCCGAACCGATCCCCGGCTCGAAGAAGGTCTATCAGCCGGGCGTCGTGCACCGCGATATTCGCGTGCCGTTCCGCGAGGTGGCGTTGCACCCGAGCGCGAACGAGCCGCCGGTGACGCTGTATGACGCGTCGGGGCCGTTCACCGATCCCAATGCGACCATCGACATCGAGGCGGGCCTGCCCCGCCCGCGCGACGCCTGGGTGCGCGCCCGCGGCGACGTGGAGGCGATCGAAGGACGCCAGGTGCTGCCGGTGGACAACGGCAACGTCTCGGCCGAACGCGCGGCGCCGCTGTTCCCGAAACGCGCGCCGGTGTTGCGCGCCAAGGCCGGCGTTGCGGTTACGCAGTTGGAGTACGCGCGGCGCGGCCTGATCACGCCGGAGATGGAGTTCGTGGCCATCCGCGAAAACCTGCGGCGCGAGGCGGACGCGGCGGTGCTGCGCGACGGCGAGGACTTCGGCGCCTCGATCCCGGACTTCGTGACGCCCGAGTTCGTGCGTGACGAGGTCGCCCGCGGCCGCGCCATCATCCCGGCCAACATCAATCATGGCGAACTGGAGCCGATGGCGATCGGGCGTAATTTCCTGGTCAAGATCAACGCCAACATCGGCAACTCCGCCGTCACCTCGTCCATGGCGGAAGAGGTCGACAAGATGGTGTGGGCGATCCGGTGGGGCGGCGACACGGTGATGGACCTCAGCACCGGGCGCAACATCCACACCATCCGTGAATGGATCATCAGGAACAGCCCCGTCCCCATCGGCACGGTGCCGATCTATCAGGCGCTGGAGAAGGTCGACGGCGTGGCCGAGGACCTGAACTGGGAGGTCTATCGCGACACGCTGATCGAGCAGTGCGAACAGGGGGTGGACTATTTCACCGTGCACGCCGGGGTGCGGCTTTCGTTCATTCACCTGACCGCGAGCCGGGTCACCGGCATCGTCTCGCGCGGCGGCTCGATCATGGCCAAGTGGTGTCTGGCGCACCACAAGGAGAGCTTCCTCTACACCCACTTCGAAGACATCTGCCAAATCCTGCGCGCCTACGACGTGTCGTTTTCCCTGGGCGACGGTCTGCGTCCGGGCTCCATCGCCGACGCCAACGACAAGGCGCAGTTCGCCGAACTGGAGACGCTGGGCGAACTGACCAAGGTCGCGTGGAAGCACGGCGTGCAGGTGATGATCGAAGGACCGGGCCACGTGGCCATGCACAAGATCAAGGCCAATATGGATAAGCAGCTCGCGAGCTGCGGTGAAGCGCCGTTCTATACCCTGGGCCCGCTCACCACCGACGTGGCGCCGGGCTATGATCACATCACCTCGGCGATCGGCGCGGCGATGATCGGCTGGTTCGGCACGGCGATGCTCTGCTACGTGACGCCGAAGGAACACCTGGGCCTGCCCGACCGCAAGGACGTGAAGGACGGGGTGATCGCCTACAAGATCGCCGCCCACGCCGCCGACCTGGCCAAGGGCCACCCGTCGGCCCGTGCGTGGGACGACGCCCTGTCGCGCGCGCGCTTCGAGTTCCGCTGGGAGGACCAGTTCAACCTGGGTCTCGACCCGGAAACCGCCCGCGCCTTCCACGACGAGACCCTGCCCAAGGACGCGCACAAGACCGCCCACTTCTGCTCCATGTGCGGGCCGAAGTTCTGCTCGATGAAGATCAGCCAGGAAGTCCGGGATTTTGCGGCCGCCATGGCTCCGAACGAGGTCGATGCGGGCATGGCCGAGATGGCGGAGAAATTCCGCGAGGGCGGCGGTCAGATTTACGTGGACAAGTGAGGGCTGCGAGCGGGCCTCATCAATCGCCGGAGATGACCCGAGGTCGGAAGTAGTCTTCCAGGTACCAGGGGTATGCGGACAGGTCGCGTTCGTCGCACACGATCGCCAGCGCACGAAGTGCATCCGGCGTCCGCGCCCGCTCGTCGAAGCGAAGATGCAGGGTGCAGTTTCGGCGTGTCGGGATGACGCCGCCCATCACGATGCAAAAGCCGGGCGACGCGCCAGGACAGGGTTCATCCTGCACAGCGTTGATCTGATCCACGCTGAAGGCGTTCAGAAACGTTCGGGGATTGGTACAGAATTTCGACGCCGCATCGGCGCATCGCGCTTCAAATCCCAGGTTGCCTTCGCTTTTGGCCTTGGAGATCGCGTGCTGCAACGCCGCGCTCGACAGCCAGGCGATCTCGTCGGACTTCGCAGAGAACGCGGCGCGGGCGCCCGGAAGAGCGCTGTCGCCCTCCAGGAGGTACTTCGCAACCGGCGACAGCGCATCGCAAGCCGCCTGCGTCTTCGAGAGGTCTCCGGTCTTCGTCGCGAGGGGTCCAACAACCCGGTAGATGTTCAGCGCGATGGCCTTGGTCGCGCGTTTAGGCGCGTCCTTCCGGTCGATGCCCGCGGGGTCCGGCGCCTCGACGCTCACCACCAGAAGGTTGGCGCCGCAGAGGTTCGGCCGTACCGCCATCGGCTTGCTGACGAAGAAGACCGTCCATTTCTTTGGGAGCCCAACCGGCGGCGGGTCGCCGGCGCGCGGATACTCGGCGACGACCGAGCCTATGTAGTCGGCAGCATGAGACCCAAGGGCCCGTTCGGCCGCCTGCCGGGGCGAGGTCGTCGTGGTCAAGCTGGAGTCCAAGGGAGGCGCGGGGGCGCCCGTGGCCGCGAGCATTCCGATGAGGGCCAAGAGGGCTGCGGACATTGTCATTCCAGAAGAAAGCCGGGGGTCATTCCAGAAGAAACCCGGGCAGCAAACTCTATCTCGCGGCGGCCAAGCTTGCGACCCGTCCTTGGGACGCAACGTGGATAACGCCGCCCCGCCCCATCCTCGCCCCAATCGGGCGACAAAGGCCCGCGGGGGCTGTCGCGAAGCAATCCTTGACCCGTGGGCCGCCCAAAGCCACTAGAACCCTCAGAGGCGAAGAGAGGCGGGACCGATGGGTCTTTGGACGCGAATTGGACGGGAGCTGAAGTTCATCACAGCCCTGAACCGCGTCCTCAAGCGCATCAAGCCTGTGGACCCGAACTCGACGACGCTGGTCCCCGACGATTGGGAGAAGGCGGTCGACCAGTGGGGCGACCACGTGGCGGTGATCTTCGAGGACCGCCAGGTCACCTATCGCGAGCTCGACGCCATGGCCAACCGCTATGGCCACTGGATCAAGGGGCGCGGCCTGCGCCGCGGCGACGTCGCCGCCCTGGTGATGCCGAACCGCATCGAATACCTGGCCATATGGCTGGGCTTCGCCAAGGTCGGCGTGGCCACCGCCCTGATCAACAACAACCTGACCGGTCCCGGCTTGGCGCACAGCCTGGCGATCTCGGGCGCGAGCCAGATCGTCGCCGACTTTTCCACCTATGAGGCGGTGGAGCAGATCCGCACGCAATTGCCGAAGTCGGGCATGCTGTGGGTGCTGGGCCTGCGCGGCGACGACGAAACCTCGGACCGGCGCGGCCTCGACGCCGCGGTGAAGGGCGCCTCGACGGTGCGGCCGGACAAGGCCTCGCGCTACGGCATGCAGGCCAAGGAGACGGCGCTGCTGATCTACACCTCGGGCACCACCGGCCTGCCCAAGGCGGCGCGCATCACCCACACGCGGGCGCAGCTCTACATGCTGGCCTTTGCGGCGGCGACCAAGGGGACCGACAAGGACCGGGTCTATATCGTACTGCCGCTGTACCATTCCACCGGCGGCCTGTGCGCGGTGGGCGCGGCGCTGATGAACGGCGGCGCCATCGTGCTACGCACGAAGTTTTCCGCCACGCATTTCTGGAACGACGTGGTCGAGCGCCAGTGCACCATGTTCGTCTACATCGGCGAGCTGTGCCGCTATCTGGTCAACACGCCGCAGAACGAGCTGGAGACCAAGCACAAGCTGCGTCTGGCCTTCGGCAACGGTCTGCGTCCAGAAGTCTGGAAGGTGTTCCAGCAGCGCTTCCGCATTCCGGAGATCCTGGAATTCTACGGCTCGACCGAGGGGAACGTCTCGCTGTTCAACTTCGACGGCCGGCCAGGCGCGGTGGGCCGTATCCCGCCCTATCTGCGCAACAACTTCAACGTAAAACTGGCCAAGATCGACAGCGACACCAACGAGGAGCTGCGCGGTCCGAACGGCCTCTGCATCGAGTGCAAGCCGGGCGAGATCGGCGAGGCGCTCGGCGAGATCAAGAAGAACGACGCGCGCGGCGACTATACCGGCTATGCCGACAAGGCGGCGTCGGAGAAGAAGGTGCTGCACGACGCATTCAGCAAGGGCGACGCCTGGTTCCGCACCGGCGACCTGATGCGCCAGGACGGCGACGGCTATCTCTATTTCGTCGACCGCATCGGCGACACCTACCGCTGGAAAGGTGAAAACGTCTCGACCACCGAGATCGCCGACGCGCTGTCGGGCGCGCCCAAGGTAAAGGAAGTCACCGTCTACGGCGTGCCGGTGCCGGGCATGGAAGGCAAGGCCGGCATGGCCGCCGTCGTCGCCGACGACGACTTCAACATCGCCGATTTCGCCGCGTTCTCAGACCACACGGTGGCCGACTTTGCGCGGCCGGTGTTCGTGCGCCTGCAGAAGGACATCACCACCACCGGCACCTTCAAATACACCAAGACCAACCTGGTGGCGGACGGGTTCGACCCGAAGAACACCAAGGACCCGATGTGGTACCGCGATCCGGACAAGGGCTATCTGAAGATCACGCCCAAGTCGTTCCAGAAGCTCGACTCGGGAACGATGCGGCTCTGAAGAAGAGAGTCCACGGACCCACACGGACTCACACGGATAGTGTCGCGCGTGGGTTTGCTGTCGCGCCGTTTATTTGTCCACGAACCACACGAACCACACGAACGGCGCCCAAACCTCCGAGCGCTACGTCAGAACTCGGACTGCGCGCCTCCGGCGCGCGATCAAAAACCAACGCCACATTGACCGCTCTTGTTCGTGTGGTTCGTGTGGTTCGTGGACGATCTTCTTTCTTATTTTCCGTGTGGGTCCGTGTGGGTCCGTGGACCCTCTTTCTTGCCGCATCACGACATGAAAAAGCCGGCCGGGACTTAGGTCCCGACCGGCTCTCAGCCCCGTTGAAGGGTAGCGATCAGTAGCGCAGGCGCAGGGTGACGCCGAAGGTGCGCGGGGCGCCCAGGAAGGCGTCGTAGGTGGCGGTGTCCAGCGACTGGTTGAAGAAGGTGTGGTTCGGCTGCACCGTCTGCTGGAACGCCGAGCCCTGGAACGGACCGTCGAACGCCACCTGCTTGTAGTGCACATTGGTCAGGTTCTGCGCCCAGAACTCCACCGTCCAGCGCCGGTCCGTCGAGCCGATGCCGACCCGCGCGTTCACCAGGGTCATGGCGCCCTGTTCCTTGTTCGGGTCGAGGTCGGAGCCGGTGTTGTATTCCGAAGTGTACTTCGCATCGAGGTTGGCCAACAGGCGGATGTTGTCGGCGATCTCGTGGTCGTAGGTGAACGCGCCCGACACCGACCACAGCGGCGCGAACGAGATCTGGTTGCCCGGCAGCAGGCTCAGCGACGGGAAGTTCGACGCATTGACCAGGTCTGATGCGGTGAAGTTGTTGTACCGCGTGTCGGCATAGGTCAGGCCGCCCTGGAACGACAGCCCGTCCATCGGCGTGAACCACACCACGTCGGCGTCGACGCCCTTGGAGGTCACTTCGGGGATCGAGTCGACCACGAAGACCAGGCCGTTGAACTGGTTGAGCTGGAAGTGGTGGAACTGCTGGTAGAAAGCGGTGGCGTCGAACAGCAGCTTGCCGCCGGCCAGCGTCGACTTGAAGCCGAGTTCGTAGCTGTCGGCGGTTTCCGGCGCGAACGAGGTATCGGCCACCGGGATGACGCCGAAGTTCGGATCGGACGGCGAGCCCGAAGCGGTCGCCACGCGGTCGAGGTTGAAGCCGCCGGCCTTAACGCCCCGCGCATAAGACGCATAGGTCATGAAGGTAGGCGTCCAGTGGTAGGACGCCTTCAGCGTCCCGCCCATGAAGTTCTCGCTCGACGACTGGTGATCGACGTAGCCGTTGAACAGCGGATCGAAGATCGGCAGGCACAGCACCGCGAACGGCAGGCCCTGAGAGGCCGGCGGGATGCCCAGGCCAAAGAACCAGTTGGCGCCGACGTTGGAAATCGCGCCGCCGCAGGCCGCGCCGTTGTTGCCGAGGTTGTTGTAGTCCGAGCTCAGCTTCTTGTCGTCTTCGGTGTAGCGAAGGCCGAGCGTGATATCGAACTTGTCGGTGACGTGGATGTCTTCGTTGGTGAACAGCGCCCAGGTGCGATCGTCCTGGTCGAAGTGGTCTTCCACGATCTTGCCCGCATCGATGCCCGGTCCGTCGCAATGCGCAGAACCGCCGGCGAACGAGCCGGTGAGACAGGGGATGAAGCCGGCGCTGGCGCCGCTGGTGAACAGGAGCGAGAGGTACGGCGTGAGCGCGGCGCCGGCGTAGTAGTTCTCGTCCATCTTCAGCTTTTCGTCGGCGTAGAAGCCGCCGACCAGCCAGTCCAGGTGCTCGCTCTTGCCGGCGAGGCGGACTTCCTCGCTGAAGGTGTTGAACGACTCGTCGTTGCCCGAGGCCTCACGATAGAGCAGGTCGGCGCCCGAATAGTCGATGTCCTGGGCGTTGCTGCTGTCCCAGTGGCGCACGGCGGTGATCGAGGTCAGCTTGCCGATGCCTTCGAGATCGGTGTTGAACTCCGCAGAGACGCCGTCGTCGACGATGTTCTGGGTCGTCCCGCGGTTGGCGTAGGCGACGCGGCTGAAGGGATCGGCCGGGATCGGCACGCCCTGACCGAGCGGCGCCAGCGCGTTCAGAATGCCCGCGGTCGGGCCGTCCTTGGTCTGCACCGCGACGCAGCAGTTCTCGTCGCGCTTGGTGTAGTCGGCGATGAGGCGCAGGCTGGTCTTGTCGGTGGGCTGCCACAGCAGCTGGCCGCGGACGGTCCAGTAGTCCTGGTCCTGGTCGGTGGTGTCGGTGCGCGGACCGCCGGCGGTGTTGACCTTGTAGAAGCCGTCGCGGTGGCCGTCGGCGACGTAGAGCATGCCGGCCAGCTGATCGCCCGCGATCGGGCCGGTGACGAAGGCGTCGCCATGCACATAGCCGTAGTTGCCGACATCCACATCGGCGCCTGTGCCGAAGGTGAACTGCGGCTCCTTGGTGATCACGTTGATCACGCCCGCGGTGGTGTTCTTGCCGAACAGCGTGCCCTGCGGGCCCTTCAGCACTTCGATGCGGCTGACGTCGCCGAGATCGCCGAAGCTGACGCCGTTACGCGGGCGATAGACGCCGTCGATGACCACGCCGACCGAGCTTTCCAGACCAGGGTTGTCGCCGACGGTGCCGACGCCGCGGATGCGCGCGCTGGTGATCGTCTCGTTCGAGGTCGAGGTGACGGTCAGACCCGGGGTCAGGATCGTCATGTCCTTGATGTCTTTGACGCCGGCGTCCTGCAGCAGGCGCGCCGGCAGCGCGGTCACCACGATCGGAACGTCCTGCAGGCTCTGCTCGCGCTTCTGAGCGGTGACCACGATCTCGGCGACCGTGTTCGGCTGGGAGGAATCCGCAGCCGGGGCCGGGGCGGCGGCATAGGCGGCGCCCGCGCCAAAGACGGTCAGAACCGCAACCGATGCCGTGCCGCGAAGCATTTGAGAAAAGCGCATGTCCTACCCCGACGTTGAGGGCGTCCGAGAAGCCGGGCGCCGCGCGATGTCCTGCCGAATCCGTTCGTTAGGTGAGCCGACGGATTCTTGAGTGAATCCCAGTAATATAAGGAAGTCCTGGTCACAAGATTGACGCTACGTAAGCTCAGGCCGGCCTGTCTCACGTGTGACGCAAAAGAGACACGATGGCCTTGCAGCCAAGACTTTCGCAGCGGATTAGGACTGAATGCGGTTACCGAAAGCCTACCGGCCCGATCCGAGATTTCCCGGCCTGGGACCTGAGTTCTACGACCCGGTGGCCCCGGCCGACTTTCCGAAATCTGAAATCCGCTTTCGCAACAATCGGATCGCTAAAAGGATCGGCCTCGATGGACTGAGCGACGCGGCGTGGGTGCAGGCCTTCGCGCGGTTCGAGCCGTTGCCGCAAAACCTCAGCGAGCCCCTGGCCCTGCGCTATCACGGCCATCAGTTCCGCACCTACAACCCCGACCTCGGCGACGGCCGCGGCTTTCTGTTCGCCCAGCTGCGCGAGGAGGGGACCGGACGGCTGCTCGACCTGGGGACCAAGGGTTCGGGCAAGACGCCCTGGTCGCGCGCCGGCGACGGGCGGCTGACCCTGAAGGGCGCGGTGCGCGAGGCGCTGGCCACCGAGATGCTCGAGGCGCTGGGCGTTCCCACGTCAAAGACCCTGTCGGTGATCGAGACCGGCGAGGATCTGCACCGTCACGACGAACCGTCACCGACCCGGTCGGCGGTGCTGGTGCGGCTGTCGCACAGCCACGTGCGCTTCGGCACCTTCCAGCGGCTGGCCTATTTCGACCGCGCCGATCTGATCGCGCGCCTCGTCGACTATGCGATCGAGCTCTACTATCCGGCGCTGGTTCCCGTCGCGGCGGCGGAGCGGCCCGCGGCCCTGCTCGATGCGGTGGTGGAACGCTCGGCGCATCTGGCGGCGGCGTGGACGGCGGCGGGTTTCGTGCACGGCGTGCTGAACACCGACAACATGAACATCACCGGCGAGAGTTTCGACTACGGCCCCTACCGCTTTGCGCCGCGTTACGATCCGCAGTTCACCGCCGCCTATTTCGACGAGCACGGCCTCTACGCGTTCGGGCGCCAGGCCGAGGCGGTGTACTGGAACCTGGCGCAGCTCGCCGGCTGTCTCGCGCTGGTCGCCGATGCGGACGTGTTGACCGACGTGCTCAACCGTTACAGCGAGCATTGGCCGAACGCGTTGCGCGCCGCCTTTGTCACGCGTCTGGGCGTGCAGCCGAAAACGCCGGAGGAGGACAGTGCGCTGGCGCAGGCGCTGCTGAAACTGCTGGCCGCCGGCGGCGACGCCTTGCGCTGGGAGCCCCTGTTCTTCGACTGGTTCGGCGGCGAGGCCTCACGCGAGCGGGCCATGCGCGGACCCCGCGCGGACCTCTATCGGGGCGAGGCCTTTGCGGCCTTCGAGGCGGCGCTCGAGGGCTATGCGCCGGAGCGTCCGGAGCGGCTGGACGCGCCCTACTTCGCCCGCCCCGAACCGCAGGAGCTGCTCTACGACGAGATCGAGACGATCTGGGCCGCCATTGCCGACCACGACGACTGGGCTGGGTTCCACCGCAAGCTGGAAGCCATCGGCGAGGCCCGCGAGGCCCTGTCTATCGCGGTCCCCTGAATCCGGGCAATCTCGGCCTCTTGCATCCGGATGGGGGTCCGGCGGCGATGAAGGTCAGCGGCGCGGCTTGCGCCCGGCGCAATGGGGGTAAGAGGCCTGCATGTCCAAGCAGATGATTTCCTACGTCGTATTGGCGGTGATGCTGGTGGTGGTGTTCGGCCTGCGCGCCATGCGCAGCCGCAACGCCCGCGTGCTCAATCTTCAGTACCTTTGGGTCATTCCCCTGATCATCATCGTCGCGGCCGGGTTTTCGATCGCCAAGGACGGCATGCCCGGAACCGTAAAGATGGCCGAGATGGCCGTCGGCCTGGTGGCCGGCGGCATCGGCGGCTGGTGGCGCGGCAAGGGGACCCGCATCACCTATGACCCCGCGTCGGGCGGCCTGATGGCCCAGCAGAGCGTGATCGCGCTGCTCATCCTGTTCGTCATCATCGGCGCGCGCGCCTTCATCCAGATGGGGGTGCAGACCGACCCGGGGATGGCCCAGTACAAGTGGCTGGCGGACGGTCTGTTGCTGTTCGGCGTCGGCTTCTTCGGGATCTCGCGGGTCGAGATGTTCATCCGCGGCCGCAGGATTCTGGCCGAGGGTCGCGCCGCCAACCCGCAGGCCGCCTGACCGGCCTCTCCCGGGCCGCTCGCCTTCCAGGAGAAGGGCCCGGGAGCCATTCGCGAAGCTTTGCATTCTGTCGTATGGTTAACCGGCCTGTTCAGGAGGGTCAGATGCGCCATGCCGCCCTAAGCCTAGTCTCGGCCGCCCTGGCGGCGGTTCTGGCGCTCAGCGCCCCGGGCAAGAGCCTGGCGGGCGACCCCTACGGCTATGGCTCCTACGAGGCCGATTACGGCGACGGCTGGTACGGGGACGGCGGCTGGTACGACAACGTCCGCCGCGACGGCAACGTCTTCTACAACGCCTACAACAGCTACGACGGCTATTACCGGCATCGCTACGGCGGCTATTGGGAGCGGCCCTACGACGGCTATGGCTACGGCTACGACGGTTACTACGGCGGCGGCTATGGCGACGGGTACTACGGCGGCGGCTACTATGGCGGCGGCTACGCCTACGGCGCCTATGTTCGGCGCAACGGTCGGCTCTACTATCCCAACTACGGCAACTACGATCCGTCGCATCACGCGCTGCGCTATGACCGCCGGCGCATCGAGTGCGAGTCGGGCGGAGGCCGATTCTACGCCGGTCGCTGTTACTAAGCGCTCTCGCTAAGCTTGCGCGCGGCGCGCGGTCCACCGGGCGACGTGGCTATTGATGTCGCAGTTTCCCTGCCGCCGCACGGTCCTGGGCGCAAATACGGCCAAGTTCTAAATTCCGCCACATAGCTTGCCGATCAGAAACCATCTGCGGCGTCCATTTCAGGGGGGATCGAGTTGTCCCAACACAACATCATCGGCAGCGAAGCTTTCGAAGGGCACAAGATCGTCCAGATCCGCCGGTACGCGCCGCGCGGGGCCACCTGGAAGACCTATGCCGTTTCGGCGATGGTGGGCGGCGCCATGCTCTTCGGCCTCGCGGCTGCAATCATCTACGCGGCGCAAAACCTGCTGGCGCGGTAGGGATAGCGCATCGCTCCGAAGATCCTCCCCCGCGCGCAGCGCGCAGGGGAGGGGACCACGCGAAGCGTGGTGGAGGGGCTGGCGCGACGTTCAGGGATTATCGAAACAACTCAGACTCCGTCAGCGGTAGAGCGCGCGAACCGGCAACCGTCGGCGTCGGCCCCTCCACCGCCTTCGGCGGTCCCCCTCCCCTGCGGCCTTCGGCCGGGGGAGGATCTTTCTCAGTGCACCTTCGCCTTGCCGATCTTCAACGCGTCGTCTTCGGCGGTGGCTGAGATGACGTCGCCTTCCTGGAGCGCGCCTTCCAACAGCAGGCGTGCGATCGGATCGACCAGTTCCTTCTGGATCACGCGCTTCAACGGCCGCGCGCCATAGACCGGGTCGTAGCCGCGGTCGCCGAGCCAGTTCATCGCCGCCGCATCCAGCGAGATCGCCATGCGGCGGTCGGCCAGCAACTTCTCCACCCGGTCGAGCTGGATCTTCACGATCGAGCTCATCTGGGCGCGGCCCAGGCGGTGGAACAGGATGATCTCGTCGATGCGGTTCAGGAATTCGGGCCGGAAGTGGCGGCGCACCACGTCCATCACCTGCGGCCGCACGTCCTCGACCGTCTCATCGTCCTTCAGGGCCGCGAGATATTCCGCGCCCATGTTCGAGGTCATCACGATGATGGTGTTGCGGAAGTCGACCGTGCGGCCCTGACCATCGGTCAGCCGTCCGTCGTCGAGCACCTGAAGCAGCACGTTGAACACGTCCGGGTGCGCTTTCTCGATCTCGTCGAACAGCACGACCTGGTAGGGACGCCGGCGCACGGCTTCGGTCAGCGCCCCGCCTTCGTCATAGCCGACGTAGCCCGGAGGCGCACCGATCATGCGCGAGACCGAGTGTTTTTCCATGTACTCGCTCATGTCGAGCCGCGTCACCGCGCTCTCGTCGGCGAACAGGAATTCGGCCAGCGCCTTGGTCAGTTCGGTCTTGCCAACGCCGGTCGGGCCGAGGAACAGGAACGAGCCGATCGGGCGGGACGGATCGTGCAGGCCGGCGCGCGCCCTACGCACCGCGTCGGAGACGGCGACCAGGGCTTCCTCCTGGCCGACCACGCGATTACGCAACGCGTCTTCCATGCGCAGCAGTTTTTCGCGCTCGCCCTCGAGCATCTTTTCCACCGGCACCCCGGTCCAGCGCGAGACCACGGCGGCGACCTGCTGGTCGTCGACCACCTCGGGCGTCAGAGGATTGGTTTGAGCCGCCTCTTCGGCAGCCTTCAGCTGGCGCTCGATGTCGGGGATCTGGGCGTACTGGATTTCGCCCGCGCGAGCGAAGTCGCCGCGGCGCTGGGCGTCGCCGAGTTCGGCGCGCAGCCGGTCCAGGGTCTCGCGCAGCTGCGCCGACTGGCCGACTTTTTCCTTCTCCGCCTTCCAGCGGGCGGTCATTTCCGCGGATTCGGCTTCGAGGGCCTTCAGCTCCTCGTCGAGCTTTTCCAGCCGCGCCTTGGACGCCGCGTCGGTTTCGCGCTTCAGCGCCTCACGCTCGATCTTCAGCTGCACCGCGCGCCGGTCGATTTCGTCCAGCGCCTCGGGCTTGGAATCGACCTGCATGCGCACCCGCGAGGCCGCCTCGTCGATCAGGTCGATGGCCTTGTCCGGCAGAAACCGGTCGGTGATGTAGCGGTTGGACAGGGTCGCGGCCGCGACAATGGCGCCGTCGGAGATGCGCACCCCGTGGTGCAGCTCGTACTTTTCCTTCAGGCCGCGCAGGATCGAGATGGTGTCCTCGACCGTGGGCTCGTTCACGAACACCGGCTGGAACCGGCGCGCCAGCGCCGCGTCCGCCTCGACGTGCTTGCGGTATTCGTCGAGCGTGGTCGCGCCCACGCAATGCAGTTCGCCGCGCGCCAGAGCGGGCTTCAGGAGG
The DNA here is from genome assembly GCA_036501825.1 of Caulobacteraceae bacterium. GTDB lineage: Bacteria > Pseudomonadota > Alphaproteobacteria > Caulobacterales > Caulobacteraceae > JAFECT01. Next base: position 678,195 of record DASXZP010000036.1, on the reverse strand, counting down.
TTCGACGCGTCCATGGCGCCGTCGCTCTTGCCGGCGCCCACGAGGGTGTGCATCTCGTCGATGAACAGGATGATGCCGCCTTCGGCCGCGGTGACTTCGTTCAGCACCGCCTTCAGACGCTCTTCGAACTCGCCGCGGTATTTCGCGCCGGCGATTAGCGCGCCCATGTCCAGCGACAGCAGCTTCTTGTCTTTCAGGCCCTCGGGCACGTCGCCGTTGACGATGCGCGAGGCCAGGCCTTCGACGATGGCGGTCTTGCCCACGCCGGGTTCGCCGATCAGCACGGGATTGTTCTTGGTGCGCCGCGACAGGACCTGGATCGTGCGGCGGATTTCTTCATCCCGCCCGATCACCGGATCGATCTTGCCGTCGCGCGCCGCCTGGGTCAGGTCGCGCGCGTAACGCTTCAGCGCGTCGTAGGCGTCTTCGGCCGAAGCGCTGTCTGCGGTCTTGCCCTTGCGCAGCGACTTGGCCGCGGATTCGAGACCGGACGCCGAAACGCCCGCCTTCTTCAGCACAGCCGCGGCGTCGCCGCCTTCCTTGGCGATGGCGATGAGCAGGCGCTCGGTGGTGACGAAGGCGTCGCCGGCCTTCTTGGCGTCGTCCTCGGCCACGGCGAACACGCGCGCCATTTCGGGTTTCAGGTACAGGCCGCCGGAGCCGCCTTCGACGGTCGGCAGCTTGGCGATGGCGGCGTCGGTTTCGCGCACGGCGACATCGGGCTGGCCGCCGGCTTCCTGGATCAGGGCGCGCGACAGGCCGTCGCGTTCCTCGAGCAGAACCTTCAGCAGGTGCTCGGGGCCGAGATGCTGGTGGCGCCGGGCGAGCGCCAGGGATTGGGCCGACTGGATCGCCTGCTTGGCGCGGTCGGAATAGAGGTCGAGATTCATCAATTCCCCTCGGGAGGCGGAGTCCCGCGCTTAGACCCTTGCAATAAGCGGCCCGCGGCGGTCTGAGGGGGATGTGGGTGTGGCGGATAAGCCACACAAGGTTACTGGGGCCGGAGAATTACAGGTTCTTGGCGGCCATCTCGATAACGGCCCCGGCGACCTCGGCAGGCCCCAGGGTCCAGACCCCGCCGTTATTACCTTTCCATTGGGCGTAGCCGTCCTCGAAAGAGGCGGGAACCTCGACGCCTTCAGCTTCCAGATCCTCCAGTTCCGCGATGAGGCTCGGCGCGTCGAAGGGGGCGTGGTGGATGTCCAGGGTTTCAGACCCGAAGCCCTCGGGCGCCCGCGCGCCCAGCAGCATGACGCTGACCACCGGCCGCTCGCCCAACTGTTCGATCTTGCCGATCAACACGCGCAGCGTCGTCGGCGGGTTGGCATGGACGGTCCAGACTTGTCCGGGCGCGAGGGTCAGGAAAGGCTCTGGCGAAACCTCGTCGCTCACGGCGTCCGTTCCAGCTCGATCAGGTCGAGGTTGGATTCGAGATAGGGCCAGGGCATCGCCAGGCGCCAGCGGCGGTCGCCGACCCGCTCCAGCACGCCCACGAAGTCGCGGTCCGGGTGCAGGCCGTAGGAGTTGGCCGGCGGGTCCTCCGCCAGCGACACCGAACCCAGCACCACCATGCGCCGGTCGCTATCGGGGAACAGCAGGCCCGACGGCCGCTGCGAGCCGGTGATCTTTTCCAGCTTCAGCCCCTTGGGCGTCGATGAGATCCGGCACTTGAACCAGCCGTAGGGCGTGAACGCGGGCATGCCGTAAACCTTGGCGCCCAGCTTGATGGTGCGGCAGCGGTAGTCGCCGGCGGGCGGGGTCACCGGCGCCAGCGCGGTCTGGGGGTCGAGCAGATCGCCCAGCGCAGCGACGTCCTCGGCGTGACCCGACACGCGGGCCTCGTTCAACGCCTGGGTCCAGGCTTCGTTGAGGCGATCGAGGCGGCCGAGTTCAGCGGGACGGATGATCGCGCGCCAATCCAGCAGCACCGGGCCGGACGGCGGCGCAGGCGGCGGGGGCGGCGGAGGCCCGGCCGGCGGGGACGCCGGCTGCGGCGGATAGTGCGACGTGGTGGTGCACGCGGCGACCAACAGCAGCGCTAGGCACAGGACGATCCGGCGCATGAGCCCTCCCGAGGCCGAAAAACGCGCTTCCCTCATAGACCAATCACGCGACAAACGCGCGTCCAGCTTATGCTCAAGCAGCCGGCGCGTGCAGGTGGCGGCAATCGATCATGCCGTCGGTTTCGACCTGCAGGGTCGCATGCGCAATCCCGAACTCGCGGTTGAGCGTATCGCAGACGCTGCGCAGGAAGGCGTCGTCGGCGCCGCCCGGGCGGACCAAGTGGGCGGTGAGCGCAACCTCGGTGGTCGACAGCGGCCAGACGTGAAGGTCGTGCACCTCGGTGACGCCGGGGCGCTGGGCCAGACACGCGAGCACCGCTTCCGGATCGATGCCGCGGGGCGCCGCATCCATGGCCAGCGACAGCGCTTCCTTGAGCAGGTCCCAGGTCCCGAACAGCACCACCGCGACCACGATCAGGCTGGCCAGCGGGTCGATCCAGGCGAGGTGTGTGAAGAAGATCGCAGCGCCGGCGACGATGACGCCCAGCGACACCACCGCATCACCCATCATGTGCATGAAGGCGGCGCGCACGTTCATGTCGGCGTCGCGGCCGCGCATGAACAACAGGGCTGTACCGAGATTGATTGCGAGCCCTGCCGCGGCGACACCCATGATCACCAGCGACTGCGGCGAGGTGGGCGCGCCGAAACGCCGGATGGCTTCCTCGGCGATCAGGCCCGAGGCGAACACCAGCGCCACGGCGTTGGCGAGCGCGGCCAGCACCGTCGCCTTGCCCCAGCCGTAGGTGCGCCGGCCCTTCGCCGGCCGCTTGGCCAGCCACACGGCGATGCCCGCCATGGCGAGACCCAGCACGTCGGAAAGATTGTGGCCCGCGTCGGCCAGCAACGCCGTGGAATGAGCGATGAAGCCCGCGACCGCTTCGATCACCACGAAGGTCAGGTTCAGACCGATCCCGATCAGCCAGCGCGGATCGCTGGTGTCGGCGGGGCCGTGATGATGGTGATGACCGCCATGGCCATGGCTGTGACCATGCGCATGCGAATGGTCGTCCCGGTCTTCAGGATGGTCGTGGTCGGAATGGTCGTGCATGCGGTCGCGACCCCAGGAGGGTAAACCTTACCCCCGCCTATCCGATACGCCGAAGCCTCAGGCGTCCTCTTCCGCCGTTTCGACCGACGGCGCGCCGTCCTCGTCGTTGCGGCGTTTGCGCGGGGCGCGGCGGGGACGATCCTCGACCGGCGCCTCAGCGGCGGGCGCAGCCACGGGGGCCGGCGCGGCCTGGCGCAGGAAGGCGGGCAGGTGCTCGTCGCCGGGGCTCGGCTCGCGGGGCGCTTCGGCCTGCGGCAGTTCGGCGCCGCGGGGTTCGACCACCGCCAGCGGATCGGCGCTCGCGGCGCGGTCCTGATTGCCCTCGCGGTCGCGGCGGCGTTCGAAGCGTTCGCGGCGGCCTTCGCGACGGCCGCCTTGCTGTTGTTCGCCCTCGGCGCGGGCGGGGTCTTTGGGCGTCGAGCCGAAGTCACGCTGCGGGCGCGCTTCGCTGTAGTCGCGCTGGTCGCGTTGTTCGCGCGGTTCGCGGTTGTCGCCCCGATAGTCGTCGCGGCCCTGGCGATAGTCGCCGTTGCCGTTTTCACGACGCTCGCCGTTATCGCCCTCGCCGCCTTCGGACGGTTGCTCGTCCATGGCCTGGTCGCCGCTCTCGTCTTCGAAGTCGATGTCGAAGCCCGAAGCAAAGGCGTCGCGCGCCGCGATCTCGGCCACCGGCCGTTGCGGCTGCAGGGTGCGCAGGACGCGAAAATAGTGTTCCGCATGCTGCAGGTAGTTTTCGGCCAGCACCCGGTCGCCCGAGGTGAACGCATCGCGCGCGAGCTGCTGATAGCGCTCGTACACGTGCTGCGAGTTGCCGCGAATCTTCATGTTCTCGGGGCCGTTCGATTCGAACGCGCGGTTCGGATTGTTTCCGCCCCCGCCGCCACCGCCGCCGCCGCTTCCACCACCACCGGGTTTCCGGTTGCGACCGCGTTGCCGTTTCATGCCTCTGAAATCTCTCATTCACTCAAACCGATGTTTGAAGCCGGCGCTCCCACAGGCCGGCGCGTGCGGCTCGACGGGCGGGAAAAAGCTCCGCTTGCGTATCCTGAGCCGCTGTTTGTCTACCGCCCCGGCGCACGCTTGCGCCGCAAGCCCCTGTCCGCCGGAACCCTCGTTCGATGAGGAATCAAAAGTCCGGCGATGTGGGTGGAGACGGCCTATGACTTAGCGACTCGCCGCGGCTTTTCCAAGGCCTTTCTTGCGGCCTGCGACCACCCGGTCCCGGTCGCCCAAATCCTTAACCACGGCCACGTCCCAGCCCCCCGCCGCCTCGAACAGGGCCTTCACCGCTCCCGCCTGATCCCAGCCGATTTCGACCAGGAACTGGCCTTCGGGCTTGAGGACGCGAAGGATTTGGGGAGCCAGGTCGCGGTAGGCGGCAAGCCCATCCGGGCCGCCGTCCAGGGCCATGGCGGGCTCGTGATCCTTCACTTCGGGGTCGAGGCCGTCCATCTCGGCGGTCTTGATATAGGGCGGGTTGGAGACCACCAGGTCGAAGCTCTCGTCGGCCAGGCCGCTGGTCCAGTCGGTCCGCAGGAACGTGGCGCGGCCGTTCAGGTCGAGGTTGGCCGCGTTGTCGCGGGCCACCGCCAGGGCCTCTTCCGACACGTCGACCCCCACCCCCTTGGCCGCCGGCCGCTCAGCCAGAATCGACAGCAGAATCGCGCCGGAGCCCACGCCGAGGTCGAGCACGGTGAAGGCGGCGAACTCCGGGTGCGCGTTCAGCGCCAGCTCGACGATGGTCTCGGTCTCCGGCCGGGGCGTCAGCACCGCCGGCGAGACGGTCAGCAGCAGTTTCCAGAACCCCTTGCGTCCGAGGATGCGCGCCACCGGCTCGCGCCTTGCGCGGCGCTCGACGTAGTCCTCCAGCGTCGCCGCATCGGTATCGGGGAGTTCGCGGTGGGGATCGGTGATCACCTCCATGCGCGTAACCCCGGCCGCCGCCTCGAGCAGCAGGCGCGCGTCGATGGCGGGGCTGTCGACGCCGGCCGCCTTCAGACGCTTCTGCGCGCCGGTCCAGGCTTGAACGAGGGTGGTCATGCGGCCTTCAACGCGGTCAACACGTCGGCGGTCGACGCGACACGGCCCAGGCGCGGGAAGATGTGCTGGATCGGGAAACGGTGCAGCTCTTCGCTGCGGCTCGAGATGGCGTCCTCGGCGAAGACCAGGGCGTAGTTCAACTCCCACAGATCGCGCGCGGTGGACTCGACGCCGAAGTTGGTGGCCACGCCGCAGAGGATCACGGTGGTCACGCCGCGACGGCGCAGCTGCAGATCGAGGTCGGTGCCGTAGACGGCGCCCCACTGTTTCTTGACGATCTGCAGATCGGCGTCTTCGACGCTGAGGTCGGGGGCGAACTCGAAAAAATCCGCCGGTAGCGACGCCATAGAACGCGACATCGACGGTTCGTCCGACGGCTGGTTCAGCGCTTCCTTGCCGTCGTGAAAACGCACGCGCACCTGCGCCACGATCCCGCCGCAGGCGCGCACCGCACGCGCGAGGTCCGAGGTGCGCTTCACCACGTCGACGCCGGAATGCGGGGCGAGCGGCATGGCGACGATCGGCTTCTGCAGATCGATGACGACGAGGGCTGTGGTCTTGGGGTCGAGCTTGTCCATGGCGCCCTTAAGCGAACTCTTCTTCGAGCGCGGCGAGGCGCGCGGCCTGATCCTCGGCGATCAAGGCGTCCAGCAGTTCGTCCAGATCGCCCTCCATTACCTGCGGCAACGAATAGAGCGTCAGGTTGATCCTGTGGTCGGTCACCCGGCCCTGGGGAAAGTTGTAGGTGCGGATGCGCTCGGAACGATCGCCGGAGCCCACCTGGCTCTTGCGCGAGTCCGCCCGCGCCTGATCCAGCGCCTGGCGCTGGGCGTCGTAGAGACGCGCCTGCAACACCTTCATGGCCTTGGCGCGGTTCTGGTGTTGGGACTTTTCCGACGAGGTCACCACGATGCCGGTGGGCAGGTGGGTGATGCGCACCGCGCTGTCGGTCTTGTTCACGTGCTGACCGCCGGCGCCCGACGAACGATAGGTGTCGATGCGGATGTCCTTGTCCTCGATCTCGATCTCGACGTCTTCGGGTTCGGGCAAGACCGCAACGGTCGCGGCCGAGGTGTGGATGCGGCCCTGCGCTTCGGTGGCGGGGACGCGCTGCACGCGATGCACGCCGCTTTCGAATTTCAGCCGGCCGAACACTCCGTCGCCCGAGATCGACGCGATGATTTCCTTGTAGCCGCCCGCGTCACCCTCCGAGACACTCTCGACCTCGACGCGCCAGCCGAGCTTCTGCGCATAACGCTGGTACATGCGGAACAGATCGCCGGCGAACAGCGCCGCCTCGTCGCCGCCGGTGCCGGCGCGCACTTCGAGAATGGCCGACGCATGCTCGTCCTTGTCCTTGGGCGCCAGCAGCAGCGCCATGGCGTGTTCGAGGTCGGGTAAGGTTGTTTTCAACGCCTCGAGCTCGCCGCGCGCCAGGCCCGCCATCTCCTGATCGCCCGAACCCAGCATCTCTTCCAGATCGTCCTGCTCGGCGCGCGCCTTGACCAGGGCCGAGGCCGCCTCGGCCACCGGCTTCAGCTCGGCGTGTTCCTTGGCGAGGCGCACGATCTCCTGACCGTCCGTGGCCGAGCCCATGCGCGCCTCCACCGCGTGGAAACGATCGAGCACCTGATCGAGCTTGGCCTGGGGAAGTCGCACGCGCACGTCCTAGCCTTGGTTCGCAACTTCGTCACGCCGTGTTAGGGCGAAAGCCATGCTGTCGCAGAAGACCAAGTACGCCCTCCGCGCCCTCACCTATCTGGCGTCCCTGAACGGGACCTCCGCCTCCATCGCCGAGGTGGCGGTGGGTGCAAAGGCGCCCCGGAAGTTTCTCGAGGCGATCCTCCTGGAGATGAAACAGGCCGGCTTTGTCGAGAGCCGCCGCGGCCGTTTCGGCGGCTATGTCCTGGCCGCAGCGCCAGGGGACATCTTTTTTGCCGACGTGATCCGGGCGGTCGAGGGCCCCCTGGCCCTGGCCCCGTGCGCCTCGCGGACCGCCTATAAGCCGTGCAAGGACTGTTTCGACGTCGAGACCTGCCCCATCCGCGCCGCCCTGCTGGCCAGCCGCGACGCGGTCGCCACAGTCCTGGAAGGCTGGAGCCTCGCGGCCGCCCTGGCCGAAGAGACCGAGCCCAGAAGCCCTGAAGCCCAGGCCAACAAAGCTCTATTGACGTAGTAGGGGTTGAGCCACAGGGTCCGCGCGGGCTGGAGCAAGCGGTTGGATCACGACTTCTGGATCTTCCTTTTCATCGGCTTCCTCGCGCAGGTGGTCGAAGGCAGTATGGGCATGGCCTATGGCCTGATCTGCACCACCGCCCTCTTGGCGGCGGGCATCGCGCCAGCGACCGCGTCGGCCAGCGTCCACGTGGCCAAGATCCTGACCTCGGGCGCCTCGGCTTCTTCCCACTTCCGGCACGGCAATGTGGACAAGCCCCTGCTCTGGGTGCTGGTCCTGACCGGCTGTATCGGCGGGGCGGCGGGGGCGTTTCTGATCACCGGCCTCGACCCGGCGACGGTGAAGCCCTTCGTGGTCATCTACCTGGGCTTGATGGGCCTCTTGATCCTGTGGCGGGCGTTCAAGGGCGTCGGCTCACGGCCGATGCACTGGTTTAAGGGCCTGCCGCTGGGTCTGGTCGGCGGCTTCCTCGACGGGGTTGGCGGCGGCGGCTGGGGCCCAACGGTGACCAGCACACTGGTCGGCGCGGGTCGCGAGCCCCGCAAGGCGGTCGGCACCAGCAATGTGGCGCAGTTCTTCGTGGCGGTGGTGATCTCCGGCGCCTTCCTCGCGTCCTACCTGACCGGCCACTGGAAGACCGCTGTGGGCCTGGCCGATCAGAACTGGTCGGTGGTGGGGGTCATCGTCGGAGGCCTGATCGCGGCGCCCATGGCGGGGCGGCTGGCCAAGGTGTTGCCGCCGCGGATTTTGACCTGGGCCGTGGGCCTGCTCGTGGTCGGTCTCGCCATCTGGCAGACATTGACGCTCTATAAGCTGATCTAGAACCATCCCCAGGGACTGCCCGCAGGGAAGCTCGGGACCCGCTTCAGTAAATCTCTATTGACTTGATAGGAATTAAACCAAACAGTCGGCCGGGCGTTTAACTCTCAGGGCGGAGGGCTCCCCATGATGCGTTCGGTTTCACGGCGTTCGTTCGGGCTGTTGGCCGGGGGCGCGAGCCTCGCGGCGCTTACGGCCTGCTCCCCCAAGGGCTCGGGCCAGGCGGTTCAGGAGATTCTGAACGTCAGCTACGACCCGACCCGGGAATTCTATAAAGCGTTCGACGCAGAATTTTCCAAACGCTGGAAGTCCGCCGGCCATCCGGACGTGAAGGTGAACCAGTCCCACGGCGGCTCGGGCAAGCAGGCTCGCGCCGTTGTGGATGGGCTCGAGGCCGACGTCGTCACCCTGGCGCTCGCCTACGACATCGACGCCATTGCGGCGAAGGGCCTGATCCACACCGATTGGCAGACCCGCCTGCCCAACAACGCCACGCCCTACACCTCGACCATCGTGTTTCTGGTGCGCAAGGGGAACCCGAAAAGGATCAAGGATTGGTCCGACGTGGTAAGGCCGGGCGTCTCGGTCATCACCCCCAGCCCGAAGACCTCCGGCGGCGCGCGGTGGAACTACCTGGCCGCCTGGGCCTATGCGTTGAAACAACCCGGCGGCGGCGCGGCCACCGCCCAGGCCTTCGTCCAGAAGCTCTACAAGAATGTGCCGGTGCTGGATTCCGGCGCGCGCGGCGCCACCACCACCTTCGCTCAACGCGGCATCGGCGACGTCCTGTTGGCGTGGGAGAACGAGGCGATCCTGTCGATCAAGGAATTGGGCCACGATAAGGTGGAGATCGTCTATCCCACCTTGAGCATCCTGGCCGAGCCGCCGGTGTCGGTGGTGGACCGTGTCGTCGACAAGCGCGGCACGCGCGCGGTGGCGGAAGCCTATCTTTCCGCCCTCTATGAGGATTGGGCGCAGGAGCTGGCGGCAGGCCAGGGCTATCGTCCGACCAACGCGCAGATCCTCGCGGCGCACGCGGCAAGTTTCCCGCAACTCAAGCTCGTTACCATCGCCGATCTCGGAGGCTGGAAGTCGGCGCAGAAGACTCACTTCGCCGACGGCGGGGTGTTCGACCAGATCTACGGCAAGGGACACTGATTGACCGCAACCAGCGCTCCGAGACGCAAGTGGCGTGAGCCCAGCGTGCTGCCCGGCTTCGGGCCGTCGCTGGGGTTCACCCTTTGCTATCTGAGCCTCATCGTTCTGATCCCCTTCGCGGCCCTGGTGGCGCGTCCGTGGGAACACGGTTTCGACGGCTTCTGGAAAGCGATCAGCAATCCCCGTGTGGCGGCCGCCCTGCGCGTCAGCTTCGGCGTGGCCGCGGCGGCTGCGCTGGTGAACGTGCTGTTTGGGCTGATCTCGGCCTGGGTGCTGGTGCGCTACAGATTTCCCGGTCGCAGGCTGCTGGACGCGGCGCTCGATCTGCCCTTTGCCATCCCCACGGCGGTGGCGGGCATCGCGCTCACGACGCTGTACGGGCCGAACGGCTGGTTCGGCGCGCCGCTGCTGAAGCTGGGCGTGAAGGTCGCGTACACGCCGCTCGGCATCTTCGTCGCGCTGGTGTTCGTGGGTCTGCCGTTCGTGGTGCGCTCGGTGCAGCCGGTGCTGCAAGATTTCGACGCCGAGGTGGAAGAGGCGGCGATCACGCTCGGCGCCGGGTCGGCACGACGGTTCTTCGGCGTGTTCCTGCCGACGCTGATGCCCGCGCTGATGACCGGCTTTACCCTGGCGTTCGCGCGCGCGGTCGGTGAATACGGCTCGGTGATCTTCATCAGTGGCAACATGCCGTTCAAGAGCGAGATCGCGCCGTTGCTGATCGTCAACAAGCTCGAAGAATTTGATTATTCCGGCGCCGCGGCGTTGGGCGTGGTCATGCTGACGATCTCGTTCCTGGCGCTCATCACCATCAACCTGATCCAGGTGCGCCTCGGGCGGAAGGGGAGCGCATGAGAACGCTCGCCGGTAAGCCGCCGAAAAGCCCCGGCGCGGTCGCGCTGATGTTGATCGCCATCGGGTGGATCGCGCTGATCGTCCTCGCTCCGTTGGTCACTATCTTCAGCCAGGCCCTGGGCAAGGGCGTCGAGGCCGCCCTCACCGCCATCCGCGACCCGGATGCGCAATCGGCGCTGCGCATGACGCTCATGGTGGCCGCCATCGCGGTCCCGCTGAATGCGATCTTCGGCCTCGCCGCCGCGTGGTGCGTCGCCAAGTTCGACTTTCGCGGCAAGGGCTTTCTGCTGACCTTCATCGACCTGCCGTTTGCGACCTCGCCGGTGGTGTCGGGCCTGGTCTGGGTGTTGCTGTTCGGCGCCAACGGCTGGTTCGGACCCATGCTCCAGCACAACGGCATCCACATAATCTTCGCCTTCCCGGGCCTGGCGCTGGCGACCATGCTGGTCACCATTCCCTTCGTCGCGCGCGAGCTGATCCCGCTGATGCAGGAACAGGGGACCGACGAAGAGGCTGCGGCGGTCACGCTCGGGGCCGGCGCCTGGCGCACCTTCTTCACCGTCACCCTGCCCAATGTGAAGTGGGCCCTGCTCTACGGCGTGCTCCTGTCTAACGCGCGCGCCATGGGGGAATTCGGCGCGGTGACCGTCGTCTCGGGCATGATCCGCGGCAAGACCAACACCCTGCCGCTGCACGTCGAAGTGCTTTACAATGAGTACGACTATGTCGGCGCCTTTGCCGTGGCTTCGCTGCTGGCGAGCCTGGCGCTGGTTACCCTGGTGGTGAAGACCGTGCTGGAATGGCGCTTCGCCGGCGACCTCGCCGGCCAGCGGCGCCACTGATCAACGGACCCGCATGAGCCTCGTCGTCGAAAACATCGCGAAACAGTTCGGGCGCACCGCCGCGCTCAACGGCGTCTCGCTGTCCGCGCCCAAGGGCGAGTTCCTGGCGCTGCTGGGGCCGTCGGGTTCAGGCAAGACCACCCTGTTGCGCGTGCTGGCCGGCCTCGAACAGCCGGATCAGGGATCGGTCACCTTCGAAGGCGACGACTTCCTCGCGATCAAACCGCGCGAGCGGCGCGTGGGCATGGTGTTCCAGCACTACGCCCTGTTCCGGCACATGACCGTGGACAAGAACATCGCCTACGGCCTGCAGGCGATGCGCGGCCAGAACCGGCTGCCCTCGCGCGAGATCAAGGATCGCGTGCACCGCCTGCTCGGCCTCGTGCAACTGGAAGGTCTCGAGAAGCGCTATCCGGCGCAACTCAGCGGCGGGCAGATGCAGCGCGTGGCGCTCGCCCGTGCGCTGGCGATCGAGCCGCGCATGCTGCTGCTCGACGAACCCTTCGGCGCCCTCGACGCAAAGGTGCGCAAGGACCTGCGCCGGCAATTGCGCCGCATCCACGAGGAGACCGGCGTCACCACCGTGTTCGTGACTCACGACCAGGAAGAAGCCGTCGACCTGGCCGACCGTGTCGCGGTGCTGAACGGCGGCCGCATCGAACAGATCGGCACGCCGCGGGACCTGGCCTCAGCGCCTGCTTCCGCCTTCGTGTTCGAGTTCCTGGGCGACGCCAACCGCCTGGCCTGCCGCATCGACAACGGCCGCGCGCTGTTCGACGGCTTCTCCGCGCCGATCGCCAACGCCGCGGGCCAAGCGGGCGAAGCCACCGCCTGGTTCCGGCCCTACGAAACCGCGCTCGCGCCTGAAAACGCCGAAGGCCTGCTCGTCACGGTCACCGCCGTGCTCGCCAAGGGCGCCGTGCTGCGCGCCGAATGCCGCGCCGACGACGGGCGCGTGTTCGAGATCGAGTATCCACGCAGCGGCTTACCGCAATGCGTCGCCCTCAACTCACGCGCGCGCCTGACGCCGCAGCGGGTGTTCGTGTTCGGCTAGCGCGGATAGGTGTCCTTGAAGCTGTCGCGTTCTTCCAGCGCGTCGCGCAGGGCGTGCAGCTTGGGGTGCGTCGAGCGCCAGTCCAGCGACGGCAGGCGGAAGTCGAGATAGGTCGCCGCGATCGCCAGCGTGATGGCGCCGAGATCAAAACTCGACGGATCGGGCGCTTCCTTGTCCGCCATGTCGATGGCGCGCGTCAGGCCCGCCGTCCAGTGGCCCTTCCATTCCGCGGATTGCTGCTCTTCCGGCCGGCGGCTTTCCAGCACCTGCTTGACCGTCATCTCCATCATGGCGTCGCCGATGGTTTCGAGCCGGCGCACGCGCCAGTGCTCGGCGCCTTCCGGCGGCAAGAGACGCGGCGCACCCGACAGGCTGTCGAGGTAGGCGCAGATCAGGGCGCTGTCGAAGTACGCCGTCCCGTCGTCAGCGACCAGCGCCGGCACCTGGCCGATGGGATTGGCGGCCAGATGGCCCGGGTCGCTCTTGTAGGGAAAGTCGATGGCGGTCTCTTCCACCTTGGGCAGCAGGCCCTTCTCACGAATGACGACACGGCACTTCCGCACGAACGGCGAACCGGTGGAGAGGTAGAGGCGCATGGGCGGGCTCCGGACGTATCGGCGGTCCACTGCGCTCGCAAATCTGGGCGGTCAAGCGCGGAATAAAAATGGAGCGTGTTACTCCGCGGCCTGGCCAACGGCGCTGGCCGCCTTTTCCGCCTCGATTTCCGAAGCGCGCTTTTCGACCAGCTCGACGATGTGGTCGATCATCGCCGCGTTGTCCAACTTGTGATCGGGCTTGCCCGCGACATAGACCATGCCCGCGCCCTTGCCGCCGCCGGTGAAGCCGACGTCGGTGAACAGGGCTTCGCCGGGGCCGTTGACCACACAGCCGATGATCGACAGCGACATGGAGGTCGGAATGTGCGCGAGGCGCGCTTCCAGCTCGGTCACCGTCTCGATCACGTTGAAGCCCTGCCGCGCGCAGGACGGACAGGCGATGATGTTCACGCCGCGGTGGCGCAGGCCCAGTGTCTTCAAAATGTCGAAGCCGACCTTGACCTCTTCCACCGGATCGGCGGCCAGCGACACGCGGATGGTGTCGCCGATGCCGGCCCACAGCAATGACCCGATGCCGATGGAGGACTTGATCGTGCCGGTGCGGAACGGACCCGCCTCGGTGACGCCGAGGTGCAGCGGACAGTCGATCGCCTCGGCCAGCTGCTGATAGGCGGCGACGGTGAGGAAGGGGTCGGAGGCCTTCACGCTGATCTTGAATTCGTGGAAGTCGTGGTCCTGCAGCACGCGGGCGTGGCTGAGCGCGCTCTCGACCATCGCCTCCGGACAGGGTTCGCCAAAACGTTCGAGGAGATCGCGTTCGAGCGAACCGGCGTTGACGCCGATGCGCATGGAGCAACCGTGATCCTTGGCCGCCTGCACCACCTCGCGCACGCGCTCGCTCGAGCCGATGTTGCCGGGGTTGATGCGCAGGCACGCGGCGCCCGCCTGGGCCGCCTCGATGGCGCGGCGGTAGTGGAAGTGGATGTCGGCGACCAGCGGGACCTTCGCCGCCTTGGCGATGGTCTTGAAAGCCGCGGTCGATTCCTCATCAGGGCAGGAGACGCGGACGATGTCGCAGCCGGCCTCTTCCAGGGCGCGGATCTGGTCGATGGTCGCGCCCGCGTCGGCGGTCGGCGTGTTGGTCATCGACTGGACGGTGATCGGGGCGTCGCCGCCGACCTCGACCGAGCCGACCCGGATCTTGCGCGACGGGCGGCGGTGGATGGCCCGCCAGGGGCGGACGTGAGCGAGCTGATCGTGGGTGGCCATGACGGCGCGGAACATAGGCCTTCGCCGGCTTTCCCGCCACGGGCCAGAGGTCGCGGAATGGGGCCGGGCCCGGGTCGCGGCGCCTCCCCTCGACTCATAGTACGCATCGTACTATACGAACCGTATGAAGCTCACAACCCTGGACGCCCTGCTGCTGTTCCTGGTCTCCCACAAGGGCCAGTCGGGCTACGACATCCGCCAGCTGTTCCAGACCACGCCCATTGGTCTGTTCAGCGACAGCCCGGGCGCGATCTATCCGGCCCTGAACCGGCTGGAGATGCGGGGCTTGCTTGCGGGCGAGACCACACCGGGCGGACGCCGCCGCCGCGCCTTCAACCGCACCGCCGAGGGAGACCGGGCGCTCGACGCCTGGCTGACGGCGCCGATCGATCCGGACGCCTTCACCCGCCGGCCCCAGGACCTGGACCTGCGCTACGTGATGATGGCCGAGCGGCTGGGCCGTCCGGCCGCACTGGCGTTCCTCGCCGACTATGCCGCCATCCACAGCCGCAAGCTCGCCGCGCTCGAGGCCTTCGTCGCGGGACCCGGCGCCCAGATGAGCCGCGCGCCGCGCGAGGCGCTCGACCTGGGCCTGCGGCTCAGCCGCACGCGCCAGCAATGGTGCCAAGACCTGCTGTCATCAAGAGAGGGGGAGACCGATGGGAACGAAGACAAAAACCAGCCGCGCGCTCGCGCTTAGCCTTGCCGTGTGCGCGACGGCCGCCTTACCGGCGGCGGCGCAGGCGACGCAGACCATCCGCTACCGGCCCGTGCCGGGCGTCCACGCTTACCACTACGAGGTGATCGAGACCGTCAACGGCCAGCCGACGCATGCCTACCGCACCGACTTCGACCTGCAGGTGAACCGCGACGGCTCCATCGACGCGATCGTGCGCTCAGCACAGGAATCCGACGGCAAGACCTGGAGCCCGGTGAAACTCACCGACGATTGCCTGGCCAAGATGCACGCGCCCAAGGGCGGCATCGCGACCGCGCGGATCTGGCCGACCACCAAGGATCCTTCGGCGGCCATGGGCAATTCATTCCTCGATCTCTGCGCGCCGCCGGCCGTCTTCTTCCCGCTGACGGACATCGTGAACGTGGTGGTGATCTCTGTCGCCGACGCGAAACTGCCGTCGGAACTGCGCAAACCCGGCGACACGGCGCATTTCGCCGGCTTCACCGCCCATTACGATCGCGCGGGCGAAGGCCTGACCGAGACGACCCACGGCGGCGTGACCACCTTGGAAAGCGTCGACGCGAAGGTCGCGACCTTGAAGTGGGCGCCGGCACTGGCGGACCTCGACCTCAGCGAACACACCGCCCAAGGCCAGGCGATGAAGATGATCGGGGTCGAGCACTGGTCCTTCCGCGTCGAGATCGACCGGCATACCGGCGCGCTGATCCGCGCCAAGACGCCCTACGACGATCTGGACCTGACCGTGCACATGCAGGGGCTGCCCGAAGACAAGGCGCCGAAGGTCAAGATCGTCCGCGTGGTCACCATCGAACCGCGCTGAGCGTCAGATTTGGTCCTTCAACACCAGGACGACAGAACGCGCCTTGTCGCCGTGCTTCACCTCGAGCCTGATCCGCGTTCCCACCGGGCTCGCGCGCAGGGTCTTCCGCACGTCGGCGAGATGGTCGTCCTGCGCGGGCTGCCCGTTGAAGACGGTGATCACATCGCCAACCACGATGCCGGCAGCGGCGGCGGCGCTGCCGTGGGCGACGTCGGTCACTTCATAACCGCCGTTCTTGGCGTTGAGCCACAGGCCTGACCGGTCGAAGGTGGCGATGTCCGGGGGCGTGGGCGTGATGCGCTTCAGGTACATGACCTGATGAGCGTAGTCGAACGTGACCACGAAGCGCTTCAGCAGGCCGCTGCCGATGTTGCCGTCGTAGTTCGGATTGCTGATCGATCCGCCCTTGGCGTCGGACAGGCCGGCCGGAACGTCGTCGACCTCGACCGTTCCCAGCTTCAGCGACGGCAGGCGCACGACATAGTCCGTGGTCGGGCCGCCGACGCCGAAACCGGTTACCGCGGTCACGCCCTTGGCGAATTCGCTGCGCAGGTGATGCGCCGCGACGAAGGGGCTGGTGACGTCAATCTCGGAGCGCGAGCCGGTGTCGATGTTGAAGGTCGCCGGCCGCTTGCCGATGAAACCCTGCACGTCTGGCAGGTGGTCGTAGAAGACGAACGGGATCGCCGTCCCCAGATGTTGCGGATGGAACCGCGCCGGATCGGTGAAGGTCACCGTGTGGCGGCCATAGTCGATCTGGGTCACCAGCCGGCGCATCAGTTCGAAGCCGACCATGCCGTCGACGGGAATCCCCTCGATCGACTTGTCGTAGATGGGTGATGCAAAGCCCACCATGTCCTTCAGCCGCGCGCCGCCGATGGCGATCTCGTCGAAATGCACGAAGCCCGTTGTCGAGTGCCCCTCGCCGGCGCCGCTCTGGACCGCCTCACCCACCGGCTTCAGGCCGAGATCGGACACGATGCGCGGCGACAGCAGGGTGTGGCCGCCGGAGTCGAGGATGAAGGTGTAGGGCCCTTTACCGTTCACCATCGCCTGGACGTAAACGTGGTTGTTCAGCAGCCGGAAGGGCACGGTCGTGCTGGCGGCGCCGCCGGCGATGGAGGCGCCGGCGGGCGGCGCGGTCGGGCAGGCGTAGGTCGACAGCGGAACGCGCGGGCCGAAGCGGGCCGCCTTCAGCGTCGTGGTCTCGATGCCGCCTTCACCCAGGCCGACGTCGTCGATGATCTTGTGCGGCAGCACGACGCCGCGTTCGGGACGATAGTCCTCGTAGGTTTCCTTGAAGTGGAAGAACAGCCGACCTTCGGCGATGCGCACGAGCTGGTGGCTGTCGGCGTCGAACCAGGCGTCGAAGCGTTCGCCGCGCCTGGGCGTGACGACCAGATGATCCAGGCGCTTGCCGCCCTCGCTAGTGCGTCCGGCATAGATGATCTGCGCGCCGCCGTAGTCAGGCCGCCACCACAGATTGGCGAAGCGATAGGCGCGATTGACCGCGACCCTGACCCGATCGCCGCCCATTTGCGGCGTATTGGTCCCCGAAACGTCGCGCTGCCACGGCGTTTTGCCGTCGAAACCTTCACCGTTGGAGATGCCGTTGGCGTCCGTGCTCTGCACAAAGGCGCCGCTGGCGAGGTCGTAGCGATTGACGAACGGGCCGGTCAGGCCGGAGCCCGAATAGAGATATTCGAAATCCGCTGAGCCCTGGGCGGGCATGGCGCCGACCGCGGCGTGGTTGGCGGCGAGGATGGCGCGAACGCTCGACGATTGGGCGTGGGCGGCGCCGGCGAGAGTCAGGCCGAACAGGGCTATGAGATGGAGTTTCATGCGTCCGCTTGTCATTGCGATATCCCCGCTGCATAGCCGCGATGTCAATGTGCAGTCTTGAACCCAGTTCACATGACTCCCTGCGGGGCGCGCCGACCGGACGCATGCGTCACGGGTCGAGCGAACGGCTGCCGCGTCATCCGCACGAGACCGCCTTTGCCGCCATCGTGCTGACGGGCGGCTATGTGGAAGCGGGGGATACGGGGCGCCATGGGCTGACGCCGGGCGATGTGCTGATGCATCGCGCCTGGGAGAGCCATCTCGACCGGTTCGGGCGCGGCGGCGCCGAAGTGCTCATTCTGCCGATCCAAGAACGCGATATCGGGGCTCAGACCGGCCGCGTGGCCGATCCGGATGCGCTGGCGCGATTGGCGGAAGGTGACCCGGTTGCAGCCTCGCGCCACCTGTTTCTCGCCTTTGAGGCGAAGACGGCGTCTCCGGACGACTGGCCGGATCTGCTCGCGTCGGCGCTCTGTTCCGATCCCGATCTCAGTCTGGGCCACTGGGCCGATGGACAGGGTTTGCACCTGGGCAGCCTCAGCCGGGGCTTTCGACAGGTGTTCGCGGTGACGCCCTCGGCCTACCGCGTCATCCAGAGAACACGCCGCGCGGTGAACGCCGTGCGGCGAAGCGATGCGCCGCTGCACCGGATCGCGCAGGATTGCGGCTTTGCCGACCAGGCGCACATGAGCCGAGCCATTCGCGGCATGACGCGATCGACGCCGTCGGCATTGCGGAAGCTGAGCTGACCCGGCGGCGGCTGCCTTATGTCTCGAGCAGCGCTTCGCCTCGACGCTGCATCTCGGCGGCGGAGAGGTCCTCCTGCCATGTCAGCAGTACCCAGACATGGCCGTAAGGATCGCGCACCGAGCCCGAGGTAGCGCCATAGAACATCGGGGTCACCGGCTGCACTTCTTTCGCGCCGGCGGCGGTTGCGCGCTCCAGCAGCGCTTTGTTGTCGTCAACGATGATGTGCAGGCCCGCACTGCAGCCGCCCAGCTTACGCGGGTTGCCGTACAGCGCCTTGTTGGTCGGATCGCCGATCATCACGATCGAGCCGCAGATTGAAAGCTCCCCGTGCAGGATCCTTCCGTCCGCGCCCATTACGCGAAACAGTTCCTCCGCGCCGAACGCCTTTTTGTAGAACTCGACCGCCTCCGCGGCGCCGTCGACATAGATGTGCGCGAGAATGGCGCTGCGATACCGTTCCGGCCGGATGCCCATGGGCCTCTCACTCGCGGCCCGTACGACCGCCAGCGAAGAACGCGTCTTGCAGCGATTATGTTCAGGCCGCCGGTCCGGATTTAGCCGCCGGCGGGACCTTGCGACGCCGCCGCCTGCACCGCGGCGGCGGCCTTGGCCGCGAGCGCCTGGGCCTGGGTGTTCAGGTTCTGCAGCGGCGTCACCGTCTGCTGCAGGGCGCCGTGGTATTCCCCGTTCAGGAACACGCTGATCGCCGCGGGATCGGACACATCGATCTGCAGACCGTCGCTGCGCGGCGCGCGATAGGCTTCGCCCGGGCCCAGCGTGCGGCTGAAGACGATGACGTTATCGACCGTGCGCAGCACCAGCGACACCGGCACCGAGGCGCGGTCCTGCAGGGTCACGAGCGACTCGTCCGACGGCGCGCCGAACACCTGGCCCTTGGGATTGAAGGAGGCGCCGACCGAAATCTTTTCGGCGGTCTGGGTCACGGCGCCCTGCGCCTGGTCGCCGGTCTGGTCGAGGGAGCTCAGCTGGTTCTCGATGCCCGGCGTCTTGTAGGGCGCCGGCACGTTCTGGTCCTTGGGCGGCGGCAGCGGCGCGCCGAGGCGGATTTCCGACCCGCCCCCGGCCTGCCCACCGCCGGGCGAGAGGCCGAGCGTCCACTGTTCCTTGGTCGAGGCCTGGGCGAGGTCGGAGGACTCGTGCTTGGGCGCGGCCATGGTGTGGCGCGCGACGTTCCAGACCACCACGGCGGAGATCAGCACCAGGCCCGCGACGATCCAGCCGGTGTGGCGCGGCTTCACCTCTTCCAGCTCGGAGCCGACCGGCGCGCGCAGCGGCGCGGAGGGGTCGGGACATTCCTGCTTGAAGCGATCGGCGGCGGTCTCTTCGTCCAGGCCCAGAGCCTTGGCGTAGGCGCGGACATAGCCGGTGGAGAACGGACGCGAGGGCAGGCGGTCGTAGGCCCCCTCCTCCAGCGCGATCAGATACTGTTTGCGGACGCGGGTGGCGTCGCTGAGGTCTTCCAGGGTGCGGCCGGTGGCCTCACGGGCGGCTTTAAGGCCGGCGGCCAGGGTGGCCGCTT
This sequence comes from Caulobacteraceae bacterium, assembly GCA_036501825.1. Taxonomy (GTDB): domain Bacteria; phylum Pseudomonadota; class Alphaproteobacteria; order Caulobacterales; family Caulobacteraceae; genus JAFECT01. The sequence continues at coordinate 658,662 of DASXZP010000036.1, read as the reverse complement.
CGGACAGGGAGACGGGCTGGACGTCGTCGTCCCAGGAAGGCGCGATGTAGGTCTCGTGACCGTCGTTATCCAGCGGAGTCATGTGTCCGCTACCCCCGTACTCTTCACTCGGCCCGGATTATGACCCGGTCCGTTACCCCGATTACTTGACAGTGCGGTAAACCAGCCCTGTGGATAACCCATACACCCGCCAAAATCAATGAATTGTTAGCGATTGTGTCAAAGGGCGACGTTCAATTTACGGGCCAGAGACTCGATCTCGTTGCGGATGCTTCCGTTCGAACTGGATAGAAGATTGGCGACGCCTTTTCGAGCGGACTCCCGGTCGCAGGACAAGATCATCCGCTTCACCGGCCCGATCCCCGCCGGCGGCATGGACAGGCGCTGAAAGCCAAGCGCGATAAGGACAAAGGCCTCGAGCGGCCGCCCCGCCAGCTCGCCGCAGACCGACACGGGGGTGCCGCTCTCGCTCGAGGCGCGCTGGATCTGGTCCAGCGCCCGCAGCGCCGGGGGCGAGAGGGGGTCGTACCGATCCGACACGCGCGGGTTGGTCCGGTCGGCGGCGTACATGTACTGGAAGAGGTCATTGGTCCCCACGGAGACGAAGTCCGTGAGCGGCAAGAGTGCGTCCAGGTGCCAAAGCAGCGAGGGCGCCTCGATCATGGCCCCGACCCGCAGCAGGCTGGGCAGCTTGCGGCCCCGGCGGAGCGCCCACTCGCATTCGACGTCCACCATGTCCCGGGCGGCGCGGAACTCGTCCACCGTGGCGATCAGGGGGAACATGATGCGCAGCTCCCGCCCGTTGGCGGCGGCCAGCAGGGCGCGCAACTGCATGCGCAGCAGCGCCGGCCGGTCGAGGCCCATACGCACCGCGCGCCAGCCGAGCGCCGGGTTCTCCTCCCGCTCGGTCTCCAGATAGGGCAGCACCTTGTCGCCGCCGAGGTCGAGGGTGCGGAAGATCACCGGCAGAGGTCCGGCGGCATCCATGACCTTGGCGTAGAGCGCGGTCTGGCGGTCGAGCCGGGGCAGGTCCTCGGAGACCATGAACTGGAATTCGGTGCGGAACAGGCCGATGCCCTCTGCGCCGGTGGTCGACAAACTGTCGAGATCCACCGCGAGGCCGGCGTTCATCAGCAGCGTCACCCGGCGCCCGTCGACGGTCACCGCCGGCTCATCCTTCAGCCGCTCGAACTCGGCGCGATGCTGGACGCGCACCGCAAGGCGCGCCTTGAAGGCCTCGACCATGTCCGGGCGCGGCCGCAGGAAGGCCTCGCCGCCCTCGCCGTCGACGATCACCTCGTCGCCTTCGGACAGGCGGTCGCGCACGCCGGTCAGGCGTCCGACGCAGGGAATCTGCAGCGCGCGCGCGACGATCGCCGCGTGGTTCGCGGCCGAGCCTTCTTCCAGCAACAGGCCGCGCAGTTTCTCGCGCGGATATTCCAGCAGGTCGGCGGGGCCCAGGTTGCGCGCCACCAGCACCATGTCGTCGGGCAGATCGCGCACGCCAGGCTTTTCGCCGGCGAGGACGCGCAGCAGGCGGTTGGCCAGGTCTTCCAGATCGTGCAGCCGCTCGCGCAGGTAGGGATCGCGCGCCTGAGCGAAGCGCGCCCGGTGTTCGTTGCGCACGCGCTCGACCGCGGCCTCGGCGGTGAGGCCCTGGCGCACCGCGTCCTCCAACGAGCGGTTCCACCCGCGATCATGGGCGAACATGCGATAGGTCTCCAGCACCTCGAACGACGTGCCGACCAGACCGTGCTGGCCGTCGAGCATCTCGTCGATCTGAGTGCGCAGCGCGAGCACCGCGGCCTTCAGGCGCTGGTCCTCCGCCGCCGGGTCGTCGGCGAGCAGGCGTTCGGGCGCGACGGGCGCCTCGTGGAAAACGACGTGGCCCATGGCCAGGCCTTCGGCGAAACGCTGACCCTTGATGCGCTCGGGCCGGTCGGGCGCGAGTTCGACGTCCTTCAGTTCGGCGAGGCCGACCAGTTCGCCGCCGGCCACCATCTCGGCCAGCACCATGGCGACGATCTGGAGGTCTTCCGCCTCTTCCTCGTCGTAGACGCGCATGGCGCGGTTCTGCACCACCAGCACGCCGATGGTCCGCCCGCCGCGCAGCAGCGGCACGCCCAGGAACGAGTGGAACGGATCTTCGCCGGTTTCCGGCCGGTAGGAGAAGCTCGGGTGCTGCGCGGCGTCCGACAGGTTGAGCGGCGCCGCCGATCGTGCGACCTCGCCGACCAGACCTTCGCCGGAGCGCAGACGCGTGGCGTGCACCGCCGTCGCCTGCAGGCCGTGGGTGGCGAACAGTTCTTCTTCGCCCGACGCGCGGCGCAGATAGATCGAGCAGACCTCGGCGACCATCGACTGGGCGATGATGCGCACCACCATGTCGAGACGCGCCTGGGCGGGGCCGCCGCCGGCGAGGGCTTCGCGGATCTGGCGCAGCAGGCTGCGCGGGCCGCGGCCGCCGAGACCACCGCCTAACATTGCGCGCTCCGATGCTGGCGCGCGTTCATGATCCTCAGACCTGTTCCAGTCCGTAGGCCGCGTGCAGGGCGCGCACGGCCAGTTCCGTATAGGCCGCGTCGATCAGCACGCTGATCTTGATCTCGGAGGTGGAGATCGCCTGAATCTTCACGCCCTTGTCGGCGAGCGAGCGGAACATGGTCTCGGCGACGCCCACGTGGCTGCGCATGCCGACGCCGACGACGGAGATCTTGGAGACCTCCTGGTCGACGCGGATTTCTTCGAAGCCGAGTTCTTGCTGATGCTGTTCCATCAGCTTCTGCGCCTTGTCCGCGTCTCTGCGGCCCACGGTGAAGGTCATGTGCATGGTGTCGGCGGTGCGCGCCTGGCCCTGCACGATCATGTCCACATTCACATTGGCTTCGGCGAGGATCGAGAACACCCGCGCGGGCATCCCCGCCTGGTCGGGCAGGCCGAGCAGGATGATCTTCGCTTCGTCCCGGCTGAACGCCACGCCGCTGACGATCCGTTTTTCCACGATCTCCTCCTCGTCGCACACCAGGGTACCCTGGCCCTCCGCTTCGCCGGGTTCGACGAAGGACGACAGCACGCGCACCGGCACCTTATGCGCCATCGCCAGCTCCACCGAGCGCGTCTGCAGCACCTTGGCGCCCAGGGACGCCATTTCCAGCATCTCCTCGTAGGAAATCTTGGCCAGGCGCCGCGCCTTGGCCTCGATCCGCGGATCGGTCGTGTAGACCCCGTCCACGTCGGTATAGATGTCGCAAGGCGCCTTCAGGGCCGCCGCGATGGCCACCGCCGAGGTGTCCGACCCGCCGCGCCCGAGCGTGCTGACCCGGCCGTCGCGGGTCACGCCCTGGAAGCCCGGGATCACCGCGATCTCACCGGAGTCCACGGCCGCCCCCAGCTTTTCCGGCGGAATATCCTCGATGCGCGCCTTGCCGTGGGCGCCGTCGGTGATGATCGGCACCTGCCATCCCAGCCACGAGCGGGCGTTCAGCCCCTGGTTTCGAAGGATCATGGCCAGGAGGCCCGAGGTCACCTGCTCGCCGGAGCCCACCACCACGTCGTATTCGTCGTCGCCGCCCGGGACGCCCTGGACGGCCGCCCCGGCCCCATCGGTCCAGGCGACCAGCTCATTGGTCTTGCCGGCCATGGCGGAGACCACCACCGCCACCTTGCGGCCGCGCTCGACCTCGGCGGCCACGATGCGGGCGACCCGGCGCATGCGTTCGAGGTCCGCCATGGACGTTCCTCCGAACTTCATCACCAGCCGCGACATCGGTTAGCCCCCTGCGGACCTTGCAGGGCCTCGCCAGGGCGGCCTTCGCCCGCTATGTCGGACGCGCAAGTCGCGGCGTCCTTACAGCGCGCCGGGCGTGATTGAAAGGCGCGTGATGGAGACCGCCTCTCCGGTGGAAATCGACCCCCAGGCGACCGGCGCCAGCGTCGATCCGGCCGAGGTCGCGCGCTTCTCCGCCCTGGCCGCGAAATGGTGGGACGCCAAGGGCGCGTTTGCGCCGCTGCACAAGTTCAATCCGGTAAGGCTGGGGTTCATCCGGGAGGAGGCGTTGCGACGCTTTGCCCGCGATGGGTCGGCCAGGCGGCCGTTCGAGGGCCTGAACCTGCTCGACATAGGCTGCGGCGGCGGTTTGCTGTCCGAGCCGATGACCCGGCTGGGGTTCAAGGTGACCGGCGCCGACGCCTCGGCGCGCAACATCGGCACGGCGTCCGCCCACGCGGCGGAACAGGGGCTCGCCATCGACTACCGCTGCGCCACCGCCGAGCAGCTGGTCGAGGAAGGCGCGGGACCCTTCGATGTGGTGCTGAACATGGAGGTGATCGAGCACGTCGCCGATCCCTCGGAATATTTGAAGACCTGCGCGCGCCTGATCGCGCCGGGCGGGATCATGATCGTCGCTACGCTGAACCGCACGCCGCGCGCCTATGCCCTGGCCATCGTCGGCGCCGAACATGTGCTGCGCTGGTTGCCGCGCGGCACCCACGACTGGAGGAAGTTCCTGAAGCCGGAAGAGCTGCGCGCATTTCTCGACGACGAACCGGTCGAGGTGCAGGGGCCGTTCGGGGTCAGCTACAATCCGCTCGCCGACCGCTGGTCGCTCAGCGGCGACGCGGGCGTGAACTACATGATGACGGTTACCCGCGAGGGACGCGCCGCTGAATCTCTTCCAGCGCCAGATACGCCACCACCACCGCGTAAAAAATCAACGCCCCCGGAAGCTGCCCGACCGTAACCTGGTGCAAGGCGGCGACCAGCAGCACCGCCAGCATGGCGCCGAAGCCGGCCTGGCGCGCGCCCGGTACGAACCACAGGATCGCCGCGATCAGCTCCGCGCCGCCCGCCAGCCGCTCGGGCCACGAGGCGTAGCGCTCCAGCACCGCCAGCGCGCCCTGCCCGCCGAGCCAGCCGGCGGTGAACATCAACAGAATCTCGCGCGGCGTGAAGCTCTTCAGAATCTCGCCCATGGTCGGCTCGGGCGGCGGCGCCGGGCGCGAGGCGGGCGGGGTCGGCGGCACAGAGGTGGGCGCGCCGTCGGGATTGTCGTTGTCGCCGCGACCACGCATCGAGGGCCAGAGTCCACGCCGTTTCAATTGACCTGTTTCCTCGGCCGCGGCGAGGCGGCGGGCGGCAGCGGCGCCACCGCGATACCGTCTTCGGTCAGGTCGCGCACCTCTTTCGGCGACGCCTCGCCGTAGATGCCGCGGTTTTCCGCATCCCCGTCGTGGATGGCGCGGGCTTCCTTGGCGAAGGAGTCGCCGACGTAGTCGAAGTTCTCTTCCACGTGGGCGCGCACCTGTTTCATCGCCTCCATGACCATGGTCTGGGCCGGGTTGTCGGGCGTGTCGGTGAGCGAGCTTTTCTTCGCCCCGTGCACCGCCGGGGCCATGATCGCCTTGCGCACCGAATGCGAGGCGCAGAACGGGCATTCGACGAGGCCGCGCTTTGCCTGGGCGTCATAGTCGTCTGACGAGCCGAACCAGGCTTCGAACTCGTGCTCGTGCTCACAAAGGAGGTTGTAACGGATCACGGGCCGGCAAACTCCCGGTCGTGTTTCAGTTGCTGGATCGCGGTGCGGGCCTTTTCCACCTCGGCGAAGTCGAGCTCGGCGAACAGCACGCCCGGTTCGTCGTGGTCGAGCTTTGCGATCACCTCGCCCCAGGGGGCGATGACGATGCTGTGGCCATAGGTCTTGCGACCGTCCTCATGGGCGCCGCCCTGGGCGGGGGCGAGGACGAAGGCGCCGGTTTCGATGGCGCGGGCGCGCAGCATGATTTCCCAGTGCGCCTGGCCGGTGGGCACGGTGAAGGCCGCGGGCACGCTGATCATGTCGGCGCCGGCGCGGGCCAGGGCGCGGAACAGATGGGCAAAGCGAACGTCGTAACAGACGGTCAGGCCCAGCCCGCCCCACGGCGTCTCAGCCACCACCGCACGCTCGCCAGGGCGGATGTTGGCGGACTCGCGATGGCGTTCGCCGGTCGGCAGGTCGACGTCATAGACGTGCATCTTGTCGTAGGTGGCGCGCACCTCGCCGTCGGGACCGATCAGGATCGAGCGGTTGGCGGCGCGCGTCTCGGACGGATCCTCGTGCAGCACGATGGCGGAGCCGATCAGCAGCCAGACGCCGAGCTCGCGCGCGAGCGCCTTCAGGCCGTTCACCACCGGGTCGTCGGCCTGGCGCACGACGACCTTGGCGCGAAACTCACGCCGCTGTTCGAGCAGGTTGGTTCCCTCGGGGGTGAGAATGAACTGGGCGCCGCCGCGCGCGGCTTCGCGCACCAGTGGTTCGACGTGCGCCAGCGCCGCGGCCTGGGTCGCAGGCGCACGCAGCTGAATCAGGGCGACCTTGGCGCGGGGCGCGCTCATGCGGCCAGCAGCTTGTCGAGTTCGCCGTCCCGTTCGAGCGTCATCAGCTCGTCGCAACCGCCGACGTGGTGGTCGCCGACGAAGATCTGCGGATAGGTCATCCGTCCCGAGCGCTCCTGCATTTGCTTACGGACTTCCGGGTCCATGGAGGCTTCGATCTCCTCGAAGGCCACGCCCTTCCTTTCCAGCAGAGCTTTCGCACGCTCGCAGAAGCCGCAGAAGGGACGGGTGTAGATTACGACGGGGGACACGGACGCCTCTCTATCAGGAACTGTGACAAGAACCTTCATATAGTGAGGTCGGACCGGGCCGAAACCCTGGCCGCGACCACCAGATCCACCGCCCGGGCCCCGCCGGCCAGCAGGGCCTTGGCGCAGGCTTGCGCCGTCGCGCCGGTGGTCAGCACGTCGTCGACCAGCAGAATGCGGCGGCCCTTCACCTGTTTGCGGCGTCCGTCGGGCACGGCGAAGGCGCCCTGGACGTTGCGGCGGCGGCCCGATCCGGAGCGGGCGCCCTGGCTGTCGGTGCGGCGGGTGCGGACGAGCGCGTCGGCGAGATATTCGATGCGGGCGGCGTGGGCCAATGGGCGGGCGATCTCGGCGGCCTGGTTGTAGCGCCGCTTCAGCAGGCGCAGCGGATGCAGCGGCACGGGGGCTACGGCGTCGGCGTCCTCCAGCAAGTCGGGCGCGGCGCGGCTCATCCAGCGGGCGAACAGGCCGGCCATCTGCACCTGGTCGCCGTGCTTGAAGCGCAGCAACAGCTCGCGCGAGGCCTCGTCGTAGACGCAGGCGGCGCGGGCGCGCTCGAAGGCAAAGGGCTTGGCCTGGCAGGCCACGCAACGCTCGGCGGTCACATATTCGAAGGGCGCGCCGCAGCCGTCGCAGACCGGCGCTTCCAGAAACACCACCTTGGACCAGGCCTGGGCCGACATTCCCGGCGCCAGCGCCGGGCCGCCGTCGAAATGGGCGGGCGGATAGATCGCGTCGGCCACGCCGCGCAGCAGGGCGCGCACCCGCGGACCGGGTTTCAACGCGGCGAGAACCGCTCCATGCTCTAAGCCTCGCCTCATGTCAGCCCCACCTCGTCTGTTCGATCGCGCCCTGCACCGCCGCCGCCTGGACCGGGCGGCGAGCCGTTTTGCCGAGGCCGGGTTCCTGAAGACCCGCGCCTGCGAGGACGCGATCGATCGCATCGCGACCATAATGCGCAGCTTTCCCGTTGCGGTCGACCTGGGCGCGCGCGACGGGACCTTCGCGCGGCTGTTAGCCGAAAGCCCGGCCCGGGACCGGATCGGGGTGCTGATCGAGGCGGACCTGTCGGGACCGATGCTGGCGGGCCGAACCGGGCCCCGGGTCGTGCTCGACGATGAGCGGCTGCCGTTCGGGGACGCGAGCCTGGATCTGGTGGTTTCCACCCTGTCGCTGCACTGGGCCAACGACCTGCCCGGCGTGTTCGTCCAGGCGCGGCGCGCGCTGAAGCCGGACGGGGTGTTCATCGCCTCGATCCTGGGCGGCGGGACGCTCTACGAGCTGCGCCAGAGCCTGACCGAGGCGGAAACGGAAATTAGAGGCGGCGCGGGGCCGCGGGTGTCGCCCTTCGCCGACGCCGAGGACGCGGCGGGTCTGTTGCAGCGGGCGGGATTCAAGCTGCCGGTGGCGGACTTCGACCGGGTGAGCGTGCGCTATCGCACGCCGCTCGCGCTGCTGCACGACCTGCAACAGATGGGCGAGACCAATGTGCTCGTTGATCGCCCCGGTCCGTTGAACCGGGCGGTGCTGACGCGGGCGTTCGAAATCTATGGCGAACGGTTCGCCACAAGCGATGGTGGCATCGAAGCGACGTTCGAGGTGATCACAGCGACAGGCTGGTCCCCGCAGGCATAGGCGTCACTAGTGCGTCGCGCCGCCTATGGTCGAGCTGATAATGCCGTACATGGCGCTCATGCTCGTCCCGAAGGACGTGATCGCGCTGAGCGCGACCAGAAAGATGAGCGCAATGATCAGACCATATTCAATGGCCGTGGCGCCGCTTTCGTCTTTCGCCAGCCGCCTGAAGATCTTCGACACGACGCCCTCTCACAAGAAGTCGCGCAGAAACGCGACAAGGGGTTCGTCCGCGGGAGGCATTGGGTATTCCGACATTCGGTTCGGCTTCACCCACGCCACCGCCTGGTGCTCGAGCGGATTAACCACCCCAGACCATCGACGACAAAGCCACAATGGCATGAACAGGTGAAACGACTCGTAAGCGAAGCTGGTAAACGTGAAAGGCGCCAGACAGGATTGCACGACGTCGATGTCGAGCTCCTCCTTCAGCTCGCGGATCAAGGCGGCTTCAGGGGTTTCGCCGGGTTCGAGCTTGCCGCCGGGGAACTCCCAGAGGCCCGCAAGTTGTTTACCTTCGGGCCGCTGCGCGATTAAGACACGCCCGTCCGGATCGATCAGCGCGCACGCCACGACCAGAACCAGCGGCTTGCTCACGCGAGCTCCAGGGTGTCGACGAAGGACCGGGTTGGTTTACGGATCGCGATCAGCGCGATCACCGCGATTAGCGCCGGGATCACCGCCCACGGCAGCTTCATGATCGCAAGCCAGGTGGTCGCGGCCCAGCAGAAGCTGATGAAGGTCTCGGCCAGGGCCCCGATCAGCGAACTGCTGCGGCGGCGGCGAAGGTCCTTCCGCTTGGCCGGCTTTTCGTACCAGAGCGCGATCAGGCACGCCGACAGCGCCGCGATGCCGCAGCCGATGGTGGTCGCCACCCCCGCCCAGGGGTGCAGCACCACGATGCCGGTCAGGGGCGCGCCGAGAATGATGAAGACCGGCGTCATGGCCGAGGTCAGTTTCGCGCGGCGCAGGATGTTTTCACTGGCCGGGGCGGAGGCGAGCAGCTCGGGCGCATCCTCGGCCGAGACGGTGATCCAGGCCAGGGTGCCGGCAAGCTGGGTGGTGAGGAACACCAGCACCGCGCCGCTGCGCGCCACCCAGGCATCGGGGCCGAGCATGGCGACCACCTGACTGCCCGCCCAAGCGACGTTCTGGACGCTGCCGCCCCTGAGCACGAAATAGGCGATCGGAATGATGTAGAGCACGCGCAGCAGCACCTGGGAGATCAGGGCCGGGTCGCGGATCAGCAGGCGCATCTCCTTGCGCACCATGGCGCTGTAGGCGCCGCCCTCGAAGCCGCGGATCTTGCCCCTGGCTATGCGTTTGCCGCCGGCGCCGACACCGGCCGCCGCCGAGGCGTCCTGGGCAAAGCGGGCCCCGAGACCTCGCGTGGTCAGCAGAAACAGGAGCAGGCCGAAGGCGAAAAGAACGACCGATGGAACAGGCTCGCACAGCACCGCGCGCGCGGGCAGCGAGAGCACCTGGGTTTCGGCGAACCAGCCCGAACGGGCGATGTCGAGCGCAGACTTCCAGATCGCCGCCTGCTGCTCGTGGGTCAGCATCCAGCGCATCTGCGAGGTGAGGAACAAGGCCGCGCCGATGATCGCGGCCATCACCTGCGACAGCGTCTTGGTGGCGCGGGGACCGATCACTCGAAACAGCGCCGTGGCGATCATGACGCCGAGCGCCGTGGCGATCAACGCGAGTCCCATGAGGTCGACATAGATCAAGAGCCACTTCGGATGGCCCATCACGACCGCGGGGCCGATCACCGGCGTCGCCAATATGGCCCAGAACGCCGAGGCCATGATCGCCATGCTGGCGCAGCGTACGGTCAGGACCCGGTAGGCGGGCGTCGGCGACGACAGCAGGAGATCGAGGTCGCCGCGCTCGTAAAAGGTAAGCGCCGCCGAACTGACCGTGGACGCCATCATCAACGTCAGCAGCAGCACCAGGCCCCCGTCGAGGGCCAAGGTCATCTCGGGCGTGGGGTCCTTCGGAATATGATTGAGCGCGATGGCGAACAGCGAACCCAGGCCGAAGCCGAGAATTGAGAGAACCACGCCAAGCACGATCAGGCGCCGCAGGTTGCTGCCCTTCTTTCCGCCCCAGCTGCGCCAGAACAGGCGAAGTTCGTTGCCGAGCAGGAAGAGCGTCGAGCCGCCGGAAAACACCCTCACGAGAGGACACTCATTGGGCCGGATCCGCGGTCAGCTGCAGGAACACGTCTTCCAGCGTCGACTCGCCCTGGCCCGCGCTCGCGCGCAGTTCGTCGAGGGTGCCTTCGGCCAGCAGCTTGCCGCGGGCGATGATGCCGATGCGGTCGGCGATGCGTTCGGCGACCTCCAGGATATGGGTGGTCAGGATCACGGTGGCGCCGCTGCGCGCCCGCTCCTGCAACAGGTCCTTCACCTCCCGCGCCGCGGCGGCGTCGAGGCCGGTCAGCGGTTCGTCGAGGATCAAGAGCTTCGGTTCGTGAATGAGCGCGCCGGCGAGCGAGGTCTTCTGCTTCATGCCGCGCGAGAAACCTTCGCAGCGCTGTTGCCGCTGGTCCCACAGGTCGAGCCAGCGCAGGAGTTCTTCGGCGCGTTTGCGGCCGGTCTTGCCGTCCACGCCCCAGAGGCCGGCGACAAAGTCGAGATACTCCACCGGCGTCAGCTTGTCGTAGAGCAGCGGTTCGTCCGGCACCCAGGCGGTGATCTGTTTCGCCGAGGGCGGATCCTTCAGCGCGTCGATGCCGAACACTTCGATGGAGCCGCCGTCCGGCTTCAGCAGGCCCGCGACCATGCGCAGCGACGTGGTCTTGCCGGCCCCGTTCGGCCCCAGCAGCGCGTAGAGCTCGCCCGCGCGCACGTCGAGGTCGAGCTTGTCGACTGCAACCTTGCCGCCGTAGGTCTTGGTGAGGCCGCGCAGCTTCAGAGCGTCCTGTTGTCCATCCGGCGTCATGCGTTCCCCGACTGCACGATTCTTTGTTTGAGCATGATCTTATCGAAAAACCGGCTTCCACTTTTTCGGATCATGCTCTGTCTTAACTTCTGTAATCGCCGTTGATCTCGATGTAGCCCTTGGTCAGGTCGCAGGTCCAGACCACCGCCTCGCCGCGGCCCATGCCCACGTCCACGGCGATCTCGAGCTCGGCGCGTTTCATATAGGCGCTCATCTTCTTTTCGTTGTAGCCCTTGGCGACCAGGCCCCGGCGTGCGGCCCACAGGTCGCCGAATTTCACCGACAGGCGGTCGCGGTCGATGGGCTCGCCGGCGCGGCCGACGGCCATGACGATGCGGCCCCAGTTGGCGTCTTCGCCGGCGATGGCGGTCTTCACCAGCGGGCTCTCGGCGATGGTCTTGGCGATGCGCCGCGCCGAGGCGGCCGACTTGGCGCCGGAGACCGCAACCTTCACGAACTTGCGCGCGCCCTCGCCGTCGCGCACGAGCTGTTGCGCGAGATCGAGCAAAGCCTTGTCGAGCGCATCACGGAATTTCGCCAGCCTGCGGTCGCTCGCCCGCGTGATCTTCGGCGCGCCGGAAGCGCCGGTCGCAAACAGCAGACAGGTGTCGTTGGTGGAGGTATCGCCGTCGACGGTGACCGCGTTGAAGGTCGCGCCCACCGAGTGCTGCAACAGATCGTGCAAGGCCTTGGGTGCGATGTCCGCGTCGGTGACCAGGAAGGCCAGCATGGTCGCCATGTCCGGGGCGATCATGCCCGAACCCTTGGCGATGCCCGCGATGCGCACCGCATGACCGTCGATCTCGGTCACCACGTGCACGCCCTTGGGGAAGGTGTCGGTGGTCATGATCGCGCGCGCCGCGTCCGGCCAGCCGTCAAGCGACAGCGTGTCGGCCAGCGCCGGCAGGGCCTGGGCGATCTTCTTGTCGTCGAGCAGCACGCCGATGACGCCGGTGGAGGCGGCCATCACCTCGCGCGGGCGGCAATCGAAGCGATCGGCGATCATCTCGGCGGTGCGCTTGCAGGCCTTGTCGCCGGGCTTACCGGTGAAGGCGTTGGCGCAACCGGCGTTGACGACCAGCGCGCGCAGGTCATGGCCGCCGGTCGCCTTCAGTTGCTTGCGGCACCAGTCGACCGGCGCGGAGCCCACCTTGTTGCTGGTGAACACCCCGGCGGCGTGGGCGCCCTTGGGAAAGTGCAGCACCAGAAGGTCGGGCCGTTCGTGTTTGTAGAAACCGGCGCGGCCGATGGCGAGCTCGACCCCGCCCACCGGCGGCATGTCGGGCAGCGGCACGGCCAGCGGCGATACCGCCGGCGCAGCCTTCGCCGGCGCATCCGTCGGCTTGGTCCGGCGGCGGGAATTCTTCGGGGCGGCGCTCACTTGGACGGGCTCTTCTTGGCGGACGAGGTCTTGGACGGCGGCGGGGCCGGCTTGGCCGCTGCGGCCGCGGCGGCGGCGGAGATCGACGGCTTGGGCGCAGGCGCGGTGCGGCCGGCGTCAACCGCGGAAGCGGCCGCGTTGGCGGGGACGCCCTCGGGCGGCCGCAGGGCGTCGGCGGGCGCGGAGGCCGGCTCGCGCGAACCGGGCGCCGCCAGGGCCTCGCCCTTGATCAGCATCTGCACCTTGGACTGGGTGCGAAGCTTGGACAGCAGCTGGCGCACCTGGTCGTAGGTCAAAAACCGCAGGATCTGGGGCCGCGCCTGCTCCAGCGAGAGCGGCTGTTCCTCGCGCCGGTCCTCGACCCGCAGGATCGCCCAGCCGCCGTCGGTCTGGAACGGCCCCACCGTATCCCCGGCCTTCTTGTCCTTCAGCGCCGTGGCGTAGTTCTCCGGCATGACGTCGGTGGTGAAATAGCCGAGGTCGCCGCCGTTGAAGCGGGTGGTCTGGTCGATGGACCGCTCCATGGCCAGGGCCTCGAAGGAGGCGCCGGTCTGCAGCAAATTGGCGATGGCCACGGCCTCGGGTTGGGTTTTCACCAGGATCAGGCGGGCGCGGATCTCTTCGGACTGCTTGGCCAGGCGGAGCTGTTCGTTATAGAGCGCCTGGACCTTGTCCTCGTCGATGTTGTCGTCGACCACCTTCTCGACCAGCATATCGCCCAGGATCCGCTCCTTGGCGGCGGCCAGCCGGCGCTGGGCGACGGGACTCTTGTCCAGGCCGCGGCGCTTGGCCTCGCGGGCCAGGAGCTTCTGGTCGACCACCTCGTCCAGGACCCGGCGGAACAGGTCGGAGGTCGTATCCAGGGGTTCGCCCTCGCCGATCAGGCCCTGGGCCACCGCCTCGCGCTTGACGTCCGAAGCCCAGATGGTCTCGCCCGAGACCTTGGCCACGGCCGTGTCGCCCGGCTGGGGCGGGCGGCCCCCGATAACCGGGTTCTCGCAGGCGGCGAGCAGGAGCAGGGCGGCCGCGCCGATGGCCAGGACGGCGGGTCGAACGAGGCTACGGAACTGGAACATCGCGACCCCGAAATCCCTTTCAGGACAACCCGTCTCGTTGACAGGCCCGGGGTCGGTGCTTAAGTCTCGCGCGCGCGCAAGTCGAGGGGTTTCTAAGACTTCCAAGGCTTTCGGCGCGGCTTCGGCCGCCGCATCCCCCGCCTGGATTTCGCGGCGTTGCCGCCCCACCTTACGAGCCCTCGCTCGCCGATTTCGGATTACGAATGCTTGCCCTAGCCAAGAAGATTTTCGGCTCTTCCAGCGACCGTCGCGTGAAGACCTTCATGCAGCGGGCCCAGGCCATCAACGCGCTCGAGCCCCAGTACGCCGCCATGAGCGACGAGCAACTGGCCGCCCAGACCGCGGTCTTCCGCCAGCGCGTCGAAAACGGCGAGAAGCTCGACAAGCTTATGAACGAGGCCTTCGCGGTGACCCGCGAGGCGGCCAAGCGGACGCTGGGCCAACGCCACTACGACGTGCAGCTGGTCGGCGGCATGGTCCTGCACGAAGGCGGCATCGCCGAGATGCGGACCGGCGAAGGCAAGACCCTGGTCGCCACCGCGCCGCTCTATCTGAACGCGCTCGAAGGCAAGGGCTGTCACCTGGTGACGGTGAACGACTACCTCGCGCGACGCGACGCGGAGTGGATGGGCCAGGTCTACCGCTTCCTCGGCATGGACGTGGGCGTGATCGTGAACGGCCTGAACCAGGCCCAGCGCCACGCGTCCTACAACGCCGACATCACCTACGGCACCAACAACGAATTCGGCTTCGACTATCTGCGCGACAACCTGGTCTACGACAAACGCGAGATGGTCCAGCGCGGCCACAATTTCGCGATCGTCGACGAAGTCGACTCGATCCTGATCGACGAAGCGCGCACGCCGCTGATCATCTCCGGCCCGACCGACGACAAATCCGAGTTCTACCGCATCGTCGACGACATCGTGAAGGTGATGGTCGAGGACAAGGCGACCTTCGAGCTCGACGAAAAGCAGCGTCAGGTGATGCTCTCCGAGTACGGCTCGGAGAAGGTTGAAGAGATGCTGATGGCGGGCGACCACCTGGCCCCCGACACCGCCGGCCTCTACGACTCCGCCAACGTCACCGCCGTGCACCACGTGACGCAGGCGCTGCGTGCGCACACGCTCTACCTCCGCGACCGTGACTACATCGTCAAGGGCGGCGAGGTGATGCTGATCGACGAGTTCACCGGCCGCATGATGCATGGCCGGCGCCTGTCGGAAGGCCTGCACCAGGCCATCGAGGCGAAGGAACACGTCGAGATCCAGCCCGAGAACCAGACGCTGGCCTCGGTCACCATCCAGAACTACTTCCGCCTCTATTCGACGCTGTCGGGCATGACCGGTACGGCGCTGACGGAAGAAGCCGAGTTCATGGACATCTACAAGATGGGCGTGACCGACATTCCGACCAACCGCCCGATCGTCCGCATCGACGTGGACGACGAGGTCTATCGCACCTCGAAGGAAAAGAACGACGCCATCCTGCTGCAGATCGAAGACTGCTACCGCCGCGGTCAGCCGGTGCTGGTCGGCACCGTGTCGATCGAAAAGTCGGAAGTGCTGTCGGAACTGATCCAGGCGCACGAGTTCGAACACGAAGGCAAGCGCATCAAGGGCGTTCCGCACCAGGTGCTGAACGCGCGTTACCATGAACAGGAAGCCTATATCGTCGCCGACGCGGGCGTGCCAGGCGCGGTGACCATCGCCACCAACATGGCCGGCCGCGGCACCGACATTCAGCTCGGCGGCAACCTCGACATGAAGATGCAGCGTTGGAAGCTCGAACAGCGCGGCATGGGCCTGGAGATCACCCCGGAGGCGGAAGCCGACGCGAAAGCCACCTTCGAAGCCGACATCGCCGCGCGACGCCAGCAGGCGCTGGCGGCGGGCGGTCTGTTCGTGCTGGGCACCGAACGCCACGAAAGCCGCCGCATCGACAACCAGCTGCGCGGCCGTACCGGCCGTCAGGGCGACCCGGGCAAGTCGAAGTTCTTCCTGTCCTGCGAGGACGACCTGCTGCGCATCTTCGCCGGCGAGCGTCTGGATTCGATCATGCGCACCTTCGGCGTGGCCGAAGGCGAGGCGATCACCCACAAGTGGCTGAACTCGGCCATCGCGACGGCGCAAAAGCGCGTCGAGCAGCGCAACTTCGAAATCCGTAAGAACCTGCTGAAGTACGACGACGTCGTCAACGACCAGCGCAAGGCCGTGTTCGAGCAGCGCCAGGAGTTCATGGAGGCGGACGACCTGACCGAACTGGTCACCGAGTTCCGCAGAGACACCGTCGCCGACCTGGTCAACCGCCATCTGCCGCCCAAGGCCTATGCCGAGCAGTGGGACATTGCGGGCCTCGACGAGCGCGTGCGCCAGACGCTGGGCCTCGAACTGCCTTTGGCCGAGTGGGCCGCCGAAGAAGGCGTCTCCAACGAAGAGATCGAAGAGCGCATCCAGGCCGCCGCCGACAAGCGCGCGGACGAGCGGACCGAGGCCGTCGGCTCGGGCCAGATGAAGTCGGTCGAGAAGAGCTTCCTGCTCCAGATGATCGACTATCACTGGCGCGAGCACCTGGTGCACCTCGACCACCTGCGCTCGGTGATCGGCCTGCGCGGCTATGGCCAGCGCGACCCGCTGAACGAGTACAAGACCGAGGCCTTCTCGCTGTTCGAACGCCTGCTGACCGACCTGCGCCAGGGCGTCACCGCGTGGCTGATGAACGTGGAGTTCCGCTTCGAGCAGGCGCCGCAACCGATGGCGCCGGAGTTCGAGGAGATCCACATCAACCCGCTGACCGGCGAGAACGAAGCGGGGCGGCTGTCGCCGTCGGCGACGGAGAACATGGGCATGGACGAACGCGCCGGCCTGCCCCACTCGGCCCTGCCGATGGGCTGGGAGCGGACCGCGCGCAATGCGCCCTGTCCCTGCGGCTCGGAGCGCAAGTTCAAGCACTGCCACGGCGCCCTGGTCTGACCGGCTGAACTTCAGGGAATTCCGCGCGTTCCACGGCTCTCAAGTGAGGAGAGCCGTGATGGCCGAGCTGCGTACCGACACCCGCAAGAAACTGAAGAAGTCCCAATTCGCCGAGCCGGAAAAGCGCGCCTATCCGATCGAGGACAAGGCCCACGCCAAGAACGCCAAGGCCCGCGCCAGCCAGGCCCAGAACGCCGGGCGCATGTCCAAGGCGGAAGAACAGAAGATCGACCGCAAGGCCGACAAGGTCCTCAAGGGCGACAAGTCCAAGCACTGAGCCGGTCTGAAAAAAAAGCAAGGCGGGAGAGGAAGAACTCCAAGAACTCGAAGAAGAGCAAGGGGTCGAGCCTCTCCCATCCGGCGCCGAAGGCGCATCCAAGAATGTTGAAGGCCCGCTGCGCGGGTTTTCAAGTGCGACAGCTTTCGCTTCTTTGAATTCTTTGAGTTCTTCCTCTCACCCCTTGTTTTTTTTACCCCCTAGACACGCTAACACGGCCGTATGGCCGCTGACGCCGACCAGGACCTGAGCCCCCGCGCCGCCGACATCGCGTTCGGCCGCGGCTTTCTGCGCGACACCTGGTGGTTCGCGGCGCTGGGCTCCGACCTCAAGACCGGCGACCTGAAGCGCTACGAAATCCTGGGCGAACCGGTGCTCTTGGGTCGCACGCGCAAGGGCGCGGTGTTCGCGTTGCGCGACATCTGCCCCCACCGCGCCGCGCCCTTGTCGGCCGGGCGCCTCGTTGCCGATCCCAAGACCGGCGAGGCGGTGGAGTGCTGCTATCACGGCTGGCGTTTCGGGACCGACGGGGTGTGCAGCGCCATTCCTTCGCTGGTCGACGGCCAGGCGTTCGAGCCGGAGCGGGTGAAGGTGCGCGCCTATCCGGTGCGCGAAAGCCAGGGGCTGATCTTCGTCTGGATCGCGTCGGACCCGCGCAATCCCCTGGCGCCCGACTACGCGCCGCCGCAGTTTCCCGGCGTCGTCGGCGGCAAGCCCAAGCTGGTCGACGGCATGGATTTCGAAGCCCACGTGGATCACGCCATCGTCGGCCTGATGGATCCCGCGCACGGACCCTATGTGCATCAGCAGTGGTGGTGGCGCAGCACCAAGAGCGCCCACGAAAAGGCCAAGGCGTTCGAACCGCGCGAGCACGGCTTCGCCATGGCGCGGCATCCGCCGTCGAAGAACAGCCGCGCCTATGCCGCGCTGGGCGGCGAGCCGCTGACCGAAATCACCTTCGCCCTGCCGGCGTTTCGCTGGGAGCATATCCTGGTGGGCAAGCGTCAGGTGCTGAGCCTGACGTGTCTGACGCCGGTGACCGAGAGCAAAACGCGCATCACCCAGATCCTGTGGTCGGACCATCCGGTGGTCAGCCTGATCCTGCCCTTCGTGCGCGCCGGCGCGCGCGCCTTCTTGCGCCAGGACGGCGACATGGTGAACCTGCAGAACGAAGGCCTGAAATACGACCCGCCGCTGCTCTGGGTCGACGACGCCGACCGCCAGGCCAAGTGGTACCAGGCGCTGAAGAAGGAATGGGCGACGAGCCGCAAAGAGGGCCGCCCGTTCGTCAATCCAGTGAAGGCGGCAACGCTGCGCTGGAAGAGTTAGGCGCCAGCCGCGCGTACGTCGCGCGCTTCGCCGATGACGCCGAATTCCGCCCGCGTGGCGATGCCCTGGAACAGCAGGCTCGCCTGTTGTTCGGCGATGGCGGAGAGTTCTTCGGGGGTCAGCTTCTCGTAATAGGCGCGGCGATAGTTGCGCGTGTAGACCGACAGCAGGATGTCGATGAACTGGTCGAGGTCCACGTCGGGGCGAATCTCGCCCTGGGCCACGCCCTGGTCGAGGATGTCGCGGAACAGGCCGATCAGGCGCGCGCGGCGCTTGTTGTGCTCGTCTTCGATGCGGCGCGGCCAGCCGTAGGACGCGGCCATGTGCGAGATCATCAGGTCGAGCTGGCGGCACTCGACGCCGTAGGCGATCGACATCAGCGACGCGATGCGATGACAGGCGGAGCCCTTCAGGTAGGGCGAAATGCGCTGCAACTCGCTGAACAGCGCTTCGAATTTTTCGAACAGGATGTAGTTGAAGATGTCCACCTTGCTTTCGAAGGTGGTGAATACGGAGCCCACGGACACGGTCGCGCGCTCGGCGACCATGCGGATGGTCGTCTCTTCGTATCCGATCTCCTCAAACAGACTGCGGGCGGCCTCAACGACCTTTTCCCGCGTCGCCTGCTTCTGGACTTCACGAACCCCCAATTTAGCCCCCTGATCGGAAGAGCGCCTGCCCCGGAGGGGCCGCGCCGTATTCGGCGTCGACCCACCCGGACGGCCGTCTCCCGGCTATCCTTGCCTGAGACCCGAAAGCACCAGACCGATCTGATCGGCCAGACGCGCCCGAAGCGTCTCAAGGTTCCAACCGTCGAAAATGGCCCGACGGAAGTTCGCCAAATACGCGCCCCAAAGCATCTCGGAAACCAGCCGGACGTCGAAATCCTGACGAATCTCGCCCCGACGGCCTCCTTCTCTTAAGGCGTCGCCGATGATTCCTAACAGAACTTTCAAAACGTTGCGCGCCCGCAGTTCTGCGTTCAACGGTCGCAGCCAGGATTGGGCCACGGTCGCCTGGGCCAGCGGCAGGCTATCGGCGTAATAGACGTAGCCGCAGGACAGAACATCCAGCAGTTTAGCCTCTACATCCTTATGCGGACCTGACGCCGCCTCGCGCATGGCCTCGGCGATACGCTCGAAGTCCTCCATCTCGACCGCTTCGAAGAGGTCGGACTTGTCCTGGAAGTTGGCGAAAACCGCCCCGGTGGACATGCCGGCGCTGCGGGCGATGTCGCGGACGGTGGCGGCGTCGTAGCCGCGTTCGTTGAACAGGGCGCGGGCCGCGGCCAGGACTTTCTGGCGGGTCCGCATCTTGGAAAGGGCCCGGCGGTTCGGCGCGGGGACGGCGGCGTCGCCGAGGTCCACCGATTCGTACGTCGCTCTGACGGCTGCTTGTTTCATCACTCTCACCCATCGGCCTCGACTCGCGGTCGGGCCTCTACTAGCTGCACGATACCCGGGGTCGGCGAGCTTGATCAATATCCTTCCGAAACCCGGTGCTCGCAGGTCCATATGGGCAGATAGCGTTGAAATTAAAGGGTGTCCTAAGTGCGGCGAGCGGTAATGTCGGTTTCTCGACAGACCCGCAAACGCTGTAATCACAAGGTTCAGCGAACTAGATCGGCACATTGTCGCAGGGTTTTCCGGGCTGGCGCGGGCCGGGTCGGAAGCCTAGATTTCGGCCATGCACGTCATCGACGTCCTGATCATTCTCGCCCTGCTCACCGTCGTCGCCACCCTGGTGATGGGCTTCTATTCGCTCTACCGGGGGGGCAATTACGCCCTGGCCAACTCCAACAAGTTCATGCGCTACCGGGTCATGGCCCAGGCCGTGGCCATCGTGTTCCTGGTCATCGGATTGATGATGAAGGCCAAAGGTTCCGGCTGAGGCGCGCTTGGTCACCCTGAACCGGATCTACACGCGGGCCGGCGACGGCGGGAAAACCCGCCTGGCCACGGGCGAGCCCCTGCCCAAGGATGACCCCCGCGTCGCCGCCTATGGGACTGTGGACGAGACCAACGCCTGCCTGGGCCTGGCGCGGCTGCACGCCCAGGGCGACCCGCACCTCGACGTCATCCTGGAGCGGATTCAGAACGACCTGTTCGACCTGGGCGCCGACCTCGCCACCCCCGAGCGGGACAAGCCCCTGGCCTTTGAACCCCTGCGCATCACCGCCGGCCAGGTCGAGCGGCTGGAGCGGGAGATCGACGACCTGAACGGGGACCTCGAACCCCTGACCTCCTTCGTCCTGCCGGCCGGGACGCCGCTTTCGGCCCACCTGCACCTGGCGCGCACGGTCTGCCGCCGGGCCGAGCGGGAGGCGGTGACGCTGGCGGCCGTAGCCCACGAGCGGGTGAGCCCGGAGGCGGTGAAGTACCTCAACCGGCTGTCGGACCTGCTGTTCGTGGCCGCCCGCCGGGCCAACGACCGGGGCAAGGCCGATGTCCTGTGGAAGCCCGGGGCGACCCGCTAGGCCATCTTTCATCGGAAAGAGGCCCGGCAAGGACTCCCCTTGCGGCAAAGTCGTATTGCATTGCAGCACGTTGACACGGCCCGGGGCCAATGCTGTCTAGCCCCCTTCCCTGGCGGCCCTAGGCCGCTCCTCCTCCCAAGGTGCGAAGCCAGCCCATGAAGGTCCTCGTCCCGGTCAAACGGGTGGTCGACGCTAACGTGAAGGTCCGCGTGAAAGCGGATCAGACCGGCGTCGATCTCGCCAACGTCAAGATGTCCATGAACCCCTTCGACGAGATTGCCGTCGAAGAGGCGGTGCGCCTGAAGGAAAAGGGCGCGGTCGAAGAGATCGTCGTGGTCTCCATCGGCGTGCAGCAGGCGCAGGAGACCATCCGCACCGCGCTCGCCATGGGCGCCGATCGCGGCCTGCTGATCACCACCGACGTCGACGTCGATCCCCTCGCCGTGGCGCAGTTGCTCAAGGCGGTCGTCGCCGAGGAACAGCCGGGCCTGGTGCTGATGGGCAAGCAGGCGATCGACGGCGACAACAACGCCGCGGGCCAGATGCTGGCCGGTCTGCTCGACTGGCCGCAGGCGACCTTTGCCTCGAAGCTCGAGCTGAAGGGACAGACCGCGGACGTCACCCGTGAAGTCGATGGTGGCTTGATGACGATCAATGTCGATCTGCCGGCGGTGGTGACCACCGACCTGCGCCTGAACGAGCCGCGCTACGCCTCGCTGCCGAACATCATGAAGGCGAAGAAGAAGCCGATCGACACCAAGACGCCCGCCGACTTCGGCGTCGATGTCGCCTCGAAGCTGAAGGTTCTGAAGGTCACTGAGCCGCCCAAGCGCCAGGCCGGCGTGAAGGTGGCCGACGCTGCCGACCTCGTCGCCAAGCTCAAGTCCGCGGGGGTGCTGTGATGGCCGTTCTCGTTTTCGCCGATCACGACAATCAAAACCTGCGCGACACCACCGCCAAGACCGTCACCGCCGCCAAGGCGCTGTCGGGCGACGTGGATGTGCTGGTGCTGGGCCAGGGCTGTGACGCCGTGGGCCAGGCCGCGGCCCAGATCGCCGGCGTGCGCAAGGTGCTGGTGCAACAGGGCGACGACCTCGGCAAGATGATCGCCGAAGCGGTCGAACTCGCGGTGCTGCCGCTGATGGCGAATTACGACGCCCTGCTGGTGCCCTCGACCACCAGCGGCAAGGATTGCGCGCCGCGCATCGCCGCGAAACTCGACAGCAACCAGATCACCGACGTGATCGAAGTGGTCGACGCCTCGACCTTCGTGCGTCCGATCTATGCCGGCAACGCGCTGGAAACGGTACAATCGTCGGACGCGAAGAAGGTGCTGACCGTGCGCGCCACCGCCTTCAAACCGGCGGATGGCGGCGGTTCGGCCTCGGTCGAAACCCTGGCCCCGGGCCCGAAGGCGCCCAAGACGCGCTTCGTCTCCGAACAGATGGTCAAGTCGGATCGTCCGGAACTGCAGGCGGCCAAGATCGTCGTCTCCGGCGGCCGCGCCATGGGTTCGGCGGAGGAGTTCCACCGCGTGCTCGATCCGCTGGCGGACAAGCTGGGCGCCGCGGTCGGCGCCAGCCGCGCGGCGGTGGACGCGGGCTACGCTCCCAACGACTACCAGGTCGGCCAGACCGGCAAGGTTGTGGCGCCGGATCTCTACATCGCCATCGGTATTTCGGGCGCGATCCAGCACCTGGCGGGCATGAAGGACTCCAAGATCATCGTCGCCATCAACAAGGACGCCGACGCCCCGATCTTCCAGGTCGCCGATTTCGGCTGGGTCACCGACTACAAGACCGCGATCCCGGCCCTGATGGACGAACTGACCAAGATCGGAAAATAGTCCGCGGTCACGCCGGTTGCGTGTGTCTTCGCGACACTTGCGGCCGGCCTCCCCGGGCGCGAGTATGCTGCAACGCAATAGGCTCCGTTCCCGGAGCTGTTAGATAATACCAACGGGCTCGGTCCACATGACGGATATCAGGATCGTAGGCATTGTCGGCGCCGGTCAGATGGGAGCGGGGATCGCTCATGTCTGCGCGCTGGGCGGCTACGACGTCCTCCTCAACGACCTCAGCCCCGACCGCATCGAGCAGGGCCTCGACCACGTTCGCAAAAACATGGTTCGCCAGGTCGGCAAGGGCATCATCGATCAGGCGGCGATGGACGCGGCCTTGCCGCGGATCAAACCGGCGCCGACCTATCCCGACCTCGGCCAGGCGGACCTGGTGATCGAGGCGGCGACTGAGGACGAAGCGGTCAAGAAGGCGATCTTCGCCGACCTGCATCCGCACGTGAAGCCGAGCGCGCTCTTGGCGTCGAACACCTCGTCGATTTCGATCACGCGTCTGGCCTCGGCCACCGACCGGCCGGGCAAGTTCATCGGGCTTCACTTCATGAACCCGGTGCCGGTGATGAAGCTGGTGGAGATCATCCGCGGCATCGCCACCGACGCGGACACCTACGAAACCGCCGTTGCCTTCGCGCAATCGCTCGGCAAGATCACCGCCAACGCCGAAGATTTTCCCGCCTTCATCGTCAACCGCATCCTGGTGCCGATGATCAACGAGGCGATCTACACCCTGTACGAGGGCGTGGGCACGGTGGACGCCATCGACACGGCGATGAAGCTGGGCGCCAACCATCCGATGGGCCCGCTCGAGCTCGGCGATTTCATCGGACTGGATACGGTCTTGGCGATCATGAACGTGCTCTACGAAGGGCTGTCGGATTCCAAGTACCGGCCCTGTCCGCTGCTGGTGAAATACGTCGAGGCCGGCTGGCTCGGGCGCAAGAGCGGGCGCGGCTTCTACGACTACAGCGGCGAAAAGCCGGTTCCGACGCGGTGATCCGTCGATGATGCGCACCCTGGCCACCAACAAGATCGACTGGCGAGGGCCCGCTTCGCTCTGGGTCGCGCTGGCCTGGGTGCTGGCGGTGTTGTGGCCGCCGCTGCCGCTGACGCTGTTGCTGTGGCCGTCGGACAAGACCGGCCTGATGACCATCGAGGACCCGCGCGCCATCGGCATGGTGCTGGGCGCGATCAGCGTCACCCTCACCTTCATCATGATCGATCGCGAGCGTAAGCGCGACGGCACGCCGCGCACGCGGCTGGGCATCTTCGTGCGCTTCATCGCCTACGGGTTTGTGTTCACCGTGGTGGCGATCGCGGTGTTCGCCATCGGCCTGTCGCTGTTGCAGGCGTTTTCCTACGGCGACCTGTTCCGCCGCATGGGCGAGGCCAAGGCGACCCTGCTGATGGCGGTGGCGATCATGCCGCTCGTTCTGGTGGCGGGCGTCAGCTACACGGTCTGGTCCGGCGTCATCGCCGCCCTGATCGCTTTCGGTCCCAAGGCAACCAGCACACGGCCGCGCAACTTCCTGATACAGGAACCCGAGATCGCCGCGCCGCCGATGACCACCTACAGCGCCAAGCCGGTCGCCCCCGCGCCCGAACCGGAACCCGCACCGCCGGCGCCGCATCCGGAAACCGACATCGAAGCCGCGCTGCGTCCGGAAATCGAATAGGCCTCAGGGCCGCTTCAGCACCGCATCGATCAAGGCGTAGGCCTCGGGTGAATTCCACGCCGCGGGGCTTTCGATGCGCGCCACTTCGCGGCCGTGGCGATCGAAGATCACCGTCGAGGGCAGCACGTGGAAGCCGAGCTTGTTGGGCACAGTGAGCGTGTCCGGGTCGTGGTAGAAGGCCAGCGGGTCGTGCACGTCGATGAAGTTCTTGGCGTCGGCGGAATCCCGGTCCTCGCTGACGGCGACCACGGCGACGTCGTTGGGATATTTGCGCTGGACGTCGGCAAGGGTCGGCATCTCGACCACGCACGGGCCGCACCAGGTCGCCCAGATGTTCATCACCACGACCTTGCCCTTGAATGAGGCCATGTCGACGGGCTTGCCGGCGGCGTCGTCGAAGACGATTGGGACCGCCGCGTGCGGGCTCTTCCAGGTCTTCAGCTTGGCGAGCGAGGCGGTCGCATAGCGGGCGAGCGGGCCCTCGTGGACGGCGCCTGGTCCCGCCTGGGCCGCCATTTCGGTGGCGTTGCGGTGCCTGACGTATAAAAGCCCGAGCACGGCGGCGATCACCACGGCTGCGACCACGGCCGAAAGGATCGCGATCCCCCGCCCGCCGGCCTTGCCTGCGTCCTTTTCCGCCTCGTCCGAGACTTCGCTCATGAACGACCGTTCCGACCCTTCCCCCGACCCCAAGCCCGATCCCGAAGGGCATGGCCCTAAGGGTCAGAGCATGTGGGGCGGCCGCTTCTCCACTGAACCGGCCGAACTGATGAAGGCGATCAACGTCTCTATCGACGTGGACCGCCGCCTCTGGGCCCAGGATCTCGCCGGATCGCGGGCGCACGCGGCCATGCTGGCCGCGCGCCAAATCATATCACGCGAGGACGAAGGTCAAATCCAACGCGGCCTCGATCAGGTGGAAGCCGAGATTTTATCGGGGAAATTCCCCTTCCGGGCGGATCTGGAAGACATCCACATGAACGTGGAGGCCCGGCTGAAGGCCCTGATCGGCGATGCGGCCGGCCGGCTGCACACCGCCCGCTCGCGCAACGACCAGGTGGCGACCGACTTCCGCCTGTGGGTCCGCGACGCCTGCGATGGGGCCAGGGGCGCAATCCAGGACCTGCAAAAGGCGCTGCTGGCCAAAGCCGAGGCCGAGGCGGACACCCTGATGCCGGGCTTCACCCACCTGCAGATCGCCCAGCCGGTGACCTTCGGCCACCACCTGATGGCCTATCTCGAGATGCTGGGCCGCGACGCGGACCGCTTCTCCGCCGCCCGTTCGCGGATGAACGAATGCCCCCTGGGTTCCGCCGCCCTGGCCGGATCGCCCTTCCCGATCGACCGGGAGATGACCGCAAAGGCCCTGGGCTTCGACCGCCCGGGGGCCAATTCCGTAGACGGGGTGTCGTCGCGGGATTTTGCGCTGGAGGCCCTGTCCGCCGCCGCGATCTGCGCCGGGCACCTGTCGCGCCTGGCCGAGGAGATCGTGTTCTGGACCTCGCCCGCCTTCGGGTTCGTCAGCCTGTCCGACGCCTTCACCACCGGCTCCTCGATCATGCCGCAGAAGCGCAATCCGGACGCGGCCGAGCTGGTCCGCGCCAAGATCGGACGGATCATGGGGGCCCTGACCACGTTATCTGTGGTGATGAAAGGTCTGCCCCTCGCCTATTCAAAGGACATGCAGGAGGACAAGGCGCCGGTCTTCGAGGCCTTCGACGCGCTGGACCTCTCGCTGAAAGCCATGGCCGGCATGGTGAGCGATCTCACGCCCAACCGCGCCCGAATGGCCGAGCTGGCCGGGGCCGGCTACTCGACCGCCACCGACCTCGCTGACTGGCTGGTGCGCGAACTGGGCATCCCGTTCCGCGACGCGCACCACGTGACCGGCGCGGCGGTGAAACGGGCCGAAGCCCTGGGTGTGGGCCTCGAGCAACTGCCGCTCGCCGAACTGCAGAAGCTTGAACCGCGTGTCACGGAAGCGATCTATAGTGTGCTTTCGCCCGCGGCCTCCTGCGCCAGCCGGACGAGCTACGGGGGGACCGCGCCCTCCCAGGTCCGCCTCCAGATCGCGCGTTGGAAGGAACGTCTGTCATGACCGTCCGCCTCACCTCCCGCCTCGTCCTCGTTACTGCCCTCGTCGCCGCCACCGGCTTCGGCGTCAGCGCCTGCGGCAAGCGCGGCACGCTGGAGCGTCCGCCGCCCATGTGGGGCCACCCCAAGGACAAGACGACCGGCGACGCGGGCGAACAGCGCACCACGCCGGTGCGCAACGGCGATCCGTCGGCGCTCTCGCCCGACGCGCAGAACCGCACCATCGCGCAGGACCCGATGGACGGCGTTCCCGCCGGCCCCGATTCCGGTCCAGGCAGCCCGAGCAATCTCATCCCGCATCACTGAAGGCCCGCGTGAACCACTTCGAGGTTCGCGACGGCGAACTCTGCTGCGAGGACGTGAAGCTCTCCGACATCGCGCGCGAGGTCGGCACGCCGGTCTATGTCTATTCGACCGCGACCCTGGAACGGCACCTCACGGTCTTTCGTGAGGCGCTGGCCGGTCAGGCCGTGCGCCTTGGGGCGCCGCTGGTGGCCTATGCGGTGAAGGCCAACTCGAACATGGCGGTGCTGTCGACGCTGGCCAAACTGGGCGCAGGCGCCGACACGGTGTCCGAAGGCGAGATCCGCAAGGCCATGGCCGCCGGCGTGCCGGCGAACCGCATCGTCTTTTCCGGCGTCGGCAAGCTGGAGCGCGAGATCGTCTTCGCGCTGGAGGCCGGCGTCTATCAGATCAACGTCGAAGCCGCGCCCGAGCTCGACCGCATCGAAGCCGTCGCCGCCGCGCGCGGATTCTGCGCGCCGGTCGCGTTCCGGGTGAACCCGGGCGTGGGCGCCGGCGGTCACGCCAAGATCACCACCGGCGGCGTCACCGACAAGTTCGGCGTTACCGCCGAGGAAGCGCTCGAGCTCTACGCGCGGGCCGCCAACTCGCCGCATCTGCAGCCGCGCGGTCTCGCCTGTCACATCGGCAGCCAGATCTCCGACCTTGCGGCCTCGCGCGCCGCGTTCGCGATCATGAAGTCGCTGGTCGAGCGCCTGCGTGCCGACGGGTTCGAGGTTTCGACCCTGGACCTCGGCGGCGGCCTGGGCGTCCCCTATTTCAACCAGCCCGATCCGCCGTCCCCAAACGCTTTTGCCGAAGCGGCGGCGGACGGCGCCGGCGGTCTCGAGCTGCAGTACATCTTCGAGCCGGGACGCATGATCGTCGCCAACGCGGGCGTGCTGCTGTCGCGGGTGGTGCACGTGCACAAGCGGCCCGGTGAAGGCCGGCGCTTCCTGGTGCTCGACGCGGCGATGAACGACCTGATGCGGCCGGCGCTCTACGACGCCTTCCACGACATCCGTCCGGTGAAGCCCCACGCCGACGCGCGGCGGCTGACCTACGACGTGGTCGGCCCCGTGTGCGAGACCGGCGATACCTTCAGCCGCGATCGCGAACTGCCCGAGGTCGCCGCCGGCGATCTGGTCGCCTTCATGTCGGCGGGAGCCTACGGCGCGGTGATGGCGAGCGAGTACAATTCCCGTCCGCTCGCGCCGGAGGTGTTGGTGCGCGACAGCCAGTGGCACGTCGTGCGACCCAGGCCCGGCTACCCCGAGATGTTCGAGCGCGAATCCCAGCCGCCCTGGTTGTGACATGTCAGAGGTCTTCGACCGCCCCACCCGCCGCCGCCTGAACCGCGCCCTGTTCGCGGGCAGGCTGGTGATGCTGTGGGAACGCTCGGCGGTCCTGTGGGCGCCGTTCCTGATTGCGACCCTGGCCTTGATCACGGCCGCCGTCTGGGGCGCTTTCGCCCCTCTTTCCCAGCCGTTGCAGCTCGGTATCGTCGGCGGCGCCTACGTGATCGCGCTGGCCTTCGCGATCTACGGCGCGACGAAAATCCGCCTGCCCAGACGCGCCGAAACCACGCGCCGCCTCGAACAGGATTCCGGCTTCGAGCACACGCCCGTCAGCCTGCTGGCCGACAAGCCGGTGGTGGGCGAGCCCGCGCTGTGGGACCTGCAGGTGAAGCACGCCGCCGAAGCCATCCGCAGCCTGCGCGTCGGGCCTGCGCGCGCGGGTCTCGCCGCCGCCGATCCGTTTGCGCTGCGCTACGCCCTGGTGATCGCTGTGGCTCTGGCCCTGGTCGCGCGCGGTCCCGCGCCGGTGCGTTCAGCCTTGCTGGACTTTCGCCCGGCGGCGGCGGTCGCGGGTTTCGCAACGGACACTGTGAAAGATTTTGCAGCCGGATTGCGGTCGCAAATCGCTAATCACCCAGCGTCGCGCCGGCCCGTCCGTCGGCCTCCGGCCGCCACCTCCCCTACGCGCTTCGCGCGGGGGAGGACCTAGAGCGCTCACAATCCTCCCCCGGCCGCAGGCCGCAGGGGAGGTGTTGGCCGGAGGCCGACGGAGGGGCCGGCGCGACGTCTGAAGGTTAGCCTCACTCAGTCCAGCGCGGCGATGCCCGGCAAACCACGCAGCCTGCCCGCCGCGTCGAGGCCGTAGCCGACCAGATAGCGGGCCGGCGCCTCCCAACCCACAAAATCGGGCTCCATCATCCGCGCCTGCGGCCAGGGCTTGCGCGCGAACACCGCGGTCAGCACCGAGGCGGCGCCGGCGGCCTTCACCACCTTTACCGCTTCGCTGAGCGACAGGCCGGAATCGAACACGTCGTCGACGATCAACACATGACGGCCGTTGACCGGTCGCTGCAGCGCCGCGCGCACCTGCACCCGGCCGGAACTCGCGGTCTCATCGCCGTACGAAGCCAGCCACAAGGCGTCGAACGCGACATGCCGGCCGCGCCGCGCCAGCGCACGGGTCAGGTCGCTGGCGAACCACAGGCCGCCGGTGAGCAGACACACCGCGACGCATTCGTCGTCGACGCGCGGCGCGATCGCGTCGGCCAGAACCTCGACGCGGGCCCGGATGTCGTCTTCGGAAAGAAGCAGCGTATAGCGGCCGGTCTCAACCATGCGGCGCAGGCTGCAGGGCGTAGGGATCGTTCGCCGGCAGCGGCTTGGCCTCTTCGGCGCGCTGGGTCGACACGCCGAGCGGCGGACGCAGGCCGGCCGGGCCGGATTTGGGCGCCGACTTCACGACTGTTGTGGGCGCCGTTTTCGCCGGCGTGGTTCGAAGCGGCGCGGCCTGGGCGGTGGCGGCGGGCGGCGGTTGCGTCGCGAACAGGGGCGCGTTGGGCGTCGGCGGCACAGCCGCCGCATGCACCACAACGGGGCGCGGTTTCGCCTGCGGCGCGGGCTTGATGTCGAGGGCGAAGGCGACGTCGACGTTGGCGGCGGCCGCCTTGGGATCGGGCAGCGACACCGAGAACGCCTGAGTCTTGCCGGGCGCCAGCGACGGCGTCGGCAGACGCAGCACCTGGGTGGCGATGCGCGCGCCGGACTTGTCGAGCAGGGCCACGCGGATCGGCGGCGCCGAGGTCGCGTGACCGATGACGTTGCGCACCTGGCCCGAGACGGTGACGGCGGCGAGGCCGTCGGGCGCGGGCGTGGCGGCGATCTTTTCGAAGGCGAGGCCCGTGGGGTTCACCGGCGCGCCGACCCAGGCATAGGCGCCCGCGGCCTTCGGGTAGAGCTTCACCACATCGACGCGGAACAGATAGGCGGCGCCTACCAGGAGCGCGAAGCCCACGCACATCAGGCCCCACACCACGCCGGCGGCGGCGGCCTCGCGCACGCGGCGCTTCTGTTCGACCTTGGCGCGGAAGGTCCTGTGCACCTCGGGCGCAGCCGAGGCGGACGGTTCGGGCGCGGCGGGTTCGTTGCGGCCGAAGGAGACCGGTTCGGCCGAGCGCAGCATCGGCGCGGGCTCGGTGCCGGCGGTGAGTTCGAGCGGCGCTTCGAGCGCGGCGCGCCAGTTGGCCCCGCACGCGGCGCAGCGCACGGTGCGGCCGGACGTCCCGACGCGGTCGTCGTCGACGAAATAGCGGGTGGCGCACTCAGGGCAGGTCAGTATCATGGCCAACGACTCGGAGGCGCAAGCACCTCCTCCTGAGGTCTCCGATTTCGGACCGCATGTCCAGGAACGCCGCCGATCACGCCGCCTCCCTGGGGGCCGAAAACGAATTCAGCCGGTCCGACAGTGCTGTCGTCCGCTTTGAGAACGTCGGCCTGCGTTATGGGCGCGCGCCGGAAGTCCTCAAGGACGTTGGATTTACGTTAACCACCGGCAGTTTCCACTTTCTTACCGGGCCGTCGGGGGCGGGCAAGTCCTCGCTTTTAAAGCTGATCTACCTGGCCAACCGTCCGACGCGCGGCAGCGTCGCCCTGTTCGGCGAGGACGTCGAGCGGCTGAAGCGCAAAGACCTGCCGGCCATGCGGCGCCGGATCGGGGTGGTGTTCCAGGAATACCGCCTGCTCGACCACCTGTCGGCCTTCGACAACGCCGCCCTGCCGCTGCGTCTGTCCGGCCGCAAACCGGCCAGTTACCGCGAGGACGTGGCCGAGCTTTTGACCTGGGTGGGCCTGGGCCAGCGCATGCACGCCCTGCCCCGCACCCTGTCCGGCGGCGAGCAGCAGCGCCTCGCCATCGCCCGCGCGGTGGTGAACCGGCCTGAGCTGATCCTGGCCGACGAGCCCACCGGCAACGTCGACCATGAGATGAGCCTGCGCATCATTCGCCTGTTCGTCGAGTTGAACCGCCTGGGCTGCACCGTGGTCATCGCCAGCCACGACGAGGAGCTGGTCGCCCGCTCGCGCATGCCGGTGCTCTATCTCGATCGCGGCCGCCTGAAGCGCGCCGCCCAGATGGGGGCGGAGCCGGACCCTGGGCCCGACCCGGAGCCGGAGTCGGACTACGGGCCGGAGGACGACGAGCGATGAGCGTCTCGCCGGGCAACCTGCAGCGCTGGAAGCCGGGGCCGCTGTTGCCGCGGGAGGACGATCGCGAGGTCTCGCTCGGCTTCGTGGTGGCGGTGCTGTGTTTCCTGGCCTGTCTGGCGGCGGTGACCGGCCTGGCGGCCAACCGTGCGGCGGACGGCTGGGCGCGGCAGCTCCGCGGCGAGGCGACCGTGCAGGTGCGGCCCCGGGTCGGCGAAACCGAAACCGCCGCCGCCGGGCGGGCCGCCGAGGCGCTGGCGGGGGTGAAGGGGGTCAGCGAGGCCGCGGCCCTGGAGCGCGACAAGGCCGAAAAGCTGCTGAAGCCCTGGATCGGCGAGGCCAGCCTGAAGGACCTGCCGATCCCGCAGCTGGTCACCGTAGAGCTCGACCCGCGCCATCCGGCGACCGCCCGGGACCTCAAGCGCGCGCTGGACATGGCCGGGGTGGACGGGGACGTGGACGACCACTCCCGCTGGCTCACCGACGTGGAGCGCTCGGCCGGGGTGGTGCGTTGGGGGATAGCGGGGCTGTTCGCCCTGATGGCTGCGGCGGCCGGCGCCGTCGTCGCCTTTGCGACCCGGGCGGGCATGGCGGCGCAGAAGGATCTGGTCGAGGTGCTGCACCTGTCGGGCGCGCGGGACGACTATATCGCGGGGCTGTTCCAGCTCCGGTTCGCCAAGCTGGCGGCGCTGGCGGGGTTCGCCGGTGCAGCGGCGGCGGCCCTGGCCATGGCGTTGCTGAAAAGCCTCGGCGGCGGAGATGGATTCACCCCGGTTCTGCCGCTGGCGTGGTCAGACCTGTTGGCGGTATCGCCTTGTCCGCTCGTGGCGGCTACGGTGGCGGTGCTGGCGGCGCGGGCGACGACGTTGCGTCTCCTGCACCGCAGTCCCTAAGGTCCTCAGTTTCCGCCGTGAGTTCGAAGGCATGAAAGTCCTGGTCGCGATCCTGGTGGTGGCGCTCGTCTGGCTGGCGGGGCTGGTGGCCTTCGCCCAGCGGGTGCAGCGCCTGACTCCGCCCGATCCGGTGCCGCAAGCCGACGGCATCGTCGCGCTCACCGGCGCGTCCAACGCGCGCATCCAGGAAGCCATGGACCTGCTGCAGGCGGGCAAGGGCCGCCGCGTACTCGTCTCCGGCGTGAACAAGAACGTCACCCGCGACCAGCTCGCCAAGGTCGCCAATGCGCCGTCC
This sequence comes from Caulobacteraceae bacterium, assembly GCA_036501825.1. GTDB lineage: Bacteria > Pseudomonadota > Alphaproteobacteria > Caulobacterales > Caulobacteraceae > JAFECT01. The sequence goes on along the minus strand of DASXZP010000036.1, from coordinate 626,361 downwards.
AATCTCTACGACTGCTGCGTCGATCTCGACTTCGACGCGCAGAACACCAAGGGCAACGCCCAGCAGATCGCCGACTGGGCGCGCGGGAAGAGCTTCAAGACCCTGATCGTGGTCACCTCCGACTACCACATGCCGCGCAGCCTCCTGGAGATCCACGGCGCGATGCCGGAAGCGACCCTGATCGCCTATCCGATCGCGACGCCGGCGCTGGACACTCAGCACTGGTGGAAGACCTCGGGCGGCGCCGGCTTCATGACCCTGGAGTACTGCAAGTACCTGGCGGTGCTGACCCGCGAAGGTTTCATCGCCCTCGGCAATGCGATGGACAAGGGTCACGCCTCGACGCCGAAAAACGCGACCGGTAACGCGGGCGCCAACGCGGCACCGAACGCGGCGAAGTGAGAGCAGCCCTGCGCGTCTTCACCTCCCTGCTGTTCACGGTCTGGCTCTATCTGTCGATCGCGATCGCCTCGATTCTCTACCTGCCGGCCCTGCTCGGTCCGCGCCGGTTCATGAACAAGCTCGTCAGCCTGTGGGCGTGGCAGGCGAACGTCGCGTTCCAGCTGATCTGCGGCGTGAGGGTGGAGGTGCGCGGGCGCGAACGTCTGCCCAAGGGCGCAGCGCTGCTCGCGGGCAAGCATCAGAGCATGTTCGACATCGTCGCGCCTTATGGGTTTCTCGACGATCCGTGCTTCGTCATGAAGCACGAGTTGATGCAGCTGCCGTTGTTCGGCTGGCATGCGCGCAAGACCGGGATGATCTCCGTCGACCGGTCGGCCGGGGCTACGGCGCTGAAGAAGATGGTCGCCGACACCCGAGACCGCCTGCAGGAAGAACGCCAGATCGTGATCTTCCCCGAAGGCACGCGCACCATACCTGGCGCTGAGCCGGACTATAAGCCGGGGGTCGCCGCGCTCTACCGCGACCTCGACGTGCCCTGCTATCCGGTGGCCACCAATTCAGGCGCGTGCTGGCCCGCCCATGGCCTGATGAAGCGGCCGGGCAAGGTGGTCTACGAAATTCTCGAACCCATCCCCGCGGGCCTGAAGCGCAGCCAGTTCATGAGCGAACTGGAAACCCGCATCGAAACGGCGTCGACGGCGCTGTTGGCGGAAAGCAAAAAAACCTAGCGCGAATTGCTCTCTCTCTATTTCCCTCTCCATTTCCGCTCATCCCCGCGAAAGCGGGGACCCAGGTGTTTTAGCCGCGGTCCGTGCAAGCGATGTTGATCAGAAGGCAGGGCGCCGCGCTCGCCATGCCTTCAGAAACAAAAAAGCCTGTATCCCCGCTTTCGCGGGGACGAGCGGAAGGAGGGAGCTTCTTACGCGTCCGCGAACGCCTGCAGCGCGTCCAGCAGGACGCGGTTCTGCGCTTCCGTCCCCACGGTGATGCGCAGACAGTCCGCCAACCCGTAACCGCCGACGGGGCGCACGATAACGCCGCGGGCGTGCAGGAAGGCGTCGGCCTGGGGGGCGGGCTTGTTTGCCGGGAAGCGCACCAGCACGAAGTTGCCCGCCGAGGGAAACACCTCGAAGCCCATGCCGCGGATGGCCTGGGTCAGGCGCGGGCGCCACTGACGCACCAGTTCGCGCGACAGATCCTGGTGCGCGTCGTCGGTCAGCGCGGCGATGGCGGCTTCTTGCGCAGGAATGGCGTTGTTGAACGGCAGGCGGATGCGGTCGACCGCTTCGGCGACAGCGAGCGGCGCGTAGCCGAAACCCACGCGCAGGCCGGCCAGGCCGTGAATCTTGGAGAAGGTGCGCGTCACCACCAGGTTCTTCGCATTGCGCGCGAGGTCGAGCGCCGATTCCCAATCGGGTTCCGTCACGTACTCGGCGTAGGCTTCGTCGACCACCAGCAGCACGTTCTCCGGCAGCCCCGCGTGCAGGCGGCGAATCTCCTCACCCGAGTTCCACGTGCCGGTCGGGTTGGCCGGGTTGGAGATGAAGACCAGTTTGGTGCGCTCGTCGACCAGCTCGAGCATCGCATCGACGTTCACGCGCATGTCGGGCTCGGGCGCCAGACGGATGTCGGCCTGGTTGGCGCGCGCGCTGATGCGATAGGCGAGGAAGCCGTACTGGCTGGTCACCATCGCGTCGCCGGGTTCGATGTAGGTCTGGTTCAACAGGGCGAAGATTTCGTCCGAGCCGTTGCCGAAGACCAAGCGTTCCGGTTCGAGGTTGAACTTCTTCGCCACCGCCTCGCGCAGCTTGGTCGCGCGGCCGTCGGGATAGATGTGCAGACGCTCGACCGCAGCGAAATACGCCTCCTTGGCCGCGGCGCTGCAGCCCAGCGGGTTTTCGTTCGACGACAGTTTGATCGGGTCGGCGACGCCCTCGATCTTCGACTTGCCGCCGACGTAGGGCGCGATGTCGAGGATGCCGGGCTTGGGCTCAGGCGCGGCGGGCCTGGACTTGGGCGCAAGGGTTTCGACGGTCATCGGGGCCTCCGGGGGAGCGGCTCAGGCAGGATAGGGGGACGCCACGGCCCCGATCACCCCGCTGAGACGGCCGGGCGCGGACCTGAGCCTTGGATCCTCACGCTGGACATAGCCCGCCAGGGCGAACAGCTTCAACCCGCCTGCCGCGGCGATCCACCGGGCGGCAAAGCCGGCTTCGCTGAGCCCCGCCTCCACCGACTGGCCCGCGCCCTCCGCATCGGTGACCCAGAGCGTCTCGTCGGCGCCGGTGGGCGCGACCTCAACCTCGGCGATGGCCAGGGCGTCGACGCCCGATTCGAAGCGCGTCTCGGGCAGAAGGGCAATGACGTTCAGCGTCGGCTCGACCAGCATCCGGCCCCACCAGGGCGTCTTGGAATCGAGCGCCAGCACCGCCGCACAACCCGGCCCCTTGGCCGCCGCCATCGCCGCCTCCGGCGTCGCGCAGGGTTGCAGCAGGGCGTGAAAGCCGAACCGCCGCCGCGTCAGGTCGGCCACCTGCATCGGATCACTGCCGCCCCACACGGCGATACATTCGAGCCCCGACGCGCGTGAACTCAACGTCCGCCAGGCGATGAGCGCGGTCTCCGGCGCGTCGCCGAACAGGCTGCGCGCGTGCAGGGCGGCTTCGCCCGGATTGAAGGTCGCGTGGGCGGCGGCGTCGCGCCGCGCCGTCGCCCAGGCGGCCATTGCTGCAGCGAGCTCGGCGTCCGCCCCGTCTTCGTCGTTCGCCACCTCAGAAGATCTTGGGCGCGGCGGCGAGGCGCTGGCCGGCGAAGCGGGTGTCCTTGCCGTCGAAGGTGACCACCACCTTGGTCTGGCTCGCGATCAGCCGCAGCACCGAACTCGCCAGCGTCGAGGCCGTGCCTTCGCTCGGCGCGCCTTCGAGCGCACGATCGAGCAGCTTGCCCGCGCGGCGCATGTCCAGCGTCACGTCGCCGCTCAGCCGGCCATCGGAGGTGACGGTCATGGCCGGCGACGTTGCTTCGATCGCCGCGTCGCCCTGGACGAATTCGGCATGGCTGTCGGTGATGTCGCCGTCGGCGCGGGTCCAGGCGTTGATGAGCTTGGGCCAGGACGAGCCCTTGGCGTGATCGAGATGTTCCAGCGCGCCTTCCCAGCGCGCCAGGAACGGCTGATCGCCGATTACCGAACCGAGCGCGCTGCCCGGCTGCGCCTTGGCGCCGTCCAACACCACGATGAAGGCGCCGGCGCCCGCGTCGTTCGCCTTGGGCAGCAGGTTGAAGTCGATGTACTGGGCCGAGGCCAGCGGGAACGGCTGGGCGCCCGGCTGCGGCGTGAACACCGGCTGGCGCAGTTCGATGCGCAGGTCGGGCGGGAAGGTGCTGACCTGGTCGACGCTGGCGCGAATGGCCTGGGCGTCGATCTTCACCGCGCCTTCGGTCTTGCCGCGCGTCCAGACGAGTCCCTTGGGCGCCGCGATCACCCACTTGCCGAGCTGAAAGGTCTCGGCCTCGGCGCCCAGTTCCGGCGCGGTCACACTGGCGCCGCCCGGCGCATCGACGCGCACGTCCTTGAACTCGACGTCGGTGCGAAAGGGCCAGCCGGTGATCGTGCGCTCGCGCCACACGACGGTGTAGCCGGAGCGGCCGAGGGTCTTCACCTGGTCGTCGACGCCGGTCTCGACCTTGTGGGCGACCAGGAACCACCAGACGGTCCAGGCGCCTAGCGCCACGGCCAGGATGGCGACAGGGGCGAAAAGGCCAAGGTAGCCGCCGCGCTTGGGTTGCTTCTGATCGGTCATGGAGACCTTTTAGGCGGTTTCCGGCCCCGCTTGAAGGAAGGCCTTCACCGCATCCAGGGCCTCGACCAGGCCCAGGCGCTGAATCTCGACCCCCGGCGGCAGGCTGGCGAACAGGCGGGTGGGCGCGGCGGCGTCCAGCAGCACGAAGACCCCTCGGTCGTCGGCGCGGCGGATCAGGCGGCCAAAGGCCTGGGCGATGCGGGCGCGGGCCTGGGAGTCATCATAGGCTTTGCCGCCGAAGCGGGCGCGCCGCGCCTTGTGCAACAGGTCGGGCCGCGGCCACGGCACGCGATCGAAGGCGATGAGTCTGAGCGCCGTTCCCGGCACGTCGATACCGTCGCGCACCGCGTCGGTGCCGAGCAGGCACGAGTGCTCTTCGGCGCGGAACACATCGACCAGGGCGCCGACTTCGAGCGGGTCCACATGCTGGGCGTAGAGCGACAGCCCCTTCTGGGCCAGCGGCCCGGCCAGCTGCTCATAGACCGCACGCAAGCGGCGAATGGCGGTGAACAGGCCCAGCGCGCCGCCGCCGGCGGCCAGGAACAACTCGCGCATCGCCGCCGCCATCTGGCGCGCATCGTCGCGGGCGATGTCGGTGACCACGAACACCCGCGCCTGGGACGCGTAGTCGAAGGGCGATTCCACGCGGGTGAGTTTCGGCGGCACCGGCAGGCGCGCCGTCCCCGTCTTCAGCCGCGCCAGTTCGAACGGATCGTCCAGCACCGGGTCGGTGAGCGTTGCACTGGTGATCAGCACGCCGTGCGACGGCGCGATCACCGCCGCCTCCAGCGGAATGGTCGGATCGACCCAGTGGCGGCGCAGCGCCGCGTCGACCACGCGGCCGAACATCATCTCCGCCGAAATCCAGTCGACGAAGTCGGGATCGTCCTCGCTCGACTCTTCCGCGAGGCCTTGCAGCATCGAGCGCCACGCCGGCAGCGTCATGCGCGCACGTCTATCGAGACCGCGTAGAGCGCCCTCGATCCTGGCGCGTTCGCCGCTATCGAGATCGTCGGCCTCGTCGTCGAGCAAATCTTCCAGCGCGCGCGCCAGCGCCAGCAACGGCGCCTCGATCGCCGCCAGGGCGCGCGCCGCCGGCGCCGCGGCGGCCAGCAGGGTCGGGGTGACCGGGCGCGCGGAACACTCGAGGCTGAGATCGTTCGGCCGCCCGTCGGCGCGGGCGCGCACCTGATCGAGCGCCGCGGCCAGCAGGTTTTCGATGGGCCCGATGGGATTGATCTCACCGGACGGCGGCGCGATGCGGCCGGACCAACCCTCGCCCGGCAACTGCGCGGCGGCGCGCAGCACGTCGAACAGGGCGTCGTGCGCATCCTTGCGTTCGGAAACCAGATCGCCGAGCCGTTGTTCAAGCCCCCGCCCACGCCGCCCGCGTCCCTCGGGCCCGCGAATCCAGCGGCGCATCTCGGCCGCTTCCTGGCCCGACAAACAGGCGGAAAAGGCGTTGTCCGCCGCGTCGAACAGATGGTGACCTTCGTCAAACACGATGCGCTTCAGCGCCGTGGTTTCCGAGTCCGCCTTGAGCCCGCGCGCCGTCCGCGACCCGTCGAACGCGGCCTGGGTCAAGACCAGGGCATGGTTGGCGATCACCAGGTCGGCCTTGCGCGAGGCGCGGATCGCCTTCTCCACAAAACAGGTCTTGTAGTGCGAACAGGCCGCGTGCACGCACTCGCCGCGCCGGTCCACCAGGTTACTCGCCGACGCCTGCGCGCTCGATCCGATCGCAAACAACGAGGGCAGCCAGGCGGGAAAATCCCCGCCGGTCATGTCGCCGTCGCGCGTCTGCGAAACCCAGCGCGCCGCGAGCGCGACACCCACCGCATCCGCGTTGCCCAGCGCCGAAGCCTGCACCATGTCCTGGAAGTTCAGCAGGCAGAGGTAGTTCTCGCGCCCCTTGCGCACCACCGCCTTCTTCGCGCGCACGGCGGGATCGGGAAACACCGCCGCGCTTTCGCGATCGATCTGGCGCTGCAGCGCGCGGGTGTAGGTCGAGATCCACACCGACGGCCCGTTCTTCTCGGCCCACAACGACGCCGGCGCCAGATACCCCAGCGTCTTGCCGACGCCGGTGCCCGCTTCGGCCAATATCGCGTTCGGCGCGCCTTCCCTGTCGCGCGCCTTGAACGCGTGGGCGACCTCGGCCGCAAACTCCGCCTGCGACGGCCGCGCCTCGTCGAGCCCGGCGCGCACCAGCAGCTCCGCCAACCGCGCGCGCGTCGCCTCCGGATCGACCGGTTGCGAACCGGGTTCACCCGACGGCGCCTGATCCTCCCACTCGGGAAGGCGCGACCACACGTCGAGGCCCGAGCCTCGATACTTGCGCTCCCGCACCGGCTGCGAGCGCAGCGCGGCCAGCACCCGCGGCGCCCAACTCCACCCCGCACGACCAAGCGTCTCGGCGACCTGCAATGCCTCCTCGCGCGTCGGAACCGGGGATGCCGCGACCTCGTCCAGCAACACGCGGCACGCTTGCCGCAGCGCCGCCGCCTGCGCCTCGGCGCCCGCCGGTTCGGGGAACCCCAGCGCCAACGCCAGCCCCGCCGCCGACGGCGCACAAAACCGCGCCGGCCGCACAAAGGCATAGAGCTCGAGCGCATCGAGAATCGACGCCGACCGCGGCGGCGGCGAAAGCCCCAACCGCCGCGCCGTGAGCCCCGCATGCGCCACGATCAACGGCCCCTCCTCAAACGCCCTTGCCGCCTGCGACCGCGGGAGGGCCCGCGCGCCGGTGTCATCGGCGACCGCGCCTGCGCCGGGCGGTACGGCCAGGGCGGCCGGCAGGGCGGCCTCGCCCTCGCCGAGCACGACGTCGCTGAAGGTTTCCGAGGCGTTGGGGTCGAAGGGGGCCACCCCTTGACATACCGCCCCATTGAGCGAAACGGAACGGGAACATTTCATTGCGCGGCGGCAGGCCGCGTGCCAGTAATCCGCGGGAGAATCTTAGGAGCGCCGCTTGTGAGCTGGGCCCTGTCTGACGCCGAAAGGGAGTTGGAGGAGGTTATTCGCCGCGCTCGCGCGGAGGGGCCTCAGATGATCAGCGTCGAGGGCGGAGACGTCGCGGTCATGCTGAGCCAATCCGAATTCGATCGACTCGTTCGCAACGCATCGGTCACTCCGGCTCGCGAAGACGAAGACCGGGGTGAGCAAAAAGACCCCAACAAATGATCCGAGCCGCCAGAACCTTCTTTGCTTGGTTCTTCGGCGTAACCACCACTACCGTGGCGGCCATCGTCGGCGGTATATGTCTTGGCGCGGCCTTGCTGGGCCCGCTTAAGTGCGGGACGGATGGAAGCCATCCCCGCCTCACCGCAGTTGGGCGGCGTGCTCGCGGCACAGCGGCGTGGACTACACGAACAACGCAGCGAGCGGCCTGCTCGCAATCGTGGTCATGGGCTTGGGATTGTCGGTAGGCCACACCGTTGAGAAGTGGATACGGCCTTCGCAGAAAGCGGGAGAGCAAGGTTCCCCGACTTAGGTCCCGGCCGGAAGCACGTCAGCACGTCATATGTCGAACGCCAGACGTGAGCCTTCGCATGGCACAACGGCGCTTCACGCGCGCTTGACCAACGGCTTCTCAAAAAAGCTGGAGAACCTCTACGCCGGCGTCTCGCTGTACGTCGCCCACTACAATTTCTGTCGAGTTCCAATTTGTCGGAAGGTAGCGTGAAAACAAAGGGGTGAGTCAAAGTGACTCACCCCTTAACCATATTGTAAGCTAATGATTCTGTTATCGTTCTCCCGACTCTCGGGAGATTTCCATGGCCGATGCGACCTATAACTTGAACGGCGGGTTCAAGCCGACCCTCAAGAGGTTTGCCGACTTAAGCGGACCCGACTTCTTTCCAACTCCGGCATGGGCCACCCACGCTCTGATCGACAACGAGCGTTTTGACGGGGGTATCTGGGAGTCCGCGTGCGGCAACGGAGCCATGTCGAAGGTGTTGGAGAAGGCGGCAACGTCCGTCCTTAGTACAGACCTCTTCGATCGCGGCTACGGCGATGCGGGCGTCGATTTCCTTGATACCGATCGCGCCGCCGACAACATTGTGACCAATCCGCCGTACAACGCCGCCGAGGGGTTTGTTCGGAGCGGCGTTCGACTCGCGCGGCGTAAGTTTGCGCTTCTGCTACGGCTCGCGTTTCTCGAAGGCGCGAACCGTGCAAACACGATTTTTGCGACGACGCCGCCGAGCCGCGTTTGGGTCTTTAGCGAGCGCATCACGTTCTACCCCGCTGGCGCCGTGCAAGCGGGTACAGGAACAACAGCCTACGCGTGGTTCGTGTGGGACAAGGACGCGCCGGCGGGAACCGAACTCAAGTGGTTCAGGCCCGGGTACAAGGCCAAGTTCTCTTAGCCCCCAAGGTGGATCCGTCCCGCCTTCGTCAAGCGATATCGGCCGCGCCCCACGTGCTCAACGTAGCCTTCGGCGATGACATTGCCGGGCGTTGTAGAGTGAGACTTGAGGTTGCGGATGCGCTGTTCCCACATTTCTTCGTTGGGGCGCGACGGTGACCGTTTCCGATCCTCTTCGGTGAGAGTGAGATAGCGAGGAACCCATTTTATGAGGGTTTGAATGGTTGCCTCACCGGCGGGCTGCGCGGCCAGCGCCTCCATTACCGCCTTGCCAAACCTAGACTCCGTCGTCTTTGCCATGAGCCTCTCTCCCTTTGCGAGAATCATAGGTAAATAGCAACCGGAGTGCGAGTCTGGGAATGCCTCACTTTGAATATCTGAAACCGCGACCCCAAAGGTCCAAGAGGCGCAGGTGCTCTTCGGACGTCGGCGACCGCAATCTGAAGAGCCGGTCAAACTCTGCTTGCTGGGCAGCCCGCTTCAGTCGAGGTTCATTGTTGAGTCGGTCCACGCAATGTGTCGTGGAGCAGATCTCCCTCACGCAGGAGTCTCCCGTCTCCGGACAAGGGATGGGCTTTGGTCGGGTCATCGACCGACCTTACGCTTTGCCACGCTACAAGGAAGGCGTGGCGCGGCACCGGGCCTTGACCCGGGTAGTGGTCTGGTCATGACGCTAGCCTACCCGCACGTCCGCAGTGCCAACAGTCCGACTCTCGGTCTTTCCAAAGGGGATGTTGGGCTAGGGTTTCCAGCGCCGATTCGCGGGCTTGAGTGAGCCCCATCGGACCGACATAGTCGTCATTGGCCTCACCGGCGCCTGGGTGAACGCGTATGTGCGGGCAGTCCTCGCGATGGACGCGTACGCGATGGTTTGGCCAATTCACGTGAACGTAGAACATCGGCTCCTCTTTCAAGGTACGACTCAACAGACTGGAAACTCTCCGGTCAGGGCCGCGTGGACTTGCCGGTCGATGGGATGGTTGTTTGCCATGGGTCCAATGTATTGCTTGGGAGACTGGACCGACCGGCGCTGGCGAAAAAGCGGGTGATTCGCTATACTTCCCAGAGTGGTCATCGCGACGGGCTCCGATCCCGAAGGAGTGATCCGGGCCGAGGCGGTTGCCGCCGCGTCGTCCCATTGCTTCGATGGTTGGGGCCTCGGATTCGGACCGAGATTTCCGCCGCTGTAAACGGGACGTCCTACCCTTAGACGAGCCCCGCCAACCAGGCCGATTAAGGGTCGCTGCCTTACCTTCTCAGGGGTTCCGGGCAGCGGCCCTTCCTATTTCGTCCTCGCCCCGCGCGCCGGTCGGCTGAACGCCGGGGCTCCCGTCCCTCCTGGCCATGATCTTCACCTCCGCCTTTGTACGGAAGGGATATAGCCCCTATCCCTCGGTGCAGCAAGGGGGTTTGGGTTAGTGGATTAAACTATGCTCTTGAATTATCCACCTCGGCGGCCTACATAACCGCCATACAAAGGAGACGGTTATGCCGAAGGTGCGCAGCCCCAACTACCCGAGCATTCCCTTGGGCGCGGCTCTTGAGGGCATGCGCCCTGTGTTCACCAACGAACATCGGAACAAGATGTCTCGTTCGGTGCTCGCCAAGCACATGGGGTACGGCAGCCTAAACGGCCGTGCGTTGGCCAAGATCGGGGCAGTTCGGGCCTACGGCTTGATCGAAGGGTCCGGCGACGAGCTGCGCATCAGCGATGATGCCATTTTGGCGCTGAACGCTCCCGCGGAGTCCGCCGAAGGGCAGACCGCCCTCTCGCGCATGGCCCTCCGGCCGACACTGTTTCAGGAACTTCGGAAAGACTTCCCCGACACGCTTCCAAGCATCGAAAACCTGAAGTTCACCCTGATCAAACGGGGCTTCGTACCTGATGGTGCGGAGAAGGCGGCAAAAAACTATCTCTCCACCATGAACCTTGTGGCGGGAGTCCCCGACCCTTTTAATCCGCCTGACGAAGAGGAAGAGGCGCCCGGCGGCGCGGCTGAAGAACCCAAAAACCACAAGGACCCTAAGGGGTCCAAGGGTCAGGAGTTCCGGAACCCGCCCTCGGGCGATAAGGTGAAACTGATGCCGGGCGAACGAGAACTAACCTCAGGGCTGCTGTCCAAGGGCGCGAACTTCCGCCTGATCGTCAGCGGTCAGATCGGCGTGAAGGAAATCGAGCGCCTAATCTCGAAGCTGGAAATCGACAAGGAAATCCTGGCCGAGCCGGACGAAGCCGAGGACGACCTCGCCGACCTCTACAAGGACAAGCCAAACGCGGGACAGTTCTAATTAGGACACCCGGCCGCCCAGCTTAGGACACTGAGGGGCAAGCTAGGAGAGCACCCGACCCGGGGTGAAACGGAACGGGAACATGCTATAGGCCCCAGGTGTCCTCCGCCCAGCCGCAGTTGAACCTGACCCCTGGCCCGCCTCCGCTCCCGCCCCGGTTCGAGGCGTGGTTTGCTTCGCGCGGCTGGGCGCCGCGGCGGCATCAGCTCGAGATGGTGGAAAAGGGGTTGGCGGGGCGCAATGCGCTGCTGATTGCGCCGACCGGGGGCGGCAAGACCCTGGGCGGGTTTCTGCCCTCGCTGATCGAGCTGTCGGGGCGCGCGGCGCCCAATCGGCGGCCCGGGGTGCATACGCTCTACATCTCTCCGCTGAAGGCGCTGGCGGTGGACGTCGAGCGGAACCTGAACACGCCGGTGGCGGAGATGGGGCTCGACGTGCGGGTCGAGACGCGCACCGGCGACACGCCCGTGTCCAAGCGGCAGCGGCAGAAGGTCAATCCGCCGGACATTCTGCTGACCACGCCGGAGCAGCTCGCGCTGTTCTGCGCCTGGGAGGGCGCGCGCGACTGGTTCTCGGATCTGTCGGCGGTGGTGCTGGATGAAATCCACGCGCTGCATGGGTCCAAGCGCGGCGACCTGTTGAACCTGGGCCTCGCGCGGCTGCAGTCGTTCGCACCGCGGATGCGGCGCACGGGGCTGTCGGCGACGGTGAATGATCCGGACATGCTGCGCCGCTGGCTGGCGCCGCAGCCGGGGATGGCGGACCTGGTGATGGGCGATCCGGGCGCCGTGCCGGTGGTCGATATATTGGTGTCGGGCGGCACCCCCTGGAGCGGCTGGACCGCGGCGCACGCCATCAAGGACGTCTATGAGACCATCAAGAGCGCCAAGACCGCCCTGGTGTTCGTCAACACGCGCTTTCAGGCCGAGATGGCCTTTCAGATGCTGTGGGAGATCAACGACGACGGCCTGCCGATCGCGTTGCACCACGGCTCGCTGGCGCCGGAACAGCGGCGCAGGGTCGAAGCCGCCATGGCGCGGGGCGAACTGCGCGCTGTGGTCTGCACCTCGACGCTCGACCTCGGCATCGACTGGGGCGCGGTGGACCTGGTCATCCAGTTGGCGGCGCCCAAGGGATCGGCGCGCCTGATCCAGCGCATCGGCCGCGCGAATCACCGCCTCGACGAGCCGTCGCGCGCGGTGCTGGTGCCCGCGCACCGCTTCGAGGTGCTGGAATGCGAGGCGGCGAAGGAAGCGGTGGCGGAAAACGACCTCGACGGCGATCTTGAGCGCACCGGCGCCCAGGATATTCTGGCGCAGCACGTGATGGGCTGCGCCTGCGGCGAGGCGTTCAGGGCGGACGATCTCTACGCGGAGATCCGCACCAGCGGTCCGTACCGCGACCTCACGCGCGAGGACTTCGGCCGGGTGCTCGATTTCGTGTCCACCGGCGGCTATGCGCTGAAAACCTACGATCGCTTCCGCCGCATCGTCCAGGGGCTCGACGGCAAATGGCGCGTGCGCAACGGCCAGTTTGCCCAGCGCCATCGCCTGAACGTGGGCGCTATCGTCGACATCCCCATGCTCTCGATCCGCGTCACCAGCGGCAAGGGCCGCGGGTTCGGGCGCAAGGTCGGCGAGATGGAGGAGAGCTTCATCGAACAGCTGACGGCCGGCGACACCTTTATCTTCGCGGGTCAGATCTGGCGTTTCGAGGCGGTGGACGGGCTGGACGCCTATGTCACCCGCGCGCCGGCCAATTCCGATCCCAGGGTGCCGAGCTGGGGCGGCTCGAAGTTCGCGCTGTCGACCTATCTGGCCAAGCGCGTGCGCCGGATGATCGCCGACGAACGGGCGTGGAAGCGGCTACCCTACGACGTCAACGAATGGCTGGAGCTGCAGTCGCGCCGCTCGCACATTCCGCATGAGAACGAGATGCTGGTGGAAACCTTCCGCCGCGGCTCGCGCCATTACATCGTCTGTTATCCGTTCGACGGGCGCATCAGTCACGGCACCCTGTGCCAACTTTTGGCGCGGCGGCTGGAGCGGCTGAACAAGCACCCGCTCGGCTTCGTCGCCAACGACTATGCCCTGGCGCTGTGGGCGATGCGGCCGCTGGGCGACCTCGACTTCGACCAGCTGTTCCAGGAGGACATGCTGGGCGACGACCTGGAGGCCTGGCTCGAGGAAAGCGTGATGATGAAGCGCGCCTTCCGCCAGTGCGCGGAACTGTCGGGCCTGATCGAACGGCGGTTTCCGGGCGAGGAGAAGTCCGGGCGGCAGATCACCTTTTCCACCGACCTGATCTATGACGTGCTGCGCCGCCACCAGCCGGATCACCTGTTGCTGCGCTGTGCTCGAGCCGATGCGGCGTCGGGTCAGCTCGACGTTTCGCGTGTTGCGCGCTTGCTTCAGCGCATCAAGGGCCGCATCACTCCGGTGGCGTTGCCGCGAGTCTCGCCGTTCGCGGTGCCGGTGCTGCTGGAGATCGGCCGCGAGCCGGTGTTCGGTGCGGCCCACGACGCCATACTGGAAGAAAACGCCGAGGAACTGATCGCCGAGGCCCTGGAGGAAGACCTTTGAGCGACGCCGCCGCCACCGAGACCGGGACTCTGTTTCCGCCACCCGGATTCCGGCGGGCGGGCTGCGGCGGCCTGGTCACGCGCGTGGCCGGGGTGGAGGCGACGCTCAGCGCATCCGGTGCGCTATGGCTGGCGGCGAGCGGGATACTGATCGCGGCGGACCTGCACCTGGAGAAGGGCTCGTCCTACGCCGCGCGCGGCCAGCTGCTGCCGCCCTACGACACGCGCGACACCCTGGCGCGGCTTGAGGCCGAGGTCGACCTGCGCGCGCCACAGGCCACCGTATTGCTGGGCGACAGTTTTCACGACGGCAAGGCGGAGGGCCGCCTGCACGCGAGCGACGTCGCGCGCATCGAAGCGCTGGCTGCGCGCACCGCGCTGATTTGGGTGGTCGGCAATCACGATGCGGACGGGCCGCGCTTTCTGCCGGGCGACGTGCGCGACACGCTGACCATCGACGGTCTCGACCTCGTGCATGAGCCGTCGCCGCGGCCGGTGCGCGGCGAACTGGCCGGTCACCTGCATCCGGCGTCGAAGGTGCGCGGCTATGCGCGAGCGGTCCGCGCGCGCTGTTTCCTCACCGACGGCGAGCGGATGATCCTGCCGGCCTTCGGCGCCTATGCGGGCGGGTTGAATGTGCGGGACACGGCGTTCGCAGGGCTGTTCTCAACCGCACCAACCGCCTGCGCGCTCGGCCGCGGCCGCGTGCACGCGCTGAACTGGGCGATCCTCGTGGGGGACTAGAGCGGGTTCAGGAAAAGTGCGAAGCGGTTTTCCGCCCGGAATCCGCTCCAATAAAAAGACCACACTCTCGCCGCGTGTAAGGCCACGCTGGTCAATCCTCGGCCGCAAAGTCATGGTCAAGGCACAGGCGACGGGCACGGGCGGACGCATGGGCGCGGCGGAGGGCTGGGACATCGCAAGGACCGCATGGCGGAAGCACCGCCGACGCGTGATGGCCTTCGGCGTCGCGGTCGCGGTCAACGCGCTGGTCATCGTGGGCTTCATCGCGTCGATCCACACCCTGGTTCTGCACGAAGGCCGCGCCATCGAGGTGATGATCGTCCCGCCGTTCGCGTTCCAGCACCCCAAGCGCAAGCCGCCGAAAACGCCGCCGATATCGACGCGGACGGAGCCGGCGCACGTACATGCTGCGACGCCGTCACCGGCGCCGGCGGCGAAACTGCCCCCCGCGCCGTTACCGCCGGAACCAAAGCCCCTGCCCGCACCGCCGCCGCCTGCCTACGGCAAGTGGACGGCCACGCCCGGTGTGAAGAGCCAGCTCGACGATCAACGCAGCGCCGCGCGTTACATGCGCGCGGGCGCCAACTGCGCCAAGGGCGAACTGTGGCGGCTGTCGCGCGAAGAACAGGACAAATGCCTCGCGCGTCTCGGCAGCAAGGTCCCGCCCGACGACGGTACGCACCACCATCCGCCGCCCAACGATCCCGGCGGCGAGTTCGCGGCCGAGATGGAGCGGCGCGCAGAGAAGGCGCGTCCGATGAAGGGCCCGCCCACGGGCCAATGCCCCATCGAAACGGAAGGTTCAAACCTGCACAGGGTTTGCCACAACTAGACTGAAGCGCGCTCCCTTCCTCCTCGATGGAGGAAGGGTCGGGGATGGAGGTGGGGGCAGGCGATAGGAGGTCAGGCGCGGGAGGCGCAGCCCAACGGTTCTACTGCGCCGGTGTTGCGTCCGGTTCGGCGATGACAGGCGCGGGGGCCTTAAAGGCGGCGGCGTCGTGTTCGGCGCCGGTGCGGTCGTCTTCGCTGAGGGTCGGGCGCAATCGTGCGGCGCTGGTGCGCGAGGTTTCGTCGCCGGCGCGCGCGGCGATCAGATACCACTTGAACGCCGCCACCGGATCGTGTTTCACGCCCAGGCCCTGCTCATACAGCATGGCGAGATTGTACTGGGCGTCGACCTGGCCGAGTTCGGCAGCCTTCTTCATCCAGTTGGCGCCTTCGGTCTCGTCCTTCGGACCGCCGGTGCCCTCGTAGTAGAACATGCCGAGGTTGAACATCGCGCGCGCGTCGCCGCCCAGCGCCGCGCGTTCGGTCCAGCGCCGCGCCTCGGTCGGATCCTTGGCGACGCCCGACTGGCCGGTGGTGTAGAGCGTCGCAAGATAGAACTGCGCCGGCGCGTAGCCGAGATTGGCGGCGCGCGAGAGTTCGCTCACGCCCTGGGGCGCGTTGTCCTCGATGTGCTGGTAGGCGGTCTTGTAGAGCGCGCGCGCTTCGCTCTGGTCGCCCGTGTTTGCGCCGGCGCCGGGCGTCAGCGCGACGGCCGCGATCGGCGCGTCCTTGTCGGTGGTGTTGAACAGGTCGCCGGCCAGCACCTTCAGTCCGCCGGCTTTGCCGTGGTGCGACTGGTCGTTGGCGAGGATCATGGTCGCCGCGCCGCCCGACACCAGCAGCATGGCGACGGCCGAGGCGGCCAGCGCGGTCTTCACCGTCGAGCCTTCGCGGCGGGTCTGCTGTTCGACGCGTTCGTTCAGCTTGCCCTTGCCGCGGATCGCCGCAAACAGGGCGCCGCTGTTGTCGGCCGAGTTGCGCACGCCGAGCCGGGCTGCGGCGCGGGCGGCTTCGATGGCTTCGCGGGTGGAGACGGCGGGCTTGGCCGCGCGCATCTCGTGCGGGTTCATGAACTCGGTGTCGGCGGAGAACTCGTCGAAGCCGGCGCCGGCCGGCGGCGGGGAGAAGGTGTCGTGCTGAACCGGCGCCTGGGGCGGTTCGAAATAATCCTCGAACACCGGATCGGCCGCGACGGCGACCGGCTGGGGCGCATACACCGGCGCGGGCGCGGGTTGCGGCGCGGGGAAGGCCGCGAACGGCGGTTCGGCCTCGAAGGTCAACTCCGCTTCCGGCTCTTCGAAGATGCCGGCGTCTTCATGCGGGAAGGCCGGGAACGCCTGCGCCGCCGGCTCACGCGCGGGGGCCAGCTCTTCGCGCAATACCAGGGGCTCGGGCGCGGGCGGCCGTACGTCGCGGGTCAGGCTGCGGTCGATGGTTTCGCGCGCTTCGGCGAGCAGGCGTGCGGTGCGCTCTTCGCTCTGGCGGATGCGGTCGGCGAGGTCGCTGGACGCGCGTTCGTAGCGGGCTTCCAGCTTGTCGGCGACGCGGCCGATGCGCTCGCCCACGTCGTCGGCGGTCAGCGCGCTCTTGCGTTCCGAGTGGGCGATGCGTTCGGTCAGGCGTTCGGAGATGCGCGCGATCTCGCCGCCGAGTTTCTCCAGCGCCTGCACCTGCTGATCGTCGGTCTTGCGCAGGCGGTCTTCCACCGCGTGCGCCACGCGCGCCATTTCGCCGCCGACGCGTTCAACCGCGGCCGAGCTGCCGCGCTCCACGCCGGTCATCCGCCGGTTCAGGTTTTGAGCGATCCGCAACACCTCGTGCCCCATGCGTTCGATGGCCTGGGCCGAGCGTTGCTCGGCGGCTTGCACATGCGTCGTCAGTTCGGCGATGCCGCGGTCGACCTGGTCGAAGCGGCCGTCGGCGGCGGCGTCGAAGCGGCGCACCAGCTCCGAGCGCGCTTCCTCGACCCGTTGCGACAGATCGGCGGCGAGTTTTTCGAAACGCGTCTCGCGGTCGGAATCGATGCGGGTTTCGGCCCCGCGCAGACGCTCGTCGAGATGCGACAGCGAAGATTCCAGGGTGCGGATGGCGCCCGAGGTGCGCGCCTCGGCCTGCTCCAGCCGCTCGGCCACGCGCGCGACCACGCCGTCGACCAGCATCTGCGGATCGGGGCCCAACGGTTGCGCCTCGATCTGGTCGATGCGACGGGCCAAGCCGAACATGTCTTCGCGCGCGCCTTCGACGGCGTTGCGGTTGCGCGTATCGGCTTCCAGCACCTGGCCGGCGATCTTGCCGAGCGCGCCTTCCAGCGCGCGCATGGCTTCGACCGTGCGCGGCGACTGGGCTTCGTGTTCCAGCTCACGCAGGCGGTCGAGCACACGCCCCTGACCGTCACGCAGATCCTCGGCGACGCTCTCCAGCCGCTCGGCGGTGGCGTACTGATCGCGCTCGTTGGTCTCCAGCCGCGCCAGCAGACCCGAGACGGCCTGGTCGACGCCGGAGATGGCCAGGGTGGTGCGGTTCTCGGCGGTTTCCAGCCGGGTGCTCAGCGCCTCGATGGCGGCGCTGACGCGGGCGAGTTGTTCTTCTTCGTCGTCCTGGTTGGCGGCGCGGCCGCGGTCACGATCGCGGCCCAGGTCACGACCGTGATGATGATCGCGCGCCTCGTAGGCGTCCTCGAGGCGGCGCAGCCGGCCTCTACGGTCGGGGCCCTTGTAGGGCGGCGCAGGCTTGCGGCCGAAGGGCACCACGCCCTCGTCCTCGCCGTCGCCCTCCATGATCATCTGGTTGAGCCATTCGCCGAGAGTCATGCCGGAACGGCGGGCCAGATCCTTGGCGACTTCTCTCGCCTTGGGATCGATGCCCTTCACGCTCCAGGGCGCCCCCGCACTCATGCGAATCCTCTCCCAGCCAACCTCTGGACGGTACGCGTCCAGGTCTTGGGTGTAAACGAAGGGTTAACCCCAAGATGTAGGGGTCGGCCATTCTTCTGTGGAAGACGCCAACCCACCGCGAGGGTAGGGCCAAACAGGGTTAATCGGCCGTTAAGGGCTTGGAGTCCGGAGGCCGGATTTCGAGGCCGCGCCTCAGCCTCCGGACGATCCGCCGCAGGGCGCGTCGGTCGCTTGAACAGCGTCCCTTCTCCCGGTCGGGAGAAGGACTACTCTGCGGCGTCGACCGTGGGGGCGGGCTCACACTTGGCGGGCGCCGGCTTAGGCCCTTCGAGCTTCGGCGCCGGCGCTGGCAACAACGCAGGCGGCTCCGCCTTCTTGCGGCGAAGACCCGCGACGCCCCCGGACGACAGCAGGCCCACGTCGGCCATCAGGATCGGCATCGCCCACTTGTGCGGCGCGGCGATATAGCGGGGCTGCCAGACCGGGTCGTACTTGTCCTTGTACCGGCGCACGCCCTGGAAATTGTAGAACTCCTCGCCCTTGTCGAAGACGTAGCGGCCGAGCCGCGACATGATCGGCGCCAGCGGCCGGTCGGTCAGGCCCGCGAGCGGCGCCACGCCGAACTCGAACGCCGAGAACCCCTCCGCCTGGCCCCAGAGCAGAAGCTCCACGAACAGGAAGTCCATCACGTTCTTCGGCGCGTCGTCGGCGTAGCGCATCAGGTCCATGGAGAATGACGTCTTCTCGGGCGTCAGCCACAGGTTGGCGAAGGCGACGAGCTTGCCCTCCTGGCGCACGCAGACGCAGCAGAACTCTTCCAGATAACGGGGCACGAAACCGCCCAGCGAAAAGCCCTTCTCGCCGCCGGGCTGACCCGCGAGCCAGGCGTCGGACACGCGCTGCAGCTCGGGCAGGATGTCGCTCACATGATCGGGCGTGACCACGTC
The DNA here is from genome assembly GCA_036501825.1 of Caulobacteraceae bacterium. Classification (GTDB taxonomy): domain Bacteria; phylum Pseudomonadota; class Alphaproteobacteria; order Caulobacterales; family Caulobacteraceae; genus JAFECT01. The sequence continues at coordinate 607,504 of DASXZP010000036.1, read as the reverse complement.
GAAGCTCGCCCCGGCTTCCTTCACCTTGCGCCAGTTGCGACGCAGCACTTCGCGCCGGCGCCCCGCGATGGAGAAGTCGATCAGCGGTACGGCGGCGAACTCGCCGATCTTCTGAATGTTGAAGCCCATCTCGACCAGGTCGGTCAGATAGTCGGGTCCGATGTTGTAGATGCCCGGCCGCGCCGCGTGGGCGTCGGCGAGTTCGCGGAAGCGCCACAGCAGGTCCTGGCGCTCGGAGCGTTTGCCGACCGGGGCGCCCATGGCGATCCAGGAACGGCCGCGCACGCCGAACATCAGGAAGGTCTCGCCGCTTTCCGAAAACAGGAAGCGCTTGTCGCCGAGCAGGGCGAGGTTGGCTTCCGGCGAACAGTCCTCCGCGTTGGCGAGGATCTGGCGCACGCGTGCGAAATCGGAATCGGTCTCGCCGATCACCGGCGGCGTCGCGGCGGTGGCGAACAGACGCCACACCCCGAAGGCCAGCAACAGGACGCCGGCCCCCATGGCGGCGCGCAGCGCGCGGCTCGCGTCGTTGTCGGCCAGCAGCTTCCAGAAGAACTCGTCGGCGAAGTCGACGTTGCGGAACGCCCACACCATCAGGACCGAGGCGCCGCCGAGCACCGCCAGCGCCGATAGAATCCAGCCGGGCGTAACCTCCATCTTCGACAGCGCCGCGTGGCGGGTGAAGGCGCCGCGCAACGAGATCAGCAGCGCGACCAGCAGCGCCAGCGCCACCGTCTCTTCCCAGTTCAGACCCTTGGTGAGGGCGAGCACGCCTGCGACGCAGGATACCACCACCGAGGTGGTCCAGGCCGCGTCCAGCCGCTCCTTCAGGCCCCATGCGACCAAAAGCAGCACCAGACCCAGCAGGCTCGAAACGAAGTGCGAGAGGTTCACCACCTCGGGCGGGATGTGCTCGACCAGCCAGAGGAAACGGTCCTGGTCGGACGGCGTCGCGCCCGAAATCAGCAGCATGATCCCCGCGGCCATGGTGAGGATGGCGCAAAGCTGCGGCGCGACCGAGGCCACGGCGGCTCGAAACTGGGGGAACGGGAGACGCATACAGTCCTTGAACGGCGAAGGCCGCGGCGCCGGTTATACGGCGTCACGGCCCAGATACGAAATTCCTCAGCTGACGAGCGCGAGGAACGGGGATCAAATGATCGGGATTAACCGGCGAAGCACCAGGCGAGCACGGCCTTTTGGGCGTGGATGCGGTTTTCCGCCTCGTCCCAGACCAGCGAGCGCGGACCGTCGATCAGTTCGTCGGTGACTTCCTCACCGCGGTGCGCGGGCAGGCAGTGCAGGAACACCGCATCGGAGTTCGCGAGATCCATCAGGGAATCGTCGACCTGATAGGCCTCGAAGGCATCGATGCGCTCATCGTGATCGACGTCGCCCATGGAAACCCAGGTGTCGGCGACGACGACGTCGGCGTCCTTCACCGCCAGCTGCGGGTCTTCCAGCAACTCGATCCGGCCCTGTTCCTTCTGCGCGCGCGCCAGGTCGTAGAGGTCGGGATGGTAGAGCGGCGGGCAGGCGATCTTCAGGCGGTAGCCGAACTTGGGCGCCGCGTGGATGAAGCTGGCGCAGACATTGTTGCCGTCGCCGACCCAGGCGATGGTCTTGCCCGCGACCGGGCCGCGATGCTCTTCGATGGTCAGCAGGTCGGCGAGGATCTGGCAGGGGTGGCTCTTGTCGGTGAGACCGTTGATCACCGGCACGCTCGACGCCTGGGCGAAACGTTCGACGTCTTCGTGATTGTTGGCGCGGATCATCACCGCATCGACCATGCGCGACAGCACGCGCGCGGTGTCCTCGACGCTCTCGCCGCGACCGAGTTGCATCTCGCTCGAGTTGGTGATGATGGCGTCGCCGCCGAGCTGACGGATCGCCGCGTCGAACGAGAAACGCGTGCGCGTGGAGTTCTTCTCGAAGATCATCGCCAGGGTGCGGCCCCGCGCGGGCACATCGGCATCGACCCAACCCTTCGGCTTGCCCGCTCGCGCAGCTTTGCGGCGCTTGGCGTCCTCGAGAATGCCGCGCAGCTCGTCCGGCGACAGTTTCCAGAGATCGATAAAATGACGAGGTTGAGTCATGAACAAACCGATTTTTTGGAACCACGGAAAACACGGAAATCACGGAAAGCCGCGAGCTGGACGCTAGCCGGACTAAAGAAATGGCCCACGAAAAGCACGAACAGAAAATTGACCAAGCACGCTAGCTAATCCTTGGCGCGGCGCGAAGCGCCGCAATCATTTTTGATGTTCGTGTTTTTCGTGTTTTTCGTGGGCAGTCTTTCTTCTCTTTCCGTGCTTTCCGTGTTTTCCGTGGTTGAATCTTCTTACGCTGCCGCCTTCGCCCGCACGGCTTCACAGGTCGCTTCGAATTTTTCGATCGCCTCGCGTGCTTCGTCGAGCGTCAGGTTCAGGGGCGGCAGGATGCGCACGCAGTTGTCGCCGCCGCCGGCGACGAGCAGGTGCTGGTCGCGCGCCAGGGCCATGAACTCGCGGTTGTTCGGGATCAGCTTCACCCCGATCAGCAGGCCGCGCCCGCGGATGTCCACGATGATATCGGGGTAACGCTGACGCAGACCTTCGAGCTGCTGGTTGAAGTAACCCGCCACTTCATTGACGTTCGCCAGCGTCTCCGGCTTGGAGATTTCGCCGAACGCGGCAAGGCCCACCGCCATCGCCAGCGGATTGCCGCCGAAGGTCGAGCCGTGGGCGCCGACCGTCATCCCCTTGGCCGCTTCCTTGGTGGCCAGACACGCGCCGACCGGGAAACCGCAACCGAGCGCCTTGGCCACCGCCATCACGTCGGGCGTGATCCCGGCCCACTCGTGCGCGAACAGCTTGCCTGAACGGCCCATGCCGCATTGCACTTCGTCGAGGATCAGCAGCGCGCCGTGCTCGTCGCACAGGCGGCGAATCTCACGCATGTAGTCGTCGCTCGCCGACCGCGCCCCGCCCTCGCCCTGCACCGGCTCGATGATCACCGCGCAGGTCTGCTCGCCGATGGAGGCCTTCAGCACGTCCATGTCGCCGAACGCGATCTGCTTGTAGCCCGGCAGGCGCGGCCCGAAGCCGTCGAGGTAGCTCGGATTGCCCGAGGCGTTCACCGCGGCATAGCTGCGGCCGTGGAACGAGCCGTCGAAGCCGATGATCTCGATCTTGTCCGGCTTGCCGTTCGCGGACTGATATTTGCGCGCCAGCTTCAGCGCACACTCGATCGCCTCGGTGCCGGAGTTGGTGAAGAACACCACGTCCGCAAAGGTCGCCGCGCACAGCTGGTCGGCGAGTTCTTCCTGACCGGGGATCTCGAAAATGTTGGAGACGTGCCAGAGCTTGTTGCCCTGCTTCTCCAGCGCCTCGACCAGCACCGGATGGCAGTGGCCCAGGCCGTCGGTGGAAATGCCCGCCACGCAGTCGAGGTAGGCCTCGCCGGTGATGGACCAGAGCCGCGCGCCCTTGCCATGGTCGAACGCCAGCGGCGCTCGGTTGTAGACCCCCATCAAATGCGTGGTTTGGGTCTGCGCCATGGCCGCCTCCGAAATGCGAACGTCCCCGGCGCGGGGGCGACGGGGACACTGAGGGGGTTTTCGGCCCAAGGGGACCGGAAGTCAAATCACGCCCGTTCGCTCAGCCGCGCCGATAGGCTTTCGTCAAGGTTTCGAGGTAGAGGGCGTCGGGGTGCGCCGTGCACTGATCGATGGCGGCGTTAAAGGCCTTGTCGAACCTTCCGTGATCGTCGAGGACCTTTTTCGGGTCGGGACCGTAGCGCCTCATGGCCTCAATGACGAAGGCGCCGCTGGTCATCTCATAGAGCCGCATGCTCGAGACAGGCTTGTCGGGCGAGATCGCCTTGTACCAACGAACATCGGCAACGAAGTCAGCGCACGTTTTCAGTTTCAGGTTGACGACATGATCCTTGAAAAAGTCGTAGTGCAACCGCACACGCTGGGCGACGGGCGCCCCGTCCGGCATTCGTGCGGGCGTGAACTTCCAGCTCTGGAATGCTTTCAACAGCGACTGATCGAGTACCGGCGCCCCGGACGATTGTACGACCTTGGCGTCAGCAATGGTCCCGTCGACCTGGACAAGACCGGACACCCAAACGACGCCTTGGTGACCAGCCGCTTGTTCGGAAACGGGATAGTCGGGCGTCGCGCCGCCCGGCAGCATTTGCGGCGGCGTGGCCTTCACCTTTGCGCCGGGCGGTGCGGTAGTCGGTGCCGGCGGGGTGGACGTGGGCGCTTGCGCGGAACCGGATGACGGTAAGAAGACAACGACGGCTGCCGCGGAGAATGCGGCGACGGTGGGGAACTTGAAACGCACGAGACACTCGCAGATGACGCCGATCTGAGCACAGCAGCGCTCGGCGAAAAGATCAACTGCGACAGCTTAGCCCGCGCCTTCGTGCCGTCAGGTCTTCAAACGCCAGCCCCGGCGGAAGGCTTCGAAGCAGGCGAGGCCGAGGACGAGGGTCAGGACGATGGTGGTGATGACGCCGGCCAGGAGCGAGCCTTCGTGCTGGCCGATGAAGCCGAAGCGGAAGCCGTCGATCAGATAGAAGAACGGGTTGTAGCGGCTCACCGTCTGGAAGAACGGCGGCAGGCGGTCGATCAGATAGAAGGTGCCAGACAGGAAGGTCATGGGCATAACGATGAAGTTGGTCACCGCCGCCAGCTGGTCGAACTTCTCAGACCACAGGCCGGTCAGCACGCCGACGAAACCCATGATCAGCGACGCGCCGACGCTGAAAAAGACGATCGCCCAGAGGTTGGCGATGTCCAGGTGGGCGAAATGGGAGAAGGGCCAGACCGCCGCCGCCGCGACGAAGCCCACCACAACGCCGCGGGTCGCAGCACCCAGGCCAAAGCCCAGCGTCAGCTCCAGCGGCGAGAGCGGGGGGGTGAGGAAATCCGGCGCCGTACCCATGATCTTGGCCTGGATCAGGGACGAAGACGCATTGGCGAAGGCGTTGTTCAGGACCGACATCATGACCAGCCCGGGACCAACGAACTCGCCGAAGGGGACGCCCTCCATCATTCGCCGCGCGCCGCCGACGGCGACCACGAAGATCATCATATAGAGCAGCGCGGTCATTACCGGCGCGGCCAGGGTCTGGGTCCAGACCTTCCAGAACCGGCGGACTTCGCGCAGGTACAGGGTCCACAGGCCGGTCCAGTTGACCGAGGCGTAGTTACGCGGCTGCGGCGGCGCGACCGCGGCTTGGGACGCCTTGGACATCACGTTCATGGGCCTCAGATGCGCCTCGAACCCGGGATTCGCAACGGTCCCCGCCCGGCAAAAAGCTGGGCCGTATAGCGTGAGTCGGTGGCGCTAGATATTGAAGCTGTGGAAATCGACCACCCTACATATTGCGTCTCTTAACCATCCGTTTACGATTAGTAGCGGCGGATGGGGATACGGGTATCCGCCGGACACAAGATGTGGGGTCGGGTCTTTCCCCGACTCCTGGCGAGTGACGGGAGGCGCGCCGATGGGTTGGACGGACGAACGGGTTTCAACGCTGAAGAAGCTCTGGCTCGAAGGCCTGTCGGCCAGCCAGATCGCCAAACAGCTGGGCGGCGTCACCCGCAACGCGGTGATCGGCAAGGTGCACCGCCTGGGCCTCAGCGGCCGGGCCGCGCCCTCGCAGCCCTCGCGCCCGATCTATCGCCCCGCGCGGCCCAGGCCCCAGGTCTCGGCCCCGATCGCGCGCCGCGAGCCGGTTCCGCGGCCGCCCCAGCCTGTGCCCTCGCCGGTCCTGGACCTGCCGGGTACGGCGACGGTGCTGACCTTGGGCGCCCACATGTGCAAGTGGCCGATCGGCGATCCGTCCACCGACGAGTTCAGCTTCTGCGGCCGCGTCGCCGGCAACGAAGGCCCCTACTGCGTCGAACACGCCCGGGTCGCCTACCAGCCGCCGCAAAAGAAAAAGGGCGGCGCCAACGACCTGGCCCGCGCCCTGCGCCGCTACATCTGACCGCTAAATCTCCGCTCATCCCGGCGAATGCCGGGACCCAGATTCAAGCGCCGACCTCCAGCAGGTCGGCGCTTTTCTTTTCTGCGCCATCTGTTTCTGAAGACGAGCCTTGCGATCTGGGTCCCGGCATTCGCCGGGATGAGCGGACTAGTTGAGATGTTCCCGCGCGCCGGGCAGGTCCAGGGAGAAGGCGGGGATCTGGGCGTCGAAGGGGTCGCCGCCTTCGACGGTCATGCGGTACTCGCCGCGCATCCAACCCGACGAGGTCGGCAGCGGGCAGCCGGAGGTGTAGCTGTGCACCTCGCCCGGCCGCAGCACCGGCTGTTCGCCGACCACGCCGGGACCCTCGATCTCTTCGACCCGGCCCTGGCCGTCGGTGATGATCCAGTGGCGCGACACCAGTTGGACGGTCTGCTCCGACCGGTTCTCGATCCGGATCATATAGGCCCAGACATAGCGCCCCGGCGGGTCGGAATGTTCGGCGACGTAACTCGTCACCACCTTCACGTTCACGCCGCGGGTCTCGGCCTCGTAGGTTGTCGGATCGGTCGGCTCCATGGAGTCCTTACGTTTGGACGGGTCGCCGGCGGAAAACCGCTTCACACTTTTCCTCGACCCGCCCCAGGGTCTGAGGCGTCAGCTCTGCCGTCAAGCCAAAGCATCCCAAGGGTTGTCCCGAACGCCGCATCCGGCTTAGGTCGCGCGCAATGAGCGAGATTCTCTCCCACGCCGCCGGCATCCTGCCCTGCCAGTCCCTCGAGGAGCTGGCGGCGGAGGAGGCGATCACCGCGACCTCGCCGTTCCATCCCGACCAGATTCAGCCGGCGAGCCTGGATCTGCGCCTGGGCGCCAAGGTCTGGCGGGTGCGCGCCTCGTTCCTGCCCGGCACGCGGCGGGTGACCGACCGCCTGCCCGACGTGATCATGCACGAGCTCGACCTGACCAGGGGCGCGGTGCTGGAGAAGGGCTGCGTCTACATCGCCGAGCTGCAGGAACGGCTCGCCCTGCCGTCGGGCGTCAGCGCGCGCGCCAATCCGAAGAGCTCGACCGGCCGCGTCGACGTGTTCGTGCGCCTGCTGACCGATCGCGGCGCCGCCTTCGACGATATCGCCGACGGCTATGAGGGGCCGCTCTATCTCGAGATCGCGCCGCAGACCTTCTCGGTGCTCGCGCGCACGGGCACGCGGCTGAACCAGCTGCGCCTGAAGCGCGGAACACCGAACAAGATTTCGGTGCTCGACGTGGGCGTGGACCTGACCGGCGACCTCGCGGGCTTTCGCGCGCGCCGCCACGCGCCGGTGATCGACCTCGACAAGGAAGACGGCCACGACCCGCGCGACTACTGGCAGGCGCTGGAGCCGCGACGCGGCGAGCTGCTGCTCGATCCGGGCGAGTTCTACATTCTGGCGTCGAAGGAGGCGATCGAGATCCCGGTGCTACAGGCCGCCGAAATGACGCCGATCGATCCGGCGGTGGGCGAGTTCCGCGTCCATTACGCGGGCTTTTTCGATCCCGGCTTCGGCACGGCGGAGACCCTGGGCGTGGGTTCGCGCGCGGTGCTGGAGGTGCGCAGCCACGAAACGCCGTTCATCCTGGAGGACGGCCAGACCGTCGCGCGCCTGGTCTACGAACCGATGACCGAGCGGCCGTCGCGGCTCTACGGCGAAGGCGGTTCGCACTACCAGCGCCAGGGCCTGAAGCTGTCGAAACATTTCAAGGTCTGGAGCTGAGCATGGCCGGCAAGACGCACGCCTACCACGTCGACGTGGAATGGACCGGCAACGATGGTCAAGGCGCCAAGAGCTACACCGGCTACCGCCGCGACCACGTCATCCGCGCCGAAGGCAATCCCGACATTCCCGGCTCGTCCGATCCCAACTTCCGCGGCGACCCGGCGCGGTGGAATCCGGAAGAACTGCTGGTCGCCTCGCTCAGCGCCTGCCACAAACTGTGGTGCCTGCACCTGTGCAGCGTCGCGGGCCTGGTCGTGCAGACCTACGTCGATCACGCAGAAGGCGTGATGGAGGAAACCGGCGACGGCTCGGGCCGCTTCACCCGCGTGATCCTGCACCCCGACATCACCCTCAGCGCCGGCGACCCTTCCAAACTCGACGCCATCCACCACGAAGCCCACGCAAAGTGCTTCATCGCCAACTCGGTGAACTTCCCGGTGACGGTCGAGGGCACCGTAAGCGTCGTCGCGTAACGCAGCGCTAGCGCTCGACGCCCAGCGCCCTATCGAGTTTCGGATCGCCGACCAGTTTGGCCATGTCGCGGGCGCTGACGCCGGCGTGGTTTTTGCGGTCGAGGCTGGCGCCGTGGCGCAGCAGGAGGGCGGCGACGGCGGGCTTGTCGGCGCGCACGCTGCGCATGAGGGCGGTGTCGCCATGGTCGTCGGGCGCGTCGACCGGCGCGCCGTCGGCGAGCAGGGCTTTCACGTCCGAAGTCCGGCCTTCGGCCGACGCGGCGCCGAGGCGTGCGCCCAGCGCCGGTGAGGCCAAGGGCGCCATGCGCTTACCGTCCAAAGCCGCGCCGGGCGGCGGCGGCGAAGGCGCGAAGGCTTCGGCGGGCGGCGGTGGCGGCGGCGGTGGCGGCGGGGGCGGGGGCGCGGCATAGGTGAACTGAGTTCCCGCGTTGAGGTCCCCAGAGGATGCGCCACCGACAATGGTGGCCGACGTGCCGTCGGACCCGGGCTTAGCAGCGGACGCCGAGCGAGCCGCCGCCTTGCGGTCTTGGACCGTCACCGGCGAGGAACCGGTCGGGGCCGGATGGGGAATACGGCTGCCGGTGACGATGACCTCCTGCACCTCGGTCCTGGGTTTCACCGGGAAAGCCTGCGGCGCGGGCGGGACAGCCATCACCGGCGCCGTGGTTTGATTGAGCACCGGCGCGCGCGTGCGTGGGACGATCATCGGCAACGGCGGCGCCGGGCGAACGGGCGGCGTTGCAATCGGGCGAAGCGGCGGCGCGACGCCGGGCGCCGGCGGCGTGACGAACTTTGCGCGCGGACCAGGGGCGACGTGGGCGGGCGTCCGCTGCATCGGGCGCGGCGGTTGGATCGGCTGATAGACCTTCAGCGCGATGAACAGGCCGAGGCCGGCGACGCAGGCGGCCGCGAGCCAGCTGTTACGCCGCCAGATCGAACGGCGCTCCGGCACGTTTGGGAGTGTCGCCGGCTCTGACGGCGATGCGGCAGCGGCCATCGGCGCGGCGGCGGCGACCTGATGCAAGGGCCCAGCGTCGGCTTCCACCGCGGCGAGCACGCGGGCGCGGCGGGCGGCGCGTTCGGCCTCGTCGTTCAGCAGCGCCTCGGCATCAACGTAGGCTTCGTCGAGCGGATCGGGCTTGTCGTGTTCAGGCGTATCGTGGTCAGACATGGGCCGACCTTTCATCTGCGAGCGCGCGCCGCAGCGTCGCGCGGGCATAGCGCAACCGGCTCTTGGCGGTCTCCACGCCGACGCCGGTGGCAAGCGCGATTTCCTCCAGCGACAACCCCGACAGCGCAAACATCACAAACGCCCCGCGTTGTTCCAGCGGCAGGGCGTCGACGGCGGCGACGAGCTTGTCCGCCAGTTCGCGCGACTGCACCCGGTCGAGCGGCGTCGGGTCCGGGTCGGGCACGCGCATCGCCGCATCCTCGTCGTGCGAGGCCAAGACCGTCACCTTCTGGCGGCGGAAATGGTCCCACACCTTGTTGCGGGCGATGGTGTAGAGCCAGGCTGGAAAGCTGGCTTTGCGCGCATCGAACGCCGAGGCGTTGCGCGCCACCGAAATCCAGGTCTCCTGGTGCAGATCGTCGGCGGCGGCGGCGTGGGCCGCGCCCAGCATGCGGCGGACGAACTGAAAACACGGGCGGTCATAGCGGTCATAAAGCTGAGCGAAGGCATGCGGATCCCCGGCGCCGTGGGCGCTCAGAAGCTCCGCATCCTCCGTCAGGTCCTGTTGCATCGGGGGTGAGCTTAGCGGTTGAACGCGCGAGCGCACACCCGCTCAGAGCTCCGGCGGGTCGGGCACATAGCCGTTGTCCTGCCGATGGGTGGGGAACGGCTCCGGACGACGGTCGCGCTCGGGCGCGTGGATCACCCCGTGAGCGACCAGGTTGTCGTAGGTGTCGTACTGCACCTGCAGCACCGTCTGCGGATTGACCGTCGCCCGCTCGAAGTCGACCGAATAGGTCAGCGAGCGTTCGCGTTCGCCGTGGGCGGTGCCGAGTTTGTCGATCTGCGCGATGCGCGAGCCGGTCACGGTGACTTCGCTCGGACTGGCGGCGGCGGCGCGGGCGGACTGCGCCTTTCGGGCGGCCATTTCCGGTGCGGGCGCCGCCGCCGGCGGCGGCGGCGGCGGCGTAGGGGGCGCGGCGTAGCGGAAGTCCGTGCTGGAATTGCCGTCCCCCGACGCGGCCCCGCCCATGATGGTGACCGAAGGCGACGGCGCGGCGCGCGCGCTGACCGGCGGCGTGTACACGGGCGGTGGCGGCGGCGGGACCGGCTTTTCGCGGAAGGCGGCGATGCCGATGACGCCCACGTCGGCGGGACGGCCGGTGCGCGCGGCGTAGGACTCCGGCAACGGCGCGAACACGAAGGCGGCGACCTCGCTGTCGGATTTGCGCCAGCCGGTGAGGTCGTGGGACTCGTAGGGCCCGAACACATAGCCGCGCTGGTCGTAACCCGCGGTTTCGCCGGTCAGGATGTTCACCCCGTCCACCGACATGACCACCAGCACGCGCCCGCCCGAATGGTTGGTCACCCGCAGCGCGTAGCGGGCGCCCGGATTGCCGGCGACGTAGAAATGGCCGTGATGGCGCCAGGTGCGCAGGGTCTGGCCGGTCTCGCGGTCGACCACCCTCAGGTCCACCAGTTCGGGCTGGGCCATGGCGGCGGTGGCGCCACCCAGGCCGATGGCCGCGGCGGCGGCGGCCAGCACGCTGCGGCGGCGAAGAAACGGGTTGGGCATGGACGCCTCCAAGAGTTTGTCTCTTGAGGCTCTACGCAGGGGGCCGGCGGACGGGGTTAGGCCGGTAAGATCTTTTCAGGGCGCGGTCGCGCGCAGCCGGCGGTCGGCCAGATAGGCGTGGACGGCGGCGACCACCTGGGCCCCCTCGCCCACCGACGAGGCAACCCGCTTCACCGAACCGGAGCGGACATCGCCGATGGCGAACACGCCGGGCACGCTGGTTTCCAGCGGGCGGCGTCCCTCGTGCGCCTCGCCCCCGGCGACGACGAAGCCGCGGTCGTCCAGGCCGACGCCGGAACCGGCCAGCCAGTCGGTGTTGGGATCGGCGCCGATGAACAGGAAGAGATGGTTCAAGGCGAGGTTCGTCTCAACGCCGGTCTGCCGGTCGCGCCAGGTGATCGCGTCGAGCCGGCCGCCCTCGCCGGTAAGGTCGCTGACCTCGGCGTGCACCACCACCTTGATGTTGGGTGTCGCCTCGATGCGGGCGATCAGATATTGCGACATGCTGGCTTCGAGGCTGGGGCCGCGGATGAACATCCAGACCTGTTTGGCGCGACCGGCGAGAAACACCGCGGCCTGTCCGGCCGAATTGCCGCCGCCGACCAGCGCCACGTCCTGACCCGCACACAACTGCGCCTCGATCGGCGACACCCAGTAGTGCACGGCGGCGCCTTCGTAGGCCTCCAGCCGCGACACGCCGGGCTTGCGATAGCGGGCGCCGGTGGCGATGACCACCGAGCGTGCGCGCACGGTCTCGTCGGCGCCGAGCCGCAGCGTCAGGTCGTTCCCGTCCACCGCCAGAGCGACCGCTTCGTCGGGGATCGCCATCTCGACGCCGAACTTCTGAGCCTGGTTGTAGGCGCGCGCCATCAACGCCAGACCGCTGATCCCGGTGGGAAAACCCAGGTAGTTTTCGATGCGGTTGGATGCGCCGGCCTGGCCGCCGAACGCGCGGCAGTCCAGCGTCAGCACCGACAAGCCTTCGGACGCCGCATAGACCGACGCGGCGAGCCCGGCAGGCCCCGCGCCCACGATGACCACATCCCATTTGCGCGTCGTGTCTAGCCTCCCCACGAGGCCGAGACAGTGGGCCAGTTCGCCTTCGCTCGGATTTTGCAGCAAGGCGCCGTCGGGACAGAGCACGATCGGCGCCTGGGCGGGATCGGCGTGCAGCCGTTCCAGCACCGCGCGGGCTTCCTCGTCGTGGGCGGAATCCAGCAAGCGGTATGGATGACTGGCGCGGCGCAGAAACACCTGCAGGCGCGAGACGTCGGGATGTCCGGCCGGCCCGATGATCACCGGACCGCTGGCGCCGAGTTCGATCAGGCCCATCCGGCGCAGGATCAAGGCGCGCATGATGCGCTCGCCCACCTCGGCCTCGGCGATCAGGGCGGCGCGCAGTTGTTCCGGCGTCAGCACGATCGCGGTCACCGGGGTCTGCGCCACCGCCTCGACCAGGGACGGACGTCCGGAAAGCTGGGCCAGTTCGCCGATGAATTTTCCAGCCGTATAGGTCACGATCGGCGTGCGCACGCCGGCCTCATCGACCTGGGCGACCGCCACGCGTCCCGACAGCAGGATGATCAGGCCGTGACCGGTCTCGCCGCGCCTGGTCAGCGCTTCACCGGCGGCATAGCTGCGCTCGACGCCGGAACGCCGCAGCCGCTCGACCTCTTTCGGCTCCAGGGTCGGAAAGATCTGTTGGCGGCGGGTCTCGATCAGGGTCGACGGCCGTTGCGCCATGGCGCACTCCCGAAAGGTCGAGCGGCGACCTTACCGGGGTCGGATGCTGAAAGGGAGTCCGGCGGCGGCGCGCGCAGCCGCCGGCCGGGAAGTCAGTCGCTCGCCGCCGGCTTGCCCTTGTCTCCGGCGTCGACCACCTGTCCCGACGCCGTGCGCGACCAGCGGTCGAACCAGCTCATCATGTAGAGCTGGGTGCGCATGAAGTTGGACGGCTTGGAGCCGGTGCCGTGATACTCGCCCTCGAACTGCATCAGCCGCGCAGGCACGCCGCGCACCTTCAGCGCCGCGAAATACTCTTCCGTCTGGGGCATAGGCGTGCGGCGGTCGAGCACGCCGGTCATCAGCATGGTCGGCGTGGTGACATTGCCCACGTACATCAGCGAAGAATGCTCGAGCCAGGGCTTGGGATCTTCCCAGAACGGCTTGTCGAAGAAGCTGTAGGTGAACAGCGGAATGTCGGTGTCGCCGGTCATGCTGATCCAGTCGATCACCGGACAGCGCACCGCCGCGGCGGCAAAGCGGTTGGTGTGGCCGACCACCCAGCTCGACAGCACGCCGCCGCCGCTGCAGCCCGACACGTACATGTGGCTGCTGTCGACGAAGCCCTTGGCGATCAGAGTGTCGACGCCGCTCATCAGGTCGTCGTAGTCGGGGCCCGGGTAGTTGTGGTCGATGCCGTCGACGAAGGCCTGGCCGTAGCCGGTGCTGCCGCGCGGGTTCAGATACAGCACCACGAACCCATCGGCGGCGAAATTTTGCCACATGTAGTTGAAGCCGGTGTTGTAGCTGCCGTACGGGCCGCCGTGAATTTCCAGGATCAGCGGATACTTCTTCGCCGGATCGAAGTCCGGGGGCGTGATGTACCAGCCCTGAATCTGCGCTCCGCCCGACGAGGTCCAGGTCAGTTCCTGGGTGTGGCCGAACTGCAGGCTGTCGGTCCACGACGCATTGACGTGGGTCAGCACGTCGACGGTGTCGGGCTTGCCGAGCGTGTAGCGTGCGACCTCGGCGGGGTGTTCGGTTTGCGTCACGGTGCCGGCGCCGACGCCGGTGTGGGACACGGAGTCGAGACTCAGCATGTGCGCGCCGTGGGTCAGTTGCTTCACAGCGCCGTTCAGCGAGACGAACTCCACATTGCGCGTGCCGTGGTCGTTCACCTGGAAATAGAGCCCCGAGCCGTCGTTGGCCCAATGCATATCGCCGGGATCGTCCATCAGGCCGCCCACGAGCTTCCTGATCTCGCCGCCGCCGGTGGGCACGATCCAGAGGTCAGCGATGGTGTGGGTGCGCTTGGCTTCGGGATAGCCGACAAAAGCGATGCTGCGGCCGTCCGGCGACACGAGCGGCTCATTCCACGAACCCCTGGTCGTCACCACGTCGCGCGTGGCCCCGCTCGCCACGTCGACGGCGAGCAGTTGCGAGCGGTCATAGGCCTCGTCGTTGTCGAAATCCTTCGACGCCTGCACCACGATGGTCTTGGAATCCGGCGTCCAGTCGAAGCTCAGCGGCACGCGCAGCTCGCCCGCGCCGACGCTCCAGTTCCCCCGCGTCAGGTCGCGCATGGCGCCGCCGTCGGCGGGGACGACGTAGAGATGGGTGTGGCCGTCGTCGAGGAAGCCCATCCGGTCCTGACGGTAGTGCAGCGTATCGACAATGCGCGGCGCGCCGGTCCACTTGGCGTCCTTGGGCGCGGCGGGCAGCGAGATGCTCCACTTCGGCGGCTCCGGCGTGAACATGGAAAAGGCGATGGACTTGCCGTCGGGCGACCAGCGCGCATCGCCGATCGTGTTCACGGCCTGGGTGACCTGGCTCGCGGGGCCGTCCACGTCGATCCAGCGCACGAAGATCTGCTCATGGCCGTCGGCTTCGGCGAGGTAGAGGATGCGCTGGCCGTCCGGAGACCAGCGCGCGCCGCCGCCCTTGGCCAGGAACCGGTCCTGGGACCCGTCGGCGTTCATGATCCACAGCGCGGAGTCCCAGCGGTCCTCCATCTTGTTGACCGTGGAGCGGGTGTAGATGATCCGCTTGCCGTCGGGCGAGATCTGGGCGTCGCCGATCCGCTGCAGGTCGGAATAGTGCTCGATGGTGAAGCGCGTCTGCGACGGCTTCTCCTGCGCCACAGCCCCGCCCACAGACACCAGCATCAGGGCCGCCGCGGCCAACAATCCGGATTTCATCATCTTCGCCCCCAAATGCACAGCTGTCTCAGAATCTAGGATGCGCCAGACGCCGCCGGTCCGCCATCCACGGGCGAAACAATCGACAGCTCAGTCGTTGGCCACCGGCTCAGGACAGTCGTTAAGGGATCAACTGATCCGGTCCTTCCATGGATGTTTGGTTCGCACTAACGTTCTCGACAACGATCTCGTTGAATGAGACTACATCGGAATTGTTCATCGGGTCTCGCACGACGGCGTGGAAGTCCCAACCGTCGCGGGCCACCATGCCTGGACCGTCCTCACGCCGCGGACCGTTCAGCACGGAGACCGCAAAGCACAAACGGTCACCGTGATCGGACCGGCACGGTTCGGCCCGCACCAATGTGATCTGACCGGGCGAAACGGTAGCGATTTCGCTTCGTTCAATGTCGCCGCAAGGGTTTTTTCCGCATTCGACCGAAAAGGTCTTGTCCCGGGCCCTCGCGGCGATCGTCGCCACCGTCCGCGCCGCCACCCAGGCGGTCTGGCCGTCTGGTGCGGAAAAGTAGCGACGAACAGCGGCAGCGTCTGCCGCGCAGGCGGCCTCATCCGCGGCGACGTCCTTCAACAGGCCCTCTCGACTCGAAGCCTTAACGTCGAGACCTCCGATAACGTGATAGGCAAGCGATATGGCGACGCGCGCCGAATGTCCGGGCTTAATTGACGCGTAAGCCTGCTCGTCATCGACAAATTCGACACGGATATTTTGCGTCTCGCACAGCCCTGCATTCGACGGAATCGGCAAAGTCGCGAAGCGAAGATCATCGTGCTTTCCTGGTCGGGGCCGATCCACGTACACGATCGTCGACTGAAACTGGGCGAGGACGCGCGAGATGAGTTCGTCTTGCGGAAGAGTGCGCGCCTCATCGCGTGTGACGCCCGGTTCAGCGCCGACAGCGCTGCTTGTCGCCAACGACGCCAAGTACAGGCTGAGGATAAATCTGCCGGCCCAATGCTTCGCGGATCGAGGCATTTCAGCGACCTAGTCGTTCGCCGCGGGCAGGCGCAGGCGTTGCGGTTCGTCGTCGGCGCGGGCGGTGCGGCCGGGCAGCACCGTGAAGCGGTCGGCCAGGCGCGGGCGCGGCGCGTCGGTGGAGGAGACCAGGCGCGGCGGCTGTGGCTTCAGGCCCGCGAGGCGCAGCTCCAGGCGCCGACAGGTCTGTTCCCAATCGGCCAGCAGGTCGATCACCTCGATGCGCTTGCGCACGTGGTTGTCGAGCAGGTCGAACAGAGATGCGCCCTGGCGCTCGATGCGGTCGGCGGCGGTGGAGCGATAGCGCTCGATCTCGCGCACGAAGGCGCGGTTGTCGGCGTGCAGGCGGCCGAAGTGATCGGTGTTCCACTCCGCATAGATCGCCTCGTCGATCACGGCGATGGCGTCATCGACCAGGTTGGAGAGATTATCCGCGTCGTGCCGGTCGAAGTCGCCGCGGCGCGCGGCGCGTTCGATTTCACGGCGCAGGCGCTCGGAGGAGCCGGATAGGGCCGCGCGCTGACGGCCCGCGTCGCCCAGCACCGCGGCCATGCGGTCGCAGAACACGTCGCAGGCGTCGAACTGGCGCGTCTCCTCCGGGGTCAGCCAGCGCGCGGCGGCTTCGATCCCGGCGGTGAGTTCGCGGCGGCGGTCGAGGAAGGCGCGGGCGTGTTCGCGCGACAGGGAGCCGCGCAGGTCCAGCAGCGCATGGTTCACCGCGCTCAGCCGGCGCAGCAGCTCGCGCCGCGCCTCGTTGCGCCGGTCGCGGCCGCGGACGATCGCGTCCACCACCCGCACCACCAGGGCGCAGCCCAGCAGCAGCAGGCCGGCCTCCCGCAGGTAGGGCGCGTAGGCTTCGAGCTCGGTTCCCTTGGAGAAGACCACGGCCCAGACCGCCGCGGCGGCGCCCAGAACCCCCAGGGCGTCCATCAGCCAGACCGGATTAAATGGCGGGCGTCTGCCCTCAGCGAGGGTCGACCGGGCCGCACCTGACCGCGCTTCGTCCCTCACGACCCGAAAACTCCCCTCGCCGACCTCGCCCAAGGTTTTAACAGGAGGTTAACGGCTTGAACACCGACGGCCCGTCGGGTTGGGGGTCGGCCCGGTCAAAAAAAGCAAGGCGGGGAGAGGAAGGACTCCAAGAACTCGAAGAAGCGAAAGGTGTCGTGGATGATCGTCCGCGCAGCGGGCCTTCGCTGACCTCCGAATGCGCCTGCGGCGCTGGAAGGGGAGTCACGCCCCCTTGCCCTTCTTCGAGTTCTTGGAGTCCTTCCTCTCCCCTCTGGCTTTTTTTGAAGGCCTCCTCCGCCGATGGTCACGAAATCTGTTTTGCTGCAGGTGCGAAGGAGGGCTATCCCTCCGGCCATGAACGGCGCGCCCTTCTTTGTGGTCGACTTCGATTCCACCTTCACCACCGTGGAGGCGCTGGACCTGTTGGGCGAGATCGCCCTGCCCGCCGGGGCCGAGGGCGACGCGGTGCGGGCCGAGATCCGTGCCCTGACCGACCAGGCGATGAACGGCGAGATCGGCTTCGGTGAGGCGCTGAAGCGGCGGATTGCGTTGCTGAACCTCGACCGCGGCCACCTGGAGACCCTGGTCGAGCGGCTGCGCGGGCGGGTGTCGCCCTCGATCCGGCGCAACCGGGCCTTCTTTGAACGGCATGCCGGCCGGGTGCTGGTGGTGACCGGCGGCTTCCACGACTACGTCGACCCGATTGTGGCCGAGCACGGCATCGATCCGGCCCAGGTGCTGGCCAACCGGCTGGTGTTCGACGGCGACCGGGTCGTGGGCGTCGACGAGACCAACCCGCTGTCGCGCGACGGCGGCAAGATCGAAGCGGTGAAGGGCCTGGGCCTCGACGGCGAGGTGGTGGTCGTGGGCGACGGCTGGACCGACTATGAAATCCGCCAGGCCGGCGCGGCCGACCGGTTCTACGCCTTCACCGAAACCGCCAACCGCGCGCGCGTCACCGCCGCGGCCGACCACGTCGCGGCGTCCTTCGACGAGGTGCTGCACAACGAGGGTTTGACCGGACGCTGGTCGTTTCCGCGCAGCCGCATGAAAATCCTGCTGCTGGAAAACATCCACGAGGACGCGGTGCGCCGCTTCCGCGAGGAAGGCTACGACGTCGAATTGGTGAAGGGCGCGCTGGATGAAACCGCGCTGGCGGGGCGGCTGAAGGGCGTGTCGATCCTGGGGCTGCGCTCCAAGACGCAACTGAGCGAACGCGCGCTGGAGCATGCGGACCGGCTGCTGTCGGTGGCGGCCTTCTGCATCGGCACCAATCAGATCGATCTTGCGGCCTGCAGCCGCCGCGGCGTCGCGGTGTTCAACGCGCCCTATTCCAACACCCGCTCGGTGGTCGAGCTGGCCATCGGCGAGATCGTCGCCCTGACCCGCCGCCTGTTCGACAAGTCGAGCGCGGCCCACGCGGGCCACTGGGACAAGTCCGCCGCCGGCGCTCACGAGATCCGCGGCCAGACGCTGGGCATAGTGGGCTACGGCGCGATCGGCTCGCAGCTGTCGGTGCTGGCCGAAAATCTCGGCATGAGCGTGCTCTACTACGACCTCGCCGAAAAGCTGTCACTCGGCAACGCGCGGCGCGTGCGCACGCTGGACGAACTGCTGGCCAAGGCCGACGTCGTCACCCTGCACGTGGACGGCCGCGCGGCGAACCGCAACATCATCGGCGCGCGCGAGCTGAACCTGATGAAGCCGGGCGCGCTGCTGCTCAACCTCAGCCGCGGCCACGTGGTCGACGTGCCGGCCCTGGCCGAGGCGCTGAAGTCCGGCCGTATCGGCGGCGCCGGCGTCGACGTCTTCCCCGAAGAACCCGAGGCCAACGGCCAACCGTTCGCCAGCGCCCTGCAGGGCCTGCCCAATGTGATCTTGAGCCCGCACGTGGGCGGCTCGACCGAAGAGGCGCAGGCCTCCATCGCCGAGTTCGCGTCCGAGCGTCTGCTGGGCTTCCTGCACCGCGGCGACACGACCTTCTCGGTCAACCTGCCGAACGTGCAGTTGTCGGAAGTGGGCGGCGCGCATCGGTTGCTGCACATCCACCGCAACCGGCCGGGCGTCCTGGCCGGGATCAACCACGTCCTGGCCGAGGGCGGGCTCAATATCCTGGCCCAGCACCTGAAAACCAGCGACGAGGTCGGCTACGTCATCACCGACGTCGACCACAACTACGGCCCCGAGGCGATCGACGCCTTGAAGGCCCTCCCGGACACCCTGCGCTTCCGCATCGTCTACTAGGGCGTGCGCGGCGCGCGGCCATTACCGAGAGATTAATGCGCGGCATCAAAGGTTTCCCTTACGGAAGCCTCCGCGCCATCGCATCGTGGACTGACGGTCACACCCTGCACGCGAACAGCGCGCCGGACGGGGGTTTGGGGGCCTCCACGCTTTGCAGGTGACTCCTGATAAGTCACATTCCGCGCCGAACTCCCCGCAGGGGGAGATGCAAACGTCGGGAACGGAAACACCACATGAAGCTCAGGAATTCGGCGAGCCTCGCCGCCATCGGCGCCG
Source organism: Caulobacteraceae bacterium (assembly GCA_036501825.1). GTDB lineage: Bacteria > Pseudomonadota > Alphaproteobacteria > Caulobacterales > Caulobacteraceae > JAFECT01. The sequence continues at coordinate 588,118 of DASXZP010000036.1, read as the reverse complement.
CCCTGTTCGGCGCGGCCCTGATGGCCACCCCCGCCCAGGCCCAGAAGTACGACAAGCTGGTCGTCTTCGGGGACAGCCTGTCGGACAACGGCAACCTCGCCCTGTTCGGCGCCGCGCCGCCGCCCCCCTATTCGGACGGCCGCTTCTCCAACGGCGACGTGTGGGTGCAGCAGTTGGGCTTCGGCGAGCTGAACGGCTTCGGCGACGTGAACGGATCCACCGACTTCGCCTTCGGCGGCGCGGAAACCGGCACGGCGACCTTGCCGCCGGGGCTGCAGGTCCAGTTCGGCGCCTACCTCGCCGACGGCGGCACGTTCGATCACGGCACCCTGGTGACCGTGTGGGCGGGCGCCAACGACATCTTCGACAATCTCGCGAGCGCCGCGGTCAGCCCCGACCCGATTGGCGCGATCCAGCTCGTCGGCGGCACGGCCGCGGGCACCGATGCGGCGGTCGCGGGCGCGATGTCGTCGGCCGGCGCCGGCACCATCCTGATCCCGAACCTGCCGCAGCTCTCGGCCACGCCCGAGTTCTCGAGCAGCCCCGCGGCGCCGCTCGTCGATGCCGGCCAGGCTGCGTTCAACGCCATCCTCGACCAGCAGGTCGCGATTGTGGCCAAGGCGCACCCGACCACCAACTTCATCATCATGGACGTGGCCCGCGCCGGCCAGGTGATCCACGAGGCGCCGGGCCTGTTCGGCTTCTCGAACGTGACCACCTCGTGCTTCAACGGCGTCAGCGTCTGCTCGAACCCGAACTCGACCTTCTACTGGGACGGCGTGCATCCGACGACCGCCGGCCACCACCTCATCGCGGAACTGGCGATGGAGTACATCTATTACGGCAACTTCGGCGCCCCCACCGGCGCCGAGGTCGAGTCCAGCATGCGTCACCGCACCCAGACGCTGGACACCGCCGTCGATCAGCTCGACCACACGAAGTTTGTGGCCGGCGCGCCGGCCATCGGGGTGATCGTCGACCATGACGACGTTGAAGGCGATGCGCGCGACGGCGGCGTCATGCCCTCGGTCGGCGACCGCGCCAACAGCGTGCGGTTCCTGTTCGACGATCCGGTTTCTGAAGGCTTCCGCTGGGGCGGCACGGTGTCGGCGACCCAATCCACGGTCGGCGCCGGTCCGCTGAACTTCAAGGACATCACCTACGCGCTCGACGGCTATGCCGGCTGGCACGCCGACGGCGGTTTCTTCGTGAACGCCGCGGGCGGCTTCGGCATCGATGAGTTCAACGACATCAACCGTCAGACCATGGTTGCGCCGCTGGTCAACACCGCGAGCACCACCGGTTATACCGCCGGCGCCAAGGTGCAGACCGGCTGGTACTTCGGCAGCGACGGCTTTACCGTCTCGCCGCGCGTGGGCGTGACCTACGACCACGGCGAGGTGGACGGCTACACCGAGCAAGGCCTGATGGTGCAGGAAACGATCGCCAACCACAGCGTCGACGCCATCTCGGCCGAGGCCACCGTGCGCCTCGACGCCCATATGGGCGACCGGGTGGGCGCCTATCTCGAAGCGGGTTACCGCGACTACGTCAGCTACAACGCCGACAAGGTGACCGTCGGCCTCGCCGGCAACACTGCGCTGCCGTTGTCCACCGACATCGGCAAGCCGGAAGGCGGCGTGGCCCTGATCGACGCCGGCGTCCGCGGCGCGATCACCGACCACATCGACGTCCAACTCGGCTACCGCGGCCAGCGCTCGGGTTCCTTCAACTCCGACATGGGCCAACTGTCCCTGAAGTGGCGCTTCTAACGTCTCATGTAAGCTGAAACGAACAAGGCGGCGGACGCGAGTCCGCCGCCTTTGTTTTTGAAAAGCAAAACGAACCACGAAGCGCACAAAGCGCACAAAGAATGAAAGAAAAGCCCGCTACGCGGACGGTTCATCAATCTTCGTGCGCTTAGTGCGCTTTGTGGTTCATATCTTTGTGGGCAAAGGCTCCGCGCCCGAAGCGATGGACACCGTGCGGGCGACCAGGGCGTCGGTGGAGCTGATCAGCGGCGTGCGCGTGTCGCCGGGCGCGAGGATGATCGGGACTTCCGTGCAGGCGGCGACGATGATGTCGGCGCCCAGGTCTTCCAGTTCGGCGGCGAGCGCGCGCATGCCGGCGCGGACGGGCTCGCCCAGGTCGTTGCGCTTCACGGCGCCGATCAGGGCCATCAGCCGATCGAGCCTTTTGCCCTCCGGATCGATGGTTTTGACGCCGTGTTTGGCAAACGCGCTCGTGTACAGGCCCGCGTGCAGCGTTCCGCGCGCGCCCAGGATGCCGGCGCGCTTGGCGTTTGGCGCCGCGCGCAGGGCGGCTTTCACCGTCTCGTCGATCAGGCTGATGAAGGGCAGCGGCGTCGCGGCCTCGATGCCGGCCTGAAAGGCGTGGGCCGCGTTGCACGGCATGACCAGGAACTCGGCCCCCGCGCGATGCAGGGCGCGCGCGGTTTCCGCCAGCGCCGGGCCCGCCGACGGTCCGGTTCCGTCGATCGCGGCGTTCCGGTCGGGGACCCAGGGGTTGTTGTCGATGATCAGGCGCAGGTGATCCTGGTCGCGCTCGGCCGGCGTCGCCTTCAACACGCGGTCGAAGAAGTCGAGCGTCGCGGCGGGCCCAAGGCCGCCGATCACGCCCGCGACCTTGCGTCGTTCGCTCATGCGGGTTGCAGGACCTGTTGGTAGGCGTAGAGCGCGGGCGCGCCGCCGGTGTGCACGAACAACACCTTGTCGTTTTTGTTGAACTCGCCGCGTTCGACAAGCGCGATCAGGCCGGCCATCGCCTTGCCGGTATAGACCGGATCGAGCAGCACGCCTTCGAGCCGGGAGAGCAGGCGCACCGCCGTCACCATCTCCTCGGTCGGCAGCGAGTACCCGGGCCCCACCCACTCATCCAGCGCCCGCACGCTCTGGCGCTCGGGCGTGTCGATGCCGAGCAGGGTCGCGGTCTCGCCGACGAGCTTGTGGACGTTGGCTTCCTGCACGGCGCGCTCGCGGCGCACGTTGATGCCGGTCAGCGGAATCTGCGCGTTGTTGCCTTCCAGGCCCACCAGCAGGCCCGCGTGCGTGCCCGCGCTGCCGCTGGCGCACACCACGTGGTCGAGCTTCAACCCCGTGTCGAAGCACTGGCCGAGAATTTCCTCCGCGCAGGCGACGTAGCCCAGGGCGCCCAGCGCGTTCGAACCGCCGCCGACGATGATATACGGCTTGCCGCCGGCCTTTTTGACGTCATCGGCGACCTTCTGCATTTCAGCGCCCAGGTCGGCGCCGCCCTCGACCACCGTCACTGCTTCCACGCCCAAGAGGTCGAACAGGAAGTTGTTGCCCGAGGCGTGCGGGTCATAGCTGCCCGGCACGCGCTGTTCGAGCACCAGGCGGCACTTCAGCCCCTCCTTCACCGCCGCCGCCAGCGTCAGGCGGCAATGGTTGGACTGCACCGCACCGACGGTGATCAGGGTGTCGGCGCCCTTGGCCAACGCGTCGGCGACCAGGAACTCGAGCTTGCGCGTCTTGTTGCCGCCGGCGGTGAGCCCCAGCAGGTCGTCGCGCTTGATCCAGATCTCGGGTCCGCCGAGGTGACGGGAGAGATGCTCGAGCTTTTCGATCGGCGTCGCATGCGGCGTGTAACGGCGCCGCGGAAAACGGGAGAGGTTCACTGTCCTAAGCCGCCTTTGCCTTTGCGTTCTTCGCCATGGATTGGATCCACAGATAGAGCACCACGATCACCACCGCGAACACCACGGCGCCCACCATCTCCGCGTGACCGCCGGTCGGGTCTTTTCCGAACACGGCGAAGGGCTCCGGATTACCGGTGCCGGCGGTGACGCCGGCGATCAGCACATAGATCAGGCTTTCGCCGACGATGAAGCCCGACGCCAGCAGGATGCCCAGTTGCTTTGCGGCTGCGCCCCAGGGACGGCGCTCGACCATCTTGTCATAGCCCCAGCCGATAACCGAGCCCAGCACCACGGGGATGGTGACCGCGGTCGGCAGATACATGGCGAGCGCGGCGCCCAGCGGCGGCAGGCCCATCTTGCCCTTGGTCGTCGCCCGCAGCGTTTCATCGATGGCCACGAGCACGGCGCCGACGCCGAGGCCGATGCCGAGCATCGGCCAATCCAGGTCGCCCTTGATCACGCCGCGCGCGATGGTCGAGATCAGATTGGCTTGCGGCGCGTTCAGCGGCGAGCCCGGCTTCAGCGGATGGCTGACCACCCCGTCGAAGCCGTAGGTGTTGAACAGCAGATCGCAGACCGGCGGAATGACCAGCGCGCCGGCGAACACGCCGACGATCAGCGCCACCTGCTGTTTCCACGGCGTGGCGTCGACAAGCTGGCCGGTTTTCAGGTCCTGCAGGTTGTTGTTGGCGATGGTGGCGACGGTCAGAAGAATCGCGGTCACGAACAGTGAGAAGGCGACCAGCGCGTCCGACGATCCGACAATGGCGCCGGCGATGGCGTTCAGCATCACCGTCGCGCCGAGCACCGCCAGGATCGCCAGGCCCGACACGGGGCTGTTGGACGACCCGATCAGACCGGCCATGTAGCCGCACACCGCCGACACGGCGAGGCCGACGACGGCGATATAGATCACCCCGCAGACCAACAGCGGCATGAGCGTCGGCAGCAGCGGCGCCGACCGCGGCAGGTGCAGGAAGGCGTAGAGCATCCACGCGATCGGCACGAGGCAGCCCAGCGCGATCAGTCCAACGACGGCAATCGGCATGTCGCGCTCGGTGCGCGGCAGTGATCCGCCCTCGCCGCGGGCCGACTTCGACGAGGACGCCGCCGCCGCCATCAGACCGCGCCACACCGGCATGACCAGCTTGCCCAGCGTCCACACCGACGAGGCGGCGATGGTGCCGGCGCCGATGAGCTTCACATTCTTCGAGAACACCAGCCCCATGGCTTTCAACAGGCCGTCCATGCTCTCGGTCTTCGAGAGGCTCGCGACGTGGGCCGCGAGGCCCGGATCTTTCAGAAACTGAGGGTGAACCAGCAGCCATGGCACGAAGCCGCCCCAGGCGATGATGATGCCCACCAGCATGGAGATGCCCACGGTGATGCCCATCAGGTGCCCGGCGCCGACGAGCGCGAGCGAGAAACCGCCGCCGACCCCGGTCGCGGCGTGAGGCCCGAGCCGCATCGATTTGTTGAAGCCGTCGGAGAAGAACTTGGCGCCGATGCCCAGCGGGAAGATCGCCGACACGGCAGAACCGACGGTCATGGTCTTGAGCCCCGCCGACCCTGTCTCCACCGCCGTGCCTTCGGCGCCCGCCTCATGCTCGACGCCCGAGCCGACCTTCAACACCTCGGCGGCGGCGACGCCTTCGGGATAGGGCAGATCGGAATTGGTCACCAACGCGCGGCGCAGCGGGATGGTGTACATCACGCCGAGCACGCCCCCGACCGCGCAAATCAGAAACGAGTCGAGGAAGTTGAAGTGCGACCACCAGCCGACCATCAACAGGCCGGGCAGCACGAAGATCACGGACGACAGGGTGCCCGCCGCCGACGCCACCGTCTGGACGATGTTGTTTTCCCAGATGGTGGAATTCTTGAACATGCGCAGCACCGCCATCGACATGACGGCGGCGGGGATCGACGAGGCGAAGGTCAGCGCCACGCGCAGGCCCATGTAGACGTTCGCCGCCGTCAGCAGCAGCGTGATCAAGATCCCCAGGATCAGGCCCCGGAGGGTCAGTTCGATCCTGCGCTTGTCGTCCCCGGCGGGCGTGGCGGTCATGACGGCTCTACTCCCCTGCGGCCCCTCCCCGGAGGCCTTTCGGCCGCAAGACTTGCCCCAGATTGCGCCTCGGGGCTAGGGGTCGAAGCCTCGCGCGAGCGGCGCGCCCCCATGACCGGCAAGGATTTCGACCATGACCATCCCCAGCGGCGCGGAAGCCGTCCGGACCTTCCTGCCCACCTTGGACCTTGCGGTCAGCCGCGACTTCTACGAGGCCCTGGGGTTTGAGAAGCTGCTCGACGCCGAGGTGGCCATCTTCGCCATCGGGACCGGCGGCGCGGGCATCATCCTGCACTACCCCACCGAAGAGGGCGCGACCGACAATCTGATGATGCAGCTGATGGTCGACGACCTCGACGCCTGGTGGGCGCACATTCAGACGCTGAACCTGGTTGAGCGTTTCGGGGTGCGCGCGCCCACCGCGCCGGCGGTGCAGCCGTGGGGCCTGCGCATTTGCTACCTGGTCGATCCCGCCGGCGTGCTCTGGCACGTGGCCGACCGGCGGCCCGGCAAGCCGCAGGACTGACGCGCAGCGGCGAACAAAACACCGCGGCAAAGGTTTATACTGTCGCGGTCACCTGAGGAGACGTCGCATGTCCAGATTGCCTGTTCTGCTGGCCCTTGCCGGTTCAGCCCTGCTCCTGGGCGCCGCCGCCCCGGCCAGCGACGCGCCCAAGCCGGCGCGCTCCGCCTGTTTCCTGTCCACCGACTGGCAGGGCTGGAAGCCCTCGGCGGACTCGCGGACGATCTATATCCACGTGAACGTGCGCGACTACTACCGGCTCGACCTTTCGTCGGCCTGCACGCGATTGCAGGATCCAACGGCGCATCTGGTGACGCACTCGCAGAGCCCCTGGATCTGCAACGCGATCGATCTCGACCTGAAGGTCGCCGATGAGAACGGCTTCGCCATACCGTGCATCGTGCGAAAGATCACGCCGATGACCCGCGCCGAAGTCGACGCCCTGCCGAAGAAGCAGCGGCCCTAGCTTAGTCCGTAAGCACCAGCACGCCGCGGTGGTTGTCGATCGACCACGACTTGAAGCGGCGCAGGAAGCTCTGGCCCAGCAGCAGCGAGCCGTGACTGTTGGTGATCACCGCGGTCACATCGTGCAGCTCGCGGTCGCCGACCTTCAGCGAGCGGATGATGAACAGCTGCGACGGCACGTGCGATCCGTCGGCCAGAATGAACTCGCCGTGGCCCAGATAGTCGCGCCCCGACAGCTTGCCCATCCGCGTCAGGGTCGCCGCCACGTCCGATGAGATGGTGACGTCGGTGGCGCCGGAATCGACGATGAACTTCAGCGTCAGCGCGTTGTCGATCAACACTGGCACATAGAGCGCGCCGTTGCCGCGTTCGAGGTTGATCTCGCTGACCCCGTTGTGCGTGACCCCCTGCAGCGCCGCAGCGGCGCCCGCTTGAGCGCTCCCGGCGGCGGCGGATGCACCGCCCCCGGTCTTGGCCTTAATCTGTTCAATCTGGCTGGTGAAGTACGGTTGTTCGCCTTCGTCCTCCAGCGTGCGATCGAAGCTCTCGAGCAGCTCGATCGCCTCTTGCGACTTGCCCTTGCGCACCAGTTCATTGGCGAGGGAGCCGCGCACGTCCACCAGGGTCGGCACGATCTTCAGCGAGGCGCGGTTCTTCTCGATGGCGCCGTCGAGATCGCCGGTCGCCTCCAGGCTCTCGGCGTAGCCGGCGTAGAAGTCGTAGGTTCCCGACCCGCCGAGCGATTCCGCCTTGCGATAGTATTGCAGCGCCTCCTTGTGACGGCCGTCGTGGGTCAACACCAGGGCCAGGCGCGCATTGGTCAGGCTGTCGTTGGGATATTTCTGCAGATAGGCCTCGTAGTCGGCCTCGGTGCAGGCGTAATCGTGATCGCGGTAGCAGGCTTCCGCCGCGCTAAGGCTCGCCACGCCCTGGGGCTTGACCTCCAGCGGACCGCCGGCCTTTCCCAGCACCATGTAGGCCGCGCCGGCGCCGATCGCCAACACCACCACCGCCGCGATGAACCAGGAATAGTCGAAGCCGCGACGGCGCTTGCGCGACGTCACCTGGTGGATCATCAGCGGCTCTGCGCCGCTCTCGTCCCCGGGCGTCATGCGCCGGCGGCCTTGAAATCGAACCGCACCTTGTCCCCCTCGACCTGTGCGGGAGCGACCCTAGCCTTCGGTCGCAACCCTTTGCAAGGTCACGCCCTTGCGCGGCGAAAAGCCCTATCGCGGCCCCCTTTAGCGAGGACGGCCGAAAAACAGGACGTAGCCGTCCGCGTCGGTCACCTCGAACCCGCGCAACCCGTCCGGCGTATCCTCCAGCGGCTTGGAGAACGGCGCGCCGCGCGCGGCGAAATCCTCGGCCAGACCGTCCGGATCTTCGACATAGACGAAGGCGTCCCATCGCAGATGCGGATGCAGCGAGGAATTGGGCGCGGGGGCGATCCCCTCCTCCGACTTCACGAACAGCTGGATGCTGTCGCGGCGCAGGATGGCGATGAACGGCTTGTCCTTGGGCTCCTGCCAGCCGACCTGGAAACCCAGGCGCTCGCCGTAGAAGGCGATCGACCGCGGCACGTCGGCGACGACGAAGAAGGGGGATATGGCGTCGAGGGATGCCACTTCAACTACGATTCTCGAGCGGTAAAGTCGACGCCCCATTTAAGGTCGGCAAGGCTCGCCGCCCTTTTGAGAACAGACATTGCTTCGGTCGCCTTATTGTTGGTTGCCACGAACCAACCGTTTGCAAGTTTTTCAGAATGCGATTCTGAATGCTCCACGTCGTATAGGTCGATGCGAGACCGCGCGACGGGGCGCTTGCTGCGCTTTTTTTGATTTGAAAGTTTTTCCAACGTGCCGGGCTTCATTCCCTCAATAAGGTCTAAGCCCCTAACCAGGGTCTGCGTCATGGACGCTAGGCCATAGATCGCATCCACAGTCTCAATTTCGTGAAAGCGAACGAAACGAGGCGCTTCACTCACTAGTGACACCCTCACTTTCGGCGGCTTGGCGACGATCTTCGTCTCGCCTGCTGTATTCACATTGAGGATTTGCGCAGCCTCTAGGCCAAAGTCGAATCTCGACGCCGCATTTGGAAAGACGCCGGCCACAAGGCCGAGTTGAGGGTCAAGCCAAATTTGCGGTCCAAATTGTGGTCCGCCTTCGCCAAAAACGACGGCGAGCGACGTTGCTCGTGCAACTTCAGCCATGGGAGCTTCCTTATAAGCCTTACAAGGCTTATACTCTGCCCCCTTGCACTAGGTCAACGGGCTCAGGTAGTGGCCTGGATAGAACATGCACAGAACATCCGCGCGAACTCAGGACTGGGACATAACCGTGATCGTCGAGCTTTCCGAAGGCGCTGGGTTCAATGTGGCACTGGTTAGTGCAGGAGCGGCCGTTGGCGCGTCTCTTTTGACAGCAGTCGCAACATTCGGTGTCGCGATCGGTCGTGAAGCTTACCTCGCCCACCGCCAGCGTCGCTGCATTGCGAGCGTTCTCGCTGCCGAAATGGAAATGATCATACTGCGCGTCGATGACGATCAAACTGAACAGGCGTACGAAAATATACGAACGATGTTGATCTCCGGAAGCCTTCAACGCATACCCGATTTAGCTGCGCGAGAAATCGATCGACCGAGGCTGTACGATTCCTTCGTCAAAGATCTTGGGCTGCTTCCTACGGAGTGCGCACGCGAGATCGCAAAATTCTACAGCGACCAAGCGTTCATTCGAAACGTGGTTAGGTTTCTTTCCGGAAGAAACTTTGCGGATGACATCGAATGTGGGACGGCGGTGGGCCTGATAGACTCAGGGATAAAGCGATGGAGACGTTGTAGGAGTATCGTAGAAGTGCAAGTCCCCATTCTTAAACGTATTGCCGGTCCAAAGTGAGCCCCATGCCGTTCGCCGAAAACAACGGGACCCGCCTGCACTGGCAGGAGGGCGGCGAAGGTCCTCCGATCCTGCTGGTCATGGGTCACCGCTATAGCGGCGAGATGTGGTACCCGGCGCTCCCTGCGCTGTCGGCCAAGCACCGTGTCATCTGGTTCGACAACCGTGGCACGGGCGAGAGCGGCTCTAGCGCCAAGACCAACGTACAGGAACTGGCCGCCGACGCCTTTGCCGTGATGGACGCCGCGGGTATCGCGCGCTGTCCGATCTACGGCGTGTCGATGGGCGGCGTGATCGTCATCGAGATGGCGATGCAACATCCCGAGCGGGTCTCGGCGCTGATCGTCGGCTGCTCCGGCATTCTCAGCGTAGAGAAACCGCGCATGCCGTCGTGGGCGCGAGTGATCTATTTCTTCCCAACCTGGCTGCTCAAATTCCTGATGCCCGATCGCGCCAGCGCCAAGGCTTACGGCTCCGCCGCCGATCCCGCGCGCGTCGCCGCGGACATGACCAAGGTCGCGACCGACAAGCACGACAAGCGCGGTGTGCTCGCCCAGGCCGTCGCCGTCGCCGAGCACGTCACAACCAAGGACGCGGTCGCCAAACTCACAATGCCCGCGCTGGTGCTGCACGGCGACGAAGACAAGCTGGTGCCCATCGCCTGGGGCAAGGAACTGGCCGACACCTTGCCGAACGCACGCTTCGTCGCGTTCCCCGGCGCGGGGCACAACTACATGATCGCCGCTGGCGACAAGGCGAACGACGCGGTGCTGGCGTTCCTAGCGGAAGTCGATCAGCGCGGGTGAAAGCGCGAAGAGGAGCAGAAACACGCTTACGGCTCCATGGACGGCGGCCATGAGCGCGCTCAGTCCGATCCAAGCCCAGAATCGTCGCGGGTGAACCGCGCGACGCGTCTTTCCAAAGGCGCCGAGGCGGACGCTGAACCAGACCCTGATGATCTGCACGACGGCGCTCGCCAGCATCGCGACTGCGATGAAGCCCATGAAGATCCGAAGGCCGCCGCTCATGCCGGTCGCAGCGTATGCAATCACCAGCACCAGCGCCACAAACGGTATCAGCATGCCGAGGCTGCCGGCGAGCATCGAAATTCGCACGAACCCGCTAAGCGCCCGTTGGTCGGAGCCGGGTGTCGGAGTCACTGACACCGCGGGGCGCCGTTCTTCAGGATGCGCCGTTGATACATGGCGGTCTCCCGAGCTCGACTTCGAGAAGCGTTGGAGCGGGCGGGGGGAATCGAACCCCCGACATTCAGCTTGGGAAGCTGACGTTCTACCTCTGAACTACGCCCGCGTCTGGCGCCGGGAATTTAGCGGATCGCGCGGCGGCGGCAAGGAGAACTACGTCAGGTCCTCCCCCGCGCAAAGCGCGTAGGGGAGGTGGCGGCCGCAGGCCGACGGAGGGGCCGGCGCGACGGTCGGTGATTGGCGTGCTGCGTTGCGCTGCGTTGGCGGTGAAGGCGCCGACCTTTTCGCGTGGCGCCGGCCCCTCCACCGCCTTCGGCGGTCCCCCTCCCCTGCGGCCTTCGGCCGGGGGAGGATTTTTTTTTAGAACCGCTCGGCCCTGATCCCCTTCTTGGCCAGTTGGGCCTGGACGCTGTCGGGGCCGGCGAGGTGGCCGGCGCCCACGGCGACGAAACTGACGCCCGAGCCCTTCAGCTTGTCGGCGATCTGGTCGGCGAAGTGCTCGTTCCGCTTGACCAGGATGAGCTCGTAGAGCGCCGGGTCGTCCTTCTTCATGTCGCTGTTGATCAGGTCGGCGAGCTTTTCGACCTCGCCCCTGCTCCACGCCTGTTCCATGGCGTCGATCTTGTCCATGGCGGTGGGGTATTCGTCGACCGCCTCGCGCAGCATCGAGATCTGCTCCGCCTGGGGCATGTCGGCGAAGTAACCGAGTTGCTGTTCGGCGGTTTCGAAGCCGTTCACCGGTTCCTTGCGCGCGTCGGCGAGCTTTTTCAGTTCGCGGTCGACGCCGGCCTCCGGGTCGTAACCCTGCTTCAGCATCGGCGCCATGGTGACGGTGAGCGACGCCATCCACGGCCGCATCATGTTGACCTGCGCGGCGGGCAGGCCGAGCGCGGTTTCCGCCGCCTCCAGCTTGGTTTCATCCGCGGGGGCGAGCATGGTGTTCAGCGGATGGCCCGGGTCGAAGCCGAGCTTCATCACCACCGGCATCACCGCCGCCTGGTCGTCGATGTTGGCGATCTCGAGCGTCAGGTTGTCGCTGTCGTCGAAGGCCTTCCTGATCTTGGGCGTCATCCAGTCGCCGCCCGGCTTTTGCAGGTGCACGGTCCCGAACAGATAGATCGTCGCGTGCGGCCCCTTCACCACCCAGATCGCGGGTTCGGCCTGGACGGCGCCGGCAAACAGGAGGGCTGAGGCCGCGGCGAGCGGCGCGAGGACTTTGGCGGCGGAAAGACGCATGCGGTGACCTTTGCGAGAGACGCGGCCGTCAGGTTTGCTGCGGCGCGGGCTTGGGTTTCTTGAACAGGAAGGACGGCGTCACGATGGCGATGGCGAACACGATGATCATCACGTCCCAGCTGGTCGCGACCCGGACCAGGCCCAGCCGCTCGGCGCCACCATAGAGCAAAAGCCCCGTGGTCGTCAGCAGCATCGTCCACCAGCCCGCCTCGAACATGCGCCGGCGGATGAACTCGTCGGCGCTCCGGAGCGCCCGCAGGGTATAGAGGGTGCGTACGACCACGAACAACACGATGCCGCCGTAGACGAGTTGCCGCGGCCAGCCGAGGCCGAAGGCGACGTTCGGCAGGACCAGAACCACGCCCAGCAGGAAGATCAGCGCCGCCTGCACCCGCGCCTGGTTGGTTTCGCGCCGCGTGGGATCGCCCTCGACCTGCATGCGGTCGGACAGCAGGACCTTGCTGAAGCTCTCGTACAGCAGCCGCGCCGCCACCAGCACGCAGATCAGCCCGACCGCCAGCGCCGCGTCATCGGCCCAGCGGGTGATGTAGACGTGACCGTGCCAGAGCCAGTAAGCGCCGGCGGAAACCGCGACGTAATAGATCAGCATGACGATCAGCCGCATGCGCTTGGCGGCCACGAGCTTGGGGTCGGGGGCGGATGTCTGGGTCATGGCAGGTCGTCCTGGAACAGGGTTTCGATCGGCGCCTCGAACACGCGGGCGATCTTGAAGGCGAGCGGCAGCGAGGGGTCGTAGCGGCCGGTCTCGATGGCGTTGACGGTCTGGCGCGAGACGCCCAGCCGGTCGGCCAGGTCGGCCTGGCTCCAACTTCGCTCGGCGCGCAGGGTGCGCAGGCGGTTCTGCATGGCGGGCCTCCGCCCCCGATTGACAAGCTTCCTTTACACCACCCGCGACACTTGTCAAGCACCCTTTACATAAAGGCAGTCGGACCGCGTCCCCGCGTGCGCCTTTCGGCCGCCGCGACGAGCGCCTATCTGAGGCGCACCATCCCTCCTGTTTTCCAGTAGCCGCGGGCCGCCGCTCGCCTAAGGTTGACCCGTGACCGAACTCTCCTCCCCGCCCGTCGACGACCTGACCGCGGCGTTTCAGATCGAAGGCTGGCCCGTGCGCGGGCGCCTGGTGCGCCTGGGCCAGGTGGTGGACGACATCCTGCGCCGCCACGAGTATCCCGAACCGGTGGCCAACCTGCTGGGCGAAGCCTGCGCGCTCGCCGCCCTGGTCGGCGCCAGCCTGAAGTTCGAGGGCCGCCTGATCGTCCAGGCCCAGGGCGACGGACCGGTCGCCTATGTGGTGGCCGACTACGACACCACCGGCGGCCTGCGCGGCTATTGCAAGTTCGACGCGGAAAAGGTCGAGGCCCTGACCCACGGCTTTGCGCGGCCGGGCGCCCAGACCCTGCTCGGCAAGGGCGTGTTCGTGATGACCATCGATCCCGACACCGCCAGCGACCGCTATCAGGGCATTACGCCGATCGAGGGCGAGACGCTGGCGTTGTGCGCCGAGCACTACTTCGCGCAATCGGAACAGGTGCCGACGCGGGTGCGTCTGGCGGTGGGCGAACTGACCACCCACGAGGGCAAGAGCTGGCGCGCCGGCGGCGCCATGATCCAGTTCATCGCCGAGGACGAGGCGCGCGGCGCCACGCGCGACGCCTGGGAGCGCGAACAGGTGTTGTTCGAGACGCTGGGCGAAGACGAACTGATCGATCCGCAGATTCCGCCGGACCGTCTGCTCTATCGTCTGTTCCATGAAGACGGAGTGCGGTTGTTTCAGCCGAAGCCGCTGCGCGCCTTCTGCCGCTGTTCCGAGGAGCGAGTGCTGGGCATGCTGCGCTCGTTTCCTCAGTCGGACCGCGACGAGATGGTCGAGGACGACGGCAAAATCCGCGTCACCTGCGAATACTGCTCACGCCGCTACGAGATCGAACCGGACGCGGTTTAGAACATTTCCGAGGGATCATGGTCGGAGGCGCCGTTCGCGTAGGGCGTCTTCGGTTTCATGCAGCGGTCGACGCGCCTGGGCCGCGAACCGCTCGGGCCGCCGCGGATCCAGCATTCGTCGAACACCGAACAATAGCAGACCCGCGTGTTCACGCTGTGCGCGCCGTTGCGCATGGCCTGGTTCTGCTCGGCGGTGAAGCCCTCGGGCCGGGCATCGAGATAGTCGACGGACTCGCGCGCGCTCAGCACCGAACCCACGATGTCCGACGTCGCCACCGGATGGGCGGTGCGGTTCATCCCCTCCGGTCCGATCATCGCGGTGAGCAGTTGCCGCGGCCCCGCCACCGGCTTGTCGTTCACGAACACCTCGAGGGACTCGATCTTGGCGGGTCCCACGCCCTTGTTGATCAGGGTCATCCTGAAGTGGTTCGAGCCGTCGCTGGCGAGGGTGGAGAACTCCGGCGAGACGAAGGGCCAGGAGTTGGACTGGACCAACTGCTTCATGGCGTTACCGTCTTCCAGCGCCACGAACAGCGACACGATGGACAGCACGATCGCCGAGCCGCCCATGGCCATGTCGATCCAATGCCGCACCGGCTTGTGCCGATGGTGGGCATGAACTTCCGGCGCGGCGTCCATGGTCACTGTCCCATGCGAATCGGTGAATCGAAGAAAAGATTATCCACGGACCCACACGGACGCACACGGAAAGAAAGTGAGCCACGAAAAACACGAAAAGCACGAACGGGACCCGGCGCCGACCCCGAATTTGGCACGAGGGCCGCGCCTTTGGCGCGGCATTAACATTGAAGGCTTGAGCACAACGCTCGACCGGACGCCACGCCGTCCGTGTGTTTCCGTGTGGGTCCGTGGACTCTCTTCTTGTTCGTGCTTTTCGTGTTTTTCCTGGCTCTCTTCGCCTCAGGCGCCGAGATCGAGCGAATAGCCCGCCGAGCGCACCGTGCGGATGGGATCGTTGTCGGCGCCGGTGTTGATCGCCTTGCGCAGGCGTCCGATGTGCACGTCGACGGTGCGCGCCTCGACATAGACGTCCGAGCCCCACACCGCGTCGAGCAGCTGTTCGCGGCTGAACACGCGGCCCGGGTGCTGCATCAGATAGTCGAGCAGGCGAAACTCGGTCGGGCCGAGGTGAATCTCACGCCCGCTGCGCTTCACCCGGTGCGCGACGCGGTCGATCATCAGGTCGCCCTGGTGCACGCTGTCTTCGGCCAGGCCCGGACGGATGCGGCGCAGCACCGCGCGGATGCGAGCCGACAGCTCGGTCATCGAAAACGGCTTGGTCACATAGTCGTCGGCGCCGGTATCCAGGCCGCGCACGCGGTCGCTCTCTTCCCCACGCGCCGTCAGCATGATCACCGGGAGATTTCGGGTCTCGGCCTTGCCGCGAAGCCTACGGCACACTTCGATGCCCGACACCTTGGGCAGCATCCAGTCGAGCAGGATGAGATCCGGCTGGCGCTCGTCCATGCGCACCAGGGTCTCCTCGCCGTCGGTGGCGAGGCCCACTTCATAGCCGTCCTTTTCCAGATTGTACTGCAGCAGGGTCGCTAAGGCGTCTTCGTCTTCGGCCACCAGGATGTAGGGCGTCATTGCGTCTCTCTCATTGTCTAGCGGTCGACGGATTCCCAGCGCGGGCGTTCGCCCGACACCTCTTGGCCGGTAATCTCGTAGTGGATGATCTCCGCCAGGTTGGTGGCGTGGTCGCCGATGCGTTCCAGGTTCTTGGCCATGAACAGCAGGTGCGTGCACGAACCGATCGTGCGCGGATCGCCCATCATGTAGGTCAGCAGCTCACGGAAGATGGAGTTGTAGTGCTCGTCGACCTCGTCGTCGTGCGACCAGACCTCCATGGCGCGGTCCAGCTCCATCGCCGTGTAGGCGTCGAGCACATCCTTCATCCGCCCGGCCACCAGCTTGCCCATGCGCTCGATCGAGCGGGTGAGCGGGGTCATGGGTTCGGCTTCGGCCAGGATGAGCGCGCGCTTGGCGATGTTCTTGGCGAGGTCGCCGGTGCGTTCCAGCGAGAGCGAGATCTTCAGCGCCGAAACCGTGCGGCGCAGATCGCCGGCCACCGGCTGGCGCAGGGCGATCATGCGGATGGAGCGGCGCTCGATGTCGACCTGCAGGTCGTCGAGCTTCTGGTCGCGGATGACCACGGCCTGGGCCAGGGCCACGTCGCGGCGCGCCACCGATTCCACGGCGTCGGCGATCTGGGCTTCGGCGAGGCCGCCCATGCGGGTCACTTCGGCGGTGAGCTGGTTCAGCTCGTCGCCATAAGCCTTCACGGTGTGCTGGTTCATGCTCACGCGGGTCACCTCTGTGCAGCGCCGCCCACCCGAAGCGCCGCACCCTCAGGCCGGTTAGGCCACGAAGGCGCTGCCGGATTACGACAGTTGCATGACAGTTGTGTGACAGCGACCGGCCGCTGTCCAGGCGTTAACCAGCTGAATTTTCTGGACTTAGGCCTGAACGTGCAGCTCGGCGACCGGCTGGAAGCGGACCCGGGCGCGGCCGCCGGGGCGCGGACCGCCCAGTTCGGCGGGCAGATAGACGGTAAAGGCCGCCCCCTCACCCTGGACGCTTTCCACCATCAGGCCGCCGCGGTGGCGGTTGACGATGTGCTTGACGATGGCGAGGCCCAGGCCCGTGCCCAGGTGCTCGCCGCTCTTCTGGCCCTCGACCCGGTAGAAGCGCTCGGTCAGGCGCGGCAGGTGCTGGCGCGCGACGCCGGGGCCGTGGTCGCGCACGCGGATACGGACATAGCGCGCCTCGTCGGCGCGGTCGGGGGTCAGCAGCGACAGCCGCGCCGCGCGCGGGTCGGCGGCGGCCGCGGCCTGGTCGAGGGTGAGGTCGGCGTCGACCTCGATCTCCACCGCCTGTTCCGGCGGCGAGTATTTGATCGCGTTGTCGACCAAGTTCTGCACCACCTGCACGATCTGGTCGCGGTCGCCGACGAGGCGCGCGGCGCCGGCCTCCGCCAGCCGCGGCGCCAGCTTGACGCCCTTGCGCGCGGCGATCGGCCCCACCCCGTCGATGACGTCGAGCGCCACCTGCGACAGGTCGGCCTCGCCGGACGGCGGGATGTGTTCGTTCAGCTCGATGCGGCTGAGCGACAGCAGGTCGGCGATCAGGCGGCGCATGCGCTCGGCCTGGGCGGACATGATGTCGAGGAAGCGGTCGCGCGCCTTGGGATCGTCGCGCGCGTGGCCCTTCAAGGTGTCGATGAAGCCGGCGAGCGAGGCCAGCGGCGTGCGCAGCTCATGGCTCGCGTTGGCCAGGAAGTCGGCGCGCATCTGCTCCATGCGCCGCGAGTCGGTCTCGTCGCGCAGGCTGACCACCGCCAGGCGTTCGCGCGCATTGACGCCTTCCAGCGGACGCGTGCGCACGCTCCAGATGCGGTCCTGGGCGCCGCGGGTCTCCAGGGTGGCGACCCCGTCGATACGGCCGAACAGGGCCTCGTCGACGATCTCGAGCACCACCGGGTCGCGCAGCGCCGCCACCAGCAGTGCGCCTTCGCGCGGGATGCGCAGGAACTCACGCGCGGCGGCGTTGGCGAAGACCACGCGGGAGCCGGCCACGTCGTCGGGCGAACGGGCGCGCACGACCAGCAGCGGGTCGGCCAGGGCCTCGAGCGCGGCGCCGAAGGACGGCAGGCCCTCGGGCGTGGGCTCCGCTTCGACGGGCGCGGCCTGGGGCTGGGGCGCCGGGCGCTGGGCCAGGACGAAGACGATCAGGAGGGCCGCCGCCGCCGCCATGACCGCGCCCACCAGGGTGTAGGCCAGGGCGTCGCTGCGGTGCGTGATCGCCAGCCCGGTCACCGCCGCAAACGGCAGCGCAGCGCCGGCCACCCCCGCCCAGAGGCGCGGGATCGGCGATCGCAGCGGCTTGGTGTCAGGCGCCATCGGGTCGGTCGTCTCGAGGGTGAATCGGTCCGAACTTGGATTGGAGCCGATAGATATGGCCTTGTCGTGACAGTTCCAAACCGCAAAGCCAAGGGAATGGGCGTCCGGGGAACACGAGGCGTGCGTACCGGTTCAAGAACCGTTGAAGTCCGTCGAAGGAGACCGCCATGGCCAAGGAAACCCCGCGCCAGCGCAAAACCGTCGATCGCGTGATGCACGAATTCAAGCACGGCGAACTGAAGAGCGGCCCGCAGGGCCACGGCGGCAAGGTGAAGAGCCGCAAGCAGGCGGTGGCCATCGCGCTCAGCGAAGCCGGCGCCTCGAACCAGGAGAGCCCCGCCGAGAACAAGCACAACCTCGCCCGCACCAAGGCCAAGGAGGCCCGCGGCGAAACCGCCATGCAGGAAAAAGAAGGCAAGCGCGCCAAGACCCGCACCGAACTCGAAGCCATGGCCCGCCACCGCGACATCAAGGGCCGCTCGACGATGACCAAATCCGAATTGGAAAAGGCCCTACGGCACCACTGAAGCCGGCGGAGCTAGAGAAGAGGGACCACGGAAAACACGGAAAGCACGGAAAAGATAAGAACCCCGGAGACGCGGAGATCACGGAGAAAGAAAGGTGCGTTCGGGCCTGCTTCTTCGCGGCGAAGCCGCAATCTCTTTTCTCCGTGCCCTCTGTGCTCTCCGCGGTTCAAAAATAGAAGGCCCGCTACGCGGGCGCGTGGTCAATCCTCTTTCCGTGCTTTCCGTGTTTTCCGTGGACAAAAGAAAAAGGCCGGCGACGGGCGCCGGCCTTTGACGTTTTTAGCGGTTCGCTTGTTCGCTTACGCCGCCGCCATCGGTTGCGGGGCGGGGGGGATCAGGGGGGCGAACTGTTTGTCGAAGGTGATCATGGAGTGGATCTCCGGCGAGTTCACGCCGATCGCCATCGGACACACCGCGCCCGGCACCACCGCCACGTCGAACAGTTCCTTCACCTGACCGTCGAGGCGGATGAACTCGACAATGTCGCCGCTCGACAGGTTCACCACCATGATGCCGCACCACGGATCGCCGTCGCGCTTCTTCATGGTTTCGTCGAGCTCGAGGCCCTTGAAGGTGCCGTCGCGCGGCAGGGACGAGGTCACGATGGCGTGGCCGTTGTGGATGGCCAGGCCGCGCAGGAAGCCCGGGCAGAAGGCGATGTCTTCCTTGGCGCCGGTCTGCGGGTCGATGCGGATGATGTGGCCGCGGCCCGAGTCCAGGCAATAGATCTGGCCGTTGGCCACACGCGGGCTGTGCGGCATGGACAGCTCGTCGGTGACGATCTTGTCGTTCTGCACGTCGATCAGCACGCCGCCGACGTGGCGGCGCTCGCGCCAGCCGTTCAGCACGTCCGAACGCGACACCGCGGTGACGTAACGCGGCACGCCGTTTTCCATGCCCAGGCCGTTCAGGTGGCAGCGGTCTTCCGCCGCCAGCTTGGAGATGTACGGCGGCTTCCAGATCGGGCGGAAGCCGTACTTCAGGCTGACCGTCGCGATGCAGGAGAACTTGGTGTTGATGAAGATGATGCGGCCGGCCCGGTCGATCGACACCTCGTGCACGTCGACGTCGCCCACGGTCTGGGCGTTACGCGGCACGAACAGGCGGTCGAAGTGCTGGTTGGCGCGCTCGTTCGGCTGCAGCACGTTTTCCAGACGCCAGATCTGGAACAGCGAGCCGACGTACAGGCGGTCCGATTGGGCGTGCACGCCCATGGCGCGCTGATAGGTCTGCTGGTGGAACGACACCTTCCGGTCGGGCGTGAGGCCGACCAGGAACAGCTTGCCGGTCTGGTACGAGGTGAACGCCAGGCTGCAGCGTTGCGACGCCAGCCAGTTGGCGAAGCCGCGGCTGACGGTGATGTTGGTCTGCTCGCCGCCGGGTCCCGGGGACTGGGCGGGGCCGTTGCCGCCGGCGGCGGTGCGAACGCCGCCCTGCTCGGGCTGGCCCTGTTGCTGGGGCTGACCTTGGGCGGGGCCGGCTTCTGCCTCGGTGGCGGCCGCCACGCTCACGTCCGGGGAGCCGGACACCGTGTCCTGGACCGGGGCCTGGGGGGCCTGGGCTTCGGCAGCCGCCGGAGCCTTCGTTTCCTTAGCGGCTTCTTCGCCAGCCTTTGGTTTCTTCGCCATTGTCGATGCCGCTCTTCTTCAGTCTGCAATTGCCCCAAAAGAAAACCGCCGACGCCTTGGGGGCGTCGGCGGCGGCCAACCTAGCCTCGCGATCTTCGGCAAACAACGATTTTACCATCGCTTGGGCCGGATTCCCCTTTTTGACAGGCCGGGTCCGGCTTGGCCGTCCGTTCGCGGAGGGGTCGGACGCCGGTCAGAAGCTCTGAGGGCGGGACCTGCGGCGGATCAGGGCCAGCAGCCAGCCGCCGCCCAGCGAGATGCAGACGATGGCCGTGATCAGCAGCAGGGTCCCAAGGTCGAGGGTTCCGAGATCGAGGGTCATGGGTTCAGCCCCCGGTCGTGCTCCCGCTCGGCGTCGAGCCGGATTTGAGCGGGGGTCTGGCCCTCCATGGCCATGGTCGTCAGCCAGGCGCCCGCCAGGCCCACGACGGCCGAGGCCGCCAGCATCAGAACAGTGGTGATATCCATGGTCCCATCTCCCAGGCCGACCGGCGGCTCGACCGCCAAATCCATCGACTGTGGAGACCGGTTTAGGGGCCCCGCCCTGAACGCGGCGCGAGCGGGACGTTCAGAACCGGTTCATGGGGCCGGCCGTGTCCGGCATCCCTCGGCCATGGCCGAACCGTCGCGGCGCCATCTGCGCTAGGGTGCGCCCATGCTGAAGCTCGCCGCGATCATGGCCGTGCTGGCGGGCGCCCTCGCTGTGAGCGCGAACGATGAAGTCGCGTTCAACGCCTACACGCCGCTGTCCAGCAATCTCGAACTCGCGCGCCGCCTCTCCACCCCGCTCACCGCCGCCAAGCTCAACGCGATGCTCGCGACCAGCGGCAAGGCGCTGCGCGAGCAGCCGGTCGACCTCGCGCAAGAACGGTTCGCGCTCTACGTCCCCCCGACGCAGCCGCCGCAGGGTTACGCCCTGATGGTGTTCGTCTCGCCGTTCGAGACCCAGCGCCTGCCCGACGGTTGGCGTTCGACGCTGGACCGCTACGGCGTCATCTTCGTCGCCGCGCAGAAATCGGGAAACGCGCAGAGCGTGTTCGGCCGCCGCGAGCCGCTGGCGCTGCTGGCGGCGGCCAATGTGATGGCGCAGTACAAGGTCGATCCGGACCGGGTGTTCGTGTCGGGCTTCTCCGGCGGTTCGCGCGTCGCGATGCACTTGGCGCTCGGCTATCCGGACCTGTTCCGCGGCGCGGTGCTCAACGCCGGCAGCGATCCGATCGGCGACAGCCAGGCGCCCCTGCCGCCGAAGGCCCTGCTGGCGCAGTTCCAGGCCCGCTCGCGCCTCGTCTATGTCACCGGCGACAAGGACACCGTGCACGTGGCCTGGGACGCGGCGAGCGAACAGGCGATGAAGCGCAACTGCGTCTTCGACCTCGACGCGGAGATCACCCCCGGCGCCGGCCACGACCTGATGAGCGGCTCGGTGCTGGCCCACGCCCTGCAGGAACTGTTCGCGCCCCAGTCGCCCGACCCCAAGCGCCTCGCCGACTGTCAGGCCGGTCAGGTGAGAGCCATGACCGCCGACCTCGACCAGGTCGAAGCCCTCATCATCGCCGGCAAACGCGACGAAGCCACCAAACGCCTGCAAAAAGCCGACGAACGCTGGGGCGGCCTCGCGGCGCCAAGAAGCGTCGCGCTATCAAAGAAATGAACCCTTCCTCTTCGATAGAGGGAGGGCAGGGAGGGAGATGCGCGCGCGACGGTCAGAAAGGATCGCGGGCGGCGCCCCCCGCGCTTCTCCACATACCGTGCGCCCTCATCTCCATCCCCGGCCCTTCCTCTATCGAAGAGGAAGGGAGGAATCTAAGTTACGGCGTCACCGTCAGCGTCGATTGCATCACCGTCACCTGGTACGGGTCCCAGGTGGAAAGCAGCCAGTAGATCTTCTCCGACCTGGCGCCGGGCGACGGCGCGGGCAGCGGTTCGGTGTAGCGGCTCATGACGAACGGCGCGTAGAAATAGCCGAACGACAGGCCCGCGACCTGTTGGCTGACCTTGCCGGGGCAGGTGTTGAGTCCGACGACCTTGTTCCAGAACAGGGTGCAGAACAGGCTCGGCGTGTTCACCGCGCTGAGCAGTTGCTTCGGTTTCGACCACGGCCCCCATGGCTCCGCCGCCGTGCGCGCCTCCACCTGCCAGCCGCCGCAGGTGTAGAGCATCAGCCACACGCCGAGGTCCGGATTCCACGACGCCTGGTGTTCGCCCACACACCGCTCGTCACCGGACAGGCTGTACGAATTGGGACTGTTCGCCCACAGTTCCGCGCCCGCCGGCGGCGTCCAGTTCGCGCCGCCCTGACCCGCCTGCCACTGCGCATAGCTGACCCACTGCGGGCCGCCCATGGCGTCGACGCCCGCGTAGAAGGTCCAGGTCTTCACATCGCCGAAGGTCGCGCGCGGCGCCATGGCGAGATAGGGAATGCTCATCCGGTAGCGCGACACGCCGAACACCGGGATCGGGGTTTCGTAACCGCGCTTGTAGTCGACGCCGCGTCGGCGCGGCATCGGATCGCCTGCCGTCACATAGTTGAAGCCTTTCGGCATCGGTGATCCAGGCAGATAGGTAATCGACGGAGGTCCCGCGACCTGGGTGAACTGCAACGGCGTGGACGGCTGCGCATAGGCCAGCACGCTGTGGCCGAGACTGTTGCTCGCCGCCGTCTCGATACAGGTCGGACCCGCCGCCGGCAGCACCAGCGGCGTCGTGGGGTTGGGACCGTACGGATCGGACACCGCGCAATGACCCGCCCAGAAGAAGCCGTAGATCAGGTCGTTCACGAACGCGCCGCCGGTCGGCACGTTGTACGAGCCCTGGGTGATCTTGAGCGTCACCACCGGGTGGCCGAAGCTGCGCCGCCCGCCGCCGAGCAGCGTCATGTCCAAGCACGTCGTCTTGTCCGGCGCCTGGGTGCGCGTGGTCACGCCCATCGCGTCGTCCGGCGGTACGCCCGGCAAGGTGTTGGGCGGATGGTTGGGCGGGTCGGCGTCGCCGAACAGGAAATAGAGCTTGCCGCCATCGGCCTCGACCGGAAAGCCGAGATCAATGCCGATCAGGCCGTCACGCGAAATCGTCTGCGCGTTGGTCGCCGCGCCGGTCGCCCAGTCGGTCTGACCGGTGAGCTGGCAGACCCTCGCGCTCGGCCCGACCGTAAGCGTCTGAGCCTGCGCGGCCGACCCCGCCGCGAAAACAACGAACGCCGCCCCGAGAAGTCCTGAAAAAGCACGCACGATGCGCATGGGCCCCTCCCCGTCGCACTGCTGGCCCGGAGAGCCTAGCACGAAAGCGGAGGGTCAACCTTACAGTCGGAGAGCCTTGACGACGCCCGCCCTCAGCGCCGGGGCTTGCGAAAGCCCCCCGGCCACATGCTCTCGAACACGCCGTCGCGCCACACCAGCCGGTGCATGAGCGCCGCAGCCGCGTGAAACCCGATCAAAGCCGCGAGCGCCCAGGCGGTCCGCTCATGGATTTCGTGGAAGAGACGAACCAGATCCTTGTCGCGCTCAACGAGCGGCGGGACCTGCCAGACCAGGAAAAGCGTGAAGGCCTTGCCGCGATACAGGCTCTGCGCGGCGCCGGTCACCGGTTGCACGAGCAACAGGAGATAAAGTGCGTATTCGCTGACCCGCGCGGTCAGCGTCTGCAGGGCGCCCATGGTCGAGGGAAACGGGGGAAAGCGGGCCGCGGTGAGCCGCCAAAGCAGACGCAGGACCGTCAAGGTCCAGACGCTGACCCCAAGCGATCGATGCAGGCTCAGCAGAAGAGCGGCCTGCTCGACGTTCTGCGCTGCGCCCATCAGGAGCGCCGTTGCAAACAGGCCCAGGATGAGCAGGACCGTGATCCAGTGCACGGCGATCGTCACGCCGTCAAACGGCGCTTCGCGCCGGGTTCCGATAGTCTCCGCGTATGTCAGGGCGATCCTCCTGCGCGCGTTCTGACGCCCCGTCGCCGACGGTTTGCGCTGATCAGACGCGGCGGCCGGCGCGCTTATTCCCGGCGGTTGGCACGCGCGCGGGTCTTAGCCGAGCGCGGAATATGTGGCGCGGCGGCGGAGTCCACCCGGCAAGCGCTTTTTCAGCTGGAGAGACGGATGAACACCGACGGCGCAGATATCGAGACCGGACTCATCGTGGCGGCGCGACCGGGTTCGGCTTTGCCGACCACCCGCGCGCAAGACGCCGGGCTTCATCCCTCCCAGACCGAGGCCGAGCAGGCCGTTCGCACCTTGATCCGGTGGGCCGGCGACGATCCCGAACGCGAGGGTCTGCTCGATACGCCGGCGCGGGTGACCCGCAGTTACCGCGAGCTGTTCGCCGGCTACGAGGTCGATCCCCGCGCCTATCTCAAACGCACGTTCGAGGAGATGGGCGGCTATGATCATCTGGTCGTGCTGCGCGACATCCGGTTCGTCAGCTTCTGCGAACATCACATGCTGCCGGTGATCGGCCGGGCGCACGTCGGCTATCTCCCGACCGACCGCGTGGTCGGGATCTCCAAACTGGCGCGGGTGGTGCGCGGCTTCGCGCGGCGTCTCCAGATCCAGGAAAAGATGACGGCTGAGATCGCCGCCGCCATCCACGAGGTGCTGCGGCCGGCCGGCGTGGGCGTCGTGGTCGAGGCCGAACACAGCTGCATGACCATCCGCGGGGTCGACGCGCCGGGCGTGACGCTCATCACCAGCCACCTGCTCGGCGTCATGCGCGACGACAGCCGCACCCGCGAAGAGTTCCTGTCCCTGGTCAGAACGCGTTAGGGCTGCAAGCCGCCAGGGCGACCCGCCACGCTCGTCATCCTCCCGCCTCGTCCGCCTTATCCTCGTCGCTCTTCTCCTCCGGTTTGTCCGGCGCGTCCGTGCCCAGGCGGAGTTGGCGGTAGTTGAACAGGGCGTTGTAGAGCATCCGGTACTCGCCGAAGTTCTGCCAGCGGTAGATCGGGTTGGTGGCGAACATCAGGACCTGGCCCTGGCCCACCGGCCGGTCGATGATGGCGGGACGGTGCTTGATGCTGTCGGCGCCGTTCATCAGGCCGCTCAGCACGTTCTTCTTGCCGCCCGGAAACTCCATCAGCACGTCGGCGCGATCGTACGACGGCAGCGAGAACAGGGTCGAGGTGGCCCAGCGCACCGACAAGGTGTCGTCGGCATAGCCGTAGAAGATCGGGTTGGCCGGTTTCAGCACCTTGGCGTTCACGATCGGTCCCGGCGCGTAGAAGTCGCCGGACGCGTGGCCCGTCTCCACGTCGGGCGCGAGGTCGAAGTCGGCGGGCATGGCGCTGGAGTCGCCGAGCGTGATCAGCACCCCGCCCTGTTCGACGAACTTCTTCAGCTCCTCGACGCCTTCGAGGCCCATGCCGCCGCGGATGTCGGGGGATGAGCCGTAGTCGCCGAGGAATTTGAACCGCGCCGTCTTCTCGTAGGACAACGGCTTGCCGTGCATCGGAATGTCGAACACCAGGCCCTTCGACGAGCGCGCCTGGCTCGGCACGATGATCACGTCAAAGCGCGCGCGCAGGCCGCCCTTCTTCAGCTCGTCCTTGAGGATCAGGCTATAGGGCGTGCCGAACTGATCGAAGGCGTAGCGCACCCAGCCCACATTCTGGGTGCTGCCCCAGGTCGAATAGACCGCGATCCGCGGCAGGGCGGCCTCGTGCATCGGCACGGTGATCTTGTCCTTCACCGCAACCACGGTGAGGCCGAGCGGGATCGCGGCGGCCTTCAGCCTGGCGTAGGCGGGACCGTCGACCACGAA
This sequence comes from Caulobacteraceae bacterium, assembly GCA_036501825.1. Taxonomy (GTDB): domain Bacteria; phylum Pseudomonadota; class Alphaproteobacteria; order Caulobacterales; family Caulobacteraceae; genus JAFECT01. The sequence continues at coordinate 562,261 of DASXZP010000036.1, read as the reverse complement.
GGACCCGGCCGGCACGGTCTTGTCGCCGGCCTTGAACGACTGTTCGGCGATGCGCACCGGCGTGTCCTTCAGCGCGTACCGCAGCTTGGCGAAGTTCACCGAGCCGTAATCGAGCACCGCATAGGCCGGCGCCCCTTCCGCATCGGCCGAACCCTGCGGATCGAACCGGTCCACCGGCGTCGTCGCCACGTCGAGCGCGGTCTTGTCCGCGCTCGCCACCACCTTCACATGCGTCATCAGGCCCATGGTCCAGGCGGAGTCGTCGTAGGTCTTCAGCTTCGGATCGGGAAACTTCTGCTTCTCAAGCAGGATCTTGGCGAGGCGGCCGTAGGGCTGGTCGCGCTTCACCACGAACGAGCCCGCGGGATAAGTCCCTTCCGTCAGCTTCACCTCGCCCGTCGCGCGGCCGACCTCGATGCCCTGCATGCGCAGGATGTTCACCAGCAGCGCCGCGCGCGTCATGTCCGGCTGATCGCCCGGGATCACGAAGGCATAGGGCGCCTTGCTGCGTCCGTCGTCCACCGCGTCGCGGCTCTTCTTGTAGAAGTTCTCCACGATCTGCTGCGGGAAGGTCGACGTGGTCTGCAGACCGGTCAGCATGCCGGTCTCCATATAGTTGGTGTTGTCGCGCATCGACCATTCCACCGTCTCGTACGGCGGATCGGTCCGATACCATTCGCGCTTGGTCTGGTCGGCGGCGTGGAAATCCTCGCCTGGCCCGTCCACCGGCTTGACGTGACGCAGCTCAGTCGTGGCGCCGCCGTTGCCGAAGGTCTCGTAGAACCGCACCAAACCGTTGTGGTTGGACGACATGAACGCGACATAGCCCGGCGACCAGGCGTCGACGTAGCCGTGCGTCCACACCCCGGGCATGCCGTACTTCGCCAGCTGCGCGGTCTCGAAGTTCGAGAACCACGGCAGCTCGTCATAAAGAATCGGATCGAGCGTCGGGTTCTGCGGCGGCTGGCCGCTGTACACGTAGAGGAATGGCACCGACTCGTGCAGATCGTGCATGATCGGCGGCCGCCACTCGAGATACCAGCGCAGCAGGTTCTGCGCGCTCGCGCCGCTGTAATTTATGTCGCGGTTGTTGTCGTGGTAGATGTACTTGCCCCAGTAGGGCGCGCCGGGGACCGGATCGAGGTCGTTGGTGTCGTCGATCTTGTTGCGATAGTACCAGTCGGTATAGCGGTCGCGCCCGTCGGGGTCGGTCGCGGGATTGATCACGAAGATCACATTGTCGCGGATCTGCCTGATCAGCGGGCTGTCTTCGGTGAGCAGGCGATAGGCCAGCTCCATCAGCATCTCGGGCGGCCCGGTCTCGCCCGAGTGCAACCCGCCGAGCGCCACATACATCGGCTTGGTCTTGGCGATCAGCGCGCGCGCATCGTCGTCCGACAACCCGCGCGGATCGGACAGGCGCAGCAGGTTCTTCCGGTTCTCATCGAGATTGGCGATGTTCGCCTCCGACGAGATCATCACCATCACCGTCGGGCGCCCCTCTTCGGTAACGCCCGTCTCGATGATCTTCACCCGCGGCGACGCCGCCGCCAGCGCTCGGTAGTACTTCAGAATGTCCGCGTAATAATCGAGCGTGTTCGGCGCCCCGATATCATGGCCCAGCACATCGCGCGGCGACGGCACGGTGGTCGACGCCGGCAGATGATCCACCAGCGGCGACGAAAACTCCGGCTTGGTCGTCCAGGCCTTCTGATGCTCCGCAAACGTCGGATCCATCGCCTGCGCGACGGCCGATACCGGCGCAGCCACAACCAAAAGCGCCATCACGGCAAACCACAGACGCATCATACGTACTCCCCACCCAAGATCACGGCGACAATGAGCGCTCGCTTACGCCGTGGCGCAGACTTTGAGCGCGGCGACCATGACTTTGAAATCGCTTACCGGCTGATCGGCCAGCACGGCGCCATCCTTCGTTGCGGTCAGCTGCCAGCTGTCGGGATAACGGTCAATTTCCCCGGTATCGGCGAACGGGAGCCAATAGGCCTTCAACTCGGCGTAGCCGATGGCGTTGTGATCGCCCGTGACCGATCCCCTGCCGCTCAATTGCACGACCGCACGGCCAGCCGCCACCTCGGCGCCCTTGGGGCTGGCAATCATCATGCCGCCTGCATTTTCTTTGGTCGGGGGTGGCGCGAAGATCAGCAACATCGTGCCATCGCCCAGCTTGGTGCTGGCGGAACACGTCCCATCCGTCCCCATGACCAACCATTGCCCGATCTGGCGATGAACGGTTTGCGCGGCCATGGTCGGCGTCGCAATGGAAAGCGCCAGCACGGCGCACAGCCAGCGTATCATCGACGGAGTCCCCCCAAGGATTGCCCGCGAGGCTATCCGAACCTGCGCTCGGCGCAAGTTGGGTCGGCGCCCGGTCGGCTGCGCGAAAGCCGATCACAAACCGTCCCGCCTCGTGAACGAGCAAACGGCCTCTGCAGCGCTAGTTATGATTTTTGGAAAAAAGCTGGCGCGCCCGAAGAGATTCGAACTCCTGACCCCCAGATTCGTAGTCTGGTGCTCTATCCAGCTGAGCTACGGGCGCGCATCGCTTTCGCGAGGGCGCGATACCTAGCGTCGGGACCCCGGCTATGCAAGCCGCGAAAAGCCCCCGCCCGGCGTCAGCCTCAGGCCCCGACCCCGTTTACGGCCTTCCAGTCCTTCAGGTCCGAGCCCGGCCAGGCGCGGGCCTCGTAGACGCCGCGGGCCACGGCGCGGGCCAGGCAGTCGGCGGCCAGGGCGCCGATGCGGGCGACCGCCAGGGGGCGGGGATCGGGCGCGGGCCTCAGCGCCGTAGACAGGGCGAAGATCACGTCGCCGTCGAAGGGGGCGAACACCGGGCGGATGGCCCGCGCCAGGCCCGCCTGGGCCATGATCGCCACCCGTTTCAGCTCGGCTGCGGTCAGGTCGGCGTCGGTGGCGACGCAGCAGATCGTGGTGTTTTCGCGCGGGCCCGGGTCGAGCTTGGCGTGGGGCCAGGCGTCGGGGGCGGCCCACAGCTCGGCCGGGTCGGTGTTGCCGAACTCGCCGTCGATCTCGAAGGGCGCGGCCCAGAAGGACGACCCGTCGGGCCCGACCACCGAGCCGAAACTGTTCACCGCCGCCAGCGCGCCCACGGTGATCGCGTCCGCGGTCACCGCCGAGGCCGAGCCCAGGCCGCCCTTCAGAGTTCCGGCCGCCGCGCCATAGCCGGCGCCGGCCGTCCCCAGAGCGAAGTCGGGAGCAGCGGCTTTCAGGGCCTCGCGCGCCAGCGCCGCATAGGGCGGGCTGTCGCCCCAGGCTTTGTCGCCGCCGTTAGCAAGGTCGTAGAGGATCGCGCCCGCGACCAGCGGCGAGGCCGGGACGCCCGCCATCTCGCGCACCCGAAAGCCGCGGCCCGCCGCACCCAGGGCCGCGGTCGCGGCCTCCGCCGCCGCCAGGCCGTAGACCGACCCGCCGGCCAGGGTGACCGCGTCCAACTTGCCGACCAGGTTCTCCGGCTTCAGCGCATCGGTCTCGCGCGTGCCCGGACCGCCGCCGAGGACGGTGCAGCCCGCGGCGACCAGACCTTCGGCCAGGATCACGGTGACGCCGGTGCGCGCCGCGGCGTCGTGGGCGGAGCCGACGCTCAGGCCGGCGACGTCGGTGATCAGGTTGCGGGGGCCGGGGCGGGCGGACATGGATCGGGAGGGGGAGGACATGGGCGGCTATCTAGGGTGATGCGCTCGCCACGGCTACGCCGAAGCCCTTGCGATTAGCGCTTTGCGCCTCACCTAATGGCGCCGGTTTGGAAGGGCGCGCGTTGTCGCCGCAAAACCGGTATCCACTTTTGCGCAACACGCTCTGGAGAATCACGTGGCGTCGTCCGCCGGACCGGAAATCGAGCGTCTGATCGGGCTCCTGGCCAAGCTGCCGGGCATGGGCCCGCGCTCGGCCAGGCGCGCGGCCCTGGCGCTGCTGAAGAAGCGCGACCAGCTGCTGACGCCCCTGGCCGAAGCCATGGCGGAGACCGCGGCCAAGGTGCGCGCCTGTTCGGTGTGCGGCGCGCCGGACACGCGCGATCCCTGCTCGATCTGCTCCGATCCGGACCGCGATCCGGCCCTGCTGTGCGTGGTCGAGGAGGCCGGCGCGCTGTGGGCCATGGAGCGGATGGGCGCGTTCCGCGGCCGCTATCATGTGCTGGGCGGTCTGTTGTCGGCGCTGGACGGCGTCGGCCCCGAGGCCCTGCACCTCAGCGCCCTGGCCGACCGGGCGCGCGAAGGCCACGTCCACGAGGTGATCCTGGCGCTGCCCGCCACCGTCGAAGGCCAGACCACCGCCCACTACATCGCCGAACGCCTGCAGGGCGTGACGGTGACCAGCCTGGCGCGGGGCGTGCCGGTGGGGGGCGAGCTCGACTGGCTCGACGACGGGACCATCGCACAGGCGTTGCGGGCGCGCCGGCCGGCTTAAGTAGAGTCCACGGACCCACACGGAAACACACGGAAAGAGATCTGCGCGCCGAAGGCGCAGTCATAGGAATGGCGCTTCGCGCCGGGCTTACACTCGGAAACGCGACGCGTCCGTGTGTTTCCGTGTGGGTCCGTGGACCCCTTCCTTTCTCTTCGCTCGTCTCAAGAATCCCGCTAAAGAGAACGGACAATGAACACGCTTGTCCTCTTCCTCGCCGTTTCCACCCTGGTTTTCGCCGTCGCGTGCGGGGCGGCCGTGCTCGCGTGGCTGAACGAGCGCACCCGGTCGCGGTTGCTCGAGGCCAACGCCCAGACCCTCGCGGCGCAGACGCAGGTGGCGGCGCGGGAGCAGGCGCAGGCGATTGCGGACCAGCTGGTCACCCGCGCCACCGAAACCTTCCAGGCCCAGGACCGGTTGGCGCGCCAGCGGCTGGAGGATCAGCTGAAGCCGGTGGCCGACACGCTCGGCAAGTTCCAGGAACACATCTCCGCGCTGGAGAAGACCCGCGCCGAAGACGCGGGCGGGCTGAAGGAACAGATCGCGGCCCTGATGCAGGCGTCGCAGGCGACGCGGATCGAGGCCGGCAAGCTCTCCTCGGCGCTGCGCCGCGGCGCGGGCGTCCAGGGACGCTGGGGCGAGCAGGCGCTGCGCAACGTGCTGGAGGCGGCGGGGATGAACGCCCGCTTCGACTTCACCGAACAGGTCTCGGTCGACACCGAGGAGGGCCGCCGGCGTCCCGACTGCACCGTGCGCCTGCCCGGCGGCGGCGTGTTCGCCATCGACGCCAAGGTCTCGCTGAACGCCTTTCTGGAGGCGCAGGAAGCCGCCGATGACGCGGCGCGCGAAGCCGCACTCACCCGCCACGCGCAGAGCCTGAAGGCGCACCTGACGGGGCTGTCGTCCAAGGCCTATTGGGACCTGCTGAAAGACCAGACGCCGGACTTCGTGGCCATGTTCGTGCCCGGCGACGGCTATCTGGCTGCGGCGCTCGACCGCCTGCCCGACCTGCTGACCGAAGGCATGGACAAGCGGGTGATCATCGTCACCCCGACCACCCTCTTCGCGCTGTGCAAGGCGGTGGTCTACGGCTGGCGGGTCGAGGAGCAGGCGCGGAATTCCAAGCACATCGCCGAACTGGGGCGTGAGCTCTACAAGCGCCTCGCGGACATGGGGGTCCACGCGGCGCAAATGGGCAAGGCCCTCGAAGCCGCGGTCGGCAAGTACAACGCCTTCGTCGGTTCGCTCGAAACCCGCGTGCTGACCCAGGCGCGCAAGTTCGAGGACCTGGAGGCCGAGCACCAGGGCAAGCAACTCCCCGAGCTTCCCCCCGTTGAGACCGCGGTGCGGCCCCTGACCAAGCTGGAGGAGGAGAAGCCGCCTTTGTCCCTCGTCCGCGGAGACTAAGTCGTGCGCTTCCTGCCGATCCTGCTGCTGGTCTGCTCCAATGTGTTCATGACCGTGGCCTGGTACGGCCATCTGAAGTTCACCAACAAGCCGCTGTGGCTGGTGATCGTGGCGAGCTGGGCCATCGCGTTTTGTGAATACTGCTTCGCCGTTCCGGCCAACCGGATCGGCTTCGAGCACGGCTACAGCCTGGGCCAGCTGAAGGTGATCCAGGAGGTGGTGACCCTGACCGTCTTCGCGGTCTTCGCCGTCACCGTCATGGGCGAGAAGCTGAAATGGAACCACGCCGCGGCCTTTATCTGCCTGGTGGCGGCGGTCGGTTTTGTCTTCATCGACAAGCTGAAAGCGGCGGTGTGACGCTCCCCCGGGCGGGGGTAAAGTCTTGACCGGAAAGGGGTCCGCCCTTACCTGCGGCCCATGGCTCTGCGCGAAATCCTCACCGTCCCCAACCCGGTCCTGAAGAAGGTCTCCGCCCGCGTGGAGCGGGTCGACGACGCCTTGCGCGCGCTGATGGACGACATGCTGGAGACCATGTACGCGGCGCCCGGCATCGGCCTGGCCGCGATTCAGGTCGGCGAGCCGGTGCGCATCATCGTCATGGACCTGGCGCGCGAGGGCGAGGACCCGCAGCCCCGCTATTTCGTCAACCCCGAGATCACCTGGCGCTCGGAAGAGACCGCGGTCCAGGAAGAAGGGTGCCTGTCGGTGCCCGAGATCTACGACGAGGTGGAGCGGTCGGAACGCGTGCGCCTGACCTATCTGAACTACGCCGGCGAGACGGTCGAAGAAGACGCCGAAGGCCTGTTCTCGGTCTGCATCCAGCACGAGATGGACCACCTCGAAGGCGTCCTCTTCATCGACCACCTCTCGCGCCTCAAGCGCGAACGCGCCGTCGCCAAGGTGAAGAAACTGAAGCGCGACGAAGCGGCGTAAAACTCAATCTCTCCGCTCATCCCGGCGAATGCCGGGACCCAGATCATAAAGCTCCGCAATTCAATATTTATCGTCACCCCGGGCTTGTCCCGGGGCCCATGGTTAGTGTCCGGGCTTTGGTGGCGGATGGTTTGCGCGAGCGCTCGCGCCGGCTAGCTCCAATGCAAGCGCAACGATGGACCCCGGCACAAGGCCGGGATGACGATAGTTGGGAAATGGACGCGCCATATGATCTGGGTCCCGGCATTCGCCGGGATGAGCGGGATTGGAGGGGCTGGGGTTTTCCCCTAAAGCCCAGCCATGCGCATAGCCTTCATGGGCACCCCGGAGTTCGCGGTTGGAACCCTGGCCGAGCTGGTCTCGGCCGGGCATGAGGTTGCGGCGGTCTATACCCAGCCGCCGCGGCCGCGCGGGCGGGGGCAGGCGCTGCAGCCGTCGCCGGTGCAAGCCTTTGCCGAAGGCCTGGGGCTGAGCGTGCGCAACCCGCGCTCCATGCGCGACGCCGAAGCCATCGCAGACTTCGCCGCCCTTCACCTCGACGCCGCGGTGGTGGTCGCCTTCGGCCAGATCCTGCCCCGCGCGGTGATCGAGGCGCCGCGTCTGGGAACCTTCAACCTGCACGCTTCGCTGTTGCCCCGCTGGCGCGGCGCCGCGCCGATCCAGCGCGCGATCATGGCCGGCGACAGCGTCACCGGCGTGCAGGTGATGCGGCTGACGGAAGGTCTCGACGAAGGGCCGATCGTGCTGTCGGAATCCGTGGCCATCGAGTGGGACGAAACCGCGGGCTCATTGCACGACAAGCTCGCCATCGTCGGCGCGTCGCTGATCTCGCCCGCGCTCGCGGCCATCGAGCGCGGCGTCGCGGTGGAGACGCCGCAAGCGGAGCACGGCGTCACCTACGCCAAGAAGATCACCCCGCAGGAAACGCGCATCGACTGGACGAGGCCCGCGCCCGAGGTCGACCGTCACATCCGCGGCCTGTCGCCCTTCCCCGGCGCCTGGTTCGAAGCGCCCGGCGCACGCGGCGCGGCGCGGGTGAAGGCCCTGATGTCGCGGGTGAGCGCGGCGGCCGGTCATCCGGGCGAAGTGCTGGACGGAGAGGGCCTGTTGATCGCCTGCGGCGACGGGGCGGTGCGCCTCAACCGGGTGCAACGCGAGGGCAAGGGACCCCAGGACGCCGACACCTTCCTGCGCGGCTTTCCGCTCATCGACGGCGCGATGCTGAGCTGATGCCGCGCTATCGCCTCCTCATCGAATACGACGGCGGGCCGTTCCAGGGCTGGCAGGCCCAGGCCGACGGCCCGTCGATTCAGGCGTCCCTGGCCCGCGCCGTCGAAGGCTTCTGCGGCGAGCGCGTGTCGGTGTTCGGCGCCGGACGCACCGACTCCGGCGTGCACGCCACCGGCCAGGTGGCGCACATCGACCTCGAACGCGACTGGCCCGCGCGCACCGTGCGCGATGCGGTGAACGCACACCTGGCCCCCAATCCCATCGTGATCGTCGAGGCGGAGGTCGCAGCGCCGGACTTCCACGCGCGCTTCTCCGCCACCGGGCGGCGCTATCTCTACCGCATCCTCAACCGCTGGACGCCGCCGGCGCTCGACAAGGGCCGCGTGTTCTGGATCAAGAAGCCGCTCGACGCGGACGCCATGCAGGCGGCTGCGAACATGCTGCTCGGCCGGCATGACTTCACCACCTTCCGCGACGCGGCCTGCCAGGCCAACTCACCGCTGCGCACCCTCGACGTGGCGACGGTGAGCCGTCACGGCGACGAGATCCACCTGGACTTCGCCGCCCGCTCGTTCCTGCACCGCCAGGTCCGCTCGATGACCGGCACGCTGGCCGAAGTCGGCATCGGCAAGTGGACCCCCAACGATGTCCGCGAAGCCCTCGAAGCCCGCGACCGCAGCCGCTGCGGCGCGGTTGCGCCGGCGCACGGGCTGTATCTGACGCACGTGCGTTACGAGCCGCTCGAACCCTAGCTGAACCGCTCGAAGTAGAGCGCGATCACCCGCGCATAGAGGTTCGTCAACCGTTCGATCTCGTCCACCGGGATGCGTTCGTCCACTTGGTGGATCGTTTGCCCCACCGGCCCCAGCTCCAGCACCGGGCACAGCGCTCGAATGAAGCGCGCGTCGGAGGTGCCGCCGGTGGTGTTGGCGTCGGGGCGGGCGCCGGTTTCCTGTTCGATGGCGTCGCAGACCAGGTCCACGAAGGGGCCCGGCCCGGTCAGGAAGGCGTCGCCGGAGTGCAGGAATTCGAGATCGATCTTCAGACCGCTTTCGGTCCGCAGTTTCTGCGTCTCTGCCTCGATCCAGGCGATCAGGTCGGCGCCGGTGTGCGAGGGGTTGAAGCGGATGTTGAAGCGGCCGTGGGCCTGGGCGGGGATGACGTTGGTGGCGGCGTTGTCCACGTCCACCGTGGTGATCTCGAGGTTCGACGGCGGGAACGACGGATAGCCGTCGTCGAGCCTGCGCGACCGCAAACGGTCGAGCAGCGTCAGCAGCACCGGGATCGGATTGGCCGCGCGGTCGGGATAGGCGACGTGGCCCTGACGCCCCTCGACGGTGATCCAGACGTTCAGCGACCCGCGGCGGCCGACCTTGATCACGTCGCCCAGGGTCGCTACCGAGCTCGGCTCGCCGACCAGACAATGATCGATGTGTTCGCCCTCCTGCTGCAACAGATCGACAACCTTGCGCGTGCCGTCGATCGCGCGGCCCTCTTCGTCGCCGGTGATCAGCAGCGAGAACGAGCCCTTGGGCGCGCCGGCGTCCAAGGTGCGCGCGACGGCGGCGATCCAGGCGGCGATCGAGCCCTTCATGTCCGCGGCGCCGCGGCCATAGAGGACGCCGTCGATGATCTCGGCGGCGAACGGATCGACCCGCCAGGCCTTGGAGTCGCCGGTCGGCACCACGTCGGTGTGGCCCGCGTAGCAGAGGTTCGGCCCCTCGCTTCCGCGCCGCGCGTAGAGGTTCTCCACCTCGCCGAAGCGCAGGCGGCGGCAGGTGAAGCCCAGGCGTTCGAGCTCGGCCTGCACCAGGTCCATGGCGCCTCCGTCGGCGGGGGTGACGGACGGGCAGCGGATCAGGGCGCGGGTGAGTTCGACGGGATCGAGCATGTCCGCCCCTTACCCGGTTGCCTCGCGGGCCGGAAGCGCTTTAGGACCTGAGCCGTGTCTACCGCCGAGGCCGTCTCCACCAATCCGTTCCGCGTACCGGACTTCCGTCTTTACTGGGGGTGCCGGATCGCGGCGGTGTTCGCGACCCAGACCCAGAGCACGACCCTGGCCTGGCAGGTCTATCGCGTGGTGCGCGACCGCACCCTCGCCCACGGCGACAGCCTGGGCGCCGCCATGAAGGCGGCGGCCTTCAGCGTCGGCATGATCGGCCTGGTCCAGTTCCTGCCCATCGTGCTGATGAGCCTGCCCGCCGGCGAGATCGCCGACCGCCACGACCGGCGCCTGATCCTGATGGCGTGTCTGAGCGTCGACGCGGTCTGCGCCGCCCTGTTCGTGGCGCTGTCGCTGAGCCATCAGACGTCGCTGCCCCTGTTGCTGGCCGTCGCCGCGCTGTACGCCGCCGCGCGCGCTTTCATCGCGCCGGCGAGTTCGTCGCTGTTGCCCAACCTGGTGCCGCGCACGACCCTGCCGCGAGCCATCGCCATCAACTCCATGGCCTTCCAGGTCGGCACCATCGCCGGACCCGCCATGGCCGGGCCGCTGATCGCGATTTCGCCGACCTTTGCCTATTGCGTGGCGACCGCGCTGTTCGTCATCGGCGCGCTGGCGCTGCTGCCGATGAAGCCGCACAAGCCGCTGACGCCCCCCAGCGGCCTGTCGCGCTGGGCCGCCATCCGCGAAGGCTTGAGCTATGTCTGGCGCACCCGGATCGTGTTCGGCGCCATTTCGCTCGACCTGGTCGCGGTGCTGCTGGGCGGCGCAACCCTGTTGATGCCGGCCTTCGCCACCGACGTGCTGCACGTGGGGGCGCACGGTTATGGGGTGTTGCGTTCGGCCACCGGCGTCGGCGCCTTCGGCATGGCGTTCTATCTGTCGCGTTTCAGCATTCGCCGCCATGCGGGCCTGTGGATGTTCGCGGCGGTCGCGGTGTTCGGGATCGCCACCATCGTGTTCGGCGTTTCGACGCTGTTCTGGCTCACGGTCCTGGCCCTGATCGTCATCGGCGCCGCGGACATGATCAGCGTGAACGTGCGCCAGACTTTGATTCAGCTCACCACGCCCGACGCCATGCGCGGCCGCGTCTCGGCGGTGTCGATGATCTTCATCTCCGCGTCCAACGAGCTCGGCGAGTTCGAGACCGGCGTGGTGGCGCGGTTCCTGGGCGTGGTCGGCGCCGCCATCTTCGGCGGCGTGGGCTCGGTCGCGGTCACCGGCCTGTGGGCCTGGTGGTTCCCGGGCCTGCGCAAGGCGGATCGGTTGACGTAACCCTCCTCCCGCTCCGCTCATCCCGGCGAATGCCGGGACCCAGATCAAAGCGCTAAGGCAGGAAAAAAGGGGACCACGAAGCGCGCAAAGCGCACGAAGGATAGATGCATCCGCAAGCGTCGCAGAATCCCCTCCGCGCGTTCGGCGCGTCTTCGCCCGCGGCGAAGCCGCCTCACTTCTTCTTCGTGCGCTTTGTGCGCTTCGTGGTTCATTTTCCTTTTTCGCCGGAAGCGCCATACGATCTGGGTCCCGGCATTCGCCGGGATGAGCGGAGATGTTGAGGTGACTGACGCGGCGACCAAGCCCGAATGGTGGCGGACCGGGGTGGTTTATCAGGTCTATCCGCGGTCGTTTCAGGATAGCGACGGCGACGGGGTCGGGGATCTGAGGGGGATCGAGCAGCGGCTCGACTACCTGGTCTGGCTCGGCGTCGATGCGATTTGGATCTCTCCGTTCCAGCCGTCGCCGATGAAGGACTTCGGTTACGACGTCAGCGACTATTGCGGTGTCGACCCGCTGTTTGGGACGTTAGACGATTTCGACCGCCTGCTGGCCGCCGCCCACGCCAAGGGTCTGCGGGTGCTGATCGACTTCGTGCCCAACCATACCTCAGACCAGCACCCGTGGTTTCTCGAATCGCGCGCGAACCGCGATAACCCCAAGCGCGACTGGTACATCTGGCGCGATCCCGAGCCCGGCTGGGAGCCGCCCAACAACTGGCTGTCGGTGTTCGGCGGCGGCGCCTGGCGCTTCGATCCGCACACGCAGCAGTTCTATCTGCACTCATTCCTGCCGCAACAACCGGACCTGAACTGGCGCAATCCGGAGGTCGAGCGCGCCATGTTCGACGTGCTGCGCTTCTGGCTCGACCGCGGCGTCGACGGCTTTCGCATGGACGTCTTGTGGTACCTGGTGAAGGACGAGAAGTTCCGCGACAACCCGCACAACCCGGCCTTCGACCCGGCGCGCGACCCGCCGCACCTGACGCTCGACCCGGTCTACAGTTCCGACCGGCCTGAGACCCTCGACATCGTCAAGCGCATGCGCGCCTTGCTCGACAGCTACCCGGGCGACCGCGTGATGGTGGCGGAGACCTATCTGCCGATTGCGCGCCTCGCCGCCTGGTACGGCGACAAGCTCGACGCCGCGCACATGCCGTTCAACTTCAAGCTCATCCAGACGGCGTGGAACGCGCAGGCGGTCGCCGATGTGGTGACGCGCTACGAGGCGGCCTTGCCCGACGGCGCGCAACCCAACTGGGTGCTCGGCAACCACGACAATCCCCGCGTCGCATCGCGGTTGGGCGCACGGCGTGCGCGGGCGGCGGCGGTGCTGCTGCTGACCCTGCGCGGCACGCCGACACTCTACTACGGCGACGAGCTCGGCATGACCGACGCGCCGATCTCGCCGGACGCCGTGCGCGATCCGCGCGAGCAGACCCAGCCCGGCCACGGGCGCGATCCCGAGCGCACGCCCATGCGCTGGACCGGCGCCGCCAAAGCCCGCTTCACCACCGGCGAGCCCTGGCTGCCGATCGGCGTCGATGCGGCGCACGTCAATGTCGAGACCGAGCGGGCCGATGCGGACTCGATGCTGTCGCTCCACCACCGCCTGCTGGCGCTGCGCCGCGCGGCGCCGGCGCTGCACCGCGGGTCCATGCGGGTGCTGGAAGTCGAGGGCGCGGTCTTTGCCTATGCGCGTGAGGCGGACGGGCATCGCTTCATCGTGGCGGTGAACTTCGCCGCCGAACCGCAAGGTTTCAGCGCGCCGGACATCGCGGGCGGGACGATTATCCTGTCGACCGCGGCAGACCGCGAAGGACAACCGGTGTCAGGGTCCCTGGACCTGGGGCCGGACGAGGCCGTCGTCATCCAGACTTGACCGGAGCGCCCGGAGCAGCGCTTCCTTCGCGACTTCAGCGGATAAGGCCCAACGGATAGGCCATGCCTGAGCGTCCGGCGAGGATCCTGGTCGCAGCCGCCCTCGCACTCGCGTGCGCCGGGAGCGCCTGGGCGTTCGGCACAACCCGGACCCTGGGCCAGAACGCCGAGCACGAGAAGATCACCCGCCTGGCCCTGGCCTGCGGCCGCAATCAGGCCCCCTGTTTCCAGCCCCTGACCCTGGACGAGCTGGCCGGCAAGAAGGGGACCTTCGGCGCCATCGGCGCGCCGGACGCGGGGACCCTGACCTTCCAACACAAGGCCCACTGCGACGGCGGGGATTTCCTGGATGCGCCGGGCTATCCGCAGACGGCGGCCCAGGCGCGCGCGGCGCTGGTCGCCTGCCGGTCATGGATGCGCAGCGAGCTGGAGCTGGCCGCCAAGGAGGCCGGCGACCTGCTCGACAAGTCGGGCGCGATCCGGGCCGACCAGATCCATCTCGGCTGCAGTTTCACCGGCGCCTTCCGCGGCGGCGCCAAGTGCAAGGCGCTGGGCGACTTCGGTGCGTCGCTGCACGCGGCGCAGGATTTCTACGCCCACTCCAACTGGGTCGACCTGCCCGCGACCGGACCGGTCAGTCCGCAGAACCCGCCGGGCCTCGGCCACGACGGCCCCGCGCCCTGGCTCGACTGGCGCACCATTACGCCGTTTCCGAAGGGGTTGATCTCGGACTGTTTCATCGGCCTGCCCGAGACCGCGTTCTGCAACTACGGCCGTACGTCACGCGTAAAACACGCCTTCATCAACAAGGACGACGGCGCCATCGACGTGGACACCGGCAAGGTCGGCGCCGGCACCACCCCGCGCGGCGCCATCAACGGCAACTTCGCCCGCGCCGTCCGCGCCGCCGAAGCCGAGACCCAGGTAAAGTGGGCCACCCTGCAGGAACAGATCCGCCAGCACTACGGCCGCGACAAGGGCGAACGCATCGTCTGCGCCCTCACCAGCGACAACCCGGCGAAGAGTTGTCACTGAGACTCTCAGTCATTCCCTTATAATTTCCGTCACCCCCGGACTTGTTCCGGGGGTCCATCGTGGTCCTCGCTGGGAACGAGGCGTGAGCGCTCCGCGCGAACCGGCACGACGGTTGCGGCGGCTCGCCCTGAGGGCTCGCTCGACCTTCCGGAGCTTGCGGAACGATGGATCCCCGGAACAAGTCCGGGGATGACGGAGTGTATAAAAAAATTAGTCGCGAGCGGCGTCAGTCGCGCAGCAGGTCGTTGATGCTCGTCTTGCTGCGGGTCTTGGCGTCGACGCGTTTGACGATGACGGCGCAGGCCAGGGATGGGCCGCCCTTGGGGTCGGGGAGGGAGCCCGGCACCACCACGCTGTAGGGTGGGACTTCGCCCATGGTCACTTGGCCGGTGGCGCGATCGACGATCTTGGTCGAGGCCGAGATGAAGGTTCCCATCGACAGCACCGCACCCTCGCGCACGATGACGCCTTCGGCCACTTCGGAGCGGGCGCCGATGAAGCAGTTGTTCTCGATGATGGTGGGTGACGCCTGCAAGGGTTCGAGCACGCCGCCGATGCCGGCGCCGCCGGACAGGTGCACGTTCTTGCCGATCTGAGCGCAGGAGCCGACCGTCGCCCAGGTGTCGATCATCGTGCCCTCATCGACATAGGCGCCGATGTTCACGAACGACGGCATCAGGATCACGTTCTTGGCGATGAAGGCGCCGCGGCGCACGATCGATCCCGGCACCGCGCGGAAACCGGCCTCTTCGAACTTGTGATCGCTCCAGGTGGAGAACTTGTTGTCGACCTTGTCCCACCAGGGACCGATGGCGGCGCCTTCGAACAGGCCGCGCCCGGTGTGCATCACCCGGTTCGGATGCAGGCGGAAGGACAGCAGCACCGCCTTCTTCAACCACGCGTGGGTCACCCACTCGCCGGTCTTGCGGTCGCGCTCGGCGACGCGGAAGCGGCCGGAATCGAGCAGGGCGATGGCGGCGTCCACCGCCTCGCGCACGCGGCCGCGGCTCGACGGCTTTAGGCTGTCGCGCTTTTCCCAGGCCTTTTCGACTTCGTCATGGATGTCGGCCAAGTCGCTCATGCGGCTTTCCTCACGCGGATCGAGTTCAGGAACGGAGCCAGCTCCGCGGTGCGGTATTGCACGAAATCCGCCTCGTTCGCGAGGGCGTGCGGCCCAACCAGCACCGTGGTGATGCCGAGTTCGGCGGCGGGTTTCAGGTTGCGCTCGGAGTCTTCGAAGAAGGCCGCGCGGTGCGGGTCCACCGCATGGGCCTGCAGCATCGCCTCATAGGTCGCCCGGTTCGGCTTGGGCACGAAGGCCGCGGATTCCAGGTGGAAGATGTCTTCGAAGAACTGCGAAAGCTGCAGGTGGTCCAGCACCCGGCGCGCGTGTTTGGCGCTGCCGTTGGTGAACACCAGCCTGCGGCCGGGCAGCCGCGCGAGGCCCGCGTGCAACGCCGAGTCGGGCGTCAGCCGATCCAGCGGGACGTCGTGGACATAGTCCATGAAATCGTGCGGCGAGACGCCGTGGTTGGCCATCAGGCCCGCGAGCGTGGTGCCCTGTTCGGCCAGATACTTCTTCTGCAGCGCGCGCGCTTCGTCCCAGGGCAGGCCGGTGAGGCGCGCGACGAACCCGGTCATGCGCACTTCCACCAGGCCCATGAACTGGCTCTGGGCGGGGTAGAGCGTGTTGTCGAGGTCGAAGATCCAGACGTCGATGTTACTGAAATCCGGTTCGCTCACGCCCGCACCAGGGTTCCGGCGCCGTGTTCGGTGAACAGCTCGACCAGCATGGCGTGGGGCCGCCGTCCGTCGAGGATGACCACCGCCTCCACCCCGCCCTCGATCGCCGCGATGGCGGTTTCCAGTTTGGGGATCATGCCGCCGGTGGCGACGCCGTCGGCGATCATCTTGCGCGCGTCGGCGACGCTGAGTTCACGCACCAGCTCGCCCTTGCCGTCGAGCACGCCCGCGACGTCGGTGAGCAGCAGCATGCGCTTGGCCTTCAGGGCGCCGGCCATGGCGCCGGCCACCGTGTCGGCGTTGATGTTGTAGGTCTCGCCGGTCTCGGCCACGCCGATGGGCGCGATCACCGGGACATAATCCTGCTCGGCGTGGATCAGCGCCTTCACCAGCTGCGGATCGACCTGGGTCGGTTCGCCCACGAAGCCCAGGTCCACCACGCGTTCGATCTCGCTGTCGGGATCGCGCTTGGTGCGGGTGGCCTTCTCGACCACGATCAGGCGCGCGTCCTTGCCCGAGAGGCCCACGCCGCGCACGTCCGCCTCGCGCCCGGCCAGGGTGATCCAGTTGGCGATCTCTTTGTTGACGGCGCCGGAGAGGACCATCTCGGCCACCTGCATGGTGTCGCGGTCGGTCACGCGCAGCCCGTCCACGAAGGTCGACTTCACGCCGGCGCGCTCGAGCATGGCCGAGATCTGCGGCCCGCCGCCGTGCACGACCACCGGATGCAGGCCCATCAGCTTCAGCAGCACCACGTCGGCGGCGAACTGGCGCGCCACCGCGTCCTGGCCCATGGCGTGGCCGCCGTATTTGATGACCACGACCTCGCGGTCGTAGATCTGGATGAACGGCAGCGCCTCCGCCAGGGTCTTGGCGGTGGCCCAGCCTTGGTGGTTCTCGGCCTCGGGTGCGGAGTCCTTCATGGCGCGCGCGATAGCCGAGCGCGGGGGTTCTGTCACCCACTGAAGACGAAACTCTCGGGCCTCAGCCCCCTCTCAGGATCATGTGGGCGTCGTCCAGACCTCTTTCATTTCCCGTATCAGGCCACGCGGAACTCTCCCCCCTCTGGGGGGAGACCGCCGCGAAGCGGCAGAGGAGGGCCGGTGCGCCGACGCTCAGTGATGAGCATTCGCCTCCACACAACGCTCGATCCATTGCTGCAATCTCCCAACCACCCGATCGAGGTCGGTCATCACCATGACCGACGGGATACGCACCGTTCGCACGCCACGCGCGAGCAGGTACCGATCGCGCCGAGCATCGTGCGCGACTTGCGCCTTGTCTTCATGCGAAGGCCCGTCGATCTCGATCGCCAACTTCGCCGCGGCGCAGAAGAAGTCGACGATGTACGGACCGAGCGGATGCTGGCGGCGGATTTTGTAACCGAGGCGTCCGCCGCGGAGGGCGTTCCAGAGCACCACCTCCGGCGGGCTCATCTCGCGCCGAAGTTCGCGGGCCTTTTCCAGAGTTGGCGGGCGAAGTTCCACGGGGCGAGGTTAGCGTAATGAGAACAAATTGGCAACTTATTGCTATCGCAGCCCGATGTTGTTTGGCGTGGCGGCGGCTGCCCTCCTCTGCCGCGCGTGGCGCGGCTGTCTCCCCCCAGAGGGGGGAGATGGCGCTCTGGAATTCTACGCCTCACACGACGCGGCGATTTCCGCGCGCAGTTCCGGCAGGCCGGCGCCCTTTTCGCTCGACGTTGCGATGACGCGGGGGAAGGCGGCGGGGCGTTTGGCGATGGCTTTGGCGGTTTCGGCGGTGACTTTTTCGACTTCGGCGGGCTTCAGCTTGTCGGCCTTGGTCAGGACGATCTGGTAGCTGACGGCGGCGAGATCGAGGGCGTCCATGGCTTCGCGGTCGGGTGGTTTCAGGCCGTGGCGGGCGTCGATCAGCAGGTAGACGCGTTTCAGGTTGGGGCGGCCGCGCAGATAGTCGCGGCCGAGGTTCTGGAACTTTTTCACCTCGCCCTTCGACGCGCGCGCGAAGCCGTAGCCCGGCAGGTCGACCAGACGGATGCGGTCGTCGAGCAGGAAGAAGTTCACCTCGCGGGTGCGGCCGGGTTCGTTCGAGGCGCGGGCCAGCCCGTGGCGGTTGACCAGGCCGTTGATCAGGCTGGACTTGCCGACGTTGGAGCGACCGGCGAAGGCGATCTCCGGCAGGTCGGAGGTCGGCAGCTGTTCGATCTTCGCCGCGCCCATGACGAAGACGGCGGGCCGGGCAAACAGAATCCGCGCCGCTTCGATTTCGGCGTCGTCGAAACTCACCCGGATTTGCCTGCAGAGATCTCAGGCGCCGTGGTCAGGCCGCGCACGCGGGCGATGAGGCCGTCGATCGGGTTTTCCACCTTGTGCCGGTGCATGATGGCGTACTGCTGCAGGATCGAGAGCAGGGCCGACCAGGTCCAGTAGATCATCAGGCCCACCGGATAGCGCGACAGGATGAACACGAAGATCAGCGGCATGAACCGCATCATCGCCTGCTGGGTCGGGTCGACCGTCGTCGGGGTCATCAGCTGCTGCAGGTACATGACCGCGCCGTAGACGATGGCGACGATGCCGAGGTGCAGGGTGCCGTCGAGGAAGGTTCCGATCAGCGGCGCCGTCGCCGGATCCCACGGGATCAGGCCGAACAGGTTCCAGATCGTCGAGGGATCGCGCGCCGACAGATCCTTCAGCCACAGGAACGGCGCCTGACGCATGTCGATGGCGAGGTAGAGCACGCGCAACAGGGCCAGGAAGATCGGCAGCTGGATCACCATCGGCAGACAGCCGGCCAGCGGGTTGATCTTCTCGCGCTGGTACAGCGCCATGGTCTCTTGCTGCTGTTTCGCCTGGTCGTCGGCGTAGCGTTCCTTGATCTCGGCGATCTTGGGCTGCAGCGCCTTCATCTTAGACGCCGAGCCGAAGGCCTGGTTGGCCAGCGGGAAGAGCGCGATCTTCACCACCACCGTCAGCAGCAGGATGGCCACGCCGAACGGCACGTAGCGGTAGAAGAACTCGAGCAGCCAGTAGAAGGCGCGCGTCAGCGGCCACAGGCGTTTGCCCCAGTCGATGGACTCGTGGAAATTACTGATGTTCAGCGACTTCTCATAGCCGGAGATCAGGTTCGCGCGTTTGGCGCCGGCGTAGAGATGGTTGGTGGTCGACGCCGTGGCGCCGGGCGCGACGGCGACCGCGGGGCCGTCGAACTGGGCGGTGAAGATGTCCACGCCGTTCTGCTTGACCGCCCTGAACTCGCCGGTGATTTGTTTCGACTGGTCCGGCGCCAGCACCGCCATCCAATAGGTGTCGGTGATGCCGATCCAGCCGCCCTTGAACCCGTCCTTCGGTCCGAAAGTCTCGTCGCCCGGCTTCTTCTTCGGCCAGCTGCGGTAGGAGACCAGCTTGGTGTCGTCCTGCAGATAGCCGACGCCGCCTTGGGAGACGTTGGTGGCGCTCTTCAGCACCGCGTCGGGCACGCCCTGGCGCTGCACCTGACCGTACGGCGCCAGCGTCACCGCAGCGGCGCCCTTGTTGGTCACCGTGTCGGCGATGGTGAACATGTAGTTGTCGTCGACCGAGATGGTGCGACGGAAGCTCAGCGCGCCGTCGGGCGTGTCATAGCCCAGCACCACAGGCTTGCCGGGTGAGAGCACCTGGCCCGAGATCAACGTCCAGTTCGCATCAGGCGCCGGCGCCGCGCCCGTAGGCGAACGCCACCCGAGGTTGGCGAAGTAGGCGAACTTGGCCCCCACCGGGGTGAACAGCTCGACCGGCGCCTTGTCGTCGGCGCTGACCGTGTAGCAGGGGTGGACCTTGTCGCCCTTCACCACCTGGTTGGCCGGATTGCACAGGAACAGGTCGTCGATGCGCGCGCCCTGCAGCGAGATCGAGCCGTGCAGCGACGGCGTCGCGATCGGCACGCGCGGGGTCGCGGCCAGGGCCTGGGGACGCGCCTTCACCTGAACGACATCGGTCGGCGCCGGCTGGCCCGGCGTTCCGGGGTGCAGCGTCTGTTCGTGCGCGGCGGCCGCGGCGGCGGCCTGGCGGGCCTTCTGCTGGGGCTGCAGGACGAACTGGACGTAGGCCAGATAGATCACAAGGCTGAGAACGACGAAGATGATCGTGTTCCGGGCGTTCTCGTTCTGCATGATCAGGGGATCTTTTCGCAAAAGCCTGGGAGCGGCGTCGGAGGATGCGCCGCCGGTACGTAAGGCGCGGCCCGCCGGATACTAGGGTTTTGGGGGCGCGGCGAGCCTTATCAGCGCGGTTTTCACATCGTCAAGCAAACGGGCCCAGCGTCTTGTCGCGGTCCCGGAGCGGGCGACGAAGACATAGTCGAACCCCGGACGGCCAAGCTCAGGCAACAGCGCCCGCGCCGCCTCACGCAGGCGGCGCTTGGCCCGGTTCCTGACCACAGCGCCCCCGACCTTGCGGGTGGCGGTGAAGCCGACCCGGACCTGGGACCGGCCGTCGGCGCGGTCCAGGGCCTGGATGACCACGGCGCCGCAGGGCGCGGACAGGCCTTTGGCGGCCGCGAGGAACTCGGGCCGCTTTTTGAGCCGTTCGAGGGTAAAGGGGTCGCCCGTGGTCTTCGCGGGACTCAGGCGGTCAGGCGCTTGCGGCCCTTGGCGCGGCGGCGCGCGATGACCTTCTGGCCGTTCTTGGTCGCCATGCGCGAGCGGAAGCCGTGACGGCGCTTGCGCACGAGCCGGCTCGGTTGAAAAGTCCGCTTCACGAGGCGTTCTCCAGGTCAAAGGGGCCGCCAAGCTGAGGGCCGCCGCAAGAGGGCGCGTGGATAATCGAAGGAGCCCTCTCTGTCAACGGAGCAAGGGGTTTGAGGCCTCCCCCTCCCCTCCGCTCATCCCGGCGAATGCCGGGACCCAGATCATAAGGCGCGGCCTTTCTGCGATTATCTTATGTTTGGCCCGGGTCCGGCGGCTAAAGGCTGGGCTGCGGAGCCATACGATCTGGCTCCCGGCATTCGCCGAGATGAGCGGAATTAGAGATTAATGACCCCGACCCAGCGGCTGGTCCGCTTTATCCCCCTGATCGTGCTGATCGGCCTGGTGGTTGCGGCCTATGCCTCGGGCCTGACCCGGTATCTGTCCTTTGCCCCGATCCGTGAGCATGGGCAGTGGCTGAAGGACCAGGTGGCGCGCCATTACCTGGTCTGCCTGCTGATCTATTTCCTGGGCTATGCGGCGCTGACCTGCACCGCCATCCCCGGCGCGATCTTCGTGACCCTGACCGGGGGGTTCCTGTTCGGGACCTGGGTGGGCGGGTTCACCACCTCGGCGGCGGCCACGGCGGGGGCGCTCGGGGTCTATTTCATCGTGCGGTCTTCGGTCGGGGCCTGGCTGCGCGAGCGGGCGGAGAAGTCGCAGGGGCTGATGAGCCGGATGCGCGCGGGGGTGGCCAAGAACGCCTTCTGGTACCTGTTCGGCCTAAGGGTCGTCCCGGCGGTGCCGTTCATACTTATTAATCTGCTGGCTGGCGCGGCGTCCTTCCCACTTCGGCCCTATACGCTCGCGACCTTCCTCGGCATCCTTCCCGCGTTCATCCTCTACAGCGCAATCGGGTCTAAACTGGGCGAGATGTTCGACCGGGGCGAGACGCCCAACCTGCACAGCCTGGTGCAGCCGCAGTTCGTGTTGCTGATGATCGGAGTGGGTTTCCTGTCGCTGGTCCTGCCCTTCGTGCTGAAGCTGTTCGAGCGCCGCAAGGCGGCGCAGGCCTGACCATGCGCGAACTGCCGAAGATCGAGACCGGGAACAGCGCCAAGCCGCCGGCGCTGGACGGGCCGCCGGCGGCGGCCAGGACCCTGCGCGTCCCCGCCTTCCTGAAACAGGTGCGCTGGCCCGGCGGTCTGTCGTCGCGGCTGCTGCTGTTCATCGCCGCCTTCACTCTGATCGCCGAGGTCGCGATCCTGTTGCCGTCGCTCGCGTCCTATCAGGAGCGCTGGCTGCTCGAGCGGGAACGGGCGGCGGAAGTGGCGAGCCTGGCGGTCGAGGCGGCGCCCGAGCCCCTGGCGCGTGACAGCCAGGGCTTCGCGCGGCGCCTGGTCGCCGGCGCAGGCGTGACCAGCATCGCGTTCGAGACCGACGTGCGCCACCTGCTGGTCAGCGGGCCGATGCCCAAGACGCCCGACTCCGTCGACCTGACCCAGCACGGCCTCGACTGGATCATGGAGCCCTGGCGCACCCTGTTCGGCGCGCCGGACCGCATGGTGCGCGTGACGGTGAAGCCGCGCTTTCGCAGCGGCCGGTTCATCGAGATCGTGCTGCCGGCGCAGCCTTTGAAGGAAGACCTCGAAGGCGTGCTGTTGCAGACGGTGCTCATCTCGCTGCTCGTCTCGTTGAGCGCGGGCGGGTTGGTGTACGGGGCGCTGGCGGCGTTCATCGTGCGGCCGATGGCGCGGCTGACGGTGTCGATCGAGAAGTTTCGCGCCGATCCGGAAGACCCCACCGTGGCGCCGCAGACCTCGGGACGCCGCGACGAGATTGGGCGCATCGAAGAAGAACTCGGCCGCATGCAGGGCGAGGTGCGCCAGGCGCTGCGCTCACGCGCGCGGTTGGCGGCGCTGGGCGAAGCGGTGGCCAAGATCAGCCACGACCTCAGAAACATGCTGGCCTCGGCGCAGATGGCGTCGGAGCGTCTGGCGACGTCGGGCGATCCGAAGGTGGCCAAGGCGCTGCCGCGCCTGGAACGCGCGCTCGACCGGGCGCTGAGCCTGGCGCAGAACGTGTTGAGCTATGGCCGCAGCGAAGAACCGGCGCCGGCGGCGCGGCGCATCCTGCTGCGTCCCGCGATCGAGGCGGCGGCGGAGGATGCGGGCCTGTCGCCGGACGGCGTGCGGCTGGAGATGGAGGTGGGCCCGCGGTTGCAGGTGGTCTCCGACCAGGACCAGTTGCACCGGGTGCTGCTGAACCTGATGCGCAACGCGCGCGAAGCGATCGAGACGACGCCGGAGCGGGGCGGCGTGGGCGTGGTGAAGATCACCGCGAGCAAGGCCGAGGCGATCACCGTGCTGCGCGTCGCCGACGATGGGCCGGGGTTGTCGGAAAAGGCGCGGCAGCGGTTGTTCCAACCGTTTGCGGGGTCGTCGCGCGCCGGCGGCGCGGGGTTGGGCTTGGCGATTTCGCGGGAGTTGGCGCAGGCGAATGGCGGGGATCTGGATCTGGTGGACAGCGGGCCGAAGGGCACGACGTTCGAGATCCGGCTGCCGTCGGGCGGGTAAACCCAAATACTCTCCGCTCATCCCGGCGAATGCCGGGACCCAGATCATAAAGCGCTGACGGTTCGATCAGGGTCCGCGTAACGCTAGTCTCTCAGCTGCGGAGCCATACGATCTGGGTCCCGGCATTCGCCGGGATGAGCGGAGTAAAAAAAGAGATTGAGCGCGCTACTCAATTAGCGCAACGCCCTCGCGTCTCGGGTCCGCGCCGCCCTCGAGCCGGCCGTTGCGCACCATCGCGCCGTGCAGGCCGGAGTCTTCGCCTTGGCCGGGTTTTACGTCCACGCCCCAGGCCGCCAACTGTTGCACGACGCCCGGTGCGAACTTCTCCGTTTCGCCATACGTAGACGGCCCGCGAGCGATCAGGTTCGGCAGGGCGACGGCCTGTTGCATCGAGAGGCGCCAATCCAGCACGCCGACGACGGCTTTCAGATTGTAGGCGATGATCGAATTGCCGCCGGGCGATCCGACGGCGGCGAGGAAACGGCCCTGGCGGTCGAAGACGATCACCGGACACATGGACGAACGCGGCCGTTTGCCGGGCGCCACGGCGTTGGCGACCGGACGCCCGTTTGCGTCCACCGGCGAGAATGAGAAGTCGGTGAGCTGGTTGTTCAGGAAGAAGCCGTCGACCATCCGGCCGGTGCCGAAGATCGACTCCACCGTCGTGGTCATCGAGACGACGTTGCCCCACTTGTCGACGATGGTGAAGTCCGACGTGCCGCCGGGTTCCGCCGTTGCGTCTGGCCCGCGTGGGTCGGCGCCGGGCGGGTTGCCGGGCGCATAGCCGCCGGCGGCGGCGTGGTCGCCGATCAGGGCGGCGCGCGAGGCGTCGTACTTCGCGTCGAGCATGCCGGCTTCGGGCACCTTCACGAAGGCCGGGTCGCCGACATAGGCGTCGCGATCGGCGTACATCAGCCGTTGCGCCTGGGCGAACAGGTACCAGGCGCGCGCATCGTTGGGGCCGCGCTTGTCGATATCGGTGTGTTCCAAAATGCCGAGCGCTTCGAGCAGGCCCGCGCCGCTGGCGGGCGCGCCGGGCACGCACACGACGTAGATGCGATAGGGCCGGCAGAGTGCGGCGCCCTCTTTCGCGCGATAGGCCTTCAGGTCCGCGGCGGTCATCGCGCCGGGCAGCGGATCGAGATGCGTCTTGGCCAGGATGTGGTCGGCGATCGGACCCTCGTAGAGCGCATCGGCGCCCTTGGCCGCGATCGCGCGCAGGGTCGCCGCATAGGCCGGGTTCTTCAACCGGTCGCCGCCCTGATACTTCTGTCCGTCAGCCCTGGTGAAATAGGCGATGACGTCGGGCCGCGACGATTGCGGAAAGCGGTTGGAGGCGATCATGCCGGCCAGGCGCGGACTGACCACGAAGCCCTGGTCGGCCATTGTCTCGGCCGTGCCGAACAGCGAGCGCCACGCGAGCTTGCCGTGCTCCTTCTGCGCCAGGGCCAGCAGCGCATAGGCGCCGGGCACGCCCGTCGCGCGCCCCGACACCACCGCGTCGCGGAAGTTCAGCGGCTTGCCGTCGGCGCCCAGGAACAGGCCGGGCGTCGCGGCCATCGGCGCGGTTTCACGCCCGTTGTAGGCGACGGTCTTGTGCGTCCTGGCGTCGTAGAAAACCATGAAAGCGCCGCCGCCCACCCCCGAACTCTGCGGCTCGACCAGGCCCAGCACCGCCTGCACCGCAACCGCCGCGTCCGCCGCCGTGCCGCCCCGGCGCAACACCTCCATCCCCGCCTTGGCGGCCAGAGGGTTGGCGGCGGCGACCAGCATGTGTCCCGAGGCGGCCGGCGCGGAATGAGCGGCGGTCCTGAGCGCCGGCTTGGACAGCGCCACACCCGCGCCGGCGACGGCAAAGGCCGCGACGGAGGCCGTCAGGAGACCAAAGAGACTGCGCATGCACCGCTCCGAAGGTTCGGGTCTGGATTAGGCGAGAAGGGCAAAGGCCGCCACGAAAAACACCGCCGCGGGGCGGCTCGCCCCCTCACCGCTCCCGCCGCAAATCACCGTATTTACGGTGGGCCGTCGAGGCCGCTGCGTCCGCAGACCACCGTATTTACGGTGAGACGCGCACCCGCGCCGCCGCAGATCACCGTATTTACGGTCGCGGGTCCGCGACCATCTCGGCCTCGCCGACCAGGACCGCTTCGAGGTCGAGCAACGTGCCCTCGCCCCGCTCGACGAAGTCGAGCGCCAGGCGCAGATCCTCGATCTTGTCCGCGAGGTCGCCGTCGGACAGGTCGTAATCGGCAAGGCCGACGTCGCCCGACCGGGGCAGCAGGTTCGACACCAGCCGCAGGTAGAGCGTCATGTTGAAATTGCGCAGCCTGGGAATGAGCTCGCCCTGGTGCGCCTCGAAGTCCTTGAGGATCGCAATCGCGACCCGCTGCGAAACACGATTGCGCGCGCCGAGCGGACGGCCGGGATTACCGGCGCCGAAGCGGCCGTTGGCGTGGCGGGCGGGGGCCGGGACGGCGGGAGGTTTGGGCATGGGAGGAGGCCTTTCGTTGCAACCAGAAAGGTGCGAACATACCGAGAACGGTATCGCCCCGTCCAATCGCTGAAAGGCCACATATCGAATCAGCACCAAATGCAGTAATGCGCATCACGCAAACAATTTAGTTGACGGTCGAGCTCATCCCGGCTAGTGGTTGTGCGTGATGTCCGATCATGCAAACCGCCGCCCCCTTGTAGATTTGGCCGAAATCTCCGCCGGACATCCCATCCGGTCGGCGGTGGATGAGCTCCCCCGTGGACCAACCGGCATCGTGCAAATGCGCAACGTCGATGCAGACGCAGGTGTCGACTGGAGCGATGTAGCCAGGGTCGAACTGCCCCGTGCGCGCCGCTTCGACCATCTCGCATTGGGCGACGTGATCTTCTCAACGCGGGGAACTCGGACGTATGCCGTCGCCGTGACCGAGACGCCCTTTCCCGCGGTGTGCTCGCCGCACTTTTTCGTCTTGCGCGTTCGCAAAGCGGCAATCGATCCCCGATTTCTCGCCTGGCAAATCAACCAGGAACCTGCTCAGGACTATCTTCAACGAGAGGCGACGGGCTCTCACATTCTCAACATTCGCCGAGAAGTCGTAGAGCGTATGGAAATAATGGTTCCGTCGCGCGCGCGACAAGGCGCGATCGTCGCGTTCGCAGATGCCGTTGCGCGCGAGAAGCGCGTCCTCTCCGGTCTCCTCACCAACCGCCAACGGCAAATGACTGCGCTTGCCGTTGGCCTGCATTCCGACATCAGGAAATAAGCATGGCGACCTCCATCACCCAGGACGAAGTCAACAGAGCCGTGTGGGCCGCCTGCGACACCTTTCGCGGTACGGTCTCGCCCGACATCTACAAGGACTACGTCCTCACGCTGCTGTTCCTGAAATACATCAGTGACGTCTGGCAGGATCACTACGACGCCTATCGGGAACAGTATGGCGACGCGCCGGACCTGATCGCCGAGCTGATGCGCAGCGAACGCTTCGTGCTGCCCGTCGGCGCCGGCTTTTACGCCCTGTACGAGCGGCGCCATGAGCCGGGCAACGGCGAGCGCATCGACAAGGCTCTGCACGGCATCGAGGATGCCAACATCGGCAAGCTGCGCGACGTGTTCCAGGACATCAGCTTCAACTCCAACAAGCTGGGCGAGGAGAAGCAGAAGAACGATCTGCTCCGCCATCTGCTGGAGGATTTCGCCAAACCCGAGTTGAACATGCGACCGTCGCGCATCGGGAAGCTCGACGTCATCGGCAACGCCTATGAATTCCTGATCAAGAATTTCGCTTCAGACGCCGGCCGCAAGGCGGGAGAGTTCTATACGCCGCCCGAAGTCTCGGAGTTGATGGCCGAGATCATGGATATGACGGAAGGCGAAGAGGCCTGCGACCCGGCCTGTGGCTCCGGCTCGCTGCTGATGAAGTGCGGACGGCGAGTTCAGGCCCGGCATGGTTCGAAGAAGTACGCCCTGTACGGCCAGGAATCGATCGGCAGCACCTGGGCGCTCGCCAAGATGAACATGTTCCTGCACGGCGAGGACAACCACCGCATCGAATGGGGGGACACGATCCGTAACCCCAAGCTCCTCGATGGCGACGATGCGCTGAAGCACTTCGATGTCGTCGTCGCCAACCCGCCCTTCAGCCTGGACAAGTGGGGACACGACACTGCCGAGCACGATCGCTTCGGCCGCTTTCGCCGGGGACTGCCGCCGCGCACCAAGGCCGACTACGCCTTCATCTTGCACATGGTGGAGACGATGAAGCCGCGCACTGGGCGCATGGCGGTCGTCGTTCCGCACGGTGTCCTGTTCCGCGGCGCCGCCGAGGGCGCGATCCGGCGCAAGCTGATCGAGGAGAACCTGTTGGACGCGGTGATCGGGTTTCCGGAAAAGCTGTTCTACGGAACCGGCATCCCCGCCGCCATCCTGATCCTGCGCAAGACCAAGACCGATCGCAGCGTCCTGTTCATCGACGCGTCGCGCGAATACCGATCGGGCAAGAATCAGAATCAGCTGACCGAAGAAAACATCCACAAGATCGTCGAGACCTATAAAGCGCGTGCGTCCGTGCAGAAGTACGCGCACCTTGCCGCACCCGAGGAGATCGCCGGCAACGACTGGAACCTCAACATCCCGCGCTACGTGGATACCTACGAGGAAGAGGCCGAGATCGATCTCGTCGCCGTCCGGGCCGAGCGCCTGAGGCTCAAGAAGGAGCTGGCCGAACTCGAAGAGAAGATGGACGGCTACCTAAAGGAGCTCGGCTACTGATGGCCGGCGAGATCATCCAGTACCAGACCGAGGACGGGGTCACGATCGTGCGCCTGCAGACGCGCGACGGGAACGTCTGGCTCACCCAGGCGGAAATGGCTGAGCTGTTTCAGACGACAGTCTCCAATATCAACAAACATATCAAAGGCATTTTGGCCGACGGGGAGCAGGCCGAGGCAACTATTGAGAATTACTCAATAGTTCGATCCGAAGGCGGCCGCAGCGTCGAGCGGCAGGTGGCGCACTACACCCTGCCCATGATCATGGCCGTCGGTTTCCGCGTCCGGTCCCCGCGAGGCAGCCAGTTCCGGCGCTGGGCCGCGACCTCGTTGAGCGAGTATCTGGTCAAGGGCTTCGTCATGGACGACGCCCGGCTGAAGGATCCGGACGCCGACTATTTTGAAGAACTGCTGGCGCGCATCCGCGACATCCGCGCGTCGGAAAAGCTTTTCTACAAGAAGGTGCTCGATATCTACGCCACGGCGGTGGATTACGAACCGCGAGCCGAGACGAGTCAGCAGTTCTTCCAGACGGTGCAGAATAAGATGCACCACGCCGCTCACGGCCAGACCGCGGCGGAGACCAAAGTCGCGCGCGCCGATGCGTCCAAACCGATGATGGGCTTGACCAGTTGGCCCGGAGAGACACGCGGCCAACTTCCCAGCCGAACCGACGCCCAGGTCGCGAAGAACTATCTGAAGCCGGGGGAGATGGAAGTGCTGAACCGCATCACCGTTGCCTTCCTGGAATTCGCCGAAGCCATGGCGAAGAACCGCAAGCCCATGCACATGGCCGAATGGATCGCCAAACTCGATGACTTCCTTAAGCTGGGCGACCACCCGCTACTGTCCGGCGCGGGAAAAGTGCAGGCGAAGGTCGCAGCGCAGAAGGTGGACGCCGAGTACGACGCCTGGCACGCGCGTTCCCTCAATGCGCCGAGCGCGGTGGAGATGCATTTCAGAGAGGCGATTCACGAGGCGAAAGCAATCGAGGCCGCACGGCGGAAAAAAGTGAAAGCGCATGATCAATGACTGCAGGATGGAGGCGCTTCAGCTTGATGGATGTCGTCGCCGAAGGACGAAAGATATCGTACGGCATCGTCCAACCGGGCGAGTTCTCGCCGGGAGGAATTCCTCTTATACGCGGCAAAGACTATTCATTCGGCTGGACAACTATCGAAGAGCTATTTCGCGTCTCTGCCGAAATTGACCATCCATACCGACGTTCAAAAGTCCGCCCCAAAGACCTCCTGCTTACAATCGTGGGCGCCGGCACAGGTAAGGTCGCCGTCGTACCTGACTGGCTCGACGGTGCTAACATAACCCAGACCACCGCTCGCATATCTGTCGACCACGACCGTTTCGACTATCGATACGTCAAAGCGTTGCTTGAGAGTGAAATCGGACAGCGTGCTGTCCGGGTCGCCATTAAGGGCGGCGCGCAGCCGGGACTCAATATCGGTGACGTGGAGCTGTTCTCGTTCTATTTTCCGACTCTGAATGCGCAGCGACAGATTGCCGAACTTCTATCCGCCTGGGATCAGGCAATCGATACGGTCCAGGCTCTGATCGCGAATGCCCGTCAACAGAAGGCGGCGCTAGTGCAAGCGTTGTTGACCGGCCGTAACCGCTTGCCGGGCTTTTCCGACGAATGGTACGAGACCTCGATCGGAGAGGTTTGTGAACAAGTTACTGAGCGAGCGGCTAAAGCCGTACATTTGCCGGTTCTGTCCTGCTCAAAACATGACGGATTTGTCGAGTCACTGAACTATTTCGGAAAGAAAGTCTTCAGTGACAACCTCGCAGACTATAAGGTCGTGCACCGAGGGATGATCGCATTCCCCACAAACCACATCGAGGAAGGGTCGATCGCGCTTCAGGCCATTGCGGACGCTGGCCTAGTTAGCCCCATATATTGCGTATTCCAGACCACGGCTGTGGATCGACACTTCCTCATCAACCTGCTCAAGACCGATGCTTTCACGCAGCGCTTTGCCGCGGCAACGAACGCGTCGGTGGATCGGCGCGGCAGCCTCCGCTGGAGAGAGTTTTCTCGCATTCTTCTAAATCTTCCCTCACGTGCGGAACAGGTCGCCATAGCATCTGTCATTGCCGACGCCGGACGAAATGCCGCGACCCTTACCGCCCAACTCGCCGCTCTCCGCAAGGAAAAGGGTGCCCTCATGCAACAGCTGCTCACCGGCAAACGCCGCGTGAAGTTGGACGAGGCGTCGGCCGCATGACCCACACTCCCGACACCGCCGAGCTCTACTCCTCGCACGTCCCCGCCCTGGCGACCTTGGTCGCGGTGGGCTGGGAGTATGTGCCGCCAGCCGAGTGCTTGGCGGCGCGCGGCGGGAATCAGAGCGTCCTGCTGCTGCCAGTGCTGGTCGCTGAGCTGCGGCGGCGGACTTTTGAATATAAGGGCCGTACCTATCCGCTTTCCACCAACGCCATCGACCAAATCGTGCGCGAGCTGTCGTCCCCGGCGCTGAACGAAGGGCTGTTGAGCGCCAATGAGCGCCTCTACAATGCCATGACGTTGGGCGTGACCGTCACGGAGTTCGTTGACGGCAAGAAGTACAGCCCGACCATTGCGCTGATCGACTGGGCGCGCCCTCAGTCCAACCGTTTCATCGTCAGCGAAGAAGTCGAAATCCTGGCCGCCGACGGCGTGCACACCCGCCGTCCTGACATCGTCGGCTATGTGAACGGTATTCCGCTCCTGGTTATCGAAGCCAAGCGCCCCGACAGCTCAAGCGCGGACAAGGCAATGATTGACGAGGGCGTCAGTCAGATGATCCGTAATCAGGGTCAGGACGAGATTCCGCAGCTGTTCGCCTATGCCCAACTGCTGTTGTCAATCAGTATGACCGACGGGCGGTACGCCACCACGCGGACCCCGAAGAAGTTCTGGGCGCTGTGGCGCGAGGAACTGTTTGACGAGGCGCACTTCAAGCAGATCAAGAACCAGGCGCTTGAGACCGACCCCCGCGAGGCCCTGTTGCGCGACCGGGTGTCGGACGTGCGGGCGCATTTCGTCAGCCTTTGGAGCGACGAACAGGCGGTTACGGGTCAAGACCGTCTGTTGATCAGCCTGTGTTCGCCGGAGCGCTTGCTCGACTTCATCCACACCTTCATCCTGTTCGACCGCAAGGTCGGCAAGATCGCGGCGCGACATCAGCAGTATTTCGGCATCAAGGCCCTGTTGGAGCGTGTGCGCACGGTTCGCGCGGACGGCGCCCGCGAGGGCGGCGTCATCTGGCACACGACTGGGTCGGGCAAGAGCTTCACCATGGTGCTGCTTTGCAAGGCCCTGCTGCTGGACCACGCGCTAAAGAACTGTCGCTTGGTGGTGGTAACCGACCGCCGCGACCTGGAAAAGCAGCTGGCCAAGAACTTCCTGACCGGCGGGGCCTTTGGCTCTCAGATCGCCGACAAGGAGGGCGAGCGCGCCAAGACCTCGTCCGGGCGCGATCTGGCGCGGCGCATCGGCAAGGGCGCCGAGCGGATCATCTTCACCATTATCAACAAGTTCGCCAGCGCATCGAAGTTGCCCGAGTGCCGCAACGACAGCGCCGACATGATCGTGCTGGTCGACGAAGGCCACCGCAGCCAGGGCGGCGAGAACCACGAGCGGATGCGCCAGGCTCTGCCGAAGGCAAGCTATATCGCGTTCACCGGCACGCCGCTGTTGAAGGACGACAAGACCGCGAACAAGTTCGGCCGCATCATTCACGCCTATACCATGCGCGACGCGGTCAGCGACGGCGCGGTGACGCCCCTGCTCTACGAAGAGCGGCGGCCCATGCTGGATGTGAACGACGCCGCCATCGACAACTGGTTCGAGAAAATTACGCTGGGTCTGTCGGAGAAACAACAGAGCGATCTGAAGGCCAAGTTCGGCAAGAAGGGTCCGGTCTATGGCTCCGGCAACCGGATCGACCTGATCGCCTGGGACATCGCGGTTCACTTCAAGACGAATTTCAAGGACCTGGATATCGGCCTGAAAGGCCAGGTCGCAACTGACAGCA
The DNA here is from genome assembly GCA_036501825.1 of Caulobacteraceae bacterium. GTDB lineage: Bacteria > Pseudomonadota > Alphaproteobacteria > Caulobacterales > Caulobacteraceae > JAFECT01. Next base: position 530,357 of record DASXZP010000036.1, on the reverse strand, counting down.
AACTGTCGGCCATCCGCTACAAGAAGGCCTTGGACGCCACGGGTCTGGTCACCAGCGCCATTGTGATCTCTTCACCGGACACCCGTGAAGGCCACGAGGAGGTCGATGAATCCGAGCTGCCCGAGGTGCTGCAGTGGTGGATGGATAATGTGACTGGGGACCCAGAAGCCTATGAGCGCCGGGTGATCGACGACTTCTCGACCGAAGGCCGCCCCGACCTGCTGATCGTCGTCGACAAGCTGCTGACCGGGTTCGACGAGCCGCGCAATGCGGTGCTCTACATCGACAAGCCGCTGAAGCAACACAACCTGATCCAGGCCATAGCGCGGGTAAACCGCCTGCACGACGAGAAGAAGTTCGGTCTGTTGATCGACTATCGGGGGATCCTGACCGAGCTCGACGCGGCACTGACCGAGTATCAGAATCTGGCCGACCAGACGCAAGGCGGATTTGACATCGAGGACCTTGACGGCCTCTACGCGAACGTCAGCACCGAGTACAAGAAACTGCCGGCATTGCACGATGCGCTGTGGGCGATTTTTTCGGGCGTTCGAAATCGCAAGGACATCGAACAGTACCGGCAGGTTCTGGTCCCGCGGTATACCGGCGATGAGGCCGGCCATTCGAGCGACGTCCATCAGAAGGTGCGGGAAGATTTCTACGAAGCGCTGACCGCTTTCGGCATGTGCTTGCGCACGGCGCTTGCGACCCGGTCGTTCTTCGAGGACGGCGCATTTTCGGAAGCTCAGATTGCCGCGTACAAGCGAGACCTCAAGTTCTTCTCAAACTTGCGCCGCATGGCCAAACAGGACGCCCACGAAACCATCGACTTCAACGCCTACGAGGACCAGATTCGCAAGATCGTGGATCGCTATGTCATCGGCGAGGATATCGTATCGGACGGCGAACTGGTGATGGTGAACGATCTGGGCTCGCAGTCGCCGGAAACCTGGAGCGAGGAGAAGGCGCGAAATGAGACGGACATCATCCGCACACGCTTGACCCGCACGATCGAGCAAGACCTGATCGACGACCCCTACGCGCAGCGCCATTTTTCCGAGTTGCTGAAGGCGGCGATCGCCGAGGCCGCGGCCTTGTTCGACCATCCGCACAAACAGTACGCGCTGTTCAAGGACGTCGAGGACCAGGTCACCAATCGGAAGGTAGACGGGACGCCGGGGGCCCTCAACGGGAAGCGACACGCGACGGCCTATTTCGGGATCATCCGCCTTGCCCTGGGCGACGAGCGTGTGCTCGGGGCGGATGTCGACGGTTTCACCGCCGCCGCTCTCGACATCGACGGAATGGTCCAGACCTCCGTGGCCGAAAACTCGCTCAACCCGGCTAACGTCGAAGCCGCTATCAGAAAAGCCGTCCTGCCGAGGTTGTTCTCTTTGACCGGCCTCGACGTCGCGCGAACGATCACCGATCAGGTCGTTGAGGTTACGCGCGCGGGCTTGGCGCGGGATGCGACGTGATGCGCCTGACGTTACGCTATGGCGCCCGATCCGCCGAGTACGACGTGCGCGAGAATGCGAGGTTGACGGCAAAGCTTCGCATCCACGTTGAGCCGAGCGGGGTGGTGGTGGTGGAGGCGCCAGTCGGGACGTCGCAAGACAAGGTTCGCGCAGGCGTTCAGAAACGCGCCCGCTGGATCATGGACCACATCGGCCGGTTCCAGGACTACCGGCGTTACGCCCTACCGCGAGAGTATTGCAACGGCGAAGCGCACTTCTACCTGGGCCGCCGGCACAAGTTGAAAATTCGCAAGAAGGCCGGGGTTCAGCCTTCGGTTCGCTTGATAACGGGGCGGCTCGAGGTGGTCGTGCCGTCGAGCGATCCTGAAAGCGTCAGGCGCGCGCTTCAGCTATGGTATCGCCAACGCGCGCGGTCGTATTTCGCTCTCAGAACGGCGCGCTTGGCGGCGCTTCTCCCGTGGGTCCGTAACGCACCACCGGTAAAACTGCTGAAGATGAAGCGATACTGGGGGAGTTGCTCGCCGCGCGGCGCCATCACCCTAAATCCAGCTCTCATCAAGGCGCCGGTACATTGCGTTGAGTACGTCCTACTTCATGAGTTGTGTCACCTCGCCGAACACAATCACAGTCCGCGATTTTACGCTCTTCTCGACCGGCACATGCCGGAGTGGCGCCAGGCCAAGAGCGAACTGGACGCTTTGTCCGAGATGCTGCTCGCTGTTTGAAGGACCTGCGCGTTCGGGCGTTTTTCTGTTTTGGCAAACTTGTTTTCCAAAAGTCCAAGTCGTGTCATCCTATCTTCGCCAATCCCCAACCCGCGAAGGACCACGCCATGCCGCGCCACAGCCTCTCGCCGCTTTCCGCCTTCGTTCTGGCCGCCGGTCTTGCGCTCGCGCCCGGCCTCGCTTTCGCTCAGGCCCCCTCCTCCATCGACCGCCTCGCTGCCGACGTCGCGGTGATGTCGCGTGCGGGCGCGGGTTCTGCTGGCACGGTCGGCGTTGCCGCCTGGCGGCTCGACGGCGCCGGGCCGCGCCTGCTCGTGCATGCGGATGAGCCCTTCCCCATGGCGTCGACGTTCAAGGTCGCGGTGGCGGGCGCGGTGTTGCAGCGGGTGCAGGACGGCAAGCTGAGCCTCGACAAGATGATCAGCATCGACCCGGATCGGATGATCGATTCCGAGGTGCTCGCTGACCGCTTCATTCATCCGGGGGTTTCGCTGTCGGTCTATAATCTGCTCGAGCTGATGCTGACGCAGAGCGACAACACCGCGACCGACTATATGGTGGAACAGGCCGGCGGCCCGGCGGGGGTGACGGCGTGGGTGCGCGCCCAGGGCGTCGAGGGCCTGCGCGTCGACGGCGGCACCGACGAGATCATCCGCCGCTTTTACCACATGGGGCCCGGGCCGTTTCCCCAGGCGCTGGAAGCGAAGGTGAAGGCCGATCCGAACGTCGGCGCCGAGAGCCTTTTGCCCAGCGCGGAATTCGACAAGGATCCGCGCGACACCACCACGCCTGCGCAGATGGCGGAGTTGCTGACGCGGTTGTTCAGCGGGCGCACCTCGCTCAATCCGCAGTCGACCAAAATCGAGACGGACATCATGGCGCGCTGTCGCACCGGGGTGAACCGTCTGCGCGCGATGATGCCGCCGGACACGGCGATGGCGGACAAGACCGGCACCATCGGCGGTTCGGTCAACGACGTGGGCGTCATCACCCTGCCCGGCGGCGCGGGCCAGGTGGTGGTCGCGGTCTACATCAAGGGCAGCGATGCGTCCGAAGAGGTGCGCGAGAAGACGATCGCGCAGATCGGTCGGGCGGTGCGGGATTATTATCTGTACGCGGGGCGTTAGAGAGAAAAACGAGACCACGGACCCACACGGACGCACACGGAAAGGAAGAAAGATTGGCCACGGAAAACACGGAAAGCACGGAAAGGCGCAGCGCTGTCACCGGATGCCCGGCGCCGTAGGCGCGTAAGTTTTAATTGGCGCTGCGCGCCGAAGACGCGATGCGGAAACGAGACCTGTCCGTGCTTTCCGTGTTTTCCGTGGTCAGTCTTAAGGCCGCTGGCCCCAGCATCACCGCCAGCCGGGTCGGCGTCAGAACGCCTTGATCTCGGAGATTTGTGAGCTCTCAAGCTTGAACTTTACCTTCTCGCCGACGGTCACGCCCTGCAGCAGGCCGGGCTTTTCGACTTCGAAGGGTTTGGAGCCGTGGGGCCAGCCGAGGGCTTCGTTTTCGTCGTAGTCGATGGTGATGCGGTCGTTGGGCGCGTCGATGGCGCGGACGACTCCGGTGATGACGATCTGGTTGGCGGGTTTGTCCGCGGGTGGGACGGTTTGCTTGGAGCCGCCGCCGGAGTCGCGTTGGCCGCCGCCGCCGCGACCACCGCCGCCGTGGCGGCCGCCGCCTCCGCCGGGCGTGGATTGGGCGTAGGCCGTGGGGGCTGCGGTCAGGGCGCAGAGCGCCAGGCACAGGACGATCGGTTTCAGGGGGCGGTGCGTCATGGGGGATCCGTAAGGGCGCAATCGGGCCGCCGCGAGGCGGTCGGCCTGCGGCCCGGTGGTTTCACGGAGTTTGGCGGGGGATTCCGGCGGGGCGGCGCGCGGGTTGCTGTGACGCTTAGCGGGTGCGGACGGCCAGGGGGGATGAGCTGGCGGCGGCGAGGGCGTCGGGGTTGGTGACCTCGACCGAGGCGCCTTCGATGTCGCCGTCCTCGACCGTGACCTCGAGCTGGACGCCGTCGGAGAGGCGCAGGCGAGCGGTGCTCACCTTGCCGAAGTCGCTGTTGCCGGTGACCCAGCCGCGCGCGCTGACGCGGGCGCCGCCGTCGAACACGTCGACGCCGTAGCGGACCGCGATCTCACCGTTGGGGGTGATCAGGATGCCCTTGCCGCGCAGGGCGGCGGTCAGCTTCATCGCCGACTGGGCGCGGCCGCGGCCGTTGAAGGAATTGGTCATCATGGCGGGGCTCCACGGCGGGGGTGGGCTTGCGAACTGGCAAGGGAAAAGGGCGGCGCAGGTCGGCCGCCCGTCAGGCTAGCATATGGTGACGGCGGGGGGTGGGCGCAAGGAGGCTTTGAAAAGAAAGGGAGAATTACCGCTTGGGGGCAGGGAAAAGAGGGGTCCACGGACCCACACGGACGCACACGGAAACAGCGCCCGATCGGTTGACAATGAGGTTGGGGCCAGCGGCCTTAAGACCGACCACGGAAAACACGGAAAGCACGGAAAGGCGTAGGGCTGTCGGCGTGCGCCCTGCGCCGTAGGCGCATTTATTGATTGGCGCTGCGCGCCGAAGACGCGATGCGGAAACGCGACCCGTCCGTGCTTTCCGTGTTTTCCGTGGCCAATCTTTCTTCCTATTTCCGTGTGCGTCCGTGTGGGTCCGTGGACTCTCTTCTCTAGCCGGCAGGCGGGGGGAGGTTGCCGGAGACGAGCAGGTACCACCACATCATCGACAGCAGGGCGAAGATGGTGGCGCCGCCGCGCAAGCGCGCGAGGGCGACGCAGAGTAAGGGGGCGGCGGTGATCTGGATGGCGAGCCACGCCAGAGCGTTTGTGCGGCCTGCGGCGGCGAAGGCGAGGATGAGGGGGAGTGCGAGGACGGCGGCTTGCAGGGTGATCTGCAGGTAGAGGTTCACGCGGATCGGCCAGGGGCCGAGCACGCTGGGGGCGATGAGGGTGCGCAGCGCGCCCTGTTCGAAGGCTTCGCAGAGATCGGGCCAGCGCAGCATGACCAGGCCCCAGGCGAAGCCCAGCGCCATGGCGCCGACGCGGTCGTTGGTGTGCAGGGCTTCGAACACCACCGCGCCGATGAGGGCCGCGAGGATGAGGAAGCGCTTGCTCCACAGCTGGCGGAAGATCACGCCGGTGAGGCCGAAGCCCGCGCTGATCGCGGCGCCGAGCTTGGAGACGGACCAGCCGGTGCGAACGCGCGGCACGAGCGGCAGCAGGCGCGGGCCCGACAGCAACAGCGTCGCCGCCAGGCCGATGCCCGCGATGGTGACGCGCCGGCCGAAGAAGGCCGCGCCGCCGGGGGTGGTGAACAGGTCGCCGAGCGTGCGGGTGACGACCGCCGCGTGGTGAGCGAGGCCGGCTTCGATGCCCATGCCCAGGATCAGGCCGTGCATGTTGGGGAACAGCAGGGGTCCGGCGAAGTACTGGCCGCTGAGGTCGACGCTGGGCGAAATCGACGAGGAGACGATGAACATCCACGCCACGAAGGTCGCGGCCATGAACCAACCGGGCTTGGTCGAGAGCCGCATGGAGAGGATGGCGTAGATGGTCGCGGAAATCCCCGCGCCGGCGACGCCCATGCCGTAGGCCCAGCTGGCGAAGATCATCAGGCCGCTCAGCGGATCGCCGCCGGCGGCCAGCACCGACCAGGCGCGCACCAGGGCGCCCAGGAAGATCGCGGTGAGCAGGAACATCCCTACGCCGAACGCGGCGATCCAGCCGCCCAGCGCTATGCGCCAGGCCGGCGCGTTGGCCACGCCGTAGACCACGCGCCACGCCGCCATCGGCGCCACCACCGTCATCGCCAGCACGCCCAGAGCGCCGGAGAAGGCGGTGAATTCTCCGCCGGTGATGAAGCCCATGACCGCGGGCGTGTAGACGAGCGGCGCGCCGTGGAAGGTCAAGGTGGCGTAGCCTGCGCCCGGGTCGGGCAGGATCAGGAACCCGGCGCTGAGCGCGAGCATGATCGTGGCGAACAGCGCGCGCGGACGGCGCGACGCCTCGAGCCAGATCAACCGCGAGAGGGTGAAGGCGCCCATCTGCGCTCAGTAATCCGCGATGGCTGCGGACAGCTCTTCGAGGGTGAAGTCGGTGGGCTGACCCAGTTTCAGCGGTTGACCACGGCGCAACAGCAACAGCGCGTCGGCGACCGAGAGCGCGAGCTCCACGTCGTGGGTGGCGACGATGAGGGCGGCGGTTTCACCGCGCGTCTTGAAGGCGGCCCAGAACCTTCGGCTCGCGGCGTAGTCGACCTCGGAGGTGGGTTCGTCGAGCACGATCAGTTCCGGGTCGCCCAACATCGCCTGGGCGGTCATCGCCTTGCGCCGGCCGCCCCCGGAGAGGTTGGCGAGGCGTTCGTCCAGCTGTTTGGAGAGGCCGAGTTCGTCGGCCACGGCGGCGACCTTTTGGCCGCGACCGGAAAGGCCGCGCAGGTCGCAGCAGAGGGTGAGAAATTCGCGAAGGGTGATGGCGAGGTCGAGGTTGCGCTCCTGCGGGCCGTAGCCCATCACGCCCTTGCGCCGCGCGGCGCGGGCGGTGGAGACGCCGTTCCATTCCGCCTTGCCGGCGTTGGGCGCCTTGGCCCCGGCGACCACGCGCAGCAGGGTGGTCTTGCCCGAGCCGTTGCCGCCGATCACCGCCAGCAGGCCCTTGGGCCAGGTGAAGCTCACGTCGTCGAGAATCTGCAGCCGGCCTTCGCGGCGGCCGAGGTGGTCGATGGTCAGCATACGTCGCACGCCCCTGCGTCGGGTCGCGTTATGAGGGCAGGATGGGGGCGGGGCTAGTTAAGGTTTGGAAAGAAAAGGGGGACCACGGACCCACACGGACGCACACGGAAGAGAGAAGAAAGATTGGCCACGGAAAACACGGAAAGCACGGAAGGGTCGCGTTTCCGCATCGCGTCTTCGGCGCGCAGCGCCAATCAATAAATGCGCCTACGGCGCGGGGCGCACGCCGACAGCGCTACGCCTTTCCGTGCTTTCCGTGTTTTCCGTGGTCAGTCTTAAGGCCGCTGGACCCCATCTTCCCCGCCAGACGATTAATCGCTGTTCCGTGTGCGTCCGTGTGGGTCCGTGGACCCCCTTTCTTCGTCAGATCGCCGTTGCGCGCTGTCAACGCAGCGTGGGCTGCGGAGCGGCGTCCGCTTTCACCGGCGCTTCGAAGCGCGGTATGCACGCCGCCGCGCCCGGCGTGCGGCGAAGCGTTGCGAGCTCACGTTCGCGCCAGTTGTGCCAGGGCTTCGGCTTGTGGACGTCCATGTTCAGAACGTCGCTTTCAGCGCCAGGACCGCGCGCGCGTGATAGGGGTCGCCGAAGCGGTGTTCGTTGGTGTCCCAATAGCGGCCGTCGAGGGAGAGGTGGCTGGTGACGGCGTAGGTCAGGCCCGCGTTCCAGGTGGTGTAACTGCCGCCGGCGGCGATGTCCTGGCGGCCGAGGGCGCCTGAGGCGCTCCACTTTTTGGAAAGCGTGTAGGCGAGGTTGGCTTCGCTGTACCAGGCCTCGCCGGTGTGGCCGGTGAACTGCGGTGAATAGTAGAGCGAGGCGCCCACGGTCGCGGGACCGAACGCGCGCGTCGCCTTGGCGTAGACTTCGGTGTAGGCAACGCGGCCGCCCGAAGGTTGGTTTACGTAGCCGTAGTATTGCGCGCCGAGATCCAGCGACACGTTAGCCACCGTCGGGCGCAAGCCGGCGTAGAGGTCGACCTCTTCATTGGTGTGGCTGTCGCCGAACGGCTTGAAGTCGAGGTTCGAGGTCCAGGTCCCGGCGTAGAGCTGGCCCCAGGTCGCATCCGCGCCGGCGAAGACGGAGGCGCGTCCGTCGGTCTGGCTGACGCCGCGGAAGACGTAGTCGCTCTGGACCCCGGCGTTGAAGACCACGGCGGGTTTGTCGTCGGCCTGGGCGGCGCCGGCGGCCGCCAGGAGGATGAAAGCCGATGCGGCCGCGAGGCCGGCTGTTCGCGTGAAAGCCGAAAGCACAGCGTCCCCTGCCCCCGTTTATTCGTTCCGCTTTTGCTGACGTCGTTTGGGTTTGCGCCAGATTTGCGTACCGAGCCTGGAAGTATACCATAGCCGTTCTCTCGGGGGAGGGAGTTAACGAGATGGCGAACATCGACACAGGCAATACCGGCTTCATGCTGCTGTGCAGCAGTCTGGTCATGCTGATGACCCCAGGGCTTGCGTTCTTCTACGGCGGGCTGGTCAGCCGCAAGAACGTGCTGGCCATCATGATGCAGTCCTTCGCATCGATGGGCTGGACCACGGTGATCTGGTTCGTGTGCGGCTATTCGCTGTGCTTCTCCGGCGACGTCGGCGGGGTGATCGGCAACCTGAACCTGGCGTTCCTGCACGGTGTGACGCTGAACACGCCGTCGCCGACGCCGGGCATCCCGCTGTTGGTGCACGTGGCCTATCAGATGATGTTCGCCATCATCACCCCGGCCCTGATCACCGGCGCCTTTGCCAACCGCGTGTCGTTCAAGGCCTATATGCTGTTCCTGACGCTGTGGCTGTTCTTTGTCTACTTCCCCTTCGTGCACATGATCTGGGGCGGGGGCATTCTGCAGAAGTGGGGGGTGCTCGATTTCGCCGGCGGCATCGTGGTGCACAACACCGCGGGCCTCGCGGCGCTGGCGTCGGTGCTTTACGTCGGCCGGCGCAAGGTGATGGACGCCGGCGCGCACAGCGTGCCGCTGGTGGCGTTAGGCACCGGCCTGTTGTGGTTCGGGTGGTACGGCTTCAACGCGGGCAGCGAGTTCCGCGTCGACGGCGTGACCGCCGTGGCCTTCCTGAACACCGACGTGGCGGCGTCGTTCGCGGCGATCGCGTGGCTGTTGATGGGCTGGTGGATGGAGAAGAAACCGACCTTCGTGGGCCTGCTGACCGGCGCGGTCGCGGGCCTGGCCACCATTACCCCGGCGGCGGGCTATGTCTCGCCTGTGTCGGCGGTGATCATCGGCGTGGTCGCGGGCGTGGTGTGTTACTTCGCCGTGGCGCTGAAGAACAAACTGAAGTGGGACGATGCGCTGGACGTGTGGGGCGTGCACGGGGTCGGCGGCGCCCTGGGCATCGTGCTGTTGGGCGTGTTCGGAACCCTGGCGTTCAACCCGGCCGGCGCCAACGGCCTGCTCGCGGGCGGCACGGACTTTTTCCTGAAGCAGCTCGCCGCCATCGCCATCTCGTCGGTGTGGGCCTTCGGGTTCACCTACGCGATGCTGTGGCTGATCAATCTGGTCACGCCGGTGAGAGTCGACCAGACGGCGCAGGAGCGCGGCCTCGACGCCGCCCTGCACGGCGAGACGGCCTATCTCGGGGAGACGTAGCGCCGGTTCGCCAGACGCGGCGTGAGCGCCTATGGTCGCCGCTCAAGCTGCTCTGGGGAGGGCGCAATGCGCACTGGCATGATCTTGGTCTTGGCTGCCGGCCTTTCGGCGCTTGGCGCCTGCAAGGCGCCGCCGCCGCCGCTGAAGGACGTTTCCTATCCGGCGTGGGGATTTGCGGTTTCGTTTCACGGGACGCCGAAGGCCACCGACAGTCCCGCGGCGGCCGACGGATCGACCGCCCATACGTTTGTGGTCGAGAGCGCCGTCGAAGGGCGCGACGAGCTGGTCAATGTGATCGACGGCTCCGCCTCGACCAAGTCGGAGGATCAGGCGTTGTCGGACGCGCCGGCGGTGCTCGCCAAGGCGGTGGGCGCGACGCTGGGCCCGATCACCTATGCGGCGAGCGGCAAGGTCATGGGCCGCGAGTTCCTGCTGACTCGCCCCGGCCATCCCGCCGGTCGCGCGCGCGTGTTCGTCGTCAACAAACACCTCTACGAAATCGTCGGCGAGTCGGCGCAGGGGCCGGACGATCCGGCGGTGGCGGCGTTCCTGGATTCGTTCCGGTTGCTCTGATCGCGGCGAGCGCTAGAATCCCAGGCCTGGTGAGGGCGAAGGCGTGGACATCCACAAACCCAAATTGCCGAAAAACTGGCGCGAGTTCCTGTCGGAGATCGGCATTATCGTCATCGGCGTGCTGATCGCGCTGGGCGCCGAACAGACCGTCGCGGCTTTGCACGATCGGCAGACGGCGGCGGAAGCGCGGCGTAACGTTCGCGCCGAAGCGCAGTGGAATGTGGACTCTATTCAAGAACGCCTCGACACGCAGGCGTGCCTCGACCAGAGGCTCGATAAGCTCAGCGCCCTGCTAAGCGACGCGCGTGAGGGGCCGTTGAAACCCCCGCCGAGCTGGGTGGGCCGGCCGCCGACGGGCCCGATGTTCGAGGATCGCTGGCTTGCCGCGACGGCAAGCGGCCGCAACAGCAATTTCGCACCCAAGGAGCAGGAAAACTTCGGCATCCTGTACGGCCTGTTCAGCCGCTATAACGCAAACCAGGCTGCGGAGCAGCTGGTGTGGGCGCATCTGCGCGCGCTGGAAGGATGGCAGGGCCCGCTCGGCCCGGCGGCGCGGCTGGCGTTCGCGCACGATCTCGAGGAAGCGCGCTACGAAGCGTGGGATCTGCACTATTCCGGCGTGTTCGCGATTCGCGCCGCCGCGCGGCTCGGCCTGCATCCGGCAAACAAACCGGCGGTCAGTTCGATCTGCCTGCCCCTGGATACGCCGCGCCCCGAAGCGACGCGCCGCCTGGGCGGCCAGGTCGGGCAACCCTAGGGCGCTCTAGAATCCCAGCCCGGGGATTTTGCCGGCGAAGGGGCCGGCGGCGTCGCGCATGGCGTCCTGTTGTACGGCGTCGAGTTTCTTTTTGGCGTCGGCGTGGGCGGCGACGATCAGGTCGGAGAGGATTTCCGGGTCGTCGGAGAGCAGCGACGGGTCGATGGTCAGTTGGGTGAGATCGCCGGCGCCCTTGAGGGTGAGCTTCACCATGCCGCCGCCGGAGGAGCCTTCGACGGTGGTTTCGGCGAGGCGGGCCTGCGCGGCCTGCAGCTTGTCCTGCATCTCCTGCGCTTGTTTCATCAGGGCGTTGAAGTCGGGCATGGGGGTACTCGGGGTTTGTTGGGAGGGAGGAAGGAAAGAAGAAAACCGCAGAGATCGCGGAGGAAGATACAGCCGCAGAGATCGCAGAGATGACAGTGGGTGTGGCTGGCGGCGCGATCGGGAATTTCTTATTCCGCGCCTTTGGCGCGGTTTCAATCATGCGGCTGCGACAGTGGTGAAGGTCGCGACCTCTCTGCGCTCTCTGCGGCTTTATCTTTCTCTGCGATCTCCGCGGTTTTCTTTCTTACTCAGTCTTCGTCGTCCGCATCCGCCGTCGTTCCCGCCGTGGGCGCGGGGGGCGCTTTGGGGGTCAGGTCGTTTACGGCGATGACTTCGGCGCCGGGGAAGGCGCGTTTTACGTCGAGGACGAAGGGGTCCTGGTCGATTTCGGCGCGGACTTCGGCCTTGTGGCGCTGTTCGCGCTCCCACTGGCTTTCGGCGCCGCCGCCGCCTTGGGCTGCGATCAGCCACGGCTGACCGGTCCATTCGCGCAGGCGCATGGACAGGCGCTTGGCGAGGTCGGGGGGGCATTTGGGCGCGGGTTCGAACTCGATGGCGCCGGGCTTGAACGCGACGAGGCGCACGAAGCGGTCGACGTCGAGCTTGAGGCCGATGTCGCGCCTGGCGGCGATCAGCGCGACGACTTCGTCGAAGGATTGCGGCGACGCGAGCGCTTCGGTTGCGGCGGCGACGACGGCGCGTGGTTGCGGGCGGGCAAACTGGGCGACGGTTCCCCCTCCCCCGCCTCCGCTTCCACCGGACGGCGCGCCGCCGCTCGGTGCGTTGCCCGCTTGCAGCCGCTTCAGCGCTTCTTCGGGTCCCGGCAGATCGCTCGCGTAGGCGATGCGCACGATGGCCATTTCGGTGGCGGCGGCGGGATCGGGCGCCTTGCGCACTTCGTCGTAGGCTTTCAGCAGCATCTGCCACACGCGGGCGAGCGAGCCGGCGCTGACCGCGGCGCCCAGGGCGGCGAGGCGTTGCGCCTGGTCGTTGGGCAGGCGGGTGGCGTCGGGGCCCAGCGTCTTGGCGACGGTGGTGCCGTGCGCGTGTTCGAGCAGGTCGGAGACGATCTGCGCGGGATCGGCGCCGAAGCCGTAGAGGACGCGGAACTGCTCCAGCGCCTCGGCGGTGCGGCCGCCGAGCAGGCTTTCGAACAGCTGAATGGTCTGGGCGCGGTCGGCGAGGCCCAGCATGTCGCGCACCACCTCGGCCTTGACGATCTGGCCGCGGTCGGCCTGAACCAGGGCCTGGTCGAGCAGCGACAGACCGTCGCGGACGGAGCCTTCCGCCGCGCGCGAGATCAGGGCGAGGCCGTCGGTTTCGATCAAGGCGCCTTCGGCGGCGGCGATCTTTTCCAGGTGCGGAGCAAGCACCTCGGGTTCGACGCGGCGTAGGTCGAAGCGTTGGGTGCGCGACAGGATGGTCACCGGGACCTTGCGGATCTCGGTCGTCGCGAAGATGAACTTGGCGTGGGGCGGCGGCTCTTCCAGCGTCTTCAGCAGCGCGTTGAACGCCGCGGTCGACAGCATGTGCACTTCGTCGATGACGTAGACCTTGTAGCGCGCCTCGACCGGAGCGTAGCGCACGCCGTCGAGCAGTTCGCGCATCTCGTCGACCTTGGTGCGCGAGGCGGCGTCGAGTTCGAGCACGTCCATGTGCCGGCCCTCGATGATGGCGCGGCAGTGGCGGCCGTCGACGGAAAGGTCGACGGTCGGCTGGTGGATGGTGTCGCTCTCGTAGTTCAGCGCGCGGGCCAGCAGGCGCGCGGTGGTCGTCTTGCCGACTCCGCGGACGCCGGTGAGCATGAAGGCGTGGGCGATGCGGCCGGTGGCGAAGGCGTTGGTCAGGGTCCTGACCATGGCCTCCTGGCCGATCAGGTCCTCGAAGGTGCGCGGGCGGTATTTGCGGGCGAGAACGGTGTAGGCGCCCCCCTCCGTCGAAGGGGCGTCCGAGGCGGGCGCGGCCGCGGGAGGACCGCCGAACATGTCGGAGGTGTTGTCGTCCCTGACCGGTTCTTCATGCCCCGGGTCGTCGGTTTCCAGGGTGAAGTCGGTGTCGGTCATCATGTCCAGGGAAGGAAGGTGGAGACTGACAGCGACCCGAGGGTGATCTCGTTGCGGCTGCTTCCTTCCGGACCTGACCGGGTTGGCGAGGCCATCGTCCGCGCCAGTCTCCGCCCCTAATATCGCGGTCCGGACGCCCGGAAGCAACCCGGGGAAAGAGAAGAGAGTCCACGGACCCACACGGAAACACACGGACGAGTCGCGTTTCCAGCTCTGGCTTTCGGCGCGAAGCGCCCCCCAAATTTGGCGCGCCTCCGGCGCAAAAGCCTCAATTTTTCCGTGTGAGTCCGTGTGGGTCCGTGGACTCTCTTGCTTTTCTTGCCTTCAGCCGCCGCTGTTGCCGAAGACGGCCCGGGAGGCCGAGGCAAAGGCGATCTGCTCGGCGGTGAACTCGAAATATCCACAGGCTTGGGTGAAGACCGCGACCGATTGACCATCCTCGCCGGCCACCAGGAAGGCGGCGTTGAACAGGGCGTGGGAGCCGTCGGCGAAGCTGATCTCCAGCCCCTCGTCGAAGTCGTCGTCGATCAGGCCGTCCTGGCGGATCTGGTCGGCGGTGCGGCTCAGGTAGGCCGCCAGCGGGTCGGCGAACCGGCCGAGGATGGGGTCGTCGTCGACAGCGCTCATTGGGCGGCCTTATAGGCGCGGACCACCCAGCGGCACTGGGCGGACTTGCAGTTGTCGAAGCCGATGTTGAGGACGTAGGCGCCGGGCTTCAGGGCGGCCTTGAAGCCGGAGACGCCCTCGGCGACGGTCTGGCCGTTCTGCTGCAGGATCAGGCCGATGTCGGTGCAGTCCTCGCCGCAGGAGGCGACCAGGGCGTAGCGGCCCTCGGCGGGGACGGTGACCGCAACCTTGCCGTCCTGGCCCTGGGCGACCGAGCCCTCGAAGGTCATGCCGTCGACCGCCTGGCCGAAGCCCGCGCTGTCCATGTCCTTCAGCTGGCTGCTGGCCCAGTCCGAGGGGGCGGCGAGCGCCGCGCCTGCGATCAAAGCCGCCGCCACGCCTGCGCCGAATGCCTTGCCGTACATCTTTGAGCCTCCCGCCCGGCCGAGCGTTCCAGACCGCACGGCGCCGCCTCGCGGTCAAGCGACAGTCCGGTGACCACGAATTCGGGACCGAACAGGGTTCGCGCGGCGAAAGGATGGCGCTAAGTCAGCGGCCATGCCGCTCGAGTTTTACCGCAACACCTTTGCCGGCAATCCGCTGGACCGCGCCGGCGACCTTCGGACCGACACGGCGTGGCTGGAGAAACAGGCCGCCGATCCGGAAGCGATGGCGGTGGCGCTGTGGACCGGCATGCCGCTGGTGGAGGATGCGCCGGGCCTTGCCGAAAACGGGGGCGGCGGGCGGCGGTTGGCGTATCTGCGCGCGGACATGGCGCGCGACGCGGTGCGCGGCGACGTCGAGCGAATGCTGTTCCTGGGCCTGCACAAGCAGACGCCGGTGTTCGCGGTGGATTTCGAAGGCACGGCGGATCCGGCGGAAGGACCGCTGCAGGGGCTCGGCCGGTTCGAGGAGTTGCGCGGCCTGGCGCTGGCGCTGCCGGGCGGCGAGGCCGGGATCTGCGCGACGGCGAAGAGTCTGTTCGATTGGCGCCGGCGGCATCGGTTCTGTTCGGTGTGCGGGCATGAGAGCGAGATCGCCGACGGCGGCTGGAAACGCGTCTGCCCCAACTGCAACGCCGAACATTTCCCGCGCACCGACCCGGTGACCATCATGCTGCCGGTCTATGGCGAGCGGTGTCTGCTCGGCCGCGCGGCGTCGTGGCCCAAGGGGCGGATGTCGGCGCTGGCGGGGTTCGTGGAGCCCGGCGAATCGATCGAGGAAGCCTGCGCGCGCGAACTGAAGGAAGAGGCGGGGCTGAAGACGCGGCGCGTAACCTATCACTCGAGCCAGCCGTGGCCGTGGCCGTCGAACCTGATGATCGGCCTGATCGCCGAGGTGGAGAGCGACGACGCGCACGCGGACGAGAGTGAACTCGAAGAGGTGCGCTGGTTCACGCGCGACGAGGCGCGGGCGATGGTGGCGGGGGACGCGGGGGCGCCGGTGCAAGTGGCGCCGCCGCTGGCGATTGCGCACCATTTGCTGAAAGCGTGGGCGGGGGGATTCAAATAAACCCCTATACCTCCGCTCATCCCGGCGAATGCCGGGACCCAGATGCAAACGCTGCGGCGATGAGTCTATCTCGCAATGCGCACACGGCCTGATCGTCGCGCCTTATGATCTGGGTCCCGGCATTCGCCGGGATGAGCGGAGATAAAAAGTTAGTGTCGCGCAAGACTCTGCGCCGCTTGGGCGGCCGTTTCGCCTTTGCCGTCGACGGCGTAGTTGGCGGTGCGCATTTGTTCGACGGTGATGCTGTTTACCAACGGGCGTAGGGCGTTCAGCAGGCGTTGGTCGTTGGCGCGTTTGGGGGCGACCAGGATTACGGCGTCGTAGGGGGGGATGGCGTTTTTGGGATCGGTGAGGACCACGAGGTGGTCGGCGGCGATGCGGCCGTCGCTGGAGAAGGCGGAGATGACGTCGACGTCGCCGCTTTCCAGCGCGTGGTACATGAAGGTGGGCTGGAAGGATTTCTTGGCTTTGAAATTCAGGCCGTAGGCGGCGTCGAGTTTGCTCCACTCGGGACGCGAGAAGAACTCCACGTCGGCGCCCATGATGAGTTTCGGCGCGACCGTAGCGAGGTCGGCGATGGATCGAATGTGCAGCGCGTCGGCGCGGGTCTGCGTCATCGCGAGCGCATAAGCGTTCTCGAAGCCGAGGGGGCCGACCACGGTCACGCCATAGCGGCGTTTCAGTTCACGGGTCAGTTCGGTCAGCATCTCAGCGCGCGGCGGTGAATCCTTGCGGTTCAGCACATTGGTCCACAGGGTGCCGGAGTAGTCGACATAGACGTCGATGTCGTTGGCGGCCAACGCGCGGAAGGCGACGGCGGAGCCCAGGCCTTCGCGCAGGTCGGTCTTGGCGCCGGCGCCCGCGATGCGCTTTTCGATCACCGCCGCGAGGGTGAACTGCTCGCTGAAGTTCTTGGCGCCGACGACGTAGGTGGCTTGCGCCGGGTGAATCAGCGGGGCCGCGGCGGCGGCGGTCCCGAGCAGCAGGCCCGCAAAGCCGATCAGCATGCGCTTGCCGTCGCTCTTTTCCGCGCCGGATTCGATGAGCGCCAGCAGGCCGTCGGCAATCAGCGCCAGGCCCGCGGACGCGACGCAGCCGAAGATCACGAACACCCAGTTCTCGGTCTGCAGGCCGGTGAAGATGTAGTTGCCAAGGCTGGTCTGGCCGACGGGCGTGGCCAGCGTCGCGGTCCCGACTACCCACACCGCAGAAGTGCGCACGCCGGCCATGAACACGGGCGAAGCCACCGGCGCCTCGATCAGCAACAGACGCTGCCAGCCGGAAAAGCCGAGCGAGCGGCCCGCTTCATCGAGGCCCTTGGGCACGCCGCGCAACGCCGCCACCCCGTTCCGCAGGATCGGCAGCATGGAATAGAGGGTGAGCGCCAAGAGCGACGGCAGGAAGCCCAGCGCCGAGAACCCGGCGCCGAACACGGCGTGACACAGCGCCGAGAGCGCCAGCAACAGCGGATAGAACAGCGCCAGCAGCGCCAGCGACGGTATGGTCTGGATCAGGCCGGCGATCCCCAGCGCCGTGACGCGGACGGCATGGTTGCGGCTGGCGAGCACCGCCAACGGCGCGGCGATCAGGAACCCCAGCGCCAGCGCCGCGGCGCTCAGCAGGACGTGGGCGCCAAGGTATTCCGGAAGAAGCCTCCATGCCGCAGACCATCTGTCGTCCACGGCGCGCTCCCTCTCAGCTTTCGGTGCGCGCGGCGTAGGCGCGGGCGGCTTCGAGATCGGCGGGGGTGTCGACGGAGATCGGCGCTTCGTCGGCGACCGCGGCCCAGATCTGCAGGCCGGCTTCCAGCGCGCGCAACTGTTCCAGCTTCTCGCGTTTCTCCAGCGGCGACGGCGCAAGCTCGGTGAAGCGCATCAGCGCGTCGCGGCGATAGCCGTAGATGCCCACATGCCGCCACACCGGCGCGTCGCCGTAAAGCGTCGAGCGGGTGAAGTAGAGCGCGCGTCCCCTCGTCCCGTCCGCCGTCATGGCCAGCACGGCTTTCACCACATCGGGACTGGCGCGGTCGGCGGGCGACGCCTCGACGGCGACCACGGTTGAGATATCGCAGGCGGGCTCGTCGGCCAGCAGCCGCGCGGTCATGCTGATCACGTTCGGGTCGACGAAGGGCATGTCGCCCTGCAGGTTGATCACCGCGTCGCAGCGGCCGTCCGGGTCCAGGGCCTGCAGCGCCGCGCGGATGCGGTCGGAGCCCGACGGCAGGGCCGGGTCGGTCAGGACGGCGCGCCCGCCCGCCTTTTCCACAGCTTCGACGATCTCCGGGTCGCCGGCGGCCACCGCCGCCAGACCCACGCCCGCGGCCTCGGCGCGGCGCAGCACGCGCACGATCATCGGGACCCCGCCGATCTCGGCCAGGGGCTTGTTGGGCAGCCGGGTTGCGGCCATTCGCGCGGGGATCAGGACGATGGGGTTCAAACTGCGCTGACTCCGTATCGACGCTGTCTAGCCCAGGGGGAACTCCGGTGGCGAGATGATCCTCAAGAACCCTCCCTCCTCGATGGAGGGAGGGCAGGGAGGGAGATGTGGGCAATCGGCTTCAGGAAGAATCGCGGGCGCGCCTCCAGCGCCGGATCCGCCCAGCGTCGCGCGACCATCCCGGCCCTTCCTCCATCGAGGAGGAAGGGAGGACTTGGAGCGGGTGGCCAGTACGGGTGGCCAGTACCAGGACCCGGTTGCGCGCGCGGCGGTAGCGTGTAAGAGACGCGGGCGCAAGAATCGGGCTCTGTCGGGGCCCGATTCCCCATTTCCGAAGGGCTTTTGGCGGGCATGAGCGGCGATCTCGAACTGAATAAATTCCTGGGTGCGGGCTTGATGACCGCCCTGGCGTTCCTGGCGCTGCGCGAAATCTCCACCAAGGTGTTCGAACCCGAGCCCCCGGCCAAGGCCGGCTACGCCATTGCGGTGCCGCAAGACACCTCCGGCGGCCCGGCCGCGCCGGTGCTGCCGCCGGACTGGGGCACGGTCTTGAAGACCGCCGACGTGACCGCCGGCGAGGCCGTCTTCGCCAAGTGCCAGTCCTGCCACAACGACGCCGCCGGCGCGGGCATCAAGATCGGCCCGAACCTGTTCGGGGTGGTCGGGCGTCCGATCGCGACCTTCCCGGGCTTCGACTATTCCGACGCCATGAAGGCCCACGCGGCCAAGGAAAAGACCTGGGGCTACGATCAGCTCTTCACCTATCTCAACAATCCGCAGTCGGTGGTGCCGGGCACCAAGATGACCTTCGTCGGCGATCCCTCGTCGCCGGACCGCATCAACCTGATCGCCTATCTGCGCTCGCAGGGCTCGACGGGCTACGCCATCCCCGCGCCGGATCCCAAGCGCCAGCCTGCAGCGGCGGCGCCGGCGGGCGCCAAGGGCGTGACCACCGCGCCCTCGACCGCGGTGGGCCAGGGCGCCGCGACGGCGAACGCGGCGGCGCCGGCGGCAGCGGCAGCGGCTCCCGCGAAAAAGTAACTCACAGACCACCGCTCCGCGAAAGCGGGATGAACGGATTCTAGAGTCTGCGCAGACTCGTCGGGTCGCCGGTACCGGCGGTGCGGAAGCGTTCGATCACCGCGTCGAGCGGCTCGACGGTGACCTGCATGGCGTGGCCGGTGGCGTGGATCACCCGTGTTTCGTCGAGCATCCAGGCCACGTGGCCGTCCCAGAACACCAGATCGCCACGGCGGAGGCTCGCGCGGTCGATCGGATGGCCAAGGGCTAATTCCTGCAGATCGGTGTCGCGCGGACAGGCGCGGCCGCAGGCGAGCAGCGCCTGCTGCACCAGGCCGGAACAGTCGAGACCCACGCTCTCGCGCCCGCCCCACTGGTAGGGCGCTTCGAGATGACGTTCGGCGACGGCGACGGGATCGCGATCGAACGCGTCGAGGTCGGCGAGGTGCGTCCTTGCGATCCAGCCGGCGCGCGCGGCCTTCACGAAACGCTCTTGCTCTTCCTCGACGGTGACCATCGAATTCAGCGTGAGCAGCATCGGCGGCGCCGAGCGCGGATCGGGTTCGGGAAAGGCGTAGGTGCGTAACGCCGATATGCGGTGCGTCGGCAGCTGGACGCCGCTGGCGAAGCCGACCGCTTCGACCCAGCCGACGTAGCCGTCGCGGCGCGCGCGGCCCCAAAACCAGCCGTCGCGGCGGTCGAGGACGTCGAACACTTCACCGAAGATCAGTTGGTCGGACTGTTCCGCACGCACATCGGGCGCCTTGCGCACGCCGGCGACCGAGACCGCGCACTGCAGCGCCTGCGTGGCGCGATAGGCGCGCGCGCGCACAATGCCGTCCAGCGCCTGGTCGGCAAGGTCGTCGCGGGCGAGCGTCGTCCTGGGGTCGTATGCGTCCAAGCGCCGGGTGCCTCGAAGGGTGAGATCAATGCCTAACCCACGGAAACGAAAAGCCCGTTAACAAGCGCGACCGGAAGCCTCCGTCAGGCGGAATACCGTTGTTTCAGCACGGCGTAGACCGCCCGAATCGCCTGGGCTTCGGCTCCGGCGGGCCAGCCGGGGCGGGCGCGGGGGTTCCAGGCGAAGATGTCGAAGTGGACCCACGATCCCTTTTCCGGCGCGAACCGTTCGAGGAACAGGGCGGCGGTGAGCGAGCCGGCCTGGGCCCATTCGGCGGAGTCGTTGCGCACGTCGGCGATCTCGCTGTCGATCGCGTCGCGATAGCCGCTCCACAGCGGCATGCGCCAAACCGGATCGGCCTGCGTAACCGAAGCCTTGGCGATCTGCGCGGCGAGCGCATCGTCGTGGGTGTAGAACGGCGGCAGTTGCGGGCCGAGCGCGACGCGCGCGGCGCCGGTCAGGGTCGCGAAGTCGATGGTGAGGTCAGGCTCGAGCTCGTTCGCGCGCGCCAGCGCATCGGCGAGGATCAGACGGCCTTCGGCATCGGTGTTGCCGATCTCGATGGTCAGGCCCTTGCGGCTCGACAGCACATCGCCGGGACGGAAGGCGTCGCCGCTGACCGCGTTCTCCACCACCGGCACGAGCACCGACAGACGCACCGGCAGGTTGGCCTGCATGACCATGCGGGCGAGCGCGAGCGCGTGCGCGCCGCCGCCCATGTCCTTCTTCATCTGGCGCATGCCGGCGGCGGATTTCAGGTCGAGGCCGCCGGAGTCGAACACCACGCCCTTGCCCACCAGCACCAGGCGCGGCAGCGTCTTCTTGCGCGCGTTCCAGGTGAGTTCGAGAAAGCGCGGCGCGCGCGCCTGCGTGGCCGCGCGGCCCACGGCGTGCACGGCGGGGTAGCCCGCGTCGATCAAATCATCGCCGGTGACGACATCGAGTTTGGCGCCGTGGGCTTGCGCGATTTCGCGCGCGACGGTTTCGATCTGCAGCGGGCCCATGTCCTGGGCCGGGGTGTTGACCAGATCGCGGGCCAGCGCGCAGGCGTGGGCGATGTGGATCACCTCGTCGAGGTCGCAGCCCTTGGGCGCGACGAGCCGCGGCCGCGGCTTGTCCTCGCGTTTGCGATAGCGGTCGAAGGCGTAGGACCCCAGCGCCCAGCCGAGCGCGAACAGCGCAGGCTCCGGCCCGCCCTTGCGCGCCTCCAGCGCATAGTCGCCGGCGGGCAGACGCGGCGGCAGGCCGCGCGCGATCATGGCGTCCGCGTTCTCCGGCTTGCCGAGGCCGAGCACCACCGAGGTCAGCTTGCCGTTGGCGGCTGAGACCAGCAGCAGCTCGCCGCGCTTGGCCTTGAACCGGTGCGTCTGGGCCAGCGCCTGCAGCGGCGCATCCTTCAGCGCGGCGAAGGCGGCTTCATCCAGCGCGCGGATCGGGATCGGGGCTTTGGCGGAAGCGATCAGGACGTCGGGCATGCGGCCTCGTGAAGCGGGGGTGCGGACAGGACTTAACCATTCCTTGACGCCGCAGGCGGACCCTTGGGCGTTCAAGTTCCGGGAGACGCTTCATGTCGCGCAGGCTCGCGCTCGCCGCAACCGCCATCGCCATGACCGCGCTCGCCGCGGCCCCGGCCGGCGCCTGGCCGTTCGGGGGCAAGAAGGCCGATCCGGCCCCCGCGACCCAGACCCCGCCTGCCGCGACCGCCCAGACGCCCGCGACCGGCAAGCCCGCGCCCAAGGCGCCGGTGAAGGCGACCGCCGCCGAGCGCGCCGACGCCGAACGGCTCGACCCCCTGGCCCGCGCCGCCTTCTGGCAGCACGAGGCGGACGTGGATCCCCAGGACATCACCGCCGGCGTGAAGCTCAGCCAGGCGCTGCGCGGGATCCGCCGCAACGACGAGGCCGCCGACGCCGCCGAACATGTGCTGGTGCTCCACCCGGGCAACACCGACGCGTTGATCGAACTCGCCAAGTCGGACATCGCGCGCAACCAGGGCTTCTACGCCATCGACCCGGCGCAGCGCGCCGCCGCCGCCCTGCCCAAGGACTGGGCGCCGCAATCGCTACTGGGTGTGGCCTACGATCAGGTGGGCCGCACGGCCGATGCGCGCGCGGCGTGGCAAACGGCGTTGCAGCTGTCGCCGAACAACCCTGCGGTGCTGTCGAACCTCGCCATGTCCTGGTTCGCCGATGGCGACGCGGCCAAGGCCGAGCCGCTGCTGCGCACCGCGGTCGCCCAGCCGGGCGTGAGCCTGCAGGTGCGCCAGAACCTGGCCCTGGTACTGGGCATGGAAGGCCGCATGAGCGAGGCGGAAGAAATCCTGCGCCAGGACCTGCCGCCGGAACTGGCCAACGAGAACATCGCCTGGCTGAAGGCGCACCTCGTCACCCCGGGCGGAGCCGCCAAGCCGGCCGCCAACGGGCACACGTGGAACTCGCTCGAGAGCGGGAACAGCGGGAACTAGCGAGACGCAATCTCCGCCCCCTGGGCGGAGACCGCTCGCGAACGCGAGCAGAGGCGGGCCGCCGCCGCGACGTTTGATCTTCTTTTTCGATTGACCCTGAGCGTTGTGCGCGCGGCCCTCCTCTGCCGCGCGAAGCGCGGCGGTCTCCCCCCAGCGGGGGGAGAGGGGCGCT
The DNA here is from genome assembly GCA_036501825.1 of Caulobacteraceae bacterium. Classification (GTDB taxonomy): domain Bacteria; phylum Pseudomonadota; class Alphaproteobacteria; order Caulobacterales; family Caulobacteraceae; genus JAFECT01. The sequence goes on along the minus strand of DASXZP010000036.1, from coordinate 507,994 downwards.
TACTTCTTCCCCATCAGGTCCTGGACCTGGATGATGGCGGGGCCGAGGATGACGACGAACAGGACCGGCAGGAAGAAGATGATCATCGGGACGGTGAGCATGGCCGGCAGGGCGGCGGCTTTCTTTTCCGCGGCGGCGAGACGCATGTCGCGGTTTTCCTTGGCCATCACGCGCAAGGCGCCGCCGACGGGCGTGCCGTATTTTTCCGACTGGATCAGCGCGGTGGCCACCGCCTTCACGCCCGGATGGTTGGTGCGCTTGGCGAGGCCTTCGTAGGCTTGGCGCCGCTCGGGCAGGTAGCTCAGTTCGGCGGTGAGCAGCGACAGTTCCTCGGCCAGTTCGATGGAACGGCCGCCGATTTCGTGGCTCACCTTCTGCAGCGCGGCCTCGACCGACATGCCGGACTCCACGCAGATCAGCAGCAGATCGAGCGCGTCGGGGAACGCCAGCATGATAGAGGCGCGCCGCTTGGACGCGACGTTCTGGATGTAGAGGTTCGGGCCGTAGAAGCCGATCACGAACATGGCGACGACGAAGCACAGGCGCGACACCACCGGCAACCCGAACCCGTTCAGACCGAACAGATAGATCGCCGTCGCCAGCGCAAAGAAGAACGGCGTGGCAAAACGGAAGAAATAGAAGGTCGAGATCGGCTTGGGCCCGCGGAAGCCGGCCTGGGCCATCTTTTCGACGACCTTGGGATCCTCGATCAGGGTCTTCAGGTTCAGCTTTTCGACGACCTTCTTATAGAAGCCTTCGTCGACGTGACGCAGCCCGCCGCCGCCGTCCTTGGCCATGGCCTGTCGCGAGCGGCGCTTCAGCTCGTCGCGGTGCATCGAAACGGACTTCATCCGTTTCTCGAGGTTCTGGCCGCCCATCATCGGCCTGGCGACGGTGACGATGGTGGCGAACGCCGCCAAGCCGACGAGGCCGGTGATCAGGTTGTCGGTGCTTGTGAGCGCTTTGACCCAGTCCATCTCTCGCCCCTCAGATCTTGAACGAGATCATGCGTTTCATGACGAAGATGCCGAGGCCCATCACGACCGCGGACGCCAGCAGCATCAGGTGGCCGCGATCGTCGGTGAACATCACCATCATGTACTTGGGCGTAGTGACCAGCACGATGAGCATCACCACCACCGGCAGCGAACCGATGATGCTGGCGGACGCGGTCGCTTCCGACGACATCGCCTTGACTTTTTCGCGCATGAGCTTGCGCGAGCGCAGCACCTGCGAAAGGTTGCCGAGCGCTTCGGCCAGGTTGCCGCCGGTCTTGGCCTGAATCGACAGCACGATGGTGAAGAAGCGCAGCTCCGGCGTCGGCATCCGCTCGTACATCTTCTCGAGCGCCTGCTCGAGGGTCATGCCCATGCCGACGTTTTCCACTAGGCGCTGGAACTCAGGGCCCAGGGGCACGGTGAATTCGCGCCCGATAATCTTGAAGCAGTCGTGCACCGGCAGGCCCGACTTGATGCCGCGTACGATCACGTCCACGGCGTCGGGGAATTCGCCGGTGAAGCGCTTCACGCGCCGGTTGGCGAGGAAACCCACGACCCAGCGCGGCAGGCCGAGGCCCGCGGCGAGGCCGATGCCCACGCCCCAATACCATTTCTGGCCCAGCACCAGGAATGCGCCCGTCACCAGCACCATGAGGACGGCGCTGATGATCCAGAAGGCGCGCACGCTGAGCGACAGGCCGGCCTGACGCAGCTTGGCGCCGATGGTGACGCGGGCCTTGCGCTCGCGGCGCTCCGCGTCCTTCAGCTGCACCATGATCTGCTTGCGGCGGATCTCGGCGGTCTGGCCGGGGGTCACCTTGGCGCGCGCGGCGCGCGCCTTGTCGTCCGGACTGGCGAACGCCTGGGCGCGCTTGACCGCCTTGTCGCTGGAATCGCTCGTGCCGACGAACGCCCAGCCGAGCCCGCCGATCAGCAGGAAACCCAAAACTGCGACGACTATGGTGAGCAGCACGCGTTACTCCGCGGCGTCGAGGGCTTCGGCGAGCTCACGCTCTAGACCGTAGTAGCGCGCGCGGTCCCAGAACCGCGGACGAGCAATGCCTGTCGAACGGTGCCGGCCCAGGACGCGGCCGTCCTTGTCCTCGCCCTGGATCTCATAGACGAACAGATCCTGGGTGATGATGACTTCGCCTTCCAGGCCCACCACCTCGGTGACGTGGGTGATGCGGCGCGAACCGTCGCGCAGACGCGCGGCCTGGATGATCACGTCGATCGAGCCGACGATCATTTCGCGGATGGTCTTGGTGGGCAGGCCGTAGCCGCCCATGGTGATCATCGATTCAAGACGGCTGATGGATTCGCGCGGACTGTTGGCGTGCAGCGTGCCCATGGAGCCGTCGTGGCCGGTGTTCATGGCCTGCAGGAGGTCGAACGCCTCCGGGCCGCGGACTTCGCCGACGATGATGCGTTCAGGACGCATACGCAGACAGTTCTTGACCAGGTCGCGCATCAGGATGGCGCCCTGGCCTTCCAGGTTCGGCGGCCGGGTTTCCAGGCGCACCACGTGCGGCTGTTGCAGCTGCAGTTCGGCGGCGTCTTCGCAGGTGATCACCCGCTCGGTCGGGTCGATGAAGGCGGTCATACAGTTGAGCAAGGTAGTCTTGCCCGAACCGGTGCCGCCGCTGATCAGCACGTTACAGCGCGAGGCGCCGATGACGCCCAGCACCCGGGCGCCTTCAGGACTGATCGAGGCCCACTCGACCAGGTTGCGCATGGTCAGCTTGTCTTTTTTGAACTTCCGGATGGTAAGCGTGGGGCCGTCCAGCGCCAGCGGCGGAGCGATCACGTTCACGCGCGAGCCGTCGATCAAACGCGCGTCGCAGATCGGCGAGCTTTCGTCGACGCGGCGGCCGACCTGGCTCACGATCCGCTGACAGATGTTCATCAGCTGCTGGTTATCGCGGAAGCGGATGTTGGTGAGCTGCACCTTGCCGCCGACTTCGATGAAGACGCGGTTGGCGCCATTGACCATGATGTCCGCGATGTCGTCGCGAGCCAGCAGGGGCTCGAGCGGGCCGTAGCCCAGCACATCGTTGATGATGTCCTGGACCAGGTGCTCCTGTTCCGCCACCGACATCGAGACGTTCTTGATCGCCACCAGTTCGGCGACGATGTCGCGGATCTCTTCGGCCGCCGCCTTCGGGTCGAGCTGGGCCAGCTGCGACAGATCGATGGTGTTGAGCAGGGCGTTGAAGATCAGCGTCTTGGTGGCGTGGTAGTAGTCCGACTGCTCGCGGACGATCTCGGTGACCTGCTGGGCGGCGCGCAACTGTTCGAAGCCGGCGGTGGCCTTGGGGCCGCCCGCCTTGGCGTCGGTGTAGGCTTTCTGCGAGGCGTGCGAAGCCGCCAGCCGGTCGGTGGCGGATTCTGCCTTCGGCGCTTCCGGCGCGTCGGCTTTGGGCGCAGGTCTTGGCGCGAGCGCATCGAGCTTGGGCGCCGAGTCGAGCGCGGGGGCCGGTTGCAGCGGCGGCGCCGGTGCGGCGGGTGCAGCGGATGTATCGAGGGCGCGGACGCGCGCTTCCAGGCCGCCTAGCGACGGCGGCGGCGCATCCCCTCCTCCGGTTCCTCGTTTGCCGAACACGCTGCTTCCTGTCCCTTAGCGCTTGAAGAGTTTCGAGAAGAGCGACGATTTCGGTTTCTGTTCCGACTTCGGCGCCGGCAGCGCCAGCAGGTCCCGCTTGGCGACGATCTGGGCGAGATATTGGAAGCCTTCGGACGCCTTCGACTTGGCGCCGACCTCGACCACCATCTGGCCGTTGTTGGCGGCGTGGCCGAACAGCTTGGCGTCGAAGGGCAGCACCAGGGTGGGCGCGACGCCGAGCGCGTTGGCGAAGTCCTTCAGCGGAATCTCAGGCCGGCCCGGTACGCCCATCTGGTTCAGCACCAGGCGCGGCGGCGCATCGTTCTGGCGCGAGGCCCTGGCGAGGTCGAGCATGTTCTTGGCGTTGCGCAGCGAGGCGAGATCAGGGGTGGCCACGATCACCACCTCGTCGGCGCCGATGACCATGCGGCGCACCCAGGCGTTCCAGGCGTGCGGCAGGTCGAGCACGACATAGGGCGCGGCGCCGCGCACCTTGTTGGCGACCTCTTCGATCACCTCGGGCGAGACGTCCCAGTCGCTGTCCAGCGTCGCCGGCGCGGCGAACAGGCTGAGCTTGTCGGTGCAGCGCACCAGCATGCGGTCGAGCAGCACCGGATCGAGTCGGTCGGGCTGCTGCAGGGCGTCGGCGACGCCAGTCAGCGGATCCTGATTGAAGTCCAGGCCGGCGGTGCCGAAGGGCAGGTCGAAGTCGACGATCACCGTCTCCGACGCCATACGCTCGCTGAGCGCATAGGCGGTGTTGTGCGCGACGGTCGAGGAGCCCACGCCGCCGCGGGCGCCGATGAAGGCGATGGTGCGGCCGACGAAGGGCGCCGACGGATCGTTGAACAACTGGCCGATGGCGGCGATGAGCTGCAGCGGCTGCAACGGGGCCACCAGATATTCCGAGACGCCGCGGCGCATCAGCTCGCGATAGAGCATGATGTCGTTCTGGGCGCCGATCACGACCACCTTGGTGTCTGCGTCGCAGCACTCGGCGAGGTAGTCGAGTTCATGGATCATCTGGGCGGCGGGCGCGCCGCTCTCGACGATGATCAGGGCCGGCGTCGGCTCGGTCTGATAGACCTGCAGGGCGGTCTGCACGCCGCCCAGGCGAACGGTCGTGGTCGCGCGCGACATGCGGCGGTCGCGCGAGGCCTGTTGCGCCGCATCGGCGGTGTCGGTGCGTTCGGCGAAGATGTGGATGGCAATGCGCGGAACGTTCACCTCGCCCATGGCCGCCTCGGCGGTGGCGATCAGATCGCCGACCGGATTGAAGGCCTGGTGCGGCGGCTGGGTGAACTGAATGGCGGTGGAGACTTCCTGGCCTTGCGGGCGGCCAGGCATTACCTCGACCGTCGGCGCCGAAGCGGGCGCGACCGGCGCCGGCTGGGCGGGCACGTAGGTGTCGGTGGGCGCAGGCGCGGGCTGGACGTAGGGCTGTTGCGGCGCGGCCGGCTGCACGGGTGGCGGCGCGGCCTGGGTCAACGGCGGCTGCGGCGTGTAGGCGGGCTGGTCGAAGTGCTGCTCGAGCGGATTCAGCGCGCGCGGCTGTTGCGGCGGCGGCTGCAGCTGTTGCGTCGGCGAGCGCAGCGGCTGCGCCGGCGGATTCAGCGGGTCGTAGGCGTCGTGGGGCGTTTCGGTCACGAAGGTGTCCGAAGCCGGGAAGTCCAGGTCGTCGTCCAGACTGAAGTCGTCCGGGAACCTTGGGTCGGACATGCTCAAAGCCTTGTTCATTCGGTCCGGCCTCGCCTAGAACTACGCGTCAATTCACCACCGACGTCGCGGCCTTGCCGGCGTTCGGATCCGCCTGGGCGGCGCTGGTCACCTCGCCCTTGCGGTATTTGTCGAAGACCACCGAACGGCGGCCTGCGTCGGCCGGCGTCGTACCGGCGGGCGTAACGATGTCGCGCGGATTGGCGACTTGCGCCGCCATATTGGAGGTCAGCGCGCAGCCGAAGTTCTCGTAGCCTTCGTTCTTGTAGTTGTTCTGCAGATTTGTCCACGACTTGCCGCAACGCGGAATCACTGCGGCATAGGCCTGGTAGACGATCAGGACCGGTGCGCCGGCTTGATCCGAGTCATAGCCCTGTACCTGGATGTCCTCGTCGCCGACGCCGAGCTGCTGCAGCTTGGCCTTCACCGCCCAGGCGGTGCGCGAGGCCGCGTCGCCGCCGGCCTTCGGAGTCTGCACCACGATCGGGCCGCCGCCGTTGTTCATCCAGTTGTCGACGTAGCGCACGAGCGCCGAGCGCTGATTGTCGGACAGACCCTCGGCGTGGGCGCCGAAGGCCATTTGCTCGGGATGCTGCTCCGCCTTCATGGAATAGCGTTCGGTGGGCGTGATCGGCTCGGGGCTTTTGCCTCCGGCGCCGGCGCAGGCGGTGAGCGAAACCGCCAGGGCGGCGAGGGCGACCGACAGTTGAATGTTGCGAGTCATGGGAGCGTTCCTCACTCGATCACGTAGCCGACGGGGCCCTGCCAGGTCGGCGCGGGGCCGGAGGTCGCGGCGGCGTCGCCGCTTCCGCGCGGGGCCGGACCCTTTCCGGGGCCGTAGGTCTTGTTCAGCTTGCCGAACAGGATGGTATCCATGTCGCTGGCCATCTCGAGACCGTCGACCGGCGTCTGCAGCTTGTCGGGGCTGGTCGGCTTGACGATGTAGGGCTCGACAATGATGACCAGTTCGGTCTCGCCGGCGAGATAGTCACGCGAGCGGAACAGTGCGCCCAGTACCGGCAGCTCGGTCATGCCCGGAACGCCGTCGATGTTCTGTTGCGTCTGCTCCTTGAGCAGGCCTGCGATCATCATCGCGCTGCCGGACGGCATCTCGACCGTGGTTTCGGCGCGGCGCACGTCGAGCGCGGGGATGGTCAGGTTGGTGGAGAACTTCAGGGCGCCGTTGTTGGTCAGTTCCGAAACCTCGGTCGCCACCTTCAGCGAAATGCGGCCCTGGCTCAGCACCACCGGCGTGAACGCGAGCGCGACGCCGAACTGCTTGAACTGGACCACCACGTTGCCGTTCTGGTCGAGGCCGGTAGGCACCGGGAACTCGCCGCCGGCGAGGAACTTGGCGCTTTCGCCGGACACGGCGCTCAGGTTCGGCTCCGCCAGAGTGCGCGCAAGGCCCGCGCGCTCGAACGCCTGCAGCATGCCGGTCGCCTGGTTCAGGCCCGTGGAGCCGGCGGTGTTCATGATCGTGGCGGTGTTGCCGTTCGGAGCGGCCGCCGTCACGCCGCGGGTCACCCGGAAACAGCTGCCCGACAGACCCGGCGCACAGGGCACCCCGAGCACGGGCTGCTGCTGCGAGTTGAACTGATAGCCGCCGGTGATGCCGCCGAGCAGCGAGCCGTTCACGCCGTAGGTCGGCGTCGAGTTGAACAGGTACTGCGGCATCCCGACCTGGTTCAGCAGCGCCGAGGTGTTGAAACCGAGCTGCTTGATCATGGTCCGCTGGATCTCGACGACGCGCACCTTGACCATCACCTGGTCGGCGCCGCGCACGGACAGCATGTTGATCACCTGCTCCGGCTTGGCCACGAAGCGCTCGGCAATGCGGCGCACCTTGTCGGCGTCATCAGCCGAAGCGACCGAACCGGTCAGCACGAGGGAGTCGTTCACCGGTTCGACATGGATGTCGGCGTCGGGCACGATCCGCTTCAGGGTGTCCTGCAGGGCGCCCGTCGACTGGTCGACGCGGATGTCGAGGCTCAGGATTTCGCGGCCCATCTCGTCGAAGAACACCGCATCGGTCTGACCCGGCGCGTTGCCCAGCACATAAATGCGGCGTGGCGTGCGCAGCACGGCGTCGGCCACCGCGGGGTTGGAGACCAGCACGTCGCGCGCGTCCACCGGCAGATCGACGATCGCCGACTTGCCGCGCGGCAGCGACAGCGAGCGCGACACCGGGCTCGAACCGCCGAGCTCGACCTTGACGCTGGTCGTGGGCGACGGCGGCGTCTGGGCGAACGACGCGCCGGCCAACAGCAGGCTCAGCGCGCCGGCGAGCGCAAAGGCGGCGCCGCGGAACAGATGGATCGATTTCATTGAGGCGCCCCCGGAGCGGTTCCCGCTTCATTGGTCACTGAGCCGTTGCGGAAGACCCGAACGCCCCGGTTCGCGGCGGCGACGGTCGAATATTTCGGCAGCGGTCCGACGTGGCCGGACGGCCCGTCGATGTCGGCGTAGGACCTGAGCGTGAGCGAGAGTTCGCCCTCGGCCTTGGCCAGAGCCAGGACCTCCGCGTCGGTCGGCGTGATTTCGAGGGTCGCGGTCGCGCCCACCACCGTGTTTTCGTTCTTGTCGGGCTGGGTCACCTGGTCGATGGCCAGCACTTTGATGTTCTTGAGGACGGTCGTCGTCACGAACAGGTTATTGCCGGAGCTCTGGCCCTTGAGCTCTTTCGACATGATCACATCGACGCGGTCGCCGGGCAGGATGAAGCCACCCGCGGCGGTCTCAACCTTTACCCCCACCGCCATGGCGCGCATGCCGGCGGGCAGAACCACGGCCATGTAGCCGCTGTCGCCCGAGCGCACGACCTTCGACGCGATCAGGGGCTCGCCCTTGGTGAAGGGCGCGCGCACGACGGCGCCGATGAACTGGGCCTTGGGTCCGCCGTCGCCCATCATGGCGACGGTGTGGGTCATCTGTGCGACCGCGTTCTTGCCCGTGCCCGCGGCGCCGGCGAGCGTGCCGAGCTTGCCGTTGATCGCGGCGCCGGCCTTCGCCTGCGGGTCGCTCGACTTGGCGTCCTTGCCGTCCTTGGAATCTTTCGCGGCCTTGGGATCTTCCTTGGCCTTGGGCAGGGCGACGGAGCCGTCGGTGGTGAACGCCGGGTTCACCGCTTCCACCGGCCAGTCCTGCCAGTCGAGGTCTTCGGCGGTCAGCCGCTGGCCAATCTTCAGATCGCGCTTGGCGACCAGCACACGCGCCATCGGCCTGGCCTTCGCCACCGGTATAGACGCCGCCGCCTGGGAGGTCGGCTTACCCGACATCACGCCGCGAACGATGAGCGCCAGGCCGATCGCGGCCACCGCGGCCACCGCGAGCACGATGATGCGAATGGGTTTCATTGAGGCGGCCTCCCGACGCTGCGCGGTCCGCCCGAACGGCGCAAAACCTGCGCCTTAACCCTGGTCTAGAGGTATTAACGTTGGCCTAAGCGGGATTATTGAAGAATTCAAAAGACGCCATGAAATCCGCGGATCAGCACGCCCGCGGGGTAGGCGGCAAGGGCGCCGGCGGCGATGGCGACCCCGAAGGGCACATCGCCCTTGGGCGCTAGCAGGCGGCCGACCCAGGCCGGCGCGCCCGCGGCGTAGGGGTGCATCCAGTTGCGCATGAGGATGAGGCCGAGACTGAACATGCCGCCTGCGAGCGTGGTCCACATCAGGTAGGGCGCTAGCCCCGGCAGTCCGATCCAAAGGCCCGCGGCCGCGAACAACTTGGCGTCGCCGCCGCCGACCCAGCGCAGGGCGAACATGCCCATGCCCGCGACCAGCAAGGCGAGCCCGATGCCGGTGGAGATGGCCACGTCCTGAACGCTCAGGCCGTCGAGCAAGGCGGTCGGATAGAAGCCCAGCACCAGCGCGATGGAGACCCGGTTGGGGATCGTCATGGTGGTCACGTCCGAGAGGGCGGAGATGATCATCAGGATCGGCAGGAGAGAGAGCGCCAGCGCAATCGCCGTCTGCATGGGGGCCTCGAACTTGATCGGCGGGGACTCTGCGCCTGGGCGCGTAAACTTATCGTTGCCCAAGTTACGCGCATCGAAAACGCGTCGTATCTCAGGGCCATTTCAATTTCCGCTCATCCCCGCGAACGCGGGGACCCAGGCTTTTTTGTTTCAACGCGAAAGCTTCCGCCGCGCACGGTGGCTGGTCTCTTCAGGCCAAACATCGCCTGGACTGCCGGAGGCTAAAAAACCTGGATCCCCGCTTTCGCGGGGACGAGCGGGTGGTTTGGTTCGGCCAGAAAACGGAAAGGGCCGCGGCGCCCCCGCGCCGCGGCAAGGTCTTTGGAAACGGAAAGGGCCGTGGCGCCCCCGCGCCACGGCAAGGTCTTTGGAAGCGGAAAGGGCCGCGGCGCCCCCGCGCCGCGGCCCAGGCCGCTCTACGTCTGCTGTGGTCCTAGTGGAGGGCGGTGGAAACCGAGTTGAAGTCGGTGTTCAGGCTGGTCCCGAGCGTGGTCAGGGCGCCGATGATCACGACCGAGATGAGCGCGGCGATCAGGCCATATTCGATGGCGGTGGCGCCGGATTCGTCTTTCAGGAAACGGGTCACGAACTTGGACATTTTGTCTCTCCTCGACAGATGGGTGTTCTCTCAAGGGCTTCGTCAGAACAGCCTGCTCAGACCCCCGATAACGCGAGGGCATGATGTCGCACAGCAGTTAATCCGTCGTGTATGGCGAACATGTTCTTCGAGTGAATACTATGGTATACTTGTTTTTTACCTTAATTTCGCGTTTACCATTGGGTAGATATCATAAGGAATTCTTGGACTAATCGATTTCGAAGTATCGCCGCCCGCCTCGAAAAAAAATTTCGCCGGGGCGCATCGAAGCCGGAATGAGACCGCAGCGCCGGCTGATGCGCCTGCGAGACAGAGACTCTTGCGCAAAAGAAATGGCCCGCGACGATCGCTCGTCGCGGGCCAGGTCAACAACCCGTCTTATGCAGGTTCTTAGTGCAGAGCCGTCGAAACCGCGTTGAACTTGGTGTTCAGGTTCGTGCCGAGCGCGGTGAGCGCACCGATGATCACGACCGAAATGAGCGCGGCGATCAGGCCGTACTCGATGGCGGTGGCGCCGGATTCGTCCTTCAGGAAGCGGGTCACAAACTTGGTCATAGTCATCTCCTTGGATCAGCAGACAGTGAAAACCCCAAACTAAGGGTCTTCGGCTTTACTGCCTGATAGACCCCAAACCACGGGATCAATATGCGGCCTTCTGCTTAATACGGGGTGAACAAAGAACAGAGATTCGTACTATCTATAGTTTACAAGTATTCATGATTATAATCGCTTAACCATGGGGCAAAATTCCCTTATTTCACAACGCTTTTTGGCGATTCAGCCGTTATTAGGAAATGCGGGCCATTCTGCTCTCTCGCGCCCACGCGCAGATTCAAATGGAGTCCGCTCCCATGCGCCGTCTCGTTCTCAGCCTCACCGTTTCCGCCCTGGCGATCGCTTTCGCCGCCCCCGCGCTTGCCCGTCCGGCGCTGGAGGTCGCACTCGATCATGCTCAGCGGCTGCAGGTCTCGCAGCCGGCGGGGTCGGTGATCGTCGGCAATCCCGCGGTGGCCGACGTGACGGTAGTGGATCCGCACACGGTGTTCGTGTCCGGCCGCGGCTATGGCGTCAGCGAAGTGGTGGTGCTCGACCCGCTCGGCCGCACCATCTGGGACGGCGAAGTGGTGGTGACGGGTTCGACATCCGGCGGCCAGGTCACGGTCTATCATGGCGCCACGCCCGTCGAGATGGCGTGCGGCGCGGTTTGTGCGCCGTCGATTCGCTCGGCAAAGAGCGGCTCTTCTACGCCCGGCAGCTCGCCTTCCGGAACGCCTGCGTCCGGCCCGGCCCCGTCGATGCCGTCAACGTCGATCCCGGCCCCGACGCCGTCGCCGGGCGTTCCCTAAACCCCGATCCCGATCAGGTGAGCCGCGCCACCAGCCGTTCGCGCGCGCCGGCATCCAAGCCCAGCACCTCGGCGAGATAGCCGTCGAGCGAGCCGTGACGTTCGCCGATCGAGGCGAACGCCGCTTCGATGAAGGCCGGCTCGACACCGAGGAAGGCGACCACCGCCTCGTCCGACGCCGCGCGGCCGTAGAGCGCCTGGATGCGCTGGCGGATTTCGGGCGCCCGTTCGCGCAGGCGCACCGCCGCGTTGGTGGCGAGATAATCCTGCATCAGATCGTCGCGCGCGACGCCTACGGCGTGGTGGGTCAACGCCGCCAGCAGGCCGGTGCGGTCCTTGCCCGCCGCGCAGTGGATGACCACCGCCCCCTCGCCCGTCTGCAGCGCATCGAAATAGCGGCGGAACATGTCGATGTGGCGCGCATCGAAGGGCATGGCGCGATAGGTGTCGACCATGAAACCGCGCACGGCGTCCTCGGTCAGGTCGGTGTTGCGCAGGAAGCTGACGTGGGGCGCCTCGACAATTTCCGCGTCGGGGTTTTCGATGACCAGGCCCGCGAAGCCCGGCGCGCGCCGCGACGGCTGATCCGCCCGCTCGCTCGCGCGCCGCAGATCCACCACGGTCGCAATGCCGAGCGCGTCCAGGCGCTGCAGGTCCGTGTCGGTGGCGCGGTTGTAGTGGCCGGAACGGAACAGCTTGCCTTCGCGCAGCCGCGCGCCCGAGGCGGTGGCGTAGCCGCCGAAGTCGCGGAAATTCTCGACACCCTCGAGGGGGATAAGACGCTCGTTCATGGCCGGGAGATAGCGGCAAACCGCGACGGAAGCGAGACGGTACACCCCAGACCGTCACCCTCGGGCTCGTCCCGAGGGCCCATCGTTCAGCTTGCTTGAAGGGCTGTGTGAACGTGCGCACGAATCTGCTGCGGATCGCGCTATCGACACCAGCCATGGGCCCTCGGGACAAGCCCGAGGGTGACGGGAAGTGGGGGAGTTACCCCGGCTTCCCGACCAGCTTCGTCATGGCGTCGAGGTATTTTACGAAGGCGGTGCGGCCGGGGTTGGTGAGGGTTACGCGGGTCAGGGGTTTGCGGTTTACGAAGCTCTTGTCGATGGCGACATAGCCCGCGTCCTCGAGTTTGCGCAGGTGGACCGAGAGGTTGCCGTCGGTGGCCTGCAGCTTGGCGCGCAGTTCGTTGAAGTCGGCGGTTTCGACGCTGGCCAGATAGGCCATGACGCCCAGGCGTACGCGGCCGTGGATGACCTCGTCGATGTCCTCGATGTCGAACTCAGGAGTCTCGCTCACGCTGCGCTCCTGTCCTTCCGCATGTAGACGAGGCCCGGGATCAGGGCGAACAGCACCAGGGCGCCGGCATAGGCCAGCAACAGGTTGGGGCTGTTGACCAGAAGACCCATCAGCGCAGCGGCGACGAAACATCCGGCCGCAAGAACGCCGGGCGTGCGCGCCTGGTTCATCGCGGCATTAACCAGCCACGCGGCGCCGTAGAAGGCGAGCACCGTCGAGGCCATCAGGTTCATGAAGATCCAATTGCCCGTCGTGTAGGACGCGGTGAAATAGGCGATGAAGACGGCGCCGATACCGAAGCCGGTGCCGATCCATACCGTGCGGTTGGCGCGGTTGACCGGCCCGCGGTTGCCGCGCGCCCCCCAGCGCGCCTTGGCCGCGGCGGCCAGGACGAAGAAGACCACGGTAGCCCCCAGCCAGATGTACGCCGGCGCGTTCTGATCGAGCGTGAGGCGCCCGGTCGACATGGCCCACTGGATGAGCGACGCGGCCGTGTAGCAAACGCCGGCGGCGGCCAGGATCGCCCCGCCCACCTTGGAGGTGGAACGCTGGCCGTCCACCGCCAGCTCCTTCAGATAGGCGATATCGCTGCGCATGGACTGGATCTGGTCGTCGGTCATGGGCCTGAATCCCTTGCTTCCCCACCCTTCTAGCCCAGTTACTTTATTTTGTAAAGTTCTTTTTCGCGGCTCCACCCCGCCCCCTACCGGAACGGCGGTTCGTCGAAGGCGCGGAGTTTGCGGGAGTGGAGGCGTGCGCCTTCCTGGCGCAGGACGTCGGCGGCGGCGATGCCGATCTGGATGTGTTCGCTGATGGCGCGTTCGTAGAAGCGGTTGGCCTGGCCCGGCAGCTTGATCTCGCCGTGCAGCGGCTTGTCGGAGACGCACAGCAGGGTCCCGTAGGGCACGCGGAAGCGATAGCCCTGCGCGGCGACGGTGGCGGACTCCATGTCGATGGCGACGGCGCGCGACTGCGAGAAGCGCTGCGCCGAACGCGAGTACTGGAGCTCCCAGTTGCGGTCGTCGGTGGAGACGACGGTGCCGGTGCGCAGGCGCCGCTTCAAGGTGTCGGCGTCCTCGCCGGTGACGGTTTCCGCCGCACGCGACAAGGCGAGCTGCACTTCGGCGATCGGCGGAATTGGAATCTCCGGCGGCAGCACGTCGTCGAGCACGTGGTCGTCGCGCAGATAGGCGTGGGCTAGCACATAGTCGCCGATGGTCTGGCTCGGACGCAGACCGCCGCAGTGGCCGATCATCAGCCAGGCGTGCGGACGCAGCACCGCCAGGTGGTCGCAGATGGTCTTGGCGTTGGACGGACCGACCCCGATGTTGACCAGGGTGATGCCGCGATTGCCCTTGGCCATCAGGTGGTAGGCCGGCATCTGGTGCTTGCGCCAGGCGCCGTCCATCACCGCGCGTTCGGGATCGGCGGTCTCGCCGGTCACCACCACGCCGCCGGCGCAGGACAGGGCGTCGTAGCGGCCGCCTTCCTTCAACTGCGCGCAACCCCAGCGCACGAACTCGTCGACGTAACGATGGTAGTTGGTGAACAGGATGAAGCTCTGCACGTGATCGGCGGGCGTACCCATGTAGTGGCGCAGGCGCGCCAGCGAGAAATCGGTGCGCAGGCCGTCGAACAGCGACAGCGGCAGGACGCCGTCCACATCGATCCACGCGCCGTCGGCCGCCTCGTCGCCGATGGCGGCGAGTTCGGTGGAAGGAAACCAGCGCGCCAACTGCGCCGCCACCGCCCCGTCGAGCGCGACGCCCTCGGCGCCGTCGAGGACGTAGGGATAGGGTATTTCCTGCAGCGACTTTTCGACCTCGAAGGTCGCGGCGTAATCGCGTTCGAGCAGTTCCAGCTGTTCGGTCAGATAGGGGCGGAAGATTTCCGGGCGGGTGAAGGTGGTGGCGTAGATCCCCGGCCGCGACAGGCGCGCGTAGGCGCGATCGACCTTGGGCCGCGGCTGGTCCTCGCGCCAGGTCAGGCGAAGCTCCGGATAGGCGAAGGCGCCCTTGGCCCGCGCGGCGGGGTCGGGGCGCACGCCGCGCTCGATGAAATCGGCCAGGGACGCGCGCAGATTGCCGACGCTGTCTTCATAGAGGGCCTGCAGCCGGTCCACCGCCGCCGCAACCGTGGGAGATCGGTTCATGGGGGGAGCATAGCGGCGCCGAATGACGGATGCGACCTTGCCGACGAGCCCGCGAAATCTCCCTTCCTCCTCGATGGAGGAAGGGTCGGGGATGGGGGTGGGGGCAGAACGGTGCAGGAAAGAGCGCGGGCGGCGCCACGCGCGCCTCGACGACAACCCGCCTGCCTCCACCTTCCACCCTGCCCTCCCTCCATCGAGGAGGGAGGGTTCTAGAGTTTCGTTCGAAGAAAGGATGTCACGTCATCCAGCAGCGGGCGCCTGCCGCGGAAGGGGCGCGAAAGGGGCAGGATCAGGCTCACGTGGTCGGCGCCCTTGTAGATCTTCAGCTCGACGTCGCCGCCGAGCTTATTGATCGCGGCGTAGAGCGCGGTGGAGTGGCGCAGCGCGACGGTGGTGTCCTTGTCGCCGTGGCCGAGGAAGAGGGGCGGTGCGTCGCCGCGGGCGAAGTGGATCGGTTGGGTCTGCTGCGGATCGGGGAACTGGCCGACGGCGGCGACCGAGGCCGGCACGTCGAAGGGGTAGAAATCGTAGGGGCCTGCGAGACCGACCACCGCTCGAATGTCACGCATCTCGACGCCGGCGCGTTCGAGATAGCGGGGATCGAGCGCCAGCAGCACGGCGATATAGGCGCCGGCCGAATGGCCCACCAGTGCCACGCGGTCCGGATCGCCGCCGTATTGCTGAACGATCGCGCGCGCCTTGGCGACCGCGGCCGCGCCGTCGTCGACGAAATCGGGAAAAGGGTGCGCCGGAACCAGGCGATAGTCGGGAATGACCGTCACGAACCCGCGCGACGCCAGCGCGCGGCCGACCCAGCTGTAGAGCGCGCGCTCGCCGCTGTCCCAGTTGCCGCCGTAGAAGAACACCGCCACCGGCGCCGGACCGGCCGCCGGCTTCACCGGGACATAGACGTCCAGGCGCTGGCGCGGATCGGGGCCATAGGCGACGCCGTCGGCCGCGAGCCGTCCGCCCGGGTCCTTGGGCGTCAGGCGATTGAACAGGGCCAGACGCGAGCAGGCCGCCAGAAGGGCCGCGGCGGAAACGGCGATCAAGCCTCGGCGCGTCATGCCCACATCCTGAAGAGGACCCCCATCCTGAACCGGGCCGCCGCTGCGGCGCAAACCCCTTATGAGACAACGGGGTGATACGCCCCAACCGGCCCCGCGGATCAGTTTTGTCGCCGGGCGACGTAAGGAAATCCTCAGAGGTTTGAGGCAGACTTGGGGTCGAGCGAACCGATGCGCTCGCGTTTCACGGGTCTTTCATGCCCCGCAAATGGCGTCTGTACCGGCCGGCGGAACCCCGGCGGGGCCTTCCGACCGCAGCCCTGTTGCTGGCGGTCTATACGGCGCTGGTGTTCGTGGGCGTGGCCTTCTGCCGCGACAGCGAGACCAACTCGGCGTTCTGGCCCGCGAACGGAGTGGTGGTCGCCGCCCTGCTGGTGCTGCCGCGACGGCTGGGGTTCGGGTTCCTCGGCGTCTGTCTCGCCATCAACGTCGTCGAGAACGCCATCGGCAAGCTCAGCGTCGACCTGAACATTCTCTATTCGGGCCTGAACACCGCGCTGGTGCTGCTCACCGCCTTTCTGGTGCGCAGCTTCTGCGGGGCCGCGACCGATCTTTCGCGCATCAAGCGGCTGGCGCAGTTCGTTGTGGTCGCGCTGATCACGGCGACCGGCGAGGCGACGATCGGCGACCTTTATCGCGCCGCGACCGAGCCGCACGGCTTCGACTGGCGCGACTGGTATATGTGGATCGCCTGCGACTCGCTGGGCATGATCTTGGCCACGCCGGCGGTGCTGCTGGCGGTGAAGAGCAACCGCGCGGTTTATAAGTGCGACGCCAGCGTGCTGGAACGCTGGGCCCTGCTGGCGCTGACCGTCGCGGTGACCTTCTGCGCGTTTTCGTTCTCGCGCTCGCCGATGCTGCTGCTGATCTATCCGCTGCTGATCCTGACCGCCTTCCGCGCCGGGCCGCCGTGGGTGTCGAGCTCGGTGATGGCGGCGGCCATCCCCGCCATTGCGCTGACCGTGCGCGGCTATGGGCCGATTGCGCTGTTGTCGACGACGCATCCGTTCGTCGATCAGGACAAGCTGCAACTGTTCCTGATTTCCATCTTCTGCTGCGCGCTGCCCGCCACCAATGCGCTGGGCGAACGCAACCGCGCCGCTCAACGGCTCGAGCGCAGCCACGCCGCCGCCCGCGCCGCGCGCGCCGAGGCGGAGAACGCGGCTCAGGCCAAGTCGCGCTTCCTGGCGGTGATGAGCCACGAGATTCGCACGCCGCTGAACGGCATCATCGGCTTCTCGCGCGCGCTGCATGGGCGGGGCGATCTCGACCTCGAGGCGCGGCGCCAGGTGGGCCTGGTGCTGGGATCGAGCGACATTCTGCTGTCGCTGGTCAACGACATCCTCGATTTCTCCAAGATCGAGGCCAAGCAGTTCGACCTGAACCCCTCGCCCACGGACCTCACGCAACTGGTGGAGGAAGTCGCCGCGATCGCGCGGCCCGGCGCCGAGGCCAAGGGGCTCAGTCTCAGCGTCGTCAGCGCGCTGGATTCCGAGCGGCTGTACATGGCCGACGATCTGCGTCTGCGCCAGGTGCTGCTCAACCTGGTGAACAATGCGGTGAAGTTCACCGCCGACGGCAGCGTCGAGATCGAGGTGGCCGCGGTCGCCGGCGAAGACAACGACGCGGTGACCGTGCGCGTGCTCGACACCGGCATCGGCGTCGCCGAGGCCAAGCGCGACCGCCTGTTCCAGCCCTTCTCGCAGGTGGATTCCAGCATCACCCGCACCTATGGCGGCACGGGCCTTGGCCTGGCCATTTCCAAATCGCTGATCGAGCTGATGGGCGGCGATATCGGCGTCACCCCGCGTGAGCCGCGCGGGTCGGACTTCTGGTTCCGCGTGCCGCTGACGGCGGCGACGGCGCTCGCCCAGGCGAACGACGGCGAGGGTGTCGATACGCTCGACCGCGCCATCCGGGTGCTGGTGGTGGACGACCATCCGATCAACCGCGAAGTCGCGTCGCTGTTGCTGACCTCGGCCGGCTGTGAAGTTGCGACCTGTCAGGACGGCGTGCGCGCGGTGGAAGCGGCGCGCGCCGGCGGTTTCGACCTGATCCTGATGGACATCCACATGCCCGAGATGGACGGTTTCGCCGCCTCGCGCGCCATCCGCGCCCTGCCCGGCCCGCAGTGCCAGGTGCCGATCGTGGCGATGACCGCCGACGTCACCAGCCGCGACGTAGCGCTCTGCCGCGACGCCGGCATGAACGCCCACGTCGGCAAGCCGATCAACCGCGCGGCGTTGTTCGACA
Organism: Caulobacteraceae bacterium; assembly: GCA_036501825.1. Classification (GTDB taxonomy): domain Bacteria; phylum Pseudomonadota; class Alphaproteobacteria; order Caulobacterales; family Caulobacteraceae; genus JAFECT01. The sequence goes on along the minus strand of DASXZP010000036.1, from coordinate 489,982 downwards.
CCATGCTGCAGGTGCTGAACGAGAGCGCGGACCGCGAAAGCGAAGCGGCATAAACACCGGCGCGCAGCGCCCTCCAAAGAATTAACCGCAGAGATCGCAGAGAAAGATAAAGTCGCAGAGATCGCGGAGAGAAATCTTCTCTGCGTCCTCAGCGGCTTTTCTTCTTTCTCCGCGATCTCCGCGGTTATTCTTTCTTGGGCGCAATCGCGCCGCCGGCTTGCGGGTCGAGCCACGTGTGCAGACGGGAGATCATGTAGGACTGCTGCGGTTCACGCCAGGTTTCGACGTGGCCGCAGCCGTGCAGGACGAGCATCTGCTTCGGCTCGCGCGCGGCGGCGAACAGGCGGCGGCCTTCAGTGATGGGGATCACGTCGTCGGCGTCGCAGTGGGCCATCAGCAGCGGCGCGTTGATGTGGGCGACGCGGTCTTCGGCCTTGTAGGTGTCGGTGAGCAGCCACGAAACCGGAACCAGCGGCATCTGGCGACTGGCCAGGCGCAGGATCGAGGCATAGCCGGAATCGATCAGCACCCCGGCGACGGGCCGCCGGGTCGCCAGATACATCGACGGCCCCGTGCCCAGGCTCTCGCCGAACACGGCGATCTTGGCGTCGGGGCGCTGCGCGCGGATCCAATCGTAGGCGGCGAGCGCGTCGGTGTTCAGACCCGTCTCGCTGGGCTTGCCGGTCGAGCCGCCGTAGCCGCGCCAGTCGATGCCGAGGACGCCGAACCCGGCGACGCCCAGGTCGCGAAACCGCGGCGCGCGGTCGGTCAGGTCGCTGCCGTTGCCGTGCAGGTAGAGCACCACGCCCTCGCCCGGCCGCGGCGGCGGCTTCCACCAGCCGACCAGGCGTTCACCGTCCGGGGTGCGGATTTCCACCGCCTGAAACTCATCGAGGTTCACCCGCGACGGCGGCACGTGCGCCTTGCCCGGGAAGTAAATGAATTCGCGCTGGTGCGCCTTCAGCCAGACCAGCGCGCCGCCGTAGCCCGCCACGACGAGCACGAGCAGGACGATGAGCGCTCTCAGAAACAAAGGCGTCTTTCGTCGCGGCATGAGGCCCGGGCCGGTTGATAACGGCCGAGCTTACTCCGCCGGCGCGGTTTCCGCCTCTTTCCTTTTTTCCAGCATGCTGTCGAACGCCGTCCACACCCCCTCCGCGCCGTGCCAGGATCCCCGCGTGGCGGCCTTGGAGTATTCGGTGGCGCGGGCTTCGAAGAAGTTGGCGTGTTCGACGCCGGACAGCAGCGACTGCAGCCAGGGCAGCGGGTTTTCCTTCACCCCGTAGACGCTCGGCAGCTCGAGCTGGCGCAGGCGCCAGTCGGCGATGAAGCGGATATAGGCCTTGATGTCGTCGGGCGTCATGCCCTGCACTTCGCCGGCCTCGAAGGCGAGGTCGATGAACTTGTCTTCCAGGCTCACCACCGTCTTGCAGCAGTCGACGATGTCGGCGGCCACGGCCGGCGTCACCGCGCCGGTTTCCTTGTTGAAGGCGTGATAGAGCTTGATGATGCCTTCGCAGTGCAGGCTCTCGTCGCGCACCGACCACGACACGATCTGGCCCATGCCCTTCATCTTGTTGAAGCGCGGGAAGTTCATCAGCATCGCAAACGACGCGAACAATTGCAGGCCTTCGGTGAAGCCGCCGAACATGGCGAGCGTGCGCGCGATGTCCGCGTTGGTGTCGACGCCGAACTTCTGCATGTAGTCGTGCTTGGCCTTCATGGCGTCGTATTCCATGAAGGCGCCGAACTCGCTCTCGGGCATGCCGATGGTTTCGAGCAGCAGCGCATAGGCCGCGATGTGGATGGTCTCCATGTTGGCGAAGGAGGAGAGCATCATCTTTACTTCGGTCGGTTTGAACACCCGGCCGTAGCGTTCCATGTAGTTGTCCGCGACCTCGATGTCGGACTGGGTGAAGAAGCGGAAGATCTGCGTCAGCAGATTGCGCTCACGGTCGTTGAGATTGGCCGCCCAATCCTTGCAGTCCTCGCCCAGCGGCACCTCTTCGGGCATCCAGTGGACCTGCTGCTGCTTCTTCCACATGTCGTAGGCCCACGGGTAGCGGAAGGGCTTGTACGAGGGCGACGGCGTGAGCAGGCCGGGAAGACGGGAAGCGGAAAGGACTGGAGCGTTCATCAGAGGCGCCTGGCGACGGGGGTTGGACCGAACGGAAAGTCTTGGCTCCGAATCGAGGCCGCGTCCACTGCCCAGGACGCCACACCCCACAATCGGTAGCGGCCAAGCCTCCGCTTACCCACAAGATATGGGGTCGAAGGTGGATAAAGTCCAAACGGGCGTACCTTAGTCCCAATCGTTCCACGTCGATGGACCGCTGGCGTCGGTGCTTATCATCAGCTCACCTTCGGGATTTGTGGTGATTTCATTGAGGCGTATGCAAATCCTGCTGATGTGCTCACTTTTGAAAACGTCGATGTATCGAATATAGCCAGCTACCACGCACGGTACTGTCACGTTAGTGGGACCGAAATGAAATAAATCATCGGCCGGAACTATGTTGTCGATTACATACTCGTTACTAACGTAGCTCGGGATTGGGTTTTTCGGAGCGTCAGCTAGCGACTCAAATAATATCCCAATAATTCTAGCTGGTGTTTTACCGGTATTACGCATACGCATGTAAATTGTAGCTGAATTTCCTTTTTCTTTGCCAGAAACTATTTTCCCAACTCCTGCGAACACGTAGGCGCGCTCAACCATCAGCAAGGCCTTACTGTTACGGGCTGCGGCATTTGCCGCACGCGCAGAGGCTTCGCTTGATTTTTTATTGGCTTGATCGGCTCTAGTGAGGAAAGCAATTTGAATTGTTGAAGTCACGGCGAGCGCACCAGTGAATATCATCAACCAAAGTGTGTAGTACGCCAATTGTGCGTTCGAATCTTTTCCGGGAAAATTTGGCAACTTTCCGGAAATGAAGAGAAGAGCCACAAATGCCACTAGCACTATGAAGTAAAATATTGCCGGACGAAGCTGTCTAACCTTGCGGTAGCAAAGCCTTCGACGTGCGGCAGTTCGAAATTTGCTTCTGTAGCGCATTGGTACTGACGTTAGCGTAGTCGCGCCAAAGATGCATCGCCGAGACAGCCTATTCCAGGTTCTTCTCGCTGCGCGTCACCGAGACGATCTCGAGCTTGTCGCCGGCGATCTTGAACGTGACCGCGGCCTGGCCGCCGGTGGGGCAGCAGTTGCCGTCGTCGGGGCGCCAGAGGCCGGTGGTCGTGCGCATACGGCCAAACTGGTAGGGCACGCCCTTCCAGACTTGGCGGTCTTTCGGCAGGCGTTTGGCGAGGTCGTTCTTCCAGGTCTGCAGGTCGATGTCGCGCCAGTGACCTGCGACCTGATGGTAGAGCAGGTCTTCGTTGAACACGCCGGTGCCGTCGTCGGTGGCGGGCAGCCAGAGCAGTTCGCCGGCGGACGACTTCACGATTTCCGGTTGATCGAGGTAACCGCCTTCGAGGAAGTTCCACAGGCGCGGCCGCAGCATGCCGGCGCCGGCGGCTTCGAACACGACGACGCCGCGGGTGAAGTCGTCCTTGTCGCCGTCGGGCGGGCCCTGCAACTGGTACCAGAGGGTGGACGAGCCCTTCACCAGGCCTGACTTTGACACCGCGCACTTGCCGTCGACGCCGATCGGGGCGCAGCGCTTGGCGAGGTCGGCGAGCGGGAAGGCCATGGCGCCGACCTTGCCGGCGAGTGCGATCTCTTCCTTCAGCGCCTTGATGCGGTCGTTGTAGTCGTTGGCCATCTCGTCGGCGGTGAGGGGGCGGAACTTGCCCACGTCGTTGGTCGGTTCGCCCTTGTCGCGATCGGCGATCCACTGGCGTTGGGCCAGCGTCAGGTTCACCGGCGTGGGCGAGACCGCGAGGTCGGCGCGGTAGGTCGCCATCATCTGCTCGTCGAGCGCCGACAGGGCGGGCGTCTGGCAGATCATGAGCTCGGATCGCGACCTGGCCTTGGCGCAGTCGAAACTGGCGGCCGACGCAGCCCCCGCCCCGGCCAGACCCAGGAGCACGCAACTGGCGAACACGATCAGGCGCATGGACGGACCCTCCCTTGAAGGGAGCCTAGCACCGTGGGCGAACGCCGCTACGGGAAAAAGAGGGTCCACGGACCCACACGGACGCACACGGAAAGAAGAAGAAAAAGACTGCCCACGAAAAACACGAAAAGCACGAAAAGGCTGATTTGCCTACGCCGCAGGCGCCTTCAACTTTGATGACGCTTCGCGCCGAAGACTGGCCACGGAAACCCGACTCGTTCGTGCTTTTCGTGTTTTTCGTGGGCAAGTCTTTATGCGGCCTGCGGCACACGCCGCGACCAAAGGGGATGGCTCAATTTCCGTGTGAATCCGTGTGGGTCCGTGGACCCTCTTCCTTCCCTCACCGCCCTGGGCGGAAGGAGAAGGTTAGGCCGACGACGGACTCGTGGGACTGCATGCCCGTGTCGCGCATATTGCTGAGGTAGAAGTCGCGCTGGGTGTAGCCGAAGGCGGCCTGAACCGCGCCGCGGCGCCAGGCGACGCCGGCTTCCGCGTCGCTCATGTAGCCGGGCATGGTCTGGGTGAAGATGTTGGCGCTGTGGAACGCCGGGTCGCCGCGCAGCAGATTGTAGCCGACGGCGCGGCCGCTGGACTGGGCGTAGAAATACCAGTGGCCGGGCGCCCCCCGGCGGCCGAGTTCATCGAGCGCGTCGCTTCCGCCGAAGCGGACGGTGGCGCCGGCCTCGGCGCTTTCGCCGGCGCTGGTCAGGCCCACGCCCGCGTGGGGGGTGACGTCGACGCCGTAGCCGCTGGCGCGGACCGACAGGGCGCGGGGCCAGCCGCGGGTGTAGCTGACGTCGAAGATCTGATCGCCGAGCGAGGGATTCAGCCACACCGGCGCGCCGGGCGCGAGCGCAGCCGAGCCGGAGGTGACGCGGATGCGGTCGATGGCGTTGGCGCCCGACTGGAACCAGGTCTCGTTGGAGGTCCAGGACACGACGCCCGAAGGGGTGACGAGCGAGGTAGCGGCGCCGTTGTCGATGAGATCGGGCGTGCGCAGGCCGTCATCCCAGGGAACGGGCGTGATGACAGGAGCCGGGGCGGTCTGGGACAGAGTCTGGGCGTTGGCGGACGCGGCGCCGAACGCCAGCGTCAGAAGCCCCAACCCAACCCAAGAACGGCCCAGCACCGTCGCCTCCTGCACTCCCCGATCGCCTTGAAAAGCGACGGAAAACTCAACGCATCTCCTGTTGCGTCGAACGTCGTGGGGCTGTGCAGGTTCCGTGCCGGGGAACCGTGGGTTGGTTAACGGTCAAACGGCAGCGCTTGGGGTGGACGAAGAAAGGATTGTCCACGAACCACACGAACCACACGAACAAGGTTTTTGCGCCGCAGGCGCATCCTAATTCGAAGGCGCTTCGCGCAAGGGCGACCACCACGCGTTCGTGTGGTTCGTGGACAAAAAAGAACGGCCGCACCCAGGCGCGGCCGTTCGATGTTGTTCTCGAACGCCTAGTTCACTGACAGGCGAGGCATTCCTCGTAGTCGGTTTTGGCGCCGGCGATGAAGTCGGCTTTTTCCACCACGTCGGCGCCGGCGAAGGCGGCGCGTTGCACCGACTTGGAGCGCAGGTAGTAGAGCGACTTCACGCCCCGTTCCCACGCGGTCCAGTGCATCATGTGCAGGTCCCATTTGTCGATGTCGCCCGGCAGAAAGACGTTCAGCGACTGCGACTGGCAGATTTCCGGCGTGCGGTCGGCGGCGAGTTCGATGACCCAGCGCTGGTCGATTTCGAAGGCGGTCTTGTAGACGTCCTTCTCATCCGGCGTCAGGAAATCGAGGTGCGCGACCGAACCCTCGTGCTCGAGGATCGAGCCCCAGACCTCGGGCGTATCCTTGCCCTTTTCGCCCAGCAGCCGCTCCAGGTACGGGTTCTTCACCGCAAACGAACCCGACAGGGTCTTGTGGGTGTAGCAGTTGGCCGGGATCGGCTCGATGCCGGCGGAAGTGCCGCCGCAGATGATCGAGATCGACGCGGTCGGCGCGATCGCCAGCTTGTGCGAGAAGCGCTCCATCACGCCGCGCTCTGCCGCGTCGGGGCACGGGCCGCGCTCTTCGGCGATCACGCGCGAGGCCTTGTCGGCCTCACGGCGAAGGTGCTTGAAGATGCGCATGTTCCACGACTTGGCCATGGCGCTCTCCAGCGACACGTTCTGCGACTGCAGGAAGCTGTGGAAGCCCATCAGGCCCAGGCCCACGGAGCGCTCGCGCTCGGCGGAATAGATCGCCGTCGCCATCGCTTCCGGCGCGCGGTCGATGAAGTCCTGCAGCACATTGTCGAGGAAGCGCATGACGTCTTCGATGAAGCGCTCGTCGTCGCGCCACTCGAGATACTTTTCCGCGTTCACCGACGACAGGCAGCAGACCGCGGTGCGGTCGTTGCCCAGATGGTCGGGGCCCGAGTGCAGCATGATTTCCGAACACAGGTTCGACTGCGTCACCTTCAGGCCCAGCTCGCGCTGGTGTTGTGGCAGGGCGCGGTTCACCGTGTCGGAGAAGATCAGGTAGGGCTCGCCGGTCTGCAGGCGGATCTCGAGGATCTTCTGCCAGAGCGAACGCGCATCGACCATGCGCACGACGTCGTCGTTCTTGGGACTGCGCAGACCGAAGGGCGCGCCGTCGCGCACGGCCTCCATGAACTCGTCGGTGATGTTGATGCCGTGGTGCAGGTTCAGCGACTTGCGGTTGAAGTCGCCGGACGGCTTGCGGATCTCCAGGAATTCCTCGATTTCCGGGTGGTGGACGTCCAGGTACACGGCCGCGGAACCCCGGCGCAGGCTGCCCTGGCTGATCGCCAGGGTCAGGCTGTCCATCACGCGGATGAAGGGGATGATGCCCGAGGTCTGGCCCGCGCCCTTCACCTTTTCGCCGATCGAGCGCACCCGGCCCCAGTAGGTGCCGATGCCGCCGCCGTTCGACGCCAGGGCGACGTTTTCGTTCCAGGTGCCGACGATGCCTTCGAGGCTGTCGCCGACCGAATTCAGGAAGCACGAGATCGGCAGGCCGCGCGCCGCGCCGCCGTTCGACAACACCGGCGTCGCCGGCATGAACCAGAGCTTGGAGATGTAATCGTAGATCCGCTGGGCATGCTCGGCGTCATCGGCGAAGGCCGTGGCGACGCGCGCGAACATGTCCTGATAGCTCTCCCCCGGGAGCAGGTAGCGGTCCTCCAGCGTGGTCTTGCCGAAGTCGGTCAGCAGCACGTCGCGGTCGCGATCGACCTCGACCTTTTTGACCAGTTTGAGCACCGGCGGCTGCGACGGCCGCTGGGCCTTTTGTGATGGTTGTAGACCTTCCCGCTTAGCGGCTTCTTGCCCAGCCATGACTTACTTTACTCTTCCCCGAACCCGTTGCCGATAAGGCGATGCCCTGCTCCCAAACACTAGATAATGTGGTTTCGGAGCGCCCTGACCTCCACATATGGGGACATAGGGTTAAGGGTCGGTCAATAGGAGGGGGACCCTCCGAACGCGGAAAAAGATGTGGACTTCGCGCGACTCAAGGCGGGGCCTTGTGTCAAAGATTTGTGACTGGCCGCGGCCCAGCTTGGGAACCTCTCGTTAACCCCCTCGTTCGCCCCGGTGATGCCGCTCGGCCGCGACCAATTGGCCCAGGGTTTTCGGTTTCTGAGGACCGAGGCGGGCCCCTTGTCCATCCTGGCTGTGGGGGCTTTCGCCCTCCAGTCCTTCCTCCACATCATGAGCGAAACCCTGGTCGAAGGGGAAACCCGCGGCTTCGACCTGGGGATCCTCCAGGCGCTGCGCCAACCCGGTCAACCCGGGGTCCCGATCGGCCCGGTCTGGCTGACCGAAGTCGCGCGCGATCTGAGTTCGCTGGGCAGTTTGTCGGTGCTCATCTTCGTCGCCCTGGTGGTGATCGGCTTCGCCCTGGTGAAACGGCGTTTCTGCGCGGCGGGGATGATCGTGGTCGCGCTCGGCGGCGGCATGGGCGTGTGCCAGTTCCTGAAGGACTATTTCGAACGCGAGCGGCCGCCGCTCGCCTATCGCCTGGAGACGGTGGTCAACGCCTCGTTCCCCAGCGGCCACGCCATGCTGTCGGCGGTGGCGTACCTGACGCTCGCGGTGTTGCTGGCGCGGGTGCAGAAACAGAAACGGTTGAAGGCCTATGTCGTCGCCGTTGCGGTGATCACCGCGGGCCTGGTCGGTGTGACGCGCATCTATCTCGGCGTCCATTGGACCACTGACGTCCTGGCCGGTTGGAGCATCGGGGCGGCCTGGGCGGTGACCTGCTGGTTCGCGTCCTTCCTGTGGGAACGCATCACCCGCCATCGCCTCGACGAGCCCGCGAACCAGAGCGCGGCGGCGGCTAAGCCGCTCGCGCCTCGATGAACGCGCGAAGGCGCTCGGCGCCCGCTCGGGTCGCCGGGTTATAGACCAGCATGCCGAGCTCCGGACGTCCGTCGACCGCGAAGACGGAGAACTCGAGTTCGAGCAGGCCGAGGTCCGGGTGTTTGATGCGTTTCAGACCTTCGCCCCGGTTGGGGATGTCTTTCTCGCGCCACAGCGTCTCGAACTCGGGACTGAGCCGCGACAGGTCTTCGACCAGGTCGGTGATCGCTTCGTCGGCACCCGCGCGAGCGGCGTCGGCGCGAAAGGCCGCCACCACCAGACGCGCGACGCTGAGCCAATCTTCCTGTGCTGCGCGCACGTGCGCGTTCTCGAACATCAGGCGCAGGATGTTGCGCCGGCCGGGCGGCAGTTGCGCGTAGTCGGTCAGCACCACCGCGGCGGCGCGGTTCCAGGCGATGACGTCCCAGGTCGCGGTCTTGATGATCGCCGGCGTGAACGGCATGGCGTCGAGCACCCGCTGCAGACGGGGCGTGACGCCATCGACGGCCTTGTAGCGCACCTCGGGCGGGCGCCCGAGCGCCAGCATGAACAGGTGCTCGCGTTCCGGTTCGGTCAGCATCAGGCCGGCGGCGATGCGGTTCAGCACGTCGGCGGACGGCGCGCCGCCGCGGCCCTGCTCGAGCCAGGTGTACCAGGTGGGGCTGATGTTGGCGCGCTGGGCCACCTCCTCGCGCCGCAGGCCCGGCGTGCGCCGCCGCCCGCCGGAGAAGCCCAGCGCGGCCGGATCCAGGCGGGTGCGCCGGTCGCGCAGGTAGGTTCCGAGCTTGTTGGTCGTGTCGATGGTCAAGGCGGGCCGATCCGGGTGAGAATTATACTAGGATAAAGTCACTACTTTAACAGGACAGAGCGTGGGACCAAATCCGCGCCCTGACAACCTCGGAGACCTCCCCATGCGCATTTTCCTCACCGGCGCGACCGGCTTCATCGGCGCCCACGTCACCCCCCTGCTGCTTGCCGGCGGCCACAAGGTGCTGGGCCTCACCCGCTCGGACGCCGGGGCGCAGGCGCTGCGCAAGGCCGGGACGGAGGTTCATCGCGGGACGCTCGAGGACGTCGACAGCCTGGCCGACGGCGCGCTTCAGGCGGATGCGACGATCCACTGCGCCTTCGACCACGACTTTTCCAACTTCGTGGCCAACTGCGAGAAGGACCGCCGCGCCATCGCGGCCATGGGCGCGGTGCTGAAGGGGACGGACAAGCCGTTCGTGATCACCTCGGGCACGGGCATCGGCGCGCCCGGTCACGGCCAGATGGCGGTCGAAGACGTGATGAACCTCGAGCACCCCAACCCGCGCACGGCGTCGGAGGTCGAGGGCGCCCGGCTGGCGGCGGACGGCGTCAAGGTTATCGTGATGCGCCTGCCCCAGGTGCACGACACGCGCAAGCAGGGTCTGGTCTCGCCGCTGATCGAGATCGCCCGCGCCACCGGCCTGTCGGCCTACGTCGGCGACGGCGCCAATCGCTGGCCGGCGGCGCACGTGTCGGACGTGGCGCTGCTCTACAAGCTGGCGGTGGAACAGGGCCGCGGGGGCGAACGCTTTCACGCCGTCGACGAGGAAGGCGTGTCGGCGCACGACTTCGCCCAGGCCATCGGCCAGGGCCTGGGCGTGCCGGTGAAATCTCTGTCGCCGGACGAGGCGGCCGCGCACTTCGGCTGGATGAGCCTGTTCGCGGGCCTGGACATGCCGGCCTCGAGTGCGTGGACGCGGCAGCGTCTCGGCTGGACGCCGAAGGGACCGGGCATCCTCGCGGATCTGGCGGAGATGGACTACGGCGCCGGCGTTCACGCTTAACGCGTGCGCGGGCCGCGCAGGCTCTTGGTGCAGATTGTCGCAGAGCTAGCTTAACCGCGCCGCGGCGCGTGATCCTTGCAAAGCGGCCGGCATGGTTTCGCCCATCGCTCCGATCCGGGACGAAACCTTCGCCGGAGTTGTGTGATGAGCCCGCATATTATCTTCGTCCTGATCCGCCTCGCCTGTGAGGCCTCGGCCATGGCCGCGATCATCGTCGGCATGGGCGTCGCGGGTTTCTGGGCGCTTCGAGGGCTCTGGAGCTTGCGCAACCGCCCGCGCAGCGAACTGATCAAGCTCAGCGCCTACGGCGTGCTGGGTCCGATCACCGGCCCGCTGCTGGCGCGCGTGGTGCGCAACTTCCGCAACGGCCGCCCGATCCTTGCGACCACCTGGGCCCTGGCCATCCCCCTCGCCTGGGCCGGCGTCGCCAGCGCCGCCACCGTCCTGGCGCACGCGGCGGTGCACTGAACGCGGCATAGTCTGCTAAGACTCCCCCGGATGGGCGGAGCTTTCCAGGATGACGATCAATCGGCGCGCGTGGCTTGGACAGGCGGCGCTGACCGCGGCGTTCCTGGGTCTGCCGCCCGCGTGGGCGGGTGAACTGAAGCCCGACAGCAAGCGGCCGTATCTCGATCTCGCGCTGCAGTGCGCCGCGTGGATCGAGGCGTCGCGGCAGGTGAGCGACCGCGGCGTGCGCTGGCCGGCCGATCCGCTGAAGCCCGAGAGCGTCGAGCCGGATCTGTACAACGGCACGGCGGGCGTCGTGGTGTTTCTGGCGGAGCTGTACAACAGCACCGGAGATCGCCGCTGGATGACGTCGGCTGAGGCGGGCGCGGACTATCTGATGTCCGAGGTCGCAGCGCAGGGCGACAAGATCGATTGCGGCCTCTACAGCGGGCTCGCGGGGATCGGCTTCGCCGTCGCCAGTGCCGCGACCGCGGGCGGCGATGCGCGGTATGACCGGGCCGGACGCGAGATCATCGGTCGCGTGAAGGCGCGCACGCAGGCGGTCGGCGCCGGCGTGCAATGGGACGACGGTTATGACGTCATCAGCGGCTCGGCGGGGATCGGGCTGGCGCTGCTCGACGCGCATCGACGCTGGGGCGATGCGGAGGCGCTGGCGCTGGCGCGCAAGGCGGGGCTGCGCCTGATCGAATGCGGTCATGCGGCCGAAGGCGGGACCCTGTGGTTTCCGTCTGCGTCGCTCAAGACCAACTATCCGAACTTTTCCCACGGCGCGTCCGGCGTCGGCTATTTCCTGGCCAGCCTGCACCAGCGCACGGGCGATCGCGTCTTTCTCGATGGCGCGCTGTCCGCCGCCCGCTATCTTGACGCCATCGCGACGCGCAAGGGCGACGGGACGCTGATCTTCCACCACGATCCGGGCGGACGTGATCTCTACTATCTGAGCTGGTGCCACGGCCCCGGCGGCACCGCTCGGCTGTTCTACCGGCTGCATCAGACGACCGGCGAACAGCAATGGCTCGACTGGGTGCATTCGCTCACCCGCGGTCTGATCGCGACCGGCGTGCCGGAACAGCGCTCGGCGGGCTATTGGGAAAACATCAGCCAGTGCTGCGGCGACACCGGCATGGGTCAATACTTCCTCGACCTGGAGCGCTATCTGCACGACCCGAAAGCGCGCGCCATGATCGAACGCGTCGTCGCCGATACCCTGCAGCGCCGCACCCAGGACGCAGCCGGCCTGCGCTGGATTCAAGCCGAGAACCGCACCCAGCCGGATAATCGCGTGGCGCAGACCGGCTTCATGCAGGGCGCCGCCGGGGTGGGCGCGTTCCTGCTGCGCCTCGACCGCACCGCGGCGGGAAAACGCTGGGCCATCGACTTTCCCGACACGCCCTTCGTCGGTTAGCCTTCGCCCATGGAACCGACGTCGCCGGAGATGCAGGAGATAACCGAAGCGGCCGCGACTCTGCAGCGTGGCGAACGCGAGCAGGGGCGCACGATGTTGTTGGCGCTCTGGGATAAGCTGTCCGCGCACGGCGACCCGCTGCAGCTCTGCACCATCGCGCATTTTCTTGCCGATACGGAGGCCAATGTCGCCGACGAGCTCGAATGGGACCTGCGCGCGCTCGAAGCCGCGACCGGCAGCCGGGACGCTGACGGCGGAAATGCTGACGGGGGAGATTCGGGGGCGGTTCCGCCGAGCTTTCTCGCCTCGCTCTACCTGAATGTGGCCGACGCCAGCCGGCGGCGGGGCGAGGTCGACGCCGCCCGGCGCTACGCCCGCGTCGCGTCCGACAAGGTCGACGCCCTGCCGGATGATCCCTACGGCCGGATGATCAAGGGCGGGCTGCTGCGGCTGGAAGCGCGTCTCGCCGCCGGTGAACTTTAAGGCCGGCCCTGAACGGACCCGGCGGCAAGAGCGTTTAAACAAGCTGGGCGGCTCGAGGTGAGGCTTCGATGAACGGCCGGATACTCGCAATGCTCTATTTGGTCGCCATGGCGGCCGTAATCGTCGGCGTGGACATCGCCTTTTTCAGACACCACTTCTGGGCGAGGCTGGCGGTAAACGTCGGGATCGTCCTGGTGTTCGGAGCCTTCTATCTAAGGTTTTCCGATCGACTGTGGCTGCCGTGGAAGTGAGCTGCGTGGTCTGAAGCGCGCTCTATTTCGGCTCATCCATCGCGATGACCCGCTAAGAGTGTGGTCTTGCCCGACATGTCGATCCCCCTCGCGGCGTCCGACATAAGAGCGCCCAATCCCATCGCGATTACCGGCGGGTCACGTCGGATCACCGCTTGCAATGGCCCCTGGGGACACCCTTACAGAGGCAGGGGTCCGAAACGAAAGGTCGGGGATGGCCGGCGAGAAACAGACGTGGCTCGGCCCTGGGGAGACGGCGCGGCGATTAGGCGTCAGCACCAAGGCGCTCAAGGTCTATGAGCGGGAGGGGCTCGTCGTCCCTCACCGGGCCGAGTCCGGCTGGCGTCTGTACGGCCCGGACCAGATCGCGCGTCTGCACCAGATCATCGTGCTGCGCGACCTGGGGCTGCCGTTGAAATCCATAAGCGGATTGATCGGCAGTCGGTCCCATCTGCGCGACGTCTTGCGGCTGCAACGCGAAAGCCTCGCGGCGCAGCACGACAAGATCACCCGCGCGATCGGTCTCATCGAGGCGGCGCAACGCCAGCTCGAAGACGGTCGCGACCTTTCTCTGGACGATCTGGCAACCCTCACCAAGGAAACCGTCGTGCAGCAACAAAACCAAGACAAGAAGAAGTTTTCCGACAAGTTCGAAGCTCTGATCGCCGACGGCGATCCGACCGGCGAGGCCGGCCAGGCCTTCCGGGATCTCAAGGCGCAATCGACCGAACTCGCCAGCGCGCGCCGCGCGGACCTGCAAGCGGTCGTCGCGGAAGCGACGCGTCTGAAAGAAATCGGCGACACCCAGTCGGACGACGCGAAAGCCATGGTGCATCGTTGGCGCTCGATCACCGGCGCACTCCGGCGCCCGGCGCAAGCGCAGATGGACGCCATGAGGGACGCCTATGCCAAGGCGCTCACTCAGGCGAAAGCCAATTCCGAACCGATCGGCTACGACCCCGACACCTTCGAATTCATCGCCAAGGTCATCCGCGGCATGAAGGAACGCGGCGAGTTGGCGTAACGCTCTCTCCCACCCGCTCATCCCCGCGAAAGCGGGGACCCAGGTGTTTTAGCGGCCTGGTGTCCACGCGATGTTTGTTTGCAGGCACTCAAGCACCCTTAGCGGGGCGCACAGCGGCATGAACAAAAAAGCCTGGGTCCCCGCTTTCGCGGGATGAGCGGAAAATTAGGAGTGAGGTGGCTTACAGGTTCAGCAATGCCGGGTCGCCGCCTTGCGCGGCGATGTTCACGCTCACCGCGCGTTCCACCGCAAAGCGCAACAGCGAGTGTGGGCCGCCGGCTTTCGGACCGGTGCCCGACAGCCCTTCGCCGCCGAAGGGTTGGACGCCGACGACGGCGCCGATGATCGAGCGGTTGACGTAGCAGTTGCCGGCGGGGACCAGGCGGCGGACCTCTTCGGCGAAGGCTTCGATGCGGCTGTGCACGCCGAGCGTCAGGCCATAGCCGCGGGCGGCGAGTTTCTTGGCCACGTCGTCGAGGTCCGCGGGGTCGTAGCGATAGACGTGCAGGATCGGGCCGAAGACTTCACGTTCGAGGAAGTCGGGTGTCGGGATTTCCGCCAGCGCGGGGCCGAAATAGGAGCCCTTGGCTTTCAGCGCGCCGGGGTCGAGCTGCTTCAGCACCTTGGCTTCTTTGCTCAGGCGCTCGACGTGTTCTTCCAGTTCGGTGCGCGCGGCTTCGTCGATCACCGGGCCCACATCGGTGGACGCGTTGGCGGGATCGCCGATGACCAGGGCCTCCATGGCGCCGGTGAGGCCTTCGATCAGGCCGTCGGCGGAATCCTTGGGGACGTAGAGCACGCGCAGCGCCGAACAGCGCTGGCCGGCCGAGCCGAACGCCGACAGGATCACGTCGTCGATCACCTGCTCGCGCAGCGCGGTGGTGTCGACGAACATCCCGTTCAGCCCGCCGGTTTCGGCGATGAAGGGCACGATGGGCGCCTTGCGCGCGGCGAGCGTCTGGTTGATGCGCCAGGCCGTGTCGGTGCCGCCGGTGAAGGCGACGCCCGCGATGTCTTCGCGCGTGGTCATCCAGCCGCCGACCACCGAACCGCGGCCGGTCATCAGGGCGAGCAGGCGCGGGTCGAGGCCCGCGGCGTGATAGAGGCGCACGGCTTCGGCTGCGATCAGCTGCGTCTGCTCCGCGGGCTTGGCCAGCACCGCGTTGCCGGCGGCGAGCGCGCCGACGATCTGGCCCGTGAAGATGGCCAGCGGGAAGTTCCACGGGCTGATACAGACGAAGACGCCGCGGCCGTGCAGTTCGAGCTGGTTGGTTTCACCCACCGGACCGGCGAGGGTTTCAGGCCCTGCGAACTGGGTTTCAGCCAGGTGCGCGTAGTAGCGACAGAAGTCGGCGGCTTCGCGCACTTCCGACACGCCGTCGTTCAAGGTCTTGCCGCCTTCGCGCGACAGGATGGCGATCAGGCGTTCGCGGTTGGCTTCCAGCGCGTCGCCCATGGCGCGCAGCACCTTGGCGCGCGCCGGGCCGCCGATGCGGTCCCACTGCACCTGGGCCGCGTGTCCAAGCTGCATCGCTTCTTCGACGTCGGCTTCGGTGGCGGCGGAGACTTCGCCGATAACCTTTGAACGGTCGACGGGGCTCGTCACGTCGTGGAGGTTCGTTCCGGGCTTCAGCTTGCCGCCGACGATCGGGCCCGCGGTCAGCTTTTCGGTGTCGAGTTTGGCGATGGCGGCGTCGATGCGCGCGCGGTCGGTCTCTAGGGTGAAGTCCATGCCGAGGGAGTTCCTGCGAGAAGCGCCGTAGATGTTTTCCGGGCGGGGAATCTTGGGGTGCGCGCCGGGCTGCAGCTCGACCGCGGTGATTGGATCGCGCACCACGTCGACGGCCGGCACGCGGTCGTCGAGCAGGGCGTGGACGAAGGAGGTGTTGGCGCCGTTCTCCAGCAGACGGCGCACCAGATAGGGCAGCAGGTCCTCGTGACCGCCGACCGGGGCATAGGCGCGCACGATGATCTCGCCGTAGCGGTTGCGCGCCGAGCGATAGAGCGCCTCGCCCATGCCGTGCAAGCGCTGATGCTCTATCTGAACCTTGCGCGCCTCGGCCATCTTGCGCACCGCGGCCAGGGTGTGCGCGTTGTGGGTGGCAAACTGCGGATAGAGGTTGGGCGACGCCTCGATCAGGTCGCGGGCGCAGACGAGATAGCTGAGGTCCGTCGACGGCTTGGTGGTGAACACCGGATAGTCGGTGCGGCCCGCGATCTGGGCGCGCTTGATTTCGCTGTCCCAGTAGGCGCCCTTGACCAGGCGCACCATCAGCCGGCGGCCGGTGCGCTGCGACAGGTCCTTCAGTCGCGCGATCACCTCGCGGCCACGCTTCTGGTACGCCTGCACCACGACGCCGAGGCCGGTCCATGATCCCAGTTCGGGTTCGGCGGCGAGCTTTTCGATCAGCTTCATCGACAATGTCAGGCGGTCGGCCTCTTCCGCGTCGATGGCGTAGTTCAGGTCGTACTTGGCCGCGATCAGGGCGAGGCGTTTGATGCGGGGATAGAGTTCTTCCCACACGCGCGCTTCCTGGGTGGCTTCATAGCGCGGCGATAGCGCCGAGAGTTTCACCGACACGCCGTGCCCGGTTTCGGGGCCGGCGCCCGCGCGGTTCTTGCCGACGGTTTCGATAGCGTAGGCGTAGAGATCCTCATAGCGCTCCGCGTCCGCCGCGGTCCGCGCGCCTTCGCCCAGCATGTCGAAGGAGCAGAGCATGCCCTCGTTGCGCGCACGCACCAGCGCGGCTTCGATGGTGCGGCCGAGCACGAACTGTTCGCCCATGATGCGCACGGCGGCGGCCACCGCGTGACGGATCATCGGTTCGCCGATGCGCGCGGAGACGCGGGTGAGGAAACCGCCCAGGTCGTTCCTGGCCTGCTCGTCCACGTCGACGATCTTGCCGGTCAGCATCAGGCCCCAGGTGGAGGCGTTGACGAACAGGCTGTCGGATTTGCCCAGGTGCGAGGCCCAGTCGGCGGAGCCGATCTTCTCGGCGATCAGCTTGTCGCGGGTGCCTTCGTCAGGTGTGCGCAGCAGGGCCTCGGCCAGACACATGAGCGCCAGGCCCTCGCGGGTGCCCAGCGAGAATTCCTGCAGGAAGCTTTCGACCACGCCCTGGCGTTCGGTCTCGGAGCGGGCGGCCAGGACCAGGGCCTCGGCCTCGACCACCACCGCCTTGCGGTCGGCGTCGGACAGGGGCTTGGCCGCCAGGAGCGCGGCGACCGTTTCGGTCTCGTCCTGGTACTTGCCGTTATCGAGGCTGTCCCAGTCGATGGCTTTGGTCGGCGGTTGATCGAGCAGCGTCATGGCGCGCGGCGTCCTTGTCCGGAAGAATGTCGGTTATGCCACGAAATATGGCGATTTATCTTGGTTTTTCCAGGATTATATCCGAAGATTGTTCGGCGCACGGGACTTTGGCCGAAGGATTGAAATGGAAGAGACCGACCGCAAGCTGCTCCGGGTGCTGCAGGCCGATGGCCGCATCACCAATCAGGAGCTGGCCCGGCGCTGCAACCTCTCGCCGGCGGCCTGTTTCGAGCGGGTCAAGCGCCTGCGCGAGCGCGGCCTGATCACCGGCTACAAGGCGGTGCTCGACCCCCAGAAGCTCGACCTGTCGCTGCTGATCTTCGTGGAGGTCCACCTGGACCGCACCACCGAGGAAACCTTCGACCGCTTCGCCGACCACGTGCGCCGCGCGCCCGAGGTCCTCGAGTGTCACATGGTCGCCGGCGGTTTCGACTATCTGATCAAGGCCCGGGTGAAGGACATGGCGGCCTACCGGGCCTTCCTGGGCGAGACCCTGGTGGCCATGCCCGGCGTGCGCGAGACGCGGACCTACGCGGTGCTGGAAGAGGTGAAGAACACCCTGGAGCTGCCGATCTAGGACGGCCATCTCCCCCCACTGGGGGGAGACCGGCGCGCGAGCGCCAGAGGAGGGCGGCCGCCGCTGCGGGTAGGGGATTGTCGGGAACGCAGGCGCGAGGGTTGCCGGCATGGTCCGGCGTGGCGGCGGCTGCCCGACTCTGCTCGCCTTCGCGAGCTGTCTCCGCCCAGAGGGCGGAGATCGCCGCACACCTGGCGCCTCGCAATTCCGTCCGGCGCATCCTATTAGGCAAACCACCAACCCCGTGAGACCCGAACCCCGCATGCGTATTCTTCTGGCGACGGACGCCTGGGAGCCTCAGGTGAATGGGGTGGTGCGCACGCTGACGCGCACGGTCGCCGAGTGCCGGGCCATGGGGCATGAGGTCGAGGTGATCTCGCCGGACCAGTTCAAGACCGTGCCGATGCCCACCTATCCGGAAATCCGGCTGGCGCTGGGCGCCTACGAAGAGATCCGCGACCGGTTCAAGGGGTTCGAACCGGACGGCATCCACATCGCCACCGAGGGGCCCATCGGGATGGCGGCGCGGCGTATCTGCATGGAGTGGAAGCTGCCGTTCACCACCAGCTATCACACCAAATATCCCGAGTACGTCGCGGCGCGTTTTCCGGTGCCGCTGTCGATGGGCTATGCGTTCATGCGCTGGTTCCACAAGCCGTCGGGGCGCGTGATGGTGGCGACGCCGACCATGCGCGCCGACCTGGAGAAGCACGGCTTTCGCAACATCTCGCCCTGGTCGCGCGGCGTCGACACCGAGCTGTTCCGCCCGGGGCTGGAGCCGATCTACGACACGTCCATCGCCCGGCCGATCTATGTCTATGTCGGACGCGTGGCGGTGGAGAAGAACATCGAGAAGTTCCTGGCGCTCGATCTGCCGGGAACCAAGGTGGTGGTGGGCGACGGCCCTTCGCGCATCGAACTCGAAAAGAAATATCCCGAGGCGAAGTTCCTGGGCGCCAAGTTCGGCGACGAGCTGGCGCGCTGCTACGCTGACGCGGACGTATTCGTGTTTCCCTCGCTGACCGACACCTTCGGCCTTGTGATCCTGGAGGCCATGGCGTGCGGCACGCCGGTGGCGGCCTATCCGGCGCCGGGACCCATCGACATCATTCCGGGTTCGAACGCCGGCGTGGTCGACGAGGACCTGAAGAAAGCCTGCCTCGCCTGCCTCGACCTCGACCGCAAGGCGGTGCGCGCCTATGCGGAAAAGTTTTCCTGGCGCGCGTCGGCCGAAGAGTTCGTCCGCAACCTGCAGCCCTATCCGGAGCCGGAGAAGACGCGGTTCTGGAAGCGGTTGCGCAGGCTCGCGCGACTGAGGCGGAAGCCGGCTGCTTAGCGGAGCTTTCGCTCGAGATCACTTGCACCGGTTGTCTGTCCGACGGAGCGCCAAACGGCTGTCTCGGGCGTCCTTACGCACGACCCGAAACGCTTATGCGCGTCGTCGAGCAAAGCGCGCTGGACCTGGGCCGTCAGCCCGGCGCCCGCTCGCTCCATGCCGTTGAGCACACCCAGCGACAGCACGTGAAGGCCGACGTTCTCGTCGGCCAACCGGTCTACGACCAGAAGGAGGCGATCGCTTTCCGCATCGGTCAACTTCCCCGGTGACCGGCGTCCGGACTTGAGCTCGACCAGATCGAAGATTTCGCTTGTCGCGAGGCGTTCCATCGACTGAATCGGATTGTACGCGGCCGACCAGGCGCTCAACCGTTTTGCGCCCATGAAGGTCGCCACGTTCGACACCTTGGCCGACGCCCAGGCCTGATCGTCCCAACTGCGGATCGGCGGTTGATAGTCCTTCGCCATGTCGTAGAAGATCTTGCGATCGACGCCACCCTCCAGCGCGCTGCGAAGCGAAGCCAGCTGAGCGCTGAAGCAATTCGAGACGGCGGCGCGGGTGTAAGCTTGCAATCCGTCGTCGTCGAGAAGCTCGAGGCGCATCGCGTGCTCGGCCTCTTCGACCTGGTGTGCGCGATGCATCGCCTCGACGGACTGTTCGGCGCCCAGCGCCAGCAGCACGCCCAACACGATGGTGCCGATCTCGAACAGGAACTCGCGCCACCCGTGGGGCGGCCTCAGCTTGTGGTGGACTTCCATCGCAAGGCTCCAGCCAAGCCCTGAGCTTAGCCGAGTCGGCTAGCTTCACCACGAGGCGCCGGGTTGGCCTTGAGGCTTCCAGCGGCTGGGATCGTCGCACACCTTGGTCGCCTATTCTTCCGGCGGCGTGTCGTCGATTTCCGGCGGGCCGGGTTCGAAGCTGAGAATGTCGCCGGGCTGGCAGTCGAGTTCGCGGCACAGCGCGTCCAGGGTGGAAAAGCGCACGGCGCGCGCCTTGCCGGTCTTCAGGATCGACAGGTTGGCGAGGGTGACTCCCACGCGGTCGGCGAGCTCGGTCAGCGACATGCGCCGGTCGAGCAGGATGCGGTCGAGCTGGACGCGAATGGGCATGCGTCAGATCGTCAGTTCGGCTTCGCGGCGAAGGCGGGCGCCCTCGCGGAAGACCTCGGCCAGGACGAAGACGACGAGCACCGAGAACCAGGCGGTCACGTCGATGGGCGTCCCGCGCACGGCGCTGGGGATCTGCCAATTGATCAGCATCCGGCCCAGCACGTTCAACGCCTCGAGCGCGGCCAGCCCCACGCCAATCCAGCGCAGGCGGTTCACGTTGGCGGGATGGAAGGGGTCGCCGATGGTCAGGGTGGCGAACAGGCGCCGCACGCGGCCGAGCACGACGACCACGACACCGAGATAAAGGGCAAAGAGGGCGAGGCCCTCGGCCAGCATGGCGGCGGTCAGGGTGACCTTCACGCCATCGGGCAGGGTCACGTCGCGGCCGGGATCGTAGGAGAGGATCAGAACCAGGGCGGCGAGCACCAGAAGGACGCCGGCCACACCGAGGAGGACATAATAGACGACATCCAGAGCCGTCTTCAGAAGGCTCGAAACCGAGCCCGGACCCATGGCCCGCATTCCAGTCCCCCTGTATCGGGTCCCAAGGGGGACCTGTCCGCTACCTCGCGGCTAGGGTCTGCCAAGAGGTAGCGGGGACAATGCGCGAGATCATCGTGAGATCAAAGCGCGTGGGCGAGCATCAGGACGGGAATGGCCACGAAAGCCAGGGTGTTGAAGAACACCATGCCGAAACGGCCGACGTTGCGGGAGGTGGAGAAGGTGGTCATGGGAGGATCCTTTCGGGGTCTCTGCGCGGCGGGAGAGGACATTGTGCAACGCAACATTAACTCGGGTTCATTTTTCGCACTTGCGAACGGTTCGGGGCCGTTCTTGCCGCTATTCAATATGCTTTGGCCGATTATCGATCAAGAGCCCGCATCGATAATCGATATTAAAATTTTGCAACGCATTAAAACCGCGTAATCCGGAGATCCCATGTCGCTCAAGCTTTCCAGGGGCACCCGCCTGGTCGCCGCCACCCACAACCCGGGCAAGGTCCGCGAGATTTCGGCCTTGCTGGAGGGCCGCTTCGACGTGGTTTCCGCCGGCGACCTGGGCCTGCCGGAGCCGGACGAGACCGAGACGACCTTCGGGGGCAACGCCATGCTGAAGGCGCGGGCGGCGGCGGAGCGGTCTGGCCTGCCGGCCCTGGCCGACGATTCGGGCCTGTCGGTGCGGGCTCTGGACGGGGCGCCGGGGATCTATTCCGCTCGCTGGGCCGGCCCGGCCCGGGACTTCGCCCTGGCCATGGCCAAGGTCGAGGAACGGCTGGAGGAGGTGCACGCGGACGACCGCTTCGCCTGGTTCACCTGCGCGCTCGCGTTGGCGTGGCCGAAAGGGCCGTGCGTGGTGGTGGAGGGGATCGTCGAAGGGGCGCTGACCTTCCCGGAGCGAGGAAGCAACGGGTTCGGCTATGACCCGATCTTCGTGGCCGAGGGCATGAGCCTGACCTTCGGCGAGCTGCCGCGACCGGAGAAGGACGCGATCAGCCACCGGTCGAAGGCGTTCGAAAAGCTGAAGGCCGCCGTCTTTGAATAATTCTTGTTGTCGCGCGATGGTCGCCGAAACCGCTTCACACTTTCGGCTATCGCGCTCGTGAACAATCTCGCGCTCTACATCCACTGGCCCTACTGCGCGCGCATTTGTCCGTACTGCGACTTCAACGTGGTGCGCGCGGGACGCGACGGGGACGAGCCGGCCGCGCTGGCGGATGCGATCGTGCGCGACATCGAGGGGCAGGCGGCGCGGATCGGCGAACGGCGGCTGACCTCGATCTTCTTCGGCGGCGGTACGCCGTCGCTTATGCCGCCCGCGTACGCGGCGCGGATGATCGAAACGGCGAAGCGGCTGTTTGCGCCGGCGCCCGACCTCGAGATTACGCTTGAGGCCAACCCCACCGACGCGGAGGCGGCGCGCTTCGAGGCGTTCGCGGATGCGGGCGTGAAACGGTTGTCGCTCGGCGTACAGTCGTTGAACGACGCGTCGTTGAAGGTGCTCGGCCGCAACCACGATGCGGCAGAAGCGCGCCGGGCGGCGGAGGTGGCGCGCAAGGTGTTCGCGCGCCTGTCGGTGGATTTGATCTACGCCCTGCCCGACGAGTCGCCGGAAGTTTGGCGCCGCGAACTGAAAGACGCGCTGACCGCGCTCCAACCCGAACACGTCTCGCCCTATCAACTCACCATCGAATCCGGCACCGCCTTCGACCGCGCCGTTACCCGCGGGACGCTGGTCCCACCGGACGAAGACGCCGGCGCGGCGTTGTTCGACGTCACGCAGGCGGTGCTGGAGCGCCACGGCTTCGACGCCTACGAAGTTTCCAACCACGCCCACAGCGACAGCGCGCGCAGCCGCCACAACCTGGCGATCTGGCGTGGCGCGGAATACCTGGGCGCGGGCCCGGGCGGGCACGGACGTCTGGCGCTGGACGGCGCGCGCACGGCGACGCGGACGGCGCGAGGGGTGAAGGACTACATCGGCCGGGTAGGCAAAACCGGGGTCGGGTTCGACACACTCGAACCGCTGAGCGCGCGTGAGGCGGCGGAAGAACGGGTGATGTTCGGGTTGCGGATACGGGAGGGGGTTGAAATCGGCGCGCTTACGAACCTGGACCTCTCACCCGCCTCCCCGAAGGTCGCCACCCTCATCGACGCCGGCCTTCTCACCATCGACACCGACCGCGTGCGCGCCACCCCCGCCGGCCGCCTCGTCCTCGACCGCGTGGTCCGCGAACTTGTTACATGAACTCCCTTCCCCCTCGATGGGGGAAGGGCCGGGGATGGGGGTGTGGGCACAGCGATTGCCGAACAGGACGCGGGCGGCGCCGCCCGCGATCCATCCTTAACGCGCCTGCCGCCACCTTCCTCCCTGCCCTCCC
Organism: Caulobacteraceae bacterium; assembly: GCA_036501825.1. Classification (GTDB taxonomy): domain Bacteria; phylum Pseudomonadota; class Alphaproteobacteria; order Caulobacterales; family Caulobacteraceae; genus JAFECT01. The sequence goes on along the minus strand of DASXZP010000036.1, from coordinate 466,920 downwards.
TCCATCGAGGAGGGAGGGTTCCAGAGACTCAACTTGCCCCTGCGCTTGACCGCCCGTCCCGCCCTGTCACGCTGGTCCCATGACCGATCCGATCGCCAATGCCCCGCCGGCCAAACCCGTAGAGCCTGGGCTCTATCTGGTGGCGACGCCGATCGGGAATTTGCGGGACATTACCTTGCGGGCGCTGGACGTGCTCGGCGCCGCCGATCTGGTGTTGGCGGAGGATACGCGGGTCAGTGCGAAACTGCTCACCGCCTACGGGCTGAAGAAGCCGCTGGAGCGCTACGACGATCACACCGGCGACAAGATGCGGCCACGCGTGCTCAGCGCGCTGGCGCAGGGCCAGCGGGTGGCGCTGGTGTCCGATGCAGGCACGCCGCTGGTGTCCGATCCCGGCTACAAACTGGTGCGCGCGGCGATCGAGGCCGGGGCGGGGGTGCATCCGATTCCGGGACCGTCGGCGCCGTTGGCGGCGCTGACGCTGGCGGGCCTGCCGACCGACCGGTTTCTGTTCGCGGGATTCACGCCGGCGAAGTCGGCGGCGCGGCGCACGATGTTCGAAGAGCTGCGCGCCGTGCGTGCGACGCTGGTGTTTTTCGAAACCGGCCCGCGCCTGCGTGCAAGCCTGCAGGACATGGCGGCGGTGTTCGGCGCGCGTGACGCCGCCGTCGCGCGCGAAATCACCAAACTCTACGAGACCTGCGTGCGCGGCGACCTCACCGCGCTCGCAACCGATCCGCAGCTGGAGGCGCCCAAGGGCGAGATCGTCGTCGTCGTCGGGCCGGGCGCCGAAACACAAGCCAGCGAAGCCGACGCGGATGCGGCGCTCAGCGAAGCGCTCACCCGGCTCAGTCCCGCCGATGCGGCGTCGGAAGTCGCCAAGGCGCTGGGTCTTTCGCGCAAGCCGCTCTATCGCCGCGCGCTCGAACTGCAGGGGCGTGCGTGAGACCGCCGCGCCTCGAGGCGCGCCGCGAGCGCGGACGGCAGGGCCGCGAGGACGGCCGCATGGCCGAGGTCATCGCCACCCTGCTGCTCATGGTTAAGGGCTATCAGATCCTCGGCTTTCGCCTGCGCACCAAACAAGGCGAGATCGACCTGCTCGCGCGGCGCGGCCGCTGGCTCTGTATCGTCGAGGTGAAGCGCCGCGCTACGGTGGAGCTGGCTTTGCAGGCGATTACACCGGTTCAGCGGCAAAGGTTGCTGCTCGCGGGGCGGGCGCTGGCCGAGCGCAGGCCGGCCCTGCGACAACTCGACATGCGACTTGATCTGATCGCTCTGGCGCCCGGCCGATTTCCGAGACATCTTCGCAATATCCTTGCGGATTCAGTCCCACCGGACGGACGCGAGGGGACGTAGGGCGAACGGGGCCATGACGCGGGATGACGCCGAGCGGGTTTTGACCACGGCGGGGGAGACGCGTGACGCGGACTTCCCCCTGCTGGAGGCCACGATCGCGTGCGCCATTCACGAAACCCCCTTCCGTGACGCCGAGCCGGTGCGCGCGCTGGCCGAAGCGTCGGCGCAGCGGCTGGCCGAACGGCTGCAGACGGAGTCGCCCGATGAAGCGTTGGCCGAAGCGCTGTCCGGCGACGGGCGGTTGACCGGCGATCTGCTCACCTTCGACGATCCGGCCAACACCGACATCATCGACGTGGCCGAGCGCCGGCGCGGCCTGTCGGCCACGCTGGGCATTTTCTATCTGCACGCGGCGCGTCAGTCGGGGCTGAAAGCCGACGGCGTCGATTTCCCCAACCACTTTCTGCTGCGCGTCGAAACCCCGGAAGGACCGGTGGCGCTCGATCCGTTCAGCCAGGGGCGCCTGGTGCTGCCGTCGGAGCTGACGCGGCGCGCGCTCCGTGCAGGCCTGACGCCGGACGTGGCCGACCGGCTCGACGTCCTGATGACGCCGGCGCCCGACCGGCAGGTGCTGATCCGCCTGCAGGGCCTGATCTTCGCCCGCGCCTCGCGTTCGGGCGACTTCGAGGCGGCGGAGCGGTCGGCGCTGCGCCGCGCCCTGCTCGATCCGGACGACCACCGCCCCTGGCTCGACGTGGCCGGCGCGCGGGAGAAGCAAGGGGCGCTCACCGGGGCGCTGGAGGCCCTGGCGCGGGCCCAGCGCATCGATGGCGGCGCCGCGGCCATGGCCCAGGCCGCGCGCGAGCGGGTGCGGTTGCGCCTGAACTGACGCGAAAACATCGGGGACAGGTATGGTGTCCCTGATCGCCCCTTTCCTCCGCCGCGTAGGGACACCATAACCTGTCCCCAACGCGGAGGTCCCATGTCCCTCAAAGTCGCGGTCCAGATGGACCCGATCGAGTCCGTCAACATCGAGGCGGACACCACCTTCATGCTGCTGCTCGAGGCCCAGGCCCGGGGGCATGCGCTGTGGATCTACTATCCGCACCACCTGGCGCTGGAGAACGGCCGGCTGAGCGCGCGCGGCCGCAAGCTGAGCGTGCGCGCGGTGAAGGGCGACCACGCCACGCCGGGCGAGATGGAGCACATCGACCTGCACGCGATGGACGTGGTGCTGATGCGCCAGGATCCGCCCTTCGACATGGCCTATGTCACCGCGACCTACCTGCTGGAGATGATCCAGCCGCAGACCCTGGTGGTGAACGACCCGACCGAGGTGCGCAACGCGCCGGAGAAACTGTACGCGCAACATTTCGCCGACCTGCAGCCGCCGACGTTGATCAGCTGGGACACGGCCGCGCTGCTCGACTTTCAGGCGCGGCACGGCGACGTGGTGGTCAAGCCGGTGCACGGCGCCGCCGGCGGCGGCGTGGTGCGCTTGAAGAAGGGCGATCCGAACCTGGAGGCGCTGCTGGAACTGCACGCCGCGATCGGGCGTGATCCCGTGGTGATGCAGGCGTTTATCCCGGCGGTGGTCGAAGGCGATAAGCGCATCATCCTGGTCGACGGCGAAGCGGTCGGCGCGATCAACCGCGTTCCGGCCAAGGACGCGGTGCGCTCGAACCTTCGCGTGGGCGGCAAGGCGGAACCGGTGGACCTGACCGAGCGCGACCGCGAAATCTGCGCGCGCGTCGGGCCGGAGCTGAAAAAGCGCGGCCTGCTCCTCGTCGGTCTCGACGTGATCGGCGACTACATGACCGAGATTAACGTCACCTCTCCCACCGGCGCCCAACAACTGAAACGCTTCGGCGGCGCGGATGCGGCGGCGCTGCTGTGGGACGTCATCGAGGCGAAGCGCTCGGGCCGCTGAAGAAAAGAGCATCCACGGACCCACACGGAAACACACGGATGGTGTCGCGTTTCCGTAGCTTCTATTTGCGCCGCGTGAGCCCGGGCTCAACGCGCGCCTAGGGCGCGCATTCGATCTTCTTTTTCCGTGTGTTTCCGTGTGGGTCCGTGGACTCAAATCTTAAGTCGCTCGACCGCCCAAGCCGCCGCGTCCCGCACTTGCTCTGACGGATCGTGCAGCAATCTTTCGGCGGACGCTTTGAGCGTTGCATCCTCCGAGTTGCCGATGGCGTAGAGGACGTTGCGGAGGAAGCGGTTGCGGCCGATGCGTTTTACCGGCGACTTGGCGAACAGGGCGCGGAAGGCGGTGTCGTCCAGCGCGGCGAGATCGGCGAGACGGGGGCGGCGCAATGCCTCGCGCGCGGCGAGTTTCATCTCGCGGCCTTCACTGGCGAACTTGTTCCACGGGCACACCGCCAGACAGTCGTCGCAGCCGTAGATGCGGTTGCCCATGGCGGCGCGATAACGCTCGGGCCAGGGACCGTCGTGTTCGATGGTGAGGTAGGAAAGACACGCGCGGGCGTCGAGCTGGTACGGCGCAGGGAACGCGTCGGTGGGACAGACGTCGAGACAGGCGCGGCACGAGCCGCAGTGATCGGTCTCCGGCTCGTCGGGGTCGAGCGCAAGCGTGGTCAGGATCGAACCCAGGAACAGCCACGAGCCGAACTCACGCGACACCAGATTGGTGTGCTTGCCCTGCCAGCCGACGCCGGCTTGGGCGGCGAGCGGTTTTTCCATCAGCGGCGCGGTGTCGACGAACACCTTCAGTTCGCAGCCGGTGGTGTGTGCGAGCAAGCGGCCGAGTTGCTTCAGCCGCTGTTTGATCAGGTCGTGATAGTCGTCGCCGCGCGCATAGACCGAGATCGAGCCCGCGGTTTTGTCGGCGAGCGACGCCAGCGGGTCCTCGTCCGGCGCATAGTTGACGCCGAGCACAAGCGCGCTCTTCGCATCGGCCCACATCGCGGTCGGGTGTTCGCGCCGGTCGAGCGTCTCCTCCATCCACGCCATGGTCCCGTGCCGCTCCGCCTCGACAAAGGCGCGCAGGCGCGCGGACGCGGGCCACGGCTGATCCACCGTCGCGAACCGGCAGACGTCGAAGCCGATCGCCAGGGCCTGGGCGCGGATGTCGTCCTTGGCGAGGGGGGGTGCGGGCGCTTTCACGAGCGCGACTCTAGCGCCTGCCGCGAGGTTCTAAAAATCCAGGTCGTCGTAGTGGCGGGAGGGGGGCATGCCGGGTTGGCGGTCGGCCAGCAGGGGGCGGAAGCACGGGCGGGACTTCAGTTTGGAGTACCAGGTCTTTACCGCCGCAAAGCCGCCCCAGGGCACCTCGCCGAAATAGTCGAGCACCGACAGGTGCGCCGCCGCAGCAAAATCGGCGAAAGTCAGGCGCCCGCAGGCCAGCCAGTCGCGCGCGTTCAGCAAGCCTTCGAAATGCATCAGATGGCGTTCGAGCGCGTCGCGGCCTTCGCGCACCGCGTCGGTGTCCGGGGCGCCCAGACCCAGCAGGCGCTTTTCCATCTTCTCGTGCAGCAGCAGCGCGTTGACCTCCCAGTCGAACTTGCGCTCGAACCATTGCAGCAGGCGGCGCGTCTCGGCGCGGTCGGCGGCGCGGCGCGGCATCAGCGCCGGTTCCGGCGTGGTGTCTTCGGCCCAGCCCAGGATCGCGCCCGTCTCGCACAGCACCAGCCGGTCGGCGAGGTCGCCCACCACCAGGACCGGCGTCGCGCCCGACGGGTTCAGCGCCTCGAAGGCCGGCGACGGCTCCCACGGCTTCACCGGCGCGTCGGCGAACTCGATCTTCTTCTCGCCCAGGGTCAGCCGCGCCAGCCGCGACGCAGGATCGAGCGGGAAGTGGTGCAAGGTGCGGACAGGGCCGGCGGTCATCGCCGCCACCATGACCGCCCCGCGTTAAGGGGTCGTTTACCGCGCTCGGCCCGTTCAGGCGCCCCTGTCAGGCATCGACGTGCGGGCGTTCGGCGAAGGCGCCGCCGTGGGGGGCGGCGCGGCCGCGGGGGTCCGGGTGGATCAGGATGTCGGCGGCCGGGTATTCGGCCAGGATGCGGTTCTCGGCCTCGATCATCACCGCGTGCGCCTCTTCCAGGGTGAGCATCGGGTCGAGGTCGGCGTGCATCTGCATCATCACATAGGGGCCCGACACGCGGGTGCGCAGCTGGTGTACGCCGCTGATGCGCGGGTCCTGGGTCACCAGGTCGGTGATGCGCGCGTGGGCGGCGGGCGGCAGGCTGGTGTCCATCAGCTGATAGGCGGACTCGCGAAACACGCTGATCGCGCCCCACAGGAAGGTCGCCGCCACCAGCAGGCCCGCGGCGCCGTCGAGCCACTTGAGCCCCAGGAAGGTCGCGCCGGCGATGCCGATCAGCGCCACCGCGTTGGACAGCAGGTCGGTGAAATAGTGCGTGCGGTCGCTCGACACCGCGACCGAGCCGGCCGACTTCAGCGCCCGCGACTGCGCCGCGATCAGACCCGCGGTCAGCACGATGGAGACCGCCATCACCGCCGTGCCCAGCGCCCCGTCGCCCACCGGCTGCGGGTGCAACAGGCGCAGCAGCGCTTCGCGGCCGACCAGGGCGCCCGACGCAAACACCAGGCCCGCCTGCAGCAGCGACGCAAAACTCTCGGCCTTGCCGTGACCGAAGCGGTGCTCGGCGTCCGGCGGCTCCGCGGCGTAACGAACCGCGAAAAAGGTCACCAGGGCCGCAACCAGGTCCAGGGCGGAGTCGGCCAGGGAGGCGAACAGGGCGACCGAGCCGCTCTGCGCCCAGACCACCCCCTTCAGCACGATCAGCACCAGGGCGATGGCGACGGAATAGAGGGTCACGCGCCGGGTCGCCCGGGCGTACTGCTCCAGGTCGGCGGTCCCGTGCGCGGCTTTGGCGGATTCGCTCATCTGGCGCCTTATAGCCTCACGTCCTGGGCGCGTATCGCCACGAAAAAGTCTCGCACGGCGATTATCCGATCAATCTTGATCATCCTCAGGTGTAAGCCTTTCGCATGTCGCGCAGCTGGATCCCCCGGACCGAGGTCCTCGAGCGTCTCGGCGTCAAGGCCCAGACCCTCTACGCCTATGTCAGCCGGGGCCGGATCGCCGCGCGGGCCGACCCGGACGATCCCCGCCGCAGCCTCTACGCCGCCGAGGACGTCGAGCGCCTGCTCGACCGCACCCCCAAGGCGCCCAAGTCCGGCCAGACCGGCGGCGGTTCGACCGCGGCGCGCGGCGAGGCGGTGGTGGAATCGGCCCTGACCACCGTCAGCGACGGCAAGCTCTACTACCGCGGCCAGGACGCGGCGACGCTCGCCGAGACCGCGACGCTCGAGGTTGCGGCGCGCCTGTTGTGGGAAGGTGAAGAGGATCCGTTCGCGGAGCTGAAGCCGCGCATCGACGTGAACTTCCCCGGCGGTCCGCGCGCGCGCGCTTTCGCCGCCCTCTCACGCCGCGCCGAGGAAGACGCCGCAACGCCCGGCCGCAGCGCGCGTTCGCTGCGCCGCGAAGCCGCCTCGGTGTTGAACGAACTGGTCGATGCGATTTCCGGCGGCGGCCCGCGGCTCTATCTGCATCAGCGTCTGGCGCGGGTGTGGAAGCTGTCGGAGAAGGATTCGCAGACCGTGCGCAAGGCGCTGGTCCTGGCCATGGACAGCGAGCTGAACGCGCCGACCCTGGCCACGCGGCTGGCGGCGTCCACGGGCGCTGCGCTGTCGGCCTGTTGTCTCGCCGGGCTGTCGGCGCTGTCGGGGCCGGCCTATGCGGGCCAGATCGCCCAGGTCTACGGCTATGTGGCGGAGTCGCGCCGCGGCTCCGACGCGCGCTCGACCGCGCGCCAGCGCCTGGCGCTGGGGCTCGAGATTCCAGGCTTCGGCCATCCGCTGTTTCCCAACGGCGATCCCCGCGCGCGGGCGCTGATCGCGGGCGCGGGTCTGCCCGACGATTTGCTCGACATCGTGCGCGTGGGCGAGGGCCTGACCGGTCAGGCGCCCAATTTCGACATGGCCCTGGCGCTGATCAGCCGTCACCTGGACCTGCCGCGCGACGGCGGGCTTGCGATCTATGTCATCGGCCGCACCGCCGGCTGGCTCGGCCATGCGCTCGAGGAAGTCACTCAAGGCTCGCCCATCCGCGCACGATTGCGCTATGTGGGGGTCGAACCCGAATTCGCCCAACCCTGAAGTCGCCTGATCAAGCCTGAGCCGGAGACCGCATGCTGCCCGACTGGCTGAACGCCATCATCCTCGGAATCGTCGAAGGCCTGACCGAATTCATCCCGGTGTCGTCGACGGCGATGCTGCTGTTGTCGGAAAAGGTCCTGCACCTTAGCGGCATGCGCTGGGAAACCTTCACCATCCTCATCCAGCTGGGGGCCATCCTGGCGGTGGTGGCGCTGTATTTCCAACGACTTTGGTCGGTGGCGCTGAGACTTCCACACGATCCGACCGCGCGCCGGTTCGTGCTCAGCGTGCTGGTCGCCTTCTTGCCGGCGGTTGTGCTGGGCGTGCTGCTGCATGATTTCATCAAGGGCTCGCTGTTCGAAAACCCGTTGGTGATCTGCAGCGCCCTGATCATCGGCGGCGTGGTTCTGCTGATCCTCGATAAATGGCATCCGGCGCCGATGCGCGACGACGCCATGCGCTTTCCTCTGGGCACGTCGCTGGTGATCGGCGTGTTCCAGTGCTTGGCCATGATCCCGGGCGTGTCGCGTTCGGGAGCGACCATCGTCGGCGCCATGCTGCAGCGCTGTGACAAGCGCGCCTCGGCCGAGTTCTCCTTCTTCCTCGCCATGCCGACAATGGCCGGCGCCTTCGCCTACGACCTGTTCAAGAGTTACAAGCAGCTGAACATGCAGGACGCCGGCATCATTGCGATCGGTTTCGTGGTGTCGTTCATCTTCGGCGCCTTCGTGGTGAAGACGCTCCTGGACTTCGTCTCGCGTCACGGCTTTGCGCCGTTCGCCTGGCTGAGGATCGTGCTTGGAGGCATCGGCCTCGCGCTCGTCTTCACCCACGTCTGGGCTTAGGCGCTAGACCGGCACGGCGTCCGCGAACTGGCCGTCCTTGCGATAGCGCCACAGGTAGGTCGGTACGATCGATTCCACGCTGGCCGGCGCTACGCCGAGGGCCTCGAAGCCCTGCGCCTCGGCGCTCACCACGTTATCGGTCTCGAGCAGCAGGGCCTGATCCGAGGTCAGCATCGGCTTGAACGGGGTGATCGCGGTCATGTCGCCGACGAGGCCGATCAGGCCGGCGACGGTGCCAGGCACCGGCAGCAGCAGGCGCGAACGATGCGTCTCGCGCAGTACGATCTGCATCAGTTCCTTGAACGTGTAGGTGCGCGGGCCGCCCAGTTCATAGGTCTGGCCCGCGGGCGCGTCGTCGTCGAGGCACTGCGCCACCGCGCGGCCGACGTCGGCGACATAGGCCGGCTGGAACCGCGTCTTGCCGCCGCCGATCAGGGGCAGCGCCGGCGACCATCCGGTCATCGCGGCAAAGCGGTTGAAGAAGTCGTCCTCGGGCCCGAACAGCACCGACGGGCGCAGCACCCGCGCCGAGGCGATGCGCTTTTTCACCTGCCGCTCGCCCTCGCCCTTGCTGCGCGCATAGTCGGAGCGCGCGTCGGGATCGGCGCCGATGGCGGACATCTGGACGAACTTGCTGATCCCGCGCGCGGCGGCGGCCTCGGCGACGTTGGCCGCGCCTTCGACGTGGACGCGTTGAAAGCTGCGGCTGGGCGTCTGGTAGAGGACGCCCACCAGGTTCACGCAGGCGTCGGCCCCGTCCAGCGCCTGCTCGACGGTTTCGGGGACGCCGACATTGGCCTGGAACAGCTGGATCTGGCCCACGTCGCCCATCGGCCGCAGGCGATAGGCCAGGTTGGGCCGGCGCACCGCCACCCGGATCCGCCAGCCCCGCTTGGCCAGGGCGCGCACGACGTAGCTGCCGAGGAAGCCGGAGCCGCCGAACACCGTGACCAGACCGCGCATGGGATTTTCCGTTCGCTCGCAGGGGAAGCCGGGGCCTGGGTAGACCAGGACCGGGTGCGCCGCAACGGGCCGTTGACCGCCAGGGTGCGGCGCCCTATGTGTCCGCGCCTTCGGCCCGGGGCTTAGGCTTCGGATCGATGCCCAGGTGGCGGAATTGGTAGACGCGCTGGCTTCAGGTGCCAGTGGCCGAAAGGTCGTGAAGGTTCGAGTCCTTTCCTGGGCACCACCCTACGCGCTAACGCGCTTCGGGCGGCAGGCCGACCCAGATAGCCGGCGGCCGCGACCGCTTAAGCATGACCCGACAGACGAATTGGGACTTCGACACCGACTGGAACACGGTTGATCTGACCGAATTTGCCGCCGCGTGGCTCGAGACGTGCGGGAACGACGAGCCTCCGATCGATAACAGCATCGGCGTGGCTGTCACGGCTTTTACATTCCGGGCCTCGCCGGAGCTTCAGTGGAAATTCATCGAGATCGCCGTTCAACTCGCCAAATCCGTCGACGACCTATGCGCGATCGCAGCCGGGCCCGTCGAAAAGTTGCTCGGGGACCATGGCGACGACTACATTGCGTGCGTCGAGGCCCGGTGCGTCGCTGACGCGAAGTTCCGTCGGATGGTGTGCGGCGTCTGGCAATACGAAATGACCGACGAAGTCTGGGGTCGGGTGCAGGCACTCCAAGCACTCGATCACAATCAGTGGCCTTACTCAGACTGACTCGTTCGTCGTCAGGGCGGCGCCGAAGAGCGCGTTCACGCGACCGGTTTGAAATCCAAATGCTGGAAGTCGAAGCTGAAGTCGGCGAGCGGTGAGAAGGGTTTCATTGTTACTTCGACGATCTTGCCGTCCTTGGGCACGAAGGTGATCAGGGCGTCTTCGCCGCCGGCTTCCTTGGGGAAGCGGGTGCGGAAGGCGTCGGGGCCCCAGGGTTCGAGCACGCTCTTGAAGCCGGGCGTCGGGATGAAGGAAATCGCCAGGTCGGCGCCCGCGCGCGTCACCACCACATCGCCGTACCAGGCGTCGCGATAGCGGCCCACGTAGGCGTCGAGCGGCAGGCTCGGGCCGCCGGCCGGCGCCGTGTCGATGCTGTGGTCGGACGCGGCCAGGATCTGCGCCTGCATCTTTTCGATGCGCGCCTTGCCGAGCGCGGCCCAGTCGGTCTTGGGGGCGCCGAGCAGGTGATCGAGGATCACGTTGCGCAGCATCGCCGATCCGGCGCCCTCGCAGTTGGAGAACACCACCACGCCCAGGCCGCGGCGCGGGATCATCGCGGTCTGCGTCACCTGGCCGATCAGGCCGCCGGAGTGGTTGACCAGCCGCTCGCCGCGATAGTCCTGAATGAACCAGCCCAGCGCATAGGCCTGCAGCACCGGACGCGAGGGATCCTCGGGCGAGGGACCGTCGCTGGCGTTGGTGACCACCTGCGGCTTCCACATTTCGTCGGCCTGTTTCTCGCTCCAGATGCGCGCGCCCGACGGCGCCTTGCCCTTGGCGAGCTGGGTCATCAGCCAGCGCGCCTGATCCGTCGCGCTCGCATTGATGCCGCCGGCGGGCGCGATCGCTTCGTTGTGCTCGCCCACGGGCCGCACTGTGACCAGGGTCCCGATGCCCATCATGTTGCCCTGGCGCTGGTCGTGACGGCCGGCGACGTTGTCGGTGTGCAGACGGTCGAGGTTGGGAACCGCGTCGGTTTCGCCGATGGGCGCCAGCAGGCGCTCGGCGACGAAGTCGGACCAGCTCTTGCCGGTCACGCGCGCGATCAGCACGCCGGCGACAGTGTAGAGAATGTTGTCGTAGGCGTAACCGCCGCGGAACGGACGCGCGGGCTTCAGATACTGCAGCGCCTTCAGCGCATCGTCGGCGGTATGGGTGGTGTCGGGGAAGAACAGCAGATCGCCGGCGCCCAGCGCCAGGCCGCTGCGGTGACAGAGCAGATCGCGCACGGTCATCATCTGGGTGACCATGGGATCGTACATCTTGAACTCGGGCAGATATTTCACCACCGGCTCGTCCCAGCCGACCTTGCCCTCGTCGACCAGGATCGACATGGCCGCCGCGGTATAGGCCTTGGAGTTGGACGCGATGGCGAAGCGGGTGTGGGCGTCGATCAGCTCGGGCTTGCCCATGGCGCGCACGCCGTAACCCTTGACCCACGGTTCGGGGCCGGCGCCGACGATCGCCACGCCGAAGCCCGGCACATCGAAAGCCTGGCGCATGCGCTCGGCCTCGGCGTCGATGAAGGCGGGATCGAAGTGCAGCGCCGCCGCATCGTTGGCGGCAAACGCGCGCGACAGCGGGAGCGCGGAGGCGGCCCCAAGGCTGACGCCGGCCGCGAACAGGCGGCGGCGATTGATCGATGACAGCATGGAGACTCCCCGAACTTCCAAAACGCGATTTTTCAAAATTTGAAACTATCGGGCGGGGGATTGCAATGGCCGCCAAGGCGCGGCCGCAACGCCTGGACGGCCATAGGCTTGCCAGGGTTTTAGGGTCTGCTACACATGGGGCCCGAACGACGAATGAAAAGTCCTTTTATTTCAATGCACTGCAAGGCCAAAGCCGCTTGACGACCACACTGCATCAAGGCGACCTGCCGGACGGCCTCGACCTGGGGCCTGTGGTGGCGATCGATTCCGAGACCATGGGCCTGCGTCTGCGGCGCGATCCGCTGTGCGTGGTGCAGCTGTCGTCGGGCGACGGGACCGCGCACGTGGTGCAGCTGAAACGCCCCGGCTACGACGCGCCCAATCTGAAGCGGCTGCTGGCCGATCCGAACGTGACCAAGCTGTTCCACTTCGGCCGTTTCGACATCGCCATGTTCGCCCTGCACCTGAACGTGGTCACGGCGCCGGTCTATTGCACCAAGATCGCGTCCAAGCTGGCGCGCACCTACACCGACCGCCACGGGCTGAAGGACGTCTGCCGCGAACTGCTCGGCATCGAGATGTCCAAGGCGCAGCAGAGTTCGGACTGGGGCTCGGCCGAGCTCAGCCAGGAGCAACTGGCCTACGCCGCGTCGGACGTGCTGCATCTGCACGCGCTGAAGACCAAGCTCGACGCCATGCTGGAGCGCGAAGGCCGTGCGGAACTGGCGCGCGCCTGTTTCGAATTCCTGCCCACGCGGGCCCGGCTCGACCTCGCGGGCTGGGAGGACGTCGATGTCTTCGCCCACGCCTGACCATGCCGCCGCCGATGGCGGCTTCACCGCGTCATCGGTGCGCTCCCAGGTCGACGTCGAACGCGTGCGCACGGCGATGGAGCGGTGGCGGCGCCGCTCGCGCCTGATCCATTTCCTGCGCAAGGCGCTGCCGGTCGGCATCGCGCTGGTCAGCCTGTCGCTGGTCGGCTGGGTGGGCTTCAAGTCGATCCTGGCCAACCTGCCCGACCTCTCCACCAACGGCGGATCGGTGCGGATGACCAATCCCCGCTTCTTCGGCCAGGACGACAAGGGCCGCTCCTATGTGGTCGGCGGCAAGGAGGCCATCCGCGACAATGTGGGCGGCGGCCACGTGACCCTGACCGTGCCGGTGCTCCGGCTGGCGACCGGGCCGGACAAGACCCTGGACATCTCGGCCAAGACCGGCCTGTTCGACCTGGCGGCCAAGCAGGCCTTCCTGCACGACCAGGTTCACATGTTCGATTCGGGGTCGGGCTGGACGTTCGACAGTTCCGAGGCCGTCGTGAACTCCAAGACCGGCGACATCACGGGAAGCAAGCCCGTTACCGGCAGCGGGCCTGACGGCGCGACGAGCGGCTCATCCTATGCCATTCTGGACCACGGGACGCGGGTGGTGTTCAACGGCAATGTACACTCCCACATTGTCCAAGAAGGCACCCGGGCGGCCGAAAGCGCGAGGAAGCGACCATGAACAGAACCTGGATCATCGGACTGGCCGGGGTTATCGCCCTCGCGGCGGCCGGCGTGGCGCAGGCGCAGCTCTCCAGTAAGGGCGGCGCCATCGACGTCTCGGCCGATCATTTCACTTCCGACAACAACGCAAATTCGGCGACCTGGGAAGGTCACGTCGAGGCCCTGCAGGACGACAACCGCATGCGGTCCGACAACCTGGTCATCTTCTTCCAGCCGCGCTCGGCGGCGCCCGCGGAGAAGAAGGTCGGCGCCGATGACGCCACGCCAATGACCAGCAAGGTCGACCACATGGTCGCGACCGGTAACGTCTATTTCGTGACTCCGACGCAAGTGATCCGCGGCGACAAGGCGGTCTATACCAAGGCCGACGACACCATCGTCGTCACCGGCCAGGTGGTGGCGACGCAGGGCCAGAACGTGATGCGCGGCACGCGGTTGGTCTATCATCACTCGACCGGCCAGAGCACCATGGACTCCGACACCGGACGCGTGCGCTCGGTGATCTACCAGGATAAAAAGGCGGGCGCTTGAGCCGTCTCAACGATCGATTGGCCGATGCCCGACGGAGATTCTAAGCGCGTGGCGATGCAACAGGCGCAGACGCAGACGCTGGCCGGCGCCGACACCGAAGGCCTGTTCGTCGACAAGATCGGCAAGTCGTTCCGCGACCGCGTGGTGGTGCGCGACGTGAGCCTGCGGCTGAAGCGCGGCGAGGTTGCGGGCCTGCTCGGCCCCAATGGCGCGGGCAAGACCACCTGTTTCTACATGATCACCGGCCTGGTGCAGGCCGACTACGGCCACATCTATCTGGACGGCGAGGACATCACCAACCAGCCCATGTACCAGCGCGCGCGCCTGGGCGTGGGCTATCTGCCGCAGGAAGCGTCGATCTTCCGCGGCATGAGCGTGGCCGAAAACGTCATGGCGGTGGTCGAGCTGCACGAGCGCAATCCGAAGAAGGCGCAGGACGAGGTCGACCGCCTGCTGGAAGAGCTGCGCATCTCGCACCTGAAGACCGCGCCGGCGGCGTCGCTGTCGGGCGGCGAGCGGCGCCGTTGCGAAATCGCCCGCGCGCTGGCGAGCGAGCCGGCCTTCATGCTGCTCGACGAGCCTTTCGCGGGAATCGACCCGCTGGCCATCGCCGACATCCGCGAGGTGATCGGCTATCTGCGCGACCGCGGCATCGGGGTCCTGATCACCGATCACAACGTGCGCGAGACCCTGGACATCATCGACCGCGCCTCGATCATCCACGCGGGCGAGGTTCTGTTCGAAGGCTCGCCCCAGGAAATCCTGGCCGACCCGGACGTGCGCCGCGTCTATCTCGGCGAGCGGTTCATCTAGGCGATAAAAAGGAAAATGAACCACGAAGCGCACCAAGCGCGCGAAGGTTCTTTCTTTCCAACCCTTGAGATTTGATCTCCGGCCGCGCCTTCGGCGCGGATTCGATTCAATGGATGTCTGGACGCCCCAGGAGGCCCTCGACATCCTTCGTGCGCTTGGCGCGCTTCGTGGTTCTCGTTGCTTTTTTGACAGGGGAGAACGCCGGCGGGAAAGCTCCGTTCGCCCTCTGTTAACGCTTGGGCGCGATGCTCAAGCAAGAAGCGGGCCAATCGGAGGCCCAATCCTTCGGGGGCACGGGTGGCGCTTAGTGCACGTCTGGAACTGCGGCAGGGCCAGTCCCTGGTCGTCACGCCGCAGCTGCAGCAGGCGATCAAGCTGCTTCAGCTCTCCAATCTCGAGCTCGAGGTCTTCGTCGAGGGCGAGCTCGAACGTAATCCCCTGCTCCAGCGCGACGAGACCGACCGCCAGCCGGAGGCCGGCGAAGAAGCCGCCGCTGCGCCCGAACCCGATTCACGCGAACTGGAGCTGACCGGCGACGACGCCGGCATGGCCGAAGCCTCCGTCGACGCCCGCACCGACGATCTCTATTCCGACGCTGCGCCGGCGGACCAGGCGGCCGACCGCGCCGCCGAACAGAACGCAGTCTCGGACCAGCCGATGACCGACTGGAGCCGCGCGGGCCAGGGCGGCTCGATGGACCTCGACGGCGACGCCTTCGAACGCATCGGCCAGCGCGAAAAGACCCTGCTGGAACACCTGGCCGAACAGGCGGCCATGGCCGGCTTTACCCCGGCCGAGCACGCGATCGCGCTGGCGCTGATCGACGGCGTCGACGAGGGCGGCTATCTGCGCGCGTCCCTGGCCGAGATCGCCGAACGTCTGGGCTGTGAGGAAGCCGCGGTCGAGCGGGTGCTGGCGACCTGCCACGGGTTCGAGCCGACCGGCGTGTTTGCGCGCAGCGTGCCCGAGTGTCTGGCGCTGCAGTTGAAAGAAATGAACCGCTTCGACCCGGCCATGGCGGCCCTGGTCGAGAACCTGGACCTGTTGGCGCGGCGCGACCTCAACGGACTGAAGAAGGCCTGCGGCGTCGACGACGACGATCTGAAGGACATGATCGCGGAACTGAAGGCGCTGACCCCGCGTCCGGGCGCCGCTTTCGGGTCTGAGACGGTGCAGACCGTCGTGCCCGACGTGTTCGTACGCGAAGATCCCGCCGGCGGCTGGCGCGTCGAACTGAACAGCGACACGCTACCGAAGCTGCTGATCGATCAGCGCTACCACGCCAAGGTCGTGAGCGCCGCGCGTTCGGACCAGGAAAAGACTTTTGTTACGGAGTGTCTTGCGTCGGCGAGCTGGCTGGTGAAGAGCCTGGATCAACGCGCCAAGACCATCTTGAAGGTGTCATCGGAAATCGTGCGCCAGCAGGACGGGTTCCTGGCCTTCGGCGTCGAGCACTTGCGGCCGCTGAATCTGAAGACGGTCGCCGACGCCATCGGCATGCACGAGTCGACAGTCAGCCGCGTCACCTCGAACAAGTATGTGGCGACGCCGCGCGGCCTGTTCGAATTGAAGTTCTTTTTCACCTCGGCGATCGCGTCATCCGACGGCGGCGTCGCGCACTCGGCCGAGTCCGTGCGGCACAAGATCAAGCAGCTGGTGGAAGCCGAACGCGCCGAAACCGACGTGCACTCCGACGACCGCATCGTCGAAATCCTGAAGGAAGCCGGCGTCGACATCGCCCGCCGCACCGTCGCCAAATACCGCGAAGCGATGCGCATCCCGTCGTCCCTGGAACGAAAGCGGTTGCTGAAGCAAGCCGTTTAAGGAGAGTCCACGGACCCACACGGACCCACACGGAAGAAGAAGAAAAGATCGTCCACGAACCACACGAACGATTGACACCCGGCGCGCAGCGCCTGTCCTGAATCCAACGCGCCTTCGGCGCAAAGTTTTTCCCCTTCGTGTGGTTCGTGTGGTTCGTGGACAAATATTCTACGGAAACGCCACGCCGTCCGTGTGGGTCCGTGGACTCTCTTTCTTTTCCTCACCCGAAGATCGGCGGGAGGAACAGGAAGAAGCCGTTCAACGTCAGGATCGCGCCGATGGCGCCCAGGACGATCGAGGCCATGAGCAGTTTGCGCGAGCCGGTCAGGATCGACACCGACGCGAGCACCAGGCCGAGCTGGTAGACCATCTCGGAATAGTCGAAGCTCTTGTTGCGGTGCTCGTAGTGCTCGCGCTGTTCCTGCAACTCGGTGGCCTCGGCCTTGAGCTGCACCTTGCCGCCGGCGCCGGCGCCCTTGGCGGTGGGATCGGTCTCATAGTGCTGGACCGCGTCCTGCAGTTTCTTCAGCCGCTTTTGCGCGTCCGCCAGCCGATCGCCGGTGTAGCCGGCGAACTTCACTTCGGCCGCCAGATCGTCGGCGGCGATCTTGTAGTTGGCCTGACGGATGTCCTTGGCCTGGTAGTGGGCCCAGGCGTCCGACGTCTCGATGTTCTTGGCGATCATCTCGTCCTTGGCGTCCTCGCCGCCCAGGCCGCGGATGGCCATGCAGGCGGCCAGGATCGCGATCCAGACCGCGGCGCGGCTGCGGAACTTGTCCTTGGCCTCTTCCTTGGCTTCGCGCTTCTTGGATTCCTCGCGCTCCTCCTCGAGGTCTTCGATCATTTCCGAGGGTTCGTTCGGCTCCATCCCGGGCCCCTTCAACGCCTTGTGATCGGGGATTTGTAAGCGTCGCCGGGGAGAGCGCAAGCGGAACCGGCGTGGCCGCTTGACACCCTTTCGGCCCGGGCGCGTTGTAAGCCCATGCAGGTCAGAGTCAGCGGCAAGCATGTCGACGTCGGAGACGCGTTACGCTCTCGAATCGTTGACGAACTCACTCAACAAATCGGGCGGTTTTTCGAGCGCGACGGCGGCTCCGCCGAGGTTGTGCTCACCAAGGAGGGCCACCTGTTCAAGGTGGACTGCCTGGTCACCTTGGCCTCGGGCCAGCAGGTGGTGGGCCACGCCTTTGCGGCCGACGCGCACGGCGCGTTTTCCGGAGTGCTGGAAAAGATCGAAACCCGGGTCCGGCGCTACAAGCGCAAGCTGAAGAACCACCGCCCGACCGCCCGCGAGACCGAGGCCGAAACGGCGGCGCTGACCATTCTTCGCGCCCCGGACGAAGACGAGGACGACGATTCTCCAGATCAGGACTCTTCGTCGCAGCCGGATGAGCCGCCGGCCCCTATGGTGGTGGCGGAAACCGAGCAGGCGCTTAGGACCATGACCGTGGGTATGGCGGTGCTGGAACTCGACCTCACTAACTATCCCGTGATCCTGTTCAGAAACGCCGCGCACGGCGGCCTGTCCGTGGTATATCGCCGGCCTGACGGGAATATCGGTTGGATCGACCCAGAACGGGCGACGCAGAATCAGAAGCCTGAGAATCATCGACGATCGGTGGCTTAAGCAGACGAGAATAGGGTTCTAAACGTCCCCTCCCCAGAAACCGCCCATATCAAACTTGTGTAGGATCGAAGTCTCGATGGACATCGGTGAGTTGTTGGATCGCGCCGCCATTGCGGCGCGGGTGAGTGCGTCTTCGAAGCGTCAAGCTCTGGCGACCGCCGCGGAGATCGCGGGCCGGCGCCTGAAGCTGAAGCCGCAGGCTATACTCGACGCCCTGATGGAGCGTGAGGCGCAAGGCTCGACCGGTGTCGGCCAAGGCGTGGCCGTTCCGCACGCGCGCCTGGAAGGCCTCGACCGCATGCGCGCGGTGTTCCTGCGTTTAGAACAGCCGATCGCCTTCGACGCGGTCGACGACCGGCCGGTGGATCTGGTGTGCGTGCTGCTGGCGCCCAAGAACGCAGGCGTCGACCATCTGCGCGCGCTGGCGAAAGTTTCGCGCGCCCTGCGCCAGGGCGAGCTGCGCGAACAGCTTCGCCAAGCGCATTCGGCGGATGCAATCTACGCTCTGCTCGCCGGAGACACGCGCTCGAACGCGGCCTGAGAACCGGGCCGCGTCCGCGCTTTCAATTTAGTCGATAAAGTTTCGTCCGCTCGGTGAACGGACTCATTAGTGCACCTTAGTGCACAGAGACGGGCACCAGTTCGTGCGCCACCGCGGCGGCGACGGCGGATTCCTTATCCAACAGCACCGCCAGGCGCGCGCCATCGGCGCTGTGCACGGCGTAGAGCATCTGTCCCGGATCGATGGAGAAACCTTCCACCGCATCCACCTGGGCATTGGCGAGCACTTCCTTCGCCTTGACCTGGCGGACGTAGACCAGGTCCGGCGCGCCCAGCGCCTTGAAGGCCTCGTTGGTCAGTTGCGGCGTCATACGACCACCTCCTTACTTACTGAACGCCTGATCGCAGACCGCGGTTCATCCGCCTGCCTGGATAGGCACTTGCCGGACCGTCGAGACCGGTTCCGGCCTCGAAACTTCCACGTGAAGCAGCCCGTGTTCGAGGCGCGCCTGTTCGACCTCCAGGCCTGGCGCGAGCACGAAGATGCGGGTGAACCCGCGCGCGGCGATGCCGCGGTGCAGGAAAGCCCGATCCTCGCCGTCGCGCTTGCCCTGGACGACGAGCTGGCGGTCCTCGACCGTCACCGACAGCTGCTCCGGGGTGAAACCCGCCACGGCCAAGGTTATGCGGACCCGGTCCGGGTCCAACGCCTCGACGTTGTAGGGCGGATAGCTCTCGGCGGCGGCCTTCTGGGCGCGTTCAATCAACGCGCGGGTGGGCTCGAAACCGAGCAGAAGCGGGCTGTCGAACAGTACGGCTGTGGTCACGGCGGAAGTCCTTCGATCAAGCGACTCCGAAGCTTTTGCCGGCCCGCCCTGGGTAGGCGCGGAGCGGCAAGGCTTCAGGTCCTATTTGAGAACGGACAGGGACCGTTTCAAGCCGAGCCGTCCGGGCCCGGGGCAAGCGTCGCCGGCGAAGGCGCGGTAGGGTGACGATCTGGGAGGTCGGACCATGACATCAGAGCGTTTTGCCCCGGGGCTGCTCGCCGCCGCCGTCTGCACCCTGGTCTTGCTGCTGGGAGCGCCCGGAGCGCAGGCCCAGGGCTTTCAACCGAACGAATCCTTGGGACCCCCTCACAACCCGTCCATGGACAAGGTCGATCAGCTGCTGGCGCGCGCAAAGACCCAGTTCGCGCATCAGGCGTACGACAAGGCCATCGCCTTCGACGAGCAGGCGCTGGCGATTTCCGAAAAGGATCTGGGTCAGGGGCCGTACACCGCCGTCGTGCTCACCGACCTCGGCCTGGCCTATGCGTCGGCGGGGCGCTACGACGACGCGGAGAAAGCCTATCTCCACGCGGTCGCGATCCGCGACAAGGGCAAAGACAAGGACAGCGCGGAAAACCTCACGCTGCTGAACAATATCGGCCTGCTCTATTTCAACACCGACCGCGCGGCGCAGGCGCTGCCCTACCTTCAGCGCGCCTTGGACATCTGTGACAAACATCTCAGGCGCAGCGATCCGAGATCCAAGGTCACGCGCGAACACTTGGCGGATGTCTATCGAAAGCTCGGTCGCAACGCGGACGCCGACGCCTTGGCGCAGGATTCGAAGTAACGGGGACCTCTAAGCGGTGGCGCGCGACGGCGCGGGCGCGAACACGGCCGCCAATTCAGCCTTGAGCGCGTCGATGGCCATGTGCTCGGTGAGCTTTTCGCCCGCTGCGGTGAGAACGTAGAAGGCGTCCACGGCGCGCAGGCCGTAGTTTTCGATGTGGGCGGACTGCACCGACAGGTCGGCGGCGGCGAGCCGGCGCGCCAGCGACGCCAGCAGGCCCGGACGGTCGCGGCCGGAGACTTCGACGATGGTGGCGGCGTCGGTCGCCTCGTTGTCCACCACCACCGTAGGCGTGAGGTCGGCGGCCGCGCTCGTACGCCAGGGTTTTTCGGCTTCCCGTCGCGGGCGCGGCGTTGCTTCCTTGGCGGCGGCTTCGATCTCGCGTTTCAGACGGCCGAGTTCGGCGGGATGATTTCGCCCCCACGGCGCGCCGGTGGCGTCCTGCAAATAGAAGACGTCGAGCGCCAGCCCGCGTTGCGAGGTGAACAGGCGCGCCCCCACCACCTGGGCCCCCAGGCTCGACAGACGTTCAGTGAGGTCCGCGAACAGGCCGCGGCGATCCTTGGCCGCGACGGTCAGTTCCAGCGCGCCGCGATCTTCGTGGAAACGCGCGCGCGCCGCGGCGCCGCCAGTCTCTGCTTCGCGCGCGAGTTCGGCGTGGGCCTTCTGTTCGTCGAAGGGCGTGGTGGTGAAATAGGAATCTTCCAGGGCCTCGGCGAAGGCGGCGGCTTTCGGATCGGCGCGGACCAGGCCTTCGCGGGCGACCACAGCTTCGGCTTGGGCGCGTTTGCGAAACGCCGTGGCCGGATCGGCGCCGCGGCCGCCGCGCAGCGCCGCCTCGGTCGCCGCATAGAGTTCGCGCAGCAGCTGACCCTTCCAGTCGTTCCACACGCCTGGCCCCACCGCGCGGATGTCGGCGGTGGTCAGCACCAGCAGCAGGCGCAGGCGTTCCGGCGTTTCCACGATGCGGGCGAAGGCGGCGACCGTGTCGGGGTCGGAAACGTCGCGCTTCTGCGCATAGTCGCTCATCACCAGATGGTGGCGCACCAGCCACGCGGTGAGCTCCGCCTTCTGATGCGCAAGCCCCAGGCGATCGCAGGCGCGCCGCGCCGCGATGGAGCCGTCGTCCTCCTGGCCGCGGGTGCCGCCCTTGCCGGTGTCGTGCATCAGCATGGCGAGGTAGAGCGCCTCCTTGTCGGCGATCACCGGCATAATCGAGGTCGACAGCGGGTGGTCTTCGCTCAGGCGGCCGTTGTCGATGTCGCCGATGATGCCGATGGCGCGCAGGGTATGCTCGTCCACCGTATAGGCGTGATGGCGGTTCAGCTGGGTCTGGCCGACGATGCGCGCAAACTCGGGCAGGAAGCGGCCGAGCAGACCCGCGTCGTTCATCAGCTGCAGAATGCGGCCCGGGCGTGAGCCGCGCGCCAGAATGTCGAGGAAGATCTCGGCGGTCTTCGGATCGCGCCGGAACTTCGGCGTCACCAGGTGCAGCGAGCGCGCCACCGCCGTAAACGCGTCCGGGTGCAGGTCGAGATCGGCGGCGTCGGCGGTGCGGAACAGACGCAGCAGGGCGGAGGGATCGCGCTCGAACACCTGGGGATCGGCGATGGTCAGGCGGCCGTCTTCCTCGACGAAGGCGGGGTCGTCGAGCTTGCGCCGTTTGGGCTTTGCCGAAGGGAGAAGCCGCGACAGACCGCGCGCGGTCTTGGTGCGGTCCTGTTCGAGCTTGGCGCAGAAGGCGCGGGTCAGCGCGCCCACATCCTTGGCGATCAGGAAATAGCGCCGCATGAAGCGTTCGACCGCGCTCTCGTCGGCGCGGCCGCGCCAGCCCATGCGCCGCGCGATCTCGGGCTGCAGTTCGAAGGACAGACGCTCTTCGCCGCGGCCGGCGACGAAGTGCATGTGGATGCGCACCGCCCACAGGAAGTTGAACGCCTGGGCCACCGTGCGCCGATCCTTGGCGGTCAGCACGTCTTCCAGCGCCTTGTCGCCGCGCTCGGTCGTGGGGTCGAGATAGCGCGCGATCCAGTACAGGGTGTGCAGGTCGCGCAGGCCGCCCTTGCCGTCCTTCACATTGGGTTCGACCAGGTAGCGCGAAGCGCCGCTCTTGGCGTGACGCCGGTCGCGTTCGTCGAGTTTGGCGGCGACGAAGTCCTTGGCGGTGCCGCGCACCACCTCGCGCACGAAAC
Source organism: Caulobacteraceae bacterium (assembly GCA_036501825.1). GTDB lineage: Bacteria > Pseudomonadota > Alphaproteobacteria > Caulobacterales > Caulobacteraceae > JAFECT01. The sequence goes on along the minus strand of DASXZP010000036.1, from coordinate 444,688 downwards.
GCTTGCGCAGCTCGCCGTAGAGTTTCTCGTCGCCGACCAGAAAGCGCGCTTCGAGCACGGCGGTGCGGATGGTCATGTCGGCGCGCGCGAGCTTGATCGTCTCGGTCACCGTGCGCGAGGCGTGGCCGACCTTGAAGCCCAGGTCCCACAGGGCATAGAGCATGAACTCGGTCAGGCTCTCGCTGGTCGCGTTCTCCTTCCACGGCCGTAGGAACAGCAGATCGAGGTCGGAGAAGGGCGCCAGCACCGCGCGGCCGTAACCGCCGACGGCCACCAGCGCCATGCGCTCGCCCTGGGTCGGGTTGGCGTTGCGCAGCACATGACGCCAGGCGAAGCCCCAGAGCGCCACCACCACCGCGTCGGCCGCCGCCGCCAGATCCCAAGCCACGCGCACGCCCGCCTCGGCGCCGCCGGCCAGCAGCCGCGTTTCCGCCGCCGCACGGTGTTTGGCGAGGTAGAGGTTCAGCACCTCGATGGCCTGGGCGCGCCGGGTCGCATCGTCGCCGCCGGTTTCCGCGATGGTTTCCAGCCGCGCGCTGAGCGCCGCCGCGTCCGCCGGCGGACCGGGCAGGCGTTCGGGTTCGGGCTTGGGCCGGGCGGCGGCGGGTCGCGGAGGCTTCGTCACGTCAACGAAGATAGCGCGTCTCGAGCCGCTTCAACCCCTCCATGTCCTGAAGCTCGAAAATCTCCGACACCGGCGCGATCATCGCTTCCGCCGCCTGGGCCGCGCCGGCTTGGCGCATGGCCGCAAAAGCGTCGCGCATGGCCTTAACCGACGCCCGGATCGCGTGGTTGGCGTAGATCAGCACGCCGACCTTGCCGCTGGCGGCGGCGTCCTCGCGGCTGAAGTCGGGGAAGGCGGTGGGCACGACGATGAGCGGGACCTTGCCCGGCCACGCCTGGATGAAGGCGTCGATCTCGGCGCGGGTCGGGCCCTTGGAGTGGACGAGCAGGCCTTCGGCGCCCGCCTCCACATAGGCTTGGCCGCGCTTCAGCGCCTCCTCGAGACCGGCGCCCGCGACCAGGGCTTCGGTGCGCGCCATCACCATCATGCCGCTGTCGCCGCGCGCGGCGAGACAGGCTTCGAGCTTACCCTGGTATTCCTCGATGCGGACCAGCTCCTGGCGCCCGCCGGGAATCAGGCTGGTCATTTTCGGGAAGACCTTGTCCTCGATGATGATCGCGGCGGTTCCGGCGTGGGCGTAGGCGCTGGTCGCATGCGCCGCGTTCACCGCGTTGCCGAAGCCGGTGTCGAGGTCGGCGATGACGAGACTGCTGGTGCGCTCGACCATCCGCCGCGTCATCTCCAGGTGCTCGCTCATGCTGACGAGGCCGGCGTCGGGCAGGCCGTAGAGCGCGCTGAGTTCGAAACCGCTGGCCCAGATCGCCTCAAACCCGGCTTCGAGCGCGAGCAGCGCCGACAGCGGGCTGTGGCAGCCCATGGCTTCGATCGGCGCGGAGGTTGCGATGAGCGCGCGCAGGCGGGCGCCGGGGCTCAGGCTCACTTCAGTAGTCCCTTCAGACGGTACAGTTCTTCCAGCGCTTCCCGCGGCGACAGATCGTCGGGATCGACGGCCTGCAGGGCGCGCTCGGCGGCGGAGGGTTCGGCGACACCGACGGCCTGCGGAAGGAAGGCGGCGAACAACGGCAGGTCGTCGAGCTTGGCGTGAGCGCGTTCTTCCGCTTCGAGCTTCTGCAAGACTTCGCGCGCACGCGCGACCACCGGCGCCGGCACGCCCGCCAGCTTGGCCACCTGCACGCCGTAGGAGCGGTCCGCAGCGCCCGGCGCCGCTTCGTGCAGGAACACCAGATCGCCGTTCCACTCCTTGGCCTTCATGGAGAGGTTGCAGACGTGCGCCAGCCGGTCCTCCAGCGTCGCGAGTTCGTGATAGTGCGTGGCGAACAAGGTGCGCGCTTTGTTGGTCTCGTGCAGCGCTTCGGCGCAGGCCCAGGCGATGGCGAGACCGTCGTAGGTCGCGGTGCCGCGGCCGATTTCGTCGAGCACCACCAGCGAACGGTCGGTCGCCTGGGTGAGGATCGCGGCGGTCTCGACCATCTCGTTCATGAAGGTCGAGCGGCCGCGCGCGAGATCGTCGCCCGCGCCGACGCGGCTGAACAGGCGGTCCACAACGCCCAGGGTCATGCGCTTGGCGGGCACGAAGGCGCCGGCCTGGGCGAGCACGGCCAGCAGCGCGTTCTGGCGCAGGAACGTCGACTTGCCGGCCATGTTCGGGCCGGTGACGATGGCCAGCCGCGCGGCGGTTTCGCCCGAACCATCGAGCTTGCAGGCGTTCGGCGTGAAGACCTGACCCTCGCGTTTTACCGCGGCCTCGACCACCGGATGGCGGCCCGCGTCGACATCGAACCGGCGCGAGGCGTCGATGGTCGGCCGTACGGCGCCCGTTTCCTCCGCCCATTCGGCCAGCGCAGCGGCGACGTCGAGCACCGAGAGCGCGTCGGCGGCGGCGAGAATCGCGGGCGCCAGGCCCTGGGCGCGTTCGCGGAAGGCCTCGAAGGTTTCCAGCTCCATGGCCAGCGCGCGCTCGGCGGCCTGGGCGATCTTGGCGTCGAGGTCGGCCAGTTCCACCGTGGTGAAACGCACCTGGTTGGCCAGGGTCTGGCGATGGATGAAGGTGGCGCTGAGCGGCGGCTTCAACAGCGGCTCCGCCTGTTTCGCCGAGGTTTCGAGGAAATAACCGAGCACGGCGTTGTGGCGCACCTTCAACGGCGCGCCGGCCAGGGCCTGGACGTCGGCTTCGAGTTGGGCGACCACGCGGCGACTGTCGTCGCGCAGCGCGCGGGCCTGATCGAGTTCGGGGCGGAAACCTTCGGCGACGTAACCGCCGTCGCGGGCGAGCGAGGGCAAGGTCTCGCCCAGGCCGCGGTCGAGATCGGCGAGGAATTCGGCGAGCGTCGGCGACAACGTGAGCGCTTCCAGCGCGGTTGTGATTTCCGCGGGCGCCGGGTTGAGCGGCGTCCCGTCGAAGCCGTCCTTCAATGCGCCCCCGGCCCTCAGGCCCTGGCGCAGCGCGCCGAGGTCGCGCGGGCCGCCGCGGCCGAGCGCCAGGCGTGACACCGCGCGCGCCATGTCGCCGGCTTCCTGCAGACGCTCGCGCGTGCGCCGGCGCAGCGGCCGGTCTTCGGCGAAGAACGCGACCGCATCGAGACGGCGTTCGATCGACGGCGGGTCGAGCAAGGGGCGGCCGAGCCGCGCCGCCAAAAGCCGCGCGCCGCCGGCGCTGACCGTGCGGTCGACGGCGCCCAACAGCGACCCTTCGCGCGAGCCCGACTGCGAACGATCGATTTCGAGCGAGCTCCGCGTGGCCGGATCGATGGCCATGAACTCCGCCTCGACGCCGCGGCGCGGCGCTTTCAGCGCCGGCGCCTTTCCGGCCTGGGTGGTTTCGATGTAGGCGGCGATCAGGCCCAGCGCGGAAATTTCCGCCGGCGCGAAATCGCCGAAACCGTCCAGGGTGCCGACACCATAGAGCCGCATCAGCCGCGCTTCCGCCACCTGCGGTTCGGCCAGCGCCGCCGCCATCGGCTGCAGCGCGCCGCCCGCGGCCTTCAATGCCTGCGAGACCAGTTCGTCGGCGAACAGACGGTCGGGAACCAGCGTCTCGGACGGGCGCAAGGCGCCCAGCGCCGAAGCCAGATCTTCGCGATCGACCAGCAGCGATTCCACATCGCCGGTGGATATCTCGACACTGGCCAACGCGGCGCGGCCCTGACGCACCGCGACCGCGGCAAGGCGGTTCGAGCCACGCGCGTCGAGCAGGCCGTCCTCGGTCAGGGTGCCGGGCGTGACGACGCGCACCACGTCGCGATGCACCACCGCCTTAGAGCCGCGCTTGCGCGCCTGGGCCGGGTCCTCGAGCTGTTCGCAGACCGCGACCTTGAAGCCCTGGCGGATCAGCTTGGCGACATAGGCCTCGCAGGTGTGGACCGGCACCCCGGCCATGGCGATGTCTTCGCCGCCGTGGCGGCCGCGCTTCGTCAGGGTCAGGCCCAGCGCCTGGGACGCCTTCACCGCGTCCTCGAAGAACAGCTCGTAGAAATCCCCCATCCGGAAGAACAGCAGCGCATCCGGCTGACGCGCCTTGGCCGCAAAGAACTGCGCCATCACCGGCGAGGTGTCGGCGGGCAGGTCCGGGACATGGGGGGTCGAGGGGCCGTTCACCGCCAAACGCTAGACGCTCGAGCCGAGTCCCGAAAGGCCGCGCCCCGGTTGTCCACAGGGCGGGGGTCGCCAGCTTTGGAGCGCCCTCCCTTCCCCCTCGATGGGGGAAGGGTCGGGGTTGGGGGTGTGGGCCGAGCACGGGAGAGAGTGGCGCGGGCGCCGCCGCCCGTGATTCTTCCTGAACCCGATTGCCCACATCTCCCTCCCTGCCCTCCCTCCATCGAGGAGGGAGGGTTCTTCGCGCTCCCCTTCGAGACTTGTGTTGTTGAGACTTTAAGCCGGGGCGGGCTAGGTTGGTGCGGACCGTCTTGCAGCGCCCAGGGGCCCATGGCCGATACCCGCCGTTCCGTCAGCGACGAAGAAGCGCTGGAATTCCACCGCTACCCCACGCCCGGGAAGATCGGCCTGTTGCCGACCAAGCCCATGGCGACGCAGCGGGATTTGTCGCTCGCCTATTCGCCGGGGGTGGCGGCGCCGGTGCGCGCCATCGCGGCCGATCCGGACAGCGTCTACGACTACACCTCCAAGGGAAACCTGGTGGGGGTGATCACCAACGGCACCGCGATCCTGGGCCTCGGCAACCTGGCCTCGCTGGCGGCCAAGCCGGTGATGGAAGGCAAGGCGGTGCTGTTCAAGCGCTTCGCCGACCTCGACGCCTTCGACGTGGAGGTGGCGACCCAGGACCCGGACGAGTTCATCACCGTGGTGAAGAACATCGGCGCGACCTTCGGCGGCATCAACCTCGAGGACATCAAGAGCCCCGAGTGCTTCGTCATCGAAAGCGCGCTGCAGGACCTGCTCGACATTCCCGTTTTCCACGACGACCAGCACGGTACGGCGATCATCTCGTCGGCCGGTCTGATCAATGCGTGTGAGATCACCGGGCGGCGCCTGGAAGATCTGAAGCTGGTGCTGTGCGGCGCCGGCGCTGCGGGCCTGTCGTCCCTGTCGCTGATGAAGTCGATGGGCGTAAGGCCGGAGAACACCACCGTCGTCGACCTGCACGGCGTGGTCTATCGCGGCCGCGCCGAGGGCATGAACCAGTGGCTGGCGGCGCACGCCACCGACACCAAGCTGCGCACCCTGTCCGAAGCCATGGTCGGCGCCGACGTGTTCATCGGCCTGTCCGCCAAGGGCGTGCTGACCAAGGACATGGTGGCCTCGATGGCGGCGCGGCCCATTATCTTCGCCATGGCCAACCCCGATCCCGAGATCACGCCGGAGGAAGTGGCCGAGGTGCGCTCCGACGCGATCATGGCCACGGGCCGGTCGGACTACGCCAACCAGATCAACAACGTTCTGGGCTTCCCGTACATCTTCCGCGGCGCGCTCGACGTGCGGGCGCGGCGGGTGAACCACGAGATGAAGATCGCCGCCGCGCGCGCGCTGGCGGAACTGGCGCGCGAGGACGTGCCCGACGAGGTGGCCGCCGCCTATCAGGGCCGCCAGCTTAAGTTCGGACCCGAGTACATCATCCCGACCCCCTTCGATCCGCGGCTGATCTGGTACATCCCACCGTTCGTGGCCGAGGCCGCGTCGCGCACCGGCGTCGCGCGCAAGCCGATCGAGGACATGGAGCAGTACCGCGCGGGGCTGCGTCAGCGGCTGGACCCGTCGGCGGCGCTGATGGAGAAGATCAACTCGGCGGTGCACGCGGCGCCCAACCGGCGCATCGTCTTCGCCGAGGGCGAGGAGCCGTCGGTGATCCGCGCGGCCTATGCCTTGCGCACCCAGGATCTCGGCACGCCGATCCTGGTCGGGCGCGAAGAGCTGATCCGCCGGAACAGCGAAGAAGCGGGGCTCAAGTTCGAGGACCTCGGCGTCGAGATCATCAATGCGCGCCTGTCGCACCGCAATTCCGAATACGTCGACCTGGTCTACCGCCGCCAGCAGCGCAACGGCATGCTGCGCCGCGACGTGCAGCGCCTGATCAACCTCGACCGCAACACTTTCTCCGCGGCCATGGTGGCGTGCGGCCATGCCGACGGCATGGTGACCGGCGTAACGCGCAGCTTCGACCAGGCGCTCAACGACATTCAGCGCGTGCTCGACCCGGTGGGCCGCGTGATCGGCATGTCGATCGTGCTGGCCAAGGGCCGCACCCTGTTCATCGCCGACACCTCGATCACCGAAGTGCCAGAATCCCACGACCTGGTGGAGATCGCGATCCAGGCGGCGCGCGCCGTGCGCGACCTCGGCTACACGCCCCGGGTGGCGTTCCTGTCCTATTCGACCTTCGGCAACCCGGCCGGCGCGCGTGGCCAGCGGGTGCACGAAGCGGTCAGCGAGATGGACCGCCGCTCCGACGTGGACTTCGAATACGAGGGCGAGATGCCGCCGGACGTGGCGCTGAACCCCGACATCTGGGCCAACTATCCATTCCAGCGCCTGTCGGGCCCGGCTAACGTGCTGGTCATGCCGGCCATCCACTCGGCCTCGATCTCCACGCGCCTGGTGCAGGCGGTGGGCGGCGCCACCGTGATCGGCCCGCTGCTGCTGGGCCTCGAACGCTCGGTGCAGATCGCCCCGCTGGGCGCGTCGGTCTCACAGATCCTGAACGCCGCGGTCTTCGCCGCTTACGAGGAAGGCACGCTGACGGCGGAGGGTTGAGACTTGGACCTCATGGCGAGTAGCCAGAAGCACAATAGGATAGACGGTATCCCGGTCAGGCCCGCGCCGATGAAGAATAGAGAATAGGCTTCCATCAGCGAATGGCCGCTGTGCTGGATGCTTTCCACGATCCAGCCCGAAAAGCCTTTGAAAATCTTGCCCGGCAGCGCGAACACCGACGTCAGAAACGCGTATTGCGTCGCGGTATAGCCCGGACGCGTCAAGCTCGACATGTAGGTCACCAGAGCGACGCCCGCCATCGCGATGCCTATGTTGTCAAAGCCCATCACGAGCCCGAACCAAAGCGTGTCGTGATGTATGGCCAGGATCGCGAACGACGCCTCTGCCAGGGCTTGAAAAATTCCGCCGATGATCAACGCCCAGATATAGCCGAAGCGCAAAGCCACGACCCCGCCGAATGCGATCCCGACAAACGAAGTGACCATACCGACCGACGTACGAACTGCAGCGATCATATCCTTGTCGAGGTGCAGATCGCTGTAGAAGGGCGTGATCATCGGGCCGACAGCATACTCAGGGAGCCGATAGAGTGCGATCAGCACAAGCATCAGGATCGCCGTTAGACCATAGTCCTTGAAGAAGACAACGAACGGCCCCCCGTATCCGTCGGCGAAACCAGCGGGAGTCCAGAGCGGTTGCCGTGTGGAAGCGGCCCGGTCTGCCTTCATGGGCTCGCTGACCTTGAAGGTCGCAAAAATCCCCACGCCCATCAGAGCCGCCATCGCCAGATAGGATATGGGCCATCCAAAATGCTTCGCCAGCGAGAGAATGGCGGCGTCGCTGATCAATACGGCGACGCGATAGCCGATCTGAAAAACGGCGGTGAACATGCCCAGTTCGTTTGTATCGGTCGCCCATTCGATACGGAATGCGTCGATGACAATGTCCTGGCTGGCGGCGGCGAAGGCGACGAAGAGTGCGGCGACGCCGATTGTGGTGAGGCCCGATTTCGGCCCGGTAAGCGCCATGCCAACGAGGCCGAGGCCCACCGCGATCTGCGTCAAGAGCATCCAACCGCGCCGCAGGCCCAGACGGCCCAGCAACGGAAGCTTCACCCGGTCGATGATCGGCGACCAGAAGAACTTGAGCGAATAGGCAAGCCCAACCCACGAGATGAAGCCGATGGCCTTCAGCGAGGTGCCCGCATCCCGAAGCCAGAACCCCAAGGTCGCGGCGGTCAGAAAGAACGGCAGCCCCGACGAGAAGCCCTGCGCGAAGATCAGCGCAACGCGCGGACGGCCCAAGGCTCGAACCGCTTCGGCAAAGGTGGGGTTCGGCGTAGCAGCGGTTGCGGTCATGCGAGCGGGCTCCGGAGGGCCGCCCAACGCAGCCCGGCTCAGGAGGCCAGCTTTACCCGGCTGTCGCGGTTCGTCCAGCGGGCGAGCGCGGTCTTCAGGGCGTTGGCGTCGACCGGCTTGGAGAGGAAGGCGTTCATGCCGGCGTCGAGGCAGGTCTTGCGGTCTTCCTCGAAGGCGTTGGCGGTGAGCGCGATCACCGGCGTCTCGTCGCCCCCGGCGCGCATCTTCCGCGTGGCGGAGGGGCCGTCCATACCCGGCATGCGCATGTCCATCAGCACCAGGTCGTAGCGGCTGCGCGCCAGGGCCTGCAGCGCCTCGTCGCCGGTGCCGGCCAGTTCGACGGTGCAGCCTTCGCGCTTCAACAGCGCCTGCACCAGCAGGGCGTTCACCGGATTATCCTCGGCGATCAGCACCCGCACGCCCGCGACGGTGGCCGGCGCCACGCGTTCGTCGTCAGGGCCCTGCGGCGTGCGCAACGAGGCGGTTGACGTGTTCAGCGCCGCCAGCACGCGGGCGGCGACCGAGGTGCGGCGCAGCGGTTTGATGAGATAACCGTTCCAGCCGGCGCCGCGGTAACGCTCGATCAGTTCGCGCTCTTCGGGGCGGAGCAGGATCAGCGCCTTGCGCAGTTTCGGCCGGGGAGCGAGTGAGCCCGGTTGCGCCAGGGCGTGATCGACCAGGATGACGCCGTTCTCTTCGGTCGCCTCGACCACCGCATCCACCGCGTCGCCGAGAATCGCCGCGGCGCCCGACGCCAGCAACTGGCCCGCGGCGGCTTCGCGCACGAACTCGGACGTCGAGGCGACGCCCACGCGCAGGCCGGTCAGCGTGCTTTCGCGCGGCGCGCCGTCGGTGACCGGGAACGACGCTTCGAACCAGAAAGTCGCGCCTTCGCCGGGGACGCTGTCGAGGCCGACGACGCCGTCCATCGCTTCGACCAGGCGTTTCACCACCGCGAGGCCGAGGCCCGCGCCGCCGAACTTCACCGCGTGTTGCGGGTCGGCGTGGCCGAACTCTTCGAACACCCGCTCGTGCGCCTGGTCGGGCACGCCGGGGCCGGTGTCGCTGACCGCGAAGTGCAGGGTCGCCAAATCTTTCTTGGACTCGCCCTTCTTCAACTCAGCGCGCGACACGGCGATCAGTACGCCGCCGGCCTCGGTGAACTTCACCGCATTGCCGGCGAGGTTGAACAGGATCTGGCGCAGGCGACCGTCGTCGGCGAGCACGTCGGGCACGTCCTCGTCCACGGTCCAGGCGATGTCCAGGCCCTTCTCGTGCGCCTTGGGCGAGAGCAGTTCGGTGACGCCCTGGACCAGATGCTCGATCGACAGGGGCGCGGCTTCGAGCTCGACCTTGCCGGCCTCGATGCGGGCGAAGTCCAAGAGGTCGTTGACCAGCCACAGCAGGTGTTCGGCGGAATCGCGGGCGGCGCCGAGATAGGCGCGCTGGGCGCCGTCGAGCCGGGTGCGGGCGAGCAGCCCGAGCATCCCGATCACGCCGTTCAGCGGCGTGCGGATCTCATGGCTCATCAAGCGCAGGAACTCTTCCCGCGCCTTCAGCCGCTCGGCGGCGTCGACCGACATACGCACTCCCCCGCAACAGGTGGAATCACAAGGTCTCACGCCAAAAGTTAATGGGGGTTCAAAACTTGGGGTGAGCGGCGTGTTTAGGCCGTTTCCGGACGATTTAAGGCCAAGCTGGGCTCAGGCGGTCCCGTCTTCGGCTATCACCAGGACCGGCCGCTTCGGCTTCAGCGCCTCACCGAAGTCGCGCGGGTGGACGAACTCGGTGCGGAACCAGGGGTGGGTGCGACCGTCGAAGGTCTGCTTCAACCATTCGGCGACCCGCTTCACGCGCGCCGACTGCTCGACCTCGCGCCGGACGTACATCCACAGGGTGACCGAGGCGATGACGCCGGCGTCCAGCATCTCGAGGTCCGGCTCGATCGACAGCACCGCGGTCGGCAGCGGCCCCAGGCCCGAGCCGCCCTTGATCAACTCGACCATGGCCAGGCTCGAGTTGGTGACCACCTGTTTGCGCACGATCTGCTGCAGGGCGGGGGTGGTGGCCGGCAGGCTGTCGGGTTGTTTGTTCTGGGCCGCGTGGTGGATGTAGCGGTGCGCGGCGGCCTCCTGCACCGAAGCCGGGCGGCCGTAGAGGTCGAGATAGGCGCGCGAACCGAACAGGCGGTAGTGCAGCTGAGCCAGCCGCGTGGGCGTGAAGTCGGCGTGGGGCGCGTCGTCGAACTGCAGCGAGATGTCGATCTGGCCGGGGATCTTGTCCGCGGGCCAGAGCGCGCAGTCGAGGTTCACGGTGATCTTGGGATAGGCGCGGAAGAAGTCGGCGAAGGCCGGTCCCATGATGTAGCCCGCCATGCCGTCGGGGGCGGCGATGCCGACCAGGCCCTCTTCGCGTTTGTCGGCGTTGGCGATCTCGGCCTCGATGCTCTCGGCCGCGCGCTCCATGGTGGTGACCTTGTCGAACAGCGACAGGCCGGCCTCGGTCAGGGTGACGCCCTGGGGCGCGCGGTTGAACAGCCGCGTGTTGAGCCGGATCTCCAGGTCTTCGATGCGCTTGCTGATGGTGGGCTGACCCACGCCCAGCACCTTGGCGGCGGCGGCGAAGGTGCCGTGCCGGCCGACGAAATAGAACAGGCGCAGATCGGACCAGTCGGCGCGCTGGCGGGCCGGGCTGTCGGGGGGTTCGCGTTTGGGCATGACCCCTATTCCTTATCTCGTACAGCCGTGGCCGTGGCCAAAGTCTACGAACTGAAGGGCGGACGCAAGCAGGTAGCGGGAACCCTTTGTCAAACCTCAGGCTGTATGCCGACCCCGCGTTCCTAAACCGGGCGACCGCGTTCCAGGCAATCGCGGCCTGCGGTCTGCGGCCCGCCCCGGCATCGCGGCTGGGCGAGGCGCGGGCCCTGGCCGAGGCGCGGATCGGCGCGGGCGTGGCCCCCCTGGCCGCCTTGCACCGGCTGCGGCGTCTGGCGCCCGCCTCAATCCTGATTTTCGAAGAGCGAAGCGGTCTGACCGGAGTGCTGGGCGTCCTGCCGCTGACGGCCGCCGGCGCCCGGGCCCTTCTGGCCGGCGCCCTCGACCTTTCGGCCCCGCGCCGCGACGACATCGCGCCTGGGTTCGAAACAGCGGACGCGCTCTACGCCATGGGCATCGCGAGCGCGACCCGCGACGCCGCGCGCGCGGTGGTCAGCGGCGTGGTGCGTCTGCGCCAGGCGCACGCGGCGATCCCCTTCTATGCGCGCCCGGTCACCGGCGACGGCCGCCGCGTCCTGATCGAGCGCCTGCGCTGTGTTCCCATGGAGTCCGGCCCGCTGATGGTTTCGCCGGCGGTTGAGATGTTGGGAGCGGCGGCATGAGCGCGCCGATCCGCGAACCGATCCAGGCCGCCGCGCGCACCGATCTGGCGGGGCAGTTCGAGGTCGCGGTCGCGCGCAGCCTGAACGAGTTGCTGGAAGTCATGGCGGTTCGCGCCATCGTCTACATGGGCGAGCAGACCTGTCCCTTCGAGGAGGAGATCGACGGCAACGATTTCGCCGGCGCCACCCATCTGATGCTGCGCGCGCGCGGCGAGTGCGTCGGCACCCTGCGCCTGCGCTGGTTCGCCGAGTTCGCCAAGCTGGAGCGCGTCGCCATCCGCGCCGAGCATCGCGGCGGTCCCGCGGCGCGGGTGCTGGTCGGCGCGGCGTTCGATCTCGCCGCGCGCAAGGGTTATCGGCGGATGATCGGTCACGCCCAGGCGCGGCTGGTGCCGTTCTGGCGGCAGTATCGCGCCAGGCCGCGGACGGGACGCCCGGCCTTTGTCTTTTCCGATCACGAGTATGTCGAGATCGAAGCCGATCTGCCGCGTCCGACCAATGCGCTGGGCGCCGACGCCGACCCGATCGTTCTGCTGCGGCCCGAGGGCGACTGGGACCGGCCCGGCGTGCTCGACAAGTCCGTGACCCGTCCCGCCTCAAACCCGCACAAACGCCGATGCGTGAACTGACCGCCCGCGCCGAGCGCGGCGTCCTCCTCATCTGCCTCGACCTGCAACGGGCTCATCTCTGCAATGAGCCGGTGAGCTGGCAGGCGGAAGACCGCACCGCCGCGTGCGGGCGTCTGCTGGCCTTCGCGCGGCGTGCGGGCTGGAGCATCGTGCACTCGCACCGCCTGCGCGGACCGGGCGCGCGCGAAGACGCGCCAATTTCCGGGTTCGAGCCGCTGCCGAGCGAGGCGGTGTTCTTCCGCCACCAGGCCTCGGCGCTTTCAAACCCGCGGCTGGCTGAGATCATGCGCGGCGCGCGCGAGGGCGAGGTTTTGATCGCCGGCTTCGACCTGCGCACCTCGGGCGTCGCCACCGCGCTGGACGCTTTCAACCAGGGCGTTCGCGTGACCCTGGTGAAGGACGCGGTCTGGGCCGCGCCGCGCGAGCGCGCCGGAACCGCCGCCTCCGAACACGCACTCTGGGACGTGGTCGCGCCGTTCGCGCGCGTGGCGGCCCTCGCCAGTCTGCTCGCTCACACACGCCAAGCCCTACCCGTCGCCAACGATGCCTGACGAGATCGGAGTGCCTGCGATGCCTGCCGTTAAGACCTCTTCGACAGCGCCGACGCCGGATGCTCCGGCTCACCTCCGTGCGGACTGGTCCGAGTTCGTCGCCGCCGTGTCCTACCTGTCGCGACCGCACCGGGCGCTGATCGCGCGCATCTGCCGCCGCCTCGAACAGGTCCAGGACGACCACGGCCCCGAGGTCGCCGAAGCCGCGGTGGAACGCATCATCCGCATCATCCTGTGCGAGGACGGCCGGTATCTCAGCTGAGGTTCAGTCCAGCGACCTGGCGCCGAAGTCGGCGCCGGCGCGACAGACCTTCACGATGGCGCCGGTCAGGCGTTCGAGGTCGGCGTCTTCGATAATCAGCGCCGGCGTGAGGTAGATCACCCGCCCCATCGGCCGGATGAAGACGCCCGCGTCCACGAAACGATCGGTCAGCGCGGCCGCGTCGAGCGGCCTGTCGAACTCGACGGCGCCGATGGCGCCCATCACCCGCACGTCGACGACGCCCGGCGCCTCGCGGCAGGCGTCGAGGCCGGCGTACAGGCCCTGGGAAATGCGCGCGACGGCCTTGAGACGTTCGCCGTCCTCGAACAGGTCGAGGGAGGCGTTGGCGGCGGCGCAGGCAAGCGGATTGGCCATATAGGTCGGCCCGTGCATCAGGGCGCGCGACGGATCGTCCGACCAGAAGGCGTCGAACACCGCGCGCGAGGCGACCGCGCAGGACAGAGGCAGCGTACCGCCGGTCAGGGCCTTGGACAGGGTGACGATGTCGGGCGTGACGCCGGCCTGCTCCATCGCAAACAGGGTTCCGGTGCGGCCGAAGCCGGTGAAGATCTCGTCGAAGATCAGCAGCACGCCATGACGGTCCGCGAGGCGGCGCAGGGTGCGCAAGGTCTCGCCGTCGTGAAAGCGCATGCCGCCGGCGCCTTGCACCAGCGGCTCGACCAGGATGGCGGCGATCTCGTGTACGTGGGCCGCCAGGGTGCGGTCGAGCGCATCCGCACGCTCGGGCGTCGTCGGCAGATCGGCGATGACCTGATGCGCCAGCGCGCCCTTGAACAGGGCGTGCATGCCGTCGTCGGGATCGCAGACGCTCATCGCGCCCAGGGTGTCGCCGTGATAGCCGTCGCGAAAGGCGAGGAATCGCGTGCGGCCGCGGACGCCGCGGTTCAGCCAGTACTGCAGCGCCATCTTCATGGCGATCTCCACCGAGACCGATCCGGACTCGGCGAAGAAGACGTGGTCGAGTTCGCCCGGCAACAACGCCGCCAACCGCGCCGCCAGGCGATAGGCCGGCTCATGCGCCACGCCGCCGAACATCACGTGCGGCATGCGCTCGAGCTGACGCGTCACCGCCTCGCGGATGTGCGGGTGGTTGTAGCCGTGACAGGCGGTCCACCAGGAGGCGATGCCGTCGACCAGCTCGCGCCCGTCTTCGAGCACCAGGCGCACGCCATGGGTCGCGCGCACCGGCAGCGGCGGACGCGCGGTCTTCATCTGGGCGTAGGGGCGCCACACGTGCGGCGCGCCCCCAGTTATCCAATCGGGGTCATCCAAGCGGGGGTCATCCATTGGGGCGTGGTCATGGCCGCTGGCTAGCGCAGTCCCGCTGCGATTGCGCGCAAAATTCCTCGCTTGCGAGGCCTGTGCGGTCTGCTATGGCGCCGCTCTCCCCAAGCTTCAGAGCCCGCATGAACAGTCTCGACGCCTTCGCGCACGGCAAGCTCGATCAACTGAGCGCCGATAACCTGAGACGGCGGCTCATGCCCACCCGGCGTATCGACGGCGTCCGCGTGGAGCGAAACGGCCGCGTCTACGTCTCGTTTTCCTGCAACGACTATCTGAACCTGTCGCAGCACCCGGCGGTGAAGGCCGCGGCCCAGGCGGCGGTGGAGGCCTATGGCGCCGGCGCCGGCGCGTCGCGGCTGGTGACCGGAGATCATCACCTGTTGAATGAGCTCGAAACGAAGCTGGCGCGGTTCAAGGGGACGCAAGCGGCCTGCGTGTTCGGCTCCGGCTATCTCGCCAACACCGGGATCACGCCGGCGCTGGTCGGGCCCGGCGACCTGATCCTGATCGACGCCCTGGCCCATGCCTGCCTGTGGGCCGGGGCCAAGCTCTCGGGCGCGGAGGTCGCGACGTTCCGGCACAATGACGTCGGTCATCTCGCGGAGTTGCTGTCGGCGCGACGCGGTTCAGCGCGTCATGCGCTCGTGCTCACCGACGGGGTCTTTTCCATGGACGGCGACATCGCGCCGCTGGATCGCTTGGCGGCGCTCTGCGACGAACACGACGCGTGGCTGCTGTGCGACGACGCGCACGGCCTGGGCGTCGTGGGCGGCGGACGCGGATCGGCGGCGCTGTTCCCCGGCGCGCGCGTGCCGCTGCAGATGGGCACCCTGTCGAAGGCCGTCGGCGGCTACGGCGGCTATCTCTGCGCCTCGCAGGCGGTGATCGATCTGATCAAGACGCGGGCGCGGACCCTGATCTTCACCACCGGCCTGCCGCCCGCCTGCGCCGCCGCCGCCATCGCCGCCCTCGACATCATCCGGGCCGATCCGGCGCTATGCGCCAAGCCGCTCGCCAAGGCGCGGCTGTTCACGCGCCTGATGCGGATGCCGGAAGCGCAAAGTTCGATCGTGCCGGTCATCGTCGGCGAAGCGGACACGGCGCTGGCCGCCGCGGAACGTCTCGAAGCCCAGGGCCTGCTCGCCGTCGCGATCCGCCCGCCCAGCGTGCCGGCGGGAACCGCGCGCCTGCGCCTCGCCTTCACCGCCGCCCACGCCGACGAGGACATCGTGCGCCTGGCGCACGCGCTGCGGCCCGCGCTCGGCGTCGCCGCCTGACATGGCCGCCGTCTTCATCACCGGCACAGGCACCGACGTCGGCAAGACCTATGTCGCCGCGGCCCTGGTGCGAGCGCTGGTGAGTCGTGGCGTCGCCGTCGACGTGCTGAAGCCCGTAGCCAGCGGCTTCGATCCCGCCGCGCCCCAGGGCAGCGACCCTTGGATGCTGATCGAAGCCCTCGGCCGCACGCCGACAATGGCGGAGATCGAGCGCGTCGCCCCGTTCCGGTTTCGCGCACCCCTCTCGCCGCCGCTCGCCGCGCAGATGGAAGGCCGCGCGCTCATAGCCGACGCCGTCATCGACCTCTGCAGGACGCGGATGCGCGAGACGTCGGGCGTGCTGATCATCGAAGGCGCCGGCGGCGTCATGTCGCCAGTCGATGACCATGCGACGTTCCTCGACGTGATAGCGGCGTTACGCGTCCCCGCGCTCCTGGTCGCGGGCTCCTATCTCGGAACCATCAGCCACACGCTCTCTGCGCTTGAGGTGCTTCGTGCGCGCGGCGTCGAGGTATTGGAGGTCGCCGTGTCCGAAAGCGAGGACAGCCCAAGTCTCGATCCCACCTGCGAGGCGATCGAGGCTTTCGGCGGCGTCCGCGTCAGCCGCATTTTACGCCGCGGCGGTTACGACGCCGGTGATTTGATCGGTAGACTTTAAGCCTGAGGCCCGGCGTAAAGTCGCGAGCGTCTTTGATTCGCGGCAGGAGACTTTTCGGGCTCTCGCCAACGCGGCCAAGCTGTGGCACGAAACGCGCCTGATATTTTGCCCGGAGCGTCCCGTGACCCGTATCGGCTGGACCTTTGCCGCCCTGGCGGCGGCCTCATTCCTCGCGTTCGGCGCCGCCGCCACAGCCGCGCCGCCCCCCGCGCCTGCGGGCAAGGACGCAGACTTCAACGACGTGCCCGCGCACTTCGAACAGACGCCGCTGAACAAGGACTACATCAAGCGCGTGGTGATGATCCCGATGCGCGACGGGGTGAAGCTCTACACCGTCATCTGGATCCCCAAGGGCGCCCACGATGCGCCGATCATCCTGACGCGCACGCCCTATAACGCCGCCAAGCACGTGCGCGACGAGACCAGCGCAACCCTGCTCAACGCCCTGCCTCTGGAAGCGGAGGAGTACGTCAAGCACGGCTACATCCGCGTCTATCAGGACGTGCGCGGCAAGTACGGTTCCGAAGGGACCTATGTGATGACGCGCCCGCCGGTGGGGCCGCTCAATCCCACCCGGGTCGATCACACCACCGACGCCTGGGACACCATCGACTGGCTGGTGAAGAACCTGCCGGAGTCGAACGGCAAGGTCGGTATGATCGGCTCGTCCTACGAGGGTTTCACCGTGGTGATGGCGCTGTTGAACCCGCACCCTGCGCTGCAGGCTGCCGTGCCCGAGAGCCCGATGGTCGACGGCTGGATGGGCGACGACTGGTTCCACTACGGCGCCTTCCGCGTGCCCAACATCGACTACGCCGCGGAACAGACCGGCCAGACCGGCGAAGGCAAGTCGGTGACCCGCGTCAACAACGACGACTACACCGAGTTTCTGGAAGCGGGTTCGGTCGGCGACTACGCCCGCGCCCACGGCCTCGACGTGCTGCCCTTCATGCGCGACCTCGACGCGCACCAGGCCTATGACGCGTTCTGGCAGGGTCAGGCGCTCGACAAGCTGGTCGCCGCGCACCCGTCGCACGTGCCGACGCTGTGGGAGCAGGGTCTGTGGGACCAGGAGGACATGTGGGGCGCCAACCACGTGTTCGCGGCGCTGAAGGCGGCGGGCTATGAATCCAGCAACTGGCTGGTGATGGGCCCGTGGTTCCACAGCCAGGTCAACCGGCCCGGCACGCACCTGGGTGTCTTCGAGTGGAACGGCGACACGGCGGCGCAATTCCGCAAGGACATGGTGTTCCCGTTCTTCGACGAGCATCTGCGCGACGGCCCGCCCGCCAACCTGGCGCGCGCGACGATCTACAATCCGGCGCTGAACCACTGGGAGCGCTACGACGATTGGCCCGGCGCCTGCGCCCAGGGCTGCAAGACGGCGCTGAAGCCGGTCTATCTCGACGCGGGGTTCGCCCTGAGCTTCGACAAGCCCGCCGGCGGCGCGACCGCGTCGGATTCCTATGTGTCGGATCCCGCCAAGCCCGTGCCCTATACGCCGCGGCCGGTGCACTTCTCCGACGGCGACGCGTGGCGCACCTGGTTGGTGCGCGACCAGCGCTTCATCGACGGCCGACCCGACGTGCTGATGTACGAGACGCCGCCGCTGACCGAACCGATGCGTCTGCAGGGCAAGCCGATCGTCGACCTGGTCGCCGCGACCACCGGCACGGATGGCGATTTCGTGGTGAAGGTGATCGACGTCTATCCGCCGCAGGTCGCCGACCAGCCCGAACTCGGCGGCTATGAACTGCCGCTCGCCACCGACATTTTCCGCGGCCGTTACCGCCAGAGTTTCGAACACCCCTCGGCCATCCCGGCGAACACGCCGCAGCACTACAAGTTCGCCCTGCCCGACGTGAACACGGTGATCAAACCCGGCCACCGCCTGATGATCGAAATCGCCTCCAGCGCCTTCCCCCTCTACAACCTCAACCCCCAGACCTACGTGCCCAACATCTTCGAAGCCAAGCCGGGGGACTATAAGAAGGCGACGATCACCCTGCTGCGCGGCGGGGACAACGCGAGCGCCGTGTGGTTGCCGGTCGTGCCATAGGGTGAACGGTTCTGCGGAACGGCACAGCCGGACGTGCGTTTGGCGTGCATGGACAAGCTGTTCGCCAAGTTCGCGAGCGCCACGGCGCGGTTGACCGGGCACCCGTTCACCTTTCTGCTATGCGTCCTCGTGGTGGTCGTGTGGGCCGTATCAGGCCCGGCGTTTCACTATTCGGAAACCTGGCAGCTCATCATCAATACCGGCACCACGATCGTGACCTTCCTGATGGTGTTCCTGATCCAGAACACGCAGAACCGGGACAGCGCCGCGATCCAGACCAAGCTCGACGAATTGATCCGTTCCTCGGACGCCGAGGACGAGTTCATGGGCATCGAAGCGCTCACGGACAAGGAATTGGTCACCCTGCACGACAAGTGCGCAAAAGCGGCGGAGACCACGCAACGCATGCTCGACCGCGCCACGCACGAACGTAAGAAGAGAGGCCACGCCTTCGGTTGATTTGGCGCGCGGCTGACCGGCGTCAGACCCCCGCCACCGCGGCGCCCGCAGCCTGCTCCCACGTGGAACGACGATAGATCAGCGCTTCGGCGACGTGTCTCCGCAACACGCCGGTCGAACCTTCCAAATCCGCCACCGTTCGCGCCAGACGTAACGTCCGCGTCCATCCCCGTGCGGTGAGGGCGCCGTGTTCGGCGGCTCGGTTGAGCAGGGCCTTGCCGGCGTCGTCTGGAGACGCGATGCGGTCGAAGGGTTCGCCGGAGAGGACGGCGTTTAAGCGCATGCCTTCGGCGAGGCCGTGGTCGGCGGCGCGCTGGTCTTGCAGCTCACGCGCCTGTGCGACGCGGGCGGCGACGTCGGCGGTGCCTTCGGACGGCGGCGGGAGCGACAGGTCGGCCGCGGTGACGGGCGGGACGTCGACCTGCAGGTCGATGCGGTCGAGGAGCGGGCCGGAGATGCGGCCCTGGTAGGTCAACTGACAGCGCGGGGCTTTTCCGCAGTGGCCCTTGCCGGCGCCGCCGTGGCCGCAGCGGCATCTATTCGTTGCCTTTCCAACCACCGGAATTCCGTTAGCTCTAAAGGCCTGCCGCCCCTCCGACGAACCGCTTGGAGCGTCTCTTCTCGCGGTGCTTCTTCGCCAGAAAAGGCGAGACCTGGGAGCTCGGCTGACGGAGGCTGCAGCGATCCTTGACGTGTCGCCGTGGACACTTAGGCATTGGGAGCGGGGCAAACCTCCGTTCGTTTCGAGCTACCCGAAGATCATCGCGTTCCTTGGGCAGGAACCGTGGCCCGAACCGCAAACCTCCCAGGATCGTCTGATAGCGGCGAGGTACAGGCGCGGGCTTAGGCGCGACCAAGTCGCCCCTCTCCTCGGCGTTAACGCCTCCACCCTCTGGCGTTGGGAGCATGGCGGACGCGTTCATCTTCTGGCGCACCGCCGCCGGATCGAGACTTTCATCGAGGAGGGGGAGCGCTCAGCAGATGAACCCATCAAGTCGCCAGGCGCAGACCTTAGAGGCTCCCTCGGCAATCGCATCCGAACCCTCCGCCAGGCTCGTAGACTTAGCCAGGAGCGGGCAGCGCTCGAACTCGGCGTCAGCCCCTGGACGTGGATGGACTGGGAGAGTGACAAGCATGTTCCTGAGGCTCGCTACTTCGCCACCCTTATCCGCGTGCTGGGCGGCGAACCATGGCCCCCGCCTTCAACACTGGCGGAAAGGCTGATCGCCGAACGGCGCCGGCGAGGTCTGACCCAGAAGGAGGCCGCAGCGGTGATGCATGTGAACGGGGCTTCACTTTGGTCGTGGGAGTGTGGGCGGCGCACGCCTCGCTTCAACGATGCCAAAGCCAAGATCGAAGCGTTCCTGGCCGGTCGGCCTCGGCCGACCCTGGCCGGAATAGCCAGAAGACGGACGCGCCGGTTCCCCGAACGGTAGTCCAAACAAGGGGGGTCGCATCTAAGCCTCCCCCCTAATTGGTTGCTGCAAGGCCGCCTTCGGCGGTGCGTCGCGCCGCTCGAAATCAGTGCGGGTTGATCGCCTTGGTCCTGTCCGTATCGACTCTTAGAAAGTCGGCGGAGGAAAAAGTCCGGCCCGCGGAAGCCTGCTGGGCGGTCTCGCCCGCGAAGACAATGTCTCCACTATGATCCCGTTGGATTCCTCCGAAGCGATCGAACCAGGACAACATTCGGCACCACGCGTCGAGAACGTTCGCTGGGCTCGCAAACACATGTGGTTCGCCGAAATAACGAACAAAGTGGGCAATCTTGCCCTGGCTCAGCAACGCGGCAAACATTTCCTCATCCTGCTCAATCGGGACAATATCCATATCCCCGTGCATGAGAAGGACCGGTGTGTTTATGTGCGGCGCGAAGAACAGAGGACTATTCTCAAGGTATATCTTGGGATCGTCCCACGCCGGGATGCCGAGCCCAGGGTTATAGTGCTCAGCCATCTCCATCTTGAAAAACATCTCAGGGAGATTTTTTCCATAGCGAAGGTTATTCGCACTAGTACCCCAATATGATAGAAGATCTGAAAAACCTGACTCCTCGGCGGCAGCTTTAAATCGATCTGTTTGACCGATAAGACCAAGGACTGAATAGCCGCCGTTGCTCTGGCCAGCGACGAAGACGCGATCTTTATCGGCAATACCGTCGGCAACGACCCTATCGATGGCCGGCAAGACGCCGTCCGGCAAAGCTTTCAACGCTTGCGTACGATCCTTCGGGTAGGGCATGCTCGGAAATAGCACCGCATAACCATAAGCTGACGCAACTTGAAGAGCGATCGGCGGCGGCGCCTCCAGCGAAGCGTCACCCCAGACCGCCCGCAACTCTGAGCAATCCGATCGGTAGGAAAAAGACTGATAGACCCAAACAATCGTTGGGTATTTCCTTCCAGCTTGGTAGCCGGCTGGCAGCAATACGCAACCGTTGAGCGGCTGTCCGTCAAGCGCAGTGTAATGAAACCCCTGCACAACACCAAGTTCCAGTTTTTCCCTCCAAGAATTTGCGGCCCACAAGATAGTGTTACTTACCTCGGAACTTAGAAATACCGCGTCTCCATGTGACCCCCGAGCAAAGACTAGCGCCTTATCTGCGTTTAAAGAGGGAACGATCAAAACTGCGCCTTCGTACCCCGCATCTGGAATATCGATACGTTTGTGCTCCAGAGTATCAGAGTTGAAACGATAGTAACCAGTACGCGAGGAAGAGCCATAAGCATGAATTATTATCGTAGTCCCCGCATTTGTTCGCAATACCGGAGCGCGACTAAGTCGCTCCACGTCGCGCATTAGACTTTCTACCTCATGGAATTCTGGCCGGAGGCGAGTCACCTGACCCCCACCGACTGAAATAAACGTGTCACTCGTCTTTCCGAGTAGCAGCAAGTCGGGCGTGTAGGGTAGATCACCAGTCAATAGCTCGGGGGGCAAGCCTTCGCGCAACTTGTACCATCCGTCCGGCTTTCCTGCGGGATCGGCCTCTTTCCCTCGGACAACCAGCTCACCGCTGTCATTGAGCGTGGCGTCCCGAAGAGATGGGACATCAAGATGACCAATCTTAAGGCGCAGCATCTCACCGGTCGGCGAGCGGCTTCGGTTCACATTCCATGCGAATAGCTTTACCGACCCGTCGCCCGTTCCACTCGCGCGCACCGCAAGCCATTGAGCGTCTTCGGACCAGGTGAACTCAAAGTCAGCGGCGTTTCCCGCGTCAATCGGAGACGCTTTACGGCTGGCAAGATCGATAATCGTCAGTTTCACTGACGGGGAAGGATGATTTTCCATCTTCCCATCATCACGAGTAGAAGCGCTGTCACCCGTGACAAGCACGACAAATCTTCTGTTTGGGGACAGCGAAAAATCAAACACGTTCGACGCGATCTTCTCCTCACGTCTGCTTATGGTGTTTATAATCCAAAGATCTTGCGCGACACTGGTTCCTACTTTCAAACGATTGTTTTCAGTAGAAAGCTCGCTGGCTGAGGGCTGACGGCCGCTTGCCGCGATAGACCAGTATCTTTCGGCCTTACTCGGTGCGTCGTTCGGGTAAGGAACGTCATCGTCTCCCGCGCTGGTTGCCAGCAGGACCCGCTGATCATCCAACCACAGTGCGCCCTTGCCTGATTGGCCAGTGAAATTCACCCGCCTTTCACTGAGTTTACGCGGAGAAGACTCACCGGGCCGCCAAGACCAGAGTCGCAGCTGCCCGCCCAGCGTGGACTTTAGCAGAAGCGACTTTCCGTCTGGCGACCACAGGGGATCAAACCAGTCGCACCCTCGTATTTTCTTCGCTATATCAGTCGCTTTCGTGGAGCCTTGAGGCACGGCAAAAACGGCCAAGTGGCCGAAGCCTTCCACGGTATTCTCGCCTCGCGGATCTTCAAGCGGCGATCTCGTTACCTGAAAAGCTAACGCGCCGTTGGCGGCGATCGAAACTTGGGAGTAATTCAAAGTTGCTCGTTGTTGGCTCAGGAGAGCCTGAATGCTGAGAGGTTGCTGCACAGCAATTCCAGGCGCCGTTTTTGCCGAGCCGGCGCCAGATGCCGCAGCGACTGCCACCGGTGTGGCGTCGATCATCGCAGGGAAGGGCGCGGACGCCGTTTGATTGCCTCTGGACGTGGCCCGAGAACTCAGACCGGCGGCCGAGGTTGCCGCTGGTGCTGCTGTGAGCAGACAGAAGACTAATACCACCGTATGTCGGTTGCGACGAGTGATCATGGCTTCGACGTCCTGAATCTCAATCGCTGGTAACGGGCCCTAGGACTCTTCTGATTTTCAGAGTCACGATCACCATCGCTTGGAGACTCTGAGCGATACATATCGCCCTAAGCCCGTTGCATTCGCGGGGTCGTAGATAATCCCCTCCTGATTCGCAGCGACGTATGGCGGTGCAGCTTCAAATAGGTTTTGAACGCTCAATACCGCCCGCCAGCCCTTGAGAACTTGCGCCGACAGGACCTTGTCGCCATTCACGGCTAAAGTCAGATCTACCGTTGTCCATGAAGACATACGGGATTCTGGCGTCGTAAATTGGTTAGTATAGCCACCGACGTAATTCACGAACACATTCGCATCGATTGGGCCTTTGCTCCAACCGGCGTTCGCCCGAAACCGGAATGCTGCAGGAAGGCCGATCTCGTCGATTATGCTTAGCTTCGGCACATCGGGCGTGTCCTTCGCCCAGTGATCCAGAGTGAGGGTGCCATTAAAGCCAAATGCATAGGTCCCTTGGTCCGTGACGAACCGCGCCTTTGCCGCAAAATCGATCCCATCGACGTGCTCGAGCGCAACGTTGGTATATCGCTCGTCGAGGATGGCCAAATTCGGAAATACGGAGAGTAAACTCTGGGTGCCGGGATCGAAGGACGTCCCTGTATAGTTGGCCAAGGCTCCGGGCTGAATTAAATTCAAATAGTCTTGTGCCTGCTGGGCGGTCGGATTCAGGAAGATAGCGTCGGGGTATTCTGAAGCGTCAGGCGGATTCGCCTGAATCGGATTTTCAATCCGATTTTTGTAGTCGATGTCAAAATACGACATAGACAGTCTAAGCCAGTTTAGCCGCGCCGGATTGATCTCAATCCCGATACTTTTGGTGACGGCCGTCTCAGGTTTTAGGTGTGGATTCCCATTGGCCACATCCAAGGTCGGCAGTGTCTGACATGCGCCGGATGAGCAGATATCAAACGGTATGATCGCCTCGGCGACGGGTTGATAAAGTTCAAGGAAATCAGGTGCGCGGAAAGCCTGCCCGGCCGAGGCCCTTATGGCAAAGCCCGTTGCGGGTTCCCATCTTATGCCGCCCTGCGCGCTGAAATTGCCGCCAAAATCCGAATAGTGATCAAACCGACCCCCAATGGAGAGCTCAAGTTTGCCTGGAAAGGTTGCGTCTTGAAAAAGGGGTAGGAAAAATTCCCCGTAGACAGATTCCACCATCCGATTTGCGTTCGTGATGCCCAGGCCCGGAAGCGCAGTAAAGTTGGCTCCGTTAAACGCTTCGCTTCGGATCTCGCCGCCGAACGCAGCCTTCCCCGCCAAACCAAAGAGTGGGACTGGTCCGTCAAAGTTCGCCGCCCCTGACGCCTGAGTGGAGCGTTCCTTAGTCCGGATTTGGAAGTTGTAAATAAACGAGCCGGTATATGCGCCAGCAGCATTGTTTAATATCGAATTGCCGCTAACAGAGCCAGAGAGTTTCATCGCCCAGGAGGCGGGCAAAGCCAAATCGGCGCCAACAATCGCATTATATATGCTTGTTTTTATATCCGTAGTTGTTGTGGAATCGTACCCGTATGCTGGAGCTGAATCGACCACGAATTCGTTCAAAGATTTCCACGCATACGATCCCTCGGCATATATCTTCAAACTGTCGGTCGGTTCGAACTGACCGGCTGCGTACAGCGTCTGGCGCGTTGTGTCAGGCTCAAGCGGCTGAAACAATGGTATGGCGTCGTAGACGGAAGGTGCGGTGAGGCCCGCCTTGACTTGATCAAATGAAGTCTCATGGGCGTAGTCGTAGGCGATAACGAAGCCGCCATGCTCGTAGGTTTTACCCAATATTTGATTTGCGTCGACGCGATAGCCGCCATGATCGCTGCCGCCATAATAAGCGTCGGTTTGGACCCCGTCATATTGGTGCTTTAAGACGAAGTTCGCGACGCCGCCCACGGCGTCCGATCCGTAGATCGTGGAGTTTGCATCCAGCAGTATGTCCACGTGATCTACAATTCCGAGCGGGATATTAGAGACGTCGACGGCGCGACCTACGTCGGAACCGGCCACGCGTTGACCGTCTATGAGCGTCAGTGTTGATTGGGGGCCAAGACCGCGCAGATCAATCGCCGTAGCGTAGTCAGAGTTGAGGCTTGAGAGCGAGCCGGGACGTTGCCCCGTCGTAAGTATCCCCTCTGGGCTAACATCTGAAAAATTTTGCGGAATGCTGGCAACCAAGGCTTCGACCGTGGAGTATCCGCTATCGTCTATCTCTTGCCGCGAGATGGTTTCGCTATTCACCGAGATACTTGGGGCTCCGCGGATATGCGTCCCGGTAACCACGACCTCCGAAACCGTCGACGTGGGCGCCTCAGCGCCGTGGGCGAAAGGGCCGGTCTCTCCCCGCACCACCACGAGCCCGCCGTCTCCCCGGGGCGTGACACTCAGCCCAGTCCCTTCCAGCAGCTGCTTCAGCGCCTCCTGCGGCGTCATCGTCCCGTGCACCGCGTGGCTCGTCTTGCCGCGCGTGAGGTCTGCCGCCGCGCCGACATCGACGTTGGCCTGTTTCGAGAACTGCAGCAGCGCCTGCGCCAGCGGCTCCGCCGGAATCTCAAACTCCGTGCTCGCGCCCTGGGCGTGGGCGGACGTTGCGAACAACGCAATCGCCATCGCGGGCGCCGCCGCATAGCTCAGGAGACGCGCGCGCGCCGTGGTGCGAAAGCTGGGCATGGTTTCATCTCCCCCGAGATCACGGCCTTCGGCCGCTCGGTCCCACACGGACCCCTCACTCGGTGTGACGACGCAGTTTCGTCAATTCATCGGCAAATCGTCATCGGCCCGTCGCAGACCTGTCTCGGATCATCGCCGCGAACCGTCCCGCACCAGCAGCACCGAGCCGTCCGACTGGGATTCGGCGCGAACGGGCAACGCCGTTTCGAGGATGCGGACCAAGTCCTCCGTCCCATCGGTTCGGAACGCCGTCGTCACATGCAGATCGCCCAGGTCCGGCGAGGCGAGCCGGATCGGACGCTCCCGGTAGCGATTGGCGTCTGCCACCACGTCCCGCAACGGCGCCTCGGCGTAATAGAGCCGTCCTTGTCGCCACGCCCCCGGCAGGCTGTCGCTTACGCTCACCACCTTCGGCGTGGCCACGTCCGGCGCCACACGAACCTCCTCGCCCGGATGCAGCACCGCCGCGATCGCCGCCGGTCGCGCCTTCGGCTTTCGGATCACCTCCACCCGTCCTTCGAGCACCGACACGCGAACGTCGTCCCCGACCCGGCGCACGTCGAACTTGGTCCCCAGCACCCGCACGGTCGTATCGCCGGCCTGAACCACGAACGGATGCGCCGGATCCTTGGCCACCTCGAAGAAGGCCTCGCCGTCCGCGAGCTCCACCCGCCGGCGCGTCTTGTCGACGCTCACCTTCACGGTCGAATGCGCACCCACATAGACGCGACTGCCGTCGGCAAGGTCCAGCCGTTCTGTCTTCGCCACTTGCGTCGCATAGGTCACCGGCGACGGCCTCGCCCAAGGACCGACCATCCCGACCACAACCACGGCCGCCACCGACGCCGCGACAAGCGTTGGGACCGCGAACCGGCGCACAGCCGCGCGCCGCCGCCGCGCCGCCGCCGTGGCGCGCCAGGCGGTCCCCGACGCCGTCTCGGTCCGCCCAAGCGCGATTGCCAGTCGGTAGGCCTCGCGGAACGCCTGTTCGTGCCGCGGATCGGCCGCACGCCACACGGCACAGGCCCGTGCAGTATCCTCGGATACGTCGCCGGCCAGCCGCCCGGTCCAGGCGAAGGCTTCCATGGCGATGCGATCGTCCTCCGTATCCATGACGGCGTCTTCCATGTTCATGGCCGCACCCGCTGCATCTTGCGTAGGCAGTGCAAGGATGCGCGCTGCACCAGGCGGGTGGCGGTCGTCTGCGACACGCCGAGGCGGCGTCCGATCTCCGCAAACGACAGGTCGTCGAGCCGGTGCATCAGGAGTGCGTCCCGTTGGTTGGGCGTCAGGTCGGCAAGGGAGGCGTTCAAGCGATCAAGCTCTTCTCTCGTGACTAAGACGTCTTCCGGCGAGAAATCGAACCCCTCAATTTCAACGACGGCGGGATCGGCCAGGACCGCCTCGCCGCGCCCGCGCTTGCGCCGTCCGTCTACCGCCAGATTGTGCGCGGTGCGGAACAGGAACGCCCGCGGGTTGTCGATGGCCAACGGATTATCGACCGCCGCAAACCGCGCAAACGTCGCTTGCGCCACGTCCTCGGGCTCTGGCGGCCCGGCGCCAAAGGCGCGGCGCACGTAGCGGCAGATCTCGTCCCAGTGCCGGCGGTATGCCCCCTCCACCAGCGCGCTGCGCGCGCCGTCGGCGTCTGCCGTCGGATCGGGGTCCAATCGCTCCAACTCGTCGAACCTCGCGTGGGTCACCGGCTGTCCTCTTGCGACAGCAGCCCATGAAGCGCCCCCGGAGACTCGGCGGCAAGACCCCGCAACCTCCGAGCCGGGACAGATTTCGGCGTGCGGGGCCAACTTGCCACGGCCTTCAATCCGCTGAACCGATTCAACGGTTTGCGGAAAAGCCGGGGGCCATCCCGACGCGCCCAAATCGCCCACGTCCTATCGTCCTCGTCCACGGGCTCCCCCCGCCCAAACGGTCAAAGGCCGGCCCGCTCTTTCGGCGGGTCGGGCGCTTCCATCGCTGCGACCTGACGATCGTGCACGCCGCTCCTAAGACTAGGACGACGCGACCGCCCAAACTCATCGGCGCCGACGATAATTTTCGAGCCGAGACAGCTGGCCGGCTCCGCCGGAGGCCGAAATTCTGCGACACTCCCTAATCGCCCCGCCGCCGCAGCGAGTCCGCGATAACCTTCGCAAGCGCTTGCCGTCTGGCTTTCGCTTCCGAGGGCGGAATGGCGGCGTGTGTCACCCGGACCTTGTAGCCCTTCACGACCGTCTCGTCCGGCTTAAGCTGCGGCGCGAGACTGGCGACATGGTCCAGCACCTCTTCTGGCGCCAGAACGGTGATCCGCTTGCGCTCCTCCGGCGAGAATCCACTCAGCACGGCTTCCCGGTATCGGGCCTGGCCACGGGTTTTCGCCAGGACCAGCACGATGTGAGCGTATTCGGCGTCGAGACATTTGCGGAGGTTCTCACGCTCCCAGTCCGGCGGGGTCGTCACCGACACCTCGATCGCCACCGCCAGCTCTCCTTGTTCCAGCAGCACATCGATCTGCCCGCGGCCATAGGGAAGCGGCGCCTCGATGATCGCCCGAAACCCGTTCTGCTCCCCCAGCTCCTTGATCAGCGCCTGAAGGTAGCGATGCTTCGGTCCGCCCTTCCCGAGTTCGCGCGCCTCCACCGGGCGTCGAGGCCGAAGCGGCGGCGACGGTGTGGCGCTCGGCTCCTCGGTCTGCGTACTCTCTTCGGCTACGGAATCCGCTTCGATCGGGACATCGGCCGGGGGCGGAGCGGAAACCTTCGGCATGTCCTGTACGGTCGCCGGCTCGGGCGTCTGTGCGCCGGCCACGGCGGCCTCGGCGGTGGGCTCATCCAGCGGCACTCGGGGAGTGATCGCCGGCGGGTTCGGTTCTGACGCAAACGAACCCGGAACTCCCATCCGCGACCTGGCCTCGT
Organism: Caulobacteraceae bacterium; assembly: GCA_036501825.1. Classification (GTDB taxonomy): domain Bacteria; phylum Pseudomonadota; class Alphaproteobacteria; order Caulobacterales; family Caulobacteraceae; genus JAFECT01. Next base: position 416,149 of record DASXZP010000036.1, on the reverse strand, counting down.
CGAGCGTCCCGCAATAGCGCTTCCGGTTGGCGTCGATCAGAGCGTCATAGGCCTCCTCGGTGAGCGTAGGCTGCCGCTCGAGAAAGCCGATCGGGACGGACAACCGGATCGCCTGCGGCGTGCTCTGCTTGACCCAAACCGCAAATTCGGTCCGGTCCCCCTGCCTGCGCATGCTTTCGATGAAATCCGAGCTCGTGCGCATCTCGTCGGCGAGCGCGCGGGCGTCCTTCGACGACACGCCGCCGGCGCACTTGACCGTGGAGTTGGCGAGCAGCGCAGAGCGCAGCCGGGGCGACAGTTGGTCGAGCGTTTGGTGAGCCAGCGTCAGGCCGACCCGGTACTTGCGCGCCTGGGTCAAGATGCTTTCGACGGCGTCGTCGAAGTACTCCTGCGCCTCGTCGACGTAGACGAAGGTTGGATTGCGTTTCCCGGGCACCAGGACCGATCGTTCGAGCGTCGCCTGGGCGAGCAACCCGATGAAGAACCGGCCGAACAGTTGGCTGCCCTCGCGCTTAAGCAGGTCCTTGGCCGTGTTGATGAGGATGATCTTGCCGTCGTTGAGCGCCTGGAAGATGTCGAGCTTGTTGGTCGGCTGCGCGAACATGCGCTCGAAGGCCGGCGTCGACAGCACGCCCCACAACCGTTTCAAAATCTGCTTCTTGGTCGCGGAGAATGACGAGTCGAAGAATTCCTTCTCGAAGAACCAACGCGCGGAGCCCTCGAGTTGGGCCATGTACGGCCTGAACGGCCGCCCATCCTCCATCAGCCGCATCAGGGTGTGGATGGTGGCGTCGGGGATCACCAGCATGACGTGGGCCAGGTATTTGAAAATCACGCCCTGCTTCTGAGTCAACTCGGCGCCCAGCATGTCGCCGAAGAAGGTCTCGTAGAGTTCGACGACGCCATTGAGCACCCGCTCCCGGTCCGCCGCGCGATACCGCTTCAAACGATCGAGCTTGGCGTCGAAGAGATTGAGCGCCGCCGGATACTCGACGTCGGACGGATCGACGATCACCAACCGATCGGCGAGGCCTTCGGGACGGCCGGGGTCGAAGATCTGCAGCCGCACGAGCTTGTTGATCAGGTCGCCCTGACTGTCGATCACCACCACGGACCGGCGGTCCTTTTGCGCCCGGACGAGGTCGGCCCAGATCATCCGCTGCAGAAGCTGGGTCTTGCCGTGCCCGGTGCCGCCGATGACGTGGCAATGTTCGAAGCGCGCCGCCTCCGGCACCTCGAAGGGCGCCGGCAACGCGAGCAGCGCGACGAAGGGCGTCCCGGCCAAGTACGTGCGCGACAACTCGACGGGCGCCAGGTCCTTCTGCTGGCTCGGAAGGAGCACCTTCTTGAGGGTTGAAGGATCGGCCCCCGGGGGCAATCCGGAGGCGCGGGCCAGGTTGCGGGCAAGGATCTCGTGCAGGCGGCTCATCAGGCCGTGCGGGTCCTCAGCGGCGTCCTGGGCCGTACGCATGACCCGTTCGACGGCGACGGCCGGCTGGTCCAAGAGTTCCGCCAGCGTCAATTCAAGCGCGGCCCCCGCCGGCGCCGCGGTCCTGGCGGGGATTGCGCCTGCGGCTTGCAGGACCGGCGCGAAGGCCTGCGACAGCGTCCGGACCATCGCCGCGCGCATCTCGGCGAATTGATCGATCCATCGCGCCCGACGATTGAGCATCTGGCGCACCCGCAGCGCGACGAGGCCGTCGGCCTGAACGGCGGGCCAATCGATTTCCAAGGGCCCGACGTCTTCCCACTCGAGAAGTTCCGCGGTGGCGTCGATCAGCGCCTCGATGAGGGTCTGAGACATTGCCCGGCGCGTCCCGCCGGCGACTTCGCGCACCAACTCCGCAGCCAGTTCCTCGAGCGGCATGCGGGCGAGTGGCGAGCCGCTCCATTGGGATTCCACGCGGCGCGCCAGAACCTTCAGGTCCTGGCATTCACGCCGACCGGTCGGGCCGTGCAAAAAACTTCCCAGATTGTTGTTGAGCATGGCGCTAGAGGTTCACCACCTCTTCGCCGTCGAAGCGCTGGCCGGCGGCCAGCACCAGGCTGATGGTCTGGGACGCGCGGCGGACGACATCCTCCACCGCCAACACCTCGACCAAGTCGGCGCACTCGATGCGCTTGCCGCCGATGAGGTCGCGAACAGTGATCGTCAGGTTGGCCATGCCGAACATCGACCGGTAGGCGAGGCCCAGGAGCCCGGCCCCCCGATCGGCCATCTCCAAGCGTCCGTAGAGTTCGCGATCCAGCAACCCATGCGCCGTCATCCCCGCGAGCTCTTCGGCGTTGACGTGGGCGCGGACGTCGAGCACGTAGATTCGCTTCGACCCGACGAGCCCATAACGATGGCTGCGGCGGAGCAGGAGCTTCATCGGGCGCGCGCGCCGTGAAGACCGGCGCGTGCGTTCACCGCTCGTCACCAAAGTCGTGCAGGCGCGGGGATGCGCGAGGCCGGGGCAATTCAGGTTTCGACAGCGCCTTAGGCTTTGATCTGCCCCACGATCCGATCATCCCGCCGAACCATCCCCGCACGGTGCGCGCGGCGGCATCGTCGCCCAGGACGCTCCCACCGATCTCGCGGCCGACGCGCACGAGCACGGTGAGCCCCAGCAGCACGCCGATGGGAACCAAAACAAACCACGCCCAGAGCGGAATCAGCCCGAGGAAGCGATGGAACAGCGGCCACAGCACGAAGCGAACGGCGGCCGGCACGATCAACCAAATGCCCCAGCCGACGCCGAGGACGCGCACACAACCGCCGACGACAGCGATCCAGACCATCGCGTTGGCAAAGGTCAATTCCGGGCCGCCAATCGGGGCCGGAGACATCGGGATGAGAATGGCCGCGACGATCAGCGTCAGTCCGACTGCCGACAGCCGCCCGGCCCGTTCGCTCGCCCCGGCGATCAAGCAGATGCCGGCGGCGGCCAGCGTACAGCCGCCCGCGCCAAGCGCTGCGATGTTCACCATCGTCGCTCTACCCCGCGAGAAAGCTGGAAGGCACGCAAGCGCAAGGCGCGCCTATAAGCGCGCGTTCGAGCGGACAACACGATGGGCTTCGTGCGAGCCATAAGCACCCCCGTCAATTAGGACGCGCGAGTCCCGGTCAAACCGCAATTGCAGATCGCAATTCCTGTGGATAACTCAGCCGCCGCATCGGCGGCTTACAGTCGCAACAAGCGGAATTCACAAGCCAAATCCGCCTCAGCTGATCGCCCGGCAGCGTCGGCCCCAGGTCGCTGAAAATCGGCGGGGATGGGCGCTCCCAAGCGTCTTAAGTGTGGGGGGCTCGCGCGAATTCACGATCGACCAACGCTGTGGCCGTCGACCTCACGCTCGAATTCGACCGAACGCTTCCCAAAGAGAAACCGAACGCAGCGACGGAGCAATCACGGTGAGAATGGGTGTTGGCGGCGATCCGTATCCAGCTCTGCAACGCTATGCGCCGAAGGCGTTTGCCGCGTACCTCGAAGCGATCGACACCGACCCCCCGGACGCCGTCCTGGACGGCCTGGCGCGCTTCGGTCACGTGCTGATGCTCACGGTCGGGACCCGGGCAAAGGTCGCGCCGCACGAGCAGGACGGCCCTGAAGACTACATTCGGCGATTACATCACTCGGGCGTCATCGGCGCCGAACAATCATCGGCGTTTCGAACGCTCGTCATGAACCCGCGGATGTACGCCGAAGGGTTGGACGAGGATTTCGTGTTCGCGATCTCGTCGCACGAGGCGGCGGAAACCCTGGCGGATTGGTTCGAGGACCAATTTCGATGATCTCCGGCGCGCAGGAACGCCAATCGGCTTGTCACAGCCGCCGAGTTATCCACGGGCGTTGGTCGATGCAACGGGCGTTCGTGTTATCATGATACTACATGGAAAGCATAAAAAAAGAAGGCGGTAATCGCCCGGATAGGGGAGGCGAACTCAATGATTATCTTAACCTCAAGCAATCGCTCCGTGCGCTTTGTTCACCGCTGCAGAACGAGACCGTTCCGCTCTCCTACGCGGAGATCGTGGACCTGCTTGTCGCCCAGCCCGAGCTGGTCGGGCCTTCGCAAGAGTACTTGCAGCGCGGCGAAGGCGCTTCACGTGATCCGGAAGCCGCGGCCATGGTCCGCGAACGGTTGGCCTGGGCGCTGGTGGAACGGTGTCTGGGCGTGCAGCTGCGTCCGTAGCGGGATGCGACCGGGTCTATTCCCGTCTTAGGGTCGTAAAAGGGGGAGCATGTCATGCCTACGGACTCGGACCCCAGCGTCGGGGCCCTTGCCTTTCTCGGCGACATAGAGCCGAGGCTGGTGTCGTATTTTTCGCACGTTCATCAGTTCGCCCACACCGAACCCGAAATGGCGCTGTCCGAAGCGCGGAAATTCCTCGAGCGGTTGCTGCACCACCTTGCTCTTCGCCACGGCGCAGAACCGCAGGCTAAGGGCGAGGAGCTCATCAAGTTCATCGATCGTCTGCATTTCCGCACCAAGTGCCTGCCGCGGCCGCAAGTGGGCTGGGCCCACGAAATTCGCATGGAAGCGAACGATGGCGGCGCGCACGCCAGCGATCGGATCGTCACCCCTGAGATCGCCCTGGCGACCTTCGCGGCGATGGAGCAGCTGGCCGAATGGTTTGAGGCCGATGCCGCCAACGCGCCCGCTGCGGGCGCCAGTCCGCGTGCGAGCGCCGGCGACGCCACGAGCAGTTGGAAAGACAGCGTTCGCGCCTTCGCCACGCAAGCAGGGCCAATCGGCGACGGCGCCACGGCCGGTCCGGCGCGCCCCCGAAGCCGGAAATCGCTCGGGATCGCCGCGGCCGTCGTCGGACTGGTCGCGGTGGCCTGGGGCGCCCAGCACCTGCTTACGCACAAGCCGTCGCCGAATCCTCAGTTTCCGATCGAGAAGTTCGCGACGCCGCTGCGGGAACACGCGACCTCGGCAAAGCTCAACGTGCGGACCGGACCTGGCGCCACCTACCCCACGCTCAAGCAGATTGTGCAAGGCGACGCCCTCACCGGCTACGGCTCCACGCAATCGGCCGACGGCGGCCTGTGGCACTATGTTCAGCTCGCCGACGGCAGCTACGGCTACGTGAACGCCAAACTCGTCGAGGCCGACCCGCCGGTTCCGCCGACGCCGGGCACGACCACCACCGCAACCGATACCCCGGCGCCGCAAGCGGTCGCGGATACGCCAAGCCCAACGCCGGCCGACGTACCGGCACCGCCGCCTCCAGCCCCCGTCATCGACGAGGGCACGCGCGTACGCCAGATCATCACAGCGTCCAACTTCTACTACGACCAATCGCCGGATCCTGGACGGTCGATGATGCTGCGCGTTGACGCGACCTACGCCAACGCGCGCGAAGGCGACGTCGCCCAGGGCGCGCTCCTACAGAACGGTCAGGTGGTGCAGCGCTGCAACGCCGTTACGCTGCAGACTGATGGTTCGTTCTGGTGCCGCATGGCGGCGTTCGCGCCCGGCGACTATCAGTTCACGGTCGGCATCAACGGCACGCCCGTGCTCAGCCATGTGTTTTCCATACAGCCGACGCAAGTCGCCTACGCAACGGCGCAACCGGTCTACCGCGCCGCGCCTCAGCCGGCAGTCGTCAGGCAGCCGCCGCGACCGGGGTTCGTGCAGAACCCCGTCGCCGTCCGCCGCACCGTCGTCGCGCCCAGTCGCGGCAAGCGACCGCAGTAGCGATCTGCTCAGGGAGACCTCGATCATTGCCCGTCGCCTGCCAGCTTTGGGAAGAGTCGCTTCTGCAACTCCTCTATCTCGGCCAGGGAGGTCGCCATCAGCGTCTCGTTCGGCCTGAGCATCGTGTTAAAGGTCGGGTGCCGTGCCACGAAGTTATGCAGGGACACCATCCCGCCTCGCGATTCGGGCAAGTAGGCGGATAGGAGTTCGGTGAGGGAGAAGCCGTCCGTGGACTCCTTCGTCTCCAGATCGTGAATCGTCATGATAGCGAGGTCTCTGATGACCACGTCTTTGCGCGCGACGTCGCCCAGGGCATCTCGGAAGCGTTCGTTCAGGAAGGCGCCGACGCCCGGCGACGCAAGTCGTTCATCGTACACAACCAGCACCGGGAACACCTGGCGTAGTTGGCCATGATCGATCTCCGCGCCGGCCCAGCGACCCAACACAATGGCGCGAACCTGTTTGGCAAGCTGGGCGACGCCCACCTCTCGATCCTGTTCGCCAGGTTCGACGGCGTACTTCTTTCGCAGTTCCTTCAGGAAGTCGCCGTGGTCATCGGTCAAGATGGACCGTTCCGGAACGAAGACCGCCTTCATCTCCATTAGAACAAGATCAGCACCTTCGTTCAGAAGCGCGTCGATTTCGAACTCGGGATTGTCCTCGCTGCTTTTAACCCGCGTGAACAACCGCTTGACTCCGAACACGGGAGGATACCGCCGCCCCAGTATCTCGATCGCGTAGTCTTCGAATGCATGGCCAAACGCGCCGAAGACTGCGTTTGTCTGCCTGCCCAAGGCAATCACCCTGAACAGGGGCGAGAGCGTGAAATGATCCACAAAATACGCCGGGTCGAGGATGACGCTTAGCCCTGAGGGGGTGGTCAGGATCGGCTTCTCCCGAAGCGACTTGAAGCCGTTCTTCGCGAAACCGCTCTCCAGGCTCACCTTCAACTCGTCCGGCGTCTGCGACACCTGACTCAGGAAGAGTGCGAACTCGGCCGCGAATTCGGTGGCGGCGGCGTAGGTCGGTCTAAACATAGCCCCGTCACTGGGCACATCGCTCGCCTTCGGCATGAGCATCGTGACGCACGTCAGGTAGTCTTCGATGGTTATGCCCGTCGCCGCCCGGAATTCGTCACGGAACGTCGGTAGGCGAGCGGGAAGGTACCGCTGAAACAGCAGGCGGCCCCTCGCGATCGCCACGCCTATGTGGGTAGCGACGCCGCTTTCTTCGGTACTTTTCCTGAATGCGCCGAGCGCGCGTTCGACGGCTTCGGCGTTCGTCTTGCCTCCGCTCAACCGGTCGCCGATGGTACGTGCGGACCAAAGTTCGGACGCGACAAGCGCGGCCCTCAAGAAGGTCTTCCGCTGTTCAGGGTCGGCGAAGCATGTCGTGTCGCCGGTTCCCGGCTGCGCGTGCAACGCGATCCAACGCACAAGCTCCAGGATTTGGCCTTGAAAGAAAACAACCGCAGACGCGCCCTGTGGGCGCTGGCGCCGTAGCCACTCGTCGATTGTGCGGCCATCCTCGGGCGTGCCGACCTCGCTGAATGCTCGCCTCTGGCGCTCAGGGACGTCGGTGAACCCCGACCCCGTGACCAGGATGTTCACGATCCCGCAGACCAAGAGCGCCGCGTCCCGATCAAGACGCGAGACGAGGTCGACCATCGTCTTGGGCGTCGCCCGCAGCTCTGGTTCAAGGGCGCTGAGCGGCACGAACACGCCCACGTCCGACCCGGCGAGCGTCGCCTTCGGTCCGCTACGGACGATCAGACCCGGCGCCATGCCGGGGCGGATTGTGCGTTCGTCGTTCATGATATTTGCTAACATGTACCCAGCTGGCCTGCACCCCGACCGACGCCGGCACGGAGAAATGGGCCATGCGATCTGACATGAAGCGAATGATCGGCCAGCTAAACCCGCCGGGGCCAGCTCACGTCGTGGTCTCGCGCCGTGATGTCGCGCAGACTGAGATAGTGCAGGCGGTCAGGCTCTACTTCGAGGGTGATTTCGTCTCGGCGCATGTCCTGGCGAGCGCGGCGGCCGAAATCCTTCACGGCCTGCGAAAACACGCCCACAAGGCCACCAGCCTTGCGAACCTAGAGGCGAAGCTGCGCGAGTTCATACCCGAGGAAGCGGACGAGGCGATGGCCTTTCTGAAGCTCCCCTACAATTATCTGAAGCACTCAGACGGCGATCCGGACGTGAAGATGCATTTCCGGCCTGCCTTCGTTGAAGTTAGCGTCTACCACGCGATCCACGACTTCGAGGCCGTCTTCGCCGACCGTGCGCCGGAAATGATTGTCTTTCAGACGTGGTTCGCGGGCCGCCATCCAGACTCCTTCCCGAACCTGCCGCCCGAGGCGCGCGCGCACCTTCAGAAGATGGATTTGGCGAAGGCCTCCGATGACGAAGCCTTCGCATTTGGGCTCGACATGCTCGCTATGGCGCGGAAGTGAACGGCCTTGCGGCAGTGCTGGAGCGCACCGATCTATGGCGCATCCCCGTCGCCACCGGCTCACCCCATGAACGCCGTCCCTCTCGCCCGCCCGAAGCCCAGGTCAACGCTGACGCTGAATATGGTCAGTCGAAAGTTCGAGGCCGTACTGGCTAGGGGCGAAAGCCCGGGCACGGCCAATCACCATGCCCTGTATTACGTCCTTGCCCACTTCCTGGGCGAGGCGTGGCTGCACACCCACGTCCTCTACGGCTGTTCGCACCAAGGCTACTTGTCGATGAACCCCACGATGATCGACAACGAGCTCGGCTTCGACAAGGCGCATACGCAGCGCGCGCTCCAGTTGGCGGAGACGCTGTTCAACCTCCAGGGCGTGGAAGGCCTCGACGAACGCCTCGCCCTGCTCTTCCGCGGACAGATCGAGTCGACAATGGCCGAACTCGACTTCGGCATGTTCCTGAGGATGCAGGGAGCCGACTTCCGCTACGTGCCCACGTCCGGGGTGAGGGGCCGCGACTACGACGTGGAACTGATTTACCCGGACGGCGTGGTCGCCTGCGCCGACTCGAAGTGTAAGCTCGATGGAAGCGCCTTCTCTCGGGACGGGCTGCTCAGCACCCTGAAGAAGGCGCGCAAGCAGTTGCCGGCCGATCAGCCTGGCATTGCCTTCGTCAAGGTCCCGCAGGCATGGGTCGACCCTGACACTGGCAACCTCGGCGTCGGCGTCGACGTCGGAGACCTTGTGGACGAGTTCTTCAGGGCTACCGAGCGCATGGTCCTGGTCGCGCTCTACAGCCGCATGACCACCGAACTCGCGGAAGGAACGGCGATCAACCACCTCTGTCGCCAGTTCGAGAACCGGCGCCCTCGCTTTGAGCGCGCCGGAACGTGGGGCCTATTCGACCCGGAGACTCAGGTCCCCGGCTGGGTCAGCCTGAACGCCTTCCTCAGTCCGATGGTGGCGGCGGCGTGCGTGCAGTCGGTAGTCCAGTCACCACTTAAGGTCCGCTAGGACCCTGAATGGTCGGTGCTCACAAGGAGCCGCTCGCACGATCAGCGTTCAAGGCCTAGCTAACGTCACTGGCTTGGTCAGAGTGGTCGCGGAGGCCTGGTGTTGGGATCTGGAGGGACTTCGCCAAGCCTGCACCGGGTGTGCGTCGCTCCGCGTCGCCTTCAGGCGACTGTCTGCGCGCTGAACGGCCGGCTCGGCTCCCCGTCGATCATCAGCTTCAGATAGAAGCGTCGGTTGGGGAGGTTCAGCAGGTCCACCACCCCGAACACCGGCTGCAGCTCGCTCGCCAGCACCGGCGCATCCTCCGCCCCCACCCGAAACGATACCAGCGTCCCGGCGTTGCCCAGCACCGCATGCCGGATCTCCGGCTCGAGCTGTTGCAGGTGCTGGTGCGCCAGCGTCAGGCCCACGCCGTATTTGCGCAGCTCCGACATCATGTTGACGAAGGCCAGGGTGGTGAAGCTCTGGAACTCGTCGACGTAGAGGAAGAACGGCCGGCGCTGCGCCACCGGCAGGTCGGCGCGACTGAAGGCGGCCAAGCCAAGGACACTGACCAGCAGACCGCCGAGGATCGCCGAGGCGTCCTCGCCCAGGCGACCCTTGGCCAAGTTGACCAGAAGCACGCGCCCGTCGTCCATCAGGCTGCGGAAGCGCACATCGGCCATCGGGTCGACCAGGATGCGATGGAGCAGCGGGTCGGCCAGCATGGCCCCGAGCTTGTTCTGGATCGGCGCGATCGCTTCGGCGCGCAGGCGGGCGGGATAGTCCTCGAACTCGGTCTTCCAGAAGGTGCGCACCACGTCGTTGCGGACGCCGCGCGCCACCTGTTTGCGGAACGCCTTTTCCGAGAAAAGCCGCAGCACGTCGAGCAACGTCGAGCCGTCCCGCTCCAGCAGCGCGTAGAGGCAGTTGCGCAACACGTGCTCCATACGCACGCCCCAGGCGTTCGGCCAGAGTTTGCGCAGAGCCTCGAGCGTACCGGCGGCCGCCAGCGGGATGTAGTCGTCCCGCACCCGCCGCACCGGATTGTAGCCGAACGGCTGGGTCGGATCGGGCGCGTTGAGATAGGTGATCCGCTCGCGCAGCGCCTCCGGCGCCGATGCCCAAATCCGTTCCACCAAATCGCCGTGCGGATCGATCAGAGCGCAGCCGCGACCGGCGGCCAGGTCCTGGCGCAGCAGCGTCTCGATCAGGTGCGACTTGCCGACGCCAGTCTGCCCCAGGATGTAAAGGTGGGTAAGCCGGTCGGCCTGTCGGATTCCGAAACGGGTGTGGGAGCGATGGTAGGTGGTCTCCCCGAAATAGGAGACCACGGACGGATTGTAGGGCGTCATCCTCCCAGCATCGCGCGACGCGACGTGATCCGCACGACGTGGATCCGCCGGCGCCAGAGACCCCTCCTCCGTTAGGAGCAGGATCTATCGAACAATCTCAAACTCGCACTCTTTGTACTCGCAGGCGTAACCTTCCGCCTTGTCGCTTTCGTCGACCGATTTTTCATCGTCGAAATTCTGCGTTTCTTTGTGGCAGTCAGGACATTGGATGCGCGGGCAAAGATCATTCGCTGAGCTGATGACGCCCTTGTACGCAAGTCCGCAATGTTCGCACGAGCCTTTGATCTTCCAGGATGCCATATGTATGCATGAATTATACTACTATGTTTAGATATAACGCGCCAACGCCCACCGACGTTACCGCGCGTGATCGCCCATTCGCATAAAAGGGTTCTGACGCCCCACACCAAAGAAAACGCTCCGACGGTATCGTCGGAGCGTTGAAGTCAGTCGCCCACGGGTGTTCCCGGAAGCGCGCCGAGATAGGCGGCCGCGTCCTTGGCCTTGGTGGCCGCCAGAAAGATGGCCCGCGGATCGTCGCCGAGCACCTTCAACCAGTGCGCCACATAGGCAGCGTGGTCCGGTCGCGGCTCGTTGGTGATCTCGAGGTCGGCGCACAGGAAGGCGGCCCCGAGTTCGGCGACCAGCTCCTCCACCGCATAGGCCTCATCGCCGAAGCGCGCGCTGAACGCCCGGTCGAGGCGATGCTTGGCGCCCGACCAGTGGGTCAGTTCGTGCAGCAGGGTCGAGTAGTAGGCTTCGGTGGCGTCGCAGGTGGGCGAGCCCACGAACAGCCTGCGATCCGGCATCTGCACGACGTCGTCGGTCCAGCGGTAACAGGCCTGGTCGCCGCCGTGGCGGATTACCGCGCCGGTGGAGGCGACGAAGGCTTCGGCCTGGTCGCGCAGCTCGACCGGGCTTGCGACCGCCGCGACCGGCGGGCGCCACCCGTCGATCTGGTCGGCGTTGAACACCCGGAAGGCCCGGGCGACCAACCGCGTCCCGGCCGGCGTCTCATCGTCGGAAGCCTTATCGGCGGCCCCCTCGATGCGTTTCCAGAACACCACCGTGGTGCCGCGTTCGCGGTGGCGAATGCGACCGCCGATGCCGGACCACTGGTCGAAGGTAGCCCACCAACCCGAGCCGTAGCCTCGGGCGGCGGCTTCGGCCCACAACGCCACCACATTGACGCCGCGATAGCGCATTCGGGACTTGGCGTTGGCGGGACGGCCCAGCGCGGGTCCGGCCCGGTGCCAGGGCATCACGAAGTTGTCGGTGCCCGCCTCGATGGCGGCGACGATCTTGTCGGTGATGGTCCGATAGACGTCGAACCGCTCGTTGGAAGGATCGTGTTTGAACATGGGGGCTCCCGCACAGGTCGGGAACGTCGCGAGATTGCGGCGCTCCCGGCTGCGCGCGAGCGCGCTCGGGTTCATCCGCCTTCAGCTTGTGCCGAAGCGTGAGTTCGCAAAAGACGTGGAAACGCCGGCGCGAGCGACCCCGGGCGACGTGGATGAGGATCGCGGCGAACGGACTGCGCGTCAGCCGGCGCGGCGTTTCCACGTCTTTGGCGGGACCGGGCGACACGCGATCATGGACGCATGACCACCGACTACGAGACTCTCGCAGACTTCATCCGCCGCTACCGCAACGCCTTCGGGGTCGATCTCACAGAAGCCGAAGCGCGGGAGCTCAGCGACCGTCTGCTGCACCTCTACCAGTCGGTGGCCATCCGGCGGCGACCACCGCCTCCAGGTCTCGACCCGTCGCCGACGTGCGGCATCTCGTAACGGGTGGTTAAGCTGATAACGTCGGTAACGCGCCAAGTCCCTGCTCCGGGGATTTGGCGCGTTTTCGGCGTGGCGGTGGAACGGCCAAGTTGCGCGGCTGTAGCGATTTTGGGGACTTTGGGGACTTCAGGGACTTCGTATTCGACATCCCACTCAACGTAGCTTGGTCATCGTCAAGCAGTGGGGCGAGTTCTGCGAACTGACGCAGCTCGTCGATGATCTGGTTCCAACTAAGTCGCATGCGGTCCACCGCATCGGAGTCAGCCGCTTCAAACGACTGATTCAGCTCAAAGATACGCCCTACTTTTGCGGTTCCAAATCCCTTCCCGCGCACGTACGGAATTCCCTCAGGAAAAATGATCTTTTGGAACCGCGCCCGCAGCGCGGGCTTGAGATCGAACCACCCCGTCATGACGCGATGGATCGCGGCCTTCGCTCCTTCAACGGTCGTTGCGGCATCCCCCGGCTGCGCGTCTTTGCTTTCATGCTTCAGCTTCAGGTCGACCATATCGCGCTCGACGTCTTCGAGGCGTTCGCGCACTTGCGCCGGGTCGTAGGCGCCGCTCTCGGCCATTTCGAAGATGCGCCGGCGCCTCGCCGTGAGGACGCGAAGCGTCTCCTCGTGACTCTGTCGCATGGCGGCGTCGAGTTTCCGCTGCTCATCGGCGCAACCGGCCACCAGCTTCGTCAGGATAGCGAGGAATCCTTGACGTGGCCGCAAGCGATCCATCAACTCGCGAAAGTGCTGCTCGATGTCCTGCTTTGGAATCGTCCGCGACCGCAACGGACAGTCGCGATTGTAGCAGTGGTAATAGGGATAACTTGCGCGGCGGCCCCTGGGCGAGCTGCCCGTGAGGAGATGGCCGCATTCGGCGCAGCGCACGAGCCGTCGAAGCGGAAACAGCGGGTTGTGGCGGTCGCGCGCAATCCCGGCGCGGTCGCCGCCGTCCCGGATGAATTCGATCCGCCGCCGCTCTTCGTCTGAGATCATGGGCTCGTGCCGGCCGCGGTGGTATTCGACCGCCTCGCCCAAGCTGTCGCGCAACCACCCGGCGTAGAAGGCGAGCTGACGGGTCAGGAGATGATCGACAAACTGGATGGTCGGCTCCACCCCGGTCAGTGTTTTGAAATCCGCCTTCACCAGCTCGTGGACCATGTCCATCTGGGTGTAGGCGCCGCTGGCGAACCCCTTCAAGGCGCGCTGAAGGATTGGGAACACCACGGGGTCGGCGGGGTCCGGCTCGGTCTTCTTGATGCTCTGCCGGGCCAAGGAGCGATTGCGGTAGCCGAGCGGCGCTTTGAACGGCCAGATTCCGCTTCGGATGCGGGCGCGCATGCCGTTGGTGCAGCGGATGCGGCGAATGTCGTTGTCGAATTCGGCAAAGCCCGCGACCATGACCTCGAAAAGCTTCGAGTTGGGGTCGTCGCCAATCGGCTCGGTCGCCGAACGCAGTTCTATGCCGGCGTTGCGCAAGACTCTTCGTATCGCGAAATGATCCTCCGTCCTGCGCGCGAACCGATCGACTTTCCACACCATGAACACATCGATGTGGTTCTTCTTGTGGAGGCAGAACTGCACCGCCTCCATCAGCCCCTTACGGTCGGCGCTCTTGGCCGATTCCCCCTCTTCGCGGAACAGCCGGACGACTTCGATCTGTTCGTCCTCCAAGGCGCGCGTGCAGCGCTGCGCCTGATCGTCGAGCGACGTGCCGTTGATCTGTCCGTCGTCGCTGACCCGGACGTAGATGATTGCTCTCTTCTTCGTGTCCTTTGTCTTGGTTGCATGCATATCGACGATGTTTATTGGATAAGAATTTCACTGGCCGAGTTGGTCTTCCCGGTCGACGTTTGCGTCGAAGACGACTTTCGCGAACAGCCGGGCCGCCGTCCTCACCGCCTCAACCTCCTCCACAGAGAGGTCTGGCTCGGCGAGCAGCTCACGAACGCACGCGTCGCTCAGGGATGAAGCTGCCCCGCGTGCGGCATGGGAAGGAACGCGCCTTTCGTCCGCGTGCGGCTCGATGGACAGCGCCTGACGGTCCTCTGATTCGGTGGAATTGTGGCGGTAGAAGAAGGGTTCCATATTATTTGGGAGACGTCCCCGAAGTCCTGAAGTCCCCGAAGGGACGGACGCATGGGGACGCGAGTCTGAGTCTAAGGCGCCCGAGCGCGTTTGCGCCAACGGCGCACACGTGGTCTGGCGCCGGTCCCAAGGGAACCGGCGCCGACGCACTCTGATAAATTCGAACCGCGAGGAACGGGAGGAGGCCCGACGAGCCTCCTCCCGCGACGACCTCAGGCCGGAGGGGCCGCCGCGTCTTGCAACAGCGGCGGCAGCCACCCTTCCGAGCCGAGGAGATCGGCAGCGGCCTTGGCCATGGCGTCCTTCTTCAAGCCGTCCAGGCGCAGCGCATCCTCCGGTGACTTCGCCTCGCGCACCGCGTCGAGGATCATCGCCTTGCTGACCCGGCCGAAGTAATTCTCGGCGGTGGCCTGCCAGTAGGCACGCATGTCGAGCCCGAGGTATCGGGCCAGACCGTCGGCGTCCGCCAGCGCACGGGGGGAGCGTCCAACCGCCTGCACCGCGTTGACCGTGAGCGAGACGCAGTGCGCAAACAACGCGAGCCGCTCCGCCTCACTCAGACTGACCAACGCCGCCCACAGGTCTTGCGCCTGTTCGGGAAGCTGCCCAGCCCAGCCCTCGTGCCGGGACGCGATGCTCAGGCCCGCAACGCTGTCGTCGTAGCCCTCCGCGAAGCGGCTCAACTCCGTGGTCGTCGCCCGCAGATCGACACAGGCTTCGGCCCCGTAGAAGTCGAACAGCTGCAGGACGAGGCTATGCAGCGCCACCAGCAGAGCGGCCTGCGGCTCCTGCGCCAAGCGGTCGCGCAGGGCCGCCGTGCGGTGGGCAGAGAGATCGGCAACCAACCGCTCGGGGAGAGCCTTGGCCCCATCCTCCACCCGCGCGGCGGGGGTGACCCCGACCTCGCCCGGCGTCTCGCTGTAAGGCTCCGGCGGCGGCGGTTCGTCCTGGGGCCGCCGGAAGGCGCGCTCCACCCGCACGCCACCTTCCTGGTCCAGCGTCACGAACACGCCGGACCGCGCCCGCACCGCCTCGTCAAACACCGGGCGCGACACCGCCTGAAGCGCCGCGTCGATCTCCGCCAGCCGCGAGGACGCTTCCTCGGACAACTCCTCGTCCTCGCCGCAGCCCGCGAGGATCGCATCGTAGTCCTCGCCCAACGCCGACAGTTGCGCCCGGGTCTCCGGGTCCTGGTCCGCTGCGCGTCCGTAGACGCGCTTGAACCCATGGTCGCGGGGAAGCGTCAGATGCGCCTCGGCCCACAGCCAGCCCTCGGCGGTTCTCACCGCTTCGGCCTCGGCGGCGAGCTTCTCGACGGCGAGCTGGTCGAGCAACACCACATCCTCGAACCAACCGCCCCGGTCCTCGACAAACAGGTCGCGACGAAGGTAACCGCCCTCCGCCTCGTAGGCTTCGCCGCCGACGTAGAGCGCGCGGGGATCGTTCGCCTCCACCTCGTGCTCGGTCATGAGCTTGCGGATGAACCCTGGCGAGCGATTGTACGACAGGGAGGCGAACACCTGATCCTGCCGTTCGTGGTCCTCCGACACCGCGAAGGCCATCAACTGATCCAGCGTCAGGTCGCCCGCGCGGTAAGCCGCCATCAACGCCGGGCTGACCACCGCCAAGCGCAGCCGCTGCCGCACCAGTTGGGCGGTCACCCCGAACCGCTGGGCGATCTCATCCGCCCCCCACCCTTTGTCGTCGGCAAGCTTCTTGAAGGCTTCGAACTGATCGGCCGGATGCATGGCGAAACGGGTGACGTTCTCGTCCAGGCTGATCTCGAACGCGTCGTTGTCCTCGTCGAGCAGGCAGCGCACCGGCATCGCCTTGGCGATCAGCTTACGCTTGGCCAGCAGCGCCAGCGCGAGCCTGCGCCCCTCCCCGATGCTGACGAGGAACCATCCGGTCTCCCGGCCCTCGCCATCGCGCTCCGGCTCCACCACTGGCGGCTGCAACACCCCCTTGGCGGCAATCGACGCCGCCAACGCCTCCACCTCCGCCGCCGTGTGCGGGGTCTTGCGCGCGTTCTTCGGCGAAGCTTTCAGCTTGTTCAACGCCACAGTGATTTCGCGTCCATGCTGGACGGTCTGCAAGGTATGCACGGTCATGAGGTTTTCTCCTTCGGTCTAAGCCGCAGGCGCACAGCGCGCCTGCGGCTCTGCCCGTCGGCGAGACCAGGGGTAGCAAGGACAAGGGCGGACCGCCGGGAGGGGGATCACCCGGTCTGCACGGAGCGAGGCGGAGGAAGATCGGGGATACCCGGCGGTCCGGCGGCCGCAGGCCGCGCACCCTTGGCCGCGCGAGGGACGGAGTCCCTTAGTCTTTCTTCAGATCGTCCACGCGCCCGCGTCGAGCGGTCGACGAACCCGCATTAACGCCCCTGAGAGCGTTATACTAAGAGGCGCGGCTCCGAAAAAGACGTGGACCGGCCGCACCGGCCGACACATCGAGCCGTCCTATCTTTTCCGCCGGCTGGCCTGCAGGTCGAGATAGCCGTACGACACAGGTCAACACACCGGCCGAGGTCTTCGCGGCGGGCGCTCGTCGCGCATCTTCCGCCAACGCGCATACTGACCGGCCTTCGTCGGATCGGAGTCCTCGTGGCCCTGAAGCCAGAAATCGAACCAGTCTGCGTTGGCCTCGAGCTCCTCGAAGCGTTGTCGTGGATTGCGTAACAAGTGGATCGCGTGCGGGTAGACCACCAGCTCAGCGGGCTTCTTCTGCCAGCGCAGCAGGGCATAGATATCCCACGACGGCAGGACGTACAGGCCATGCGCCTCGAGCAGCAGCGGCGCCTGCATGGCGTCTGCATGCAGCGATGGATCGCGAGCGACCCAGGTTGAAAGCGTGTCCCCCCAAGGCTCGCCGCCGAGTTCATCCTCGGGCTCGCGCATGCCGCCGAAGTTGAAATAGTAGGTTTCGGCGCTGAACAGACCCACGCCCTTGGAATCCGCCACGACGGCGGCGCCGATGTCGCACTTCGAGAACGCCATCAGGTCGAGCACCTGCACGCCGCTGTGGCTGAATCCGATGATCCCGACCTCGGCCGGATCGACCATGCCGCTCGCCGTCATCTGATGGATCGCGGCTTCTTCGAGCACCGGGGGGCCGCCATCCCGGGGCGGGTCGGGCAGTTGAAGGACGAACATGCCTCGGCTCGCCAACGCCTGGCCCGGGAACGCGCTCGGAACTTTCCGGGCGCCGGCGATGAAATGATATTCCGGCGTCCAGCCGTCCGTCTGGATGACCAGCGGGTAGCGGCGGCCGGCCTCATATCCGACCGGATAGATCAGCCCGGCGGTGACCTTGCCGCCCCGCCCGTTGTCCACCTGGATCTGTTCGAGCTTGCCGAACGTGAGCGTTTCAAGCGCTGGGTTGAGATTGGTGATGCGAACAGAGCGCTTCGATTTTCGATCCTCCGCCCACAGGTCTGGCGGAGTGAAAAGATCCTGACGGATGCTCAACGCGACAGGATCGGCCGACGGGTCCCCGCTACAGTTTGTTTGCCGATAAGACTTGCCTTCGGCCCGATAGCATCGCGTTTCGCCGCCCTGGGTCACCGACACCGCGGCGGCATTCGTCAATTCCAGATCGACCGGTTGACCGGCCGGACCCGGCGCCAAGGGCGCCAGGGCGGAGACCTGTCCGGTCGCGGGTTGAACCGCGAGAACGGCCGGCTTGCCGGATACACGGTCCAGATCGATCGTACCGTCGTCGCGACCCGCATAGACGTTCCCCAGGAACACGAGCGTTCCATCGGCACTCCAACGAACGTCTTCGTTCCAGAACGTCGCTTCCGGAGCGGCGAAAAGTTCCTTCGCGTCATGCGCCAGATCAACGACTGAAAGTTCCTCGATGCCGTACTTCCCGGCCTCCGCGACGCCGGTGGCGCCCGCCTCCGCCACGCGAATTGCCTGATCGAACGGCGCGCCGCCGATCCCCTTCCAGCGCTCCAGCGTGGCGGGATCATGAGTCGGGCGTTCCAGCACCGCATACCGCCCGCCGGGAGACACCCAGGTTCGGGTTAGCCGATTGCCGAAGGCGGGCGGCCCGACGGGTCTCGGCGGGGCGTGATCGTTCAGAACCTGCATGGATATCTGGTAGACGGGGGTGCGGAACTTTTCCTCGTCGGGAAACAGCGACTGGCTCAGGGTCATCGTGTCGACGACGTAGCTCGAACGGTCGGTGTAGGGCTTCGGACACACGCCCAGGCAGGCAAGCCGCTGCTCGAAGAGCAAGGTGGTCGATGGCTCGTCGTATGAAAAGGTCAGGATGTCGTTGTCGACGTGGGTCAGCTGGTCCAGTCGACCGGTTTCCGCGTCCACCTGAAAAACCTGATAGACGCCGTCCTTCGCCTCGCCGATGAACAGGATGTGGCGGCTGTCGGAAAGCCACATCGCGTCCCTGATCGCCCCGTTGAACACCTTCAGGTCATCGGTCGACAGCGTCGCGACCATGCGCCCTTCGGGCAAGGGCGCCGTCTTGCCGGGTTTGGAAAGAAGCGCCCGGACCGGCGCCATCGGCGAGACAATCAGCCGGTACACCGTCCGATCGATCGCCAAGTCGCCGGTGTGCACAATGAGGAAGAACTTTTTCCCATCCGGCGAGATCAGCGACCGCGTGTACTGTTCCACCGTCAGGTTCTGATAGACCGGCGGCTCCGGATCGGTCATTTGCACGATATCGCGGACCGACACCGGGCGTGCTTGCGCCATGACGGCGCAAGGACCGGCCAGAAGCCAAAGCAGAAGCGCCGCCGCCAATGTCAGCCCGGGCCCGCGGCTGCGCAATCTGCCGACTAGCCTTCCCATGGCGACGCCCCCCCCCGCTTACCGTGACATCCGCGTTGACCGGTCGTCACCATTGCTTGGTGAGCTGGAGCGAGATCACCCGGCCCGCCGGATTTGCGTTCGCAGGATCGAAGCCGGGGTTGGTCAGCCCGGTATCGACGACAATGCGCGGCGGCTTCTGGTCGAACAGATCCTGCACACTGAGGGCAACAGCCAACCCCTTGAGCAAGGGGGGCGAGCCTTCGCTAAACCGATACGCCTCGCGAAGGTCGAACGTCGTCAGCGATGAAACCCGACTCTCCGGCGTGGTCAGCGGATTGTCGTAGCTGTTGGCGTAGTTGATCGACAGCGACGAATTAAAGCCAGCCCTGATCCAGCCGATTGAGCCGCGCGCCCTCAAACGCAGCGGCTCTCCGTACAGATTGAGCAGCGACACGGTCGGGGTCGTGACGGCCGGTTGATATTCGTTGCTCAACAGATAGGCGGCGTTGCCGGTGACGGCGAATTCGCCGAGGTCGTTGGTCCACCGGTAGGACAGCAGCGCGTCAATGCCCGACATCGTCGAGGCGGCGATGTTGGTGGGAATGTTGTTGAAGATCGCCTGAACGCCGCCCTGCCCGCCGCCGGCATAATCACCCGCGAAGCCTGGGCCATTGAAAAACGAAGCGACCTCCGAGGCTGAAGGATTGAACTGGAAATAGGGCGCCAGCGTGCTCAGCTGTGAATAGACGTCGAAAAAGCTGCCGACGATGGGCGGGTCCTGAATCCGGTCTTTGAAGAGCGTGTGGAAATAGGTGGCGCTTATCTTCAGACCCGGCGCAAAATCCGGCGTCAGGTCGAAGCCTGCGGAATAGGAGGTCGCGCGCTCCGGGCGCAGATTGGGGTTGCCGCCCTGCTCGTTGACCAGGGTGTCGGTCACGCCCGATGGCGAACTGGCGTTCGGCAGGTTGTAGGTAAACGACTCCGGAGACGGCACGAGTTCGGTGAGCGACGGCGCGCGATAAGACGTCGAGTAGCTGGATCTCAACGTCAGACTGGAATTGAGCGCCCACGAAAGACCGACCTTCGGGTTGAACGAAGAGCCGCTGTTTTCATAGTCGTCATAACGGCCGGCGATCGAGGCCGACAGCGACTTGACCAACGGCACGCCGTTGTCCGCACCGACCAACGGAACGAACAGCTCGCCGTAAAGACCGGTCACCGTTCGATGCAAGCTGTCCGTTCCAGGGTTCGCCGCGTCGATCTGCGACTGATCGATGCTTTCGCGACGCACTTCGCCGCCGACGGCCGCCTTCACGTCGCCTCCCCAAATCGGGAAGAGTGAACCGTCAGCTCGCACGCCGACCGAATCCACACCAAGCACCGCATGGGTCAGGTTGGGCGTCCCGAATTCCACGAGGTCCCGATTCTGATCCGTCCGGGAGGAGTCCGCGACAAACGTGCCGGTCCAGTCGCCGAACAGCTTGCGGCTCAGGCTCAGGTTGCCGCCGTACTGATCTGACGTCCCGGTCGTATTGAAGCTCGCAAACGCCGGAATGACGAAGGTGTCGGCAAACTGCCGCGTCGTATAAAACGCGCTGAAATCAAGCGAGATGTCCGCCGGCAATTGCTGGCTGCCGGTGACGAAGACGCTCTGCCGGAGTTGGGTGGGCAGGATCGTGTCCGTGGGCGCGATGCCCGACGAAAACGATCGTTGCGCCGCGGTCAAACCATACTGGTGGTCATATTCGTAGACGAGCAGAACGTTGCCGGTCGACCAGGTCTTTCCCAACAGCTGCGAAGCCGTAAGCTCGTCGTCGCCGCCTTCCGTCGCGCCGCCGTAGCGTACCGAACTCTCGGCGCCGTCGAAGTCGTGTCGCAGAACGATATTGACGACGCCGGCGACGGCGTCGGTGCCGTAAATGGCGGAAGCGCCATCGGCCAGGATTTCAACGTGATCGACGGCCGCGAGCGGGATCAGCGAAATATCGACAAGGCTGCCCGTGTCGCCGGCGGGCGCGATCCTCGCCCCATTGATGAGGGTCAAGGTCGCGTCCGGGCCAAGCCCATGGATGTTGGCGAACGCGCCGGCGTAGTTGTTCGACCCGGATTGCGAAGGTCCGCCTACGCTGTTGCCGTTGAGGTTGGTGACCGGGGTATATTGCGCGAGGTTTTGCGGGATCGTAGTGAAAAACTGGTCGAGCGTGGCCAAGCCCGAGTCGTCGATTTGCTTGCGGGAAAACGTTTCGATCGGCGAGCCTGCAGGCGCAATGCCGCGGATGTTCGTCCCCGTAACCACCACTTCCTGCACAGACGTCGCCGCCTCAGCGGCGGGCGCCGCATCCTGCGCCGCCGCGCCGAGATAGATCACCCCGCCCGCCGTCCGCTTCACCTCCAGCCCGCTGCCCGCGAGCAGCCGCCGCAGCGCCTCGTCGGGCGCAAAGCTCCCCACCACGCCCGTGGTCCGCTTTCCGCGCACGTCGTCTTCCGAAAAGATGATCGGCTGACCGGTCGCCTGGCCGTAGGCGCGCAGCGCTGAGCCGAGGGTCTGGGCGGGAATGTTGAACTGGGTGGCCTGGCTCTGGGCCACCGCAGCAACCGGCATGGCGAAAACCAACAACGCCGCCGCAGCGGCCGAAGTCTCGAGCCCCAAACGGCTGAACTTACCAAACATCATGACGATCCCCCGTGCGGACTTTGCCGCTGTCATGAAGGTGTTACGAGCGACCTCGCCAAACCCGACTCCCGTCCGTCCTATTTCTGTCGCGACCGATCGCTGGTCAGCACAATCCGGTCGCTCTCCTGCCGCGCCGCCACCGGAAACGCCGCCGTCAAACCCTGCACAAACGACGTGGCGTCGCCGGCGCGGAATACGCCGGAGATGCGCACGCGCCCGACCTCCGCGTCGCCGAGCACCAGCGGCGTCGCGGCATAACGATCCATCCGCGCCACCGCCGTGGTCAGCGGTTCATCCTCGAACACCAGCTGACCGCCCTCCCAGGCGGCGGAGCGAACCGGATCGACCGCGGCCACCGTCGCCATCGGCGTCACGGCCGCCGCGCCTGCACCCGCGGACGGCGCAATCAGCTCGTGGCCCGGCGTCAACGCCCGCTCGGCCGGCGCACGCTGCGGTCCCACCGTCACCGGCGCTGGACGCCCGCCGCCGCCCGGCGCGAGCACCGCCACATGCCCTTCGTAGAGAACGACCCGAACCTGCTTATGAAGCAGTTCGACGCTGAACGACGTGCCGGTAGCCACCACCTCGCGGCCGCCGGCGTCGACGGTGAACGGCCGCAGCGGATCCTTGGCGACGTCGAACTTGGCGCGGCCGCGATCGAGCCACAGCTCACGATGGCCGAAGGCGTAGCGGACCCGCACCGTGGTCTCGGCGTCGAGCGACACGCGCGAGCCGTCGGACAGCGCGACCACCCGCCGCTCACCCAGACCTGTCGCGTAGCTTCGCGGCGCAAACAGCGTCCAGGCTCCGGCCACGACGACGACCAGCGCCAGGGCGGCGGCCAGGGACGCCCAGCCCCACACCGGCCCTGCCGACACCCGCGTCAGCCGCCCGCGCTGGCCCCGCTGCGCCGACGCCAGGGCACGCTTGCGCAGCTCCAGCAGTTCCGGGGCGGCTGCGTGCGCCTCGACCCCGCTCCACACCCGGACGATCTCGTCCATCGCCTCGGCGTTCAAAGGATCGGCGTCGAGCCACGCTTGGAACGCGGCGTGGTCTTCCGCCGCCAGCGGCCCCTCGGCCAGGCGCGCTGACCACAGCGCGGCCTCGGCGGCCCTCGCATCGGTCTCGCCGGACACGGCGACCGGAGACGTCATCGGTCTTCCCCCAGGCGTGCGCGCAGGTGCAGGCTGGCCTTCACGACGTGGCGTTCGACCACGCGCAGGGACAGGCCGTACATGTCGGCGATCTCGCGCTGTTTCATGTTCTCGAGCCGGAACAGGATGAAGATCGACCGGGTCCGTTCGGGTAACTCCTTCAGCGCCGCGGTGACGGTCGCCAGCGCAACCCGCCCCAGCAGCACCCGGTCGGGATCGCGCTCCTCGACCTCGCCGGCGTCGATCGCCCCCTGCCCGCGGCCATAGCGCGCCCGCACCGCCGCCTTCCTCGCCCGGTCGCGCAGCAGGTTGGCCGCCGCTTGGAACACGTAGGCGTCGGGCCGATCGGCCTTGAGCGTGTCCGTATGGGCCGCCAAGCGCACCAGGACCTCCTGGGTCAGATCCTCGGCCTCGGCGTGGTTGTGCAGACGCCGCACGAAGAACGCCATCAGCGCCGGGCGGAACCGCCGGCTCAACGACCCGAGATCGACCTTTGCCTCAACCTGCACGCGCCTGGCGTCCCGTCAGACGCGAACGGTTTGCCCACGCCTACAGCATAGTACGCGCAACCCCCGAAAACCCGACCGCCGAAAGGCCGCCGGCCCCCGCCGCTGATCGAGCGCAGCGTCATCCCCACACCCGTGCACCGCGCCCCGGCCTCGAATCCCGCGCGGCGTTATACTGGAGAGGGGCGCCCCCGAAAAAGACGTGGACCCGCCGCAAGGGCCGGCCGATCCACGCCTAGGCCGATGCCGCGGGCAAACCCCACACTGGGGTCATGACCGACTTCAAACCCACAACCCTTCCCACCGTGTCCCGCGTGCTCGCCGACGGCCGTCTGGTCGAGCTGCTCTACGACGCCCAACACGGCGAGACCGCGCTCGCCGTGGCTGAACCAGGCGGTGCAATCGAACGCGTGCAACGCCTGGAGCTCGCCAACGGAAGCACGCTCACCCCTTACTCCGCCGACAACACCCTGATCGCTTCAGGCAGCGTGCTGCTGCCGTCGGATGTGGGCGACTACACCGACAAGGCGTCGTTGCTCAAAGAGGTGCAGGCGTTCCTGCATCGCTACGTCGACCTCAGCCCGACCTTCGAGGCGATCGCCGCCCACTATGTGCTGTTGAGCTGGGTCTACGACGGTTTCAGCGAGGTACCGTACCTACGCTTCCGCGGCGACTACGGCACCGGCAAGACCCGCGCGCTGCTGACCTTGGGCCACCTCTGCTACAAGGCGTTCTTCGCCTCCGGCGCCTCCACCGTCTCGCCGATCTTTCACGTGCTCGACGCCTTCGCCGGCACCCTGGTGCTCGACGAAGCGGATTTCCGGTTCTCGGACGCCACCGCACCGCTGACCAAGATCCTCAACAACGGCACCATGCGCGGCCTGCCGGTGCTCAGAACCATGATCAACCGGCACAAGGAGTTCAATCCGCGCGCCTTCCAGGTCTACGGCCCCAAGCTGGTGGCCATGCGCCACGGCTTTGCCGACCGCGCATTGGAGAGCCGGTTCCTCACCGAGGAAACCGGTCTCAGCGCGCTGCGAAGCGACATCCCGATTCAGCTTCCCGCCACCCTCGCCCCGGAAGCCCTGATCCTGCGCAACAAGCTCCTGGCCTGGCGCTTCGCCACTTTGGCGACGGTGAAGGCCGATCCCTCGCGCCTGGCCCCTGGCGTCGAACCCCGCCTGAACCAGACGACCCTGTCACTGCTCTCGCTGGTCGACGACCCGGAGGTGCGCGCCAGCATCCACCAGAGCCTCACCCAGGAGCAGACGCGGCTCAAGGAAGAGCGTGCCGCCTCCTCCGAGGGCCTGATGGTCAGAGTTCTCGCCAACCTGTTTGCAGACCACCGCACGACCCGCGTCAGCGTCGCCGCGGCCGCCGAGGCCTACATCGCCGCCGGCGGCGACCGCCTGGGACAGCCCGCCACCCTCAAATGGACCGGGTGGTTTCTGCGCACCAAGCTGCGGCTGCAGACCACAAAATCCAACGGCGTGTTCGTCATCCCCGCCAGCGAGCGACCCAAGCTCGCGGCGCTCGCCGCAAGGTTCGGCGCCACCGACCCCTAACCATGAGGTCAGCGCCGCGGGCGGCCCGCCAGAGCGGCGATTCCACGTCTTTGTCGCCGCGTCATCCCACGAAATGATGGTCGAAGATCCCGATTAGGGGTCGCGTCTAACCTTCACATCCATGGCTCACCTCAACTATGTGCGCACCCACCGCAAGAGCTGGGCGCTTTCCCAGCGAGACCTCAGCCTGCTGCTCGGCCGTCGCTCGCGCGGCGGCATCTCCGACCTCGAGGCCGGCCGTTACCGCCCCAGTCTGAAGGTCGTGCTCATGTGCCAGATGTTGTTCGACACCGCCTGTGCGGAGCTGTTCCCGGAGCTCCACGCAGAGTTCGAGGACGCGCTAATGCGCCAGGCCGCGGCGCTCGACCGCAAGATCGCGCAACGCAGCGATCCGGCGTCCAACCGCAAACGTGAGCTGCTCGCCCTGCTGGCCGATCGATTGGGTAACCGCGGCGGCGCATGACCGCGTCCCGCCCGCCAGGCTTGGTGCTGGGTTTTCATCCGACGCCGCGCGGTTTCGGCTGGGTCGCCTTTGACGGAATCCACCTGATCGACTGGGGCCTGGTCTTCGTCACCGGCGACAAGAACCCGCAATGCATCCGACGCCTCGACGCCATCCTGCAGCGGCTGACGCCCGAAGCCCTGGTCATGGAAGCCTTCAGCCGCACCGCCACGCGACGCGCCGAGCGCATCGCCCGGCTGAACGTCGCGGTGACCAACCTCGCCGAAAGCCGCGGCGTCGAGGTGTTCGTCTACACCCGCGACGAAGTGCGTGAAGCCTTCTCCGAAGTCGGCGCCCGCACCCGCCAGGAGATCGCCGAAGCCGTCGTCCGACACGTCGCCGCGCTCCGTCATCGGCTCCCGTACCCGCGCCGGATATGGCAAAGCGAGGACCGCCGGCAGGCGTTGTTCGTCGCAGCTGCGCTGGTGCTCACGCACCTAAGAGACGGACTCTAGCTGTGGCCGACACGGTAGCGGATGACGAGGACGGCTGCGTTGCCCATACACTTGAGGGCCGCGGTCCCCACAAAAGGGCCGACCTCAGAATGGTTTGGTTCGCGCAAGATTATGTGGGCGCAGACTTCGCGTTATGTATCTGCTGTTCTCTCAACGCCTCCCAGCGCACATATTGTGGTCTCTTCGCAGGATCGGGATCCTCGTAACCCTGAAGCCAAAATCTGAACCAGTCGACGTTGCCGCCTTGTGATGCGAGCCTTTCGCTGGGCACGATCAAAATATGTTCGCCCTGAGGAAAATAAATCCGCTCAACCGGCTTCCCATAGACTTTTCTCAATCTGTAAAGCTCCGATTCGCCCAGGAGCGACCGAATACCGTTTGACTCCAGCCTCAGCGCCGTTTGCGCATCGGCTACCTTGTAAAGCGGATCGCTGTCGATAGCTTCTTGCAGCGTCTCGGGCCTAAGCTCGTCGGCGGTCGCCATTTCACCCTCGTCGAGATGAGGAGGTTTCTCGCTGGCGAGTATAGGGGCCAGGACCTGTCGCTGTTCCACGACGGGCTTGCCGCGCAATTCCGGACGGACCGCTTCGATGACGAGTTGGAGACGATCCAGTCAGAGGTGGAGCAAGTCTTCCCTGACACCGCTGACCGCGACCCGCTTTTCACGCGCCTGGTCGATGCGCACATGGAGCGTGCGTTTTTGAAGGACTCGCTTGGAGGTCTCTACGGCGCGTACGAAACCGCCTACGAGGCCATGAAGGCCACCCAACTCGCATACAAATACCCCTATTTCGGGGTCATCCATTTCGATCCCAGTCATAAGGACGGCACCATCTTCGACTACATGGCGAACGCGCCAAGGATGAAGGCGATCAACTATGACAAGGGTCGCCTCATCCGGGAAATCGGAAACAAGGTGTTTTACGCTCACCAGGCGCTCGAGATCCGGGCCCAGCTTGCGCTGCTCGATACCCATGCGGTTCTCCCGCCCGAGCTGGAACCCTACAACACATTGGTCATGCCGGGGGCCGACGAGACGCAGATATCCGAACAGGATCGGGAATTCGCGAGCTTCGATATCGACGTGTCGGCGCTCGATATAGACTCCTTCTATTCGCTCACCTTGGCTGAGATCGTGGAGGTGCGCAAAGCGGGAGCCGCCTATTTTGCAGCGCTCGAGAACATGCGGCTGGGCGTGGTGTCATTCGACGAGATTCTCAAGTCGCTCAAAGACTACACGAGTGTTATTTCGATGTTCGGCTACAGACATCAGAAACGCCCTTCCACCGTCATGGCCGTTCGTCAAAAAGCGAGTGTGCTCGTCGGACGGGTTACCGACTTAGCCTCCCGAGGGGGCCTTGCCGCCGTTCTTCAAATTGGCGGTCACTTCGTGTTCGCGAAATTCTACGCGGTGTTCTCTCCTGCCCTGTTGGCGCTAGCGAGGTCGGCAGAGTCAGCGATGAAGACCGCCGCCGAAAAGCGCCGGAACGCCTACGAGACAGAACGTGCGGCCATACGTGCCGAGTTCGTTATCGATAAGGAGTCTAACTACCTCACGCAGTATAAGAAATGAGAGCACCGAGAGTTGACGTAGGCCTTCTGAACCACGTCGGCCGCGCCCCGGCCCACGAGCCAATGCCGCAGCGCCGCTGCCTCATGCGGGAGCACCGCCGACGCCAGCCATTCCGCCCGAACCCGTAACGGCTTGTCCACAGCCTCTCCGACCCGGGAGACGATCCGCCACCATCATAGCCTTCGGAACAAGACGGACGGCAGGGCCAAATCCACTAAGCCCGACCGAGACGGAAAATCGGACCCGCTCCGTTTTGAAAATCCGAGCGGGCGCCAGGCCAGGCGCGGACACGGCCGCCAGGCCCCGCCGGCCGGAACGAGACCGACGGAGCCCTTGCCGCAGGAACGGTCGTGGGACACGGCAAGACGCTCCGCGTTTCGGGAGGAACACTCGAAACGCGCAGCGCCCATCCTTGAGACGCGCGAGACGCGCCGATCCCTCCCTCAAGGCGGCGAATTAATCCTGACGCCGCGCGCAAATAAACTCATCGCCCGACGCCATAAAGTCGAGCGCGAGGGGGCTTTGTGGCGGGGGATTGGCGTCCCCCGCGCGTCTTAAGGGGTGACGGGAGGGATGATGCCGCCGGACGAGCGCCGAAACGCCGCCTCAGGGTTTGACCGCGACGACCGCCGTCCTAATCCGATGGCCGGCGACGTCGTGGCGTTGCGGCCTGTCTATCGCTTCAAGCTGCGGTTCGAGAACGAACCCGACGCCGTCATCCGGGTGCTTAAGCCCTTCGCCGACCTGGGCCACAGTCCCACGTCGTTGCTGGCGATGGCCGGTGAGGACGGCGACATCCTTGCCGTCGCGGAATTCGCGACTCTCAGCCGCACCCATGCCGCGATCCTCACCAACACGGTCCGTCGTCTCCCCGGCATCCAGGCGTGCGAGGTGGTCCGACTGAACGGTGAAACCTTTCCATCGGCCGGCTGACGCGGTCGCCGGCCACAGGACAGTCAACCGCCCCATGTCGGACTATGAATTCTACGTCTGCGCCCCGGGACAACCGCGCACGGCCGCGGTTCATTGCGAACAGATGACGTTCGCGTCGCACGCGGCGGCGCTCCAGCATGCCTGCGGATTACTCGCCCGCGCCGCGGAGGGCCACAGCGTGGAGGTCTGGTGCGAAGGCCGAGACCTCCTTCGCATCGGCGGCGACGCCCGGATCCCCGGGCCACGACGCTAGCTGCGCGGCCCGGCGACCGAGGTCGCCCAGCCTGGTGGGGCACACTTTCAAAACGTTCAGCTAAGGATTCACGCAGGTGATCAGAACCCCAAAGACCATTGGCGATCACGCCCTGAAGCCCTCGACGCTCATGATGAGCTACGGCTTCGATCCGAAATTCTCGGAAGGCGCGATCAAGTGTCCGATTTTCCAGACCTCCACCTTTGCCTTCGAGAGCGCCGCGGCCGGCAAGAGCTATATGCAGCTCGCGTACGGCCTGCGCGAGAAGGGCCTCAACGAAGACCCCGGGCTGATCTATTCGAGGATCAACAATCCGACGCTCGAAATTCTCGAAGACAGACTGTCCCTATGGGATGGCGCGGAGCAAGCGCTCGTCTTCGCCAGCGGCATGGCGGCCATATCCACAACGGTTCTCTCCTACGCCCGGCCCGGCGACGCGATCCTCTATTCGTCTCCCGCCTATGGGGGCACGGATTACCTGTTCGAGAAACTGCTCCCGCAGTTTGGCATCACGGCGGTCAGCTTTCCCGCGGGGGCAACGGAGTCACAGGTCGCCGAGGCGTTGGAGAAAGCCAAAAGAATGGCGTCTCCGAACGGCCGCGTTCCCATCCTCTACGCCGAGACTCCCGCCAACCCGACGAATGACCTCGTCGACTTGTCGGTGCTTGCGCGGCTGGCGGACACGCTCGGGGATCAAGCCGGCGGCCGACCAAAGGTGATCGTCGACAACACCATGCTCGGACCGCTCTGGCAGAGGCCGCTGGAGCATGGCGCCGACCTCGCTGTCTATTCACTCACGAAATACGTCGGCGGCCATAGCGATTTGATCGCCGGCTCGTGCCTCGGCAACGCCGCCGATCTCGCCGCCATCCGCGGCTGGCGTACGATCCTTGGGACGATGATCGATCCACATACGGCGTGGCTTCTGCTCAGGAGCCTCGAAACCCTGTCACTCCGCATGAAGAAATCGGAGCTCAGCACACGCGATGTTGCGGCCTTTCTGCGCGACGATCCGAAGATCGAGCGCGTCAGCTACCTGGGCTTCCTCTCGCCTGACTCACCCGAAGGCCAGCTCTATGCGCGACAGTGCCTGGGCCCTGGTTCGACCTTCTCGGTCGTGTTCAAAGCCGGCGAGGAAGCCGCCTTCCGATTCCTCGACAATTTGAAGCTCGTAAAGCTCGCGGTCAGCCTTGGAGGCACCGAGAGCCTGGCGTCTCACCCTGCTGGGATGACCCACGTCGACGTCGATGAAGCGGTGAAGCTCGCCCGCGGAATCCTACCCGGCCTGGTGCGCCTATCGATCGGCGTCGAGGAGCCCGAAGATCTCATCGCCGATTTCGAACAAGCGCTGCGCGCTGTGTAGCCGGCGCGGCCTGCCGACCGCAGCCCAGCAAGGGGCGGGCTCGCGGGAAGAGGATCACCTGCCGGGCAGTCCGGCGGCCGCAGGCCACGAACGCTTGGTCGCGCGAGGGACGGCGTCCCAAGCGCTTCCAGCGGCAGGGGCGTCGCCGCGGTGAAGGCGACGCCTACCCGACACACCTTTCGGCTGCCGAACGATGGAAGGCGTTACGGCTTTCGTATCTTTCCCGGATCGGCGCGGAGTTCGTCGAGCGTGAACACCTCGACGTTGGGATGACGCTTTCTGAGGGCGTCCAGGAACTTGCCGGCGTCCCCGACGATCAGGACGTCGGCGGTCGTCGGATGCAGCCGGGCTCGCGCCGCGGTCCGCACGTCTGAAGATGTCGCCGCCAGCACCTCGGATGCGTAATGAGCCGCCTCGCTCGGCGGCACGCCGGCCTCGGCAAGATCGGCCATGGCCGCGGCCAAGCCATCGGCGGTTTCGATCTTCATTTCATAACCGCCCGCCAGCAGCGCTGTGCGGTTGCGCAGCTCGTCGGCGCCGATGGGATTCTGATTCAGCTTGTCGAATTCACCGAGAATCAGATCGGCGACCTCTGCGGCGCTCTCGTTCTTGGTCTGGGCCACGCCCTCGAGATGGCCGCCGGCGCGCCGCGCCACCAGGATCGCACCGCCGCCGTAGCTCAGGCCGCGCTTCTGCCTGACCTCCTGGTAGATGTTCTTGGACAGGATTTCGTTGCCGACGCTGAGCGGCGTAAATACGCCGTCACCGCGTGCGAGCGCAGGCATCAGACCGAACACGGCGCTTTGCCCGGTCTTGGCCACGTCGACCACAATGACCCGGCCCGCGCTGACGGCCTCGCTCGCCGGCGGCGGAGCGGGCAAGGGATCGGCCGGACGCGTCCAACCGCCGAACAGTCGCTCAGCCAGCGCGAAGCCCGTCTTGTCGTCGAGCGCGCCGGTGATCACCAGCACTGCGTTGTCGGGCCGCCAGCGCTGCAGCCGCCAGGCTGCCACTTCGTCGCGGCTTATCGACTTCAACGAGGCGTCAGTGGTCACCCGGCCATAGGAGCCCGATCCATACAGCAGCGGCTCGACCAGTCGCAAGGCGACCCGCACCGGCTGGCCCATCGCTTCGTCCAGTTCCGCCACGTTCTGCTTGCGCTGGCGCTCGACCTCGTCCGGGTTGAAGACGGGGTTGCGAACGGCCTCGGCCATGAGGCCGGCGGCTTCGGCGACATTGACCTGCGGCGTCGAGAGCGAAATCACCGCGCCGTCCACGTCGGTGCGGGCGGACAGACTTGCGCCCAGGCCCGCCACGCTGTCCTGAAGATCGGCGGCCGAATGCTGCACGCTGCCGCGCAGCATCAGAGCGGAAGTCATCGCCGCCAGGCCCACCTTATCCTGCGGGTCGGCGGCAGAGCCGGCCCCGACCTCGAGCGCCATGGAGACCAGCGGCGTGTCGCTCGAGCGCGCGACCACTACCCTCAGCCCGTTGGCCAGTACACGCTCGGAGATTTCCGGCGCCGCGACCGGACGCGCGGGCCCCGGTGCGGGCGGTCGCTGGCGCTCGGCCTCGGGCAGAAGCGCGATGGGCGTTAGCCGTGGCGCGGTGACGGGGCCGCCGACGGCGGCCCGCTGACCCAGGGGAGTTTCGGGTGGTCCTGACGCGCGCTGGCTTTCGTCCATGTAGTGGATGTCGATGCGCCGGTCCTGCGCCAGATAGCGGCGCACGATCTGCTGCAGATGCTCGGGCGTCATGGCGTGGACGTCGGCAAGCATGCGGTCCGCCCAGCCAGGATCGCCGAGGCCGCCCGCCCCGGCGCCGAACGCCTCGGCCCGGTCGTCGGCGGTTTCGCGTGCGCGTAGCGCGTCGGCCATGATGCGGTTCTTGGCGCGTTCGAGTTCGTCGGCAGGAACCGGCTGGTCGCGCAGGCCCGCCATCTCGGCGCTGAACGCAGCGTCGGTCTCGGCCAAGGTCTTACCCGGGGCGAGAATAGCGACCGCAGCGAACACGCCGCCGTCGAGGGCAGGCATGTCGGTGACATAGACGCGCGAGGCCAAACCTTGATCATGGACCAGCGAGCGGTTCAGACGTGAGGACGGCCCCTTGGCGAGCAGCACTTCGAGTATCTGCATGGCGGCGAAGTCGTCATCGTCGGCGCGCGGCGCATGCCAGGCGTGGACGATCGCAGGCAGAGGAACATTGGGCGCATAGGCGATGACCGTGCGCCCCACCGCGCCCTCCGGTGCAGGGGTACGGTCCTTGACCAGCGGCTGCGACGGGTTGGGAATCTTGCCGAGATAGCGATCAGCCCAGCGGTCGAGGTCGGCGGGATCGAAGTTGCCGGAAACCACCACGGTGGCGTTGTCGGGCCGATAGAAGATCTCGTGGAAGGCGCGCGCATCTTCGGCGGTGGCGGCGTCGAGATCGGCGATCGATCCGGCAAGCTCCAACGCATAGGGATGGTCGCGATAGACCGTACGCGGCTGCAGCTCATAAAGGATGCGGCCATAGGGGGTGTTGTAGATGCGCTGGCGCAGCTCCTCCTCGACCGTGTGACGCTCGGCATCGAAGCCGGCCCTGTCGATGACCAACGAGGACAGCCGCTCGCCTTCGAGCCAGAGTTCCCGCTCCAGGTGGTTGGCCGGGATGGTCGTCGTGTACGCGGTATAATCCTGGGCCGTCCCGGCGTTGCGCGCCCCGCCGGCGTCGTCGATCAAGGCGTCGGACTGATCGGCCGTCAGATCGCGGGTGTCGCGGAACATCATGTGCTCGAACAGGTGCGCGAAACCCGACCGGCCGCGCGGATCGTCGCGTGAGCCGACCCCGTACCAGATATCGACCGTCACTGTCGCCGACTTGGGATCACGCATCTCGTAGAGCTTCATCCCGTTGGGGAGCGTGCGCGTTGTGTAGGTGAAGGGGGGGACGATGATGGAGGAAGCCGGAGCTTCGGCCGCGAGAGGCGCGCCGACCAGCGTGGCAATGGACAGGGCTACGGTCACGCAGCCGATCATCAGATGTTTCATAGAGAACCCCTCTGACCGTACGAGTCGCGAGGGCGCTTACTCCGCCAGTGCGTTACCGAAGTTTAATAAGACGCGAAGCGTCCCCATCTCTCCTTTAGCTCCCCGGAACTTGCGCCCCATTGCGTTGACTTTGGGCGAAGAGGCCTAACCCGGAACCGTCTGTAAGCATCGCGTCACACCGTGCAGCTGCCAGGACAAAGGCTGTCACGAAACCGAAGCTGCTTTGAACTTTTCATAATCGCGCCCGATGGATGGTTATGCATCTTGGTGTTCGGCGCCCCGACCCTTGACGCGCGTGAGTCCCAGCTCACCGCGCTGGCGAAGGATCGGATAGGCGGCCGCCTCCACCAAATACGCGTTGACGCGCTTAAGGTCGGAGAGTGCGTCGAGATGAAGCGCGCTGGTTTCGACCGACTCCACATTTCCCGTCCGAAGCCGCTCGAAGTGGGCGGCGGTCGCTTGCTCCTCGATGTCGCGGAAAGCGGCTTTCTCGCCGGCAAGAGCGTGGGCCGCCCTCTCGTCGCCGCTCAGGAACAACGCACCGGCGCTGCGTGCGTTCGCGATCAAGCGGTCCACAAGCGCCACCAGATCAGCCTGTCCTTCGACGGAGAACGACAGTCCGCGCTTGAGACGACGATTCACGATGCCCAGCAGGTTGCGGTCGATCAGGTCGCCCGCGCGTTCGAGGCTGATCGAGAAGCTGAGAATTCTCGCCAGCGCCCGACTGTCCGCCGCAGTAAGTTGCTGCGGCGCGATCGACATTACGTATTCCTTGATCGCCCTATTGAGGCGGTCGAGAATATCGTCCAGGCGTTTGGTCTCGCCGATCTGCCGCCGGTCGGTCTTGATCAGGGCGAGGCGCAGACCGACCAACATCTGTTCGACGACATCAGCCATGCGTAGAGCCTCGCGCGCCGCTGCGGCAAGGGCGTCCGATGGATTATCTCGCAGCGCAGGCTCCAGATAAATCGGCGCGCCCGGCAACTCCTCGGCCGCTTTGGGCTTCAACAGTCGCTCCAGAAGTTTCGCGTAGGCGCCAAGCCACGGGAAGAAGAGCGCCGCGAGGATCAAGTTGAAGGCAGTGTGGAAGTTGGCCACCGCGCGCGCCGGCGCGGTCTCTACGGCGGACAACAAAGGCGTCACATAAGGAAAAGCGGCGAGGACAAGGATTACGCCGAGCGATCGGTTCAGGAGATTCCCAACCGCGAGCCGCGCGCCGGCTGGGTCGCGCCCTCCGGACCGTTCAAGCACCGGATTGATGGCGGAGCCGAGGTTGGCGCCGAGCGCAAGACCTATCGCCGCGGGCAGCGGAACAACCGCGTCCGCCGCCAGGGACATGGCGAGCAGGACGACGGCGACACTGGAATGCGCCGCCCACGTCAGCACCGCCCCGACCAACACCAGGAAGATAATGTGCGGGGACAACGCCGCCAGCAGCTCGCGGATGAGAGCATTGGCGGTCAAAGGCCCGAGCAGGGTGATGAACTGATGGAGCGCCATCAGCACGAAGCCCAAACCTATGAGCACGCGCCCAAAATCACGGAGGCCGGCGTCTGCGCGGCGGAACAGGACGACGCCCACGAGAATCAACACCGGCGCGATTATAACCACATCGAAGGACATGACCTGAACGATGAGCGTGGTGCCGACGTTGGCGCCCAGCATCACGGCCAGCGCCGCGGGAAGCGCAACGAGTCCCTCGGACGCGAAGCCGGCAACCATCAATCCGGTCGCTGTGCTGCTCTGAAGCACAGCGGTGACGCCGAGGCCGGTGAAGAAAGCCTGTGCTCGGTTGCGCAACGCATGGCTGAGCGCGCGCCGCAGGCCGGCGCCGAACGCGCGCTGGACGCCGCTCTGGACCATGTGGACGCCCCAGAGCAGCAAGGCGACGGCGCCGGCCAGATCGAGCAAGGTCAGAGTGATGCCGATAATCAAACCCCTTTCAGGCTGTCGTCCGCATTGGCCTACGAGGCGGAGGGGTCGGGCGCGACCTTGGGCTTCGGGAGCTTTTCGGCCATGCCGAGCATCGCCTCGCGACGATCCATTTCGGCCCAGACCATGCCGGGATCAACGCCGGCGTCCGACCATAGAATCGCGAGGTTGTAGAGGAGGTCGACGCTCTCCTTCACCACTGCGCCGCGCCGCCCGCGAAGCGCCTCGATGGCGGTTTCGGCGGCTTCCTCGATCAGCTTCTGCGCCATCTTCGGAACACCCGCCGCCAACAGCTTGGCCGTTCGCGGACTGTATTTGTGACCGGTGCGCACTTCTTCGATGGCGGCGGCAAGCCGGGCCAGGCGGTCGTCGGCGCCGGGCGGCGCGCTTTTCAACCTCGGCTGCCTGTCCTTCTTTTTCGGCCTTGCCATAAAAACTCCTCCGGGGACGGACGATTTAGATGGCGCCTTAGATTGAAAATGTCCATAACCGGGCGTCGCCGCGCTGCGCCGCGCGAGAGAAGACCGCCCAGGTACCGGCGGTCGTCGACTCGTGGCGTTATCGGCTCACCGTCTGTCACGATGATCCGAGATATGCGCCTCCGCGCCGGCCTGATTGCCCTGGTGCTGTCACTTGCGACCTGTCGCATCGCCGGCGCCGAAGATGTGGCGCTGACTTTTGATGATCTTCCGGCGCTCTCGCTCAGCGGCGACACGGCCTACTGGCAGACGACGACGCGTGCACTGCTCGCGGGCCTGAAGCGCGATCGCATCCCGGCGATCGGTTTCGTCACCGAGCAAAAGCTCGAGACCGACCGCGCCGCGCGCGTGGACCTGCTCCGGGCGTGGCTCGACGCCGGCATGGATCTCGGCAACCACGGCTATTCCCACCTGTCGCTGTCGCGCACGCCGGTAAACGCCTATATCGCCGACGTCGCCCGCGGTGAGACGGTGACGCGCTGGCTGCTCGCTGAGCGCGGCCGCACGCCGCGCTGGTACCGCCATCCCTACCTCGAGACCGGCAAGACCGCCGAAGACCGGCGCACGTCGGAGGCTTGGCTGACGGCGCACGGCTATCGCGTTGCGCCCGTCTCGATCGAGAATTCCGACTGGATGTTCGCCTATCCCTATGACGAAGCCGTCATGCACAAGGACCAGGCGGCGGAAAAGCGGATACGGAAAGAGTACCTCGACTACACCGCAGCCGTCGTGCCCTGGTATCGCAAGGCGGCCACCAGCCTCTTCGGACGGCCGCCGAGCCTCGTCTTCCTTCTGCACGCCAGCCGACTCAACGCCGACACCATCGGGCAGCTCGACGCGATCCTGAAGCGTAACCACCTGCGTCCCGTGACGCTCGATCGCGCGATGGCCGATCCGGCCTATGCGACGGTGGACAGCTACATCGGGACGGACGGCGACGAGTGGGTGACGCGCTGGTCAATGGCGCTCCACAAGAGCCTCGACTGGTCGACCTTTCCGCAGCCGCCCAAGGACATTGCCGACGCCGAGACGCGGCTCGACACCAATCCCTAATCGCCTGACGCCCTTGGGAAGGTTAGATTAACAAGGACACCGTGCCAGGCGTGGGAAAGCAATGAGCGGCGTCAGGCCCAGTTTGCGGCGGCGGCGCGTTGATTCACCTACGGCAATAGCCTCGCCAAGGTCGAGCCGTTTAGTCCTCAAAGGATTGGTCGACAGGCCTTTGGGCGTGCCACTCCGCGGCCTGGATCAGGCGCGGCGTTCTGGTGTATGAATCGCCGCATGGAAAGTTCGAGAGCAAAGCCTCGCCGCACCGGCGATCAAGGGACCGACCGTTCGCGCGTGCTCGGGAAGAAGACCTTCGCCGCGATTGCGGCGGTCGAAGGCTTGAGCCTGAAGACCGCAAGCCGAAAGCGGCTCGATGAGCTGAACGCGTCGAAGCTTTCGCCTGAAGAAAAGCGTGCAGAAGTCCTGCGGGCTTACGTGGCTCCGAAGCGGCGTAAATGAGCCTGGAGGGCTACGACGCCTTCGACGACCCCAATTGCTACCCGGGGACCACAGTCCTCAAGAACAAGGCCGGCGTGCGAGACCCCGCCATCCTTCAGGACTTCGAACTGGAGATGATGACGCTCCGGGCTCAGGAGCCCCTGCCCGCCGGCCGCTTCGGGACAGCGCATTATCGCGCGGTCCATCGGCACCTCTTTCAGGACGTGTATGGGTGGGCGGGACGGTACCGGACGATCAGGACAGCCAAGGGCGGAAACTGGTTCTGCTACCCCGAAAACATTCCGGGCGAGATGGAACACTTGTTTCAGCGCCTGCGCGATCCACCATTTACAGCCGATGCGGATCAGGAAGCCTTCATTCAGTCCGCGACGGCCTTCCTGGCCGACCTAAACGCCATCCATCCGTTTCGGGAGGGCAACGGCCGCGCTCAGCTCGCCTTCATGCATCTGGTGGCGATCCGCGCCGGCCACCCGCTCAAACTCGATCGCGTCGACCGGAAGACGTTCCTTCCGGCCATGGTCGAAAGCTTCGCTGGGCACCTGGACGGTCTCGCCCACGAATTGGGAACGCTGCTCGACTAGTCGTCGTCAACGCCAGCTTGCCGGTCCAGCAGCCGACGCGCGCGCGCGATCCGCGCCTCCAGCCCCTTTTGGAACTCCGGATCCTTTCGCCGCATGGCGATGTGCTCAGAAATCGCCGCCCGGATCACGTCCGACACGGCGCGGTCCTCCACGTTCGCGACGGTCTCCAGCGCCTCAGCCTGGTCGGGCGACAAGCGGATGGTCATGGCTTTTGCGTCTCTCATGCAGCCAGTTTGAAACCAAGACAGGGGGGTTGTCAAGTGGTTCGGTGTCATGGTATCAAGGTATCAATCTAAGGAGATGCTAATGACCGACGACCCCAAAGACCCTGAAAAACAAAAGGAAATTGAGGCCTTCGAGGCCAAGCAGGCCCGTGACCTCGAAGCCTTCGAGGCCGAAGAGGGTCGCGAACTCCAGGCGTTCGAGGGCGAGGAGCACCGGGAGCTTGAGGTCTTCGAGCACCGCGAGGCGCGCACCTTCACCATCAAGATCGATCGCACGCTTTATAAGGTCCACGAGCCGGTCCTGACCGGGCAGCAGCTGCGCGACCTGGTCGATCCGCCCATCGGGGCGGACCGCGACCTCTTTGAGGTTGTGCCGGGCGGCTCGGACAAGAAGATCGCCAACGACGAACCGGTCGAGATGCGGGACGGCCTGCGGTTCTTCACCGCCCCGGCGCAGATCAATCCCGGCGCCGCCGAAAGGAGCTGAGCCCGTGCTGCCGGACGTCGATACCGACTATCTGCGCGAAACGGCGCCGGCACACGCCGTCTCCGTCGAGGCGGGCGTGACTTGCGTGGTTATCCCGAAGTTCAGCCTGGGAAACGGCTTCCATCAAGCGGAATCGGACCTGCTTCTGCGGCTGCGGCCGGGCTATCCCGACGTCGCGCCCGACATGTGGTGGTTCAGTCCGCCGGTGCGCCGGCTCGACAACGCGGAAATCCCCGCGACCCAGGCGCGCGAACATCATCTCGGCCGCGAGTGGCAGCGCTGGTCGCGCCATCTCCCGGCCGGTGTGTGGCGGCCCGGCATCGACGGCCTGGAGAGCTACATCGCCATCGTGCGCCGTGAGCTGGCCGCCGCCGCACCGAAGGTGGCCGCATGATCACGACCCTGGTGCTGCCGCCCGACGTGGCCGACCCCATCAATCGAGCGGCGCGGGAGCCTCTGGAGACGGCGGGCGTCGTCCTCGCGACCCGCGTCGAAGCTTCGCACGAGGAAACGCGCTTGCTCGGCCGACGCATCATGATGGTGACCGCGTCCGCCTACCTCGAGCGACGCCGCGACGGGCTGTCGATCGCGTCCGAAGGTTATGTCCCGGCCCTCGCCGAAGCGGAACGGCTCGGCGCGATCCCGGTCTGGTTTCATACGCACCCTGGTGCGACCGGCGTCCCCTTGCCCAGCCGCCACGACGAAATCGTCGACAAGGAGATCGCCGATCTTTTTCGTCTGCGCTCCGACAATCCCTACTACGGCGCCCTTATCGTTTCGCCGCGTGAAGCGGGGTTGGCGTTTTCAGGCGCGCTGCATCCCGCGTCGGGCCCCATCGAGCGGATCGACCGCCTGTGGAGCGTAGACGACGATTGGCGGCTCCTTCGCGCGGTCGATGCGCCGGACCGCCCGCTCTCGAGCATATTCGACCGGAACATTCGTGCGTTCGGCCCTGCCATCCAGGAAACGCTTGGCGATCTCCGCGTCGCGGTGATCGGATGCGGCGGGACTGGATCGGCGGTGGCCGAACAGCTGGTTCGCCTGGGGGTCCGGCGCCTTCTGCTTGTCGATGGCGATCATCTTTCGGCCAGCAACGTGACGCGGGTTTACGGCTCGCGGCCGCAGGACGTTGGACGACCGAAATCCACGTTGCTGCAAGATCACCTCATGGGGATCGCGCCGGATCTCGCATGTGAAGCGATGGTTTCGATGATCACCGAAGAGGCGACGGCGCGCCGGCTGATCGACCGGGACTTGGTCTTCGGCTGCACCGACGACAACGCCGGCCGGCTCGTGCTTTCCCGTCTATCGAGCTATCTCCTGACGCCGGTCATCGACGTCGGCGTACTGCTCAGCAGCGACCCGGGTGGCCGCTTAACCGGCATCGACGGACGTGTGACCGTCCTGTCGCCGGGCGCGGCCTGTTTGGTGTGCCGCAACCGCGTCGACCTCGCACGCGCCGGTGCGGAATTGATGACGCCTGGCGAACGCCAACGCCTCGAGGATGAGGGCTATGCGCCGGCTCTTGGCGCCGTCGAACCCGCCGTCGTCGCGTTCACCACCGCTGTGGCCGCCGCCGCCGTCAACGAGATGCTGGAGCGGTTGATCGGCTACGGACCGGCGCCGCGCCCATCCGAGGTCCTCCTTCGCCTGCACGAGCGCGAGATCTCCACCAACTCGGCCGCGCCCCAGGCGGGTCACTATTGCGATCCGCTCGGGCGGGCGTTCGGGGCCGGCGATCGGGCTCCGTTTCTGGATCAGGTTTGGCCATGACAGCAAAGATCGGTTGGCAAGAATGGTTGCCCTTCCGCGGGTGGCGTATCGTATCAGTAGTTGAATCTGCCGACGAAATCCCGGATAAGTTGCCAAAGCGAGGCGTCGCCATCGTGTCGTCGGGCGGACCGCCGAAATGGGTCAGCTTCGACTGCCCCTGCGGCGCCGGGCACCGGGTGCTCCTGAACACCGACTCCGGACGGCGACCCGCCTGGTCGCTGCTCCGGTCGCCGAAGGGTCAGCTCTCGATCATGCCCAGCGTCGACTTTCACGACGGCGGCCGGCGTTGCCACTACTTCCTGCGGGACGGGCGGATCGAATGGGCGAGGGACACATGGTGACGAAAGATTCTCAGAACGGCTCGCCTGGCGGCGAAGGCGCCGCCGGCCAGCCTCAGCCGGTCAAACGTCCGATGAGCAAGACGCCTATGTTCACGGCGCGTCATGCCGCACGCTACGAGCGTCAGGATCTCATCAAGGAGATCGACGCGAGCGAAGGAACGAATCTGATCTGCTACGTCGGCGGCTATCACACGGAAATCGACCGCGACGACATCATCGGATTCGTCGACCTGTTGCACAATATCCCGGAAGGCGAACCGATCGATCTCCTCCTGCACACCTGCGGCGGCGATGTCGACGCCTGCGAGAAACTCGTCAGCGTGGTTCACGCCAAGGTCATCGACAGTCCGTTCCGAGTGATCATTCCCGACATGGCCAAGAGCGCAGGGACCCTTATGGCGCTCGGCGGGAACACGATCGTCATGAGCGACACGTCGGAACTCGGGATGATCGATCCTCAGTTTCCGATGCGAGACAACCAGGGCAACGAATTCTGGCATTCTGTGATCGGCTATCTCGACGCCCACGAGGAGCACACGAACGCGCTGCTCGCGGACCCGAAGAACCAGGCAGCGCTCCTTGCGCTCGACCACTTCGACGCCAAGGTCGTGAAGAAGTTCCAAGGCATCCGGGACCGGACTCGGACCTTCGCCGAGGACCTGCTGAAGCGCCGCGGCTTGCCGGCGTCGACCATATCGGAAGAGCTGATGAGCTCGAAGCGTTGGCGGACGCACGGGCAGCCGATCAACCACGCGGACGCGGCCCAACTGGGTCTCGCGATTGAATACGTGCCGACGAGCGACCCACGCTGGATGTCATACTGGAAGCTCTATTGCCTGCAGCGCCTGGAGGTCGGCGAGACTCGGAAGATCTTCGAGTCCGCCTACGTGTCCCAAGTCGTCGGCGACTAAGACGAACGTCTAACGGAGGGGGTGATGCGACTTCACGCTGGCCAACGCCTGTACTCCGCGAGCGATCTGGTGAACTTCCTAGGTTGCCGGCATGCGACGGCGCTCGACATAGGCCAGCTCACGGCTCCCGTGGAATTTCCGGCCGAAGACGGCCAGACCAAGCTCCTTCAGGAAAAAGGCCTTGCGCACGAGCACGCCTACCTGGAAAGCCTGCGCTCCAATGGATTGACTGTCGTCGATGTTGCCGACGACGGTTCCGTCGAAGCGCGCGCCGAGCGCACCCTGGCGGCCATGCGCGCTGGCGCGGACGTTGTCTACCAAGGCGCCCTGCTTTCAGCGCCGTGGCACGGCTATTCCGATTTTCTGATCAAAGTCGACCGCGCGTCTAACCTCGGCGCCTGGGCGTACGACGTTGCCGACACCAAACTCTCAAGAAGCGCCAAGCCGAGCCACATCATTCAACTCTGCGTCTATGCAGAACTCCTGGCGAAAGCGCAGGGCGTAGAGCCGCATTTGCTGCACGTCGTCCTCGGCGATGGCGGTCAGGCGAGCGTGCGAACCGACTCGGTCAAGCACTACTACGAACTCGCGAGACGCCGCTTCGAGGCTTTCGCCGAGGCTCCGCAACCGACGGAGGCCGAACCTTGCGCCCATTGCGGCTATTGCCGCTGGCGACCCCGGTGCGAAGCCGAATGGGAAGCCGGCGACCACCTCAGCCTCGTCGCCGGAATACGGCGCGACCAGATGGTGAAACTCCGCGCGGCGGGCATACGCGACCTGCGTGCGCTCGCCAAAGCGCCCACGCAGCATATTCCCGGGCTGAATCCAGAAACGTTTGTGAAACTCAAGTCACAAGCTGAGCTTCAGTTGGTGCGTCGCGAGACCGGCGAAGGCGAGGTCCTGGTTCTGCCCCATGCTGTAGGGAAGGGTTTCGACCGGTTGCCCCGGCTGAACGATGGCGACTTGTTCTTCGACATGGAGGGCGACCCTCTCATGGAGGGCGGTCTCGAGTACCTGTTCGGCTTCGCCCACCTCGAGAACGATGAAGAGCGCTTCACGCCGTTTTGGGCGCACGACCGCGCCGAAGAGAAAGCTGGGTTCGAAAGCGCCGTGGACTTTATCACCGCGCGCCTTGCCGCCTATCCCAACGCACATGTCTATCACTACGCCGCATACGAAGAGACGGCGCTCAAACGACTCGCCATGTATCACGGGACGCGCGAAGGCGAGGTGGACGACCTTCTGCGCCAGAAACGGCTCGTTGACCTCTACAAGGTCGTACGAGAAGCAGTCCGCACCTCCGAGCCCGGCTATTCGATCAAGAATCTTGAGGCCTTCTATCTCGACGAAGCGCGCGGTGGTTCGGTCACGACGGCGGGCGAGAGCATCGTGGTCTATGAAGCCTGGCGAGCGCTCAAGGACCCTGCGCTGCTTGAGCAGATCGCGGCCTACAACCAGCTCGATTGCCATTCGACCCGGCTCTGCCGCGATTGGCTTGTCGGCTTGCGTCCGCAAGAAGCCACATGGCGCCCGGTCGGCGAAGCGACGCCGCCGACCGAGGAGAAGGTGCAACAACGGCGCGACGCCGATCTTCGCACTCAGAACCTAATGGCCGCGCTGCGCGGCGGGGGACCGCCGGACGACCGATCCTGGCGGGAGCTTCTCGCACACCTGCTCGAGTTCCACCGCCGCGAAGCCAAGCCGGCGTACTGGGCCAAATATTCCCGCCAGGAGATGTCGGACCAGGATCTGCTGGACGACGCCGATTGCCTTGCCCTTCTTGTCGCGGATCCGAACCGCCCGCCGCGCCCCGAAAAGCGATCCAAGATCTACGCATTCTCGTTCCCGCCACAGGACTTTAAAATGCGCGTTGGGGACAGCCCGCTTCGCGCCGGGTCGGCGGAACCGGCCGGGGATATCGTTTTTATCGACGAAGACAGCCGACGCGTTGAGCTCAAGCTTGGCCCAAGCCGCGCCCTCATCGACGACGGGACGTCGCTCATTCCGGAGGGCCCCGTCGGCGACCGGGAATTGCGCGCCGCCGTCTACCGCTACGCCGACTCCGTCGTCGCCGAGGATAGCGCGCGCTATACCGCGATCACGGACATCCTCGCCCGGCGCCCTCCGCGCATCCGAGGCAGAGCGCCGGATATGCCGGTGGTCGGGTCGGTGATCGACGTCATCCCTCCCACCGTCGCCGCGCTCGAGCAGCTCGACGCCAGCTATCTCCTCATTCAGGGGCCGCCCGGAACGGGCAAGACCTACGTCTCCTCACACACCATCGCGGCACTGCTGGCGCGCGGCGCGCGCATTGGCGTCGCGTCCAACTCGCATAAGGCCATCAATCATCTGCTGACCGGCGTCGAGAAAGCAGCTGGAGAACTCGGCGTGCAATTC
The DNA here is from genome assembly GCA_036501825.1 of Caulobacteraceae bacterium. Classification (GTDB taxonomy): domain Bacteria; phylum Pseudomonadota; class Alphaproteobacteria; order Caulobacterales; family Caulobacteraceae; genus JAFECT01. Next base: position 372,372 of record DASXZP010000036.1, on the reverse strand, counting down.
CGAGGCGTGAAGAAATCCTCGCGCGAGGACCAGACCGCCGCGGACTGCCCCTCGATCGAAGACACGATGGACAACGCGCGCGCCGTAGACCCGGGATTCCAACTCTACGCCGGCACCGCATGGTTGTTTGCGCGGCCCGAAATGGACGGTCGCCTGGACTATCTCTTCGTGGATGAGGCGGGCCAGGTCAGCCTCGCGAACATCATCGCCATGGGCGTTTCCACGCGAAACATCGTCCTGGTCGGTGATCAGATGCAGCTCTCGCAGCCGATCCAGGGCGACCACCCAGGCGGCTCGGGCATTTCGGCTTTGGACCACCTGATGGGTGAGATGGCGACCGTGCCGCCCGAGCGCGGCGTCTTCCTGGGGGTCACACGACGCATGCATCCGGATGTCTGCGGCTTTATCTCGCTCGCGGTCTACGACGGTCGACTCAAGTCCTACAAAACTGCCAAGCGTCAACGCCTGATCCTGGCGGACGACGCTGCGCCGGCCCTGACCGAGACGGGCCTTCGTTTCCAACCTGTAGACCATCACGGCCGCACACAGAGGTCCCCTGAGGAGGCCGAACTGGTGCTACGCACCTTCAACGACCTGTTGCGCTCGCGGTGGATCGACGAGGAAGGACAAGAACGGCCGCTCACAGCCAAAGATATCTTGGTCGTAAGTCCCTTCAACATGCAGGTGAATCTTCTGAGGGACCGCCTTCCGGCCGGCGCACGGGTTGGCACGGTCGACAAGTTTCAGGGCCAAGAGGGCGCCGCGGTCCTGATCAGCTTGGCGACCTCGTCCGGCGACGATCTGGCGCGCAAGATCGAGTTTTTCTATAGCCGCAATCGGCTGAACGTCGCGATCAGCCGGGCACGTTGTCTCGCGGTGATATTCGCCAACCCACGCCTCCTTGAGATCACTTGCTCGAAAATCCCGCAGATACAGCTCGTCGACACCTTGTGCTGGGCGACAACTTACGTAAGCCCCTCCACTGACACGGCTAACGTGTAGGGGATCGCCCACGACGAGCAGGTCGGCCAGACAACTCGGCTCCTCGTCAAACAGCTCCAACTAGGCGTTCTCCTTTGCGCCTATTACGGTCACCGTTTGAGATCATCGACTCATTGGGCCACGTCCATGCCAAACCACATCGTCGTCGAGAGCACCGGGCCCCGCTTCTACGCGGAGCATATTGATGTCGAAGATGATTTTAAGCGGGAACTATATCCTGAAGCCGCTATGGCGATCACGCGGCTGGCTGAGGGGCCTGACTCGTGGGGCTATACCCGTGCACACCTTTTAGGACCCACGGTGTTTCTCGTCGCGGCGACCGCGACCTTCTCCAGGACGAAAGATCGAGAGCGTGGCGCAAAGTTGCTACGTGCCTTGGCCGAACTGCTTGAGGAAAAGAGACTTGGCGAGATTCCCTGGGGTCCGAAGAATCCGGTCCACAAGCCCGTCTTTCGTGAACTGGTCGCGCAAGGCTTTGGTCCCGACCTCGCGACGGGCAACGAGCGGGATGAGATGCTGGTGCTGATGGAGACCCTCGGACGGGAGTTCAACGGCGCCATTGATGGCTTGTTGGATCGTTTTGAGGGTCTGACCGATGGCGCAAACGAGCGCCTTCTCCTGGGCTTTCTCACGCAGTTCATGCTCAGGCGCTACGGCCAAGTAGAGGAGCCCAAAGCAGCCCTTTCCACGGTCCTGGATCAAGCGGTCGACCTCGGCTGGGTCGAGCCGCGGTCAACCGATTGAATCATCGCAGCACGTGATCGTGACAGCCGCCTAGCGACTCAATCCTTTGAGCGACACAACGGCATGGCCAATTTTGTTCACGTCCTCGAAGGCAAAGCCTCGATATTTGAACGCCGCCAGAGGGTCGCCCACTCTTGCACTGCCGACAGCGGCGGACGGTGCATCGAAGTAGAGGTCGAATCCGTCCTGGACCAGCGCGCCGATCTGGACACCGCCGCCGACGTCCAGTTGTGCGTCCTCGCCAAGCGAAGCTCGGATCAAATCCAATGGCTCGCGGCCCCAGCCCTCGGTCGGTCGACGGACCTTTGCAAGTTGCTCACCTGCATGGCGCGCCCCACTGCCAAACAATTCGATATGGCCCGAGGGTAAGACGATTTCGACCACCTTTATTTCAGGCCCCTTGGGTGTCGAAGTCGAGGTCACCTTCCAGGCGCGCAACTGTGCCGAGGCGTCGTCGGATCCGACAAGGATGCAGGTACAAGTCGGCGGTAACCCCGCTGCCGCGAGTTCGCCGGCATATCGGTTGACGAAGATCGAAAGGTGGTTGGCAAAGTCTCCGATTGAAGGAAGCCGCGGTTCGCCAATGGTATTCAACCGTGACCAGAACGGCAGGACGGCGGCGTAGGCATTAAGAGCGATAAGCGAGCTGCCGCAATAGGCGAACGCGAGCATCGACTGACGAATGGGCGGTTCCCGCGGATTTCCGTTGTCTGCGACGGCGCGGGCTTCCAGTATCTTCGCACCGTGATCAGTAAGTCTCGTGACGCCGCCGGCAGGACCGAGCGACGAAAGGCGACTGTCGCTAACAAGCCAGATGCGTTGCGCTCGAGCTTCGCGCCACAACATTACCAGGGTCATTTGATCTGCCTTTGTCCGGAGAGGTAGCTCGGGCGGTTCTCAGGCGGCCGCTAGAGGCGTCGACCTGGAGGCCTTGGCTTTACTCCTAACGGCATCGAGCGCGAAGGTACCGCTGTCGCACAGCTCTCCTACGGCATCGCCGATCGTTTCAATCTCCCTCCTCGTCGACTGAACGATGAAGCATGGCGAATATCGCCGCGACGGCGCACCCCGCGACGATGCCGGTTGTAAGGTCGCGAGCGAGGGTCAGGCTGAAGGTCACGAGCAGCACCGCGGCGGTTCGCCAGTCGTGCAGGAGTCGCATGAACTCGGCCTTCTCAGCCATAGTCCAAGACACGACTACGAGAACGCCCGCGAGCGCCGATAAAGGGATGTAGGCCGCCAGGGGCGCAGCAGCGATCATAAACAACAGCAGGAATGCGCAATGCAGAATTCCTGAAAGCGGACTGCGTGCGCCCGCACGAACATTGGTGGCGGTCCGGGCTATCGTGCCTGTAACGCAAATGCCGCCGAACACCGGCGACACAATGTTGGCGATTCCCTGAGCAACCAGCTCCATATTCGACCGGTGTTTACGCCCCGTCATGCTGTCGGCGACCTTCGCCGACAGCAGGCTTTCCACCGCCCCTAGCAGGGTGAACGAAAGGGCCGCCGGGAGAACCTGGATGATCCTCGCTTCATCGAAGTTCGGAAGCACAGGCGTAGGCAGCCCGCGCGGAATGCCGCCAAAACGGCTTCCGATGGTCTCGACCGGGAGCCCGAAGATCACTGCCGCCAATGACGCTGCGGCGACGGCGATCAACATGCCCGGCCATCGCGGGAGGAACCGACGGAGCACGAAGATCGCGGCTGCAGTCGCTCCGCCGAGCCCGAACGCAGCTGGATTGAGCGAGGGAAGCGCGTGGACGAGCGCCACGAGTTTCGGTGCCAGCGGTCCAGGCTCAGCGCCCGCCAGCTTTAGACCCGCAAGATCCTTCAACTGACTGGCTGCGATCGTCACCGCGATTGCGCATGTGAAACTCACCGTAACCGCGCGTGGAATGTGTTTGACCAGAGACCCCAGCCGCAACAAGCCAAGCACCGTGAGGAAGACGCCCGACATAAACACGGCGGTGAGTAGGCCCCCCACGCCGAACTTGGCGGCGGTCGCGGCGACAAGAACAATGAACGCGCCGGCCGGCCCCCCAATCTGGTAGCGGCTCCCACCTAGGACGGACACGATGAAGCCGCCGATGATGGCGGTGTAGAGACCCCGATCGGGGGAGACGCCGGAAGCAACGGCGATCGCCATGGAAAGCGGTAGCGCCACCACCGCGACGGTCAGCCCCGCGACGGCGTCCTGCTGCACCTGCCGCAAATGCAAGCCTTCGCGAAGAACCGTAACGACCTTCGGGCGATAGAGATGAGCGGTTGCGGCTCCGTCCGGCATTTGAGCGTCCACTAGCGGTGAGCGGCCTCCCCCAGGGCGCAGCCGGGGCCAGACTGCGATAATATGATTGATAATTTCTCTATCATGATGGATTATGCATCAACAAGTGTGGTTATAGCATCTTAATGGACGTCTTCATCACATACGTCGACGACGATGTCCCTACCGACTGACGCGCATCCCCCAAAGCGTCTCCGCCACGGCCTTGCGCTGTGAAGATCCTGCTGCGCCAGGACGACGGGGAGCGCCGGGTCACGGTCATCGAAGTCCTGCGCGATGGCACGCGCTTCTATTTCGAGTCCGGGGCGCTGTTCACCTGCGTCGATGCCCACGGAAACAATCTGCTGCGCTATGTCAAAGCCATGGAGCAAGCCCTCGCGCGCGCCTCCACTGTGCTCCTACTCGGCACGGCCGGCGGCGCGCTCGCGACACAATTGTCCCGCCGCGGGGTCAGTGTAACGGCCGTCGACAACCAGGCCGAGGCTTTCGAGGTCGCCCGCCGCTGGTTCCACCTACCGCCCGAGGTGGAATGCGTCCACGCCGACGCCTTGGAGTTCCTGCGCTCGACCGGGCGTCAATGGGACGCGGTCGCGGTCGACGTGTTCAACGGTTCGGACATTCCCAAGCATTTGCTCACCGCTGAGACCGGCACCCTTCTCGCGAGAGTCGTCAGGCCCGGCGGAACCATCGCCTGGAACGTGGCCGACGGTTTCCAGTCGAAGACCGCGCAACGGGTCGCAAAGGCGCTGCGCCTTGCCGGGCTGTCCCCCTTGCTTGTCCCGGTGATCGAGGAGGGCTTGGGGAATACCCTCGTGGTTTGCCGCCGCGAGAAAACTACGCGGAGCGTGATCGTTTCCGATCGATGAGACGAACGCCGCGGCCCTCGCCGTCACTGCGAGCACCGCTGGCGATGAGTTCGACGCCGGCATCGTTGAGGGCGTCGACCACCTTCTCGAGGCTGTCGACGGTCGCCCGCACGACGCCGTCGCTCGACTCCATGCGCTGGATCGTCGGTAACGAGACACTGGAGAGCCGCGCCAGCTCCTTTTGGTCGATGCCGAGGAGCGCGCGAGCCGCCTTCATTTGGCCGCTGGAGATCATTTGGCCATCTATAGTGATGGATTGAGCATCATCAAGACCTCTGCCGCGCCGGAGCCACACGCCCAAGAGACACGCGATCTGCGAAGAGACCATGGAGGTCATCAGAGCGTCCCTGAAGCGCGGGAACTTTAAGGCGCCTCTTGCCCGCGTGAGCGGTCGCCCCTTTCCAAGCGTCTTAATCAGTAAGCCCCGCGCTTACGGGATTCCGTTGTCGCGGGCGCGGGTGTACTCTTTCTGTTCTTAGCGGAGGTTCTCATGGCTGGCGCACCAATCGCGCAGCGACGCGTGGGCATTTGGATCCGGGTCTCTACGGAAGATCAGGCGCAAGGTGACAGCCCAGAGCACCACGAGCGGCGCGCCCAGGCGTATGCCGAAGGGCGCGGCTGGGATGTCGTCGATGTCTACCGACTGGAAGGCGTGAGCGGCAAAGCCGTCATGACCCATCCGGAAACCCAGCGCATGCTGGGCGACATCCGCAAAGGGCACGTGGAGGCCCTGATTTTCTCGAAGCTGGCTCGACTAGCCCGCAATACGCGGGACCTTCTCGAATTCGCGGAAATTTTCCGCGACTGCAACGCAGACATGGTCTCGTTGGCCGAGGCGATCGACACAAGCACGCCGTCTGGCCGGCTGTTCTTCACGATGATCGCCGCCATGGCGCAGTGGGAGCGCGAGGAGATTGCGGACCGGGTCGCGGCGTCAGTTCCGATCCGGGCAAAGCTGGGCAAACCGCTCGGCGGTCCAGCCCCTTACGGCTACCGCTGGGTGGACAAGAAGCTGGAAGTTCATCCGGATGAGGCGCCGATCCGGAAGCTCATGTACGAGCTGTTCGCGCAGCACCGGCGCCTCAAGCGAGTGGCTCGTCTCATCAACGAGCGCGGTTTCCGGACCCGAAAGGGCGCGCTCTTTTCTGACACCACCATTCGCCGGCTCCTTGAGGACGGAAGCGCCAAGGGCCTCCGCCGCGCCAACTATAGCCACGCAAACGACCGGGGAGGCGGCTGGACCCTCAAGCCTGAGAGCGAGTGGGTCTTTCAGCAGGTGCCCGCGATCGTCAGCGAAGAGCTATGGGACACCTGCAACAGCATCCTGTCGGACGGCCAGGAACGATGGGCCAAACGCGGCCGGCCAGCTTCCTACCTCTTCACTGGCTTCGCTTTCTGCGAGTGCGGCCAGAAAATGTACGTCTGGGCCAACTCCCCGAAGTACCGGTGTCCGGCCTGCCAGAACAAGATCCCGATCGCCGACCTCGAAGAGGTCTTCCGCGGCCAGCTCGAACACTTCCTCCTTTCGCCAGCGGAGACCGCCGCACATGCCCAAGCGGCGCGCGAAGTCGTCAGGGAAAAGGAAGCTTTGATCGAGGCGGCTCGCGCGGAACTTCGGAAGGTTCAGACTGACGAAGACGACCTTTTCGCTTTGCACCTGCGCCGGGAAATCCCCACCGAAGGATTTGGGCTTCGCTACAACCCGATTGCGGCACGCCGGAAGGAGCTGGACGAGGAAATCCCCCGCCTCCAGGCCGAGTGCGATCTCATCACCCTGAATCTCCTAAACCAGGAAGAGGCCATTCGAGGAGCGCTAGACCTGACCGAGCGATGGGACCGTCTCGAACACAACGAGAAGCGACAGATCGTAGAGACGATCACCGACCGGATCGTGGTCGGTCGGGAGGAGGTTGAAATCAACCTCCTCCATGTCCCGCAAAGCGGAAATGCTGCTGGGAAGGCAACATCGGGACAGGGGTTCTGCGCGGCGATCAGTTGTACGCGGGCGGGATAGCGGACGTGGTGGTTGGCGCGCGCGACGATGACTTCGCCGGTTTCGAGCGGTTGGCGAAGCGAATCCAAAACCTGCGGCGCGAATTCGGGGAGTTCATCCAAAAACAAAACGCCATTGTGCGCGAGGCTCACTTCACCCGGTCGCGCGCGGGCGCCGCCGCCGACCAGAGCGGCCATGCTGGCGGAGTGGTGCGGGGCGCGGAACGGGCGGGCGCGGGTGAGCTGACCCTTGGCGATAAGGCCGGCGACGGAATGCACCATCGAGGTTTCCAACAGCTCGCGCGCGGTGAGCGGCGGAAGGATGCCGGGCATGCGTTGCGCCAGCATCGACTTGCCCGAACCGGGCGGGCCGGTGAACAGCAGGTTGTGGCCGCCGGCGGCGGCGATCTCGAGCGCACGCTTAGCCTGTTCCTGGCCCTTCACCTCGCGCAGGTCGTGGGACGCTTCGCCGGGCGCCAGCGGACCGGGCGCGGGCGGGCTCATCACCTGGGCGCCGCGGAAATGGTTCACCACCGCGATCAGCGAGCGTGGCGCAAGGATGGCGACATCGCCGGCCCAGGCGGCTTCGGCGCCGTTGGCTTCCGGACACATCAGGCCGAGGCCGAAACTGGAGGCCGCCACCGCCGCGGGCAGCGCGCCCGAGATCGGGGCGATCTGGCCGTCGAGGCGCAGTTCGCCCACCGCCGCCCACTCATCCAGCGCGTCGAGCGGGATCACCCCCATGAAGGCCATGATCGACAGCGCGATCGGCAGGTCGAAGTGGCTGCCTTCCTTGGGCAGGTCGGCGGGCGCGAGGCTGACCACGATGCGCTTGGCGGGCAGGGCCAGGCCCATGCCGGCGAAGGCCGCGCGCACCCGCTCACGGCTTTCGGCGACCGCCTTGTCGGCCAGGCCGACGATGTTGAAGCTGGGTTGCAGGCCCGGGGTGGTCATCTGGACTTCGACGTCCACGCGCCGCGCCTCGACCCCTTCGAACGCCACCGTCACGACGCGTGCGACCATGGCCCTCCCCCGGGATCAGCCTGCGACACTTATCCACACAGCTAACTAGATTTCACGGACCCAATCAAGAACGAAAAGCGAACGGGCAGGGAAGATCACTCCGCAGAGTCGGGTTTTTCCGTTTAGAATCTGTCCCCAGGGCCGGGACGCTCGCAGGGAACGTTCAACCCTGGGCGTCGCCCGCGCCGCCGGCCCCGCCGTGGGGCAGGACGCCCAGCAGCTCGAGCTTGAAGACCATCACCGCATTGGGCGGGATCGGGCCCGCGCCGTGGCCGCCATAGCCCAGCGTCGGCGGGACGTAGAGATACCAGACGTCGCCCGGGTGCATCAGCTGCAGCGCCTCGTTCCAGGCGGGGACCACTTCGCCGACGGTGAAGACGTCGGGTTCGCCGCGAATGTAGGAGCTGTCGAAGACGGTGCCGTCGATCAGCGCGCCTTCGTACATCACCTTCACCTCGTCGCCGACGTGAACCGACGCGCCGCCGGGCAGGCCCGAACGCACCACCTTGATCTGCAAACCGTCGGGCAGGGTTTTCACGTCGGCCAGCGCGCCGTTCTTTTTCAGAAAGGCCGCCGACTGCGCCGACTGATCGGGCAACGGCTGGGCGTGGCCGCGCGGCGCGCAGGCGCAGACGGCGAAGGCGAGCGCCGCAACCGAGAGAACTCTAACCAGCCTTGAGGACATAACCCTTCTCCTTCAGCGCGGCGCCGATTTCGGCGGCGTGCTGTTCGCCACGCGTTTCGATCATGATGTCGTATTCGGCGCCCTTGGCCGGCACTTCCAGCGCCAGGCGGTTGTGCACCACGTCCAGAATATTGCCGCCGACGCCGGCGATGGCCGCGCTCATGTCGGCGAGCACGCCGGGACGATCGTCGGCATAGACGCGGAACAGCACCATGCGTTTCTCGCGCACCATCTCGCGCTGCAGCACCGAGGCCAGCATGCGCGTGTCGATGTTGCCGCCGGCGAGCACGAGGCCGACCTTCATCCCCTCGAAGCGATGCGGGTAGCGCAGCAAGGCCGCGAGACCGCCCGCGCCGGCGCCTTCGGCCACGGTCTTTTCCACCGTCGCATAGGAGGCCACCGCCTCTTCGAAATCGGCTTCGTCGACGACGAGAATATCGTCGACCAGGGGATCGGCGATGGCGAAGGGGATGTCGCCGACCTGCTTGATGGCGATGCCTTCGGCGATGGTCTGGCCGCCGGCGTGGGCCTTCTCGCCGCGGCGGCGCGCCAGGAAGGACGGGTACATCGCCGCCTCGACGCCGATGATCTGGATGTCCGCTTTGAGCGCCTTGGCCGCGGTCGCGCAGCCGGCGATCAGGCCGCCGCCGCCGATGGGAATGATGAGCGCGTCGAGCTCGGGCGCGTCTTCGAGAAACTCGAGGCCGCAGGTGCCCTGGCCGGTGACGATGCCGAGGTCATCGAACGCCGAGACGAAGATATAGCCCTTCTCGTCGCGCAGTTTCAGCGCGTGCCGGGTCGCGTCGTCGAACCCGGCGCCTTCGATGACGACATTGGCGCCGAAGCCGCGGGTCTTGTCGACCTTCACGAACGGCGTGCCGTGCGGCATGACGATGGTGACCGGAATGTTCAGCAGCTTGCCGTGATAGGCGAGCGCGGACGCATGATTGCCGGCGGACGCGGCGACCACGCCGCGCCGGCGCTCATCCTCGGTCAGCTGCGACAGGCGGTTGCGCGCGCCGCGTTCCTTGAACGAGCCGGTGAAGTGCAGGTTCTCGAACTTGACCCACACCTCGGCGCCCGTGAGCTGGGACAGCTGGCGCGAATAGCGCGTGGGCGTGCGATCCACGTGGCCCTTGATGCGCTCGGCCGCGGCGCGGATGTCGGAGAGGCTGAGCGTGGTCATGGATGGGTGATGGGGGCCCGGGGAAAACCGGCGCGACCCTATAAGGCGTCTTGGGCCAAGACAACGGGCGCCCTATCTGACGAGCCATGCCTGAGCTTCCCGAAGTCGAGACCGTTCGTCAGGGGCTGCGGCCCGCCCTGGAAGGGGCGCGGCTGAAGCGCGTGGTCCAGCGCCGGCCCGACCTGCGCTTCCCCCTGCCCGAGCGGTTCGCCGAGCGGCTGACCGGCGCGCGGGTGGTGAACCTCGGCCGGCGCGCCAAATATCTGATGGCGGAGCTGGACACCGGCGAGACCTGGACCACCCACCTGGGCATGACCGGCCGCTTCACCATCGGCGACAAGACGCCGGGGCGGTTCGCCCTGACGGCGCCGGAGGGCGACAAGCACGAGCACCTGGTGTTCGAGACGGACAAGGGAACGGTGGTCGGTTTTTCCGACGCGCGGCGCTTCGGCTACATGAACCTGATCCCGACGGCGGAGATCGACGAGCACCCCTGGTTCAAGGGCCTGGGGCCCGAGCCGATCGGCAACGGTTTCAACGCCGCGCATCTGGCGGAAGCGTTCGAGGGGAAGAAGCAGAACGTGAAGGCGACGCTGCTGGACCAGCGGGTCGTGGCCGGCCTCGGCAACATCTATGTCTGCGAAGCGCTCTACCGCGCGCACATCTCGCCGAAGAAGGCGGCCGGCAAGCTGAAGAGCGCGGACCTGGAAACCCTGACCGTCACCGTGCGCAAGGTGATCGCCGAGGCGATCGAGGCCGGCGGCTCGACGTTGCGCGACTTTGCGGGCGCCGACGGCGAACTCGGCTACTTCCAGCACCGCTTCAGAGCCTATGGCCGCGAGGGTGAAAAGTGCCTGACGCGGGGCTGCGGCGGAACCATCAAACGCATCGTCCAGGCCGGCCGCTCAACCTTCTATTGCCCGAAGTGCCAACGGTGAGCCGGAAAAAAAGCAAGGAGGGAGAGGAAGAACTCAAAGGACTCAAAGAAGAGCAAGGTGTCGTGGTCGAAGCCCGCGTAGCGGGCCGTGAAGGTCTTACGGCGCCTTCGGCGCGAGCGGCCCTCGGAAACGCCGCGCCCTTACGCTTCTTCGAGTTCTTTGAGTTCTTCCTCTCCCCGCCTTGCTTTTTTTCATGACCCCGCGCACCACCGCCGCGAGCGATGAAGCGCGAGGCCTGTCATGAAGAGCGAATTTCACACCCTGATCGTCGAGCGCGAGGACGGCTATGCGGTGGTGCGGCTGAACCGGCCGGAGGCGCTCAATGCGTTCAACAACCAGCTGATGGACGAGTTGACCGAGGTCATCGAGGGCCTGGACCAGGACGACAGCGTCCGCTGCATCGTGATGACCGGGTCGCAGAAGGCCTTCGCCGCCGGCGCGGACATCAAGGAGATGCAGGGCCACGACTACGCCTCGGCCTACCGTGAGGACTTCATCACCCGGAACTGGGAGGCGATCAGCCGCTGCCGCACCCCGGTGATCGCGGCGGTGTCCGGCTATGCCCTGGGCGGCGGCTGCGAGCTGGCCATGATGTGCGACTTCATCATCGCCGCCGAGAACGCCAAGTTCGGCCAGCCGGAGATCACCTTGGGTGTATCGCCCGGCGCCGGCGGGACCCAGCGGCTGCCCCGCGCGGTCGGCAAGTCCAAGGCCATGGACATGATCCTGACCGCCCGGATGATGGACGCGGCCGAGGCCGAGCGGGCGGGCCTGGTCAGCCGGGTCGTCCCCACGGACAAGCTTATGGAAGAGGCCAAGGCGTCCGCGGCCAAGATCGCCGCCCTGCCGGCCATGGCGGTCCGGGCCACCAAGGAGATGGTCAACGCCGCCTTCGAGACCGAACTGACCCACGGGATCCGCTTTGAGCGGCGGCTGTTCCACTCCCTGTTCGGGACCGAGGGCCAGAAAGAGGGCATGGCCGCCTTCGTCGAGAAGCGGAAGCCGAGCTTCAATAAGGGCTAAACCCGCCCCAGGGCCACGGTGGCGGTTGACCGCCGGGGGCCGTTTGGCTATATCCGCGCGTCCATTTTCCGCGCCGCCGCCGATAGGGCTGCGGCGCTTGTCCGTTCCAGAGGGTCCTGAACTATGGCCAATACGCCCGGCGCCAAGAAGGCGATCCGCAAGATCGCGCGCCGCACCGAAGTGAACAAGGCGCGCCGCTCGCGCGTGCGCACCTACGTCCGCAAGTTCGAGGAAGCCCTCGCCGCCGGCGACGCCAAGTCGGCCGGCGACGCCTTCATCACCGCCCAGTCGGAAGTGATGCGCGCCGTGCAGAAGGGCGTGATGCATAAAAACACGGGCTCAAGAAAAGTGTCGCGGCTGCATGCCGCACTGAAAAAACTCTCGGCCGCGTAAGGCGTACAGAGCGTCACACGCGCTTCACGGAAGTGTCGCTTTTTCAACGCGAAGAGGCCCCTCGCCTCGCCTGATTTTCCAACGTACGCGGATAAATCGACAGCCGATTGTCACACTCGCAGATGGTTAATTTCCCCAGGCGAGCGAAGTGGTTAGCAAGTCAAATAATTTATTACCGTCGCAAGCGAATCAGACCCGTTGACCTGACCCCCGCGACGGGTAGTTTGAAGTCTCTATCGCATTCGTCCGTGCAGGGATGAACGGAGCGGATCGGGGCGATCCGCGCCGGCGCTAGAAGTCTGTTTTGTTGCAAGTTTTCCGCCGGACGTGGAATCCGGCGTCGGGGAAACGCGTCTAGGGGCTGGGAGGCAATACGGTGAGAGCACACGAGACGGGCGCGCCGCCGGAAGCGGTGTGGACAAAGGTCGCGGCTGCCCTGCGCAGCGAGATGGGAGAGGGAGCTTTCAACTCCTACGTCGCGCCGTCCGTCGTCCGTCAGAGTTTCACCGGCTCGGTGTGCCTCGTGACCCAGACCAGCTACGGCCGCGACTGGATCAACCGCAATCTCGGCAACCGCATCGTCGACCTGTGGGTCAAGCATGACCCGGCGGGCCGCCGCCTGAAGATGAAATCCAAGGCCGAGTTCGACAGCGAAGAACCGCAGTCGGCCGCGGGGTCCGCGCCCGCTCAACCGGCGCCGCCGTCGGAACCCGCCGAGGTGGTCGAGATTTCCGACCGCGCGCGTCCCGGCCGTTCGGGCCTGCAGGAGCGGCTGACCTTCGACAACTTCGTCGGCGGTCACGGCAACGCCTTCGCGCTGGCCATGGCGCGTGAGATCGGCAAGTGGACCGACGGTCACTTCACGCCGGTGTTCTTCCACGGCCCCTACGGCTTCGGCAAAACCCACCTGTTGAACGCCATCGCGTGGGAAGCCCAGCGCCTGCGTCCCGACGCCAAGGTGGTCTATCTGACCGCCGAGCGCTTCCTCACCACCTTCGTGCGCGCCATCCGCGACCGCGCGACGCAGGACTTCAAGGACAGCCTGCGCACCGCCGACATGCTGCTGATCGACGACGTGCAATTTGTCGCGGGCAAGGCGGTTTCGCAGGAAGAACTGCTCTACACCCTGACCGCCTTGATCGAAGACAACCGCCGCATCGTGCTGTCGGCCGATCGTGCGCCGTCGTTGCTCACCGACGTGGATGCGCGGCTGCGTTCGCACCTGGGTTCGGGCCTCGTCTGCGCCGTGGAGCCCGCCGATCGCGCGCTGCGTCTCGGCATCGTCGAGCGCAAGCTGAAGGCCCTGGCGCAACGCCAGCCCGTCGACCTGCCGGCCAAGCCCGAGGTGGTTCAGTTCCTGGCCGACCGCGTGCCGGGCTCCATCCGCGAACTCGAAGGCGCGCTGAACACGCTCGTCGCGGGCGCGGGATCGCGGCTGGCGCGTCTGACCCTGGAAGAAGCCCAGACCCTGCTGCACCCGAACCTGCGCGGCGGCGCCGAGCGGCGGATCACCGTGGACGAGATCCAGAAGACCACCGCCGACCACTTCGGCCTGAAGCAGTCGGACCTGCTGTCGGAACGGCGCACCCGCGCGGTGACCCGCCCGCGGCAGATCGCCATGTACCTGTGCAAGCAGCTCACCACCCGCTCCTACCCCGATATCGGGCGCCGTTTCGGCGGGCGCGACCACACCACCGCCATCCATGCGGTGCGCCGGATCGAGGAGCTGATGGGGGCCGACGAGCAGATCGCCCGCGACGTGGAGGCCCTGACCCGCAAGCTCCGCGGCTAGGCCAAACACCCGATCTTGGGACGGGGCCGTTCGCGGCCCCGTTTCCGTTTCCGCACAGGGCTTTGGCAAGGCCGCCTCGGGGCTTCCCCAGCCGCCGTTTTTCGCTACTCTGCCCTACCCTTCAACCGACCCAAGACGTCTGAGTCGCCGGTCGCCAGGCACGACGATATGCAGCTGACCATCGAGCGCGCGGCGCTCCTCAAGGCTCTCGGACACGTCCAAAGCGTCGTCGAACGGCGCAACACCATCCCCATCCTGTCCAACGTCCTTCTGACGGCGAACCGCGACGGCCTGGCCTTCGCCGCCACCGACCTGGACATGGAGATCGTGGACGAGACCGAGGCGGTGGTGAACACCCAGGGCCAGATCACCGCGCCGGCCCACACCCTCTATGAGATCGTGCGCAAGCTGCCCGAGGGGGCCGACGTCGAACTGCGCTATGCCGGCGACGATCCGCGCCTGGCGGTCTCGGCCGGACGCTCGCGGTTTGCCCTGCCGGTGCTGCCGGCGGGCGACTTCCCGATCATGTCCTCGGACGGCCTGTCGGTGCGCTATACGGTCATGCGCGACGACCTGGTGCGGCTGATCGACAAGACCCGCTTCGCCATCTCGACGGAAGAGACGCGCTATTACCTGAACGGCCTTTACCTGCACGCGGTCACCGAAGGCGGTCACGCCAAGCTGCGCGCGGTCGCCACCGACGGTCACCGTCTGGCATTGGCCGAGATGGAGGCGCCGGAGGGCGCGGTCGGCGGTCCGGGCGTCATCGTGCCGCGCAAAACCATCGATCAACTGCGCCGCCTGCTCGACGACGGATCGGGTCCGGTGGACGTGCAGGTCTCCGCCGCCAAGGTGCGCTTCGAGTTCGGCCGCGCGTCGCTGACGTCGAAGGTGATCGACGGTTCGTTCCCCGACTACATGCGGGTGATCCCGCGCGACAACGACCGGCTGCTGACCGTGCCCGCGGGCGTGTTCTCCTCGGCGGTCGACCGCGTCTCGACCATCTCGGCGGAGAAGGCGCGCTCGGTGAAGCTCGCGGTCGAGCCCGGCAAGATCATCCTGACCGTGCGCAACGTCGAAGCCGGCCAGGCGGTGGAAGAGGTCGAGGTCGACTACGACAGCGAAGCCTTCGAGATCGGCTTCAACGCGCGCTATCTGCTCGACGTGGCCGGCCAGATCGGCGGCGACGACGCGCAGTTCCGCTTCGCAGATCCGGCGTCGCCCACCCTGGTGCTCGACCCGGCCGACGGCGGCGTGCAGTACGTGCTGATGCCGTTGCGGGTGTAACGACCCGAGCATTATGCGCTCGGCGCTGACCCACGTAATGCTCACCGACTTTCGTTCGTACGATCACGCGGACCTCGCGATCGCGGGGACCGCGTATCTGTTCGGCCCGAACGGCGCGGGCAAGACCAACTTCCTCGAAGCGATTTCCTACCTCGCGCCGGGCCGCGGTTTGCGCAACGCGACCGTCAGCGACGTCGGACGCCGCGAGAGCGGGGAGAAACAGGGCCGCGCCTGGGCAGTGTCAGCGGTCGTCGAAGGCGACACAGTCGAAGATGAAGCGCGCATCGGCACGGGCATCGAGCACCCGGCGGCGCAACGCCGCACCGTGCGCATCGACGGCGAGACCGTGGCGCCGGGGCGTCTGCTCGAGCATCTGCGCCTGGTGTGGCTGACGCCCGCCCAGGACCGCCTGTTCCTGGAAGCGCGCAGCGAGCGGCTGCGCTTTTTCGACCGCCTGGCCTTCGCCGCCGAGCCGAGCCACGCAACGGCGGTCGCCGTCTACGAGAAGGCCCTGCGCGAGCGTCTGCGGCTGCTCACCGACGGGCCCCGGGACGAGGCCTGGCTGAACGCCCTGGAGGCGCGGCTGGGCGAAGCCGGCGCCGCTGCGGCGGGGGCCAGGGCGCGGACCCTGAAGGCGCTGCAGGACGAGATCGAGACCCGCGCCGACCGGCCCTTCCCCCAGGCCGACCTCGGGCTCTCAGGCCCCGCTGAACAGGCCGCCGCTGAGGGCGTGGACGAGGCCGAAATCGCGGCCCGGATCGCCGCCGGCCTGCGCGCCTCACGGGAGCGGGACGCGGCCGCCGGGCGCTCGCTTTCGGGGCCGCACCGGACCGAATTGGAGGTCCGCCACCGGGAGCGGGACCGGCCTGCGGCCGATTGCTCCACCGGCGAGCAAAAAGCGCTGATTTTGAACCTGGTTTTGGCCCAGGCGGCGCGGCTTTCACGTGCAAAATCGCAGCCGAATCCTATATTATTGCTGGACGAAGTTGCGGCCCACCTGGACCCGTCCCGCCGGGCCGCCCTCTTCGACGAAATCACCGCGCTGGGGCTCCAGGTTTTTCTGACCGGAACCGAGGAAGCGCTCTTTGAAGGCCTGAAGGGCCGCGCCCAGGGCGTCCGTGTCGACCGCGGAGTCCTCTCGACATTGGAATAAGATGACCGACGAAACTGAGAAGCCCGAAGACGAAACCGGCGCCGAGGACTACGGCGCGGACTCGATCAAGGTGCTGAAGGGCCTGGACGCGGTGCGCAAGCGGCCGGGCATGTACATCGGCGACACCGACGACGGCTCGGGCCTGCACCACATGGTCTATGAAGTCGTCGACAACGCCGTCGACGAAGCCCTGGCCGGCTGGGCCACCCTGGTCGAGGTGCAGCTGAACGCCGACGGGTCGGTCACGGTGGCCGACGACGGCCGCGGCATCCCCACCGACATCCACACCGAAGAGGGCGTCTCCGCCGCCGAGGTCATCATGACCCAGCTGCACGCCGGCGGAAAATTCGACCAGAACTCCTACAAGGTCTCCGGCGGCCTGCACGGCGTCGGCGTGAGCGTGGTCAATGCACTCAGCGAACGGCTGGACCTGAAGATCTGGCGCGGCGGCATGGTGCATGAAATGCGCTTCGCCCACGGCGACGCGGTCATCCCCCTGGCGATCACCGGCCCCGCGCCCAAGCTCGAGAACGGCAACTTCAAGACCGGCACCAGCGTGACCTTCCTGCCGTCGACCCAGACCTTCAAGACCGTCGAGTTCGACCGCAAGACGCTGGAGCACCGGCTGCGCGAGCTGGCGTTTTTGAACTCGGGCGTGACGGTGAAGTTCTCGGACCTGCGCGGCGAGCCGTTCGAAGAAATCATGCACTACGACGGCGGCGTCGAAGAGTTCGTGCGTCACCTCGACAAGTCCAAGCAACCGCTGTTGAAAACGCCGATCGTGGTGCGCGGCGCGCGCGACAAGGTCGAGATCGACTTGGCCCTGTGGTGGAATGACAGCTACCACGAGACCATGCTGTGCTTCACCAACAACATCCCGCAGCGCGATGGCGGCACCCACCTGGCGGCGTTCCGAGGCGCGCTGACCCGGGTGATCGGCGCCTACATCGAAAGCTCGGGCATGGCCAAGCGCGAGAAGGTGTCGTTCACCGGCGAAGACGCGCGCGAGGGCCTGACCTGCGTGCTGTCGGTGAAGCTGCCGGATCCCAAATTCTCGTCCCAGACCAAGGACAAGCTGGTCTCCTCCGAAGTGCGTCCCGCCGTCGAGGGACTGGTCGCCGAGGGTCTCTCGC
This sequence comes from Caulobacteraceae bacterium, assembly GCA_036501825.1. Classification (GTDB taxonomy): domain Bacteria; phylum Pseudomonadota; class Alphaproteobacteria; order Caulobacterales; family Caulobacteraceae; genus JAFECT01. The sequence continues at coordinate 354,868 of DASXZP010000036.1, read as the reverse complement.
AATGGTTCGAGGAGCATCCGGGCGAAGCCAAGACCGTCGTCCACAAGATCGTCGAAGCGGCGTCCGCGCGTGAAGCGGCGCGGAAGGCGCGGGAACTGACCCGGCGCAAGTCTGCGCTCGACATCTCGTCCCTGCCCGGCAAGCTCGCCGACTGTCAGGAACGCGATCCCGCCAAGTCGGAACTGTTCATCGTCGAGGGCGACAGCGCCGGCGGCTCGGCCAAACAGGGGCGCAACCGTGAGAACCAGGCGGTGCTGCCGTTGCGCGGCAAGGTGCTGAACGTCGAGCGCGCGCGCTTCGACAAGATGCTGGGCTCCGAGCAGATCGGCACCCTGATCATGGCGCTGGGCGCGGGCATCGGCCGCGACGAGTTCGACATCGAAAAGCTGCGCTACCACAAGATCATCATCATGACCGACGCCGACGTGGACGGCGCCCACATCCGCACGCTGCTCTTGACCTTCTTCTACCGCCAGATGCCGCAGCTGATCGAGAAGGGCTATCTCTACATCGCCCAGCCGCCGCTCTATCGCGCGGCCAAGGGCAAGTCCTCGCGTTACGTGAAGGACGAGCCGGAGATGCAGGCCTATCTGGTGGACGAGGGCGTCAACGACGCGGAATACGACCTCGCCTCGGGCGAGCGGATCACCGGCCACGACCTGATCGCGCGGGTGAACGAGGCGCGCACCGCCAAGGCCATGATCGAACGCCTGGCGTCGCGCGCGCCGGCCTTCGCGGTCGAGCAAGCGGCGCTGGCCGGCCTGTTCGGCGACAATCCCGATCCCGGCGCGGCGGCCAAACGCCTCGATCTGTACAACGAAGAAGGCGACGGCGACTGGTCCGGCGCGGCGGCGCCCGGCGGCGGCTTCATGTTCGCGCGCACGCGCCGCGGCGTGTCCGAACGCATCGCCTTCGACGACCAGCTGGTGCATTCGCTGGACGCGCGCCGCCTGGCCGAACGGTCGCTGATCATCCGCGACGCCTTCGAAAAGCCCGGCGTCTACCGCCGCAAGGACAAGTCGATGACGGTGCGCGGTCCCCTCGACCTGGTCGCGGCCGTGCTCGATTCCGGCCGCAAGGGCCTCACCATCCAGCGCTATAAGGGCCTGGGCGAAATGAACGCCGAGCAGCTGTGGGAAACCACGCTCGACGAAAACGCCCGCACCCTGCTGCAGGTGAAGGTCGCCCACGCCGACGACGCCGACGACATGTTCACCAAGCTGATGGGCGACCTGGTCGAACCGCGGCGGGAGTTCATCCAGGACAACGCGCTCGACGCGGAGGTCGACGTCTGAGGACTGGACGATAGCTATCTAGATGGCTATAATGTCCCCATGGCCCAATATTCCGTCGCCGAAGCCAAGAACAACCTGCCGAAGCTGATCGACCGCATGCTGGCCGGTGAGGAAGTCACCATCACGCGTCGGGGCGCGCCGGTGGCGAACCTGACGCCAGCGCGCGCCATCGGCCGCCCGCTGGACCTCGAATGGCTCGAGAGTCACCAGGTCGTCCCGGCGAGCGGGGCGGACTTCGATTCGGCGGCTCTGATCCGTCAGATGCGCGACGAGTATCGCTATTGAGCGTCTATCTCGACGCCAGCGTGGTCGTTTCTCTTTTCGTGCGTGATGTTCACAGCGCCCGCGTGGCGGGCTGGTTCGCAACGGGCCGTCCGACGGTCCTGAGCGTCTGGGCCACCACCGAGTTCACATCCGCCTTGTCGTTCTACGTGCGAACGGGACGTCTCACCGTTCGGGAGCGCAAGACCGTCGAGCGTAACTTCGACCAGTGGCGCGCCAGCTACACCGAGGCCGAGCTTACCAGCGCGGATTTCCAGGCTGCGCGGGCGCTACTCCTGGACGACGTCTCTCTGCGCGCGCCGGACGCGCTTCACCTCGCTTTCGCCAAGCTGCGGGCTCTGGAGATCGCGACCTTGGACGAGGGCCTCGCGAAGTCGGCAAAGGCGTCGGGTGTCGCGGTGACCGTCCTTTGAAACGGCGAACCTTCATGACGGGCGCGCTCGCGATCAGCGCCACGGCGACATCGGCCGCAGCGGCCACGAGCGATTACGCCGCCGACTTCGACGACCTGTGGCGGCTACTGGACGCGAAATACTGTTTCTTCGGCGAGAAGGCGGTGGATTGGGGCCAGGTGCGCCGGGTGTACGGCGCGCGGGCGCGGCGGTGTACGACGACGGACGCCTTCGCGGGGATTCTGCGCGGCACGCTGAACGAGCTGTATGACGCCCACACCCACATGAGCCACACGCCCGACGGTGAGCCGCGCTACGCCTTCTGCGACATGTGGGTGCACCGGGACGGCTTCATCGAGGACGTGCGCCAGTACTCGGCGGCCGAGGCGGCGGGGATCGTTGCAGGCGACCATCTGACTCACATTGACGGCCTCACGCTGGCTGCGGCAACGGCGAAGCACCGGCCCACGTGCCTGACGCGGCGCGATCCGGAAGCGGACTTCTATGCGATCAATGTCGCGGCGTCCGGGCGGGTGGGGATGGGACGCACCGTCACCCTGAAGGGTGGCCGCCAGGTTCCCGTGCCGCTGCACGCATCGCCGGACGAGGCGGACGTGTCGTGGCGCATGTTGCCCGACAACTTCGGCTACATCCGTATCTCGACCTTCGCCGGTGAGGGCTCGGTCGCGAAGTTCGACCACGCGCTGTCCGAGTTCAAAGACACCCGCGGCCTGATCCTGGACCCGCGCCGCAACGGCGGCGGCGATACCGCCATGGCCAAGCCGATGATGGGCCGCTTCATTACCGAGCCCAAGGTCTACGCCCTGATGCGCCGCCGCGTCGGACGCACGCTGGGCAATCTGTCCCGCGAGACGGTCGAACCGCGCGGGCCCTTCACCTACGCCAAGCCGGTGGTGGTGCTGACCGACCGCTGGAGCGCCAGCATGGCGGAGGGCTTCCCCATGGGCATGCGCGGCATCGGCCGCGGGGTCGTGGTCGGGCGCCCGATGATGGGGTTAGGCGCGGCCGTGTTCGATGTCGAACTGAAGCGCACCAAACTCGGCCTGCAGTACTCCGCCGAGCCGGTCTACGACGTGAACGACCATCCGCGCTGGAAGATGCAGCCTGACGTGCTCATCACCCCCGGCGTCGACATCCTGCAGGCGGGCGTCAGCGAGCTGCGCAAACGCGTCTGACTATTTCTTTTCCGCCGGCGCGGGGGCTGAAAGTGCGGCGCGGTGGCCGGCTTCCAGGATCGGCAGGTTGGCTTCGGTCGGGACGTAGATGACCTCGCGGGCGCCGTTCTGGCCGGTCTCCTGCAGCATTTCGATATAGCGCCAGCGCAGATAGCCCTCAGGGCCGCCCAGGCTGTCGGCGATGATCTTGTTGGCCTGGGCGACGCCCATGGCGCGGCGCACCTCGGCGCGGGCGTCGAAGTCGGCGGACTCGAAGCGGGCCTGGGCCTCCTGCACGCGAATCTGGCGGTTCTGTTGCGCGCGGGCGAGCTCGGCTTCGCCGTGCTTGTGCGCGGCGTAGACGCCGTATTGCGGCAGCGCCGCAAAGGCGATGGCCCCGACCACCAGGATGAACAGGAACACCGCGCCGAGGGACTTCAGCGGCGGGCGCACGGCGGGCTTCTTGGGCGAATCGGTCATGAGTCGATGATCACCCGAGTCGCGGGCTTCGTCAGGTCTCGTGCACCAAAGCGGCCCGGGGCTACGTTACGGAGCGCGTGGCGTGATCCGTTCGTAGACGATAACTGCAACGTCGCCCTCGCGCCGCAGGCCTACGATAACGAGGGGGACGTCCTTCACGGTTTGAACCCCGGAAAAATACCGAGGTCCGGTTGCGCGATCTTCATAGCTCCAGGTCGCGACACCCTCATTGGTGATCACAGCCGGTCTGCCGAAATACGCTTGCAACGACGCCTGCAGATTGGCCGGCGGCGGCGCGGTCTGACCGCCCGACAACTGCTTTGTAGAGTCCAACACCGAGCACCGCTCGACGAAGGCGATGCGCCCCCCGAAGTCGCTGATCGATTCCTGCGCCTCGAGCACCAGCCATTGGGCGCCGAGGCCGGCTACCCGGAAATAGTAGCGCGCGGCGCCGATGTCGGACGGCGGCTTACGGCGGTCGGACGCTTCGTCCGGCTTGTCGCGTGTAAAATGCAGGTCAGCTAAATTTCGCCAGCCGGCTTCATCCGCGAGCGCGAGCGCCCGCGTCGGGTCGCCTTGTGTCGCGAAACAAAGCCGCCGCACCACATCAACCTGCAGATTGGGCGGCGATTGGGCGGGCGACAGCGCCGGTGGCGGCTGCGGCGGGACGGACCCGGCGGGCAGGAAGCGGGCGTAAACAAGGCTCGGCGTTTCGGTCTTGGTCTCCCAGGTCACGGTGACAACCGGCATACCGACGCGGTCCGCCTCGGCCGCTGGGTTCGCGCCACGCGGAGAAAACCGGCGGCGCTCCGGATCGTCGACGAACGACCAGGACGCGGATCCTATTTCGACGTCAGACGGCGGCCGCGCGAAATCGCGCGTCAGGGCGAGGAGGTTGCTCTCCTGCGGGTCCGGCGCGCTGTCGTCGACGGTGCAGGTTTGCAACCCAGGTGCGGTGACCTCGGTCCTGAGTTCCAGTTCGCGCAGGCCCATCACCTTCCCGCTGGTGTCCGGCCCGGTGCGCAGCCAGCCCGCTTGGCCGGCAGCCGCGTGCGCGAGGGCCGGATCGCCCTGCGTCTCTACACAGAGGCGCCGGGCCCACGTGTAAGCGTCAGGAGGCGCCGAGATCGCGTCCGGTTTCGGCGGCGGAATGACGACAGACGCGTAAGCGGCGTACGGATAGTCGGGCAGGTCCGGCAGGCCGGCCTCATGACGCTGTTGCACAATGTAGGCCGAGTAGAACTCGGTATGGTCCGCGGTCGCCACGCCGTCCGGATAAGGTTCAGCGGTCGTCGCCAAGACGAATGACCAGAACTCGGGCCATGTCATCGATGCGCTGTTTGATGGCTCGCCAGCCCTCTCACGCGCAATGTCACGGTCCATGACCGCGGTCCAATTGGACCACCAAAGAGAACAGAAGCACTGTTGCGCGGGATGATAGCGCGGCGAGGCGGGCGCCGTCGGAGCCGCGCGCGCAACGCCCGGCAATGGGGCCTGCGACGCGCCTGACAGGACCAGAGCAACGATCAACGCACGACGATCCATTCGAGCCCCCCGTTGGTAGCTCGACCATACCATCGAATTGACCCCCGGCCACCGCCCCAGGGAGGCGCGTCAGTTCTCGCGCACGATCTTCAGCACCGCTTCGCCGTAGCGGTCGCGTTTGGCTTCGCCGACGCCGTTGGCGAGCATCAGGTCGGAGAGGGACCGGGGCCTGAGCAGGGCGATGTCCGCGAGTGTGCGGTCGGCGAAGATGACGTAGGGCGGCACGCCCTGTTCGGCCGCCAGGCCGCGGCGCCAGTCGCGTAGCGCATCGAACAGCGGACGGTTTGCGTCGGTCACCACGATGGCGCCCTGACGCTCCTTACGGCGGGCGCGCGCGGCTTTCGCCCCTTCGCGGGGTTGGCGGATCGCGATGCGGCGTTCGCCGCGATAGACCGCCTTCACGTCGTCGGATTCGCCCAGGCCGATGAGCGGGCGCCCGTCGTTGGGGTCTTCCACCAGCAGGCCTTCGAACAGCAGCTGATCGACCAGGTCGCGCCAGGTGTGGGCGTCGAACTCGGCGCCGATGCCGAAGGTGGAGAGCGACGCTTCGTGCGCGGAGACGTCCTTGGTTTTGCCGAGGAGGTGGTCGACGATGCGGCCGCGGCCGAACCGGCCGCCCAGGCGATGCACGGCCGACAATGCCTTTTGCGCCGCCTCAGTCGCGTCGGTCGCCGCCGGCGGCGTGCAGCAGAGGTCGCAACGGCCGCAGGGCTCGACGCCGGTTTCGCCGAAATAGCGGCGCACGGAGCCGGGGCGGCAGTTCATCCCGTCGAGCATGGCGTAGAGCTGGCGCACCTTGGCCAGCTGCACGGACTTGACCTGGTCGTCCATCTCGCGTTCGAGGATGCGCTTCAGCCCCCAGCCGAGATCGGCGGAGCCATAGAGCGTGATGCCTTCGGCGGGTTCGCCGTCGCGACCGGCGCGGCCGATCTCCTGCCAATAGGCCTCGATGGACGAGGGCGGATCGGCGTGGATGACGAAGCGCACATCGGGTTTGTCGACGCCCATGCCGAAGGCGATGGTCGCCACCATCACGCGGTCTTCCTCATCGAGGAATTCGTGCAGGCGGTCGTGGCGCAGGCTCTTGTCGAGGCCCGCGTGATAGGCGAGCGCACGCACGCCCGCGGCCTGCAGCTCTTCGGCGATGCGTTCGGTCCCGTCGCGGGTGCCGGCGTAGACGATGCCCGACATGCCCGGGCGCGCCTTGATCAGCTCCGCCACGCGCTTGCGGCCCGCGCCGCTCTTGCGTTCGGCGGACAGCACCAGGTTCGGGCGGTCGAAGGAGTCGACGAACTCGCGTGCGTCTTCCAGCTGCAGCGAACGGCGCACGTCGTCGCGGGTGCGCGCGTCGGCGGTGGCGGTGAGCGCAAGCCGCGGAACCTTGGGGAACAGGTCCTTCAGCCGCCCGAGCTCGCGATACTCGGGCCGGAAGTCGTGGCCCCACTGGCTGACGCAGTGGGCCTCGTCGATGGCGATGAGCGAGAGCTTCACGCGGCGCAGACGCTCGACGGCGCCGGTCATCAGGCCTTCCGGCGCGATGTAGAGAAGATCGAGCGAACCGTCCGCCACCGCGCGCCAGATTTCGTCGCGCTCGTGCGGCGGAAGCGTGGAGTCCAGCCGCGCCGCCTTCACGCCGAGCTGGCGCAGCGCCGCCACCTGGTCGGCCATCAGCGCGATCAGCGGCGAGACCACCACCCCCAGACCCGGCCGCATCAGGCCGGGGATCTGGTAGCAGACGCTCTTACCGCCGCCGGTCGGCAGCACCGCCAGCGCATCGCGGCCGGCCAGGGCCTCTTCGACCACGCCGGCCTGCAGACCACGGAAGTCCGGATGGCCCCAGGTACGGCGCAGCAGGTCGCGCGCCTGGTCGAGCGACGGCGGGGCGGCGGCGAGCAGGTCGAGGCTCATGGTCGGGGCCGATCGGGGTGCGGAATCATAAGGAACAAATATAGAACGGCGTCAAGGGGACGGCCACGCTTTCGGCCGGATTCGGGTACAGTGACGCGAGTCCGTGACCCGAGGGGAGTCGAATGCGTCGCCGTGATCTGATCCTGAGCGCTCTTGCCGCAGCGCCGGCCGTTTCCATCGCCGCCCGCGCGTTCGCGGCGCCGCCGGCCGCGGGGAGCCAGCGTTTCTCTGTGGCGGTCGAAGGCTCCGGTCCGGACGTCATCCTGATCCCGGGTCTCACCTCTTCGCGCGCGGTCTATGACGCGACGGCGGACCACCTGCGTCCGCACTTCCGCCTGCACCGCGTTCAGGTCAACGGCTTCGCCGGCGCGCCGGCGGGGGCCAACGCCACGGGCGAGGTGGTCGCGCCCATGGTCGAGGACCTGTGCCGTTACATCGACGCCGCGGGGCTGAAGGCGCCGGCGGTAATCGGCCACTCCCTCGGCGGTGAAGCCGGCCTGATGCTGGCCGCGCGCCATCCGCAATGCGTCGGGCGGCTGATGGTGATCGACGCCCTGCCGTTCTTCAGCGTGATCCTGTTCGGCCCCACCGCCACGCCCGACAGCGTGCGGCCCCAGGCCGACGCCATCCGCGACCAGATGATCGCCGAGAGCGACGCCGACTATGTGAAGAACGAGCAGGCCTTCATCGCCCGTCTGGCGAAAACCGAGGCGGTGCAGCCCGCCCTGACCCAGCAGGCCACATCGAGCGATCACAGCGTCGTCGCGCGCGCCATGCACGACCTAATGGTCACCGACCTGACCCCTGAGCTGCCCAGGATTCAGGCGCCGACGACCATCGTCTACGCGTACGACCCGACTTACGGCATGCCGGCCTCCGCCGCCGACGGCCTCTACCGGGGCGCCTACGCCGGCCTGAAGGGGGTGAAGCTGGTCCGGGTAGACGACAGCTACCACTTCATCATGCTCGACCAGCCGCAGCGCTTCCAGACGGAGGTGGACAGCTTCCTGGCCTGACCCAACCCTTGGGAAACCCTGACTCTTTCTTAAGGTTCGAGCGCGACAAGGCCATGCCGCCGCCATGGTTTGGCCCCGTAGCGGGCGCATCAACCATCGGCTAAGTTTCGGGCGTTCGGGGGTACGGCGAGGCGAGGCGCGGCGGCGGGCTATTTTCCGCGGCCAAGGTCCTGATCGTCACGGGGATTTCTGCGTTATCGGCTTGCTGGCTAAAGACATCTTGCTGGCTAAGAATTGGGCGCGCACATCGGCGCGCAGAGATTGGGCGGACGGAGTTTTGCACTGATGGCTGCCCGTGGGCCCGAAGCCGGCAAACGCACGCCGCTGGGGGCGTTCCTCTACTGGACCGCGGTGATCGGCGTCTGGTTCGCCATCGCCTTCGTGGGCTTCCTGATCTTCGCCGCGCGCGGCCTGCCCGACACGTCCAAGCTCTACGAGGTGCAGCGCCAGCCCTCGATCACCTTCCTCGACCGCAACGGCGCCCTGATCGCGGTGCGCGGCAGCCAGTATGCGCCGCCGGTGGATGTCGACTCCCTGCCCCCCTATGTGCCCGCCGCCTTCGTGGCCATCGAGGACCGGCGCTTCTATCACCATCCCGGGTTCGACCCGATCGGCATGACGCGCGCGATCGTGCGCGACATCCACGCGGGGCACGCCCAGGAAGGCGCCTCGACCATCACCCAGCAGCTGGCGCGCAACCTGTTCCTGACCCCGGACAAGACCTTCCATCGCAAGCTGCAGGAAATCATGCTCGCCGTCTGGCTCGAGCATAAGTTCACCAAGAAGCAGATCCTGGGCCTCTATCTGAACCGGGTCTATTTCGGCGGCGGCGCCTACGGCATTCAGGCCGCGTCGCAGCGCTATTTCGACAAGCCCGCGAGCAAGCTCAACGTGGGCGAAGCCGCGCTGCTGGCGGGGATGATGAAGGCGCCCTCGCGCTACAGTCCGGTCAATGATGCGAAACGCGCCGCCACGCGCGCGACCATCGTGCTCAACGAAATGCAGAAGGCCGGCGTGATCAGCGCCGAACAGCGCGCCCAGGCCACCGCCAGTCCGGTGATCGTGTCGCGCGCGCTCGCTTCGCAACACGCCGAGTACTACGTCGACTGGCTCGACCAGGAAATCCGCGCCCTGGTCGGCGAACCCACCGAAGACCTGATCGTCGAGACCACGCTGGACATGCCGATTCAGACCGCGGCGGAAAAGGCGGTCACCGACCTCGCCGCGCGCGACCGCAGCCGCGGCGTGGAACAGGCCGCGCTGGTGGCCATCGACGGCGACGGGCGCGTGCGCGCCATGGTCGGCGGGGTGAACTACGCCGACAGCCAGTTCAACCGCGCGGTCGACGCCAAGCGTCAGGCCGGATCGTCGTGGAAGCCCTTCGTCTATCTCGCCGCGATGGAGGCCGGCTACACGCCCGACACGCCGGTGGTGGACGAGCCGGTGAACATCAACGGCTGGGAGCCGCATAATTTCGAGCGGAATTATCTCGGCTCGATCACCATGGAGACCGCGCTCGCCCAGTCGATCAACACGGTGGCGGCCAAGGTCGCCAACGAGGTCGGCACCGACAAGGTCGCCAATGTGGCGCGCCGGCTCGGCATCACCTCGAACATCGGCCTCGAGCCGGCCATGGCGCTCGGCGACACGTCGGTCAGTCCGCTGGAGATGGCTTCGGCCTATGCGGCCTTCTCCAACGGCGGCTACAAGGTGCAGCCGCACGGCATCAACCGCATCCAGACGCGCACCGGCCGCACCCTTTACGAATACCGCGAGCCCGAGGGTGGACGCCCGCAGGTGATCAACAATCCGCCGCTCAGCGAAATGGTGCGCATGATGCGCCAGGTCATCGCTAGCGGCACCGGCCATGCGGCCTCGCTGCCGGGCTACGATGTTGCGGGCAAGACCGGCACGGCCAGCGACTTCAAGGACGCCTGGTTCGTGGGCTACACCGGCGGCTTCACCGCGGCGGTGTGGACCGGCAAGGACGACAACAAGCCCATGCACCACGTGACCGGCGGCCAGACCCCGGCCGCCATCTGGCGCGCCTTCATGTCCGCCGCGTTGCCGCGCCTGAAGGTGGGACCGATTCCCGCCGGCGCCGCGGGTCCGGCGACCTCGCCCCTGGGCTCCGATCCGATCGGCGCTCTGATCGACGAGACCGGCCAGCTGTTCGGCAACGGACCCGATCAACCCGCGCAGCCGAACGGCGCCGACAACGGCGCCCCGCCGCCGGATCAGAACACCCCGCCGACGCCCGACGACGGCACGCAACCGCCCTCACCGGTGATCACCAAGGTCGCCCCGCGCGACAACGGCGCCGCGCCGCCGCCGAACGGCGTGAAACCGGGACCGCCCAAGATCCTGATCCCCGGCCAACAGCAACCGCCCAAACCACCCCCGAAAAAACAGGACCCGCTGTTTTTCTGAGGTCCTAGGTCCTCAAAAAAAGCAAGTCGGGAGAGGAAGGACTCGAAGAACTCGAAGAAGAGTAAGGAGTCGCGCTTCCTGTTCTTGTCCGCGCCGAAGGCGCTGTCGGAAATCGGGAGGCCCGCTACGCGGGCGGAGGCACGACAGCTTTCGCTTCTTGGAGTTCTTTGAGTCCTTCCCCTCCCCTCTCGCTTTTTTTGTTGCGTTTACGCGGCTCTGCCCACCGCGTGGAGGGCGAGGCCTTCGCTGTGGAGCCATTTGCGGAAGCGTTTTTCGTCGCCGACGAGTTTGTGCACCACGGCCCAGAATTTGCGCGAGTGGTCGGCGTGGATCAGGTGGGCGACTTCGTGGGCGGCGACGTAGTCGAGCACCTCGGGCGGGGCCAGGATCAGCCGCCACGAGTAGCGAATAGAACCGCGGTCGGGCGTGCACGAGCCCCAGCGGCTCGCCGCGTCGCCGACGCTGATCTTCGGAACCTTCAAACCCAGCGCCGTCGCGTGGACCTCGGTGCGTTCGGCGAGCGCGCGCGAGGCTTCGGCGCGCAGCAGGCGTTCAATGCGGCGCGCATAGGCGTCGCCTTCGCCGCCGGAGACGATGTGCGGATCGAACAGGTCGTCGATCAGGCGCGCGGCCGACGCGTTCTTCACCTGCTCGAGGCGCAAGGACTTGCCGCGGAACGGGATCACCGAGCCCGGCGCGAAGGGCGTGGATTTCGGACGGCCGGCCAGGCGCGACTTGATCCAGGTGGAGCGGTCGGTGGCGAAGGCGGCGGCTTCCTTCAGGGCGCGTTCCGAGCGGGCGACCGCCACCACCTCGTTGCGGCTGGCGTCCACGCGCACCGATACGCGCCGCGCCTGGCGGTTGACCTTCAGCACGACGCGGACGCCGTCGACGTCGATGACGTCGCCGTGGCGATAGGCCTGCCGCTTGAAGAGGTTCACCCCCGCGCGACCTTGGCGTCGCAGCGCGCGATGAAATCGCGCACCTGCGGATAGATCTCTTCGCGGAAGCGGCGGCCGTTGAACACGCCATAGTGGCCCACGTGCGGCTGGACCAGCAGTTCGCGGGTGTCTTCGGACACGTGGGGGCACAGCTGGTGCGCGGCCTGGGTCTGACCGACGCCTGAGATGTCGTCGTCGGCGCCTTCCACGGTCATCAGGCCGATGTCGGTGATCTTCTCGGGTTTCACCAACCGGTCGCGGTGGATCAGCTTGCCGCGCGGCAGCAGATGCTCCTGGAACACCACGTCTATGGTCTGGAGATAGAACTCCTCGGTCATGTCGAGGACGGAGAGGTACTCGTCATAGAATTCCAGGTGTTTGGCCGCTTCGTCGCCGTCGCCCTGCACCAGGTTCTTGAAATACTCCCAGTGGGCGTCCCGGTGGCGGTCCTCGTTCATGCTCATGAAGCTGTAGAGCTGCATGAAGCCCGGCAGCACGCGCCGCCCGGCGCCCGGATAGGGCGGCGGCACGGTGTGGATCATGTTCGACTTGAACCAGGCGAAGGGCTTGTCTTCCGCCAGGGTGTTCACTGCGGTGGGCGCCAGACGCGCGTCGATCGGCGAGCCCATGAAGGTCATGGATGCGGGCCGCGCCGCGTCGTCGTCTTCCGCCATCAGGGACGCGGCGGCGAGCACCGGCGGACCCGGTTGGCACACCGCAACCACGTGCGCACGCGGACCGATGGCCGTCAGCATCGAGCGGATGTGTTCGATGTAGTCGTGGAAATCGAAGCGGCCTTCGAGCACCGGAACCTGGCGCGCGTTGGTCCAATCGGTGACGTAGACCTCGTGGTCCTTCAGGAACTCACGCACCGTGCCGCGCAGCAGCGTGGCGTAGTGACCCGACAGGGGCGCGACGATCAGCACCGCCGGCTCGAACTTGCTGCGGCCGGCGCGGCGCAGATCGTTCCGGTCGCGTGCGAAGTGAATGACGTTCGCCCACGGCGAATTCCACACCGACACCTGGCGCACGCGCACGTCGACGTCGTCGATCTGGACGCTGTCGATGTTCCAGGCGGGCTTGCCGTAGCGCCGCGTCAGGTTCGCGAACAACTCGGCCGAGGCGTAGAGCGTGCGCCCGATTGCGGTGTCGGACGCCGGATTGGCCGGGGAGCCCCAGAAGTCGCGGGCCATCTGAGCCGCAAGGCGCAGGGGGGACGCGGTGTAATAACCGTACTCGTGAAGCGCGTAGAGCATGTACTCCGACTCGAACTGCCCCCGGGGCGAAACGGGACCATACAACGTCCCGCACTGCAAAAGGATTATCGCGGGTGCGAAATAGCGTGGCTTAAGGCCGCGCTTGGCCCAGGCTCCGCCCGCTTGACTTCATTTAGATGATTAGCTAAACGTCGATTCATGACCGGCGTTTTCAAAGCCCTATCCGACCCGACGCGGCGCCACGTGCTGGAGCTCCTGCGCCGGGGGCCGATGACCGCGGGCGAGCTCGCGGACCACTTTCCGGTCTCCAAACCCACCATGTCCGCCCACTTCGCCGCCCTGCGCGAGGCCGATCTGATCTTCGCGAAAAAGGACGGCAAGCAGGTGGTCTATTCCCTGAAGCTCTCGGTGCTGGAAGACGCGCTGATGGGCTTCGCCCAAGCCTTCGGCCTCGGCGGCAAGACCCAAGACGCCCCGGCCGAAACACCCCCCGAACCCCCGAGCGACGCCAAGGAGGCGCTCCCCGAATGAAACGCCAACTTTACCTCAACCTCGCCATGGGCGCCGTCATCGTGGCCGTGGCCCTGGGTATGAAGTGGGCCCAGCATCAGGGCCTGATCGAAGCCCAGTCGGCCACGCGCTGGACCATGGCGATTATCGGCCTGCAGATGGCCATCAACGCCAACCTGATCCCGAAAGCCGGGACGGCGAAGACCGCGCGCCATATCGCGCTGCAGCGGGTCTGCGGCTGGGCGATGATGCTGGGCGGTCTCGGCTACGCCGCTGCATGGGCCTTCGTGCCGCTGTCCAATGCGGCGACCCTGTCGATGGTCGCCGTAGCCGCGGCGATCTTGTGGGTGATCGGCTTCGGCGTGATCAGCAGCCGCCGCACAGGCACGCCGGCCTGAAAGCTCAACCCGCCATGGCGGACCGGATCTGGTCCGCCACCTGGGCGGGGGTCATGCCGTAGGCGATGACGCTGTGGAAATCCCCTTTCGGGTCCATCAGATAGGTCGCGCTGGAGTGGTCCATCGTATAGTCGGACCCGCTCCCGTTTTTCGCATAGTAGACCCGGTAGGCCTTGGCCGCCCTGTCCACTTGGGCGGGCGTGCCGGTCAGGCCGATGGTTCCCACGGGAAACGCCTTGCTGGAGAGATAGGCCTTCAGCTGTTGCGGCGTGTCGCGCTGGGGGTCGATGGAAACGAACACCACCTGCAGGTTCTTCGCCTGGGCGCCCAGCTTGTCTTCGGCGGCGGCCATGGTCTGCAGATTGGTCGGGCAGACGTCCGGGCAGAAGGTGTAGCCGAAGAAGACCGCGCTCCACTTGCCCTTCAGCAGGCTCTGATCCACCGCGCGGCCGTTCTGGTCGACGAGCTGGAACGGGCCACCGATCAAAGCCTTGCCGCTTGAGGAAATCTCGGGCGTCGGCGCCCCGGCCGCGTTCAGGTTCAGGAACACCGCGCCGACGATGACGGCGGACAGGGCCAGACAGGCGAGGGCGAACAGGATGCGGGGACGGCTCACGCGAACTCCGGGAAGGGGACAGCTCAGGTTGCTTGGGCGACGTGCAGATGTATAGGCGACCCATGGCTTCCGCCCAAGGCGCTGAAAACGATGCGGTCGACTGGACCCTGGCGGGATCCGACCGCCGGCGCGGGCGCCTGAGGCTGCGCACCCTGCTGCTGCTGCGCTGGATCGCGGTCTGCGCCGAGACTGCGGCGCTGTGCGTCGCGTGGCTGATGGACCGGCCGGTGCCGCTGGCGCCGTGTCTGGCGATCATCGCCTTCAGCGCCTGGCTGAACGTCATTCTGACTTTGATCCACCGGGCGCGCGGGCGGCACATGGCGCGCGACTGGGAGGCGGCGGCCCAGCTCGGCTTCGACGCGGTCCAGCTCGGTGCGTTGCTGGCGCTCACCGGCGGGCTGGATAATCCCTTCTGCCTGTTGCTGGTGGCCCCTGCGATCGTGGCGGCGGTGGGCCTGCCGTTGCGCCAGACCCTGGCGGTGATGGCGGTGGAGATCGCCACGCTCGCGGTGCTGGGCTTCCTCAGTCCTCCGGTCGCCTGGTTCACAGCCTCCCCGAGCCCGATCGCCTGGGAGCACCTGGGCGTCCTCGCCGCCATCGCGGTGGGGATCGTGTTCACCGCCGGCTACGCCTGGCAGGCGGCGGCGGAAGGGGCGCGGATGGAGCTGGCGCTGGCCGCCACCGAAGCGGTGCTGGCGCGCGAACAGCGGCTTTCGGCGCTGGGCGGCCTCGCCGCCGCCGCGGCGCATGAACTCGGCACCCCGCTGGCGACCATTCAGGTGGTGGCCAAGGAGCTGCTGCGCTCCTCGCCGGAGAACGACCCGGTGGCCGAGGACGCGCGGCTCTTGATGCAGCAGGCCGAGCGCTGTCGCGACATTCTGAAGAACCTGGCCCAGCGGCCGGAGACCGGAGACATCGTCCACGCCCGCCTGGGCCTGGCCCAGTTCCTGGAGGAAATCGTCGACCCCTACCGGGCCATCGGGCCCAAGGTCTCCACCGCCGTCGAAGGGCCCCAGGGCGAGTTCATTCCCGACGTTCAGCGCCTGCCCGAGGCCACCCATGCGCTGGCCTCCTTCGTGGAGAACGCGGCGGACTTCGCGGTGCTCGAGGTCCTGGTCACCGCCCGCTTCGACGAGGGCCACATCGAGGTCGAGGTCCGGGACGACGGGCCGGGGTTCGCTCCGGACATCCTGGAAAAGCTGGGCGAGCCCTATGTCACCTCCCGCCCCCAGGGCGAGGGATCGCGGTCCCATCACCAGGGCATGGGCCTGGGCTTCTTCATCGCCAAGACCCTGCTGGAGCGGTCCGGGGCCGCCGTCACATTCCGCAACGAACGGGAGGGCGGCGCCGTTATCCTCACGCAATGGCCACGCAGGCGGATCGAAGCCCCCGACCCTTAAGGGAAGTCCCCTTGAAACCGGCGGGTGAGCCGAGTCATACCGACCGCCAGGGGTGCGTGTGACCACAGGAGCCCACGCCGATGACCGATCTTTCCTCAGACATCACCGCCCTTCCCGACCGCACCTTGCTGGTCATGGACGACGACGCCCCCTTGAGGACCCGGCTCGGCCGGGCCCTGGAATCCCGGGGTTTCGAGGTCACCATGGTGGGCTCGGTTTCCGAAGCCATGGATGCGGTGCGGGCCAAGGCCCCCGCCTTTGCGGTGCTGGACATGCGCCTGGAAGACGGCAATGGGTTGAAAGTAGTTGAAGCGCTGCATCAAAAGCGGCCAGATGCGCGCGCCATAATGTTGACCGGCTACGGTAATATCGCCACGGCAGTCGCCGCGGTGAGAGCCGGAGCGGCCGACTATCTATCGAAGCCCGCCGACGCGGACGACGTGGTCAAAGCGCTTCTCGCCCGCTCGGACGAGGCGCCGCCCCCGCCGGAAAACCCGATGTCGGCGGACCGTGTACGGTGGGAGCACATACAGCGCGTCTACGAGCTCTGCGGACACAACGTCTCGGAAACCGCGCGAAGACTCAACATGCACCGCCGAACCCTTCAAAGGATTCTCGCAAAAAGGGCGCCTAAATGATTCTACCGTTCCTGCTGGCTATGGCGGCGTCGACCGCCCATGCCGCTCCTGCTGCGGCGCCGGCCGCGCCGTCCAAGGCGAGCGCGCCGGCCAAACTCGAGATGCCGAAAATCGAGCCGAAGACCGAAGAAGGTTGCGGCGTGATGGTCGCCGGCGCCGACGCCAAGTCCCCCAACGTCTACAAGTCGGTGGCGGGTCTGAAGCTGCTCGGCAACACCGGCGCGATCACCCTGCCCAAGGACCTCGGCAAGGTCCGCGCCATCCGCTGCACGCGCGACACCATCGTGCCCGGCGACGGCGATGGCCGCCCGCTGTGGGAGATGCGTCTGCCGCTGGTGCTGACCGACGGCACGCGCACCGGGGTGCTGCAGATCCAGACCAAGGACAACGCCGAGAAGAAGACGCGCGCGATCTTCTACACCTACGGCCTGGAGAAGGGCACGACGCTCAACGACGAAGAGCAGAAGTCGGTGAAAGAGCGCCTCGCCATTCTCGACCGCAATCTCGGCCCGGTGCTGAAGGCCATGCAACAGGCCGAGGCGAAGCGAGCCGCGGAAAAGAAAGCGGCCGCCGCCGACGCGCCGATGCCCAAAAAGCAGTAAGCCTTACGCACATCCCAAAGTCGGGGGGCGCCGGTCAATCCGGCGCCCTTTTTGTTTGTGGGCGGTGGAAGAAGAAAGAGAGTCCACGGACACACACGGACACACACGGAAAAGAATAAGAAGAATTGTCCACGAACCACACGAACCACACGAACCACACGAACGCCAATCGGGCGACGTGGAGCGGGACCTATTCTTAAGCGGCGCGAAGCGCCGCAATACTCTTTCTTGTTCGTGTGGTTCGTGTGGTTCGTGGACAAATAATTGGTCAGCCAAGCCCACGCACTCGACCGTGCTCACACCATCCGTGTGTGTCCGTGTGGGTCCGTGGACAGCCTTTCTAGACGTCCGTCGCCCGCAACGCCGCCAGGCGGGCAAACGCGAGGATCAGGGCGCGGCGCCTTGAACCCGCCAACGCTTCCACCGGCGCGTCTTCGACCACCGCGCCGCCGAAGGCGTCGGCGATGATCAGGCCGGGGCCTTGGGCGAGGATTTCGCGCGGGAATTCCGGCGACACCGCGAAATAGAAGCGGTCGCAGTATTCGCCGTACTCATGCCACTTGCGATCGGTGCGGTAGTCCTCGAGCGACGACTTCACCTCGACGATGGCGATCTCGCCCTTGGGCCCCAGCGCCATCACGTCCGCGCGCCGCCCGTTCGGCAAGCCCACTTCCAGCAACGGCGCCCACCCCATTTCCGCAAACAACCGCGCCACGCCCCGCGTCACCGTGAGCGTGGTTTCCGGGCGGCTGAAGATGAGGGTGAGAACGGCGTCGCTCACCGCTCAGTCCCCATCCTCGATCGCGTGCATGTCGCTGTCGGAAAGGCCGAAGTGGTGGCCGATTTCGTGGACCAGGGCGTGGGTGATCAGTTCGTCCAGGGTGACGTCGCCGCGCTCGGCCCATTCGTCCAGGATCGGGCGGCGGTACAGGAAGATCTGCGACACCGCGGGCGAGGGATTGATCACCGACTGCTGGGTCAGGTCGACGCCGTGGTAGAGCCCCGACAGTTCGAACGGATCTTCGATGCCCAGCGAGTCCAGCGTTGCGTCGTCGGCGAAATCCTGCACCCGGAACTCGACCCCGCCGACAGCGCGGCGGAATTCTTCGGGCAGGCGCTCGAACGCCGCCTCCGCCATGGCGGTGAAGGCGTCGATGTCGGGCGCGGGGTGCGCGCTCCAGTGATGCCGGTCGGTGTTGCGCAACGCGTCTCTATTCATCGGGCAGCACCAAATCGGGGTTTTCCGGCGCGCGGGTTTCGAACAGGCCGATGTCGAGCGGCTGTTGCGGCGCGATAGGGGTGAGCGGTTGACGGGTCAGGGCCTCGATGGCGTCGCGGCCGAGATCGCGCGCCGACTGGGCGCGCCGCGCCTTGCGCGCAGGCGGCAGTTGCGATGCAGTCGGCGCCGAACCCACGCGCCAGTAGGACACCGACAGGCGCCACTGGGTCTTCGGCGCGGTTGCGGGCTTGGCCGGGACCGGCCAGCGGCGGCCGTTTTCGAACACCGGCTTGACGGTTTGCGCGCGCGCCGCGCGGCCCTTCACCGGGGCCAGCACTTCGCGAATGGTGCAGTAACGATCCTCGGGCGCCACGGCCCCACCTTTGCGGTCATCGTCGATGCGGCCCTTCCAGGCCTCGAGCGCCGCCTCGCGCGTGTCGAAGGTCGGGCCGACCTCTTCCACCACGAACCGCAGTTCGGCGCCCTCGTCCGCGTTCGCCAGCGCCCGGGCCTCACGCTCACGCGCTGCGCGGCCCAAGGGGGCCGACAAAGCGGCTTCGGCATCGGCGGCGACGGGATAGAGGACGCTCATGGGTCACCATATCGGACCACCGCAGCGGACCGGCAAGCGGACTCATGCTCCGGGACCTGAGGCGTTAAGGACTCATGCTCAGGTAACCCTGGCGGGTTATCCTGAGCTCGTGATTCGATCCGGGGCCATCACTGTCGGGGGTCAAAGCCGTGTTCGTGGCTAGCCTCGCCTATGCCGCCTCGGCCGGGGCCATTGCGCTGGCCCTGTCCACCTCGGTGTGGGCCTGGCGCTATCGCCGCAAGGCCGAGGCCCGCTCGGCGGACCTGACCGTCCGCAACGAACAGCTGCGCGCCGCCCTGCACGAGGCGGAAACCGCCACCATCGCCTTTGAAGGCGCCCTGATTGCGGTGGAGGGTGAGGAAGCCCGCCTGGTCTGGGGCGACGACGCCATGCTGGCCTGCGCCGAGGCGCTGGGCCTGCGCGAGTTCGACCCGGCCTCGCTGCTGGAAGGCATCGCCGCCACCGCGCCGGACCATGCCCTGAAGCTGCGCAGCCTGATCAACCAGGGCGAACCCTGCCGTTTCCTCACCCCCGTCGCCGGCGGGGCGCTGGTCATCGAGGGACGCCCGTCCGGCGGGATGGCGTGGCTGCGGGTCACCCTGGCGCTGGACGCGGTGCCCGGGGGCAAGTTCGCGGCCCTGGCCGACCGCCTGCCCGACCCGGCCTGGATCGCCGACTCCCGCGGCCTGGTGCTGTGGGCCAACCGCGCCTTCATCGAGGCCGCCGAGGTTTCCACCGTTGACGAGGCCCGCGCCCGCGAGGCCGCCTTCGACCGCGGCGCCCAGGCCATTGTGGTGGAGGCCGGCAAGGCCCGCGCCCAACGCGAGGGCTTCCGATGGGTCACGGTGCGCGGCCAGCGGCGCGCGTACAAAATCTTCGCCGAGCCGGTGAGCGGCGACGAGATCGCCGCCTTCGCCATCGACATCACCGAGTCCGAGGAAAACCGCGACGCCCTGGTGCGCCACCGCGCGGCCCACGACGAGACGCTGAACCATCTGGCCGACGCGGTCGCCATCTTCGGCGCCTCGCGCTCGCTGAATTTCTACAACACCGCGTTCCAGCAACTGTGGGATCTCGACGCCGCGTGGCTCGACGAGCGCCCGACCCACGGCGAACTGCTCGACCGCCTGCGCCAGCGCCGGCGCCTGCCGGAGACCACCGACTATTCCAAGTGGAAGGCGAAGGAGCTCGACTTCTACGGCTCGACCGAAGTGTCGCCCGACGACCTGTGGAGCCTGCCGGACGGGCGCACCCTGCGCGTGGTGCGCCAGCCGCACCCGCTCGGCGGCATCCTCATCCTGTTCGCCGACATCACCGGCGAGCTGAAGCTGCGCGCCCAGTACAACGCCCTCATTCAGGTTCAGCGCGCCACCCTCGACAAGCTGAACGACGCGGTGGCCGTGTTCGGCTCCGATGGCCGTCTGCGCCTGCACAACCAGGCCTTCGAGCAGCTGTGGAAGATCAGCGCGGGGCAGCTGCAGGACGCCGGCGGCTTCGAAGGCGTGGCCGGGCTGTGCAAGCCGCTGGTGCACGATCAGGCCCTGTGGTCGGAGCTGAAGGCGCGGGTGACCGACCCCGATCCGGTGGCGCGCATTCCGATTTCCGGCGAGGCGCGCACCTCGGACCGGCGCACGTTTGCGTATCAGTCACAGCCCCTGCCTGACGGCGCCACCCTGCTGGCGTTCGGCGACGTCACCGCGCGCCATGAACTGGAGCGGGCGCTGGATCAACGCTCGGCCGCGCTATCGGAAACCGAACGCCTGAAGCGCGAGTTCGTCGGCAACGTGTCCTACGAACTGCGCACGCCGCTCACCACCATCCTGGGCTACGCCGAGCTTCTCGAGAACGAACAGAACCTGTCCGATCGCGCCAAGTCGCACATCGGGTCGGTGCGCGCGGCGGCCGCGCAGCTGGCGCGCTCCATCGACGACGTGCTCGACATCGCCCAGATCGACGCGGGCGAAATGGCGCTGTTCCTCGGCGACGTGGGCGTGAAGGACACGCTGGAAACTGCGGCGGAACGCGTGCGCGGAACCATCGAAGCCAGCGGCGGCGCGCTCGTGCTCGACGTCGCCAACGACGCGGGCCTGATCCGCGCCGATCCGCGCCGCATCGGCCAGGCGCTCGACCACCTGCTCGACAACGCCACCCGCGCCATCGGCGCCGGCGGGACGGTGACCCTGTCAGCGCGCCGCGCGGCCGGTTCGGTGACCATCCAGGTGAAGGACACCGGCCGCGGCATCCCCTACCACCAGCAAGCCCACGTCTTCGACCGCTTCGTCGGCCGCGACCGCGGCGGCCCGGGCCTGGGTCTAGCGCTCGTGAAGACGCTGGTGGAACTGCACGGCGGCTGGGTCGCCCTCGAAAGCGCGCCCGGCGAAGGCGCGACGTTCACGGTGCACCTGCCGGAAGCGGCGGCGAGCGCAGCGGCCGCCGAACCCGAACTGGACCTCCGCGCCGGCGCGGCGTGAAGCCGTAGCCGAAAGCGGACTGACAGCATGTCCGCTATGGGGGGTTAGCTGCCACTCATCGGTCAGCCAGCGCCGATAACCAGGTCGGCGATTGCCCCTGCCTTGCCGAGTAGCCGCCCTGTCCACCGGATGACCATGTGCCCCGAAGGCGAGTCAATCTCCATCGTGTGGAAGGCCGCGCCGACCGCAAGGTTGGAGGACGGTTTCACCTTTTCGCGATACAGCGGCCTCTGCGTCAGTAAGTCGTCCAATCGTAGGCCGTCGGCATCCGACAGAGTTCGTTCCTCATGGGTCGTCATCCGCCGGGGTATATTTAAGAGGCCGGGTCCTTCCTCGCCGACAACACTGATGTGCCAGTGTCCGTCAGATTGCCGAGCCGCGATCACACTGAATTCTTCGCTTATGTGATGGGCCGAAGCGCTATCCACGTAGATTACTTGGTCGCCTTGAGGGACGGGGATACCGTAGTGGTCTCGCATAGCAAATGACTGCAAGATTTCGGGGGCCAGTTTCGCGTGTTCCGCTCCGACGGCGGTGGTACCTGCGCCGACGAGCAATACTGCAGAGAAAACGACAACGATGGCCCTCATATGCGCAATAGAGCGCAACCCGAAAGCGTCCGCAATGGGTCGGGAGCGGCCGACGGCTTCGGGGGAGCGGACCTTACCGCCAGGGATCGGCTTTCAGCGTGATCGCGCAACTTTGCACTTGTCTTTATGCCTATGAATGTCGGCGATAAATTCGTTGTCGGATATTACAAGTGGGCGGTTATACCGTCCAAGATAGCTCGCCCGCCGATACCAAGCCACCGCATCACGGCATCTACCTTGTTTGAAACTCTCATCTCCACATAGCTGCGCACCAAACGCGGAGCCGTGGTTTGCCGCAAAAATACACCACGCCATTCGTTCCTTCGAAGTGGAAGGTCCGCCTTCAACATAATAACTCGTGACCCTGTCCAGCGCCTTCCTGTCCCCGCCCTTCGCCGCTTCTCTGTCTTGCTCAAGGCGGGGGTGTGCGCTCACCAAGGAGCCAACCGTGGCGGGGCCCGCAAAAAGCAAAATGGCAGTAGCAAGTGCTTTCTCCAGCATGAATTTATCCTTGGCCTTGTGCGACGATGGGGCAGTGTCAGCCTTTTGTCACTCTTGGTTTTTGGGTGCGTCCGCTGTGGGTCGGGAGCTGCCGTCGATGGGGCAACCATAGCCTCGGCAGCGGTTGACCCGTACACTGGCTTCGAACGGTGCCGGATGGCGGGTCAAAGATGGCTGAGCGGAACGTCGAGATTAATCGCGTAGCCTATAGCGTTGGCGGATGGGCAATGTTTGCTCTCATCGTGCTAACGATATTGGTGCTGAACCACCCAGACAAACCCGATGCTTCAAGAGCGTACTTTTACGCAATCCGAATTCACCGCGGCATTGTCTATGTTAATATTTGGCAGTTCGCGACCTATGTCTCTTCGCTCATCGCTCTTGTTTCGGCAGTCGGTTTAATTCTTATCCGGCAATTAAGTCGGGCCGCTCAAAAAAGTAAATGAAGCGTCCGCTATGGGTCGGGAACGGCCGGCGGCTTCAGGGTGGTGCAGACGTTAGTGGGCTTCCGATTTTCGCCCGGCCTGCGCACGCTGTAGCGCGCTCACCGTGTCGATCATTTCGCCGCGCAACATCTGTTCGTTAATCCGCCGATAGAAATCCAGGTCGCTGATCAGTTGCGCTTCTTCGACCCGCAACTGCGCCAACCGAAGGCGTGTTGTCCGCCTCAACTCCACATCGTCGGGAGTGACCTTGAGCAGGGACAGAGCGGCCTCCGCCTGATCCGCTGCCGCGCCGACTCCGCGCATGCTGACCATCACGGCCTCGTTCGTGAAATCCACCTTCCAGGCGTTATCGGTTAGCAGCTTCGGCATGATCGGCAACAAACCGCTGTCGCGGGTTGCCACCCACGCTACGTCCGACGCTCTATAGAGGTTCGGTTTTACCAGCGGAGGAGAACTCGTGTTCTTTGTCACAGCGTCCAGATCGGCGTCCGCGGAGTTCAGTGCTGTGCGCAAATCCTCCATGTCATAGGCTATGACGTGGCGGTTCTCATCGCCCTCGACGCTCAGCTTTTTGGCCATCTCGCGAGCCTGCGCGCGGTGATGTAAGACTTCGACCATCTGTTCCGCCCCGATCGCCAGCAGGACGCCGATCACAATAGTGCCAATCTCCTTGGCGAACTCCAGCCAGCCATGCCACGGCTTCGGCTTGTGGATTTCCATGGTCGCCCCCCGCCCGAATTTTGTCTGAGGCGTAGCCTAGCCGCGCGCCATCTCAAAGGGAGATGTCCGCTAAGGGTCGTTAGCGGACGTTGGCGCCCGGCCGCGACGCGCCCTTCCCTGTCCCGCCCGGGCGCGAGGCGCCTCGACACTTTACTCGTGGCGCAGCGCTTCGATGGGATCGAGGGCGGCGGCGCGGCGGGCGGGGAAGTAGCCGAAGATTACGCCGATGACGGCCGAGATGATGAAGGCGGTCAGATTGATCTGCGGCTCCCAGATGAACTGCATCTTCATCGGGATCGACAGGCCGAGACAGACAAGGAAGGCCAGCGCCAGGCCGACGAGGCCGCCGAGCGCGGAAAGCACCACCGCCTCGACCAGGAACTGCATCAGCACCTCGTCCGCCACCGCGCCGATCGCGAGGCGGATGCCAATCTCGCGCGTGCGTTCGGTCACCGAGACCAGCATGATGTTCATGATGCCGATGCCGCCCACCAGGAGCGAGATCGCCGCGATGGCGGTCACCACCGCGGTCAGCTGGGCGGTGGCGGCGCCCAGGGTATCGGCGATCTGCTTGGTGTCGAGGATTGAGAAGTCGTCGGCCTTGCCGGCGCTGATGTTGCGACGCTCGCGCAGCAGTGCGGTGATGGAGTCCTGGATCGGGCCGCTGTCGTAGCGCGGATCCACCGCCACCATGATGAACTGGACGTTCTGATTGCCGGTGAACCGGCGCTGCACCGCGCGGTAGGGCATGATCACGGTGTTGTCCTGATCGCCGCCGATGCCGCTTTGCCCGCGGGTCGCGAGCAGGCCGATCACCTCGCAACTGACGCCGCCGACCCGCAGGTCCTCGCCGACCGGCGCCTCGTCGGGAAACAGGTTCTCCTTGACGGTGTTGCCGATGATGCAGACCGACTTGCCCGCCTGCTCCTCGCCCGGCGTGAACACGCGCCCGGAGGCAAGCGTCCATTGCTGGCCGACCAGATATTCGGAGGTGGTCCCGTTGACGGTGACCGTCCAGTTCGCCGCGTTGTGGATGGCGGTCTGGCTCGACTGCACCTGGGGCGCCACGGCGACGACGCCTCCGATCTGGCCGCGTATGGCGTCGACGTCTTCGATCTTGAACGGCTGAGGCTGCTGGGCGCCGCCGCCGCGGCCGAATCCGGCGCCGGGGATGACCGTCAGCAGGTTGGAGCCCAGGCTCGAGATCTGCGCCTGCACCGATCGGGTCGTTGCGTGGCCCAGGGTGACCATGGTGACCACCGCCGCCACGCCGATGACCACGCCGAGCACGGTCAGGAACGAACGCAGCATGTGGCGGCGGATTTCGCGAAGCGCCAGGATGACGGTGGTCCACAGCATCAGGGATGCTCCCCGCCGGGGCGGTGGCCGGTCTCGATGCGCTCCACCAGGCCGTCCTTGAACTGCACGATGGTGCGCGCGAAATCGGCCATCGCGGCCTCGTGCGTCACCATCAGGACGGTGACGCCGCTGGTCTGGTTGAGTTCGGTCAAGAGCTCCATGATCTCGATCGAGCGCTGGCTGTCGAGGTTGCCGGTGGGTTCGTCGGCGAGCACCACGTCGGGGTGGGTGACGATCGCGCGTGCGATGGCGACGCGTTGCTGCTGACCGCCGCTGAGCTCGGCGGGCGTGTGGTCGCTCCAGTCCGCGAGGCCCACCTTGTCCAGCGCCGCCATCGCCTGATCCTGGCGCGACCGGCGCGTTTCACCGCGGTAGATCAACGGCAGCTCGACATTTTCCAGCGCCGTGGTGCGCGCCAGAAGATTGAACCCCTGAAACACGAAGCCGAGGTACTTGCGCCGCAGCAGCGAGCGCTGATCGCGGTTCAGCCCTTCGACGTGCACGCCCTTGAACAGGAAGGAGCCCGAGGTCGGGACATCCAGGCAGCCCAGGATATTCATGGTTGTCGACTTGCCCGATCCCGAGGGCCCCATGACCGCCACGAAATCGCCGGCCATGATGTCGAGATCGATGCCCTTCAACGCCTGGAACGCGGCGCTCCCCGCGCCGTAACGCTTGGTTACGCCCCTCAGTGAAATCTGCGGCGCTTCGGCCATCACGGCGCAGCCGCGGCCGTCAGTTGCCCGGTGATCACCTTCAGCCCCGGTCGCACGCCCGGCCCGGAGCTTTCGGTCAGCGATCCGTTGGTGTCGCCGGCGGTCACGCTCATCGCCTTCGGCTTGCCCTGGGCGTCGAGAATCCAGATCTGGCGATGGGCCCCGCGACTGAACTGGGCGGTCTGGGTGTCGGTATTGGGCCTGGGTCCTATCACCACCGACCCATGCATCCCCCCCGCGGCGCCCGGCGCCTTGGGCGTAAAGCGCAGGGCCGCGTTGGGCACCAGCATCACGTTCGACTTGTGGGCGACGGTGATCTGCGCGGTCGCCGTCATGCCGGGCTTGAGCAAGAGGTCCGGATTGGCCACCGACAGGACGGTCGTATAGGCGATGACGGTCGAGGTGCTCGACACCGTGGCGCCGGCGCTGTTGACCTGTGGCGTCGCATTGGCGCCGAGGTCGACGCGCGTCACCGTCGCGGGGAAGCTGCGACCGGGATAGGCGTCGACGGTGAACACCGCCGGCGCGCCCTCCTTCAGTTCGCCGACGTCGGCCTCATCGACCTTCACCTCGATCTTCATGCGCGACAGGTCTTCGGCGATGGTGAAGAGGGTCGCGACGTTGAACGCGGCGGCGACGGTCTGGCCGGGCTCGACCTGGCGCGACAGCACCACGCCGGTCACCGGCGCATAGATGGTGCCGTAACCGAGATTGGTCTTGGCGGTGCGCACATTGGCCTGCTGCTGCGCCACCTGGGCGGCGGCCGCGCCGACGTTGGCCACGGCCCGGGCGTAGTCGGCGCGCGCGCCGTCCATCTCGACCTGCGACGGCACCTTGCCGCCGGATAGCTTGAACACCTGTTCGTCCCGATCGAGCGTGGCCTTGTCCTGCGCCACGGTGGCCTTGGCCTGAACGACCGACGCCTGCGCCGCCTTGAGCGCGGCCTGGCTCTGGTCCAGCGCCGCCTTGAGCAGTCCGAGGTCGAGCTGGGCGAGCGGCTGGCCCTTCGTCACCCGGTCGTTGTTGTGCACATAGACGTCGTGGATCAGGCCCGAGACCTGCGAGCCGACGTTCACCTGGTTGGTCGGCGCGAGGTTGCCGGTGGCGGAGACGGTCACCGTAAGGTCGCCCCGCGTAATCGGCGCGGTGGCGTAGCCCGCGGGCTTGTGGGGAGCGAAGCAGCGCGCCACCAGCAACAGCACCACCAGCAGGGCGGCGCCGATCCACACCCACCTCATCACGCGGCTTCGCTTGCGGGACTTCTGACCCAGAAATTCGTCGAGGTTGTTTGATGAGGTAGTCATGAGGACCCTGCGGTCGTTTCGGGGCCGATGGCTTGGGGTGACGCCGGCTGCCAGCCGCCGCCGAGCGCGAGATAGAGTTGCACCAGCGCCGTCGCCTGATCGGCCTGGGCTGACGCCAGCGAGTCGCGGGCCTGGAGCAGCGACTGTTCGCTTTGCAGCAAGGTGAGAAAGTCGGTGAGGCCGACGCGGTACTGACTGCGCGCCAGGATGGCGGCGTCGTTGGAGGCGTCCGCCGCTTCGCCGAGCGAGGTCTGGCGCGACTTGGCGCTGTCGAGCGCCTGGATGGCGTTCTCCACGTCGGCAAGTCCGCTCAGCACGGTCTTCTTGTAGGTGGCGAACGCGCTGTCGGCGCCGACGCGCGCGGAGCGAAGCTGCGAGCGCAGTCGCCCGGCGTCGAAGATGGTCTGGCTGAGCGTGGCGAACAGCTCACCGGTGCCGGCCCGGCCGAATTGACCGAGCGTCGCCGCCGTGCCGGTGAGACTGCCGGTGAGGGACAGTGAAGGATAGAGCGCCGCCTGGGCGACGCCGATCTGGGCGGTCGCTGCGGCCAGGTTGCGCTCGGCGACGCGCACGTCGGGCCGCTGGCGCAGGGTGTCGACGGGGATTCCGACCGCGACGCCGTTCGGCCCGCGGGGAATCGGCGCGGCCGTCACCAGCACGTCGCGCATCGCGCCCGGCGCCTGACCGGTCAGGAGCGCCAGCTGATTTACCGCGCTGGTGAAATCGTTTTCCAGCAGCGGGACGGTCGCCTCGGTCTGGGCTCTTTGCGCGCGCGCCTGTTCCACGTCGATGGACGAGGCCAGACCCGCCTGCCGGCGCCACTCGGTAATCTGCAGGTTGTCGCCCTGGTCCTTCAGGCTGTCGCGCGCGATCGCCAGCCGGGCCTGCGCCAGCCGGGCCTGGATGTAGTTGGTCGCCACCTCGCCCGCGACCGAGGTGCGCACAGCGACGAGGTTGTAGAGCGCCGAGTCGCGGCTGGCCTTGGCGGCTTCGATGGAGCGCCGGGTCCCGCCGAAAAGGTCGGCCTGCCAGGACGCGTCGAGGCCGAGCGAGAGCGACGTCGTATCGGAATTGCCGCTGACCAGGATCGACGTCGGGCCGACCGAAAGCGTGCTCGACGGCGCGCGCACCACCGTGCGGTCGTCGCCGAGCGATCCGGAGAGCGACGGATAGAGCGACGCCCGCGTTTGCACGAGCTGTTCGCGCGCCTGCAGCAGCCGCGCCTTCGCGACAGCGATATCGAGGTTATCGGCGGTCGCGCGCGCGATGAGGTCGACAAGCAGCGGATCGTGGAACTGGCGCCACCAGACCGAAAGATCGATCTGCGCCGCCGGGGCGCCGGTGACGCTCCACGCCGGCGGAACGTTCAGCGCCGCTGGCGACGGCGGCGTATAGTTGGGACCGGCCGCGCACGCGCCGAGCGTCGTCACCGCCGCCATCAGCGCGGTCGCCGCAAACCCGGTACGCTTCAACATGCCCATGCCTTCGCGGCCCCCCGACCGCCCGCGGCCACTGTGCCAAAATCCGAGCGCCGACGCCATCGGCCCGTAAAAAAACCGACCCTCGACGCGCGTCTTTCGTGAAAAATGCCGCCAGCCCGAAAACCCTCTTGCAAGCCGTCGGGCCCTGCGCTAATACTGAACCATATGGTTCAGTATGTAACGACCCGCATAGACGCCTCGTTCGCCGCGCTTTCGGATGCGACGCGGCGTGGGGTTCTGGAGCAGCTGGGGCGGGCGGACGCTTCGATTACGGAGCTGGCCGAGACGTTCGACATGACCCTCACGGGCATGAAGAAACACGTCCAGGTGCTGGAGCTGGCCGGGTTGGTGGCGACCGAAAAGGTCGGCCGGGTAAGGACCTGCAGGCTGGGTCCGCGCCAACTGGCGGAAGAGACTGCGTGGATCGAGGCGTATCGCAGGCTTTGGGTCGAACGCTTCGACGCGCTGGACGAGCTCGTTGAAGAATTGAAACAGAAGGAAAAGGCCGATGGACGCAAACGTAAGAAGTGACGCCGCCGCGAAATACCCCACCACGACGGAGCGGAAGTCCGAGCGCGAGCTCGTAATCACGCGAACCTTCAAGGCGCCGGCGCGCATCGTGTTCGAAGCCTGGACCAAGCCCGAACTGATCAAGCGCTGGTGGGCGCCGAAGTCGATCGGCATGACCTTCGTTTCCTGCGAGGCCGACGTGCGCGCGGGCGGCGCCTATCGCTTCGTGTTCAGCCACGCGGACTTCCCGGAGCCGATGACGTTCTTCGGCCGCTACCTCGAAGCGACGCCGCCCTCCCACCTCGTGTGGACCAATGAGGAAGCCGGCGACGGCGGCCAGGTGACTACCGTGACCTTCGAAGAAAAGGGCGGCGAAACGTGCGTCGTCGTCCACGAACTTTACGCGTCGAAGGAAGCCCTCGACGAAGTCATGGCCACCGGCGCCATCGGCTGGGGCGACGAAATGTTCGTCCAACTGGACGAACTGCTCAGCGCTTAGACCAACGCCTAAACCAGCGCCTGCGCCGCAATCCCGCCGACGAAGGCCGCGATCCACAGGCCATTGACGGCGATTTCGCCGAGATCGAGGCGGTCGAGCGGCGGTTGGCGTGTCGCCAGCATGGCCAGCCGCGTCTCCAGCGCGCCGCAGCCGCGCCAGGCGATACCGTAGGTCGGGCCGTGGTCGAGTTGCGTGCGCAGCAGCGTTTCGGCGTAACGGCGGCGTTGCACAGGCAGGCGTTCCAGGACCGTGGCGTCGCAGGCCAGCTCCTGGTCGAGACGCACCGCCAGCAGCGCCATGTGCACCAGCGGATTGAACCAGCACAGCCACTGCGCCAGCACCGCGACCGCGGCGCCGCGTGCATCCTGGCGATCCATGTGCGCACGTTCGTGAGCGCGAACCAGGCGCCATTCCTCCGGCGTGAAGCGCTCCGCTGCGTCGGCCGGCGCCACCAGACGCGGCACGACGACGCCGACGACGGCGGGACCGGCGCGCCCTGCGCGTTCGGCGCGCATGAACCGCGCCAGACTGATCGCCGCCCACACGCCGCTGACCGCGACGCCGATGAGCCACGCCGCGAGCACGATCCGGTCGCGGCCCTGCGCCTGCAGCCAGGCGACCGCGGGGCCGGTGTCCCTGGTTTGCGGCAATCCCGCCAACAGCCCCGTCTCGTAATAGTTCGGTTCCTGCAGCAGCGGCATCAGGGCGCCCGCGACCGCGAACAGCGCGATGGGCCACAGGCCGTAGGCGATGTGGGCGCCGAACGCGCGGCGCACCGGCTTGCGCAGCAACAGGACAACCGCGATCGCAACGCTCGCGACCAGGTTGGCGCGCAGAAACAGGACCAGGGCTTCAGCGATCGTCATCGTCGAGCTTTTCGATGAGCGCCTTCAGGCGCGCGCGGTCTTCGACCGACAGCAGACGTTTCTCGGTGAAGTGGCTGACGAAGGGGGTCAGTTCGCCGCCGAACAGTTTGTCGAGCAGGCCACGGCTCTCGGCCAGCACCCAGGCGTCGCGTTCGACCAGAGGCCGGTAGTAGGCGCGGCCGTTTTCGCGGGTCGAGCCGATCGCGCCCTTTTTCAGCAGCCGCCCGATCAGGGCCTTCACCGTGGCGTCGGTCCAGTTTTGCGGGGCGGCCACCTCGGCCAGGATGTCGTCTACGACCAGGGGCCCGCGTCGCCACAGGGCCTCCATGATCTTGCTCTCCGCGCCGCTGATCTGCATCGCCGCCGCTCCTTGGGGCGACCTTAACACGACCCCGGACAAAAACTACGTGCATAATTTTATAAAACGACGTATGTAGTTTTTACGCGTGTAGTTCGGGGGAGCGCCCATGCCGAAGCCGACGATCCGTTTGACCGCCCTGCTTCTGGCCCTGGGGTTGGCGGCCCGCGCCGAGGCGCAGACCCAGCCGGCGCCTGACCCATCCCCGCCCCCATCCCAGCCGCCGCCCCCCGCCTCGCCGCCTACGCAGGACCCGAACGCCAAGACGGTGCAGGGCGTGACGGTCACCGCCGAACAGGGCGGCTTCAAGAGCTCCATCGACCGCAAGAGCTACGACCTGACCAAGGACCTTCAGGCCCAGGCGGGCGGCACGATCGGCGATGCCCTGAACACCCTGCCCGGCGTCAGCGTCGATGTGCAGGGCAACATCTCGATCCGGGGCGACGGCAATGTGGAGATCCTGGTCGACGGCAAACCGTCGGGCATGTTCTCCGGCCCCGGGCGTGCTCAGGTGCTGCAGTCGCTGCCTGCCGATCAGTATGAACGCGCCGAGGTGCTGACCAATCCGTCGGCGCAGTTTTCGCCCAACGGCTCGGCCGGGATCATCAACCTGATCACCAGGAAGTCGCACAAGCCGACGAGTTCCGGTTCGCTGCGCGTGATGGAGGGGGCGAACCAGCACTGGCGCCTGGGCGGCGCCGCGAACCTCGTCGCCGGACCGCTCAGTTTCAATCTCAACATCGGCCTGGCCAACAACCGGATCGACGGCGGCAAATCGACCATCACCGAGGGCTTCGACGCATCGGGGACGCCGAGCTTCAAATCGATCGACGCCGACAAGGTCACCGACGTCCAGCGCTTCCGGTTCGGCACGGCCGGCGTCGACTACGACCTGGACGACAAGACGCGCCTGAGCGCGGGGCTGGAATATTTCGGCGGCAACGAGATCGGCAACGGGACGTCACCCATCCTGCTGTTCGACGGTTCAGGCGCCCCGACCCTTATCGAGGACCGCACCGAACACATCAGTTTTCCGTTGAGCGACCTGACCGGCAGTCTTTCCTACCGGCGCACTTTCGAAGGCGAACAGCACGATTTCACCCTGTCGGCGTCGAGCGAACGCATGACCCTGGGGGCGCCGGACGACTATATCGACACCGGGGTTCTTCCCGCCGCGCCGCAGAGTTACGAGGCGGTGCTCTACGACGGCCTGACCGTGAAGAACACGCTGAAGGCGGACTACGAACGGCCCATGCCCAGGGGCGGGCAGTGGAAGGCCGGCTATGAACTCGACGACGAACGCGATGAGCAAAGCCATTCGGGGTTTAACGACGCGCCGACGCCGACCGGACCGCTGGATCCGGCGCAGACCAACCGGTATCACTTCGATCAGACGATCCAGGCGCTTTACACCACCTATCAGCAGCCCTTCGGCAAGTTCATCGTCCTGGGCGGGCTGCGTTACGAGAGCACCCAACTCGGCATCGACCAGCAGACCCAGCACCTGGTGATCTCGCGTACCGCCGGCCGGTTCTATCCGAGCCTGCACCTGTCCTATCAGATCGACGACGCGCAACAGGTGACGGCGAGCTACAGCCAGCGCATCGAGCGGCCGCAACCGCAGGACTACGATCCGTTCCGCGCCATCCTTGGACCCCTGGCGCAGCAACAGGGCAACCCGAACCTCAGGCCGCAACAGACCGCCGATTACGAGCTCGGTTATCAATACAAGCAGGGACAGACCTATTACCTCGCCACGCTCTATTACAAAGACAACCGCGAAGGCGTGACGCCGGTGGAGCAGGTCCTCGGCGGCGGCGTAATCCTGACCACGCAGGAGAATCTCGCGTCGAGCCGCAGCGGCGGGTTGGAATTGGCCGCCAGCGGTAAGTTGCTGACCACCGTCACCTATAATCTGTCCGCCGACGCCGCGTGGAACGAGGTCGACGCGACGCCGCTGGGCTTTGCGCAACGCCAGACCGGGTCTTCATTGAGCGGACGCGGCACGGTGAGCTGGCAGGCGACGGCGAACGACGTGCTGCAGGCCAACGGCTTCATGAACGGCCGGCAGTTGACCGCCCAGGGTTATACCCAGCCGGGCAGCGTGCTGTTCCTGGGCTATCGCCACAAGTTCGACCCGCACCTGTCACTGTTCGTGACCGCCTTGGACGTGTTCAACACCTTGAGCTACCGCCAGGACTTCGACACGCCTGCGCTGCACCAGGAACAGGTGCTGCAGTTCCGCCAGCGCGCCCTGCTCGTGGGCCTGACCTACAGCTTCGGCGGCGCCGCCAAACGCGACCCGCAGTTCGACTTCGGCAACGGACAATAGGCGCCGGTCACGCTCTGCGTTCGAGGCC
This sequence comes from Caulobacteraceae bacterium, assembly GCA_036501825.1. Taxonomy (GTDB): domain Bacteria; phylum Pseudomonadota; class Alphaproteobacteria; order Caulobacterales; family Caulobacteraceae; genus JAFECT01. The sequence goes on along the minus strand of DASXZP010000036.1, from coordinate 322,031 downwards.
CAGAAGCGAGCGGTCGCGGTCGAGCCGCGCAACCCCATCCACGTCCACGCCGCCGGCGAGCATGTGGCGGGTGAGGCGTTCGTAGTGGGCGATGAAGCGGGCGAGTTTGGCGCGGCGTTCGGGGGGCAGATCGGCGGGGGCGACGCCGAGCAGGCCGGCTTCCTGTTCGCAGCGCCAGTCGAGCACAACGTCGAAATCGGGCGCGGCGAGATAGAGCGAGCGTGAAAAGCGGTTGAAGAAGGCGTGGTAACGGCCGCTCAGTTCCGCGTTGGCGTAGCGGCGCCAGACGCCGTCCGGGTCCTCGTCCGCTTCCAGCGTATTCACCGGCGCAACCAGATCGGCCTCGGCCTGCGGCGTTGCGCCCATGCACCAGCCTTCCACCAGGATCGCCGTCGGGCGGCCTTCGAACACCGGCCACTGGCGCGGCGGCAGGCGATCATCGGCCAGCTTGTCGAAGAACGGGATCGGCGTGCGCGAGCCGTCGCGCGCGGTCTGCAGCGCGTCGATCACCGCGTCGGCGAGGTCGAGATCATGGGTCCCCGGCGGCCCACGGGTGATGAACAAGGGCTGGATGTCGCGCGCCATCGCCTCGCGCTCAGCGCGGGTGCGATAAACGTCGTCGAGGGAGAAGCGTGCGGCGCCGGTCTCCTCGGCCACGATGCGGACCAGGGTGCTCTTGCCCGAGGCCTGGCAACCGCCGACCGCGACCAGCGGTATTCCGCCTTCGGCGTCGTCACGGGCGTCCTCGATCAGGGCCACCAGCGCCCCGACCAGCTCCGGTCCGGGACCGTTCAGTGCTGGCTCTCCGGCATGCGCACGATCAGGCCGTCCAGCGCATCGGAGACCTTGATCTGGCAACTCAGGCGCGAGGTCGGCTTCACCTCCTCGGCGAAGTCGAGCATCGACTCCTCCATGGCCGAGGCCCCGCCGGTCTTTTCAAGCCAGGCGTCGTCCACATAGACGTGACAGGTGGCGCAGGCGCAGGCGCCGCCGCAGTCGGCGTCGATGCCGGGGATGTTGTTGCGGATCGCGCCTTCCATCACCGACAGGCCGTTCTTGACCTCGGCGACGTGCTCTTTGCCGTCGTGTTCGATGTAGGTGATCTTGGCCAAGGCCTGTTACGTCCGCCCGAAGCTGAAATGCGGGCCGGTCCTACACGCCCCGGGCCGCGGGCTCAATCAGGTCGAGCGCGAGGCCAGCAGTTTCTTGGTTTCGGCGATGGCCTTGGCCGGGTTCAGGCCCTTGGGGCAGACCTGGGCGCAGTTCATGATGGTGTGGCAGCGATAGAGGCGGAACGGGTCCTCGAGGTAGTCGAGGCGTTCGCCCTCGGCCTCGTCGCGGGAGTCCGCGATCCAGCGATAGGCCTGAAGCAGGGCGGCGGGGCCCAGGTACTTGTCCTGGTTCCACCAGTAGCTGGGGCAGCCGGTGGAGCAGCAGGCGCACAGGATGCACTCGTAGAGGCCGTCGAGCTTTTCGCGCTCCTTCGGCGACTGCAGCCACTCCTTGTCCGGCGTGGCGGTCTTGGTGTGCAGCCACGGCTCGATGGAGGCGTACTGGGCGTAGAACAGGTTCAGGTCGGGGACCAGGTCCTTCACCACCGGCATGTGCGGCAGCGGCGAGATCGAAATCTCAGCGCCCGAGAAATCCTTCCAGGCGTGGGTGCAGGCCAGGGTGTTGCGCCCGCCGATGTTCATCGCGCACGAGCCGCACACGCCTTCGCGGCACGAGCGGCGGAAGGTGAGCGTCGGATCGATGGTGTTCTTGATGTGGATCAGCGCGTCCAGCACCATCGGGCCGTGCTTGGAGGTGTCGACCTCGTAGGTGTCCCAGCGCGGATTGCCGGCATCTTCCGGATCGTAGCGATAGATGCGGAACGCGCGCAGATGTTCGCCGGCCTTCCCGACGTCTTGGGCGCCGGCCTCCTGCCAACGCTTGCCCTTCTTGACCTGCGAGTTCCTGGGTAGGGTCAAAGCAACCATCAGGCGGGGTCCTCGGAAGGCGCGGGCGTAAGCGCCGCGATTGTGCGGGTGGCGCCGTACCAGTCGACGCGCCGGGTGAAGTACATGACGAGCGCTATGGCGATGAAGCTCGACAGCGCGCCGACCAAGAGCGCGTAGTCCTCGAGCCGCATCAGCACATAGATCAGCGCGTAGAGCAGCGAAAAGGCGCCGAGCGCGCGCAGGCCCTGCAGCCGGCTCTCGAACACCCAGCCGGCATAGGCGGAGATCAGTCCCACCGTAGCGCCCGCGGCGATCAGGAAGCCGTAGTCGAAGCCCACGTGCTCGGAGATCGACAGCAGCAGAAGGTAGAAGATAATCTGCGCAAGACCGATCAGCACGTACTGCGCCGGGTGCACGCGCTTGCCCGTGGTGGTCTCGAACATGAAGTAGGCCAGGAACACGAGACCCACGAACAAGAGCGCATATTTCAGCGAACGGCCGACCGACTGATACGGGTTCGCGGGCTCGACGAAGGTCACGCCCACCTCCGCGCCGCCCAGCTTGCCGAGCGAATCGAAACTGGTCTGGGCCGGAAGCCCGCGGGCGATGAAGGGCACGACCCAGTGCGCGGTGAAGCCCTTGGCGGGCGCCTTCCCGTCGTTCGACCTGGAGCCCGCGACGCCGCGAGATGCGGGCAGGAAGGCGCCGTCGAAGGACGGGCTCGCCCAGTTGCCGGTGACCGCGATCTCGGTGGTCTTGGCGAAGGCCAGCACGCCCACCCGGCGCGCGCCGCTGAACGTCATGGAGCCGGAAACATCGAGCGGTTGGGCCGGGTTCACGAACGATCCGGCCGCCATGCCGAAGAGGGTCAGGGCCGCCGAGTGCGGATAGCTGTGGTCGAGCAGAAGGTTGGGATTGGGATTGTCGGGCCCGCCCAGTTGAACGTCGGCGGCGATGGCCGCGGGCGAGAGCGAATAGCTGTGGCCGTCCACGCTCAACACCACGTCGGAGTGGGCGCCGCGCGCGTCCGACGCGCCGGTGAGGAATTCCGCGTGGGTCCAATCCAGGGTAATGCCTGAATCCTTCGCCGCCTGCATCGCCGCGGCTGGATCGAAATGCGCCTGGTAGCGGATGTCCGCCTCGTAGACCGGCACTTCGAACAACGAACGCCGGCGCACGCTGGCCTTGGTGTTGAGATCGGCGCGGCCGGTGATCGGATAGATCAGCCACTCGCCGCGCTTGGGGTCGCCGCCGGCCTTGTCGGGCGGCGCACTCCACGGCACCGCGATCACCGGGCCCAGGAACGTCTGCGGGCCGCCGACCAGGGCGCCGATCTCGTTGGAGACCTGATCGGCGCGATGGGTGCGTTCCGACAGAAGCCCGAACACGAACAGCGCGGGAATGGTCATCAACAGCGCGAGCGCGCAGACCAGCAGCAGCTTCAAGCCCAGGCTGCGCGCCGGGATCTTGACCGTTGCGCTCAGCGATCGCGGCGGCGCGGCGGTGTCGGTCATGGTTACCTCAATACACCCGCTTCTTCGGCGGAATGTAGGCGACGTCGTTGGTCAGGGTGTAGGCGTGGACCGGGCGGAAATCGAGTTTCGCCTTGCCTTCGTTTTCGTCGAGCCACGCCAACGTGTGTTTCATCCACTTCACGTCGTCGCGGTCGGGATAGTCCTCGCGCGCGTGGGCGCCGCGGCTTTCGGTGCGGTTCAGCGCGCCGGTGATGGTGACCACCGCCTGGCCGATCAGGTTGTCGTATTCGAGCGTCTCCATCAGGTCGGAGTTCCACACCAGGCCGCGATCGGTGACGCCGATGTCCTTGCTCTGCGCGAAGATGTCGGTGAGACGCTTCACGCCTTGCTCGAGGGTCTCGGCGGTGCGGAAGACCGCAGCGTCTTCCTGCATGGCCATCTGCATGCGCTCACGCAGAACCGCGGTCGGAAGCGAGCCGTTGGCGTTGCGGAAGCGGTCGAAGCGGTCGAGGTGCGCGTCGGTGACGCCGGCGGGAATTTCCGGCACGCCGGAGGTGCGGTCGACGATCTCACCGGCCTTCAGGCCCGCGGCGCGGCCGAACACCACCAGGTCGGTCAGGCTGTTGGAGCCCAGGCGATTGGCGCCGTGCACCGAAACGCAGGCCGCTTCGCCCACCGACATCAGGCCGGGCACGACCTTGTCGTTGTCGTCGCCGTCCTTGGTCAGCACCTGGGCGTGATAGTTGGTGGGGATGCCGCCCATGTTGTAGTGCACGGTCGGCAAGACCGGGATCGGCTCTTTCGTGACGTCGACACCCGCGAAGATCCGCGCGCTCTCGGTAATGCCGGGCAGGCGCTGGTGGATGATCTTCGGGTCCAGGTGATCGAGGTGCAGGAAGATGTGGTCCTTCTTGGGACCCACCCCGCGGCCTTCGCGAATCTCGATGGTCATCGAGCGGGAGACCACGTCGCGCGAGGCCAAGTCCTTGGCCGAGGGCGCATACCGCTCCATGAAGCGCTCGCCTTCGGAGTTGGTGAGGTAGCCGCCCTCGCCGCGCACGCCTTCGGTGATCAGCACGCCCGCGCCATAGATGCCGGTCGGGTGGAACTGCACGAACTCCATGTCCTGCAGCGGCAGGCCCGCGCGCAGCACCATGCCGCCGCCGTCGCCGGTGCAGGTGTGGGCTGAGGTACAGTTGAAATAGGCGCGGCCGTAGCCTCCGGTGGCCAGGATCACCTGCTTGGCGCGGAAGCGATGCAGCGAGCCGTCGTCGAGTTTCCAGGCGGTGACGCCGTGGCAGACGCCGTCGACCATGATCAGGTCGAGCGCGAAATACTCGATGAAAAAGTCGACCTCGCGCCGCACCGACTGGCCGTAGAGGGTGTGCAGGATGGCGTGGCCGGTGCGGTCGGCGGCGGCGCAGGTGCGCTGGATCGGCGCCTCGCCGAAGTTGCGCGTCATGCCGCCGAAGGCGCGCTGGTAGATCTTGCCCTCGTCGGTGCGCGAGAAGGGCACGCCCCAGTGTTCGAGCTCGTACACGGCGGCCGGCGCCTCGCGCACCAGGTATTCGATGGCGTCCTGGTCGCCCAGCCAGTCGGACCCCTTGACGGTGTCGTACATGTGCCAGCGCCAGTCGTCCTCGCCCATGTTGCCGAGCGAAGCGGAGATGCCGCCCTGGGCCGCAACGGTGTGTGAGCGCGTGGGAAACACCTTGGTCACACACGCGGTCTTCAGTCCCGCCTGGGCGCAGCCGAGCGCGGCGCGCAGGCCCGAGCCGCCCGCGCCCACCACCACCACGTCGAAGGCGTGATCAATGAACTGATAGGCGCCGTTCGCGGCCATGCTCAGAGTCCCAATCCGGGGCCGAAGGCCACCTTCAACACGGCGAACGCCGCCGCGACCGCCAGCACCAGGCAGACGAAGAAATTGATGAACAGCAAAGCGCCCTTGCCCAACGGCTTGTGCACATAGTCCTCGATCACCGAGCGCAGGCCGAGGTTCATGTGATAGAGCGTGGTCATGACCAAGAGCAGCAACAGCACAGCGTTGATCGGCGAGCGCAGCCACGCGGCGGCGCCGTCGAAGCCTTCACCGATGAACCGCGTCGCGGCCCACAGGCCCCAGATGCCGAGCACCACCAGAATGACCGAAGAGATGCGCTCGCGCACCCACACGCCCGCGCCGTGACGGCCGCCGCCGAGGCCTTCGACCTTCTTGCGGTCGGTGCGGAAGTCGTCGCTCACAGCGTCACCTTTTGCGCGACGATCAGGTACGCCCAGTAGAGCGCGGTCGCGATCAGGGCGAACCAGATGGAAAGGTTGACCAGGGCGTCGGCGCTCTTGGGCTTCAGCCCCGCGCCGGTGTCCCAGATCAGGTGCCGGATGCCCGAGGCCAGGTGGTAGAAGGCGCAGAGACTAAGGCCGATCCACACCACCAGCGCCAGCGGATGAGCCGCGACGCTCAGCCAGGCCTTATAGGCGTCGCGGCCCAGGGCCAGGGCCACCAGCCAGGCCACCACCAACATGGCGCCGACGTAGAGCCCGACCCCGGTCACCCGGTGCAGGATCGAGCCCAGCATGGTCACATGCCAGCGCCAGATCTGCAGGTGCGGCGACAGGGGGGGATCGTTACGGCGGGACTTGGTCGGGGCGTTCTTGGGGGCGCTCTTCGGCGTGCCGTCCGACACACCGGTTTTGGCTTGCGACATGGCGCCTTTCCCGGCGCCCGGGGGACGATGCGTGCGGGAGAACACGCGAAGCGGGCGCGCCGCGACTTTTAGACCCTGAGTCCCGCCTGTCAACGAAACCCGAGCCTTTCGTATACGGGATTTTACGAGGGGTTTTCGGGCCTCTTGCGCAGGCCCCGGGACGGGCCTAGCAATTCGGAACTCTACCGCGCTTTGGGGGTACGGCCGTGGCCGCTCCGCTGTTGCTGATCGTCCTGATGACGGGCGCCGTTCAGGCCCAGACGCCGCCGCCGCCGGACACCTCTGACGACGACGGGCCGCCGCCGTTCGCCAACACGACGCAGACGGCGCCGCCCGGGACCTCGCCCACGACGGACCCGCAGACCGGCGTCATGGCCCCCGTCACCGACGCTGAGCCCCCGGTGGCCGACCCGATCCACCACCCGGTCGTGCGCCCCTTCGAGATGCCCAAGGCCTATCAGCCGGCGGCGCCCCTGGCCTACGACGCCCTGCCCTCGGCGACGCCGAAGACGGCGGTGGCGGTCGAGAAATACCGCGGCGACTACGAAGGCCCCGCCGACGAGCAGCAGCGCTATTACCTCGCCGGCGTCGCCGGCCACTTCGAAACCGAGCAGGCCATGATGGGCGCGCTCGACGGCGAGTGGACGGTCACCGCCAACAATGCGCCCCTGTTCACGATGATCCTGAACGACGGCGGCGAAGGCCAGGCCGTCGAAGGCGCCTGGCGCGACCTGCGCGCGGGCCATCCCTCGAACATGGGCGTGATCGACAGCGTCGACCACGGCGACCTGATCAAGCTGAAGATCAGTTTCCACTCGGGCGACGGCGACCGGCTGGAGCCGACGGTTCTGACCCTGACGCGGCAGCCCGACGGCCGCTGGTCGGGCGAGATGAACGACGCGGGCGCCGTTCAGCCCGTGGTCATGAACCACGCGCCAGTCGTTCCCGCACAACCCTGAGCGCACGCGCAAGGCCCGCCTCGTCGTAAGGCCGAATCTCGCCGGTGCGGCCCCACACCGGATCGGGCCACAGGCCGTCGTCAAAGCGGCGCCCCAGCACGTGCACATGCAGCTGCGGCGTGACGTTGCCGAGCGCGGCGACATTGACCCGTTCCACCGGCCGGCCCACGTCCAGGCCCAGGGCGCGCACCGCCGCGGACGCGCGCACGATCTCGTCCATCAGCCGCAGCCGCTCCTCGGCGCCGAGATGGTCGATCTCAACCGCGCCGCCGACTCGGGGGACCAGCATCAGCCAGGGAAAACGCGCGTCGCGATGCAACCGCGCCTGGGAGAGCGCCAGATCGACGGCCAGGACCGATACGGCCTCGATGGCGGGGTTGAGGACGAAGGCGCTCATGGGGCGACTCGCGGGGTTGAGGCGGTACGGTCGCATAGACTGCGGCGGTGGCGTAGCGCCTGCCCCAAGACGCCCCCGCCTTGCAGCCCGACCCGTCCCGGTTTAGACCCGCGCCGACCTTTTTCCTCCCCCAGCCTTCCCAGGAGACCACGCCATGGCGCGCGCCAAGATTGCCCTCATCGGGGCCGGAATGATCGGCGGCACCCTCGCCCACATCATCGCCCGCGAGGAGCTGGGCGACGTGGTGATGGTCGACATCGCCGAGGGCATTCCCCAGGGCAAGGCGCTCGACATCGTCGAGGCGTCGTCGGTGTTCGGCAAGGACTCGCATGTGTCGGGCGCCAACGACTATGCCCCGATCAAGGGCGCCGACGTTTGCATCGTGACCGCCGGCATCGCGCGCAAGCCGGGCATGAGCCGCGACGATCTGCTGGGCATCAACCTGAAGGTCATGAAGGCCGTCGGCGACGGCATCAAGCAGAACGCGCCGAACGCCTTTGTCATCTGCATCACCAACCCGCTCGACGCCATGGTGTGGGCGCTGCGCGAATTCTCCGGCCTGCCGCACGAGAAGGTGGTCGGTATGGCGGGCGTGCTCGACAGCGCGCGTTTCGGCTGGTTCCTCGCCGAGAAGTTCGGCGTGTCGGTGCGCGACGTGCGCGCCTGGACGCTGGGCGGTCACGGCGACGACATGGTGCCGATGGTGCGCTATTCGACGGTCGGCGGCCTGCCGCTGCCGGTGTGGGTTGAGAACGGCGCGATCACTCAGGCGGATCTGGACGCCATCGTCGAGCGCACCCGCAAGGGCGGCGGCGAGATCGTCGCGCTGCTGAAGACGGGCTCGGCCTATTACGCGCCGGCGGAAAGCGCCGTGTCGATGGCGACGTCGTACATCAAGGATCAGAAGCGCGTGCTGCCGGCCGCCGCGCACCTGAACGGCCAGTACGGCCAGAAGAACCTCTACGTCGGCGCGCCCTGCGTCATCGGCGCCAAGGGCGTCGAGCGCATCATCGAATTCCCGCTGGACGACGCCGAGAAGGCGATGTTCGCCAAGTCGGTGGAGTCGGTGCAGGGTCTGCTCGCCGCCTGCAAGGACATCGACCCGTCGCTGAAGTAGGCGATTTTACGGTAACGCGGACGTATACCGCGTTCCTGCGCGAAGGCTTAAGCCTGTTGGGATGAAATCGGCGGTCGAGGCGGGAAAGGGCCTCGAGCGATGAATGCTATCTCCACTGCAACGGCCGGGATGAACGCCGCGACCCAGCAGCTCAACGCGGCCGCGGCCCAGGCCGCGAACCCCACGGGCGACTCGGTCCAGGCCGCGATCGGTCAGATCGAGGCGGAGGCCTCGTTCGCCGCCAATGCGGCCGTCGTCGCGACCACCAACCGGATGATCGGCGCCCTGCTCGACATCACGGCCTGACGCCAGGCTTGCGGCAGACGCCGCCGGTCTTGACGCCGCCCGGCTTCGGGTGAAGCTGCGGGCCATGACCCGCACGCTGTTCCTGTCCGTGATCGCCGCCGCCGCCGTTGCCGCGGTTCCGGCCGTCTCCGCCGAGCGTCCGCGCAACCCGATGGACGACCTGAAAACCCTCTCCGACCTCGTCGCCTTCGACGCGCACCAGAGCGTGCGCGAGGAGTGGCGGCGCGACCTGGTCCATCACGTCTACACCCCCGGCGACGACGCGCCCTGGAAGACCGGATCGCCCGCCGCCTGCGCCCAGCCGCGCAACCAGTACCTGATGGCCTTCGGCGAGTTCCTGGCGCGCCATACCCAGCGCCTGCCCACCGACCGCTTCGCGCCGCCGGAGCTGCGCTCCATCGAGCTGATCGACCGCAACCTGCGCGCCGACGTCACCGACACGGCGAAACATCTGCCCGACCCGGGCCGCGCGCAGTTCCTCGACCCGGGTGAGACCCTGCTCGACAAGCCCAAGTCCTGGGACGACGCGCTGCGCCAGCGCGCGGAGTGGACCCTGGTGCTCGACCACGTCAGCGCGGGCCTGGCCGCCAAGGCGCACGGCAACCTCGACCTGGGCGCCAACTATGTGGCCGGCGTGTGGACGCGCATGGCCTGCGACTTCGCCCAGCAAAACGCGGGCTTCGTGCGGCGCTATCAGGCGAGCGGCGAAGCGCCGGGCTCGGAGCGCACCCAGGCGGCGCTGGCGCTGCTCGAGAGCCGTCACTAAGAAAATCCAAGGCGCACGTCCTCCCGCAGAGCGGGAGGACCGGACTGCGCGCTTTGCGCAGGCCAGGAGGGTACGTGTTTGCAGCCGCGACGGTGCGTGATGAGGGAAGGGGAGCGTGAACGCGACGCTCACTTCAAGCGCCCTATCCTGACACGATCATCTTCGAGCGGAGCGGGCTCCACCACTTACCCTCCTGGCCTGCGCTGCGCGCAGTCCGGTCCCCCCGTCTCGGGGACGGGGGGACAGCGCCGCGATGGTTTGGTAATCACCACCGCATGCAAGCGTCCGGCCCCACCCTTGAAACCGATCGGCTGATTCTTCGGCCGCCGTGCCTCGACGACCTCGAGCCCTGGCATCGCATGATGCAGGACGTGGACGTGGCGCGCTTCATCGGCGGCGTGTCGTCGCGCTCGCAGGTGTGGCGCATGCTGATGAGCATGGCCGGGTCATGGACGCTGAACGGCTATGCCATGTTCTCGGTGATCGAAAAGGCGAGCGGCCGGTGGGTCGGCCGCGTCGGTCCGTGGATGCCGGCGGAATGGCCCGGGACCGAAGTCGGCTGGGGCCTCGCGCGCGAAGCCTGGGGCAAGGGCTATGCGGTGGAGAGCGCGGCGGCCTCGATGGATTTCGTCGTCGACCATCTCGGCTGGACCGACATCATCCACTGCGTCGATGACGAGAACCTTCCCTCCGCCAAGGTCGCGGAGCGATTGGGCTCGAAGCCGCGGGAGATGGCGGCGATGCCGGCGCCCTATCAGGATCAACCCGTCCGCCTGTGGGGCCAGACCGCCGACGAATGGCGCGCCAACCGCAAACGCTAGGGCTGCATTCCGAAGACCGATGGCGCAACCGAGCCCCTCCCCGGAAAGGGGAGGGGACCGCGCGAAGCGCGAGGGGTGGGGTAACAGGCGCGACTTTGCAGGATGTGTCGCTCAAAGCCGGCGATACGGTCGACGTCGTGGAAGGCCCCCCACCCCGCTCGCTTCGCGAGGCGACCCTCCCCCTTCGGGTGAGGGTGACCGTTTCTCGTCGCTGAAAGCGAGTGCGAAAGTCTCTTAGTACCAACCTTCCCGCCGCAGCACGCGCGCGTAGGTCCGGCTGACCGGCGCCTTCACCCCGTTCTTCAGGGTGAAGACCGCGCGGCCGTCGCCGCGGTCGGCGCCGGTGACCGCGCTCTTCGCGACCCACCAGGAACGGTGGGTCTGGGCGCCCTCGAGGCCCTGCAGTTCGCCCACCGCGTCGGCGAGGCGCATCAGGATCAGGTCGGAGCCGCGGTCGGTGTGGATGCGCAAATAGTGGTCCTCGGCCGACACGGCGTAGAGCTCGGCGCCCTTCAGTTTCGGCGGCAGGCGGTCGAGGAAGCGGGCGGGCTTGGCGCCGGGCGCGGCGTGGGTTTCGCGCGGCCTGCGGTCGGCGGCCATGCTGATCAGGGTCATCACCGCCGAGACGGCGATCACCGGACCGATGAAGTAAGGAAGGGTCGCAACCAGCAGCGGCTGGCCGAACACCACCGAGGTGAAGTCCCAGACCGCGAACACGCCCGGCGCCGCGATCACCAGCGTCAGGACCGCCGAGGTCAGAAACAGCCGCCCGGCGAACACCGGGAGATCCGCGATCCATTGGCCGGCGATCCGGCCCCAGACCGCCCCGCCCAGCATCAGCACGCCCCAATAGAGGATGCGCGTCGCAAACGGGAACCCGTGCGTGTCGAAGGGGCCGAGATAGGCCAGGAACAGCGCCGCGACCGCCGCGATGGCGAGCCCCCGCAGCCAGCTGCGCCAGGCCGGCTCTTCCAGCAACGGGGACGGGACGGATTCGGCCATGCCCGTCTGAAACCACGAAGCCGGCGCCCCGTGAAGCCCCGCCGCTCACGCTTCGCCAACGGCGGCGCCTGTCCGTTCCCGCAGACGCCCCGGCCGTCGGCGCATACCCGCTCGCAAGTCCCGGGCGGCGCGATCAGACCGGTCCCGTCCCGAGCGGAGACCCGACATGACCCAGCACGCCCTCGAACCCCGCCGACCCTTCTTCCGGCCGCGCGACCTGCTCATCAGCGGCGCGATCTCGCTGGGGGTGCTGATCGTGGTCGGCTCCCAGCACAGCCTCGCCGAGTGGGCGGCCTATTTCGGCTCGCTGCAGATCCATCCCCACCTGCTCGATTTCGCGCTGCTGGCGGCCCAGCCCGTCCAGATCAAGCTGCACATCGCCGCCGCCCTGACCGCGCTCCTGGTGGGCACCGTCCAGTTGATCGGGGTGAAGGGCACGACCGTGCACCGGGTGCTGGGCTGGACCTGGGTCCTGGCCATGGGGACCACCGCGATCAGTTCGCTGTTCATCCGCGAGCTGAACCCCGGGCGCTTCAGCTTCATCCACCTGATCTCCGGCTGGGTGATCATCGCGTTGCCGATGGCGCTGTGGGCGGCGCGGACGGCCCGCATCCAGTTGCACGGGCGGCTGATGGCGGGGCTGTTCCTGGGCGGCCTGATCATCGCCGGGCTTTTGACCTTCATCCCCGGCCGGCTGATGTGGCGACTGTTCTTCAGCTGAGATCCACCGGAAGCACGAACCCTTCCTCCTCGATGGAGGAAGGGCAGGGATGGTGGTGAGGGCGCGGTGACACCTGCCGGCCTTGCGGCTGGGGCGTTTTGTCGTATGACGGCGGCCGGCCACGGTCTGGCTTCCGCCCCGGCGAGCGCCGATCTAGGCTTTGCCAGCCGCCCAGGATTTCGTCCGGACCATGAGCTACGTCTTCCACGACCCGTCGGGCAAACGATCGCGCCGCACCTCGTGGGTGTTCGGCGGCCTCACCGCCATCCTGTTCCTGCTGCTGGCCGGCTTCGCCATGACGCTGGCGACCTCGCCCAGCCTGCCGGGCGTCGCCTTCCGCTCGCCCCGGTCGCTGGCCGCGGTGCACACCGAGTATCACCGCACCAAGGAAATCCCCTGGCTGCGCGAACTGCAAAAACAACAGCGCAAGACCGCCCCGGTGCCCACGGTCACCGGCAAGCCGCTGGTCGTGGCCTTCCATGTCACCGACATCGGCGCCTCCGCGCGCTCGCTGCAGCAGCACATCAACCAGATCGACGTGGTGGCGCCGCAGTGGCTGCTGCTGAACTCGAACAAGGGCGACATCTCGGTCATCGCCGACCCGGCCGCGCGCGCGGTGCTGCGCGCCGCCAAGAAGAAGCCCGCTGTGGTCGCGGTGATCATGAACCTGCAGCAGAGCGGCTGGATGGGACCGATGGTCGACCAGCTGCTGGAAAATCCGAAGGCGCGCGTGGCCCTGATCGCCGCCGTCGTCGACCAGGCGGACAAGAACGCCTGGGCCGGCATCTGTTTCGACTTCGAAGACATGAAGCCGCGCGGCCTGGCGCTCTATCCCGGCTTCCTGGCGCAGGCGCACGCGGCGTTGCGCGCGCACGGCCACCAGTTGTGGGCGACGGCGCCCTTCGACGATCTCGATTGGCAGCCGGACAAGATGCAGCCCAGCGTCGATCAGCTGGTGCTGATGGGCTACGACGAGCACTATCGCACCGGCGCGCCCGGATCGCCGGCCAGTCAGGGCTGGTACGAGGAGAACCTCGCGCGCCTGACCAAACATCTCGACCCGAACAAAACCATCGTGGGCCTGGGCTCCTACGGCTACGACTGGGCCGGCAAACAGTCCGCCGACACCACGACCTTCGAGGAAACCACCCAGACCGCCGACGATTCCGACGCGGAGATCGACTTCGATTCCGACTCGCTGACGCCGACCTTCTCCTACGACGATGACGGCGAGAAGCACGAGGTGTGGTTCCTCGACGCGGTTTCGCTGTTCAACGAGATTCAGGTCACCGACAGCTGGCGCCCGCACGGCTATGCGCTGTGGCGTCTCGGCACCGAGGACCCGGACGTCTGGACGGTGCTGGGCGCGGCCTATGGCCGGGCGAGCCCGGCCGGACTGCACACCCTGACCGCCGGCGCGTCGGTAGATTTCGACGGCGAAGGCGAGATTCTGCGCGTCACCGGAACGCCCAGGCCCGGTCACCGCGACTTCACCCTCGATCCGAAGACCAACCTGGTCTCCGACGAGACCTACGCGGTGCTGCCGCAAGGCTACCGCGTCGAACGTCTGGGTTTCGACAAGCAGCACGAACACATGGTGGCGCTGACCTTCGACGACGGGCCCGACGGGCGCTGGACGCCGAAAATCCTCGACATCCTGAAGCGCTACAACGCGCCCGCCACCTTCTTCGTCATCGGCGAGAACATGGAGCATCGCCCCGACATCGTGATGCGCGAGGTGCGCGAAGGTCAGGAGATCGGCAGCCACACCTTCACCCACCCCAACATCGGCCAGGTGCCGCTGGCGGAGGCGGCGCTCGAGCTGAACGCGACCCAGCGCCTGTTCCAGACCCTGACCGGCCATTCCATGCGCCTGTTCCGACCGCCGTTCCTGGGCGACGCCGATCCGTCGACGCCGAACGAAGTCGCACCGCTCCTGCTGGCGCAGAACATGGGCTATGTGAACGTCGGCCTGCGCATCGATCCCGACGACTGGCAAAAGCCCGCGCCCGCCCTGATCATCCAACGCGTGCTCGACCAGCTCGAGACGCCGCGCGGCAATACGCCCGGGCGTGTGATTCTGCTGCACGACGCCGGCGGCGACCGGCAGGCGACGGTCGACGCGCTGCCGGGTCTGATCCAGGCTCTGCGCACAAACGGCTACAAGCTGGTGCTGGTGAGCGACCTCGTGCGCATGAGCAACGGCGCCGACATGACCGAGGGCCAGGCCATGCCGCCGGCCAATCGCGATTCCGCCGACCTGCTGATCGACCGCTCGGCCTTCTTCCTGGTGCGCAACTTCGAGGAAGGCCTGCGCATCATGCTGATGACCGCCATCGTGCTGGGCATCGGGCGTCTGCTGTTCCTGGCGAGTTTCGCGATCGCGCACGTGATCAAGACCGCGCGCACAAAGCCGCCGGAGCTCGATCCGTCCAAGCCGCATCCGGTCAGCGTGCTGATCCCGTGCTTCAACGAGGAGCGGGTGATCGTGGCCTCCGTGCGCCAGATCCTGAACTCGGACTGGAAAGACCTCGACATTCTGGTGCTCGACGACGGGTCCACCGACCGGACCGCTGAGGTGGTGGAAGAGGCGTTCAAGGACGAGCCGCGCGTGCGTCTGATGCGCTTCGAGAACGGCGGCAAGGCCAGCGCCCTGAACCGCGGCCTCAAGGAGGTCAAGGGTGAGATCGTCGTGGCGCTCGACGCCGACACGCAGTTCCCGCCGGAGACCATCGGACGCCTGGCGCGCTGGTTCGCCGACCCGAAGATCGGCGCCGTCGCGGGCAACGCCCTGGTCGGCAACCGCATGAACCTGATCACGCGCTGGCAGGCGCTGGAGTACGTGACCGCGCAGAACCTGGAGCGACGCGCGCTGGCGGTGCTGGGCGCGGTGACCGTGGTTCCCGGAGCGGTCGGCGCCTGGCGCCGGACCGCGCTCGACGAAGTCGGCGGCTATCCGACCGACACCCTGGCGGAAGACCAGGACCTGACCATCGCGATTCAACAGGCCGGCTGGAAGGTGACCTTCGACGCCGACGCGCGCGCCTTCACCGAAAGTCCCGACACGGTGAAGGGCCTGCTGAAACAGCGCTTCCGCTGGTCGTTCGGCACGCTGCAGTGTCTGTGGAAGCACCGCTCGGGCCTGTTCTCGAAGAAGAACCCGGCGCTGGGCTTTGTCGCCCTGCCGCAGGTGTGGCTGTTCCAGATCGCCATGACGGTGGTCTCGCCCCTGGTGGACGTGGCCGTCGTCTTGTCGCTGATCTCGGCGTGGATGGCGGCGCAGTCGCATCCGGGCGAGTGGAACACCGACGACATGATCCGCGCCATCGCCTACTGGATGGCGTTCGTCCTGCTCGATCTCGCCGCCGGCGTCGTGGGCATGATCATGGAGCCGCGCGCGCCGTGGAAGGACCTGCCGTGGTTGCCGTTGCAGCGCTTCGGCTATCGCCAACTCATGTACTACGTGGTGGTGAAGGCCGTCGCCAACGCCGTGCGCGGCCACCGCGTCCTGTGGGGCAAGCTGGAACGCAAAGGTACGGTGGCGGCGCCGACGAGGGCTTAGGTCGGAACGCAAGCGCGCGGTTGCACGAAACCGCCATCGCCGAGGGTTCGTCGGGATAGGCTGGCGCTAGTCGCGGCGCTTTTTCTGAGGTGAGTTCGGAGATGCGTCGCGCCCGCGCGGCCGCTTTGGAGGAGAGCCGTCACGCGGAGCTTTCTCCCGACGAGACGGTTGAAGCGGTATATATAGCCATGGCTCTATCCTCGCGTCGTAAAGATGCGCGGATATAAAGGGTTTCTCGCTACACTCTTCCCGAAGAAGATGCTCGATTTTCTCTAGATCAATCCGCATTTCTGCGAGGGTGTCTGGCTTGATCGCGTACTCCCTTAACCGCTCCGGCGTGTGCGCTATGCGGTCATTAGAAACAAGAAACGGCGCGCCGTAGGGAGCGCCGTACCAACGCGCACCCCAATGTACGATGTTGTTCCGCATCCCGTTGATGGCGCCCAAGCGACTAAACGGTTCCTCAAGGCGAACCTTCGCCTCCATATTGCCCGTGGCGTCGAGGATTCGGTTGATAGCGTCCTTGGTCGCGTCGATTCGGTAGCCATGGAATACAGCCCTGCCAACCTCATCCGAGGTCCCGGCGAAGTGGCGCAGCAGTAAGACCAGCTGATATTCGGTCTGGGTAAATTGTTGCATGAACTTGCCCAGGGCGAGCGCGTATCGGTTTGAGGGGGCAACTTGCGCAAGCTCATGCTTCATAAACTCTAGTAGCGTTGGATGATGGGGTTCTGGCATGGGATCTAAGAAGTCGCCTGTTGGGCCGCCCCGGGGACGAACACAGCGCTGAAGAATGATTCGCCAAGGGTATCGCCAAGGCGCTCACCACGCCTGCCCAGCCGCATAAGCAGCCGGAGCTTCGGAGGCGACCTGTGAAACGTGGGCAGCTCAAGGGCTCCTAGGGCGGCCACGCCGTTAACTGGGCGACCTGGGCTGTCCCCGAAAGCAGGCGAGCGGGATAATGGGAATAGCCCGCCCGACCGTACGCTCATTCAGTGACTTATACGATGCGGCCCTTACGGGGCTCAATGTGCCGCTGAACGGAAGCTGCAAGTGTCTGGACCTCTTTCGGCGTCAGAGAAGCGCCGTCCTTCTCGCCCTTTGCGGAGAGAGACTTGATCCTGTCCGACGTGATCGGGTGGACGACGGGCGTGGGCTTGGCGGCATAGCGCTTATCCGCCTTGGATGGCGCGATAGCCTTTTGGATTGCTTTGGCCGCACCCTTTACTGTCAGTGGTCGCTTAGTCATGGTTCGTCTTTCGTAGGTTTTAGGTGGTCCTCCCTGATGCCCAGGGTAAGTGATTCGGCTTGCGCGTCCATAAACGCGCCGCGGCGTAAAGCCTGAATCTTTGGGACCTTTTGCCTACGCGTCCGCACCTTCACCAATCCGCCGATAGGTCAGTGGGGAGAGGACCGCGTGAAGCGCGAGGGGTTGCCGCGAACGCGACTTTCGATGTTGCGCTTGGCCCCCCACCCCGCTCGCTTCGCGAGGCGACCCTCCCCCCTCGGGTGAGGGTTACTGAGCTCGAGGACCGCACACCATACAGTGCGGGTCCGCGGTGATGGTCACGCTGCGTGAGCGCCAGTGGAGCGCGTCGAAGAGCAGCAACTCGCCGGTCGGATCGTCGCCGGCGCCGGTGATCGTCTTGATCGCGGCCAGCGCGGCCAGCGAGCCGGCGACGCCGGTCAGGGCGCCGACGATGCCGGCGGCGGCGCAGGTTTCGGCGCCGGGTGGAACCTCGGGCACGAAGCAGCGCCAGCAGGGGCGGGCCTTCAGCACCGCGACCTGAACCTCCCAGCGGCCGACGGCGGCGGCGATGAGGGTTGCGCCTTCCGCCACGCAGGCGTCGCCGACCACGGCGCGGGTTTCGAAACTGTCGGTGCCGTCGATCACGATATCCCAGCCATGCACGAGGGCTCGGGCGTTGTCGGCGGTGATGCGGCGTTCGATCGGTTCGATGTCGACGTCGGCGTTGAGCGCGGTGAGGCGCTCGCGGGCCGCGTCGGTCTTGGCGCGGCCGAGGTCGGCTTCGCTGAATTGAATCTGCCGCTGCAGGTTGGAGAGCGAGACCACGTCGTCGTCGACCAGCCCGATGCGGCCCACGCCTGCCGCGGCGAGATACAGCGCCGCGGGACCGCCGACGCCGCCGACGCCCGCAATCAGCACGCGTGCGGCCTTCAGCTTCTGCTGGCCGGGGCCGCCGATCTCGCGCAGGACGAGGTGACGGGCGTAGCGTTCGACTTCGCGGTCGCTGAACATGGCCGCGCCTTACGCCTTTCGGCTGGGCGACGCCAGCTTAGGGCTGCGGGCCGGCGCCGGACACCACGGTCAGCGACATGGCCGGAAGATGGATCGGCCTGCCGCCTTTCAGATGACCGCGCACCGGGGGATCGTCCTTGGTCGGGCGGCTTTTCTCGCCCCGGTCCGTATAGGCGTACTGCGCCTTGGAGTACTGCACTTCGTCCAGGGTCGCGCCCTTGCCAAGCGCCTGCATCGCGCCGCCCGTCCGGAAATCCACGGCAGCGTCGTGCGCGCGCGTGTCGCGATTGACCAGCATCACCGACCAGCGGCCGTCCTGCGCCAGCAGTGGATAGACCACCACATAGGCGCGGCCCTTCTTGTCCTTCGAGGACGACGAGG
Organism: Caulobacteraceae bacterium; assembly: GCA_036501825.1. Lineage (GTDB taxonomy): Bacteria > Pseudomonadota > Alphaproteobacteria > Caulobacterales > Caulobacteraceae > JAFECT01. The sequence goes on along the minus strand of DASXZP010000036.1, from coordinate 303,616 downwards.
CGGCGAACAGGCGATGCGGCTTGTCCAAGGGCGCCGCCCAATCGTGCAGCATCATATGCTCGCCCCAGTACATCGGCATCACCCACTTGGAGCGGCCGTTGTCGTCGGCCTGGAACAGCATCATGTTGCCGAAGCCTGCGCAGGGGAAGTTCTGGTTGATCGGCTCGTCCGGCGTGTAGCCGAACATATAGGCCGCGCCGCCGCCCTTGCTCATGAAATGGCCGACCACGTCGGCGGCGTAGAGCGCGCCGCCCATGTCGGACATCTGGCGTCCGGAGAAGGGCGAGAGACCATACTCGGTGATGATCCACGGAATCGTGCGCGGAACGCCGGCCTCGGTGTTCTGGGTGATGATATTGTCGAGCAGCACGTCTTCCTGGCGCAGTTTCTCGTCGATGGCGCCGCAGACGTCGTCGAAGGCGTAGTGCTCGAAGGAATAGAACTGGAACTGATCGAGCCCGTCGCGCGCCTTCAGTTCGGCGACGAAGCGGCCCATCCACGAGGTCCCCGATTGCGTATCGGGCCAGGTGCCGGTGAGCGCGCCCTGCATGCTGGGGCCGCCGAGTTGCAGTTTGGGATCGAGCTCGTGGATCTTGCGCGCCCACACGACGTAGAGATCGGCATAGTCTTCGGGACGGATGAACTGACCGTCCGGCTCCTCGCCGAGTTCGACCTGGGTCACCGGCCAGCCGCGCCGCTTCACATAGCGAATTTCGGCCAGCGCATTCTCCGGCGTGTCGTAATAGACGCCGACGGGAATCATCAGCGGCAGGCCGCCGTTCAGGCCCGACTTGAATACGAAGTCGAGGCTCGGCTGCTCGGTGCCGGGGTCTCGGTCCACCGCGCGATGCCAGGGATCGGTGGACGACACCTGGATCACCGTTTGGGTTTCCTTGGTCTTGCCGTGACGCACGACGTCGGTGAAGCCGCCCTTGGCGTCGAGCGCGCCGAAGCCGACCTCGCGCACGGCGTAGCCGAGCTTATCGCGCACGTCGCTCGAACCCTCCGGCGCCGTTTCCGACGACGACAGCATCAGGATGCGCAGGAAGTGCACGGCCACCGGCGCGTCCGCGAGCCGCAGCACCCCGTCGTTCGGCTTGCCGTCCGTGGTCACGTCGCCGTGCGGAAAGGTCTTCCAGCCGCCGGCTTCGGTGGCGAGTTCCTTGCCTTCCCAGAACTCGTCCTTGCCGTCCCAGTACTGCACCAGAAAGTGCGTGGCGTAGGGCGCCGCCCATTGGATGCGCGCCGCATCGACCCGCATGGTTTTTTCGAACGACAGCACGATCCACGACGGTCGGGTTTCGGAAAGGCCTGTGTAACGGCGGTCGAGATAGGGGTTGCTCTTCCAGAAGCTCGCCGGATCGCCGTCGTCGAGGCGCGAGTAGCCGACGTTGGAGGCATTATCGATGCTGTCGCCGCGCCGCGGCAGATTGTAGCCCCAGGTGACGGTCGGCTCCTTCGTCGGATGATCGCTGCCGGTCCAGTAGCCTTGCTTGTGCTCTGGATCGCTCCAGGTCCCCTCTTCGGTCCAGTGCCAGACCTTGATGCCGAGTTCGGGGCGCGTGCGATAGGTGACGCGGCGGATGCCCGAGGACTGCATCTTCTGAATGTTGAAGGGCGTGAGGTAGAGTTTGACCTCGCCCTTCTCCATGCCGTCCAGCGCTGCGCCCAGCACGTCGTTGGGGGTGAAACTGTTGACCTGTTTGGACAGGTCGACCACGACCTTGTCGGCGACCGGCTTGCCCGCCGCACTGGCCGCCGACGCGAGAACAACGGCAGCCGCCGCCAGTATCCACGCACGCATGATCACGCCCCCCAAAGCTTTCATGCCGAAATAGCAGCGGTTGCAGGCGTGCGCTAGCTAGGCGGTGCGACGCGCCGCCGCCGTGGCCTTGACCAGGGCGACCACCGTGCGGCCGGGCTCCAGGCCGAGCTGTTCGACCGCGGCCGGCGTGACCAGCGATTTGAGCACGAGACCCGGCGCCTCGAGCCGCACCACCACGCCTTCGGTGCGAGGTTTCAGCGCCGCGACGCGCATGACCAGCCGGTTTTGCACGCTGAGGTCTCGCGGGTTGGAGAGTGCGATGGCCACGTCGCGGGAATCGACGATCAGGCGCGCGGGCGCGCCTACGGCCGTATCGATGCGCGGGATGAGAAAGCCCTGGTCGCCGAGTTGCAGCCGCGTGCCGCCCGCCTCGTGCGCCGCGACCCTGGCCTCGACCACCGAGATCGGCGCGTCCAGCGCGGCGGCGGCTTCCGCTTCCGGGTGATCGAAGATTTCCGACACCGGCGCGCAGGCCAGCGTCATGCCGTGACCGAGGAGCACGATCTCGTCGGCGAGGCGGGTGACCTCGTCGACCATGTGGCTGACGTAGATGAGCGGCGGTCCGCCCTCGGCCTTCAGCCGTTCGAGATACGGCAGCAACTCCGCGCGGCGCGCGCCGTCGAGACCGGCGAGCGGTTCGTCGAGGATCAGCAGGCGCGGCTTTGCCACCAGCGCCCGGCCGATAGCGACGCGGCGCGCCTCGCCGCCGGATAATGTGCGCGGGCGGCGATCCAGCAGGGTGTCGATGCCGAGCAGGGCGGCGATCTCGCCGAGCTCGGCTTCGGCGTTTCCGAACCGCAGGTTTTCGCGCACCGAAAGATGCGGGAACAGGCGCGGGTCCTGGAACACCACGCCGATGCGGCGCTTCCAGGCGGGGACGAAACGCTTGCCCTGTTCGAAGAGCGTCTCGCCGTCGAGGACGATGCGGCCGCGTTTCGGCTTCAGAAGGCCCGCGACGACATCGGCCAGGGTCGACTTGCCCGCGCCGGAGCGGCCGAAGAAGGCGAGCGCACGGGCGTTCGATTGGAACGCGGCGTCGAGGGTAAAGCCGCCGCGGCGCGCATCGATGTCGACATCGAGACTCATAGGGGGAGCCTCATAGACCCGCCGCCCGGCGCGCCACCGCGCGCGACACGCGCTCGGCGATCAACACCGCGCCGATCGAGATCACGACCGAAATGATCACCAGCCGCATCGCTGCGGCGTCGCCTTCGGGAGTCTGCGTCGCGGTGTAGATCGCCAGCGGAAGGGTGCGGGTCAGGCCCGGGATGTTGGAGACGAAGGTGATGGTGGCGCCGAACTCACCCAGCGCCTTGGCGAAGGCCAGCACGGTTCCCGCAACGACGCCGGGCGCCGCGAGCGGCAGGGTGACGCGGAAAAACCGCCGGCCCGGCGAGGCGCCGAGCGTTGCGGCCGCCTGCTCCAGCCCCGGATCGACCGCTTCGAAGGACAGGCGCGCGGCGCGCACCAGCAGCGGAAAGCCCATGACGCCGGCGGCGAGTGCGGCGCCGGTCCAGTCGAAGGCGAAGACGATGCCGAAGGGCTTCAGCAACGCGCCGATGGGCCCGTGCGTGCCGAACAGCACGAGCAGCGCGTAGCCGGTCACCACCGGCGGCAACACTAGCGGCAGATGCACGATGCCGGAGATCAGGTCCCGCCCGGGAAACCGGAAACGCGCCAGCACCCACGCGGTCAGCACGCCGAGCGGCACGGCGACCAGCGTGGCGGTCCCCGCCACGCGCAAGGACAGCAGCAGGGTTTCGATCTCGGCGTCGCTGAGCGCGAAGGTCATCGAGGGGGACCGAACCCGTGGCGGCGCAGGATCGCCTGGCCGTCGCGGCCGGCGAGGAAGTTCAGGAACCCCTGCGCTGCGCGGCCCTGCTTCGACGCGCGTACGACCGCGGCCGGATAGACGATCGGCGCGTGCGAACTTTCGGGGAAGGTGGCGATCACCTTGACCTCGGGTTCGGCCTTGGCGTCGGTGGCATAGACCACGCCGAGCGGCGCCTCGCCGCGCGCGACGAACGCCAGCGCGGCGCGCACGTTTTCACCCTGGGCCAAGTGGTCCTTCACCGCGTCCCAGAGGCCGAGGTTGGTGAACGCCGACTTGGCGTAGATGCCGGCCGGCACGCTGGCGGTTTCGCCGACCGCGATGCGACCGCCGTCCGCGAGCTTCAGCAGCGGCGCGCCCCGCGTGATGGTGAACGGCTTGATCCTGGAGTCGAGCGGCGCGATCAGCACCAGGGTGTTCGACGCAACGACCCGGCGGGTGTTCGCGTCCATCAGATTGCGCTTGGCCGACCAGTCCATCCATTCGGTGTCGGCCGAGATGAACAGATCCGCCGGCGCGCCCTGGTCGATCTGTTTGGCGAGCTGGGCCGAGGACGCATAGGTCGCGCGCACCTTCACCCCGGTCTTCGCCAGATAGGCGGCGCCCGCCTCGTCCACCGCTTCCTTCAGGCTCGCGGCCGCGAACACGTCGACGGTCGTGGAGGACGGCCGCGGGGCGGCGGCGCCCAGGGTCAGGGCGGCCAGGATCGGGACGAGGAGCGCACGCAGCATCGGGCTTCCTTCAGGCGGGCCGCGCGGTTGTAGCAGAACGCGCCAACAGGCTCACGACGGTTTCCTGTGCAACGCTTCGAAGATCACCGCACGGATTTTCCCCCAGGCGTCGGTCTCGGGCGTGACCAGGTCGAAATGGTTAGCGCCGGGGATAACTACCAACTCGGGGTTGCCGCCATGCTTCAGCGCGCTGGCGCGATAGTCCTCGCCGGCCTTGGGCGGGGCGATGTCGTCCACGGCGCCGTGGATGAGAATTTCCCGCGCGGGCGACGGCTCCATCAGATCGGGCGAGGTATCGGCATAGACGTTGGGGTGCGCCGTGGTCGGCGATCCGACCAGTTTCGCCACCGTGTCGCCGCCGCAACCGCCGGCGACCACCGGCGGATCGTCATGCAGATCGCCCAGTTCGCCGATCGCGACCACCGTGTCGATGCGTTGCGGGTGCGCGCTCCACAACGGGCTCGACGTCGCAAGGTTGCGCCGCGACGCGGCCCACAGCGCCAGGTGCCCGCCGGCGGAATGGCCGACCGCGACCACGTGATCGAGGCTGAGATGATATTTCGCCGCGTCGGCGCCCAACAGATCGACGGCATTCGCCGCATCCTCGAAGGTGCCCGGATAGCCGCCGCCCGCTTCACCGAGGCGGCGGTACTCGATGTTCCACACCGCGACGCCGTGCGCGCGCAGATCCTCGGACACGAAGTCCTGCAGGTTCAGGCTGGCGACGCTTTCGATCCAGCAGCCGCCATGGATCATGATCACCACCGGATGGGGTCCCGGCCCCTTCGGCAGCCACAGGTCGACGACCTGGGCGGGCTGGTCGCCGTAACGCAGGCGCGCGTCGGGCTTGGCGCTGTGCGGCCGCGCCTTCAGTTCGGCGAACGTGGTGTTGTGGGCCGAGGCGGGATTGGGCGACGCAAGAGCGATGGCCGCCGCGCAGGCGCCGATCGCCGTCAGTGTGCGAAAAGCTCTTCCCCCTCGATGGTCGGGTACGCGCCACGCCATTTGGAACCCTCCCCCACGCCGGCCCGTTCACAGCTTCGCCTTGAGACTGGACGGCGGATCGTTAGATTGCGCCGCACATCCACCGGACGCTTTCGCGCCACAGGCGAAGAGCGTCCGCGCACCGACAAGAACAGGCGGGGAAGCCCATGTCCAGAAACCCTCTCATGATCGCCGCCTGCGCGCTGGCCGTGCTCTGCGCGTGTTCCGGCCCGGCGTCCCAGGACACCAACGCCCACGGCCTCGACGTGGGCGGCATGGACCTGTCCGTCCAGCCCGGCGACGACTTCTTCGCCTACGCCAACGGCAACTGGGTGAAGGCGACCGAGATTCCGGCCGACCGGTCGAGCTGGGGCAACTTTCAGATCCTGGCCGACCTGGCCAACCGCCGCCTGACCGACCTGATCAAGGGCCTCGACGGGCAGAAGCCGGCCGCCGGAACCGACAACGCCAAGATCGCCGACTATTACGCGAGCTATGCCGACACGGCGGGGATCGACGCCAAGGGCCTGGCCCCGATCAAGCCGGAACTCGACGCCATTTCCGCCATCGGCGACAAGACGGCCCTGGCCCAGGCGCTGGGCGAAAGCCTGCGCACCGACGTCGACGCGCTGAACAACACCAACTTCCACACCCCGCACATCTTCGGCCTGTGGGTGGCGCCCAGCTTCGACGATCCGACCAGGAACCAGGCCTATCTGATGCAGGGCGGCCTCGGCCTGCCGGACCGCGACTACTATCTGAAGACCGACGCCAAGATGGCCGAGATGCAAGGCAAGTACCGCCAGCACATCGCCGCCGTTCTGAAACTCGCCAATATCGACAACGCCGACGCGCGCGCCCAGGGCATCTATGACCTCGAAAAGAAGATCGCCCAGGCGCACGTCAGTCGCGCCGATTCCGAAGACGTGCACAAGGCGAACAATATCTGGGCCGAGAGCGCGTTCGCGACCAAGGCGCCGGGTCTCGACTGGGCGACCTTCTTCAAGGCCGCGAAGATCGACGGCCAGCAGAACCTCGACGTGTGGCAGCCGGGCGCGATCACCGGCATCGCGTCGCTGGTGGCGAGCCAGCCGCTGGAGGTGTGGAAAGACTGGCTGACCTTCCACAAGCTCGACGCGGAATCGACGGTGCTCCCGAAGGCGTTCCGCGACGAGAACTTCGCGTTCAACGGCCAGACCCTGACCGGGACGCCGCAACAGCGCCCGCGCGACAAGCTGGCGGTGGACGCGACCAGCGCCGACCTCGGCGACGCGGTCGGCAAACTCTATGTCGCCAAGTATTTTCCGCCGGAAGCCAAGGCCAAGGCCCAGGCCATGGTGGCCAACATCGTCGCCGCCTTCGACAAGCGCATCGACCGCCTCGACTGGATGTCGCCGCAGACCAAGGCGAAGGCCAAGGAAAAGCTGAAGACGCTCTATATCGGCGTCGGCTACCCAGATAAGTGGCGCGACTATTCGGGGCTGCAGATCGTCCGCGGCGATGCGCTGGGCAACGCCGAACGCGCCGACGCCTACCGCTATCAGCTGGACCTCGCCGAGCTGGCGGGACCGGTGGATCACACCCTGTGGCGGATGACGCCGCAGACGGTGAACGCGGTGAACCTGCCGCTGCAGAACGCGCTGAACTTCCCGGCCGCGATCCTCGAGCCGCCGTTCTACGACAAGGACGCCGACGCGGTGTTGAACTACGGCGGCATCGGCTCGACCATCGGGCACGAGATCAGCCACAGCTTCGACGACCAGGGCAGTCAGTTCGACGCCTACGGCCGTTTGACCAACTGGTGGACGCCGCAGGACTTCGCGCACTTTCGCGCCGCCGCCGACCGGCTCGCGGCCGAGTTCGACGCCTACCAGCCGCTGCCGGACCTGCACGTGAACGGCAAACAGACCCTGTCTGAAAACATCGCCGACGTGGCCGGCATCAACGCGGCCTACGACGGCTATCGCGCGTCACTGGGCGGCAAGGAGGCGCCGGCGGCGCAGGGTTACTCCGGCGACCAGCGGTTCTTCATCCGCTTCGGCCAGGTGTGGCGCTCGAAATACCGCGAACAGGTGCTGCGCCGGCAACTGCTGACCGACGGCCACGCGCCGGCCATGTACCGGGCCGACACGGTGCGCAACCTCGACGCCTGGTACCAGGCCTTCGGGGTCAAGCCGGGGCAGAAGCTCTATCTCGCCCCCAAGGACCGGGTGCGTATCTGGTAGCCGAATCGGAGTGAGACCTTCGGGTCCAGCAGGGGTGTTCACGGCCGGACCTCCGCCCCCACGGGAATCCCCACGCGTCTGAGGCCCGGCCAAGCCTGGTTGCCGGCCCGCGTCCGGACCGTTGGAGCGCGATTTCGACAAGGTCCGCCGGCGCGTTCGGAAGCCTTCCACGAGCCTTGCCGCGCGGACTTGCGCTTTGATTCAAAGGATGAATTCTGGGTTCGGTCCGGCGCTTTCAGGGGCTCCGGCGCCCGGCCATCCCCTGCTGTCGCAAGAAATTGGCGAAGCTTTCGCCGGCGCGGCCTTGACGTGGCCGCGACTTCTAACATCATTGTGAACGCTATGTGAGCGTCTCGCGCGCGACCCCGTGCGTGAAAACCCATCGGAGAGAATCCCAATGAAGGTGTGGAAAGTTGCCCTCGCCATGACCGCGATCGCGGCTATCGGCCTGACGGCGTGCAAGAAGAAAGACGACACCGCGACGACCGACACGACCGCGGCTGCCCCGGCGGCGGACAACTCCGCGGCGACTCCGGCGGCCACGCCTGCTCCGGCGGACAATTCGGCCACCACGGCGCCCGCTCCGGCCGGCAACATGGCGGCCCCGGCCAACAACATGGCCCCGGCGAAGAAGTAAGCGATACGGAGGCGGCTCCGCCCTGGTTCCGATCGGGAAGCCGGGGCCGCCTCTGACCTTACGGGGAATCGAGCTCAGGCCGCAGGCGTCCGCCGCGGCCTTTTTTTGACGCCGATTTGCAGATAGCTCAGGTGTTTCAGACCTGAAGCGCGGCGCCGATCCGCCGCTCAGACGTTAGGACCCTCGAATTCTTGCTCGGCCTCTTTCTGACGAAAGGGCCAGGAGGTCGTCCGCGTGCAGACCATCCCGCTCTGGTCGGAGGTGAGCCATCGCGCCAAACGGTTGGCGGCGCGCGGACGCGTACGGCTGAGGTTGGCGCGCGAGCGGTTGGCTGGACGCGGGACAACCACGACGCCGCCCAGGCCCGCGGACACGGTCACGCAAGCACAACCCGCGACGGTGGCGAAACATCGCCGTCCGCTGGTCTGGAGCGGCGGCATTCTCGCCTTTCTCGTGCTCGCCGTGGTGCTGATCATCGCGTTCTGGAATTGGGACTGGTTCAAGGGGCCGATCAGCCGCTGGGTGTCGGCCCAGACCCACCGTGAGGTCGTCATTCAGGGGCATCTGAAGGCGCACATTCTCACCTGGACCCCGTCGATGACGGCGAGCGACATTGCCGTCTCCAACCCGAGCTGGCCCGGCGATCCGCGCTATGCGCACATCGATCGCTTCACCGTGAGCGTGCGCCTGCCGGCGCTGCTGCGCGGGCGTCTCGACGTGCCCCTGGTCGACGTCGAACATCCGGATCTCAAACTGTTCACCGACGTGAAGGGCCGCTCGAACTGGAGCACGCCGAACCAAGGCGACGAGAAGCCGCTGAAGCTGCCGCCGATCCAGCACCTGATCGTGCGCGACGGCCACATCGTCATGACCGACCTGCACCGGCGCTTTCATCTGATCGGCGAGATGGAGTCGGAGGAAGACACGCCCGGTTCCGGCCGCGGCACATTCAAGCTCACCGGCCGCGGCGACCTGAACGCCGAGCCGATCAGCCTCGAGATCACCGGCGGTCCGCTGATCGACGTACGCCGCGACCAGCCCTACCAGTTCAAGGCGAGCCTGATCGCGGGACCGACGCGCCTGGCCGCCACCGGCGCCATCGACAAGCCCTTCGACTTCGGCGGCTTCCACGCGCAGTTGACCGGATCGGGCCGCGATCTCGCCGACCTCTACCAGATCACAGGCCTCACCTTCCCCAACACCCCGCCCTATCAGACGACCGGGCGGCTCACGCGCGCGGGAAACCGGTTCACCTACGACCATTTCAGCGGCCGCGTCGGCGATTCGGACATCGCCGGCAGCCTCATCGTCGACAAGAAGGCCGGCCGCCGCTTCCTCAGCGGCAATCTCCTGTCGCGCTCGCTCGACTGGAAGGACCTGGCCCAGGTGATGGGCGGCGCGCCGGTCGCGTCGAAGGCGGCCTCGCCGACGCAGAAGGCGGTTGCGCGCAGCCTTGCCGCGCAAGGCCGGCTGCTGCCCGATGCGCCGCTCTATACCGATCGCCTGCGGGCCATGGACGCCGACGTGCGCTTCCAGGCGACCGCGGTGAAGGCGAACCGCGTGCGCCTGACCGGGGTGAAGCTGCGCGTGCGTCTCGACCACGCCTTCCTGACCATCGATCCGCTCGCCTTCAGCTTTGCCCAGGGCGTGCTCGACGGCAGCGTGAAGATCAACGGCCGCGGCGCCCAGCCGGTGACCGATGCGGACCTGCACCTTTCCAACTACGCGCTGCAGAACATCCTGCCGGTGCGCGATGGCGCGCCGGTGGCGTCGGGCATCGTCGACGGCCGCGCGCGCCTGCACGGCGTCGGGCCCTCGGTGCACGCCGCCGCTTCTACTGCCAGCGGCACGGTCCGCTTCAGCGTGCCGCACGGCGAGATCCGCCAGGCCTTCGCCGAGCTGATGGGCATCAATGTCGGCAAGGGGCTCTCGCTGTTGCTTGCGAAAAGCCCGAAGAAGACCGACCTGCGCTGCGCCGCCGCCGACTTCGACGTGAAGAATGGGATCATGCAGGCGCGCAACATCACCATCGACACCGGCGTCGTGGTTTCCCAGGGCCAGGGCACGGTGAACCTGAACACCGAGACCTTGAACCTGCGCCTTTCCGGCAAGTCGAAGAAGCTGCGTCTGCTGAAGCTGTGGGCGCCGGTGACGGTGAAGGGCTCCCTCAGCCATCCCAAGCTCGGCGTCCAAGGTCAGGCGGTGGCGGCCCAGGCCGGCGTCGTAGGCGCGCTGGCGGCGTTCGTGCATCCTCTGGCCGCGGTCGTCGCGCTGGCGACGCCCGGCGGGGCCAAGGACGTCGACTGCTCAGCCCTGTTGGCGCGCCGCTGATGCGCGATGTCCTGATCGAGGTGATCGGCGCCGGCGCCGCGGTCTGTTCGGTGACCAGCTTCGTGCCGCAGCTGCTCAAGCTGATCCGCGAAAAGGAGGCCGAGGCGGTGTCGCTGCGCATGTACGCGGTCACCGTGACCGGGTTTTCGTTGTGGCTGGCCTATGGGGTGTTGCGCGAGAGCCCGCCGCTGATCGCGTCCAACGCGCTCAGCCTGCTGCTGTCCGGCGCGATCCTGGTCCTGACCCTGCGCTATCAGCACAGGAACCGCGAGCCGTCTGCGCCCGTTCGACGCGCATGACCCGCGCGACCTCCCCTGAAAACCACCGCTGGTCCGGCGACGTGACCCGGCACAGCAACGCTCTCGACCTTGAGCACGACGTCTTCAAGTCCGACGATCCGAAGCAGATCGCCAGGTCGCTGAAACGTTCGGCCGAACACAGCCATCGGCGCAAATCGAGCCCCTATCGCTCGGCCATGTCGATGCTGACCTTCTACATCAACCGCGCCGGCGACAACCTGCCCGCCGAGCACCGCCGCGTGCTGGAAGCCGCCAAGGACGAACTGCGCGCCGAGTTCGGTAAGCCGCAACGCAAGGCAAAGCACTGACGTCAGGCGCCTGGAGGGCGCGAAGCGACCTCAGTGCAGATCGGGGCCGAGCGAGCCTGGGTCGGCCGCCAGGATCGTGTGCACCAGGTCGCCCAGGACATGGGTCGCGGTGACGTGACATTCCTGGGCGCGCGGCGCCGAGGTCGTGGGTGCGGCAAGGCAGTAATCGACCAACCCGCTTGTGCACATCGCGCCCATCGCGCCGCCGGTGAAGCCGAAGGTCACCACGTGACGCGCCTTGGCCTCCGCGAAGGCGGCGATCAGGCTCGGCGTGTCGCCGCTGGTCGAGAAGCCGATCAGGCCGTCGCCGGGCCGTGCGCGGGCCGCGATCTGGCGTGCGAACACCTGCTCAAAGCCCGCGTCGTCGGCGATGCCCGACATCATGGCCGGATCGCCCGACAGGTCGACCGCGGTCAGAACCCGCCGGCCGGTTTGCGCCGGCTGCTGGAACTGCAGCGCAAAACGGGCGGCCTCGCAGCTCGAGGCGCCCAAGCCCATGGCAAACACCCGCCCGCCGTCGCGCCACACGTCGCAGAGCGCGCGCGCCATCACCACCAGGTTTTCCGCCTCGGCTTCGAAGAAGCATTTGGCGACGTCGCAGGACTGCTCTGCGAAGGCCCGGGCGGACGCGACCGTGGGCGCATCGCCGTCGGGCCGGTGCTGCAGCTCAAAGCCGCTGAGGTCGGTTGCGCTCATGGGTACGGTAACGCTTGCGCGACCGCCCAGTTCCAGCCGGCCTGGCCGGGACCGTCAGTTGGCGGAGATTGTGGCCTCCACACCCTCGTCCTTGGTCCGCTTGGAGCGGCCGTCCTCGCGCTCGGCGCGCGCGCCGCCGCCGAGCTCGACCTCGCGGAAGGTGCGCGGCTCCGGCTGCGGCAGGCCGTCGGCTTCGATCCCGGTGAGCAGCTGCTGCTTACGGGCCTTCAGCTTCTTGCCCAGGTCCGCCATGTCGAGGCCCGCCTTCTTCGCCTGGGCGAACAGGCCGCCGGGCCGCTCCTCTTCCTTCACGTGGTGCTTAATTTCCTCGCTCAGCACCTTCACCTTGGCGTCGAAGAACTCGTCGTCCGGGTCGCCGGCTTCGATCTCGGTCACCAGCACCTTGGCGCCGTCGTGCTCGACGTAGGCTTCGTTCACCGTGCTGTCCTTGGCCTCGCCGCGGCAGGCCGGATAGAAGATCTCCTCTTCGATCGAGGTGTGCACCACCAGTTCGGTGCAGATCTGACGCGCCAGGGTGCGCTTCTTGTCGGCGCCCTTGGCCTTCTCGTAGGCGGCGAACAGCTTCTCGACCTTGCGGTGATCGGCCTTGAGCAGGGCGATGGCGTCCTTGCCGGTCGACTTTTTGACGGCCGCCTTTTTGGCGGAAGATTTGCGGGAAGCGGCGGGCATGGCGGTCTCCAATGACGGTCGCGAATGAAATTACGGCGACGCCGTTTGGTTCCTCCCGAAAAGTTCAAATCGCTCCGCCCGCTAGCCGACGGAACCGCGCCCCTGGGGAGCCGTTTGACAAGCCGACCACCCTCTGGAGGACCACCCCATGTCAATTATCGCCTGGCTCGTCCTGGGCCTGATCGCCGGCTTCATCGCCAGCAAGATCGTCAATCACACCGGCTCCGGCCTCATCATGGACATCGTGATCGGCGTTGTCGGCGCCTTTATCGGCGGCTTCGTGTTCGAGCGCTTTTTCTCGGTGGCCGGCGTTACCGGCTTCAACCTCTACAGCCTGTTCGTGGCCGTGATCGGCGCGATCGTGCTGCTTCTGCTCTACCATCTGATCATCGGTCGCCGCCGACCGATCGCCTGATGGCGAGGGCCGCGGCCCAGCCTTCACTGTTCGGCGCTGCGCCGCCGGGCCCTGAAGGCTTCGCTTACCGGCCCGACCTGCTGTCGGAACAGGACGAAAGGGCGCTGGCCGAAAGGCTGGCGCCGCTTTCGTTTCAGCCGTTCGATTTCCATGGACACCTGGCCAAGCGCCACGTGCTGGGGTTCGGATGGCGTTACGACTACGGCTCACGCACGGTGGGCCGCGCCGATCCGATCCCCGAGTTTCTGTTGCCGCTGCGCGCGGCGATCGCGGCGTTCGCGGGCGTGGACGCCGAAGCCTTGGCCCAGGTCCTGATCAACCGCTATGCGCCGGGCGCGGGCGTGGGCTGGCACCGGGACAAGCCCGCGTTCGAGATGGTCTGCGCCGTGTCGCTGCTGTCGGCGTGCGAGCTCCAGTTCCGGCGGCGTCGCGACGATGGCGGCTTCGACCGCATGCGCGTGGCGGTCGAGCCGCGGTCGGCCTATCGGATGAGCGGCCCCGCGCGCCATGTCTGGGAGCATCGCGTGCCCGAGGTCCAACACCTGCGCTATTCGATCACCTTTCGCACCTTCGCCGCGGGCGCGGGGCGCGACGGCGCGTGATCGATCCCGACACCATGGAGGCGCAGTCGGCGGCGGATCTTCCGGACGGACCGGGCTGGCGGTTCGAGCCCAAATGGGATGGGTTTCGCTGCCTCGCCTTTCGCGACGGCGACGCTGTGCGGCTGAAGGCGCGTTCCGGAAAGCCGCTGACGCGCTATTTTCCCGAGGTTGTGGAGATGCTGCTTGGGCTCCGCACCGATCGCTTCGTGCTCGACGGCGAGTTGCTGGGTGCGAGCGAGCACGGCTTTTCTTTCGAGGCGCTGCAGATGCGCCTGCATCCGGCGGAAAGCCGCATCCGCAAGCTGGCCGCCGAGCAACCCGCGACCTATGCGGTATTCGACCTTCTTCTGGACGCGCAAGGCCGGGACCTGCGCGCCGAACCTCTGAAGGCGCGGCGCAAGGCTTTGGAGCGCTTTGTCGGACGCCGGCCGCCGCCGCGGTTTGAACTCACGCCCGGAACCGAAGATCGCGACCAGGCCGAACGCTGGCTTGCCGACGGAACGCTGGAAGGGGTGGTGGCCAAGCGCCTCGACGAGCCCTATCGCGAGGGCGAACGCGCGATGGTGAAGGTGAAGCGCCGGCGCACGGCCGACTGCGTCGTCGGCGGCTTTCGCTATGCGAGCGAGGGCAAGCTGGTGGGCTCGCTGCTGCTCGGTCTCTACGACAAGGCGGGAAAGCTGAACCACGTGGGCTTCACCTCGGGCCTCGCCGCCAAAATGCGGCCGGCGCTCACCAAACAGCTCGAGGCGCTCCGCGGCGGCCCCGGCTTCACCGGCGACGCGCCCGGCGGCCCCAGCCGCTGGTCGACCGAGCGGTCCGCGGCGTGGGTAGCGGTGAAGCCCAAGATCGTCGTCGAGGTCGCCTTCGACCACGTGACCGGCGGACGGTTTCGCCACGGCGTCAAACTGTTGCGCTTCCGCCCCGACAAGGCGCCGCGACAGTGCACCTGTGAGCAGATTCGCTAGCGCAGTTTTCGTTCCGCGTCGGCGAGCTTGCGCTTCAAGTCCGCCCGGTCGCGCGAAAAGCCGCTGTTGAGATCGCGCCGCTTGGTTTCCAACGCTTCCGCCTTGGCGTCGAGGTCGGCGATCGCCGCCGCGTGGCGCTTTTCCAGCGCCGTCATCTCATTCTTCAGGGTCTCGACCCGGCGCACGTCGGCGGGATCGGGGCCTTTCGGCTTTTCGGGTTTCGCCTCCGCCTTGCGCGGCTTGGGCGGCGGATGCAGGGCGCGCAGCTTGCCCTTGTCGATGGCTTCGCCGCGGTCGATCACGACGCCCGGTTCGGCGAGCGCGCGGTCGTAGTCGGCGCCCGTGTCGATCTCGCGCGCGAAGCCGTCCTTGAACAGGTCATGGGTGACGCCCCACGCCTTCAGCGCCTTGGCGCGTGAGGACACGGCCACCGTGTGGGCGCGAAAACCATCGGACCAGGTGAAGACCTTCAACCGCGCCGGCATCGCCTCGACCTTATTCCGCCCGGAGCACGATCACAGCGACGTTGTCCGGCGCGCCACGCTCCAGGCACAGGGCGACCAGCCGGTCGGCCGTCGCCGCCGGGTCGGGCATCCGCAGCTGCGCCTCGATTTCGTGATCCTCGACCACCTTGGTCAGGCCGTCGCTGGTCAGCAGATAGACGTCGCCCTTGTGGACCTCGCCCGCCATCAGGTCGACCTCGAGCGCGCCCGAGGCGCCGACCGCGCGGGTGACGACGTTGGCATTGGGGTGGTCGCGGGCGTCCTCCGGCGCGATCTCACCGACCTCGACCAGGTCCTGCACCAGACTGTGGTCGCGGGTGAGCTGGGCGAGCCTGCCGCCGCGCAGGCGATAGCAGCGGCTGTCGCCGGCCCACAGGCAGCCGAAGGCGCCGCCGTCGACCACCAGCGCCACCACCGTCGTCCCGATGGTATGGCCGGCCTCGCCGCGCATCGCCACCAGCCGCGCATTGGCGTCGGCGAGGCGGCGGCGGACTTCCTCGATCCGGTCGGACAGGGCTCTTCCCAGCGGTTTCGCGCCCAGGACCTCGATCACCAGGGCGCTGGCCACGTCGCCGGCCTTGTGGCCGCCCATGCCGTCGGCCACGGCGTAGAGGCCGAGGTCGGGCCGGTCGAGCACCGCGTCCTCATTGACCTTGCGCTTGCACCCGACGTGGGTGCGCGATGCGACCTTCAACGCCATCGCTTCAACGCCATCGCCCCAACGCCGTCACCCGTGATCTCCGGTCTCGCCCGCAGCGGCCTTTCATTGCGGCCGCAAACCCGGTTACCCTAGGCGGACGGGTTCTGGGGTGCAAACGAGGGCGGCCACGGGGTGAACCAGGCTTATTCGAATCGCGCGCTCCCCGAGGGCGCCATGCTCCGCGAATGGCGCCTGGAGAAGGTGCTGGGCGTCGGCGGCTTCGGCATCGTCTACCAGGGGCGCGGGACCTATTTCGACGAGCTGGTCGCGATCAAGGAGTATTTCCCCACCGCCATCAGCGACCGCATCGACGGCGAGACGGTGAAACCCGCGGACTCCTCGGCGGAGGAAATCTTTGCGCTCGGCCGCGAGAAGTTTCTCGAAGAAGCCAAGGTTCTCTGGAACCTGTCCAAGCCCGAGCGGCATCCGAACATCGTCAGCGTGCGCGCCTTGTTCGAGATCAACGGCACCGCCTACATGGTGATGGACTACGAGGACGGCGTGTCCCTGTCGCAGATGCTGCACGACGGGCACAAGTTCGACGAGGCCGGCCTGATGGCCCTGATCCGGCCGATCGGCATGGGGCTGAACCGCGCGCACGAAGGCGGCGTGGTGCACCGCGACATCAAGCCGGCGAACATCCTGGTGGATACGACAGGGCGCCCGGTGCTGATCGATTTTGGATCGGCGCGGTTCGACGCCGGTCAGGCGACCAACACCAAGGTGACGTTCTACACGCCGCCCTACGCCGCGCTGGAACAGTATGTGAAGACCTACGCCCAGGGCGCCTGGACCGACATCTATGCGTTGGCGGTCGTCATGTACCAGGCCGTGACCGGCGAGAAACCGCCGGAGGTCTTGGAGCGCCTGCACGGCGGGTTGGGCGAGCCGCTGGCGTCGAAAGCGTGGCCCGGTTTCAGTGAAAACTTCTGCCGCGCGGTGGACGCGGGCATGGCGATCAAGCCGGAACAGCGGCCGCAGTCGATTCCGCAATGGATGGCGCTGTTCGACGCGCCAGCCGCCGTCGCGGCCGACGACGACCGCACCCGTATCATGGTGCGTCCCGCCGCGTCGGAGATGACCCAGGCGACCGCGCCGCACGCGGCCCTGGCCGCCGACGCGGCGCCGGTGGTTCCGCGCATGCAGAGCGTGCCGATGCCCAACGGTCCGGCGCCGGACGATGCGACCCTTGCGGTGGTGACGCCGGAACAGCCGGCGCCGCGCAAGGTTTCGGACCTTCTGCGCGATCGGGGCGTGGTCTTCGGCGCCGGCGCCGCCGTCGGCGTGCTGATCCTGTTTGTCGGCGGTGTGATCATCCTGGGCCAGCGAAACCACACGCAACCGCAAGCAGCGTCACCCGCGACAACGGCGACCGCAGCGCATCCGTCGGGTGCGCACGCCGCCGTCTCGTCCGGCCCGTCGCTCGCGCCGAAGATCGTCCAGGCGTCGGGACAACTGCTGGCCGACGCGAAACAGGACGGCCGCCCGCGCGGCGAGATCGGCGCGCTCGCCAAGGCCGACACCGCCATTCAGGCGCTGGCGGGGCAGATCGCTTCCGCCGATGCGAGCAAGCGCGGCGAGCTCGAAACCCAGATCGACGCCGCCGCCATCGACATGGCCAGGGGCGAGGTGACCGCCCTGGACCGTTCGGCGCAGAGCCAGTCGCGCGACCTGGAAAAGGCGCTGAGCGGACAATCCGGCGGCGCGCTCGGCGTGCTGCGCGAAGCCAAGGCGCGGATCGCCCAGACCGCAACGGAAGTCGCCAACGCCAAGGATCCCACCGCGGCGCTGGATTCGGCGCGCGGGGCCCTGGTCGCCTACGGCGATTTCGCAAAAGCCGCCGCATCCGCTTCGACCGCGCTGGCGCCGCTGAAGCGCGCGAAACTACAGCAGGCGATTACCGACGCACGATCCGTGGGCAATGCGGTCGTCGCCGACGCGTCCAAGCCCAAGCCCTGGCTGTTCGCCTCGGCGGCCCGCAAACAGGCCTATCAGACGCTGCAGGACAACGCAGCCAGGGCGAAGGCGCAACTCTCGCGCCTCGACGACCTGTCGCGCTCGGCGGCCTCGGCGGATTCGAAGGCGCTTGACGCGGCAATCTCGCAAGCCGCAGGCATCAAACAAACCCTGAGCGGTCTCTCCGCCTCGTCGAACGCAGCCCTGGCGACGAAGTAAGACCGACCACCAAGCGCACAAAGGCGACTTTTCTGCGCCAAAGGCGCAGTAGGAATCAATCCAACGGACGTGGCGGATTTTCTCTTCTTAGTGCGCCTGGTGCGCTTCGTGGTTCGTTTTTCTTACTTCACGCGATCATAGCGATCGCCACCGTCACGCGGTTCACCGGCGCAAAGGCGCGGCCCACGTGTTCGCGGCCTTCGCCGTCGGCCGGCGCGCGCGCGTAGTCGAAGCGGCGTGAGAAGCGGCGTACGGTCGGGATGCCGAGGCCGCCGATCTGCGCGGTTTCCAGGGATTCGAACGGGGGGGGGGCGGGGTGCGCGGTCGGGTCGAAGGCCAGACCGTCGTCCTCCAGCAGCAACTCCACCGCATCCGGCGTAAGCGCTACGCGCGCCAGGATCTTCTGATCGGAGCCCGGCGTGAAGCCGTAGCGGATCACGTTGTAGATCAGTTCTTCGAACACCACCTCGAAGCGGTTGATCGTCTTGGCCGACAGGCCGCCGTAGGCCAGCAGCGGCCGCACTTCGAGACGTGCGCGTTCGATCGCCGCCAGGTCGTTCTCGAGCACCGTCCAGACGACATCATCCGCGCGCATCGGTGCGGGACTGTCCTTGGGCGTGATGCCGGTTCCGCTCAGGCGTCAGGCCTTGAGCAGGGCGATGGCGTCGGCCTCGTCGGTGCAGAGCGGCACGATGTCGGCGAAGCCCATGGTTTCGATGGTGTCGGTCACGGCCGGGTTGGCCCCGAACATGACCAGCTTCTTGCCCTTCACGCTGAGCGACCGCGCGGTGGAGAGCAGCATGCGCACGCCGAGCGAGGTCATGAACTCTACCCTCGACATGTCCACCATGGTGTTCTCGCCCGCGGGAATGACGCCCGCCGAAAAGCGCAGCTCGACCGCGCCGACGCCGGCGGTGTCGAGACGGCCGTCCAGGGCCACCTTCTTGAGGCCGTCCACGTCACTGAAGTCGATGTTCATCGGGGCGCCCTTTGGAAAGCCGTTCTAATCAAAGGATAGAACCAGCAAGGTAAAGTCGTCGTCTAGCCCACCCGGTTTAGCGTTTTTCATGACGGTTTGATGAAGGCGATCGCTTTCGGCGACTCCTTCGACCGACGGCTCGAGAATGAGCGCCATGAAATCATTCAGGCCCCACTGCAGCCCGGACGCGGTAACCACCTCGAACACCCCATCGCTGAACAGATAGAGCGAGGCGCCCGCAGGCACGACGGTGAAAGAGGCCGTGTAGCTGCGGCCCGGCATGGCGCCGATCACCCCGTTCTTGGTGCGCAGCGCGATCGCCTCGCTGCGGTCGGCGGGGACCATATAGGTGGGGTGGCAACCGGCGTTGGCATAGTCGAGCCTGCGCGTGGTGCGATCGAACACGCCGTACCAGAGGGTGAAATACATCTCGGCGTGGCGGTCCATCTGGAACATGTCGTTCAGCGCCGCGCACACTTCGTCGGGCTTCGACGGATCGGTGTCGGCGAGCGCGCCCTGACGCAACAGGTTCATCACCGCGACACTGTGCAGCGCCGCGCCCGCGCCATGGCCCGACACGTCCATCAGATAGATGGCGAACTTGTCCGGGCCGAGGTCGGTGTAACCGAAGGCGTCGCCGCCGAGTTTGGCGCTGGGCTGATAGACCCAGTCGGTGCGGATGGCGCCCTCGGTCAAGGGCGGAGGCAACAGGGCGCGCACATAGGCGTCGGCGCGCGCGAGATCGCGCCCGAACTCATCGCCCTCGTCGATTTCGCGCTGGGTGCGCCATTCGTGCTTCAACACCTCGCGGCCGACCTGCAGCAGACCGCCGACCGGCAGGATGGTGGGCCGCGCGATGCGCTCGCCGTTCACATAGGTGCCGTTGGTGGAGCCGAGGTCGGTGACCAGCGCCTCGCCGTTGCGCAACTCCACCCGGCAGTGGCTGCGCGAAACCTCGTTGTCGGCGACCACCAGCTCCGCCGGCGGCGCGGTGCGGCCGATGACCAGGCCCGCGCCGTCGATCACGCACCGCTGCACGGGGCTGTCGCCCATCAAGGGCTGCAGCAGGTGAATGCGGGTGTCGCGGGCCGGTTCGAACCGGCTCGCCGACGTCATTACGCGGGTTGCATCTTCGTCCACGTCTCGTCGCCCCTTCGAGAATCCGGGGGCGGATGAAACCCCGCAACGCCCCCCACATCAACCCGCCGCGGCGTCGCGGCCCCCGGGAAAGTCATCAGGTGATAAATCGCTGAACATGTTCAGTCAAATTGAGTCGACTTGGACTCGAATACCGGGGCACGCTCGGGAAAACCCAGGTCATCGCGGGGTTTGGCGAAGCAACGCAAGCCTAGCGTAAGGCTCAATTCCAAGGTCGCCGGGCGGCCCCGCCCGCGAAGACGAGGCCCAATGACGTCGAGCGCCGCCGCATCCCAGGTCATGCCGGCCAGCCCGTTCGAACAGGCCCAGCTCGAACAGGCCAAGAACCTGGCCCAGTCCGGCCGCGTCGCCGACGCCGAGATCCTGCTGCGCGATCTCTTGCGGCGCAACCCCGGCCTGCTCGAAGGCCAGGCGATCCTGGGCTCGCTCTTGTTCCAGCGCGGTCGCTTCGACGAGGCCGCCGCGGTCTACGCCGTCTGCATGGCGCTCAACCCGGTGATCTCGGCTTTCCCGTTCAACCTCGGCACTGCGCTCGAGAAGACCGGCGACGTGAACGGCGCGGTCGAGGCCTATGTCGCGGCTTGGCGGCTCGATCCGAAAAATCCGCACGTGGCGCTGTTCGCCGGCGCCGCGTTGGAGGCCGCGGGGCGCCACGAGGACGCCGCCGCCATGTTCTCCCTCGGCGACGACCGCGATCCGTTCGTACGGGGCGGCAAGGACGATCCGCGCCTGCACGCGGAGATGCGCAACCGGTCGCGCACCGCCGACCGCGTGATGCGCGAACACTTCACCCGCCTGCATGCAGCGTCGGTCGAAGCGTCTGCGCGTGTCATCGAAACCGAAACCGGCCGCGCGCCGGACCTGGCGCGCGTGCAGAGCGCCGTGTGGCCGATGACCCACGACCGCGCCGTCGCCTATCGCACGCCGAAACAGGCGCCCAGCGTCTTCTACATGCCCGACCTGCCGGCGCAGCCGGTGACGCCCACCGATCGCCTCGCCTGGGCCGGCGCCGTCGAGGCCGCCGCCGCCGACATCCGCGCCGAATACCGGGCCGCCGTCGAAAACGGCGCGCCCTTCGCGCCCTACGTCCACGGCGACATCAAGGCCGACGCCTGGAAGGATCTCAGCGGAAAACTCGACTGGTCCTCGCTGCACCTCTACCGCGAAGCCCGCCTCACCCCCATCGCGCAGCACTTCCCGAAAACCCTGAAGGCCCTGGAAGCCGCCGACATTCCCCGCGTCGCCGACGGGGCCGCCATCGAGATGTTCTTCTCTCGCCTGAAACCGGGCGCCCACATCCCGCCGCACTACGGCTGCGCCAACAACCGCATCACCGTTCACCTGCCGCTGATCATCCCCAGCGACTGCGCAATCCGCGTCGGCGACGATCTGCACGAATGGACGGAAGGCAAGCTGTTCGCGTTCGACGACAGCTACGAGCACGAGGCGTGGAACCGCTCGGGCGAGGATCGCGTGGTGCTGATCTTTGAATCACACCACCCGGATTTGACGGCGGACGAACGGATTGCGGTCGAACGCGCCTACGACGACCGGGGCGGCTGGGTGGCCACGCGCGCGGAGCGGTTCGCCAGGGCCTGACGTGACTTCGCAGGCCGCGACGCCTAAAAGGTGACAGCGCTGTCGCCGAAAGCCTTGCCCGGGACCGGGGGCAGCGGATAACTGGGGCGTGCGATCGGGGCGACCGAATTGGCCACGGTGACCATCGACGACGTGGCGGAGCTCGCCGGCGTCTCCATCAAGACCGTCTCGCGGGTGCTGAACCGCGAGCCGCACGTGCGCGATTCGACCCGGCTGCGGGTTGAAGCGGCGGCCGCCAAGCTGAACTACACGCCCAACGTTTCGGCCCGCGCGCTGGCGGGGTCGCGCTCGTATCTGATCGGCCTCTACTACGACAACCCGAGCCCGGGCTACGTGGGCCAGGTGGAACAGGGCGCCATGATCGCCTGCCGCAAGGCGGGCTATCACCTGGTCGTTGAGGAAATGCTGGAGACCGGGTCGGCGCTGCGCGAGAGCGTTACGGCCTTGCACGCGCGCGCCCGTCTCGACGGAGTGATCCTGATCCCGCCCCTGTGCGATCGCCCCGAATTGCTCGACGCGCTGGAGGCGGCGAAAGCGGCCTATGTGCGCATCGCGCCGTCCTTCGATCTCGAGCGCAGCCCGTACGTGTTCATGGACGACCGGCGCGCGGCCTACGAGATGACCGCCTATCTGCAGAAGCTGGGTCATAGCGACATCGCCTTTATCGGCGGACCGCCGGACCACGTCGCCGCCGCGAGCCGCACCGAGGGCTTCACCGACGCCATGGCGGATGCGGGCCTGAAGGTGGCCAAGGGGCGCATCCAGGCGGGCGAGTTCAGCTTTCGCTCGGGACGCGAGGCGGGCGAACGCCTGCTCGATGATCCGAAGAAGCGTCCCACCGCGATTTTCGCGAGCAACGACGACATGGCGCTGGGCGTCATGGCGGTGGCCAACCGGCTGCACATCGAAATCCCCAATGACCTGACCCTGGTGGGCTTCGACGATTCCCCCAGCGCCCAGGTGGTCTGGCCCCAGCTCACCACCGTACGGCAGCCGACGGCGGAAATGGCGGCCAACGCCGCCGAGATCCTGATCACCCGCGCCGGCACGGAAGGCGGCCCGCGCGGGCGCCGGCTGGCCTTCGAGTTGATCATCCGCGATTCGTCGGCGCCGCCGCGCGGGCGGCGGTGAGGCTTCGCCTGTCAGGCGGCTCGGCTTGCCGGTTTGCGGCCGCAGCCGTAAGCTGCGACTGACAGCGCTGTCGGGAAGCAGGCGCAACCGCCTATGACGTCCAGTCGGAACCCCTGTGCGGGCCACCCGCGCACCACCGAAGCGCCCGCCGCGTGAGCGCGCCAGCCTCGAGCGGCGTGCTGTCCGGTCGACGCGGCTCGTGGGCGTTCTGGATCGGCTGCGTCGCGGTCACCGCCGGCGTGCTGTTGCACCTGCCGATGGTGTGGATGGCGCGCGACATGGGCTATCGCCTGGCCGGCATGCCAATGGACGCGGGCATGCTGGCCGGCATGTTCCTGATCGTCGGCGGCGTCGCGGTTTCCGGCTATGGCCTGCTGCCCCGGCGCGACCGCGAGGCGGCCGCGCAAGCCGCGCACATCCGCGTCACGCCGCCCGAAGACGCGCCTCTGACCGGCGCCCACTGGGCCTTGATGGCGACGCTGGTCGTCGCCCTGGTCATCGACACGATGAAACCCGCAAGCCTCGGCTTCGTGACGCCGGGCATGCTGAGCGAATACGGGCTTCCGAAAGCGATCATCGCCTACCTGCCGTTCACTGCGCTCGCGGGCACGGTGACCGGGTCGATCGTTTGGGGCGTGCTCGCCGACCTCTATGGACGGCGCGCGTCGATTCTGCTGTCGGCCGTGATGTTCGTCGGCACCTCGATCTGCGGCGCCATGCCCGACTTCTGGTGGAACGTGGTCATGTGCTTCCTGATGGGCGCGGCGGCGGGCGGCATGCTGCCGGTCGCCTATGCGCTGCTCGCCGAAGCCATGCCGTCGAAACATCGCGGCTGGAGCCTGGTGCTGATCGGCGGGCTGGGCGCGGTCGGCGGCTATCTGGCGGCGAGCGGTCTGTCGGCGGCGCTGCAGCCGACGTTCGGGTGGCGGGTGATGTGGTTCCTGGGCCTGCCGACGGGCTTGCTCCTGATCCTGCTGAACGGCGCCATTCCGGAATCGGCGAAGTTTCTGATGGCGCTCGGCCGCGCCGACGAGGCGCGCACGGTGATGCGCCGCTTCGGCGCGCGGATCGTCGAGGGCGGCGAAGACGACGATGAAGCCGATGCGGATGCGGGCCTGACCCACGGCCGTGCGCCGACACCGCCGATCGCGCCCGCCTATCTCGCCAAGACCCTGGCGTTGTCGATCACCGCCATCGTCTGGGGGTTGGTGAACTTCGGCATCCTGCTGTGGCTGCCGCAAGACCTGACCGCGAAGGGCTATTCGATGGGCGCGCTCAGCCAGGTGCTGGCGCTGTCGGCCCTGATCGCGACGCCGACGGTGTTCCTCTGCGCGTTTCTCTACAGCCGCTGGAGCACCAAGTGGTCGCTGATCGCCATGCTGGCGGTGATGGGCGTGGGCCTGGCGCTGGTGCTGCAACTGGAGGCGGGGGGCAGCGGCCTCGGCCCCGTCGTACCGGTCGCCTTGCTGATCGTCGGGTCGAACGGCGTGCTGTCGATCCTCTTGCCCTACACCGCCGAGAACTATCCCGTCCTGGTGCGCGGTCGCGCGACCGGCTGGGTCGCCGCCTGTTCCAAGTTCGGCGGCCTGATCGCGCAAGCGCTTGCGATCGCAGCAGCGGCGCCTGCCGTCGGTGTCGCCGCAGGCCTGGTGATGATCCCCGCCGTGCTCGCCATGGCGATGGTCGCCCGGTTCGGCGCCGAGACCCGGGGCCGCGATCTGCGCGAGCTCGAACGGGAGCCGCCGGCCGCCAAGGCGGCGGAAGCCGCACCCTGAAGCCCGCCGCGGTCGCCGCTGCGCTGCTGTTGGCGCTCTGGCCTGCATCCGGCCTCGCCCGGTCGCACGCCACGCCGATGACCCGCGCCGCCTTGGCGCCGGCGGCGACCGCCGGGCGCGGCGCTCCGGTTCCGTTCGTCGAGTACGAGGCGGAGAACGGGGTCACCAACGGCGAAATCATCGGCCCCGATCGCCGGTTCGGAACCCTGGCCGCGGAAGCGTCGGGACGGCGCGCGGTGAAACTCACCGGCGTCGGCGGCTTCGTCGAAATCACCCTTGCACGCGCCGCCAATGCGCTGACCCTGCGCTACGCCCTGCCGGACTCCGCCGACGGCAAGGGACTCGACGGCGAGATCGCGGTTCTGGCGGACGGCGTGCGTCTGGGCGAACTGAACCTCAGCTCGCGCTACGGCTGGTTCTACGGCGCCTATCCGTTCAGCAACGACCCGAAGGGCGGCGGCGCGCATCACTTCTATGACGAAGCGCGGCTTCTGCTGCCAAGGACGCTTCCCGCCGGCACGCGCGTCCGTTTTGTTGTCGACCACCCGGACGCGGCGCCCTGGCGCGTGCTCGACCTGGCGGATTTCGAGCTGGCGCACCGCCTCGCGCCGCCGCCAAACGCGCTGTCGGTCCTGGCGTTCGGCGCCGATCCTACCGGGCGTCGCGACTCCGCGGCCGCCTTCGACGCCGCGATCATCGCCGCACGCGCCGGCGGCCGCACGCTCTGGATCGATCCGGGCGCGTACCGCATCGGGCGGCATCTGATCGTGGATCGGGTGAGCATTGCCGGCGCCGGGCCCTGGTACTCGGTGCTGCATGGGGCGGGCGTGGGTCTCTATGCGCCCCAAGGCGGCGGTCATGACATCGTCCTCAAAGATTTCGCCATCTTCGGCGAAGTGATGGAGCGCAACGATCACGCGCACCTGGCCGGCGTCGGCGGGGCGATGAGCGACACGACGATCGCAAACCTCTGGATCCAGCACGAGAAAAACGGGCTGTGGTTCGACGGACCCATGCGCCATATCGTCGTCCGCGGCCTGCGCCTTCTCGATGAAACCGCCGACGGCCTGAATTTCCACCGCGGCGTCGAGGACGCGACCGTCGAAGACACTTTCGTGCGCAACAGCGGCGACGATGGCCTGGCGTCCTGGTCGTCGCCGCAACCGAACGAACGCATCGTCTTTCGCCGCAACACGGTCATAGCCCCGGTGTTGGCCAACGGCATCGCGCTCTACGGCGGCGACGGCGCAAACGTAAGCCTCAACCTTGTGGCCGACATCCTGACCGAAGGCGGCGGCTATCACCTGGGCGAACGCTTCAAGGCCACGCCGTTTGAGGGCCCGATCGTATTTCGAGACAATATCGCCGTCCGCGCCGACGGAACCGATCCCCACTGGAAAACCGGCGTCGGAGCCTTCTGGCTCTACGCGCTCGACCGGCCGATCGACGGCGCCGACATCCGCGTGGACGGCCTGGATATCATCGACAGCCACGCTGAGCCGATCCTGCTGAAAGGCGCAGTTTCAGGCGTGCGTTTGCGCCGGGTGCGGGTCGACGGCGCCGCACAGCCTGATCGCTAGCCCGATCGCTAGGCCGACGCTTCGGCGGCGCAATGGCGCTCGATGAACGCCTGGTGCGAGGGCATCGCCTTCAGCCGGTCCAGCACCGCGTTACGCACATTAGCAAGGTGCAGGCGCAGTTCGTCGTCGGGCGCGGCGTCGGCGATCGGGTGGTAGCCTTGCGGCCGCATGCCCTGGCCATAGAGGATGGCGAACCAGTTCATTTCCTGGAACAGCTCGGTCGGCTCGGGATAGACCTCGCCGCGGGTCCTGAACCAGTGCAGCTTCGCGTCGAGGCTGTCAGGCACGCTCATGTGTTTGCAGTAACGCCAGAGCGGCGTGTCCTCACGGTCCATCACCTTGTAGTGCGCGATGATGAAGTCGCGGATGCGCTCGTAGTCGAGCGCCATGTGGTCGTTGTAGCGCTCGATCAGCCGCGGATCGAAGCCGTCCTTCGGGAACATGGCGAGCAGTTTTTCGATGCCGCGTTGGACGAGATGGATGCTGGTGGATTCCAGAGGTTCGAGAAAGCCGCTGGCGAGGCCGAGCGCCACCACGTTCTTCGACCAGGACGCGCGGCGGCGGCCGGTGACGAATTTCAGGACCCGCGGTTCGGCCAGCGCGGGCCCGTCTAGCCGTTGGCTGAGGAGCGTGGCGGCTTCATCCTCGCTGATGAATTCGCTCGAAAACACATAGCCGTTGCCGGTGCGATGCTGCAGCGGGATGCGCCACTGCCAGCCCGCTTCGCGCACGGTGGAGCGCGTCATCGGAACCGGGTCCTCGACCCGCGCGCAGGGCATCGCCGCCGCGCGGTTCGCCGGAAGCCAGCGGCTCCAGTCGTCGTAACCGGCTTTCAGCGTCTCTTCGATCAGCAAGCCGCGGAAGCCGGAACAGTCGATGAAGAAATCGCCGCGGACGGCGCGTCCGCCCTTAAGCACGACGGATTCGATGTGACCGCTGCCGGGGTTCTGCTTCACCTCGACGATCTGGCCCTCGGTGCGCTTGACCCCGCGGCCTTCGGCGTAGCGGCGCAGATAGCCGCCGTAGAGGCTGGCGTCGAAGTGGAAGGCATAGTTGATCTTCGGCAGACGCCCCGCCTGTTCCGGCGTGCGCATGAATTTGCGCAGGCGCCCGGCCTCGGCCTCAACGCAGAAGCGATGGTTGTCCGGGTCGCCGCCGTTCTTCACCCAGCGCAGCCAGTGGTGCGAGAAGGCGATGCCGCCGAGGTCGACGCCGAACAGGCCGAAGGGATGGATGTAGCTATGGTCCTCGCGGCCCCAACCGATGAATTCGATGCCGAGTTTGAAGGTCGCGTTGGTCTCGCGGATGAACTCGTCTTCGTTGAACCCCAGCAGCTTGTTGAAGAGGGTGATGGGCGGGATGGTCGCCTCGCCCACGCCGACCGTGCCGATCAGGTCCGACTCGATCAGGGTGATGGTGTGGGTCGAGGTTCCGATCACCTTGGCGAGGGCGGCTGCGGCCATCCAACCGGCGGTGCCGCCGCCGACAATCACCACGTCGCGGACCTGGGGCTCTGCACTCATGAGGAGGCCCCTCGATCCGCCGACGGAAGCTGCGATTGCAGCGTGGGCATCACGCTCACCTCGCCCGCGATGAACTTGAGCATGCGCTGCATCTGAAGCACCTGGTCTTGCGGCGGCAGCAGATCAACCAGCGGGTCGTAGTCGCGCGGCATCAGGCCGTGACCCAGGAAGATCGACGTCCAGTTCGGCGGCTGAAACGCTTCCTCGTCATAGACCGCGACGCGGCCGCGGGCGGCGAACAGGTCGAGCTTGTAGGCGAGGCTTTCGGGGACGGCGGCTTCGCGTGCGCGGTTCCAGAAGCGATCGTCGCGCCGCTGGTTCAGCTTGTAGTGAGCAATCTGGAAGTCGCGCACGTGGCGCGCGTTCAGGTCCATGGCGGCGTTGAAGGCTTCCCCTTCGGCCATGTCGCCGGCGTCGACAGGAAACAGCGAGATCAGCAGCGACAGCGCCGCCTGAATCAGATGCGGCTGCACCGCGTCCAGCGGCTCCAGGCTGATGGCCGCATCGCCCACGGCCACACAGTTGCCGATCCAGGGCCGCGGCCGGCGGCCCGGCTCCAGCGCCGAGACGATCGCTTCGCCCTGCGGCTTCAGGCCGGTCAGCACCGGCAGCGCCTCGAGCACCGCGCCGTCGTCGACCTGGGTCGAATCGTAGGCGGCGATAACCGCGGTGCGCCGTTGCAGCGGATACAGGCCGATCCAGCCGGCGCGGAAGGCGGCGATCTGGCTGAAGCCCGGAATCGGATCGAGCCTCGGCGCCGAGGTTGCGAGCAGCCGGTCGCATGGCAGCCACGCGCGCCAGGATTCGAAGTCCGAACCCGGCAGCCGCCGGATCAGCGCCGCGTCCATGCCGGTGGCGTCGACGAACAGGTCCGCCTCGATCCGCTCGCCGGCCTTGGTTTCGACCGCAGTGATCCGTTCACCGTCGGCATGAACCTCGCCGAGTCCGTCGCCGAGAAGCTTCACGCCGCCGCGCAGCGCATGCGCCTTGACCAAGCCCACATAGGCGCGGGCGTCCAGGTGGAACCCGTAGGCCGGGCGCGTGAAGCCGTCCGCCAGTTCGGCGTCGAGCGACAGGCGCCCTTGCTTGGCCATGGTCGCGCCCAGCGAGAAGTCCTCGAACGCGACCTTCATCCCCTCGCCGCGCGCCTTGATCCAATATTGCGCCAGCTCGACGTTGTTCACGCCCATGGGCTGGGTGTCGTAGGCGTGCACGAAGCCGGACTGGCCGCCGGACCAGTTCACGAACCGCTGGCCGAGCACATAGACGCCCTGCGCCGCGGCGAGCACCTCGCGCTCCTTCAGGCCGAGCAGGCGATGCAGCCCACCGAGCGTCGGCAGCGCCACATAGGCGTCCACTGGCGACAGCGTGGTCGCCAGTTCGACGACGCCGACCGAAAGTCCGGTGCGGCCGAAGGCGCGTTGCAGGCCGAGCGCGGTGAGCCACGCGGCCGCGTCACGCCCGACGACCACCAGCTTGGCGACGGGACGGCTCATGCGACCGCGCCCCGGATCCCCGAACTTGCCTGCGCCGGATCGACCGCGGCGGGC
This sequence comes from Caulobacteraceae bacterium, assembly GCA_036501825.1. Lineage (GTDB taxonomy): Bacteria > Pseudomonadota > Alphaproteobacteria > Caulobacterales > Caulobacteraceae > JAFECT01. The sequence continues at coordinate 274,404 of DASXZP010000036.1, read as the reverse complement.
GAGGGGCAATAGTCGCGCACGAAGTCGGCGTGATCGGGCATCAGGGCGACGCGGTCGGCGATGCGCGTCTTCAGGTCGTCGAGGCGCGGAACGACCTCGCCCAGCGGCAGGTTGTCGGCCAGCCGCTCATAGCCTGTCGGCGCGATCCCCTGCCCCGCATAGACCGATAGCCAGCTCGGCGGCGCGAACAGGCCGTCGCGGTAGGGCTGGATGAAGCCGCGGCGGCGAAACAGCTCGATCTTGGCGTTCAGACTGTCCGGAACCTCCATCGACCGCACGTGGCGCCACAGCTCGCCGTCCTCACGCGGATTGGCGTGGTAGTGCAGGATCAGAAAGTCGCGCACGCGCTCGTATTCGACGTCGACCAGTCGGTTGAACTCGGTGGCGAGCACCGGGTCGATCGGGGTGCGCGGGAACAGCCGCAGCAGATTCATCACCGCGACCTGGATCAGATAGATGCTGGTGGATTCGAGCGGCTCCAGAAAGCCGCTGGCCAGGCCCACGGCGATGCAGTTCTTCTTCCAGGAATCGGTGCGCCGTCCCGTCTTGAATTTCAGCGGGCGCGGATCGGCCTGGGCCGGCGCGTCGAGATTCGCCAAAAGGGCTTCGCGCGCCTCGTCGTCGCTGATGAAGGCGGAGGCATAAACGTAACCGTTGCCGGTGCGGTGCTGCAGCGGAATGCGCCACTGCCATCCGGCCTTCTGAGAGGTCGAGCGGGTGTAGGGGCTGAAATCGGTCGAGCGATCGCAGGGCACGGCCATGGCGCGGTCGCAGGGCAGCCACCGGGTCCAGTCCTCGAACGGGCTTTCCAGGGTCTGGCCCATCAGCAGCGAGCGGAAGCCCGAGCAGTCGATGAACAGATCGCCGGCGATGACCTCGCCGGACTCCATGGTCACCGAGGCGATATTGCCGTTCTCCGGATCCTGGGTGACCGCAACCACCTTGCCCTCGGTGCGCCGCGCGCCCTTTGGCTCGGCGAAGGCGCGCAGGAACTTGGAATAGAGGTGGGCGTCGAAGTGATAGGCGTAGCTGTAGGTCGAGTTGATCGCCGAGGCGTCCTTGGCCGGAAACTCGAACTTGTTCTGACGAGAGGCGACGATCGGATAGGAAAAGTCATTGATGTCGTAGGCGTGACCGTTCAGCACCGCACGGATCCACTGGTGCTGGAACGCGACGCCGCCGATCGCGGCGCCATGCTTGCCGAAGGGATGCACATAGCGCGTGCCCTTCGGGCCCCAGCCGCGGAACTCGATGCCCAGTTTGAAGGTGGCGTTGGACTTGGCCATCATGTCGGGCTCGATCACCCCGATGGCTTCGTTGAAGTCCTTCATCTGCGGCAGGGTCGCCTCGCCCACGCCGACGATGCCGATCTCGTCCGACTCGATCAGCCTGACCGTGCAGATATTGGGCTTGAGCACGCTGACCAGGGCCGCGGCGGTCATCCACCCGGCCGTGCCGCCGCCTACGATGACGACTTCCAAAGGCTTACTCATCGGCGCGAACTGTCGGCCGGACCCGGCGGCATGTCAAAAAAGAAAAACGCGCCGCGGTCAGGGCCGCGGCGCGTTGCAAGTTTCGCTGTGCCACTCAGTATTTGAAGCGGATGCCCAAAGTGACGCGCCGGTCGGTCTCGAACCAGCTGCCGGGTTTGAGCAGGCCCGCATCGTTCACCTGCTGCTTCACCACGGTTTCCGTGTTGAGCAGGTTGGTGCCTTGCAAGCTGATTTCCATATTGGGCGTCACCTTGTAGCGGATTGAGGCGTCCATGAAGCCCGCGCCCATTTCCCACATGGGCAGATAGACGCAGCAGTCGACCCGGGTGACCAGCCACTTGGACCGCCAGTTGTAGGCGAGACGCAGAGCCCAGGGGCCGTGCTCGTACATGCCCACGAGGTTGTAGGCGTTCTTGGACACGCCTTCGAGCGCATTGACGTTGAGCGAGGTCGCCGCCGTACCCGGCTGAGCGGTGATCGCGGACGTTCCGCCCGAGGACACCTTCAGGTTCGAGTTGTTGATGCTCTCGTTGTTGACATAGGTGTAGTTGGCCTGGATGCCCAAGCCGCTCCACGCGCCCGGCAGGAAGTCGAAGAAGCGCTGGTAGTCGACTTCGAAGCCGTCGAGCGCCCCGCCCTTGGCGTTGGCCGGGCCGGTCGTTTGCACCGTCCGCGTGACGCCGTTCAGCGTCACGTTCTCGTTGAAGGTGCCGTAGGTGATGTAGTTGTGGAACTGCTTCGAGAACAGGTCGATCGAGAACTGGCCAATGCTGCCGAAGTAGTGCTCGACGGTGAAGTCGAACTGGTCCGCGGTTTCCGGCGCCAGGTAGGGGTTATAGGCGTTGGCGGTGTAGGTCGGATTGACGCCGATGACGTTGCCGCTCGAGTCCTTGACCCAGGCAGGATCGCCTGCGTTGGCGGTGGACGGGAACACCGGGCGGTTGATCTGAACATAGTTCTTCAACAGGCCGATGTCGGGACGCGACAGGCCCTCCGAAGCCGCGAAGCGGACGATCCAGCCCGGGGCCACGTCGAGTTTCACGTTGAAGGCCGGCAGCCAGTTACGGTGTACCGACTTGGCGTCCGACTTCACGAAGGCGCCCGAATTGAAGGCGATTTCGCTCGCAGAGATATAGCAGCCGAGCGTCTTGGGCAGCACCGGAGGCGCCCCTGGCGGCGGCGGAGGCACGGCCGAACAGGCCAGGTCGGTGGGCGAGAACGACGGCGGTCCCGCGACCGAACCTTCGCTCTCGTTGTCGGTCTCGACGTAACGCAGGCCGATGTTGCCGGACACGCCGATGGTTCCGAGCCTGGCGTCGGGCCCGCCGAACTTCAGTTCGAAATAGGCGGCCTTGGTCTTTTCAGAGACATCGGTGATTTCGTCCGGCGCGAAACAGCCGACGGTGTCGACCGAGCGCATGCAGATCGGCTCCCAGCCGTCCTGGCCCACGCCGAGTTTTGAGAACGCCAGGTCGTCGGCCTTGTGCGCTTCGAGTGCGGCCATGTTGAAGAAGACGTAGTCCTGGGTCTTGCCGCCGAAGAAGCTGTTGCCGAAGGGCTGAACCGAATAGAGGCCGGTCGGATAGCCGGTGAATGACCCGTTGGGCGTATGGTTGTCGATGTTCCAGAAGACGTACTGGTTGTTCGACAGGTTCCAGTCGTTGGCGATATTGCCCCAGTTGTAGGTGGAATAGTCGACCTGCTGCTCGCGGTCGGCGTAACGGATGCCGAAGCGCAGCGAGTCGAGCCACTGCGACTGGAACCGGTATTCGCCGTCGACGCGCGACGCCCATTCCGACCCGGAGTCTTCCTCCAGGTGGTCCATCGAGTGGTTGTAGCGATAGTTGTCCGGGTTCGCGAGGCCGCCCGGCGACTGATTGATGTTCGACGGGTCCAGGAAGGTCATGACCGGACGCTCGCCGGTGGTGTTCAGCCCCAGGTTCGCGAACGAGTACTGGCCAACCTCGATGTCGTAATTGTTCACCGCCGACTGCACGTGCTGCAGGTCGAAGTTGAAACGCCAGTTGTCGGTGGGGTTCCACTTCAGGTTCACCGAACCGTCGGCGGTCCAGGTCTTGGTGTCGTTGAAGCGCGACACCGCCTCGAAATCGTTGCCGCGGCCGGGGAAGGCGCAGGCCGCGCCCTGCCAGGAGTAGCAGGGAACCAGCATGTTCTGACCGCTGGAATTCAGCGCGATGTTGCCCGCGTCGCCCGAGATCGTGTCGTCTCCGGGAGGCGCGCCCCACCAGCTGTTGCCGGCGGCCGTCGGACCGGCGCAGCACTGCAGCGTGGTCAGAACCCCGCTCTGGAAGTCGCCGTTCTTGTCGAAGGTGAAATTGGTGCCCGGCGCCGGCAGCGGCGCCTGGTTCGGCTGCCCCGTCGCGGTGTTCTGGTAGATCATCCGAACATCGTTCCCGAACGGGTTGCCGATGTAGCTGATGATCCCCTGTTCCTTCCAGGTGTCCTCGTAGCTGGTGTCGTTGTACTGCACCGTCAGCAGGAACTTGTGGTCGTGGTCCTGCCATTGGCCCGCGGCGGATACGCCCGAACGCGTGCGCTCGTAGGCCACGTCGCGATCGGCGACGCTGGCCGGGATGTACTTCAGACCGGGACCGTACATGTCCAGGAACGTCATGTTCTGACCGTCCTGGACGCCGATCGAACGGGTCTGGACGTCGGAATAGGCGCCGTTCACCATCAGGCCGAATTCGCCGATGTTGGTGTCCCAGCGCTGGCTGATCATGCCGGACGCTTCGGGGGTGAACTTCTTGGCCAGGTCGCCGTAATTGGCGTTGACCGACAAGGCCTTTACCGAGCCCGAGGAATCGAACGGCAGGCGCGTGCGCAGGTCCACCGTGCCCGCGAGGCCGCCTTCGATCATGTCGGGGGTAAGGTTCTTGTAGACGTCGACGCCGGCCATCAGCTCGGGCGACACGTCGGCCCAGCCGAGACCGCGCGATGAGTTGGCGCTGAAGGTGTCGCGGCCGTTGAATTCGTCGCGCACCTGGGGCAGGCCACGCACCAGCACGCCCGACGGTTCGGCCGAGAAGTGCGAGGTGTCGTCGCTGGCGGCGAAGCGGTTGACGGTTACGCCCGGGACGCGTTGCAGCGCGTCGGCGATCGACTTGTCGGGGAAGGCGCCGATGTCGATTTCGGTGATCGAGTCGACGACGGTGTCGGACTTGATTTTGATCTGCTGCGAGGTTTGCAGCGACTTCTTCACGCCGGTGACGACGACTTCGGAAACCTTGGTCGCCTTGTCGGGGCTGCTGTCGTCGGCGGCGCGCGCCATCGCCGGCGCCAGTACGACCGCCGTGGTCAGCGCAATGGCTGAAACGCTGGCCTTGAGCCCGAGTCGCGACCTCACCTTGCCGGTGGCTTGGTACATCTCTTTCCTCCCCGTGGCGCCGCGATTCAAAGCCTCGGCGCCTGTCGAACGCATTCCTGTCAAAGCCTTGCCCGATCAGGGATTTGGGCTTTCAGACAGCGCTGTCATTTTGAAGCCAAATTAAAGCGGCGCCCGGCGCCGCGACTCCCCCGCTGATTAGCGTATTGAGGCGACTGTATGTCCAAGTTCGCCGCGAACGCCAGCCCAAATTTCGCAAAACTTACAAACCGGCCTCCAGGAGGAAGCCGCCGCGTGATATTTTCGACACGGATTTATGCTGCACCTGCGAACACTTGTGGGGGCGAAAGTTCGCCGACTATGTTCACGCCCCATGCAGTCCATTCGCGAACGGGCGAACGTCACGCCCCGCATCTTCCACGAAGAGATTCTTCCGGCGGCGGAGCCGGTGGTGCTGCGCGGCCTGGCGTCCGCCTGGCCCGTCGTTGACGCCGCACGCCGGTCGCCCGAGGCGTTGCGCGACTATCTCAAGCGGTTCGATCGCGGCGCCGCGGCGCCGACTATTCTGGGGCCGCCCGGGATCAACGGACGCTTTTTCTACAACCAGGATCTCAGCGGCTTTAACTTCCAGACCGGCAGCGCGCGCGTCGGCGCCAGCCTCGACTATCTGATCGACCACAAGGACGATGCGCAGCCGTCGTCCTTCGCCATTCAGTCGCTGCCCGCGCGCGGCGCCCTGCCCGGCTTCGAAGCCGACAATCCGATGCCGCTGCTGAACAACCAGGTCGAGCCGCGGCTGTGGATCGGCAACCGCGTCACCATCGCCGCCCACCACGACAACTTCGAAAACATCGCCTGTGTCGCTGCGGGGCGGCGGCGTTTCACCCTGTTCGCGCCGCAGCAGGTGGCGAACCTCTACATCGGGCCGTTCGAGCTCACGCCCGCGGGCGCCACCATCAGCATGGTCGACTTCGACGCCCCGGATTTCGAGCGTTTTCCGGCGTTTGCGCAGGCTCTGGAGGCGGCGGTCTTCGCCGACCTGGAGCCGGGCGACGCGATCTTCATCCCCTACATGTGGTGGCACCACGTGCGTTCGCTCGAGCCGGTGAACATGCTGGTGAACTACTGGTGGATGTCGGAGGCCGAGACGCGCGGCCCGGCGCGCGATGCGTTCCTGCACGCCTTGCTGGCGATCCGTTCGTTACCCGCGCCGCATCGCGAGGCCTGGCGCGCGTTGTTCGACCACTATGTGTTTCAGACCGGCGGACCGGCGGGCGAGCACCTGCCGGCGGCGAAGCGCGGCGTCCTGGGCGAGCCGGACGCGCAGCTGCAGAAGGGCCTGCGCGCCAACCTGGTGCGCAACCTCAGCCGCCAGGGATGAGCGCCTTGTGGATCGGCGCGACCCAGGCGTTGCGCTGCATGTCCCAGGCGATGAAGTCCGAATCGAACTGCCAGTAGGCCCAGGCCCATCCGCGCGCTTCCGCGGCGCGTGCGACCGTCGAGGTGTAACGCACCCGCGAAGCCATGTCGGCCTTGTCGTAGGCGCCGAACTCGCCCAGGAAAATGGGCCGGTGATGCGCCTTGGACCAGGCGGCGATGGTGTCGAAGTCGCGGCCGACGCGGGCGATCTCGGCGTCGGTTCCCCAATGCACGTCCTTCAGTCCGGCGTACTGCGCAACCCAGGCCGCGCCCTGATGGGTGAACTCCATCGGCGTGTAGTAGTGTACGGTCACGATGATGTGTCGGTCGGTTTCAGGCAACCGCAGACCCGGCAGATGGTCGAAGCTGTTCCAGGCGGTCGGGCCGATCACCACATTGCGCGTCGGATTGGTCTCGCGCACCACCGAAAGCTCGATGTCGAGCAGGCGGTTCCAGGCCGCGTCGTCGAGCTTGCCGTGGGGCTCGTTCAACAACTCGAACACCACCTTGTCCGGCGCCTTGGCGAAGTGGGGCGCGATCTGGCTCCAGAAGGCGGTGAGCCGCGATTCGCACAGGGCGATGCTTTCGACGCAGTGTTCGTCGTCGTGGTCGTCGATTACGACGGTGAGGCCGTTGTCCGTCGCCGCCGTCACCAGCCGGTCGAGGGTGGCGAGCCATTGCGGGTCGAGACGCTCGTCGGCGTCCATGTGCGACCACGGCTGCAGGTTCATCCGCACGGTCTGAAAGCCGCCGCGCGCGATGGCGCGGAAATGCTCGGGCCGAAAGCGCCCCTGCTGCGGATCGTTCCAGATCGGATCGTAGCCCAGGACGTTCACGCCGCGACCCATGGCGCGCGCCTGGTCGTAGGCGTCGAGCGGCGCCGGCGACGCGTCGGTATCGAGACCGCGCGCAGCGATCATCAGGCCGCTGAGCAGGGCGGCGACGGCGACCATCAGCAGCGAATGAATCTGTTGTGTCATCACGCCTTCCTACGGGCAGACGGCCTTGCCGGTGTCGGGGACGATGCTGACCTCGGCGAACGACAGGCCGAACGGGCCGTGGGTCGAGATCATGAAGGGCGCGGTGACCTGACTCAAGTCCGCCGGCGCTGCGCCGAAACAGGCGAGCCGGATCGCGACCGTGCTCCACGCGCCGGTCTGAGCGCGCGCGAACAGACCGCTGACGTCGAGGCTGGCGCAGGTCTTGTCGGAGCAGGCGAGCTGGAGTTTCACCGGCGCCGCCGCGGCGCGGTCGATCCGATAGGTGATCTGCAACGCCATCTGCGCATTGGTCTGGCGGGTCAGGTCCACCGGCGGACCTGAGATGCGCAGGTCGCCCTCGCCGGTCCAGCTCACCGCCTTGCCGGATTCCTGGGCGCCCGCATCGACCGGGTGCGCGCTCACCGCGCCGCTCAGCATGAACGACCAGGGCGCGGGCGCGCGTCCGCCGCGGAACAACAGATTGCGATCGCCCCCGGTCGTCGATGCGCCCGAGGTTTCCGAAAGCGGGCCGACCTCGCGATGGTCGCGGTAGCTCAGGCCGTAGCCGTAGGCGAATTGCGGATCGTAGCCGCGGTCGCCGCGGTGCAACGGCTTCACCGACGCCGCGGTCTTTGGCCACGAGTAGGAAAGCTTGCCGCGGAAGTCGCGGTTGACCGACCCGTCCGGCTTGCGCAGCAGCACGTCGGCGACCCCGCCGCCCTCGGTCCCGGGCAGCCAGGCGGCGACGAAGGCGTCCGACGCGTTGATCTCCGGATTGGTCCACAACGGCCGGCCCGACAGGAACACCGCGACCACCGGAATGTGCTGGGCCTTCAGCCTGCGCAGCAGAGCGAGGTCGCGCTTGTCGCCGGGCTGGTATTCGACGGTGGGGATATCGCCCTGGAACTCGGCGTAGGGCTTTTCGCCGAACACCACGATGGCGACGTCGGGGCGCGTTGTAAACGATCCGTCCGCGCGCAATTCGGCCGTGCCGCCTGCGGCGGTCACCGCGTCATGAAGGCCGGACCAGATCGACTGGCCGTGCGGGAAGTCGGCGTTGGTGTTGTCCGCGCCCTGCCAGCTGATGGTCCAGCCGCCGGACTGGCGGCCGATGTCGTCGGCGCCGTCGCCGGCCACCAGCACATGCGCGTCGGCGCGGAGCGGCAACAGCGCGCCGTTGTTCTTCAGCAGCACGAGCGATTCGCGCACCGCGCGCCGCGCAAGCGCGCGGTGATCGGGGGCGCCCAGGCGGTCGAACCGACCTTCGAACGGGCGCTCGGTCGCGAACAGACCGGCCTTGATCTTCACGCGCAGAATGCGGCGCACCGCGTCGTCGAGGCGCGCCATCGGAATCTCGCCCGACTTCACTTCCGCCAGGGTGTTGGCGTAGAGCGCCTTCCAGCCGTCGGGCGCCATGAACATGTCGAGACCCGCGTTGAAGGCGGCCGCGCAGCTCACCGGCGTGCAGCCCGGGACCTGGCCGTGGGCGTTCCAGTCGCCGACGACAAAGCCCTCAAAGCCCATGCGGCCCTTCAACACCTCGGTCAGCAGGCCCCTGTTCCCCGTGTTCTTCACCCCGTTCCAGCTGGAGAAGGACGCCATGACGGTCAGGACGCCGGCGTCGATCGCGGCCGGATAGCCTTGCGCGTGAATGCGGATCAGCTCGTCTTCGGAGATCTTCGCGTCGCCCTGGTCCTTGCCGCCTTCCGTGCCGCCGTCGGCAAGGAAATGTTTCACCGACGCCGCGACGCGGCCGGAGGCGAGGGCGCCCTTCGCGGGCATCGGGCCCTGCAACCCCTCGACCATGGCCGACGCATAGTCGCGCACGACCTCGGGCTCTTCGGCGTAGCCTTCGTAGCTTCGGCCCCAGCGGACATCCTGCGGTACGGCGAGCGTGGGACCAAAGGCCCAGTCGGCGCCGATCACCGCGGTTTCCTCCGCCGTCGCGTTGCCGATTTCGCGCACCAGCGCGGGATCGCGCGCGGCGCCCAACCCGATGTTGTGCGGAAAGATCGTGGCGCCGGGAATGTTGTTGTCGCCGTGCACCGCATCGAGGCCGAACATCACCGGGATCGGCGTGTGCCCCGGTCGCGGCTCCATCGCGACGGCGTGGAAGGCGCGGATCATCTCGAGCCAGGCCTGGGGCGAGGCGCGATCGTCGCCGTTCGGGCCGGAGTTGCCACCGGCGAGGACCGAGCCCAGCGGATAGCGGCGCAGGTCGTCGGGCTTGATCGCGGTGATGTCGGCCTGGATCACCTGACCGACTTTCTCCTCGACGCTCATCTGCGCCATAAAGGCGTCGATCTTCGCTTCCGTCTCCGGATCGCTCATCGCCGCCGGACTGTGGGCTGAGGGCCAGAGGTCGGGGTGGACCATGCCGGGCCCTGCCGGCGCCGCGAACGTCGCGGCGGCCGCTGCCGCCAGGACGCCGAGGCCGAGCGTCGCTGCGGTCAAACCGCGCCGAAGCCGGGACCAAGACAGCAAGGCGTTGCGCATGGTCGTTCTCCCCGCCCGCCGGCTCTTGGCGGCCGGCCCGGAGCATACCGTCAACCACACTGACAACGCTGTCAATGTAACCGTCCGGCACGGGGGACCCGCTCCGGGAGGTAGAAATTGACAGCGCTGTCTTGCCCGACCTACTCTTGTTTTGCCCCGGACCAGAACAGCCTTAGAAAACGGGGGGAGGAAAACCGAACCCATGCCCCAGGCCGCACAGCCCGGAGCCGCCGCGACCGCGGGCGCCGCCGGGGACGATCAGCAGTCCGGCCGCGGCGCCGGCTGGCTCGTGCCCTTCGTGGTGGCGTTGTTCTTCGCCTGGGGCTTCGCCACGGTCCTGATCGATTCCCTGATCCCCAAGCTCAAGGGATTGTTCGCGCTCAACTATTTTCAATCGCTACTGATCGCGAGCGCCTTCTTCGGCGCCTATTTCGTGGTCTCCATCCCGGCCGGCTGGCTGATGGCGCGGATCGGCTATCTGCGCACCATCGTGGTCGGGCTGGGGGTGATGGCGGTCGGCTGCCTGCTGTTCTCGCCGGCCGCGTCGGCGGGTGTCTATTGGGGCTTCCTTGGCGCGCTGTTCATCATGGCCTCGGGCATCACCACCCTGCAGGTGGCGGCGAACCCCTTGATCGCGATCCTGGGCAAGCCCGGCGGCTCGCACTTCCGCCTGAACATGGCGCAGGCGCTGAATTCGCTCGGCACCTTCATCGGGCCTTTCGTCGGCGCCGCTCTGATTCTCAAGAACGGGGTGATCCCGCCCGACCCGGCCAAGACGGCGCCGGCGGTGATGGCCGCCTATCGCGCCAGCGAAGCGGCCGCGGTGCAGGCGCCGTTCATCGGCATCGCCGCAGGTCTGGTGGTGCTGGGTCTGATCTTCTGGCTGTTCCGCAAGAGCCAGGCCGTGCCGACCGCCGCCAGCAACGAGACGGGCTTCAAGAGCTTCGGCCTGTTGGCGCGGCCGCGTCTGCTGTTCGGCGTGCTCGGCATCTTCATCTACGTCGGCGCCGAGGTGACCATCGGCGGGCTGATGGTGAACTATCTGATGCAGCCCAAGATCCTCGACGTGACGTCCAAGGTCGCCTGCCAACCGGTCGCGTTCGATCAGCTGCGCCTGTTCTATCCGTGCATCCACACGCCGGCGGACGCGGGCAAGATGGTCGCCTTCTATTGGCTGGGCGCCATGGTGGGCCGCATCGTCGGCTCGATCCTGCTGTTCGCGCGTGTGCCCGCGTCGCGGTTGCTGAGCCTCTGCGCCGTCGGCGCGATTGCGCTGGTCACCGCTTCGATCCTGACCACCGGGTGGACCTCGGCCTACTGTCTGATGGCGGTGGGCCTGGTGAACTCCATCATGTTCCCGACCATCTTCACCCTCGCCATCGAGGGCCAGGGCAAGGACACCAGCCAGGCGTCGAGCCTGTTGTGCATGGCCATCGTCGGCGGCGCGGCGATCCCGCCGCTCACCGGCGTGTTCGCCGACCACATCGGTCTCAGCCTCGCCCTGTTCGTGCCGGTGGTCTGCTACGTGCTGATCTGCATCTACGGCTTCTTCAGCCACTCGCATAAGGCGCTGGACGATGCGCCGGTGGCGGCGACGCCGTGAACCGGCCCGTGCAATCCGGCCTGCGGCTCGTCGGCGACGTCGGCGGCACCAACGTTCGGTTCGCGCTTGCGGACACGTCGGGCGCGGCGCCGCGGATCAGCGACGCCGAAAGCTATCGCTGCGCCGATTTCCCCGGCCTCGAAGCGGCGATCGAGCACTACCTCTCGATGATGAACACGCGCGGGCCGCGACCGCACGCGGCGGTGGTCGCCGTCGCCGGCCCGGTGGACAACGGCGTCGCGGTGCTGACCAACGGACGCTGGCGCATGTCGAATACGGGCCTGCAGGCGGCCGGGTTCTCGGCGGCGCGGCTGATCAACGACTATACGGCCCTGGCGCTGGCGGTGCGGCGGCTCGGTCCCGACGACCTGGGCGCCCTCGGCGACGCGGACTCGCCGGCCGAGGGCAAGACCATCGCCCTGGTGGGCGCGGGTACGGGCCTCGGCGTCGCCGCCGCGGTGCGCGCCGACGGCGTGGAAGTCATCGCCACCGCCGAGGGCGGCCACATCGGCTTTGCGCCGGTGGACGAGACCGAGGTTGAAATCCTGCGCGCGCTCAACGGCGTGTTCGGCCGCGTGTCGCTGGAGCGCATCCTGTCGGGCCCGGGGCTGGTCAGCCTGCGCTGGGCGCTCGGCCGCATCGCAGGACAAGAGGTCGAGCCGATCACGCCGGAAGAGGTCGTCGCCCGCGCCATGTCGGGCCAGGACCCGCTGTGCGCCCAGACTCTCGACCGGTTCTGCGCCATCTATGGATCGGCGGCGGGCGACATGGCGCTGGTCTATGGCGCGCTCGGCGGCGTCTATCTCGGCGGCGGCATCGCGCCGCGCATCCTGGCGTGGCTGCGCAAGAGCGAGTTCCGCGCGCGGTTCGAGGCCAAGGGCCGCTTCGCCGGCTATCTGGCGCCGATCGCGACCAAGGTGATCGTGCATCCCTACGCCGCGCTGCTGGGCGCCGCCGATGCGGCGCTGCCGCTCAAGTCCGCCGTTCCCGCGACCTGATCGAGGTCCCCATGCTGCTTCGCCTGCTGATCGCGCTTTGCCTCTTCCTCGGCGTCGCGTCGCCCGCTCTTGCCGACGCGCCGATCACCGTCATTTCGCCCGACAAGGTGCTGAGCGTGACGGTGTCCACCGACGGCGACGGCCGCGTCAGCTATCAGGTCGACCGCTTCGGCAAGCCGGTGATCGCGCCGTCGAAACTGGGTTTCCTGCTGGTCGATGCGCCCAAGCTCGATCGCGCCATGGCCATCGCCGACCTCGGCCGCCGCTCGGTGGACGAGACCTGGGAGCAGCCGTGGGGCGAGTGGCGCTATATCCGAAACCACTTCAACGAACTGCGCGTCGGCGTCACTGAGACCACTGGCCTGAAGCGCCATTTCGACGTGGTGTTCCGCGTCTATGACGACGGCGTGGGCTTCCGCTACGAGTTCCCCGACCAACCCGACCTGAAGACGGTGAAGATCGGCGAGGAACTGACCGAGTTCGTGCTCGCGCAACCCGGTGAAGCGTGGTGGGACACGGCCTTCGAGTGGGACCGCGAAGAATATCTCTACAACCGCACGCCGATCACCGAGGTCGGCCTCGCCCAGACGCCGATGACGGTGCGCTACAAGGACGGCCTGCACCTCGCCATCCACGAGGCGGAACTGGTCGACTATTCCGGGATGAATCTCGCACGCGTCGAAGGCCAGCGCTTCAAGGCGGACCTGACGCCGAGCGTCGGCGACGCCAAGGTCAAGCGCACCACGCCCTTCACCACGCCCTGGCGCACCATCCAGATCGCCGACACCGCCGGCGGCCTCTACGAATCGCACCTGATCCTGAACCTGAACGAACCCAACAAGCTGGGCGACGTGTCCTGGTTCAAGCCCGGCAAGTTCGTCGGCGTCTGGTGGGAGATGCACCTGGATGAAAAGACCTGGGGCCCGGGCCCGCGCCACGGCGCGACCACCGCGGAGGCTATGCGCTACATCGACTTCGCCGCGGCGCATCATCTGCAGGGCGTGCTGGTGGAGGGCTGGAACCAGGGCTGGGCCGACGACTGGTTCGGCCACGGCGACAAGTTCGACTTCACCACCCCCTATCCCGACTACGACCTGAAGAAGGTCACCGACTACGCCAGGTCCAAGGGCGTGCAGATCGTCGGCCACAACGAGACCGGCGCCAACGCCGCGCGCTACGAGAGCCAGATGGAGGCGGCGTTCACCGAGGACAATCAGGTCGGCATCACCACGGTGAAGACCGGATACGTCTCCGACGCCGCCCAGGCCCAGGTGATCGGCGAGGACGGCAAGCCGCATCTGACCTGGCACGAGAGCCAGGACATGGTGCGCCACTACCTCAAGGTGGTCGAAGCCGCCGCGCGCCATCACATCGCCATCGACTCGCACGAGCCGGTGAAGGACACGGGGCTTCGGCGCACCTATCCCAACTGGGTGGCGCGCGAGGGCGCGCGCGGCCAGGAGTACAACGCCTGGGGCCAGCCGGGAAATCCGCCCGAGCATGAAACGAACCTGTTCTTCGTGCGCATGCTGGAAGGCCCGATGGATTTCACCCCGGGCATCTTCAAGATGAAGACGCGTTCGCCCGACGGCGTGCCGACCACCATCGCCAAACAGCTCGCGCTCTACGTGGTGATCTACAGTCCGGTGCAGATGGCCGCGGACAAGATCGAGAACTACGAAGCCAATCCCAAGCCGTTCAAGTTCATCGAAGACGTGCCGACCGACTGGAACGAAACCCGCGTGCTCGACAGCCGCGTCGGCGACTACGTCACCGTCGTGCGCAAGGACCGCAAGAGCGACGACTGGTACCTGGGCTCGATCACCGACGAGTTCGGCCGCGTGCTCAGCGTCCAACTCGGCTTCCTGGAGCCCGGCAAGCACTATCGCGCCGAAATCTACCGCGACGGTCCCGACGCCGACTGGAAGAAGAACCCCTACGACATCGTCATCGAACAAAAGGACGTCACGTCCGCCGACACCCTGACGCTCAGGCTCGCCGCCGGCGGCGGCGAAGCGATCCGCTTCACCCCGGTCGGCGGAGCGAAACGCAAGCGGTGAGGGGCGACTGCGCACCCCGTCAAGAACGACTTGAGTCGCGCCTCTGTCGGTTGGGGATCTGGATCAAGGGCGTTTAGCGGCCTCAGGCGGATCTCCACAAGCGCATACAGCCTAGGTGGGGAGCGCGGGCAGTTACGTCCATCTCCGACCTGCCCATCGCCCAGTCGGTACAGGACCGAAAAGTAGCAAGCCGAGCAGCTACGCCATTGCCCCCACACCAACGAGGGTGACGGAGTGCTATTGTATCGCGCGGGATGCGTCGCTTGCCGCCCGTAGCAGTTCGACATTCCACCGGAGAAAAGACGATGGTCCATGAGCCCCGCGTTTCCACGCAGTCGCTAGCTTTAGCGATCGTTCTCGTCGCTGGTTTAACCATTGCTCGCTCGGCGGTAGCTGAACCTCCCGCCGTTCCTGAGCCAAGCAAGGCCATGCGAGCCGCATTTGCCGCGGGCTACGAGCGAGGCGCCGCTGACGCCCTCCATGGAAAAGATACCGGTGCGGCGATCGATCGATGCGAGCAGAAGCGAAAGCAGGCTGAGAATTTGGTGGCGGAGCAGCAACCCTACATGGACAGGGGCGATCGATATGCGCACTGTCTCATTGATATCCGAAATGCCATGGCCGTCGGGCCTGACATCTTACGAACGACGGTAAGGCGTTGTACCGCCGAATTTCCGTAGCTCCTGGGCGAATGGGAAGACACCTGAGTTTACCACAGCGCGGCGGAACATCGGTCTTAGGCACCACCGCATTGGTGTTCAGAATCGCCAGCCTCCCAACGGGCTCCCGTCCGACCATCCATCGCGACAAATCCAATGCCACGATCATCGGCTGGCGGGCAATGACCCGGCAAATCGGTTACGCAGAGATGGATGGGGTCTCCTACACGGAAAGCCATCACCGCCGGACTTCTTTCATACGACACTTGACTATGGCCATCGGTGTAACTGACTTCATCTCCGCTATCAGGAGAATTCTCGAGCCTCGAAGCAATAGAAGCGACGCGAGTTTCGAAACACGTGCCGATCTTTGGGAAATAGTGAGCGCCACGCGATGGCGTTTCGGGCTCCGTATCGTTCGAACCGTATTTTTCCCTATCTTGTGGAGACATTTCGGCGAAATATCTGCGCGCTGCAGCATCTGCGACCGCATCGTTGGCGGCGAGTTCCGCTGGCGTGCTTCGCGGCGGAAACCCGTTGACTTTTCGGCCGGCGATCCAGCCCTTCGCGTCACTCAACGCACCGTCGGCAGTGTTCCTGGCGTCGGAATCACCAGCATTGCGCGCAGCTGCCGTCGCGACCTCTAGAACCTCTGAATCCGGAGCATTAGGGTGCGCGACGATATAGTCAGCTGCGGCAACCTTCGCAGCATTGTACGCGTCCTCAAATTTATTGATGTCGAAGTCTGAAGGGGAGGAGCCGGCTGGCGGTGTTGTTTGCGGGGGCGGCGTCTGACCTATGGCGATTGGGACTGGAGTTGCGTTAGCCGCCGTCGAACTTAGCGTTGGCGACTTGGCAGAGCACGCGGCAACAGCGCCGGCGAACAGTACAACGGAAATCGAGATGATCGTTTTCATGGCATTCCCCCCTGTCAATCCTCGACTGACCCCGCGCCACCCTGGCGCGGTTTTGATGCCTAAGCAAACACGAATAGCGTAGTGGGAGCGCCGTTCCGGATTCCCACGTCCCCTTTCTTACCGGACGCGGTGCTTCGTAAGACCTTTTCCGACGCAGGCGCGATAGAGGCTATCCAAGGCTTTGAACGCATCCTCGATTTCGGCACGCGCGTAGCTCACGAAGCCTGGGAAGAATGGTCCGTCGAAGTCGTCTTCCTTTGTTAGGTAGCCGATTAGACTGTTACGAACGTGATTTACTTCCTCCAAGCCAGTGATGGCGTCATCGAGCGCGGGCAACAAATCGGGGTCTAACTCTGCGACGTCGAGTAACGCAGCTTTCAGGTCGTCGAGTTGTGCCTCCATGAGCGGAGCGCTGCCGGCTTCTTCACCATCTTGCATCTCCACCAAAATGACTCGCCCGTCTCGGCGAAAGGAGACGGAAAATTCCGAAACTGGAACGCCCTCGTATCCGGGCTCATCGTCGGTCGGAAGGGAGGCGAACTCTCGTCTGAGAGACTTAATGGTCCAGTTGTTAAGTTCGCACGCCCGGGCCAGGATGGTCTTGATCGCCGCCACTTTGCGCTGACGAGATGCCTCCCTTCGCCGCGCGTCCAAAACTTCACGCGTGACGAAAACCACCACGGCGACAACTATCGCGGCGGTTTGAAGCGTTGTCCTAAGTGCGTCGCCAGATAAACTGGCGGTAGACGCTGCGCTTGCAGAAGCGCCGGGACTCGGCGGCGGCCTACTCGGCTGCCCAACATTTTGCGCGGCTCCGGTAAGAATGCAGACGGCAAAAAGCGTTGTTGTCCACAAAGCCCATCGACGAGGCCGCAAACCCGCGCCGGTGCCTAGGCGCTGTCTTTCCAGGTCAGCCCTAGAAGGCCGCGGTTCTGGAATGACAGCCGCGAGCAGCACTAAATTGCGCTCCCGACGGCAACCGATGCGCGATAGGTCTCGAAACCAGCAACACTTTCCGCAGATCTCGGCGTCGCATAAAACTCCGACACGCGCTTCTCGGTAACCTCCGCATGTCCACGCGCCAACTCGCAGTTGAAAATCTCGATCTGCTTCGCAGGTCCGACCACCTTGCCCTCGTTCAACACGAAGTTGCCGTGTTCGACAGCGCCCAGGAGCCTCTGGAACGCAAATTCGAGCGCACCGAGATCGTTCGCGGAAATAGCAACGTCGTCCAAATAGACGGATCGAAAGATTTCAGGCGGCATCGCCTCGATCGCGGCGCCGAGCGCTGAAGATTGCAACACGAGAGTGGCAAGAAGGGGTGACTGAGGAAAACCGTACGGTAGGGCGTAGCTGGGTCTACGATAAGGGTTTCTCACACAAGACCAACGTGCGTAACGCTCTGGCGAAGGCACGCCGACGGCCTTCAACGCTGCTTTCACACGATTACGGCCGACGGAGTAGAAAAAATTCTTGAGGTCGATGCGCGCAAAATAGGTTTGCGCGCGATGTGCGTGCAGCGCAGCGATGTGGGCACCTTTTCTTAGGTGGTAGAAATGATCTTTGGCTTCGAATCGCAGACCGACTTCTCGATAAATTTCACGGGCGATCGAGCGCGTCTTTTTGGTTGGAACAAATACCGGTTTGCCCTTCGAATTCCTATACGAAAACTCGTAGTTGTGTAGCGGGACGGCCATAGTTGACGACCTTACTCAGCAGATCGATCAGCGCGGCAACCGTCTTGATGACGGTCGCGAACAGCCCGAGGTACTGAGTAAGGTCCTTGAGTGAAGTTTTTTGCTTCATTGCAAGGCTCCTCTACTGCGCACCGGCGAACTGCAACTCCGTTCAATACGGAGCCGTCAACTGAGAGGTCTATTGGCGATTGCCAATGGTCTCGAAGCATTGGGTCTCCCGCGTTTCGGCGGTCGCCCTTCTGCGGGTTGGAGGTGCAGGCTATCGCCGGGCCCACCCAATCTGGGTGGCGGCAGAGCGTTTTGCAACCTAAAACCAACCAGGGACTGGTGCCGCCTAGGTGACTCGAACACCTGACCTACGCATTACGAATGCGCCGCTCTACCGGCTGAGCTAAGGCGGCCCACAGTCAATCCCGGATGGTGGCCGGGCCCCCTGCGGGGAGGCGGTTATCTAGACGGAACCCGGGTTCTTGCCAAGGCCGGCGGCGCCGCGGCCGCCGCGGCGGCGGTCGGCGGGCGCGTCGTCGGCTTCCGCGTCCGGGGCGGGGCCGCTGAGCGCGTCGGCGAAGGGGCCGGGGTCGTCCGGCAGGGGGGCGGAAAAGCCCTGTTCGCGCACGGCGGCGGAGACGAAGGGGGCCGAGGCCTCATAGCGCGAGGGCAGTTCGGGCAGGTCGCTCATGCTCCGCTCGAGCCGCTCAAACCGCGGGTGCACCAACTCGCCCGTCTCGGCCCAGGTGGAGACCAGGCGCGTCCAGTCGGCCTGGGTGTAGACGAAGGCGCGGCCCTCGGGGTCGAGGTCCGACCAGTCGGGTTCCGGCGGGGCGGAGGGGCCGCGGGCGACCCAGGCGCGGGCCTCGTCGATCTGGCCCTGGTCCTGGGCGGCGCGCGCGTAGAGGCCGCAGAGGCGCTGGGTCAGGGGTTCGTCCTTCAGGGCGGTGACCGCCTGGGCCATCGCCGGTTTGTCGTGGGCGAGCAGGGCCTGTTCGACGGCGAGGATGCGGCTTTCGCGATCGGCGGGGTTCTTGTCGATGAGCTTTTGCAGGCGCTTGGCGCGTTCGCGCGGGGTCTCGGCCGTGCGCAGGTCGCGATAGACCAGCCACAGCGCGGGATGCGGCTGGGCGGCCCAGGCGGTTTCGATGATGTCTTCGGCGCGCGTCTGTTTGTTCTGCGCGGCCAGCAGGCGCGCGGCGATGACCGCGGCGGGCGGAAAGCCGGGGTTCAGTTTCGCGGCGCGGATGGCGCTGTCGAGCGCGTGGTCGAGCGCCTTCGCATCGCCGGAGGATTCTTCGCTGGCGGCGGACGCGGTGAGCAGCGAGGCGCGTGCGCGTTCGGCGACTACGGGGGTCACGATCTTGCGGCGCAGACCGCCCTCGATCAGTTCAAGGGCGTCGGACCACTGGCCGGTTTCGAGCCTGGCTTCGAACAATGCGCGCCACGCCCAGCGCGCGGTCTTCATCTGGTTGTAGGCGTCCTGCGCATGCTTCAGCGCGGCGGCCTTGTCGCCTTGCGCCAGCGCGATCGACATCAGGCCGCGATGGCCGACGAGGCGCATCTCGGGAAAGCTCAGCATGGCGGTGTAGGCCGCGCGCGCGGCGTCGAGATCGCCCGCCGCCTCCGCCGACTGCGCGGCGAGCACGCGCACCAGGGCGGGGTTGTCGTCGCCGAACTCGGCGGCCTTTTGCGCACAGCGGCGCGCTTCGGCGCCTTCGCCGGCGGCGATGGCGAGGAAGCCGCGGCTCAGCATTTCGGCGGCTTGGCGGCGGCGGATTTCGGCGCGCGCGCGGGCGCCGCGGCGCGGGGCTTCGGCGACCCACAGCACCACGCGCCAGAACACGGTGGCGAGCAGGCCGAGCGCGCCGATGATCACGAACGCAAAGGCCGCCGTGGTATCGACGCGCATCCCGCCGACCACCAGCGCGGCGTGGCCCGGATCGCCGACCATGGCCATGGTCAGCGCGATCACCGCCAGCACGAACAGGAAGACGATGACGCCGCGGATCATGGGCGGGCTCCCTGCTCCGGCGGCGGCGCGTCGTCGGCCAGGTCGCGCAGGGCGGCGGTGCGCAGGATCGCGATGCGCGTCTCGATGTCGACGCGGCGTTGCGCGCGTTCGCGCCAGTCGGCGGTGGCGGCCAGGGCCGCGGGCGGCAGGGTGCGCAACTGGTCGAGCGCGCCTTCGATGTCGCCGTCGTCGATGCGGCGTTCGGCGCGGGTCAGGACCGAGTCCGGCGAATTGCCGGTGAAGTCGTCCACGCGGCGCACGGTGATCAGGGCGCCGAAGGCGGCGAAGGCGCGGGCGAGGAAACTCGCGTTCGGCTTCGGCGCGTGCGCGGCGCGCGCGGCGCGGGCGGCGACGTCGGGAAACTCGGCGGCCAGCGCGGCGCGGGTGGGGGCGCCGGTCTCGGCCAGGGGGCGCAGGCCCGCGACCAGGGACGAGTCGGGCATCAGCCGCTCCAGCGAGGCGAGTTCGCCGGGGAACGGCCGCGAGGTCTGGGCGGCGTCGGCCAGGGCGCCGGCGGCCACGGCGGCCGAGGCGGCGCGGCCGGCCCGCCGCTCATAGGCCTCGAGGCGGTCGAGGCGCTGGTTCAGGGCGTCGGCGCTGGCG
This sequence comes from Caulobacteraceae bacterium, assembly GCA_036501825.1. Lineage (GTDB taxonomy): Bacteria > Pseudomonadota > Alphaproteobacteria > Caulobacterales > Caulobacteraceae > JAFECT01. The sequence continues at coordinate 254,131 of DASXZP010000036.1, read as the reverse complement.
GTCTGCAGGGCGGGGCCGGCGGCGGTCGCCTGGGCCCGGCGGGCGGCGTCCAGTTCCTGCTGCAGCTCGGCGATGCGGGCCTGCAGCGCGGCGGGGGAATTGGGGTCCACGACCTGGGCGGCCGCGGCGGCGGCGGCATGGGGCTTGGGCTTTTCCGGCCAGATCCTGGGGCCGAACTTGGCGATCACGATGCCCGCGACCACCAGCAGCAGCAGCACGGAAATGCAGGCAAAGAACAGGGGGTTCATGGCGCGAGGCTCGCGCGGGGGCCGGGGCAGCTGAGCCTCTGGTGCGGGGGTGGCGACTTCGGTCATTCGTCCAGCAGCTTAAGCAATGCCGCCTCATCAGGGAACGGCGCCGAGCGGACCTTTTCATGGCCGGCGGCCCGAAGGGGCGCGGCGGCGGCTTGGGAGATGCAGAGGAACTGCGGCGAAGCCTGGGCCGGCGCGACCAGAGCGGCCAGCCGCCGCGCCGCCAGGGGCGAATGGACGAGCACGGCGTCGATGGACTTGAGACGCGCGAGCGCGTCGGTCGGTTCGACAGGCACCGTTTCGTAGACCGCGACGCTGCGTACGCCGAGTTCGCCGGCCGGTTCGCGCGCCGTCGGGTGCAGCACGACGCCGGGACGCTCCGACGCAATAAGGGCCGCGAGCGCTTCGACGTCACCGTTCGCGGAACGCACATTTGCGAAGCCGCACGCGCGCGCCGCATCCGCCGTCGCCTGGCCCACAGCGAATACCGGCAAGGCGCGGCCGTCGTTGGTCAGGACCGAAAAAGCCTCGACGCCGTTGCGGCTGGTGAAAGCGAGCGCGTCAACGCCGTCGAGATCGATCGTGGTTTTGAGACGCCGAACCTCCAGCACCGGTGAAACGATCGGCTGGTGACCGAGATCGCGCAGGCGTGCGGCGGTGGCGTCGGCGCCGGGCTGCGTGCGCGTGACCCAGACGCGCATGGGCCTAACCCACGATCAGGCGGTCGCCCGCCTCGGCGCGGATTTCGTGGCCGAGCGCCAGGCCCACGGCGTGCGCCTCGGCACGGGGGTCAACGCTCAGCACCGCCTCGGCTTCGCGGCGCCAGCGTTGGCGGCCGTCGGCGGACAGGGCCTCGACGACCAGGGTCAGGCGAGCGCCATCGAGGGACGCGTGAGCGCCCATGGCCGTGCGGCAGGAGCCTTCGAGCGCTTCCAGCGCGCCGCGTTCGGCGGCGACGGTGATGGCGCTGGACTCGTGATTCAACGACGCGAGCCACGCGGCGCCCGCGTCGGCGGCGCGCGCCTGAATCGCCAACGCGCCTTGCCCCGGCGCCGTCGGAATCGCGGTCGCGTCAAAGGCTTCGACGACGTGCGCTTCGAGACCGAGCCGCTTCAATCCCGCCATGGCCATGACGATGGCGTCGGCTTCGCCGTCGTCGAGTTTGCGCAGGCGCGTGTCGACGTTGCCGCGCATCATCACGATGGCCAGGTCGGGACGCCGAGCGAGGAGCTGCGCTTGACGGCGCAGACTCGCGGTGCCGATCTGCGCGCCGGCCGGTAAGGCCGCGAGCGACGCGTGACTGCGGCTGATCAACACGTCGCGGGAATCCTCGCGCACGGGGATGGCGGCGATGGCGAGGCCGGGCGGTTGTTCCGCCGGCACGTCCTTCATCGAATGCACCGCCAGGTCGATGGACCCTTCGATCAGGGCGACCTCGATCTCCTTGGTGAAGAGTTGTTTGCCGCCGATTTCGAGCAGGCGGCGGTCCTGCACCCGGTCGCCGGTGGTGGTGATGGTGATCAGGGGCGCGACCTGGTCCGCGTCGGCCGCGGATGCGCCCAGAGCCTCGGCCACGCGGGCCTGCACCCAGCGGGCCTGAGTCAGGGCGAGCTTGGAGGCTCGGGTTCCGATACGGACGGGCGGTTGCATGGGGGACGGGCGACAGTTACCTCGGGCGCGGACCCGGACCGGGCCCAGTAACAGGACCCGCGCTCTCAATCCATGACTTCGCTCACAGTCCTCGGCCTGGAGACCAGTTGCGACGAAACCGCGGCCGCGGTGGTGCGCCTGCACGAGACCGGATGCGCCGAGGTCCTGTCCTCGGTGGTGGCGAGCCAGGTGGCCGAGCACGCCCCCTTCGGCGGGGTGGTGCCGGAACTGGCTGCGCGCGCCCACGTGGAAGTGGTCGATCGGGTCGCCGCGCGCGCGATGGCCGAGGCGAAGCTGGGCTACAGGGACCTTTCCGGCGTCGCCGCGACCGCCGGGCCGGGCCTGGTCGGCGGGGTGATGGTGGGGCTGAGTTTCGCCAAGGCGGTTGCGCTGGCGCGCGGTCTGCCGCTGGTGGCGGTGAACCACCTGGAAGGCCACGCCCTGTCGGCGCGGCTCGGCGGCGAGGCGCCCTATCCGTTCCTGCTGCTCTTGGTGTCGGGCGGTCACTGTCAGTTGCTGACCGTCGAGGGCGTCGGGCGCTACCGGCGACTGGGTTCGACCATCGACGATGCGGCGGGCGAAGCCTTCGACAAGATCGCCAAGGCGCTGGGGCTCGGTTACCCGGGCGGCCCCGCGCTGGAACAGCTGGCGGAGCGCGGGGATGCGACGCGCTATGAGTTGCCGCGCGCGCTGCTCGGCCGCAAGGATTGCGACTTCTCGTTTTCGGGTTTGAAGACCGCCGCCGCGCGTCTCGCCGACGGCGTGACCAGCGAGCAGGGTCGCGCCGACCTCGCTGCCGCCGTGCAACACGCGATCGCGCGACAACTGGCGGATCGTTCAGATCGTGCGATGGCCGACTATGCGCAGGCGCACAACCATCGTCTGTTCGTGGTCGCCGGCGGCGTCGCCGCCAACCGCACCGTGCGCAAGACGCTGGAAGCAACCGCCGCCGCGCGCGGTTTCGCGTTCCTGGCGCCGCCCCTGGCCTATTGCACCGACAACGCCGCGATGATCGCGCTCGCGGGCGCAGAGCGCCTGGCGCTCGGCCTGACCTCGAGCTTCAACGCCGAAGCACGGCCGCGCTGGCCCCTCGATGAGGACTCCGCGCGCACCAACCCCACACACAAACCCGGCCGCAAGGGAGCCAAGGCGTGAACGCTTATCGCACCGCGGGCGTCATCGGCGCCGGGGCCTGGGGCACGGCGCTCGCGCTGGTCTGCGCCCGCGCCGGACTGAAGACGACGCTCTGGGCGCGCGAGCCGGAGGTGGTCGAACAGATCCGCAGCGAACGCGAGAACACGCCGTTCCTGCCGGGCTTCACCCTGTTCGACGTGGAAGCGACGGGCGATCTCGCCGGCCTCAAGGACTGCGACCTGATCCTCGCCGTGCCGCCGGCGCAGCACATGCGCGTGACGCTCGAAGCGTTCAAGCCGTACGCGCGCGGCGGCCTGCCCATCGTGCTCTGCGCCAAGGGTGTGGAGCGCGGCACCAACGCGCTGATGACGCGGGTGCTGAAGGAAACCCTGCCCGCAGCGAAACCCGCGGTGCTGTCGGGGCCGAGCTTCGCCAAGGAAGTGGCGCAGGGCCTGCCTGCGGCGGTGACCCTCGCGTCGAACGATGCGGAACTGGCGCGCGACCTCGCCGAAGTGCTGGCGACGCCGACGTTCCGACCCTACGTCGCCGACGACATGATCGGCGCCGAAGCCGGCGGCGCCCTGAAGAACGTGCTCGCCATCGCCTGCGGCATCAGCGACGGCAAGGGGCTGGGCAAGAGCGCGCATGCGGCGCTGATCACCCGCGGCTTTGCGGAAATGACGCGTTACGCGGTGGCGGTCGGCGCCAAGGCGGAAACCCTGGCGGGCCTGTGCGGTCTGGGCGATCTGGTGCTCACCTGTTCCTCGCCGCAGTCGCGCAACATGAGTGTCGGACTGGCGCTCGGCCAGGGCCAAACCCTGAAACAGGCGCTGGCGGGCAAGCTGTCGGTGGCCGAGGGCGTGGAGTCGGCGCCGGCCGTCGTCGAACTCGCCGAACAACTCGGCGTCGAAACCCCCATCTGCGCCGCGGTCGCCGCCATACTGAAGGGCAAGCTCGACGTGGACGAGGCGCTGCACGCCCTGATGACGCGGCCGATCAAGTCGGAACGATGAGCGACCACATCCGCGTTTGGGAAACGCCGGCCGGCGTGCCGCTGTGCACGCTCGACACTATCGCCGACCCCGGCGCGCGCAATTTCGTGCTGCAGATCAAGGACGCCTGGTTCCACGGTTTCGTCGTGCGCAAGGACGGCGTCGTCCACGGCTACGTCGACCGCTGCCCTCACGCCGGCCTGCCGCTGGCGCAACAACTCGACCGCTATCTGACCCGCGACGGCGAGCTGATCCAATGCTCCTGGCACGGCGCCCTGTTCAACATCAAAGACGGCGCTTGTTTAGGCGGCCCTGCTGCGGGGGCGCGACTGAAGCCGTGGCCGGTCGAAGTGAAAGACGGGATGATCGTGACGGCATGACGGATCGCGACATAGCTTGGCTGGAAGCGCAGGCGGAAGCCGCTTACACGGCAATGTATGAAGCCGCCGATGCAACCACCGCGGCGGCCCGCTACAACGACGCAAAAGAGTTCCTGACCGACGCGATAGTGCTCGCGCGCCAAAGCGGCGACGACGCAACCGCAACGCGCCTGGACGCCCGGCGCGCGCACATCAAGGCGGTGTTCCGCTCACAGTTCAGCTGAACCTCAACCTAGGCCGACGGCGGATCGCCCGCCACCAGCCATAGGGCGTCCTCATAGTCCGAGCCGAAAGCCACCCGCGTAATGTCCGCGGTCGGACAGCGCTCCGGCTCAGCGTCCCATTCCGCGCCCGGGTCCACTTCGAGCATCACGAGTTCGCCGGCGGTAACCTCAAGCACGCGGCCGATGAAGAGGACGTCGGCGTCTTCGACCTCGGTGTGAATGGTGACGAGCGGGAACAGCTTCCCTGCCGTCGTCAGCAAAGCCTCGATGTTCTCCAAGGACACGGGCGGGGTTTGCGGCCGCGTATCGCCGCGGCGCGACAGGGCGGTCTCGTGAAACGCCGCGTAGGGGTCGTCTCCGACCGCGAGGATGTCCGGCCGGCGGAAGCATTCAAAGCCGTCGAACCAGATGCGGTGGTTCACCACCGCGATCATCACAAATCCCGGGCCAATCGCCGCGACGTAACCGCTCACCCGCTCGTCGTAGCGTGTGGTCAGGCGCACGAAGCGCCCCGCCGCCATCGCTTCGGTCAATGCCGAGGCTATCTCGGTGGATTTGAGTTGCCCCATGCCGAACTCAGGCGCCCGGCATCGTCTCGTCGGTGAACACCTGCACGTCGCGCACCAGGGCTTCGACCGACGCGTCGATCAGGCGTTGGCCCTTTTCCGGCGACGCTTGCAACGGATCGGAGCCGATGCGGCCGTCGGGGAAGCGGGCGCGGAAATCCAGGCCGTCGCGGATCGGGCCCATGGGCGCGATGCGCGGGGCGTAGTTGGCGGTCTTGATGCTGTCGGGATAGGCCGCCTGGGTGATGGCGATTTCCGACGGCGTTGCGTGGCTGCCGTGGCCGGAGGGAAACATCTCATCGGCGAGGCGGTGGATGCCCGGCAGGTCCCACCAGTTGCGCAGCTTCAGCATGAAGGGCGTGCGCTCTTCCGCAAACGACCACTCGGCGTAGATCTCGCTGAACGCCGCCTCGATGGAGGCGATGTTGCCGCCGTGGCCGTTCAGGAAAAAGAGCCGCTCGAAGCCGTGCCGCGTCAGCGACGACACCCAGTCTCCGATCGCCGCCTGGAAGGTCGAGGGCCGGAGCGAAATCGTCCCCGGAAACGCCAGGTGATGCTGCGCCATGCCGATGTTGAAGGTGGGCGCTACCAGAATATCCGCCCCGCCCCGGTGCGCCGCGTGCGCGATGATCTCGGGACATTGCCAGTCGGTGCCGAGCAGGCCCGTGGGGCCGTGCTGTTCGTTGGAGCCGATCGGGATGACGACGGTCTTGGAGTGGCCCAGCCGGGCTTCGATCTCAGGCCAGGTGGAGAAGGCGAGCAGCATCGGAAATGGTCCCATTGCGGAGGGGGGTCGGCTTCGGATACTGCCCATGTCGTACGAGCGCAATGCGAAGGAGACGCCGGTGAGCGAGACGGAGCTGTTTCCGGTCCCCAAGGCCTGGTCCGAGCGCGCCCACATGGACGCCGCCGCCTACGAGGCGGCCTATCGCCGCGCTATCGCCGAACCGGACGCGTTCTGGAGCGAGCAGGCCAAGCGCCTCGACTGGATCAAGCCCTTCACCCAGGTGAAGGACGTCTCGTTCAAGCGCGAGGATTTCCGCATCCGCTGGTTCGCCGACGGCGTGCTGAACGTCTCGGCCAACTGCATCGATCGTCACCTGCCGAAGAAGCGCGACGACACGGCGATCATCTGGGAGAGCGACGACCCGGCGCACGCGCACCGCATCACCTACGGCGAACTGCATGCGCAGGTCTGCCGCATGGCCAATGTGCTTAAACGCCACGGGGTGAAGAAGGGCGACCGCGTCACCCTCTATCTGCCGATGATCCCCGAGGCCGCCTACGCCATGCTGGCTTGCGCGCGCATCGGCGCGGTGCATTCGGTGGTGTTCGCGGGCTTTTCGCCGGACAGCCTGGCGGGGCGGATCAACGACTGTCAGTCGACGATCGTCATCACCGCCGACGAAGGCCTGCGCGGCGGCAAGACCGTACCGCTGAAAGCCAACGTCGACGCCGCGGTCGAACAGGCGCCCGGCGTGACCTGCGTGCTGGTGGTCAAGCGCACCGGCGCTGCTGTGGCGATGAAGGCGGGCCGCGACTTCGCCTATGCGGAAGAGGCGGCGAAGGTTTCCGCCGACTGCGCGCCGGAGCCGATGAGCGCGGAGGATCCGCTGTTCATCCTCTACACTTCGGGATCGACCGGCAAACCCAAGGGCGTTTTGCACACCACCGGCGGCTATCTGTTCTGGGCGGCGTGGACGCACGAGCTGGTGTTCGACTATCGCGCGGGCGAGGTCTTTTGGTGCACCGCCGACGTGGGCTGGGTCACCGGACACAGCTATATCGTCTACGGACCGCTGGCCAACGGCGCGATCACCCTGATGTTCGAGGGCGTGCCGAACTATCCGACCTCGAGCCGGTTCTGGGAGGTGATCGACAAGCACCACGTCGAGATCTTCTACACCGCGCCCACCGCCATCCGCGCCCTGATGCGCGAGGGCGAAGCGCCGGTGCAGCGCACGTCACGCAAGTCGCTGCGTCTGCTGGGCAGCGTCGGCGAGCCGATCAATCCGGAAGCGTGGCTCTGGTATCACCGGGTGGTGGGCGAGGGTCGCTGCCCGATCGTCGACACCTGGTGGCAGACGGAGACCGGCGGCATTCTGATCTCGCCGCTCCCGGGCGCCACCGACCTGAAGCCCGGGTCGGCGACCAAGCCGCTGCCCGGCGTGGTTCCACAACTGGTCGACGCCGACGGCGGCGTGCTGGAGGGGGCGGCGTCGGGAAATCTGTGTCTGCTCGACAGCTGGCCCGGTCAGATGCGCACCGTCTATGGCGATCACGCGCGGTTTCTGGAGACCTATTTCTCGACCTATCCCGGGAAGTATTTCACCGGCGACGGCTGCCGCCGCGACGAGGACGGTTACTACTGGATCACCGGCCGGGTGGACGACGTGCTGAACGTCTCGGGCCACCGGCTGGGCACCGCGGAAGTGGAAAGCGCGCTGGTGGCGCACCACGACGTCGCCGAAGCCGCGGTCGTGGGCTATCCGCACGAGATCAAGGGCCAGGGCATCTACGCCTATGTCACGCTGAAGGCCGGCGTCGAGGCGACCGACAAGCTGAAGGCGGAACTGCGCGACTGGGTCGGCCGCGAGATCGGTCCCATCGCCAAGCCCGACGTCATCCAATGGGCGCCGGGCCTGCCCAAGACCCGCTCCGGCAAGATCATGCGCCGCATCCTGCGCAAGATCGCCGAGAACGACACCGGCAATCTGGGCGACATTTCGACCCTGGCCGATCCCGGCGTGGTCGAGGATCTGGTGAAGAACCGGAACGGGTAACTTTTTTCTTTCCGCTCATCCCGGCGAATGCCGGGACCCAGATCGTATGGCTCCGCAATCCAAAAGTTGGTGTGCCGCGGGCCCTGGTCCGACCGTCAGCGCTTTATGATCTGGGTCCCGGCATTCGCCGGGATGAGCGGAGATTAAAGGAGGTGGACGCGGGTGCTGCCGGCCGGTTAAGTCGCCAGCGTGTTTAGGGGAATGTTTTCGCCGTTGAAGCGAGTGGCCGCCGGCGTTCTTGCGCTTGCGTTGGCCGCTGTATGTGCGCGCGCCACGATCGCCGACCCTACCCCTACCCCGGGATCCACACCCCCGACGCCCGCGCCTGCAGCTCCGCAAGCGCGCCTTTCCGACCTCGGGCCGATCCTGCCGGATAGCGATGTGCGCCAGGGGGTGCTGCCCAACGGGTTGCGCTATGCGGTGCTGCGCAATGCGACGCCGAAGGGGTCGGTGTCGATCCGCCTGGCCATGCTGGTCGGCAGCTATGAGGAAAACGACGACGAGCTCGGGCTCGCGCACTTCCTCGAACACATGGCTTTCGCCGGCAGCGCGCATTTTCCGGGCGGATCGCTCGATCAGGTGTTCGCCGAGATGGGCGTGGGCTTTGGGCGCGATCAGAACGCCGAGACCAGCCTTTCGCTGACCACCTTTCGTCTCGACCTGAACGATTCGGACGCGAACAAGCTCGACCATGCCTTCCGCTGGGTGCGCGACATCGGTGACGGCGACACGCTCGACGAAGCCGCGGTGGAGCGGGAGCGCGGCGTCATCCTGTCCGAACGCGAGGCGCGGCTCAGCCCCGCGCAGCAGACGCGCACCAAGGGCGACGCGTTTCGCGAACAGGGCCTGCGCTCGCCGACCCGTGTTCCGATCGGCACGGTCGAGAGCGTCTCGACCATGACTTCGGCGCGACTACGCGCTTTCTACGACCGTTGGTACCGGCCGGAAAACGCGGTCGTGGTGGTGGTCGGCGACGACGATACCGACGACCTGGAAAAGCGCGTGAAGGAGGCCTTCGCGTCGTGGAAGGGCAAGGGCGACAAGCCCAAGCGGCCGCCGCGCTACAAGCCCGATCCCAAGCGCACCCTGGACGTCCTGACCCAGTCGGAGCCGCAGCTGCCGAGCGCGGAAAGCGTGTGCCGGCTGCGTGCGCCCGACGATGTGTCGCTGCGCACGGTGCGGCGGCTGCGCTGGCTGACGCTGCGCGACATCTGGAAGCGGATCCTCGACGAGCGGCTGTCGCGTCTGGTCGCCGGCGACAAACCGCCGTTCCTGCGCGCCGGCGTCAGCTTCGAGGGCCGCCGCGAATCCGCCGAAGCCTGTCTGCAGATTTCACCGCTCGACGACCAGTGGCGCCCGGCGCTGGAGGCCGCGACCACCGAGCTTCGCCGCTTCTCGCTTTACGGCCCGACGCAGGAGGAGCTCGATCGCGCCGTCGCCGATACGCGCTCGCGCTACCGCAGCGAGGCCGCCGCCGCCGGCACGCGGTTCTCCGAGGGGCTCGCCACCTCGATCCAGAACGACATCCTGAGCGGCGACATTGTCGCAAGTCCGGCTGAAAAGCTGAAGGATTTCGAGATCGCGGCCAAGGGCATCACGCCCGACCTGCTGCGCGAGGAATTCGCCCTGGACTGGTCCGGCAACGGCCCGCTGATCTCGCTGGTGGCGCCAAAAGCGCCCGAGCCGCAGGCCGTGCGCGACGCCTGGGCCGCCATCGCGGCCGAGCCCGCGCCGCCCGCCTACCAGCCGCCGAAAACCGAGACCTGGTCCTATACCAGCTTCGGTCCCGCAGGCGCGGTGACCAAGCGTGAGACGCTCGATCCCGGCTTCACCCGCCTGACCTTCGCCAACGGCCTGGTGGTGAACTTCAAACAGACCGCGTTCCAGAAGAACCTGATCGTCGCGCGCGTGCGCTTCGGCGCCGGCCGGCGCGAGGTTCCCAACGACCAGGTCACCACCGCCCAGTTCGCCGCCGGCCTGTTCGTCGAAGGCGGCCTCGGCCGCTTCGATGCGGACACCCTGCGCCGATTGTTCTCCGACCGGAACTGGGAGCCGTCCCTCGACATCGAGAGCGACGCCTTCGAACTGCGCGCCGTGACCACGCCCGACGCTTTTGCCAATGAGCTGCAGATCCTGTCGGCCTATCTGACCGATCCGGGATTCCGGCCGAACCTCGACGCGCGCGTGCCGACCGCGGTCAGCGACGTGTTCCGTCACAACCGCTCGACGCCGACCACGGTGTTCGCCCAGGCCTTCCGCCGCGCCGCCGATCCGCAGGACCCGACCCTGCCGCCGCCGGAGGCGCAGTTGAAGCAACTGAAGTCCGCCGATTTCGCGCGCCTGCTGAAGGGTCCGTTGACCGGGGCGCCGCTGGAAGTCACCCTGGTCGGCGACATCGACGAGGCGACCGCGACCAGGCTGATCGCACAGACGCTGGGCGCCCTGCCGGCGCGCAAATCGTCAGAGCGGGCGCGGCCCGACGCGCGGTTCCTGGTCTTCCCCACGACCTTGCCGCCGGCCGTGCACGCCACCCACGAGGGGCCGAAGGAAAAGGCGCTGGTCGGCGTGGTGTGGCCGCTGTTCGAGGGCGACCCTTCGAAGCGGCGCGAGGAGTACGCGATCAATCTCGCCGCGCGCGTGCTGTCCGACGACCTGCGTCATCGCGTGCGCCAGGAGCTCGGCAAGACCTATACGCCGCAGGTGTCGATCAGCGCGCCCGACCGCGCCGACCAGGGGTTCGTCGTCGCGACTGTCGAAACCGCGCCGGCCGAACTCGATTCCGTCGTCGCAGAGATCGTCAAGTCGGCGCAGAAGCTGTCCAAACCCGGCGGCGTCACCGCCGAGATGCTGGAGCGCGTGCGCCAGCCGATCCTCACCGCGCTCGACACGCGCCGCCAGACCAACGCCTGGTGGCTGGAGGCCCTGGACGGCTCCGCCGCCGACCCGACGCCGCTGAGGGACGCGACCGAAGAACAGCGGCTCTACCGTGAGATCACCCTGGACGAGGTGCGCACGGCCGCCGCAATGTGGTTAAGCCGCCCGCCCCTGGTCACAACTGTGGCGCCGTCCCCGGCTTCCTCGCCTCGCTAGCGCCGCGATCATTGGCCCTATAAGGTCGCGTGAACGTGTCAAATCGGGGATTTTTCGTGCGTGGATTGTATCTGGTCTCCGCCTTGGCGGCGTCTTCGCTGATTTTTGCCTCCGCGGCCCCGGCGCAGAACCAGGGGGCCCCCGCCCCTGGCCACACGGGCGGTCAAGCCGCCGCGACGGTCGGCGGCAACGCCGCGCGCGATCCCGACGTGGTTCAACCCGACCCCAACGTGCGCTCCGGCGTGCTGCCCAACGGAATGCACTATGCGGTGAGGTCGAGCAGCGCGCCGCAGCACGCGATTTCGTTCCGCTTTCACATCAAGACCGGCAGCTATGAAGAACACGACGACGAACGCGGCGTCGCCCACTTTCTCGAGCACATGGCCTTCAACGGCGGCCGCAACATCCCCGGCGGCCAGCTCGATACGCTGTTCGGCGCCCAGGGCGTGCAGTTCGGCCGCGATCAGAACGCCGAGACCGGCCTCTTCGGCACGACCTACGAACTCGACATTCCCCAGGTGGACAAGGCCAAACTCGATCTGGCCTTCGGCTGGCTGCGCGACATCGCCGACGGCTTGACGCTCGATCCCGCCGCCGCCGACCGCGAACGCGGCGTGGTGCTGTCGGAAGAAAACCGCTCGCGCGGCCCCGAGCGCACCTGGGCCGAGGCGGTGCAGAAATTCCTGGCGCCGGAGCTGCGCTCCACCGACCACGATCCGCTCGGATCGCGGGAGTCGATCAAGAGTCTCGACGCGGCGAAGCTGCGTAATTTTTACGAACGCTGGTACCGGCCCGATCAGGCCTACGTTTCCGTAGTCGGCGACCTGCCGGTGGACGAGCTGGAAAAGCGCGTTATCGACACCTTCAGCTCGTGGAAGGCCGCGACGCCGGAACCGCCGCGCGTGCCCCCGTCGAAACCCAACCTGACGCGCGGGTTCGAGGTGCTGAGCACGTCGCAACCCTATCTGCCGGCGAGCGTCGCCCTCTGCTACGCCCGCAAGGACGATGAGGAGTTGCCCGACACGGTTGCGCGCACGCGGCTGTTGCTCGAGCGGCGGCTGTGGCGCGACGTCTTGAACGAGCGGCTGCGCGCCGAAGCCGGCAGCGACAATCCCCCCTTCGGCCGCGCCGAGGTGGGCGAACGCGAAGCCGACAAGGAGGCGCTCTACAGCTGCCTCGACGTGCTGCCGCTGAAGGACGACTGGAAGGGCGGCCTGGCCGCGGCGCTCACCGAAGTGCGCCGCCTCGAAGCCCATGGCGCCACCTCCGAAGAGGTCGGACGCGCTCTGGAAGGCATCCGCGCCGAATACCGCGCCGCCGCCGACAGCTCGCGCGCGACGCCGTCATCGGTCCTGGCCGAGCGCATGCTGAACGAAGAGGTGCAGGGCGACGTGCTCGCAACGACGCGCGAACGCTTCCGCATCCTCGACCGCGCCGACGCGGGCCTGAGCGAGAAGGACATCGACGCCGCCTTCAAACGCGACTGGGCGGGCGCGGGTCCGTTTGTGATGCTCTCCACGCCCGAAGGGGTCGATGCGAACGTGGTCAAGACGGCCTATCGCGAGGACGTCTCCGGACCGACGCCGCCGGCGCTGGTGGCGCCCAAGGCGGCCAAGTGGGCCTATACCGACTTCGGTCCCGCGGGCACGGTGGCGTCCCGCGTCGAGATCGCCGATCCGGGCTTCGTGCGCGTCACCTTCACCAACGGCGTGGTGCTGAACTTCAAGCGCCTGACCGAGAGCCAGGACAAGATCGAGGTGCGCGTGCGCTTCGGCGCCGGCCGCCGCGAGATTCCGAACAAGGACTACTACGCCGCCCAGTTGGGCGCGCAGCTGTTCGTCGAAGGCGGGCTCGGCAAGCATGATGCGGAAACGTTGCGGCGCCTGTTCAACGATCACGGCTGGGGCGCGGACTTCAACATCCTCGACGACGCCTTCGTGATGCAAGGCGCCACCAACCCCGTCGACCTGGACGTGGAGATGCAGATTCTGGCGGCCTTCGTGACCGACTCCGGCTTCCACAAGGCGATCGACGCCAAGCTGCCGACCGCGGTGGATCTGATGGAGCGCGCGGCCAAGACCTCGCCGGAGTTTGCGGTGTCGCAGGCGCTGAACCGCGCCGTGGCGCCGGACGGCGTCTACGTCACCCCGCCGCGGGAAGATTTGCTGAAGATCAACTCGGCGACCTTCGAGCGTCTGTTCAAGCCGGCCCTGACCCAGGCGCCGCTGGAGGTGACCATCGTCGGCGACGTGACCGAAGACCATGCGGTGGACGCGGTGGCGCGCACCCTGGGCGCCCTGCCCCCGCGCGCGGCGGTCAACCGGGTGCGGCCCGACACCTTCTTCCTGCGCTATCCCAAGCTCGCGCCGCCGGTGATCCACACCACCTATCAGTCGAGTGAGGATAAGGCGGTGATCTCGCTGCTGTGGCCGCTCTACGTCGCCGAGCCCAAGCGGCGGCGCGAGGAGTACGCGCTGAACATCGTCGCGGCGGTCATGGACGACGCGATCCGCCACCGGGTGCGCTCGCAGATGGGCAAGAGTTATGCGCCGCAGGTGTCCATGGCCGCGCCCGACGCGGCCGACCAGGGCGCGATCAATGCGGTGATCGAGACCACGGCCACCGACGCCGACGCGGTCGCCGCCGCGGCGCGCGAAACCACCGCGGAGCTCGCGGCCCACGGCATCACGCAAGAAGCGTTCGAGGCCGCGCGCAAACCGCTGCTCGACGCCATCCCGAACCGCATGCAGGACATCGACTGGTGGTCCGGCGGCCTCGACGGCTCGGCGGGCAATTACGAAATCCTGCGCGAGTTCATCGACTACAAGGCCGACATGGAGTCGGTGACGCTGGACGACGTGAACCGTTACGCCAAGACCTGGCTGACCCAGACGCCGATCATCGTCATCGCCACCCCCGCCCCGCCGACATCAACCGCGTCGGCGGGCGCAAAGGCGCCGGCGTCGGGAAAGTGACCTTTTTCGCCGCAAGTGTACTTTTCCGGCGCTTGGTCCGCGTCACGCGCCGATGCTAAACTGGACAGGTATTTCGCGGAGACCTCATGAGGTTCGCTTTCCTGGCCGCCTGCGCGGCGCTGTTCATCTCAGGCTTGGCCGTATCGGCTGAAGCGCAGCCGGCGCCCGTTGTGGTGGCGCCGGTGCATTACGATTATCGCGTGCTGGCCAACGGACTGAAGGTCTACGCCGTCCGCGATACGCGCTCGCCCAATGTGGCGATCCAGGTCTGGTACCAGGTGGGATCGAAGGACGATCCGGTCGGGCGCTCGGGCTTTGCGCACCTGTTCGAGCATATGATGTTCAAGGCGACGCGGAATCTGCCGCCGGAATCCTTTGATCGCATGACCGAGGACGTCGGCGGCAACAACAACGCCTCGACCAACGACGACTACACGGAATACCACGAGATCGTCCCCGCCAACTATCTGAAGACCCTGTTGTGGGCCGAGGCCGAGCGGATGAGTTCGCTGGTGGTCGATGAAGCCAACTTCAAGTCCGAACGCGACGTGGTGGAGGAGGAGCTGCGGCAACGCATCCTGGCGCAACCGTACGGCCGGCTGTTCGGTCTCGACCTGGCCGAAGTGTCCTTTGGCGTCAGCCCCTATGGCCGTCCCGGCATCGGCTCCATCGCAAACCTCGATTCCGCGACGCTCGCCGATGTGCAGGCGTTCCACGCAACCTATTATCGGCCCGACAACGCCGTGCTGGTGGTGGTGGGCGACTTCGACCCGGCGCAGCTGAACGCCTGGATCGACCAGTACTTCGGCCCGATCGCCAAACCGGCCGGCCCGATCCCGCGCGTGACCGCCGTCGAGCCGGAACGGACGCATCCGGTGACCATCGCCGACTACGAGCCCAACACGCCGCTGCCCGCGGTGCTGATGAGCTATCCGTTTCCCGCCGCGTCGAGCCCCGACATGCCCGCGCTGATCGTCCTCGATGCGATCCTGTCGAAGGGGGAGAGTTCGCGGCTCTACACCAACCTCGTCTACAAGCAGCAGATCGCGCAGGAGGCGTTCAGCTTCCAGGAGCTGCGCCAGCAGCCGGGCGCCTACGCCATCGGCGCGATCCTGTCCGAGGGCAAGACGCCGCAACAGGGCGAACAGGCCATCCTCGTCGAGCTGAAGCGCCTGCGCGACCAGCCGGTCAGCGCCGCCGAACTTTCCCGCGCGAAGAACCAGCTGGTGACCGACACCTTGCGCCAGCGCGAAACGGACCTTGGTCAGGCGGACGAGTTGGAGACCGCCGTCGTCCTCTATGGCGACGCGTCCAAGGTGAACCGCCTGGTGTCCGACGTGCAGGCGGTGACCGCCGCCGACATTCAGCGCGTCGCGCAGAAGTATCTCGGCGACGAGCACCGCGCCGTGGTCGACTACCAGAGCGACGAGCACAAGCCTGCGGGCTTCACGCCGCCGTCGCCCGCTTCGACCATCCAGGCCCAGACCCTGACACGCCCGGCCGACATGAAGATCGTCGAAGCCGCGGCCGAGGCGGAGCGCATCAAGCCGCCGGCCCCCGGCGAGCCGGTCGCCGCGCCCCAGGTCGAGACACGCCAGACCACCCTGGCCAACGGCGTGCATGTGATCGTGGCGCCCCTGCACGGCGTACCGCTGGTCAGCGCCGAGTTGACCGTGGACGCCGGCGCCGCCTCCGATCCGCAACATCTTCCGGGCGTCGCCGACATGGCCTCGACCCTGATGACCAAGGGCACGACGACGCGTTCGGCTGAGGAGATCGCGCGCCAGATCGAATCCCTCGGCGGCGAGATCGGCGCGGGCTCGAGCTACGACGGCTCGACGCTCAGCCTGATCATCAAGCGGGACGAGGTGGAACCCGCGATGGCGATCTTCGCCGACGTGGCGCGCAACCCGGTGTTCGCGCCCGACGAACTGGACCGCGCGCGTCAGCAGACGCTGGCCGGGCTTCAGGTGGCGATGGGCGATCCGACGCGGCTCGGCGACATGGTGGCCGGTCGCGCGCTCTATGGCGCGGCCCCCTACGGCGAGCCGAGCTCAGGCACGCAGGAATCTGTCGCCAAGCTCTCGCACGACGACGTGGCGCGCTTTCATGCGCAGTGGTGGCGGCCGGATCAGGCGACCCTGGTGCTGGCGGGCGACCTGACGCCCGAACAGGGCTTTGCGCTGGCTGAGCATCTGTTCGGCGACTGGAAGCCCGCGCCCGGCGCGGCGCCGAAGGCGCCCGATCCGGTAGGGCCGATCGCCGCGCCGCGTATTGTGGTGGTCGACCTGCCGCACTCGGGCCAGGCGGCGGTGATCGTGAGCCGCCTCGCCATCGCGCGCGATGATCCGCGCTTCTATCAGGCGCTGGTTGCGGACACGGTGTTGGGCGGCGGCTACTCGGGCCGCCTGAACGAGGAAATCCGGATCAAGCGCGGCCTCAGCTACGGCGCCAACAGCCGCATCGACTTCCGTCGCGCGCCGGGGCCGCTGGTCGCCTCGACCTCGACCAAGAACGAGTCCGCGACGCAGGTGGTCGACCTGGTCGTGGCCGAGATGAAAAAGCTCGGGCAGACGCAGCCAGGCGACGCGGAACTCACCGCCCGCAAGGCCGCGGTGGTCGGCAATTTCAACAGCGCGGTGGAGACGACCGAAAGCACCGCGAGCCTGCTCAGCCGCTTCGAACTCTATCACGTCGACCTGGGCGAGATCGGCCGCTATGCCGACCGGGTGAAGGCGGTGACGCCGCAACAGGTCGAAGCCATCGGCGCGGAGTTGTTCGATCCGTCGAAGGCCCAGATCGTGGTGGTCGGCGACGCGAGCATCTTCCTGAAGGCGCTGCAGGCCGAGCATCCCGACGTGGTGGTCATCCCCGCCGCGGACGTCGACCTGAACAACGCCTCGCTGCGCAAAGGCGGCTCGTAACCGGGCGCGACAGCGCTCTTGTTAAGATTGAACGCAGAGATCGCGGAGAAAGAGAAAGCCGCAGAGATCGCGGAGAGAGGCTGCTTTAGGCGCGGCGCAAAATTGGTTGCCGACCGCTCTGCGATCTCTGCGGCTTTCTCTTGCTCTGCGTACTCCGCGGTTTTCTTTCTTGCTGCGCCTTCGGCGCCTAACCCGTCACCAGGCAGCGCACTTCCGCCACGCGCGCGTCGCGGCGCAGGCTGTCGGCGATGCGGCCGTAGTTCTCGGCGGTGATCGGTTCGCCGGCCTCGGGTTGTTCGGCGGCGGGCGCCAGGCGTTTGGCGGCAAGCGCCAGGGTTTGGGTCGAGGTGGTGAAGATGCGCCCGCGCCGCGGCCGCGCCGCCAGCATCACGCCCAGAACGTGGCCCTGGCGATCGAGCACCGGCGCGCCGGCAAGGCCCTTCAGCTGTTCGCCGAGTTCGTCGGTGCGGCCGATCTCGGCCCAGGCCAGCACGGTCTGCGTGCCCAGGCCGCGGATGTTGACCGTGTCGGTTCCGAGATACTGCAGCGCGACTTCACCCGGCAGGCCTTGCGGATAGCCCGGCGCATAGGCGCGTTCGCCTGTGTGCGGCGCGCGCACGGCGCCGAGCGGCAAGCCCGCGGGACCGCCCTGTGTCGTCAACAGCGCGAGGTCGCCGCCGGGCAGCCGGGTGATCTTCGCCGGCATGGCGAGATCGCTCGACATCAACACGGCCGCCTTGCGGCAATCGAAGACGCCGTGACGCGCGGTGAGCCACTGACCCTGGCCGCCGGTGGCGAACGCGGTGCCGAGCACCGGCTGCAGCGGCCCCGACGGCGCCTGCACCAGCGACAGCTGATCGACCGGCGCGTTCGGCCCAACCAGATCGCCTTCGCGGGCGTCGGCCGGCCGCGGCGCGGGCGGGGCGTGGGCGGCGTCGCGGCGCACCACCGCGACCGTGCAGATGCTCGCCACCACCGTGAGATAGATCAGCCAGTCCGGGAGCCTGGGAAAGCTCATCGCACGGATCAGACGGCGACGGCGGCGGCGATGATGAAAGCGCCGGCGAGCTTGGCCGCCACCAGCAGCACGGCCGCGGGCACTTCGCCGTCGTTGTAGACCCGCGAGGGCAGGCCCATCAGCACGAAGTCGGTGAGCCGGAACACCAGCAACTGGACCACCGCCGTCGCCGTGCCCCAGATGACCAGCTCGCGCGTGGTGTTGGCCGCGTTCAGCGCCAGGGCCAGCGGAATGGCCAGGCCCACGATCACGCCGCCGAAGGACACCGCCGCCGCCCCGTTGCCGTCGCGGATCGCGGTGATCTCCTTGTAGGGCGTGGTCAGCGCATAGAGCACCGAGGCCAGGACCAGGATCACCAGGGTAATCGCCGCGTGCAGCAGCATCACGGGAAAGCCCGCAAAGAAGGCCGCCACGTCGGGGCTGTTGAAGACGTCGTGCAGGGTGTCGGAGTTCATGACGCAACCCGGGCTTCTGGGACCCCAAGTTTAGCCGTCAGCTTGACCCGGATGGCAAGGGCCCTCGCCCGGGAGGCTATCCTTCGACCGGGCGGGCCAGCGCGCCCAAGAAAGAAAGAAAACCGCGGAGATCGCAGAGGAAGATAAAGCCGCAGAGAGCGCAGAGAGGGCGCGCTTGTCGCGAAGCGACCTTCTAAAAAACCGAACTTAGAGAGCCCTGCGGGCGGCCACGAGACGCGACCGCTCCGCGATCTCTGCGGCTTTTCTTCTTCTCTGCGATCTCCGCGGTTTTCTTTCCTAGGCCCCGGTCTCGAGGCCCTGGGCCATGGCGCGCAATGCGCTGGCGCGGATTTTTTCGCTTTCGGATTTGAGCTGGCCGCAAGCGGCGAGGATATCCCGCCCGCGGGGCGTGCGGATGGGGCTGGCGTAGCCGGCCTTGTTGATCACCGCGGCGAAGGCTTCGATGGTGCGCCAGTCCGAACATTCGTACCGGGTCCCCGGCCAGGGGTTGAAGGGGATCAGGTTGATCTTGGCCGGCACGCCCTTCAGCAATTGCACCAGGGCGCGCGCCTCGGCCGGCGTGTCGTTCACGCCCTTCAGCATGACGTATTCGAAGGTGACACGGCGCGCGTTCGACAGGCCCGGATAGGCCTTGATCGCGTCCATCAGCTCCTTGATCGGATACTTCTTGTTCAGCGGCACCAGTATGTCGCGCAGCTCGTCGTTGGTCGCGTGCAGCGAGATCGCCAGCATGGCGTTGGTGCGTTCGCCCAGGCGATGAATCTCGGGCACCACGCCGGACGTCGACACGGTGATCCGTCGCCGCGACAGCGCGATGCCTTCGTTGTCGGAGATTACGTCCATCGCATCGGCGACGTGGTCGAGATTGTACAGCGGCTCGCCCATGCCCATGAACACGACGTTGGACAACAGCCGCTCGCCCTCGCCCATGGACCATTCGCCGAGGTCGTCCTTGGCGACCATCACCTGCCCAACAATTTCCGCGGCGGTGAGGTTGCGCACCAGGGCCTGGGTGCCGGTGTGGCAGAAGGTGCAGTTCAGCGTGCAGCCGACCTGGCTCGACACGCAGAGCGCGCCGACCCGGCCCACGTCGGGAATGTAGACGCTCTCGGCCTCGACGCCGGGTGCGAACCGCAGGAGCCACTTGCGCGTGCCGTCCTGGCTGACCTGGCGCTCGACCACCTCGGGGCGGCGGATGGTGAACGCCTGCGACAGAGCCGCGCGGGTGTCCTTGGCCACGTCGCTCATGGCGTCGAAGTCGGTGACGCCGCGGTTATGCACCCAGCGCCAGACCTGGTTCGCCCGCATCTTCGCCTTGCTGGGATCGACGACACCGGCGTCCACCAGGGCGTCCTTCACCTGCCCGCGGGTCATCCCCGAAAGGTTGGGCGGGCCCTTGGGGGCCTTGGGCGCACGGGTGAGGTCGAGGCTTGCGGCCACGGGGGGTCCTTAATCTTCGGGCTGAGGGCCCGGCCTATAGCACCTCGGACGGCCGGGATTAAGACGGCGCTAACCGACGCAGGGTTGAATGGCCGAGCTTGGGCGTACCGGAGGGCTGGATGCGTCTGTCGATTTTGAGCCTGAACGTTGTTGCGCTCGGGATTCTCATTGTCCCCGCGTACCTGATCTACGACGCGACCTCAGCCTCGCTGAAGCCGTGGAACGAGATCTGCCTGGGGGCCTTTGCGCTCGGCGCGCTGTGCATTGCGGGGGCCATGGCCGGCCTCGGCGGCAAGCGGGTCAAGCCGGCCACCGCCATTCCCCTGGTCGGCCTGGGCGCCTGCCTGATCGCAGCGCCCCTGGTGCTGCTGGTGGGCGCGGTGATGAACCGCTAGCAGGCCGCCGCCCTGTCGGGCATGGTCGCGGCATGAGCGAGACCTTCCAGATCGATCCATCGCTCGATCCCGACGCGATGCGCGCGGTGTTCGCGCGCCACGGGCGGCTGCATATCCCGGACTTCCTCGCCGGCGACGGGGCGACGCGGCTGCACGCGCGGCTGGCGCGCGACAGCGAGTGGAGCTTCGTGATCAACCGCGGCAACAGCCACCTGGAGCTCACGCCCGAACAGGCGAAACGCATGCCGCCCGAGGCGCACCAGGCAATGATGCGCGACGTCATGGCCAATGCGCGCGACGGCTTTCAGCTCGCCTACGACGTGATCAACATCACCCGCAAGGGCCGCGAGCCGTTGACCGACGATGCGACGCTGCGCGGCGTGCACGCTCTACTGAACGGTGCGCCGTTTCTCGACTTCATCGACCGTGTCACCGGCCTGCGCGGAACCTGGACCGACGCGACCTGCACCCGTTATCGCGCCGGCCACTTCTGCGAAATGCACGACGACAAGGCCGACGACGGCGACCGCCTGATCGCCTTCGTGCTGAACCTGACGCCCCGCTGGCGCGTCGACTGGGGCGGCGTGCTGCAATTCATCGACGAAGACGGCCACGTGGCGGAAGGGTATACGCCCGCGTTTAACGCGCTGAACATCTTCCGCGTCCCGCAAGCGCACGCGGTCTCGATCGTGGCGCCGTTCGCGGGCGGGGATCGGTTGTCGGTGACGGGGTGGGTTAGGCAGTAAGCATTGGGGACTAGTCCCGAAAGCGGACATCAATGCGGCAGCCATGGGGGGAAACCGGAAATAAGGGCCGGTTCAAAGCGCGGAAGTGGCCGAGTCGACGCGACGCCTCAGGTCAAGGCGGGCGTGGCCTCGGGCTCAGGCGCAACGCCCTCAATACGCGGGAGAAGCAGCTGCACCCATCCAACGCCCAGCAGATACGCAACCGACGCCCAGGTGAGGAGAGGCGCGTAGCCGTATCCATGGTCGAACGTCCAGCCCGCAATGGACAGCATCACCATGCCGGAGAGGTTTCCGCTAAAGGCCTGGATTGCGATAACGGTGGCCACGCGTCCAGGCGGGGAGATGTCGGTGGCCAGCGCAAAGATGTTGATCGAGAAGCATTGGTGGGCCGCGAGCGTTAGGCCGAGGATCGCCGTGGCCAGCCAGTAGTTCCCCGTCGATGCGGCGTACCAGACGGGGATCACCAGCAAGGCGGCCGTCAGCATCAGCCCTTTGCGCGTGGCGTTGAGGCTGACGCCCGCCAGCAGCAGACGCGTCGAAACGAACCCCGCGAGCACCGCGCCCACTCCTGAGGCGGCATAGATTACCGCCAGCGGCAGGCCGAAGGCGCTCATGCCGAGATGAAACACGCGGTTGAACAGGTCAGGCATCCAGTAGAGTAGCAGCCACCAGACGCTGTCCGAACAGGCGCGGGCTCCTGCCACCGCCCAGGTGCGGCGATCCGTCAGAACGTCCGTGAGGCGGGACCTCTCCATGAAGGACGGCGCGGCCGCCTCCGCTTCAGCCGTGACGACCTGCCCCGCTCTCGAACCTAGCCACGCCATAACCCAGAGGAGGCCCAGGCCGCCGGTGACCAGGAACGCATTGGCCCAACCGATCTTCAAGGCAACCAGCGGGATGACCAGCGGAGTCACGATAGCGCCCACGGTACTTGCAGCGGAGATGATGCCGTACGCCATCGCCCGCAGGTCATTGGGGTAAAGGGCTGCGGCTGTCTTGATCGCGGTCGGCGAATTCAGGGCCTCCGTGACCCCCAGGGCAGCTCGCGCGAGCGTGAACTGGCCGACCGTGCGGGCGAAGGCGTGGCTGATTGCCGCCAAGCTCCAGAGCGCGACCCCAAGCGGGTTGGCGCGCCGCCATCCAATTCGGTCGATGAGCCAACCTGCGCCAAGGAAGGAGAAGGCGGTGGCCAATTGGAAAGCCGAGGTCATCCGGCCGTAGTCACCATCGGACCAGCCAAGGTCGTGCTGCAGCATCGGCTTCAGGACCGCGATGATCTGGCGGTCAGCGTAGTTGAGCAGAATGCCAAGGCTGACCAGGCCAAGCACAAGGCCGCGCCGGCCTTGCCATAGGCTGGGCCTGTGGATGTCCATGCCGTCCCCCGCGCTCAAGAGCGCTGGAGCTTGGGTAACACGAACTTCTCAATCCCGCATCGGCGGTCAGAACGACTGCGGAGCAGACTTTCCCCACGCCCGCTCGGCATCGTGATCTGCCATCGGCCCTGAACCCGAAAGCGGACTCGGCCGATGGCAGCCATGGGTCGGGAACGGACGGTGACTTTGCGGGGAAGGTAGTCCTTCAGATCGATGCGGAAACCGGATACTCTCGCCGTGATGAAAGTTCGTCGCACCGTGGCCAACGCCGCGCTGTCCGCCGCCTCGGGCTTAGCGCTCACAATCGCACTCGCCAACTGGGCGGTCGCACAGTCGCCGACAGGCCAAGGCCAACGAGAAGATGTCGCTGTTTTCCGGCGTGAGGTTTTCGAGCCTTCCGCCGCCTATTCCCCTCCAGCACGTGTCGAGGCCGCGCGGCGGTTGGGCAAGTTGGAACGGGAGGCCGGTCATCTGTCCGACGCGGCCTTCACCGTGGCGATCTGCCAGATCACCGCGCTCGCGGACAATCTTCATTCCAGCTGCTTCTTCAGCCGCAAGACAGGCGCGCCGCTCGGCTTCACCGATCTCGGCGGTCGGTTTTTCGTCACTCTGGCCGACCCGCCAGACGCCGATCTTCTCGGCGGCGAACTCATCTCGGTCGACGGCCGCGGCGTGTCCGCGCTGAAGAAGGCCGGTCGCTCACTCACCGGCGGCCCGGACGTCCATCGCGATCTGACGTTCGCGACGCTGCTCAATCGCATCGACCTGCTGAATGCGCTGGGCTTGACCGACAAGCCCGAGATCGCACGATACCGTATCCGCCTTGTTCGCGGCGCTATCGTCGAGCGGTCGCTCACCCCGAAAGCACGCGAAGCCGATTGGCCTCGCCTTCCGTCCGCAGATCGCACGCCCTGGGCGCTTCAGGACCCCGCTACGATCTATCGCTGGCGCGACGCCGCCGACCTGGACGCGGTGGTCATCCAGCTGAGGGGCAACGTCGATACCGCCAAGCAGAAGCTGCTCGATTTCCTCAACGAGGCCGAGGCGAACCGCAAGCGTCTGGGCCGGGCGAACGTCGTACTCGACATGCGCTGGGACACAGGGGGAAACTTTCTGCTCAACCGCGACTTCATGCGGGCGTGGCCGTCAGCTCTGCCCGCGCAGGGCCGGTTCTTCGTACTCATGGGGCCGGCGAATGTGTCGGCCGGAATGGCCAGCGTCGCCTATCTGAAACAGGCCGGGGGCGATCGGGTCGTCATAGTGGGCGAACCGCCGGGGGACCGGCTGATGTTCTTCTCCGAAGGGGATTTCAAGGACTTGCCCCACGCGGGCGTCATGTTGCTGCCCTCGACCCAGCGCTACGATTTTCGCACCGGCTGCCGAGGTTACAGAGATTGTTTCGTCTCAATCGCTCAGCCCGGAAGTCCAACTGGAACGCCCCCTGATGAAGCTGCCACGTTTGAAGCTTACGGCCGCGCGCCCCTGGAAGTCCAAAGCCTGGACCCGCAGGTGGCTGCGCCCTGGACGATCGGTGACTACCTGGATGGGGAGGATCCGGGAATGCGGGCTATCGCCTCGCTGATTCAGCGCTCGCGCTGAGCCCAACACCCCGAAGACTACACGCCAGCGTTCAACGCGCTCAACATCTTCCGCGTTCCGCAACAGCACGCGGTGTCCATCGTGGCGCCGTTCGCGGGCGGGGACCGCTTGTCCGTGGCGGGGTGGGTGCGACGGTAACCCCAATAAATCTCCGCTCATCCCGGCGAATGCCGGGACCCAGATCGTATGGCTCCGCAGTTTAGAGACTAGCGCGCGACAGCCATTTGTCGCGAGAGATGCTGGCCCTGCTCCAGCCGTCCGTGCTTTATGATCTGGGTCCCGGCATTCGCCGGGATGAGCGGAAAAATAAAACTAGAACACTTCCGACCGTATCTCACCATCAACGCTCAATGTCGCGCGTTTCATGCCTTCGCTGTTGAACGGGGTGGAGATATTGCCGTCGCGGTCGACCGTTATCAGGCCGCCTTCGCCGCCTAGGCCGGCGATGTCTTCGAGGACGATCTTGGTCGCTTCGGGCAGCGAGGCGCCCATGCGCATGCGCCAGGAGATCTGGGCGCAGGCGGCGGTGCGCATGAAGTATTCGCCCTGGCCGGTGCCGGACGCGGCGACCCGGTCGTCGGCCCAGGTTCCCGCCGCGATGATCGGCGCGTCGCCGACGCGGCCGGGCATCTTGTTGAACACGCCGGCGGTCGAGGTGCCGGCCGCCAGGCGTCCGTCCGCATCCAGCACGACGCAGCCCACGGTGCCGTGGGCCAGACCCGGCGGGTGGTTGGATTCGCCTGAGCCCGCGTGGGTGTAATAGGCGGCGGGATCGCCGATGGTCTCGGCGTGTTGTGTTTTCGCGAACGCGGCGGCGCCTTCGCCGACCAGCATGACGTGCGGCGTCTTTTCCATGATCAGGCGCGCGACGGCGATCGGACTGCGGAAACCCTGCAGCGCCGCGACCGCGCCGGCCTGCCGGTCGGGGCCGTTCATCAGGCTGGCGTCGAGTTCGTAGGTGCCGCCGAGATTGGGCGAAGCGCCCTTGCCGGCGACGTAGAGGCCAGAGTCCTCGAGTCCTTGAATGACCTCGACTACCACGTCGAGCGCCGAGGCGCCGGCGCGCAGGCGGTCGCGCGCGGCCTCGACCAGCCCCTGCATGTGAGGAACCTCGCGGCTGTAGTCGCGGCTGCGCCGGGCGCCGGCGCCGCCGTGGAGCGCGAGGGCGAACTTGGCCATGGGTTTCCCTTCAACTGACGGGGGTGTTTAACCGGAGCGCGCGAGCGGCGGAAGGGCTGCTCAGCGTCGTGTAAGGTTTGGAGGCGCACAACCGTTTCATGATGGACCCGATCGCCCTGTCGCCCGATCTTGACCTCGACGCGTTGAAGCACGCCTGGGCGGTGCATGGGCGCGTGCATATCCCCGGTATCCTGGCCGAGGACAGCGCCGAACGCGTGGCCTCGGCGCTCGAAGCCCATGCGGCGTGGAGCCTGACCGCCAATGCTTCGGGCGAGGTGTTCGAGATGCCGCTCGAGCGCTTGGCTGAGCTCGACCCGTTCGAGCGCGCGCGCATCGCCAATGTCACCGCCGACGGCGCCCGCGACAAGATGCAATATCTTTACGACACCTGGCGCGTCAGCCTGTTGGTCGAGCGCGGTCTGCGCCAGGGCAACGCCATCGAGGCCCTGTACGATTTCCTGAACAGCGCGCCGTTCCTGGATTTCGTGCGCGCGCTCACTGGGGACGATCGAGCCGCCTTCTGCGATGCCCAGGCGACGCGCTACCGCGCCGGCCATTTCCTGACCGCCCATGACGACACCTCGGCGGGGAAACAGCGCCTGTGCGCCTACGTATTCAACTTCACCCGCCACTGGCGCCCCGACTGGGGCGGGCTGCTGCAGTTCTACGACGGGGAGGGCAACGTCGAAGCGGGCTACACGCCGGCGTTCAACGCGCTCAACCTCTTCGCGGTGCCGAAGCTGCACGCGGTCTCACACGTCGCGCCCTACGCCCCCGCAGACCGGCTTTCCATCACCGGCTGGGTCCGCGCGAGGCCGGCGTAAGAAAGAAAGATTGGCCACGGAAAACACGGAAAGCACGGAAGGCGTGGTGTCGCGGAACGCGTGCGCCTGACATGCTTTCTTCCGCGCCTTCGGCGCGGCTATTTATTTCCCACCGACGCTGGCTAACACGCCGACTGTTCCGTGCTTTCCGTGTTTTCCGTGGCCAATCTTTTCTTCTTCAGCTCTCCGCCATCCGCTTGAGCGCCGCCTTGGCCTGTTCGCGGTGGCGGGGTTTCAGGTTGGCGCCGATGATGCCGATGACGGCGGCGATGACCGCGGCGTCGCTGACGAAGCCGATGCCGGCCATCAGGTCCTGGACGATGGAGAACGGCGAGATGAACCAGACCAGCGCCGCCAGGATCAGCGCCTTGGCCGCGCGTGGCGTCTGATCGTCCATGGCGCAGTAGTAGAGCGACACGACGTCCGCCGCGAAGGGGATGCGGGCGGCCGCACGGCGGACCTTGGGCCAGAAGCCGCGGCGGACGCGGATCTCGTTCACCCGCTGCACCATGGGGACCAGGGCGCGGGACCGGTCGATGGGGGCCAGGGGGTCGGGCTCCTGGAACACGCCGTCCATCGGTTTGGCATTCGCTGAACTCACCGTTAAACCCTCCGCCGCAACTGCACCCATCATGATCCCAGACCCAAAGGCCCGTCCATGAAACTCGACCAATCCGTTTCAGCCGTCGTCACCGGCGCAGCCTCGGGTCTGGGCGAAGCCACGGCGCGGGCGTTGGCGGCCCAGGGGGTCAAGGTCGCGATCTTCGACATGAACGCTGAACGGGGCGAAGCCGTGGCGGCCGAGATCAAGGGCGTCTTCTGCAATGTGGACGTGACCTCGGACGAGAGCGTCGACGCCGGCTTCGCCAAGGCCCGGGCGGCCCACGGCCAGGAGCGGGTGCTGGTCAACTGCGCCGGCATCGCCATCGGCCAGAAGACCGTTTCGCGCGCCAAGGACACCGGCGAGATCCGCGCCCACGACATGGCCGCCTTTGAGCGGGTGATCCGGATCAACCTGATCGGGTCGTTCCGCTGCCTGTCCAAGTCGGCGGCCGGCATGCTCACCCTGGCGGGCCTGGAGGACAACGAGCGGGGCCTGATCGTCTCCACCGCCTCGGTGGCGGCCCAGGACGGCCAGATCGGCCAGGCGGCCTATGCCGCGTCCAAGGGCGGGGTCTACGCCATGACCCTGCCCATCGCCCGCGACCTGATGAACGACGGGGTGCGGGTGATGACCATCCTGCCCGGGATCATGTGGACCCCGATGATGGCCGGCATGCCCGAGAACGTGCAGCAGGCCCTGGCCGCCTCGATCCCCTTCCCCAAGCGCCTGGGCCATCCGGAGGAGTACGCCTCCCTGGTCCTGGAGATGTGCCGCAACGTCTATCTGAACGGCGAGTGCGTCCGCCTGGACGGCGCCATCCGCATGCCGCCCCGGTAAGGTCAAGCAAGCCCTTGGGCCGGGGCGCTCAGGTCGCGCCGAAATGGGCTTGTGGCCTTACGGGCCCCCGTTTATAAGCCCGCCTTCCGGAGCGCGGGCGTAGCTCAGTGGTAGAGCACAACCTTGCCAAGGTTGGGGTCGTGAGTTCGAATCTCATCGCCCGCTCCAATTTTTCCAAATAGTGAAAAGCGGAACCCCAACGGGGGGCAATCCTGCGTGGCCGATGCGGCGCGCACGGCAAGTTCATCGCGCTCCACACGCAGGTCCGGGCTATAGAGCGGGCGGAACCAGCAACGGGGACTTCGATGGCGCACCTGAAGTACGAGATCGTCGAGCACGACGGCGGATGGGCCTACCGCGTGGACGGGACCTATTCCGAAACCTTCCCCACCCATGACGCCGCGCACGCCGCCGCGGAAAAAGCGGCCGGCGAACAGCGCGTCGCCGGCGACGAAACCGGCATCGAATACGAAGACAAGAGCGGCCGCTGGCACGACGAACTCAGCCGCGGCGACGATCGGCCGGAGACGGACGTAGAGGGCTGAGGGCCAAACATTCCGCTCACCCCCGCGAAAGCGGGGGCCTAGGTTTTTTTTGTTGGGTGAACACCGCTGCGGCGATTCTTCTTCGCGCCAACATCGCGGGGTCACGGGAAAAAACCTGGATCCCCGCCTTCGCGGGGACGAGCGGATTAGAGGTGAGTTTTCACGCTGACTAGGGCTGCTGCGGTTTGATCGCGGCGGCAGGCGGACACGCTTCAGCGATGCGGGCGAGCACCGGGGCGGTGAAGGCGTTCATCGCGCAAGCGTCGGAGGACGGCGCGCACGGGAGTTTCAGTTCGTGCGGCGGCGTGTCTGCGAGGGTGCGGACCTGGTCGGGGGTTGTGTAGAAGAGGCGGACGCGGACGTAGGGTTTGCCGTCGGCGCGGCGCCAGCGTTCGAAGGCGAGCGCTGTGCCCGGCGCAGTGGAGTCGGGTTGGTCGGGGAAGGACCAGTTCAGGCCGAAGGCGCCGCCGAGGTTGGCGAGGTTGGTGTCGTGGCCGACCAGGATCACCATGCGGTCGCCGGCTTTGACGGTTGGTCCGCCGTCGCGGGCGGCCGTGTCTTCGCTCAGGGCGGTGACGATGAAGCGCGTGAGCACCGCGGCGCGGCGTGAGGCGATGTAGGGCAGGCCACGTTCGATGTCGGACTCGCGCCGGTGTGTCGCCATCACGGCGGACAGGTCGCCAGACTGCAAGCGGCCCCAGCCGACCTGATCGGACGGCAAGCCGTTCTCGTATTCGAGCAGGAAGTCCTCGGCGAGGGAGGCGCCCGTCGAAACCGGCCCGTCGATTTTCAGGCCCTTGGCGGTCGCCTGCACCGTCGAAGGTCCTTGCAGGCAGGGACCGGGTCCGCCGGCGCAGCCGTTGGGCGCCGCGATCGCCTGCAGGCGTTTCAGCGCGGTTTCGGTTTCGGCGGTGTCGACGGGGCCAAGCGCCCGGGCCGCCGCCAGTGCACCGGCGGGATCGGACGGACAGACGCCGGCGCCGGGCCCGCTGAACAAGGGATCATGCGTGCCGTCGGCGACCGCGCCAAAGGGCGGCGGCGCGTCGGGCGCGATGCCGAGCGCGAGGTTGCGCGCGGTTTCGCGGGTGCGCTGGTCGGCGCCGTCGGCCCAGATCACCGCGGCCTGCGGACGTTCATCCGCGTAGCGCGTGCGCAGGTAGCGACCGAGCTTGCGGATAGCCTCAGCGCCGCGCGGCGTCAGCTCGCCGGGTTTGGCGCCCCAAGCCGCATCGTCCGGCCAGGACTTGTCGGCCAGAGGCGCCAGTGCAGCCGCCGTTTTGGTCGGCGGCCGCACGCCGTGGCGCATGACGATCACCACGCGCTCGAGATGATCCGCCGCAACTGCCGGCTCCGTGATCGCGCCGAAGCCGAGACACAGCGCGACGAGACCGCCGGTCGAGGTGATGCGCATCCCTAGAACTTCGCCTTGATGCCGAACTCGTAGGTGGTGAGGTAGAACTCGCGCTGGATCGGCAGGCTGGGCTGGTCGACGTAGAAGCGCAGGGGCGCGTCGGTCAGGTTCTTGGCCGCGAAATAGACTTTCCAGTGATCGCCGATCGCATAGCTGGCGGTGAAGTCCAGCGTCGTGCGGTGGTCTTCAATGGTGTCCAGCGCCTTGTCGCCGCCGAGACCGAACAGTTCACGCCCGACGTACTGCGCCGCAAGCCGCGCCTCGAACCCGTGGGCTTCGTAGAAGCCGGCCACGTTCCATGTGACCTTGGACGTGCCGGGCAGAAGGCCGAACTCCGCCACCGCGGGCGCGCCGGCCGCCGCCGCCGTCGCGGCGCTGTATTCCTCGATCCGCGAGTCGACGAGGGTGAGGTTGGCGTCGACGCCGAAGCCGTTCCACAGTCCAGGCAGCCACTTGAACTGCTGGTGGTAGGCCAGCTCGGCGCCGCGCGCGTAGGCCGAGGCGACGTTGGAGAAGGTGGTGAAGGTGACGGGGTCGCCGAAGAATTCAGCGCCCGGCGTCGTATCGATCTTACGGGTCACGTCGGTGACGATGTAGTTGCGGAATTCCTTGTCGAACAATCCGAACTGCAGAATGCCGCCGTCGTTGAGGTAGTACTCGAACGACAGGTCGAAGTTGTTGCCGGTGGTCGGCTTCAGATTCGGATTGCCCTGGGTGATCTGCGGGTCGGTCGAATCGTGGTTCGACTCCGTCGCGGCCGTGTTCTGCAGGAAGCCCGGGCGCCCGATGCCCGTGGACCAGGTCGCGCGCACCAGGAAGTCGGGCGTGAAATTGTAGCGCGCCTGCAAGGTCGGGAAGAGGTTGGTGTACTTCTCCGAGCGATCGACGATGGCGAAGGTTTCGGCCGGATTGTCGTCGCTGAAGGCGCTGTAGGTCGCGTCGGTCGTCTCGGCCCGCACGCCGGCCAGGAACCGCCAGGCCCCCACCTGGGTGGTGAACTGGGCGTACTCGGCGTAGATATTTTCTTTCGCGGCAAAGAATGCGGTGGGATCGAGCGTGCGTATCGTAGGTGTGCTCGCGAACAGCGTACGGATATCGTCGGTGTTGACGCCCGGGCCGTTGCTGTAACGACCGCCGTAGAAATTGGTTATCGCCGGCACGGAAGCACTCGACAGGTTCAGGGGGCCGACGGTGATGTCGCCCGAGCCCGGGTCGTTCGAAACGCCGGTGTAGATATACGGTGAAGAGGTCTTGTCGCGCAGACGGGCCTCGCCGCCGATCTTGAAGGCGTCGTTGTCGCCGAAGAAATGGACCGGGATGGTCAGGTTCGCCGCGTAGGCCCACTCGTCATCGACGTCAGCCTCGGCGCTGTTGGAGATCAGCTTCTTGTGCAGCGTGTAGAGCGACGGGTCGTTGATGTTGGTCCCGTCGGTGACCTTGATGGTGGGAAAGTCGCCGTTGTCGTCCGAGTGATCATAGAACAGCGCGACCGTAGGCCCATCCCATTTGGACCCGTAGTTGAAGGCCTGCTCATAGGTCGCGCGGCTGTAGGACACGCGATAGTCGAGCACCATGGCGCCGAACTTGTCCTGGCCGCCGGCGATGAACACCGAGTTGCGGTGCGTCTCCTGCTCGTCGGTGCTGGCAATGCCCAGGTCGGCGGTGGCGTCAAAACCCTTGCCGTCCGGCGTCAGGGTATCGAAGTTGTAGGTCAGGCGGTTCTTGGTGACGGACTCGGTATAGCCTGCGATGTTGGCGCGGATGTAATAGCTGTGGTCGTCGTTCGGGTTGAATTCGAAGTCACCGCCGAATCCGAACCGGCGTCGGTGATAGTCGTATCGACGCAGCTCGACGTCGTCGTAACCGGCTATTGAACCCGCATCGTTCGACTCTTCTATGTCGTCGAAACCGCGGAAGTCGTCCTTGCGCGACGCGGTCAGCACGAAGGAGAACGGCGTCGGGTTGGAAATCCAGCCGAGGCCCGCGGCCGAGGTATCGTCGCGGCCCTGGACGATCAGGTGACCGTTGGCGAAGCCGAAGCGTGCGCCGACAGCGGCGTCGATGGTGAACGGTCCGCCGTGGTTATGCTCGGGCTCGTCGCCGTAGCCCAGGGTCCCGTCGAAGAACGGCTGCTCGACGTGCGCGGCCGAACGCGGGGTCAGTTCGATGGTGCCGCCCAAGCCTTCGGCTTCGTGGTCCGGCAGCGTCGTCTTGGTCAGGATGATGCCGTCGATGGAGCCGGTGGGGATGGTGTCGAATTCCACCGCACGGCCGCCGGCGCCGAACTCGGTGCCGCCGGGGAAGGTGTTCAGCAGGGTCACGCCGGCGAAGGTCGCGCCGTCGAGGTTGCCGTCGATGCCGCGGATGTTCACGAAGCGGCCTTCGCCCGTGTCGGTGGAGAGCGACACGCCCGGCATGCGGCTCAGCGCCTCGGCGGCGTTGAAGTCGGGGTATTTCTGGATGGTCTCCGCCGACTGGACGTTGATGACGTTGATCGCGTCTTCCTGCACCTTGCGCGCTTTCACCTCGGTGCGCGGGGCGGTGACGATAACGCCCTGAACTTCGGTGGCGCTGTCGGTCGGCGGCGGCGGGGCGTCGGCGGCAAGCGCCGCGTGCGCAAGGCTCATCGCGCTCACGGACGAAAGCAAAGCAACAGCGTAGCGCGCGATGGACATAGTCTTCCCCCTCGCTCGTTCACGGGGTGCACGAGCCGTCGTTTGATCAATCGTCCTGGCCGGCTTACACGTCCGGCGAGATGTTTCGGTGACGCTAAGATTGGGAATCGGTAACCTCGCCTCCACCGGCGGGCCACGACGGTTGTGCGAAGTATTTGCGACATGAAGCTGTTGATCGTGGAGGATGACGCGGACGGCGCGGCCTATCTGGCCAAGGCCTTATGCGCGGCCGGTCACACGGTCGATCATGCGCCGGCGGGACGTGAAGGGCTGATGCTGGCGGCGGGCGAGGCCTATGACGTGATCGTGCTCGATCGCATGCTGCCCCAGCTCGACGGCCTGGCCATCCTGCGCACCATCCGCGCGTCGGGGGTGAAGACGCCGGTGCTGC
Source organism: Caulobacteraceae bacterium (assembly GCA_036501825.1). Lineage (GTDB taxonomy): Bacteria > Pseudomonadota > Alphaproteobacteria > Caulobacterales > Caulobacteraceae > JAFECT01. Next base: position 221,649 of record DASXZP010000036.1, on the reverse strand, counting down.
TGCTGACCGCGCTCGGCGGCATCGACGATCGGGTCGAGGGCCTCGAGGCCGGCGGCGACGACTACCTGGTCAAGCCCTTCGCCATGGCCGAGTTGCTGGCGCGGGTGAATGCCCTGGCGCGGCGGCCGCCGCCGCAGGAGCAGGCGACGCTGCTCGAAATCGCGGACCTGAGACTCGACCGGCTGGCGCGCTCGGTGACCCGCGGCGGCGCCCGCATCGACCTGCAGCCGCGCGAGTTCCAATTGCTGGAATTCCTGATGCGCCACGCCGGGCGCGTGGTCACCCGCACCATGCTGCTGGAAAACATCTGGGACTTTCACTTCGATCCGAAAACCAACATCGTCGAGACGCACATGAGCCGGCTGCGGGCCAAGGTCGATCGCGGCCATGTGCAGGAGCTGATCCATACGGTGCGCGGCGCCGGCTATTGCCTGCGCGGGCCGGACTAGGATGTTCCGCTCCACCAGCGCCCGCTTCGCCACACTCTACACAGCCGCCTTCGCTTTCTCGGTGCTGTTGCTGGGCGCCATCACCCTGTGGACGACGCACAACGCCCTGGCGCATCAGTTCGATCGCCGCGTGCGGGCGGAGTCACAGGCGCTGGTGCAGGAATATCGCACCGAAGGCATCGAGGACGTGCTGCAGGCGGTGCGTGAGCGCGAGCGCACCAAGGGCGCATTGTTCTACGGCCTGGACGGCCCGCGGGGCTCGCTGGCGGGGCGGCTTTCCGGGCTCGGCGCCGCGTCGGGCTGGTCGACGATCCGGATGAAGGAAGCGGACGGCGACGTGGAGCGGGTGCGGGTTCTGGCGACCCCGTTGCCCACGGGATACCGCCTGATCGTCGGCGACGCGGTGAAGCGCAACGAGGCGATCGAAGCCACTGTGCTGGAAGGCTTCTGCTGGGCCTTCATCGGCGTTGTCGTGCTCGGCATCTTCGGCGGCTACCGCTTCAGCCGCGACGTGCACCGGCGGTTCGCCAACATGACCGCGGCGGCCGACGCCATCATCCAGGGCGATTTCAACCGCCGGATTCCGGTGCTCGGATCGGGCGACGATCTCGACCGGCTGGCCGGGGTGTTCAACCGCACCCTGGACCGTATTTCCAGCCTGATGGACAGTCTGCGCCAAGTCTCCAACGACATCGCCCACGACCTGCGCACGCCGCTCACCCGCCTGCGCCAGCGGCTCGAAGCCACGCGCAACATGGGCACGCCCGCCGAACAGGAAGCGGCGATCGAAGGCGCTCTACGCGATGTGGACGCGATCCTCGACACCTTCTCGGCGCTGTTGCGCATCGCCCAGGTGGAGAGCGGCGCGCGGCGCGCGGCGTTCCGGACCGTGGACCTGGCCGCTCTCTCGCGCACGGTGGTCGACGCCTTCGCCCCCTCGGCGGAAGACGCGGGCCAGGCCCTGAGGTTCGAGGGCGACGACGCGGTCGCCATCACCGGCGATCGGGAACTCCTGACCCAGATGCTGGTGAACCTGGTGGAAAACGCCCTGCGCCACGCCGGTCCCCGGGCGCGGGTGGTGGTGCAGGCGTCGCGCACCGGTGACGACGCCGCGGTTTCGGTGACCGACGACGGGCCCGGCGTGCCCGAGGCCGAACGCACGCGCATCTTCGACCGCTTCTACCGGCTCGAGCGGAGCCGTTCGACGCCCGGCGACGGCCTAGGCCTGGCCCTGGTGGGCGCCATCGCGCGCCTGCACGGGGCAACCATCGAGCTCACGGACGCGCAGCCAGGCCTGCGCGTCGCATTGCGATTTCCCAATGTGACGGACGGCTCCACTCCGGCTAAGTCAGTCTGAGAAGCGCGTCCGCGCTCGCAACCGCCACGAGGTCTTCGCATGTCGATCCGCTCGCTCCTCGCCTTCGCCGCGTCCACAGCGACCCTCCTCGCCGCCTGCGGCGCGAGCGCCGCGCCGGCCTACAAGGTGGCCGGCGCAGTCCCCGGACCGGACGGCGGCTGGGACTACGCCAGCTTCGATTCCGGCCTGCAGCGGGTCTACGTCAGCCACGCCGACAGCGTCTTCGCGGTGAACGCCAAGGACAACACCACCGTCCCGCACCTCGGCGACGCGCCGCACGGGCACAAGGTCGTGCCGCTCGATGGCGGCGCGGTGCTCGCGGTCACCACCGGCGGCGACAACACCCTGCGCTTCATCGATGCCCACACGGGCGCGGCCATCGCGTCGGTCCCGACCGGAACGGGCCCCGACTCGGCGATGTTCGATGCGCAGAGCGGGCTGGTGATCGTGGCCGCACACAAGGCGGGCGAAGTCGACCTGATCGATCCCAAGGCGCACAAGGCGGTGGGTTCGATCACCGTCGGCGGAACCCTGGAGGAGCTGGCGACCGACGGCGAGGGCCATCTCTACGTCAACGTCGAGAACCTGAACGAGGTCGTCGCCATCGACCTGAAGTCGCGCGCGGTAATCAAGCACCTGAAGCTCGACGGCTGCGACGGCCCGACCGGCCTGGTCTATGCGCCCGACGCCCACGCCCTGGTCGCCGCCTGCGACGGCAAGGCCGCGGTGATCGACACCCACGGCTTCAGGCTCGAAAAGCTGCTCGACATCGGCCAGGGGCCGGACGCCGCGCTCTACGATCCCAAGCGCAAGCTGGTGCTGATCCCCTGCGGCCAGTCGGGCGAACTGGTGGCCATCGAGGCGCGCGCGCCGGGCAAGCTCAGCGTCGTCGGCCGCTACCCCACTGAGAAGAGCGCGCGCACCGGCGCCATCGATCCGGCGACCGGGACGATCTACCTGCCCGCCGCCCGTTTCGCGCCCCCCGCCCCCGGCGCCCGCCGCGGCGCCATGGAGCCCGGATCGTTCCACATCGTTGTGGTCAAGCCGGGCGCGTGATCGCAATCTCGGCCGCTACCGTGAGGCTCCCATGACGACATCGACCCAGACCAACCTCGTGCACGAGGCGCTGAGCAAGGCGCCGCAGGCGACGCTGATGTTCTGGGTGGTGAAGATCTGCGCCACCACGGTGGGCGAAACCGGCGGCGATGCGGTCTCCATGACCATGAAGCTGGGTTATCTGACCGCGACGCTGATCTTCCTCGGCTTCTTCGTGGTCACCCTGGCGGCGCAGGTGGCGGCCAAGCGCTATCACCCGCTGACCTATTGGCTGGTGGTTGTGGCGACCACCACGGTCGGCACGACCACCTCGGACTTCATCGATCGCACCCTGCACCTGGGGTACACCGTGTCGTCGGCCATGCTGCTCGGCCTCGTCATCGCGGTGCTGATCGCGTGGAAGCTGACCACCGGCAAGATCGCCGCCGACAAGATCACCACGCGCAAGGACGAGGTGTTCTACTGGCTGACCATTCTGGTCTCGAACACGTTGGGCACCGCGCTCGGCGACTTCACCTCGGAGACCATTCCCGACCTGATGGGCAAGATCGCGGCTGCGCCCGCGGGCGGCTGGGACCCCTGGGGCTTCGAACTCGCCGCGGTGCTGTTCGCGGGGCTGATCGCCATCGTCGCCCTGCTGCATTTCACCAGGCTTCTGCCGCAGACCATCCTGTTCTGGGCGGCCTATGTGTTGACCCGCCCGCTCGGCGCGACCCTGGGCGACACCCTGACCAAGCCGCACGTTCAGGGCGGGCTGAACCTCGACCGCATCGCCGCCACCGCGGTGATCGCCGTGGCCATGGTGGTGCTGGTGCTGCTGACGCCGCGCCTGCGCAGACCCGCGACGGCGCCCGTAGCGGCCTGATCCGCCGGCGGACAAAATTCCGCATCGCCAAACCGCAGCGCGCTGCTATCAGGTCGGCCGGCAAGCAGAGCCGAGGACGCCCGCATGACCGCCGCCCCGAACCCGATCGAACGCTTTTCGTTGCCGCGCGGCGACGGCCAGGGCGATTACGTCGTCTACCTCTCGCGGCCGGAGGGGGAGGCTAAGGACGTCCCGGTCATCTTCGTGCTCGACGCCGACATGGCGTTTTCGCTGGCGGTCGAGGTCGCCAATCTTCGCGCCATAGGCGGTGCTTTCCCGCGGCCCGTCCTGGTGGGCATAGGCTATGGGGCCAACTTCGCTGAGATGGCCAAGCTGCGCACCGGCGATCTCACCCCCCCGACGAGCGCCGAAGGCGCCGCAGCCCTCGGAAACATGACGAGCTTGATCGGCGACAAGAGCGGCGGCGCCGATGCCCTGCTCGCCTTCATCGTCGACAGCCTCGCGCCCGAAATCAGCCGCCGTTGCCCGGAGGCGTCGAAGACCCGCCGCATCCTCTACGGCCATTCGCTGGCCGGGCTGTTCACCGCCTACGCACTGCTGACGCGGCCGGACGCGTTCGAAGCGTTTCTTGCCAGCAGTCCCTCGCTGTGGTGGGACGGCTTCGCCGTGCTGAAGCATCTGCCCGGGTTTGCCGAGCATCGAAAGAAGCTCGGACAGCTACCGCGCGTGATGGTCGCCGTGGGCGGTACGGAGCAGGACGTGCCGACCGAAGTTCCCCCGTCGCTCAACATGGATCTGGCGCAAGTGCAGGCGATCGTCACCATGGCGCGCATGGTGGACGGCGCGGCCGAGTTCGCCGTCGCGCTCCGCGACGCCGGCCTGACCAATGTGCACCATGTTTGCTTCACCGATGAAGACCACGCGAGCGTCATTCCGCCCTCGTTCAACCGCGGCCTGACCATCGCGCTGAAGCCCTGAGTTTGAGATGACCGAACGGCTCTACCTGACCAGCGACACGCTCACCGCCGAGGCGCAGGTGGTGCGTGTCGAACGCGGCGAGCGCACCCGTGTGATGCTCGACCGCACGGTGTTTCATCCGCGCGGCGGCGGCCAGCCCGGTGATCAGGGTCGATTGAGCAAAGACGGCGGCGGCGACGTGTCGGTGCTCGACACCGTGCAGACCGAAAGCGGCGAGATCGAACACATCGTCGACGACGCGCGTGACCTCGCGCCCGGCGACCGCGTGCGCCTGTCGGTCGATGCGGAGCGGCGGCGGCTGAACGCGCGGATGCATTCCGCCGGCCACCTGATCGCCTATGCCGGCGAAACGGTCGATCCTTCGCTGAAGGGCGTGCGCGGCCACCACTGGCCCGGCGAAGCGCGCGTCGATTTCGACGGCGAGCCCGCCGATCCGGAGGCCTTTGCCCGGGCGCTGGAAAAAACCCTCGCCGAGTTCGTCGCCGGCAACCTCGCCTTCGAAGCGGTCCCGGGCGCGGACGGACGCCGCACCATCACCATCGGCGGCAGCGCCGCAACCGGCTGCGGCGGCACCCACGTGGCGGCGGCCGGCGACATCGGCCGCATCGTGCTGCGCAAGGTGAAGGCGAAGGGCGGCGCCCTGCGGGTCAGCTACGACCTGGCGGACGCCTAAATCAGCTCTCGCTCAGCTTCACGACCCGGTCCCATTCCGCGTCGGTCACCGGTTGCACCGACAGGCGCGAGTTCTTCACCAGCACCATGTCGGCGAGCGGCTTCTGCGCCTTGATCTCGGACAGGGTGACCGGCCGCTTCAGCGGCGAGACCCCCTTCAGGTGCACCGCGACGAACTTGCCGTCCTTGTCGGTGGGATCCGGGTAGGCCGCGCCTGCGACCTTGCTGATCCCCACCACCGCCTTGGCGTCGCCGGAGTGGTAGAACAGCACCCGGTCGCCCTTCTTCATCGCCGAGAGGTGCGCGCGGGCCTGGAAGTTGCGCACGCCGGTCCAGGCGTCGTCGCCCGCCGCCCTGTGCTGGTCCCAGGACCAGGTCTCCGGCTCCGACTTTACCAGCCAGTTGGCCATGACGGTTCTCCTCCGCTCGCGCCGGCGGAAGGAAGCAGAGCGGCCGCGGCCGCGCAACCGTCGCCCGACACCGATCGTCAGACCCCGAATTGCCTAGGCGGGCGGCGGCGGGGGTGTATAGGTGAACCACAACAGGAGCCCGCCCGTGGCCGACCCTAAGAAGCCGCCCACCGTCGCCAAGCCGCCCCGGTCCAGCACCGAGACCTTCCGCACCCTGATCGCCCAGGCCGAACAGGACGGACTCTCCAAGGCCGACCTAGTCCTGCGCGTGACCCTGCGTGACGAGTCCAAGCTGAAGCGGGACTCCTCGGTCGAGCCGCACGAGATCGCCTTCAAGGACGGCAAGATGAGCTTCCTGGGCGTGCCCGTGGTCGCCGGCGGCGTCGCCGAGAGCGTCCTCGACCGGAGCGGTCAGGCCGACTGAACCCCGCGCCAAGACGACGAATCCGGGCGGCCAAGCTTCGCGCCAAATGTCCACCGGACGGCGTTTGATTGACTCAGGGTCCCCGACCTGAAACCATAGAAGCATCCTATGTCGACCTGGTTCGGCTGTTCCCACGTCGATTTGTCGATATCCGGACCCGCCCCAAAACCTTCTCGAAATACGATCGAAGCGCCGCATCCGCGACGCGCGAATACTGAATTCAGGACTACGAAATATGGCTACCGGAACTGTCAAATGGTTCAACCCGCAAAAGGGCTTCGGCTTCATCCAGCCGGATGACGGCGGCGCCGACGTGTTCGTGCACGTGTCTGCCGTCGAGCGGTCGAGCCTCGGCTCCCTGACCGAAGGTCAGAAGCTCAGCTACGAGCTCGAGAAGGACCAGCGCAGCGGCAAGTTCGCGGCCGCGCAGCTGCAGGCCGCCTCCTAAGGCGCTCCAGCTCTCTAGTAAGGTTTGCAGCGGGCCGGCCTCACAGCCGGCCCGTTTTGCGTTCGGGCTCCGGAGCATCGGGGAGCCTTAACGCCCGATTAGGTCAAATCGGGCTGGAATGCAGCGATGAGGGGCCGGACCGTGGGCAACGGAACCGGCCTCCAAGACCACCTCGAGTTTCCGCAGTTGCTGGGGGTACGCGTTCCATGACGGCCAGGATCTTCATCGCCAAGGCCGGCGACGAGGCGATCTACAAGCCCGCGCCGATCTCGTCCGCGCACGTGCTGGGGGGCGATCCCGTGGCGCGCAATTCCGTCCTGTTCCTGAGCCACGACAAGCTGCAGATAACGCTGTTGTGGCACTGCACGGCGGGCTCGTTCCGCTGGTTCTATGACGAGGACGAAATCTGCCAGATCATCGAAGGCGGCATGACGCTGTACTTCGACGACGGCGCGATCCGGGTCTGCCAGGCCGGCGACACGGTCTATTTCCAGGCCGGCACCACCTGCGTCTGGGTGATCGACAAGGAAGTCCGCAAGGTCGCCTATTTCCGCGAGCCCTCGCCCTGGTTCTTCGCCATGCCGGTCCGGGCCCTGCGCAAGCTGGTCGACAAGTCGGGCCTGCGGCGGTTCCAGAAGACCCGCAAGACCGCGGCGGTCACCCGGCCCCCCGCGGCGGCCCAGCCTGCCGTCGTGTAAGACTTTTAAGAGAGTCCACGGACCGCACGGAAAGCACGGACGCGTCGCGTTTCCGCGGGCATGCTTCGGCGCGGAGCGCCCGTCGCCCGGATGCGCCTGCGGCGCGGACTTCAGCCTCTTTCCGTGTTTTCCGTGTGGTCCGCGGACTCCCTTTTCCACCCCCCGGTCCTGAAACACCCCGGCTCTAATTTCACCCCAATCCACGGCCAAGGTCGCTCCTGGACGCGCGGCTTGCGACGGAACCGCCGGTGCGCGTGCGTTTTTCCCTTGGCGATTGGGCGCGTTTGGGCGTTCATCCCGGCCGAAAGTGAGCGTGAACCATGCGTCTGAAGCTCGCCCTGCCGATTTTCGCCGCCACGACCCTGCTCGCCGGCGCCGCCCTGGCCCAAGCCTCCGCCCCCGCGACGCCCGCCGACGCGGCCGACGCCCCCATTTCCACCGTCAATCCGGCCGCTCCACCGCCGCCGGCCCCAGGCCAGACCCCGGCCTTGCTGACCGCGCCGCCGGACAGCCCGCTGGACGCCTGGCTGCCCGACCAGGGCCGGGACAAGAAGGTTCACGGCGAGGTGAGCGCCGGTTTCGATTCCCGCGGCGGCTACTTCGTCTCGGGCGAGGCCCACGGCCAGATCAACGACAACACCTGGTTCGGCATCTCGGCCAGCCAGAGCAAGTGGCGCTGGTAACCTTTCGGCGCGTCCCAAAACGAGCGGCTTAACCGTACTCGTCCCTCATTGGGCGAAGCGTCGCGCCCCGCCCTCAAGGCGCGCGCGGCCACACAACCGGCCAAATTCCGGTCACCGTTAAAGTTTCCGCGAGGGGCGATGCGCCGGTCGCGTCCATAGGCTATGGGCGCTTGGACGGTCCGCCTTTTGCAGTTTTGAGGCGCGACCCCAGAGGACGGCGTATGTTTTTGGAAAACGAGACAGACCTGACGCTCACGCTCGGCATCATTGCCGCCGTGGCCGCGGCCCTGTCCGTGCTCCTGTTTTTCCTCTGGACCCGGACGGCTGCGGCCCTCTACCGGGCGCGCCAGGTGGTCACCACCACCTCGACCGGCGCCGATCGCACCGAACAGCGGATGTTCACCATCCTGCAGGCCATCCCGGTGGCCCTGGTCGAGACCGACACCTCGGGCAAGTTCACCTTCGCCAACCGGGCCGCGCACCAGCTGCTCGGCCGCCGCGACGCCGAGCTTCTGGGCCTGAGGTTCCACTCGGCCACCTGGGGCATCACCTATCCCGACGGGCGGATGATCCCGCCCGACCTGCTGCCGGCGGCGCGTGCACTGCGCGGCCAGACGGTGAAGGGCTTCCAGCACATGATGGTCAACCCGTCGACGCGGCGGAAGATGCTGGTGTCGGTCACCGCCATGCCGATCATGAACGACGTCGGCGAAGTGATCGGCTCGTCCTCGGCCATCGTCGAGTCGGAGAGCCTGACCACGCCGCAGGTCGATCCCGAAGAGCTGATGAAGAGCCGCTACTATGAGGTGGCGGGCGCCATGCTGCTGGCGCTCGACCGCAAGGGCGCGGTGAAGGACGTCAACGGCGCCGGCGCCAAGATCCTGGGCGCCACGGTCGAGGACGTGGTCGGCAAGGACTGGATCAAGGATTTCCTGCCGCTGGAAGACCAGAAGGAGGCGCGCGCCTTCTTCGACTCGGTGATGGCGGGCGCCCGAACGCCGCCGGAAGAGGGCGAAGGCTGGGTGGTGCGGCCCGACGGCGAGAAGCGCCTGATGGCCTGGCGCAGCGCGCTGATGTACGACGAGCGCGACCGCATCGCGGGCCTGCTGAGCTCGGGCCTCGACATTACCGAGACGCGTGCGGCGCAAGAGGCGCTGCGCGAAAAGGAAAACGAAGCCGAGCGCGCCAAGGCCGCCGCGGAAGCGCTGGAAGGCCGCCGCGGTGAAATCGAAAAGGCGCTTCAGGAAAGCGAAAGCAAGTTCGCCACCTTCAGCGAAGCGGTCGGCGACGCGATCTGGCTCTACGACCCGGTCGAAAAACGCGTGGTGCACGTGAACGCGGCCTATGACGCGATCTGGGGCGAGTCGCGCGACGTGCTGCTGGCCGATTCCGCGCGCTGGCGCGAACTGGTGCATCCCGACGACGTGCCGTTGATCGTGAGCGCCAACACGGCGCTGTCGAGAGGCGAACCGCGCGAGATCGAGTTCCGCATCCGCCGCGCCAGCGACGGCGAAGAACGCATTCTGCACGACTCCGCCTTCGTGGTGCGCGGCGAGGACGGCGAGGTCCGCCGGATCGCCGGCGTCGCGCGCGACGTCACCGATGAACGCAAGGCGCAAGCGGCGCTGATCGAGGCGCGCGAGACGCTGGGCCGCAAGGTCGAGGCCGCCGAACGTGAACTGCAGTCGGTGGAGGAACGCCGCCGCGAGACGGCCGAACAGCTCGAACGCGCGCAAAGGTTCGAGACCCTGGGCCGCCTGACCGGCGGGGTGGCGCACGACTTCAACAGCCTGCTCACCGTGGTGATGGGCGCGCTGGACATGATGCTGCTGCAGGCGGAGAAGCCCGACCGGGTGAAGCGCCTGGGCGCCGCAGCCTTGGCCGCCGCCAAGCGCGGCGAGCGGCTGACCCGGCAGTTGATGAGTTTCTCGCAGGGCGAAACCTTCAAACTCGAGACCATGGCGCTGGAGCCGGTGCTGCGCGGGCTCGAACCCATGCTGCGCCGCGCCCTGGACGACAACCCGGTGGACCTCGAGGTGCAGCACGACCTGGGCTCGGCCACCTTCGACGTGGCGCAACTGGAAGCGGCCCTGGTCAACCTCGTGCGCAACGCGAAAGACGCGGTGAAGGATGGCGGCACGGTCGCCGTGCGCGCCGACCAGGTGAACCTCGCCGACGGCCAGATCGCCGACACGCCGGCCGGCGACTATGCGCGCCTGTCGGTCATCGATACCGGAACCGGCATGACCGCCGACATCGCGGCGCGCGCCTTCGAGCCCTTCTTCACCACCCGCGACGACGGCGAGTCCACGGGCCTGGGTCTGGCCCAAGTCTACGCCTTCGCCCGCCAGTCCGGCGGCGGCGTGGGCATCGACAGCGCGCCCGGCGCGGGCTCGACCGTCTCGATCTACCTGCCCCTGAAGCACGCGCCCGCGGACGCGGAACCGGCGCTTACGGCGGCGAACGCGTGATCGCAAAAAAACACTGGTCACAAAGAACCAAAGAAAAATAAGCCAGATAAGAAGAATGAAGGAGGCGGCTTCGCCGCTTTGCGCCGCGCCGAAGGCGCATCAGAGATTCACCGGCTCCGCGTTCGACCTCCTGATTTTCTTTTCTTCCTTATCTTTCTTCGGTTCTTTGTGATCGGTGTTTTTTTAAATCTGGCGAAGCCCCACAAACCTTCCTAAGTCTCGCGCCATGCGCCGGCTGATCCGACCTGACGAACTGATGCTCTGGGCCGCGGTGGCGCGCACCGTCCGGCCGGCGCACGGCCGCGTGGTTCCGGTCGTGGAAGGCGAGGCGCAGACCAAGACGAAAGCAAAACCCGCCGCGACGGCGTCGGTCGCGCCTGAGACGAAGCCCAAACCGCAGCCCGCACCCTACTGGCGCCAGCACGTGACGCCGGCGCCCCACGTCATCGAGCCGAACCGCAAACGGCGCCTGACCCGTGAGCGCGATCCCATCGAAGCGCGCATCGACCTGCACGGCCTCGGCCAGTTTCAGGCGGAGGACCGGCTGAAGGCGTTCCTCCTCCGCGCCCAGGATTCAGGCCTGCGCGCGGTACTGGTGATCACGGGCAAGGGCGTGAGCGGCGACGGCATCATCCGCAGGCGCGCGCCGGATTGGCTAGCCGACCCTGCGCTGAGAGGGATTGTGGCCGGTGTTGCCCAAGCGCATCCCCGTCACGGCGGCGAAGGCGCGCTCTACGTCGCGATCAAGCGCCGCGGTGCGGGTTAGAGCAGCCCGCGTTCCTTCGCCAGTTTCTCCAGCGAGGTCTGCGGGCGCGGGCCGTAGTGGCCGATGACTTCCCAGGCGCAGAGCGCGCCCATTGCGCCGCAAGCGTCCAGCGGTTTGCCGCGGGCGAGGCCGAACAGGAAGCCCGCCGCGTACTGGTCGCCGGCGCCGGTGGTGTCGAGCACCTTTTCGATGGGGAAGGCGGGAATGACGTAGCGCTCGTCGCCGCGGCGCACGATCGAGCCGTGCTCGCTGCGGGTGACCGCCGTGATCTCCACCCGGGCGGACAGTTGAGCGAGCGCCGCGTCGAAATCCTCGGTCTGGTAGAGCGACTTCAGTTCGACTTCGTTGGCGAACACGATGTCGGTGTGGTCGAGGAAAGCCAGCAGTTCGTCACGCCAGCGCTCGACCACGAACACGTCCGACAGGGTCATGGCCACCTTGCGGTCTGCGGCGCGCGCGGCGCCGGCCGCCTTGACGAAGGCCTCACGCGCGGGCGGCGGGTCGAACAGATAACCTTCGAGATAGACGGCAAAGGCCTGACCGATCTGCGCCTCGTTCACGTCGGACGGCGTGAGCCGGTTCGCGGCGCCGAGAAAGGTCGCCATGGTGCGGTGCGCGTCGGGGGTGACGTTGATCAGGCAACGGCCGGTGGCGGCGCCTTCGAGCTTGGGTGTCTCGAACGTCGCGCCGATGGCTTCGATGTCGTGGGCGAAGACCTCGCCCAGCAGATCGTCGGCGACCTTGCCCACGAACGCCGCCTTGCCGCCCAGCGACGCCACGCCCGCCACCGTGTTGGCCGCCGAGCCGCCCGAGGTCTCGACCCCCGGCGCCATGGCGTCATAGAGCCGGGCCGCCCGCTCGTCGTCGATCAGGGTCATGGCGCCCTTTCGCAGCGCCTGGGCGTCGAGGAAGGCGTCCTGCGCCGGGGCGATCACGTCGACGATGGCGTTGCCGATGGCGACGAGGTCGAGGGCTTCGGTCATGCGGCGGGATTCCCTGGAAATTCAGCCGGAAGTAGCCGGCTGCGGGGGGACGGCGCAATGGCCGCGGCGACAATCGGCGCCTTGCCCCGGCCTTACATCTCGCCTAACCGCCAAGCATGGTCCGTGTCCTCCTCCTGGCGCTCGCCGTCTCGGCGCTGAGCCTCGCCGCCCTGCCCGCCGCCGCGAAGCCGCACAAGCCGGCCCCGGCCGCGAGCAGCCACAAGAAGCCCGCGTCCAAGGCCAAGGGCGCCGGCTCCAAGGACGCCAAACCCAAGGGTCACGCCAAGGGGCATGAGGAAGAAGCGTCCAAATCCTCCAAGCACGGCCACGGCAAGTCCGCCCACGCCGACGAGGACACCGGTTCCGACGAAGGCTGCGCGCCGGCGAAGGCCGCGCGCGGCAAACACGCCGCCCACGGCCGCAAGACCTCGCACGCGTGCGCGAGCAGCGCGTCCGGCAAGGGCCACGGCGCCAAGGGCTTGCGCGAGCCGGACGAGGACTGCACGCCGGCGCCCACGCGCGGCAAACACGGCCGCCACGCCGCCCACGGCCGCAAGCCGTCCCACGCCTGCGCCCGCGGCGAGGCCCGCGGTGAGGAAGGCCACGGCGCGCACGGCGGCAAGATCGAGGAAGAAGACTGCGTCGAGGTTGCGGTGAAGGGCGCGCACGGCCGTGGGCGCCGCGGCCACGCGAAGACGACGCTGAAGTGCACCACCCGCATGGTTTCCGCGCGCCAGCTCGACGAGCCGCCGCCCGGACCGCCGCCGCCGCCGCCGATGGTGGTCGCCGCCCCCGGCTCGCCCGCCGACATCGTCAAGCATTCCGGTCCGGCGCCCGGCGTCGAGGCCACCACCAATCCCGAAGTGTGGGCGCAACGTGACCAGGCTCAGCACCGCCCGCGCCTGTCCGCCTCGCCGCACCTGACCGGCGCCGCCCTGATCGGCCACACCGACGAGGAACTGCGCCAGAAGCTCGGCACGCCCGACCTCGCGCGCAACGAGGGCGACGGCGCCCTGTGGACCTATCGCCTGCCCTCCTGTTCGCTGATGGTGTTCATGAAGCGCACCGACGGGACGATGAAAGTCTCCGGCGCCCAGGCGACGCCGCTGGACCGCGGCGGTGCGGTAATCGGCGTGGACGCGTGTCTCGCAGCGTCGGCGGGACGCTGATTAGGCAACATTACTCCATTCCGCTCATCCCCGCGAAAGCGGGGACCCAGGCGTTTTAGCGACCTTCGTGCAGACGATGTTTGACAGCAGAAAGCGCGTTGCATGGGTGCAGGTGAAATCAAAAAAACCTGGGTCCCCGCTTTCGCGGGGATGAGCGGAGTTTAAGAACGAGCGCTATAGATTCGCGTCCTCATAGAGGTCGCGCCACGTTGGATTCGTGCGCTCTATCAGCTCGAGTTTCCAAACCCGATTCCATTTCTTGATCCGGCGCTCACGCGCAAACGCGTCGGGCCGCGATTCATACACCTCAAACCATACGAGCTTGTCCGCGCCATACTTGGCTGTGAAACCCTCAACGCGCTGCTTTTGTGCTGCCACACGCGCTTCACGAGGTCGTCCGTGGATCCGCTGTACAGCGTACCATTGCGACCACTTGCAAGAATGTAGGTGAAGAACGCCATTGCGTTGACAGTGTACCAACGCGTGAGAACAACACAAGAACAACTAAGTCTTTTTCACCGCTTTCTTCTTGGCAATCTTTTTCTTGGCCGGGCGCACGTTCGGACGCGGCTTTGCCTTGACCTTTTTTGCAACCGCTTTCTTCGGCGGCGGGTCGAACAGGCCGCGGGAGGGGCAGAGGTCGGCGATCGGGCAGGTCGCGCACTTGGGCCGTTGCGCGGTGCAGATGTAGCGACCGTGCAGGATCAGCCAGTGGTGTGCGCGGGTCAGGTAGCGCTGCGGGATGATCCGCATCAACTGCTGCTCGACCTTGTCCGGCGTCGTGGCGTCGACGAGCTGCAGACGGTGCGACACGCGAAACACATGGGTGTCCACCGCGATGGCGGGTTCGACACCCAGTTCGTTCAGCACCACGCTCGCGGTCTTGCGCCCGACGCCCGGCAGGGCCTGGATCGCCTCGCGTTGCAGCGGCACCTGGCCGTCGTGCTGGTCCAGGATGATCTGCGACAGGGCGATGACGTTCTTGGCCTTGTTGCGGAACAGGCCGATGGAGCTGATGAAGGGGATCAGCCTGGCCTCGCCCAGCTTGACCATCTTCTGCGGCGTGTCGGCGACGGGGAAGAGTTTCTGCGTCGCCTTGTTGACCGACACGTCGGTCGCCTGGGCCGACAGCACCACTGAAACCAGCAGGGTGTAGGGGTCGCGAAACTCCAGCTCCGGCATGGGCTTGGGGTTCAGGGTCGCGAACCTTTGGAAGATCTTCTCGACCCGCTTGGGGTCCGGCGGAAAGACGGGCGCGGCCATGGCGGGCGACCATGGCGCGCGTCGGCGCCTTCGCCAAGCCGCCGTCCGGTACTAAATAGAAGCCATGACCGAGGCCGTGGCTCCACGCCTGTACCTCGACGCCGCGCTTCGGCCCCGGCGGTCGATGAGCCCCCGCGCCGTCGTGCTGCTGATGGCGCCGGTCCTGGCGGTGAACGTGATTTTCGCCGTCGTCTTCACCCTGATGGGCGGCGCCTTCGTGCCGCCGTTCCTGGGGCTGGACGTGCTGGGCCTGGGGCTCGCGTTCTGGCTCAACTTCCGCGCCGCGCGGCGGATCGAGCGCATCCGCGTCACCGCCGACGCCATCGAGGTCACCCGCGAAACGCCGAAGCAAACGCGCCGCGTGTGGCGCTCGGCCCCGGTCTTCACCCGCATCGAACTCAGCCACCCCGGCCGCCACGCGAGCCGCCTGCGCCTGTTCTGTAAAGGCAAGGGCGTCACCCTGGGCGCGGCGCTGGCGCCGGCGGAACGGGAAGCCTTTGCGGAGCGCCTGAAATCGGCGGTCAGCGCGGCCAAGGCCGAGCGCTGGTAACGGCTCGACGCGCGGCGCAGATCATCCTAACGGAAGACATGATCGGAAGACGGCCAGGGAGGTTCGCGCTCGGCTTGCTGGCGGCGACCGTCTGCCTCGTGCTTTCGGCCTGCGGTCACAAAACCCACGGCCACGGCGGCATCGGCCCGCGCGCCGCGAACGAGACGCGGCAGAATATCCTGGTCATCGAGGTCGATCATCTGGGGCTTCAGCTCGGCGCCTATGGGGATGCGGCGGCGGACACGCCCAACATCGACCGGTTGGCGCGCGAGGGCGTGCGCTTCGACGCGGCCTATGGCGCGTCCGGCGGCGCCGATGCGGAGACCGCGGCCCTGCTCACCGGCATGCAGCCCTCGACCATCGGCATGGTGCAGGAGTGGACCGGCGCCGGCGCCTGGTCGGTGGTCCCGCCGCCGGAGGTGAAGGGCTATCCCGAGTTCGTGCGCGCCGCCGGCTATCTGACCTTCCATGTCGGCGCCCGTCCCGACCCGTTCGGTTCGCCGCAGTCCCTGTGGACGGTCGACGGTCCGTCGCCCGGTGCGACTTGGCCGGACGCGGTGATCGCTCAGCCGTTCCTGGGCGTGATCGATTTGTCGACGCTGACCGCGAGCCAGCGCGGTGAGAAGCCCAAGGGCTTCTTCGCCAAACACGACGACGACGAAAAATATGCCAAGGGGGTTTCCGTTCCCGCCTATCTGCCCGACACCCCCGCGGTGCGCACCGCGCTGCAGGCCGAGTACGCGCGCGTGCATCGCCTCGACACCGCGGTCGGCGAAATTCTCGAGCGCTTGCGCGCGGCCCACGCGCTCGACCACACCATTGTCGTCTTCACCGCCAAGAGCGGACCGGTGCGGCCGCGGGCGGAGCGGACGGTCTATGACGCCGGCGTGCATGTGCCGCTGATCGTGCGCTGGCCCGACGGTCGCGGGCGCGGCATGGTGCGCCACGATCTGGTGAGCGGCATCGACCTGGCGCCGGCGATCCTGCGCATGACCGGCGTGGCGCCGCGGGCCTGGATGCAGGGCCAGGATCACCTGACCGGCCAGGGCACGCCCAACACCTACGTCTTCACCGTGCAGAACCGCATCGACGACGTTTACGAGCGCGTGTTCGCCGTGCGCGACGGGCGCTATCTCTATGTGCTGAACCTCGCGCCCTACACGCCGATCCTGAGCCTGGCGCGGGGCGGCCCGATCACCGACGCGGTCGCCGCCGTGCGCAAGGCCGGCAAGCTGACCCGGGCCCAGGCCGCGGCCTATGCCGACGATCGCGGCGAGGCGGAACTCTACGACGTGGAGGCCGATCCCGACGCGTTGAACAACCTGGTCGAGGACGACGCTCACGCGGGGGACGTGGCGCGCCTGGCGCAGGTACTGAACGCCTTTGCCGCGGAGGCGCCGGACTATTCGACCTGGACCGCGCGCGATCTCGGCGACTTGTTCAAGCCCGGCGGCGTCACCCCTGTGACCGCGCAGCCCCAGGCCAGCGTGCACGGCTTCAGCGCCGAGTTGACCTCACTGACGCCCGGCGCCTCGATCCTGTGGCGCAGAGACGCCAACGCGCCGTGGTCGCTCTACACCGGACCGATACAGTTGCACGGGCCCACGCGCCTGGAAGCGACCGCCGTGCGCTACGGCTTCCTGGAAAGCCCGATCGCGGAACTCAATCTGGCGCCCTGAGGGTCATTCAAAGATTCCGCTCATCCCCGCGAAAGCGGGGACCCAGGCTTTTTTTGTTTCAGGCCTGGGCCGCCGGGATCGAAAGTAGTTTATCTGAACCGAAACATCGCTCGGACTACGGGAAAAAACCTGGATCCCCGCTTTCGCGGGGACGAGCGGACGGGAGGTGAATCTTGGACCGCAGGCAGGTGCTTATTACAGCCGGGGCCGTAGGGCTTGCAGCCACCGCGTCGGCAGCTTTCGCCGACGCGACCGAGCCGCCGGTGAGCGCCAAGGCGCGCGCGCTCTACGGCCGGTCCCTGGTGCTGGACGCCAATCTCAGTCCGCCCTTCGGCGAGGGCACGCTGCCCTTACCCAAGGCTTCGCTCGATCTCGCGCGGCAGTCGGGGGTGAGCGTGTGCAAGACGACGCTGGGCGGCTTCGACGACGGCTTCGAAGCCACCATGGGCGATATCGCCTTCTGCCAGAAGCTGACCGAACTTTACCCCGACCTGTTCATGCAGGTGCGCAAGGCCGACGAGTTCGCGCTGGCGAAGAAGACCGGCCGCGTCGGCATCATCTTCTCCTTCGAAGGCGTAGGCATGCTGGAGGGCAAGCTCGATCGCATCGAGCTTTTCCGCGACCTCGGCGTGCGGGTGATGCAGCTCAGCTACAACAAGACCTCGCCCTTCGGCGCCGGGGTGATGGCGCCGGTCGAACAGTCCGGGATCACCGACCTCGGCCGAAAAGCGGTGGAACAGATGAATACCCTCGGCGTCGCCGTGGACGTCAGCCACGCCAGCCGGCGCATGACCAGCGAGGTCATCGCGCTGTCGAAAAAGCCCGTGCTGATCACCCATGGCGGTTGCGCTGCGGTCTACGATCATCCGCGCAACAAGACCGACGAGCAGCTGAAGGCCGTCGCCGACAAGGGCGGCACGGTGGGCATCTACGACCTGCCCTATCTCTGCGCCAGTCCGCGCCAGGCCCAAGGTCGACGACTACATGGCGCACATGGTTCACGCGCTGAAGGTCTGCGGCGAGGATCACGTGGGCGTCGGCAGCGACCAGTCGATGACGCCCTTCGACGATTCACCCAAGGCCATGGCCGCCTTCCAGCAGGACGTGGAAAACCGCAAGAAGGCCGGCGTCTCAGCGCCTGGCGAGGACCGGCCGCCCTATACCGAGGGCCTGAACAACCCGCGCCGCTGCGAAGTGATCTGCGACAGCTTGCTGAAGCGCGGTTATTCCGGGCGCGTCGCGGAAAAGGTCCTGGGCCTGAACTTCACCCGCGCGCTGACCGAGATCTGGTAAGAAATGGAGTCCACGGACCACACGGAAAACACGGAAAAAAAGAACCGCGCCGCAGGCGCACTAATCAGCGGGCGCTTCGCGCCAAAGAGAGGCGCAGGAAACGCGACGCGTCCGTGCTTTCCGTGTGGTCCGTGGACTCTCTTTTCTCTTCCTATCCCAGGATCTGCATGCCCAGCCACTCGGCGATGAGGGCGGGTTTGGCTTCGTCTTCGATCTCGACGGTGACCTCGTAGCGGATCAGCCAGCGGCCGGCTCCTTTTTCGGTCGCGTCCAGCAGTTTGAAGTGGCCGCGCACGCGCTTGCCCGAACGCACGGGCTGCAGAAAGCGCACCTTGTCGAAGCCGTAGTTCACGCCCATCACCACGCCGTCCAGAATGGGCGCGGTCTCGTAGGACATCTTCGAGAGCAGCGAGAGCGTCAGGAAGCCGTGGGCGATCGTACCGCCAAACGGCGTCTTGGCGGCGCCGGCGGGATCGACGTGGATGAACTGCCAATCCTCGGTCGCGTCGGCGAAGGCGTCGATGCGCGCCTGATCGATCTCGATCCACGGCGACACGCCGATGGTTTCGCCGGCGCGCTCGGCGAGGTCAGGCCCCGTGGTGCGCGAGCCGCCGCCGCTCAGTTTTTGCGTCGGTTCCATCTCTAGCCCCCTTGTGCAATCTGCCAGCCGAGCATGGCCGCGCCCTTCGCCACTTCACCGAGCCGCACAGCACTACGATCCGCCGCGTTGCCTGCCAAGGCGCGCGCGTAGACGCCCTGGGCGATGCCCACCAGGCGGAACAGCGACAGCGCCAGAAAGAAGGTGAAGTCGGGAATGTCGTCGCGGCCCACCGCCTTGGCGTAGGTCTCGAGGAATTCCTGCTCGGTCATCAGGCCTTGGCCTGCGAAATCACAGCCGAGCAGGCCCGGCATGGGACCGCCGGGCGGCAGGCGGAACGGCAGCGCCGCATAGGCGAGGTCCGACAGCGGATGGCCCAGCGTCGCCAGCTCCCAGTCCAGGATAGCGGTGACGTGCTCCTCGTTCGGCGCATAGATCATGTTGCCGAGGCGGTAATCGCCGTGCGCGATCGTCGTCTCCTCGCGCGTCGGCGCATGCGCCGGCAGCCAGGCGATCAGCGCGTCCATGGCGGGAATGTCTTCGGTCTTGGCGGCCTGGTACTGGCGCGTCCAGCGATCGATCTGGCGCCCGACGTAGTTCTCCGGCTTGCCGAAGTCCGACAGGCCGACCGCGCGATAGTCGACGCGGTGCAGCGCCGCCAAGGTTTCAGCCAGATCACGATAGATCGGTCGCCGGGTCGGCTTCGGCTCGTCCTTCAGGGAGGTGTCGGTGAACACGCGGCCTTCGACGAAGTCCATCACATAGAAGGCGGTGCCCGCGACCCTCTCGTCCTCGCACAGCAACCGCGCCTTGGGGACCGGTACGCCGGTATCATCCAGCGCCCGCATCACCTTGAACTCACGTTCCACCTGGTGCGCCGAGGGCAGCAGCTTGCCGGGCGGTTTCTTGCGCAGGACGAAGCGGCGGTCCGGCGTGGAGATCAGATAGGTCGGGTTCGACTGCCCGCCCTGAAACTGCTTCAGCTCCGCCGGCTGCGAGAACCCCTCGAGGTTGTCGGCCAGAAAGGCGAACAGCTCCGCCTCGTCCAGCGCGTGCTGGGGCAGGGGTGGAATGAGGACCGGGGCCTGGCTCATAGCCAAGGCGTGCCACGGAAAGGTACGGACGTAAACGTCGCGACCCTCAGTTCCATTCTTACTCCGCTCATCCCGGCGAATGCCGGGATGAGCGGAGAGAGGGGGACTAAATCTCGCCTGCGAGGATGCGTGAGAACAGGCCCGGGTCGACGTTGCCGCCGGTGAGCAGGACGCCGACGGTCTTGTCTTTCACGTCGGCCTTGCCGGCGAGCAGCGCCGCCAGCGAGACCGCGCCGCCGGGCTCGACCACCAGCTTCAGCCAGCGGAAGGCGTAGCGGATCGCTTCGGCGACTTCGCTGTCGGTGACGCCCAGCGCGCCCTTCAACAGGCGTCCGTTGATCGGAAAGGTCACCTCGCCCGGCATGGGCGACATCAAGGCGTCGCAGAAGCTCGGCGGAACATCCTTGGCGTGGGCGACGCGCGTGCCCGCGGCGAGCGACAGGGCGTGGTCGTTGTAGTCGGCCGGCTCGACCACGATCACGTCGGTGGACGGCGACAGTGCTTCCATCGCCAGGCTCACGCCCGCGATAAGGCCGCCGCCGCTGGCGCCGCAGTAAACCTCATCCAGCACTGCGCCGGCCGCTTTGGCCTGGTTGACCATTTCGATCCCCGCCGTGCCCTGGCCCGCCGCGACGAACCGGTCGTCGAAGGGCGGCACCAGCACCGAGCCGCGGTCGCGCGCGATTTCGGCGCCGATGGCTTCGCGGCTTTCGGTCCAGCGGTCGTAGCTGCGCACCTCGCCGCCGAAGGCGCGCACCCCGGCGACCTTCACCTCGGGGGCGTCGGACGGCATGACGATCAGCGCGCGTGTACCCAGAAGCTTCGCCGCCGCGGCGACGCCCTGCGCATGGTTGCCTGAGGAATAGGCCACGACGCCGCGCGCCTTTTCCTCGTCGCTGAGGCGCGAAATGCGGTTATAGGCGCCGCGGAACTTGAAGCTGCCGGAGACCTGCAGCGTTTCGCATTTCAGCAGCACGCGCGCGCCGACGGTTTCGTTCAGCGCCGGACTCTCCACCAGGGGCGTCACCACCGCGTGGCCGGCGAGCCTGAGCGCCGCATCCTCGACGTCGGCGAAGGTCGGCACAACGACGGGCGCGTTCATCGGGCGAACACCTGGCTGTCTTCGGCAAAGGCTTTGAACTCGAGCGCATTGCCCGAGGGGTCGAGGAAGAAGCACGTCGCCTGCTCCCCCGGGCTGCCGCGGAACCGCACCGTCGGCTCGATCAGGAAGATCACCCCCGCGTCGCGCAGCCGGTCGGTGACCACCGACCACTGGTCCATGTCCATGATGACGCCGAAGTGGCGCACCGGCACCTGCTCCTCGTCCACCGAATTGGTGGCGCAGGGGACCTCCGGCTCGGCCGTCCTGTGGGCCACGATCTGGTGGCCGAAGAAGTCGAAATCGATCCAGTCCTCGGCCGAACGGCCCTCGGGACAGCCCAGCAGGCCCCCATAGAAATGGCGCGCCTCATCGAGGTCGCGGACCGGAAAGGCGAGGTGAAAACGCGGGCGTGGGTCCATGGCGAGGCTCATAGCGCCCCGGAACCGCCCCCGCCAAGGGCCTCGCGGCCGGCGTTTACCTTCCCGTGTCGCCAAAAGGTCACGGCGGCCCGGCTGGCTTTTCCGGCCGGCTTCGCGTAAGAGGCGCCCCGTCTCTCCCCCTTTCGCCAGAACCCTTTTGGCGCGGCTCCTACCGCGCGTGTCCGCATGAATCTCAGAAACATCGCCATCATCGCCCACGTCGACCACGGCAAGACCACGCTGGTGGACCAGTTGCTCGCCCAGTCCGGGGTGTTCCGCGCCAACGAGGCGCACGCCGAACGCGCCATGGACTCCAACGACCAGGAGCGCGAGCGCGGCATCACCATCCTGGCCAAGTGCACCTCGGTGCTCTGGCACGGCGCGGCGGGCGAGACCCGCATCAACATCATCGACACCCCCGGCCACGCCGACTTCGGCGGCGAGGTCGAGCGGATCCTGGGCATGGTCGACGGCTGCCTGCTGCTGGTGGACGCCGAGGAAGGCGTCATGCCGCAAACCAAGTTCGTGCTCGGCAAGGCGCTGAAGCTCGGCCTGCGCCCGATCGTGGTGCTGAACAAGGTGGACCGCACCCACGCCGATCCGGACCGGGTGCTGAACGAGGCCTTCGACCTGTTCGCCGCCATCGGCGCGACGGATGAGCAACTCGACTTCCCGCACATGTACGCGTCCGGCAAGCAGGGCTGGGCGGTCATGGACATGAAGGACGAGCAGAAGGACCTCGCGCCGCTGTTCGACAAGATCGTCGAGCACGTGCCCGCGCCCACGGCGCAGTCGCGCGTGGACGAACCGCCGCAGCTGCTCGCGGTGCTGATCGAAAGCGATCCGTTCCTGGGCCGCATCCTCACCGGCCGTCTCGAAGCCGGTAAGCTGGCGCCGGGCGCCGCGGTGAAGGCGCTTCACCGCAACGGCGAGGAAGTCGAACGCGGCCGCATCACCAAGGTCCTGGCCTTCCGCGGCCTGAAGCGTCAGCCCATCGAGGAAGCCCAGGCGGGCGACATCATCGCCATCGCGGGCCTGTCCAAGGCGACCGTGGCCGACACCATCGGCGCGCCGGACTCGACCGAAGCCTTGCCTGCGCAACCGATCGATCCGCCGACCATCTCGATGACCGTGTCGGTGAACAACTCGCCGCTGGCCGGCCGCGAAGGCGACAAGGTGCAGTCGCGGGTGATCCGCGACCGCCTGCTGAAGGAAGCCGAGTCCAACGTCGCCATCCGCGTCGCGGAAACCGACGACAAGGACGCGCTGGAAGTTTCCGGCCGCGGCGAACTGCAGCTCGGCGTGCTGATCGAAACCATGCGCCGCGAAGGCTTCGAAGTGTCGATCTCGCGTCCGCGCGTGGTCTATCAGACCGGTGAAAAGGGCGAGCGCCTGGAGCCGATCGAAGAAGTCGTCATCGACGTGGACGACGAATATACCGGCGTGGTCATCGACAAGCTGTCGCAACGCAAGGCCGAGCTGAAGGACATGCGCCCCTCGGGTTCGGGCAAGACGCGCATCACCATGGAATCGCCGTCGCGGTCGCTGATCGGCTACCAGGGCGAGTTCCTCACCGACACGCGTGGTTCGGGCGTGCTGAACCGCGTGTTCTCGCACTACGAACCCTACAAGGGCGCGATCGAAGGCCGCCGCAACGGTGTCTTGGTCTCCAACTCCGACGGGGAAAGTGCTGCCTATGCGCTGTGGAACCTGGAAGAGCGCGGTTTCATGTTCATCGGCGCCAACGAGAAAATCTACCAGGGCATGATCATCGGCGAGAACTCGCGCCCGGACGATCTCGACGTCAATCCGATGAAGGCGAAACAGCTCACCAACGTGCGCGCCTCGGGCAAGGACGAAGCCATCCGCCTGACCCCGCCGCGGCGCCCCACGCTGGAACAGGCCATCGCCTACATCGACGAGGACGAACTGGTCGAGGTCACGCCCAAGAACATCCGCCTGCGCAAACAAGTGCTGAACCCCTCGTTCCGCAAGAAGCGGATCAAGGAAGACGCGTAAGGTCTCGCCTCCCGCGCCTCTCCCCCCTCTGGGGGGAGATTGGCAACGAACCCGGCTGGGCTTACGTTTTACCGGCGAACCTCAGGAGGACGCCATGCGCCTCGGTATCGTCGCTTCGTTGACCGCAACGCTTACGCTCGCCGCAGCACCCGCCCTGGCGCGCGACAACGCCCTGATCGAGCTGATGGGCCACAAGTGGGGCAAGGGTCATCCGACCGAAGCCCTGCGCGCCCGTTTCCCGCCGGGCTCCGGCGAAGGGGCCCTCGTCGACGCCCTGAAGGCTTCGGACTTCAAGTTCGACCACGCCAAGGGCGACGACCACATGGCCCGCAACTACTGGGGCGGCGGCAACATCGCCTGCACCGACATCTACACCGTCCGCTGGCGCACCGATGCCCAGGGCCGCCTCGCCGACGTGACCGGCGACGTCGAAGGGGCGTGCTGATCGGCCGGGCTTGACCGGCGGCGGCCTCCGACCCAACCTCTCGGTCGAGGCAGAACCATGACCCGACCCGTCACCCTACCGCCCGAGTTGGAGGCGTACGTCGAAGCGCGGGTCGCCGCTGGCGACTACGCCAGTGTCGAAGACGCAGTGGAGGCGGCTGTCGATCTGTTGCGCGAGCGCGACGAGAAGCTGGTGCGCTTTCGAGCCATGATTGAAGAGGCCTACGAAAGTTTGCGACGCGGTGAGCCGACATATTCTGTCGAAGAGGCGCTGGCCGAATTCGATCGCGTCGCCGCTGAAGGCGAAAAGGCCGAAGACCGAAAGTGACCGCGGCACGGCTGTCGGGTCCGGCGCAAAGGGACCTTCATGAAATCATGCGCTGGATTCGCAAAGACAGCCCCCGGGCCGCGAAAAAGTTCGGGCAAGAAGTGCTCAGGGCTGCCGAGCGCCTGGGCGAATTTCCAGAATCGGGTCCGCACCGACCGGAGTTGGGCGTACCGAACGTCAGAGTTTTAAGCTTGGCGCACTTTCCGTATGTCCTTGTCTACGACCCCGAACTGCCGCGCCCTACGATCCTTCGGGTCATGCATGGCGCGCGCGATCTCCCGAATGTCTTTGGCGACGCCTGGAACCCATGAACCCGATCTACGCCAACCTCCCGACCACCATCTTCGAAGTCATGAGCGGGCTCGCGCGTGAGACGGGCGCGATCAATCTCGGCCAGGGGTTTCCCGACGAGCCGGGACCCGAGGCCGTGCGGCGCAAGGCGGCGGAGGCGGCGGTTGACGGGTGGAACCAGTATCCGCCCATGCGCGGCCTGCCCGAACTGCGCGAGGCGGTGGCCAACCACTACCGGCGCTTCCAGGGGCTCGACCTGGATTGGCAGACGGAGGTGACCGTCACCTCCGGCGCGACCGAGGCGCTGGCGGCGTCGATCTTGGCCTTGGTGTCGCCGGGCGACGAGGTGGTGCTGTTTCAGCCGCTGTACGACGCCTACGCGCCGCTGATCCGCCGTGCGGGCGGGACCGTGCGGCTGGTGCGGCTCGAGCCCCCGGAGTGGCGGATTACGCGAAAGGCGCTGGAGGCGGCGTTCACGCCCCAGACCCGGCTGGTCGTCTTCAACAATCCGCTGAACCCGGCGGCTGTCGTCTACCCGACAGAGGAACTCGCCCTGCTGGCGGAGTTCTGTATCGCCCACGACGCGATCGCGATCTCCGACGAGGTGTGGGAGCAGGTCGTTTTTGATAACCAGATTCATGTGTCTCTCATGTCGCTACCCAATATGAGGGAGCGGACCGTGAAGATCGGATCGGCGGGGAAAATGTTCGCCCTGACCGGCTGGAAGGTGGGTTTCGTCTGCGCCTGCCCCGCCCTTTCGGCGGGGATAGCCAAGGCGCACCAGTTCCTCACCTTCACCACCCCGCCGAACCTTCAAACAGCCGTGGCCTGGGGTCTCCAGAACAGCGATCCGTGGTTCGAAACCATGCCCAGGGACCTGCAGCGATCCCGCGACCGCCTCGCGAAAAGCCTTACGGCGGAAGGGTTTAAGCCCTTGCCGAGCGGGGGAACCTATTTCCTGAATGTCGATCTAACCGCTTCAGGCATAGCGATGGACGACCAGGCCTTCTGTCTCAGAGCGGTGAAACAATTCGGCGTCGCGGCGATCCCGGTTTCGGCCTTTTATGAGGCCGACCCGGTGACCAACGTTATGCGCCTGTGCTTCGCCAAGGGAGACGATGTCCTTGACCGGGCTGCGGAAAGATTGGCCGAGGCGCGTCGCCATGCCGCCGGTTAAGTATACGCGGATTGACACGATTTCGCCCAATCCCTAGCGCTCCACTGTCTTTCGTGTGTCACGCGAGCGAGCTTTTCTCCCCCGGCACGAGGTTTGCCGAGCTTCCGGCGAGCCGTCTCGAAACGGAACGGCGAAAATGGATGGAACGGGGATAGGCATGGCGACCGACATCGATCTTCACCTGGGGAAGCGCTTGAGGCGGCGACGCCGCCTGCTCGGCCTGACCCAGCAGCAGCTGGCCAATTCGGTCGGCATCCGCTTTCAGCAAATCCAGAAATACGAGTGCGGCGCGAACCGCATCTCGGCCGCCCGCCTGTGGCAGCTGGCCGAGGCCCTGGAGACGCCCGTCAGCTACTTCTATGACGGCCTGGCCGAGGCCGTGGCCCGCGAGGGCGCCGGCGAGGAGCGGTCCGGCGAGATGTTCTCCCGCAAGGAGACCCTCGACCTGATCCAGGCCTATTACCGTCTGAGCGAGCGGCCGCGCCGCCGCCTGCTCGACCTGGCCAAGTCCCTCGATACCGAAAACAAAGACACGGCGGCCTGAACCGCCCGCCACCAGTTCCTCCAGAGTACCGATAACGCCGCTGGACCGGCCGATGGGTAGCCCTTATCGGTCGGTTCATGCGTTCTGAGGCCCAAAACTCTTCCCAGGATTTTCCTGCCGACTTCGAGCCGTTCGCCGTGGACCTGGCGCGGGCGGCGGGCGAGGCGATCCTGCCCCTGTTTCGCGCCGACATCGCAGACGAGAACAAGGCCAAGGCCGGCGAACGCTATGACCCCGTCACCGCCGCCGACCGGGCGTCCGAGACGGTCATCCGCAAGCTCATCGCCGCGCGCTATCCCGAGCACGGGGTGCTGGGCGAGGAGTTCGGGGCCGACCGGATCGATGCGGAATTCGTCTGGGTCGTCGATCCGATCGACGGCACCCGCGCCTTCATGGCCGGCCTGCCGCTGTGGACCACCCTGATCGCGCTGCGCCATCACGGCCGCCCGGTCATCGGCCTGATCGCCCAGCCCTACCTCGGCGAGGTGTTCGTGGGCGGCCCGGACGGGTCGCGCCTGCTGAAGGACGGCGCCGAGACACGGCTGCAGACGCGGGCCTGCGCAGCGCTGACCGACGCGGTGATTTCCACCACCGATCCCAACCTGTTCGACGGCGCCGAAGCGGGCGCGTTCAACCAAGTGCGCGCCGCCGCACGGCTTACGCGCCTCGGCTGTGACGCCTACGCCTATGCCATGGTCGCGCTGGGCCGCATTGATCTCGTCATCGAGTCCGGACTGAAGCCGTGGGACTACGAGTCGCTGATTCCGGTGATCAAAGGCGCCGGTGGCGCCGTTCGCAACTGGCGCGGCGAAGCCGACTGCAGCGCGGGCCAGGTCGTGGCCGCAGGCGATATGCGTTGTCTCGACGAAGCGCTGACGTCGCTCAGGCGCTCTGCGAAGTGAGCATCGATTCCGGTCGCGGCGCGACCTGATCGGCGAGCGAATCGAATTCCATCAGCAGGATCTGGCGCATGTCGTCCAGCTCCATCGGAACCTCGTGCTTGGCGCCGGCGACCTCGACGAAGCGGCCCTTGGCCATGCGCCGCGCCGCCCACTTGCCGGAGGTCTTCAGCACCCGGTCGTCGGCGCCCGCCTGGACGATGGTCACCGGGATCTTCACCCGCCGCAAAGCCTTGGGTTTCAAGGCCCGCTCGCCCGCGTCCACCGCAAAGGCCAGCCAGCCCCAAGTGATGCCGCCCACCGCCAGGTGCGGGCAGGCGTAGAGCTGTTCGCGCCAGCGCTCGTAGCGTTGCTCGTCGTGAGTGAGCGCATCGCGGTCGAAGGTGTGTTCGAACGGATCGTCGTACTCGTCGAAGACGTAGTCGCCGGCCTTGCCGTGCCGCACGTTCCAGCGCGAGGCGAACTTCACCGACCACAGCGAGCGGCGCCCGGTGCGCAGGCGCAGCATCGGGCTCGATAACAGGCACGCCTCAAATCGCGTCTCGCCCGCTTCGAGCGTCAGCAGGTTCAGCGCGCCGCCCATCGAATGGCCGAACATGATCCACGGCGCCGGCGCGCGTTCGGTGTACTCGTCGAGCAGGCGCGAATAGTCGTCGAGAAACTCCTCGACCGCGCGCGCGTGACCCTTCAGGCGGTCCGGCAGCAGACGCGCCGACAACCCCTGGCCGCGCCAGTCGTGGGCGAGCACGCAGAAGTCGCGTTCCAGAAGCTCGGCGATCAGCTCGTAGTATTTCTCGATCGGCTCGGTGCGACCGGGTGACAGGATCACCGTGCCCCGCGGCTTGCCGCTCTGGGGCGACCAGAGCGCGGCGCGCAGGCGCAGGCCCCCCGCGCCCCGGTACCATTCGCCGGTCACGTTCGGCGGCGCGGCGGCGCCGGGCACGCTCATCAGGGGCGCATTGGCGGCGAAGGCGGCGGCGCGGTTCAACGGGGCTTCCTGAACTTGAGGGTCATACGATCACTCTCGCCGATCAGATCGTATTTTGCATGGTTGAAATTCGGATTATCCGGCTGGCCGCGCGGGGCGGACAGGCGGGTCGGCGGCAGGGTCCAGACCCCGAAGGGGTGATCCTTGGTGTCCTCGGGGTTGGCGTTGATCTCGCTGGAGGCTGAAAACATGAATCCGGCCTCGTCGGCGAGCTTTTTTACATAGGCCTCGCTGACATAGCCGCTGGCCGCCGCCGGATCCTGGACCTGATCGGGTGGCGCCCGATGCTGTTCAACCCCCAGCACGCCCCCGGGCTTCAGCGCCGCAAAGGCGTCGCGGAAGGCCTTGTCGACCAGCGCGTCGCCCATCCAGACGTTCACGGTGTTGGCGAACATCACGAGGTCGGCGGCGCCGGCCTGGGCGATCGGGCCGCTGGTCAGGCCGAACTGGGTCATCTTCAGCGTGCCGTAGAGCTTGTGATCGCCGTCGAAGCGCGCCTTGAACCGGCGCACGATCTCGGCCTGGGCCGGGTCGGCGGGCGGCGCCAGCTGGAAGTTGGCGGCGTAGAGGACGCCGTCGTTGCGCGCGAGATAGGGCGCGAGGATCTCGGTCCAATAACCCTTGCCGGGCCAGACCTCGACCACGGTCGCCCCGGGTCCCAGGCCGAAGAAGAGCAGGGTCTGCTCCGGGTGGCGCCAGCGGTCCTGCGGCCGGTCCGCCGCGCGCCAGTCGCCGGCCAGGGCCCACTGCAGGGTGCCTTCGCTGGGTCCGGAATCATCATTAGCCGAATTGGCGGCGGGCTTGGCGCGACCGCAGGCGGCGAGGCCCAAACCTGCCAGCCCGATGCTCACACCGCCCGCGACGATGGTCCGCCGCGTGGCGAAGGGCGCCCGTTTGCGCATGAACCCCTCGCAAAGCGGCCACACCCCCGCGCGCGCCGCGGCACCGGGCTTAACGCGCGTCGCATCGGGCGTCAAAAGGCGCCTCTTGAAGCACGTTCGGGCGGCGCCTAACTCACTGGACGGAGGCGCTGGATGTCCGGGCCTCCGGATCAGGGCGACGCCATTTCGGGTCGTTCGGGTCCACACCCACTGCGTTCCGGGAGACATCGCGGAACGCCGCAAACCTTGCTGCTAAGGAGGCATGCGCATGCGTACTTTCGACTTCACGCCGCTTTACCGTTCCGCCGTCGGCTTCGACCGCGTGGCCGCGCTGCTCGACAGCGCCGCGCGCACCGAACCGGCGTCGAACTGGCCGCCCTACAACATCGAGACCACGGGCGAAGACTCCTACCGCATCGAACTCGCTGTCGCCGGCTTCAGGTCCGACGAGCTGAACATCGAGGTGAAGGAGAACCTGCTCACCGTCACCGGCCGCAAGACCGCCAACGACGACGGCGCGCGGACCTTCCTGCATCGCGGTCTGGCCGAGCGCGACTTCGAGCGCCGCTTCCAGTTGGCCGACTATGTGATCGTTACCGACGCCAAGCTGGAAAACGGCCTGCTGGCGATTTCGCTGAAGCGCGAACTGCCGGAAGCCATGAAGCCCCGCCGCGTGGAAATCTCGACCTCGAAGGCCGACACCCTCATCGAAGGCCAGGCGGCGGCGTAACGGCCCCTGCCTTCAGTAACTGTTCCTCCAGAAACTGGGCGGCGCCGCAAGCGCCGCCCTTTTTTGCGTCGCGCGAAACACGCGATGGCGTGTCCCCCCGCCCACGAGGCGGGGGGACCGGACTGCGCGAAGCGCAGGCCAGGAGGGCAAGTAATCGGGAGCGCGAACGTGAGAAGGTGATCGTGTCAGGATAAGGCGCTTGAACTGGGCGTGGCGTTCACGCTCCCCTTCGCTCATCACGCACTGTCGCTGGCTTCAAACACTTGCCCTCATGGCCTGCGCTCAAGAGCGCAGTCCGGTTCTCCCGCTCTGCGGGAGAACGTCACGCGTAAGCTAAATCGCGTTCAGGCCCTTGGCGCCGGTGCGGACCGCGTTGGTCACGTCGACCTGGCGCAGGTTGGCGCCGTGGAAGTTGGCGCGGCTCAGGTCAGACCCGCCCATCATGGCGCGGTGCAGGTTGGCGCCCGACAGGTCCGCGCCTTTCAACACCGCCATGGTCAGGTCCACCGGCAGCAGGCGCTCGGCGTCGATCATCAGCGGGCTGAGCTGCGCTTCGCGCAAGTCCGCGCCCGACAGTTTCGCCCGCGTCAGACGCGCGCCGCGCAGGTCGGCGTGGCGCAGGTTGCAGCCGCGCAGATCGGCGTCTTCCAGGTGGGCGCCTTGCAGTTGCACGCCCTCCATGTCGAGGCCGTAGAATACCGCCCCGCGCGCGGTCAGCGCGGTCAGGTTCAGGCCGCGCACCGACTTCATCGAGCGCAGGTCGGCGTTGTCGAAGGCGGAGGGCTTGCCCTCGCGGCCGCCGGTCTCGCACCAGCGCGCGTGGTCGCGCAGCATGTCGTCGTAGGGCAAAGCATCGACTGGACGGCCCACCGGCTTGTCGGTCAGGGCGCCGGTCATGTCGGCCCCGTCGGCGCGCCACATGGTGGTCTTGGCGCCCACCAGCACCGCATCGCGCAAATCCGCGCCGGACAGGTCCGCGCTGGACAGATCGGCGCCGGCGAGGTCGGCGCCCGACAGGTTCGCCTGCTTCAGGTTGGCGCGGACCAGCTTGCAGTCCTTCATGATCGCGTCGGAGAAGTCGGCGCGCAGCGCGATGACTCCCGACAGTTTTGAACGTTCCAGGTTGGCGCCCGCCAGGCTCGCGCCCTGGGCCTCGCTCGAACGCAGGCGCGTCTCGATCACCCGGATGCCCAGCGTCGCGTCGGCGGCGGCGATGACGCCTTCGCGCAGGTCGGCCTCGAACAGGTCCGCGCCCGACAGGTCGGCGCCGCGCAGGCAGCAGCCGCGCAGGTCGGCGCGGCGCATACTGGCGTGGGTCAGTTTGGCGTTCTGCAGGTCGGCGCCGAACAGGTTGGCGTGGTCGAGCCGCGCCTCGGTCAGGTCGCAGTCGGCCAGGATCGCGCCGGTCAGGTCCGCGTCACAGAGATTGCGCCCGCGCAGCGACAGCCCCGTCAGGTCGGCCCAGGCGAACATGGCCCGCGCCCCGCCCGGCTTGGCGCTCCACAGGCGGTCGTGGCGGACGCACACGGCGTCCACCTCCTGCTGGGTCATGCGCCGGTGGCGCGCGGCCGCTTCAGAGCTCATCGTTCGGTCCCGGTGGCCGCCTCTGCGGGCGAACCGGATCCAATATCCTTCGGGCAAGGTTAACGAACCGCTTGCGGAATCGCGCCTGATGGTTGCGCCATAAGGGTCCGCGGGGCAGGGTTGGGTGATGGAGCGCATGATCCTCGCGATCGACCAGGGCACCACCTCGACCCGGGCGATCGTCTTCGACCTGAACTGGCGGCCGCGGGCGGTGAAACAGGTCCCGCTGCAGCAGCACTTCCCCCGGCCCGGCTGGGTCGAGCACGACGCGGCCGAGATCTGGGCGGCGACGCTTGCGACCTGCCGCGAGGCCATCGCCGAGGCGGGCGGCGAAATCGTGGGCGTCGGCGTCACCAACCAGCGTGAGACCACCGTGCTGTGGGACCGCAAGACCGGCGAGCCGCTTCACCGCGCCATCGTCTGGCAGGACCGGCGCACCGCCGGCGTCTGTGCGGCGCTGCGCGAACGCGGGCTGGAGTCGACGGTGCAGGAGGCGACAGGCCTGGTGCTCGATCCGTACTTCTCCGCGTCCAAGATCGCCTGGCTGCTCGACCACGTGGACGGCGCCCGCGCGAGGGCTGAGCGCGGCGAGCTGTGCGCGGGGACAATCGACTGTTGGCTGATGTTCAAGCTGACCGGCGGTCGGCTGCACGCGACTGACGTGACCAATGCCTCGCGCACCTCGGTGTTCGGGCTGCAGAGCCTCGCCTGGGACGACGAGCTGTGCGCGATGTTCAACGTGCCGCGGTCTGTGCTTCCAGAGGTAAAGCCGAGCGCCGCGCCCTTCGGCGAGACCGACGCGGCGTTGTTCGGCAAGCCGTTGCCTATCGCCGGCGTCGCGGGTGACCAGCAGGCCGCCCTGGCGGGGCACGGCGCGATCAAGCCCGGCGAGACCAAGATCACCTACGGCACCGGCGCTTTTCTGATGAGCAACGTCGGGCCGACGCCGATGCACTCGCAGAACCGCCTGCTCGGCACGGTCGGTTTCCAGACGCCGGCGGGTGTGGCGTATGCGCTCGAAGGGTCGATCTTCTCCGCGGGCTCGGCGGTGCAATGGCTGCGTGACGGCCTGGGCCTGATCAAGACCTCGGCCGAGAGCGAGCCGCTCGCCACATCGCTCGCCGACAACGGCGGTGTCTATCTGGTGCCCGCGTTCACCGGCCTCGGCGCGCCCTGGTGGAACGCCGAGGCGCGCGGCGGCGTGGTCGGACTCACGCGTGACGCGACCGCGGCGCATCTGGCGCGCGCAACCTTGGAATCCATCGCCTACCAGACGCATGACCTGCTGGAAGCGCTCGATGCGGACGGCGCACCGCGGCCGCCGGTGCTGAAGGTCGACGGCGGCGTCACCGAAAACGCCTGGGCCATGCAGTTCCTCGCCGACGTTTGCAACGCGCCGGTGGAACGCCCGGCGTTCCAGGAAATGACCGCGCTGGGCGCCGCGCGGCTGGCTGCGCTCAGCCTTGGCCTGATCGACCGGCTCGACGTCCCTCAGGACCGGCCGCCGACGGTCTGGCGGCCGCGCATGCCGGGCGCCGAACGCGACCGCCTGCTGGCCGGCTGGCGCGCCGCCGTCGACGGGGTGCTGACCGTCGCAAAAGGCTCAGCTTAGGGTTCCGAAAAGCCAAGCCGAAAAAGCCAAGCCGCTCCGAGCCTTCGCCGTTCACAACGCCGCGACCGGCGGCGTTCCGGCCACCGATGGCGCTTGCCTTGGCCGCCATTCGGGCGTTCAGTTTTCGCGATCGGACAGGCGGCGCGCAACGGCCCTGTGTTCGGAGGCGGTTTCACGCGCCTGTCGCCCCTAGAGCGACGGAGAGAAACCGATGGCGGGTAAAGCAAAGTGCGCGCGGACCATATTGCTGGTTGGACCCACGGGCTCGGGCAAGACGACCCTGCTCGAGTCCCTGCTCCACGTCACCCAATCCATCGATCGACAAGGGTCAGTCGAAGCCAAGACCAGCGTCGGCGACGCGAGCCCCGAGGCGCGCGCGCATGGTCAATCAACGGAGATCAACGTCGCCAGCTTCAGTTTCATGGATGACCGCTATGCGGTGATCGATTGTCCGGGCTCCAACGAGTTTTCCGCCGATGCGGCCTATGCGCTGCCGGCGGCCGATCTGGCGCTGGTGGTCGCCGATCCGGAGCCGGAGAAGGCGGTCCTGCTGCAACCGATCCTGAAACAGCTCGAGCGCGTCGGCGTGCCGCACGCCATCTTCATCAACAAGATCGACCATGCGCACGGGCGCGTGCGCGATCTGCTCGCCGCCCTGCAGCCGACCAGCTCCGTGCCCCTGGTGGCGCGGCAGATTCCGATCTGGAAGGACGATCAGGTTTCCGGTTTCGTCGACCTCGCCCTGGAACGCGCCTTCATCTATCGCGCGGGGCAAGAGTCCGAACAGGTTCCGATCCCCGCCGACCTCGCCGAGCGCGAGACCGAGGCGCGCTTCCACATGCTGGAACAGCTCGCCGATTTCGACGACGGCCTGATGGAGCAGCTGCTCTCGGACGTCATACCCGAGCGTGACACGGTGTTCTCTGACCTGGTGCGCGAGACGCGCGAGGGCCTGATCGCGCCGGTGTTCTTCGGTTCGGCCTTCAACGGCTTCGGCGTGCGCCGCCTCTTGAAAGCGCTGCGCCACGACACGCCCGACTGTGAAGCGGCCGCCGCGCGCATCGGCGCCGACGGCGACTGCGCCTATGTGTTCAAGACCGCCCACGCGGGCCAGGCGGGCAAGCTCGCCTATGCGCGGGTGCTGAGCGGCAAGATTTCCGACGGCCAGGACTTCACCCTGCCGGACGGTGAAAAGGGCCGCGCGTCGGGCCTGTTCTCGCTGATGGGCGCGACGACGAAGAAGATCACCTCGGCCGAGCGGGGCGACGTGGTCGCCATCGGCAAGCTCGAGACCGCCAAGGCCGGCGATCTGCTGTCCGGCGACGGCCGGGCGCGCACGAGCCGGGCGCTGCCCGAAAAATCCTCGCCGGTCTATGCGGCGGCGATCCACACCAACGACCGCAAGGATGACGTGCGCCTGTCCGGCGCGCTGCACCGCCTGATCGAGGAGGATCCGGCGCTCGACCTGGTGCACGATCCCTATTCCAACGAGACCCTGCTGCGCGGTCAGGGCCAGACCCACCTGCAGGTCGCGGTCGAGCGGCTGCAGCGGCGCTATGGTGTCGGCGTGTCGATGACGCGGCCATCCACGCCCTACCGTGAGACGATCAAGAAGAAGGTCACCAACCAGCGCGGGCGGCACAAGAAGCAGACCGGCGGTCACGGCCAGTTCGGCGACGTGGTGGTCGACATCCTGCCGCGCGAGCGCGGCGCGGGCTTTCTGTTCTCCGACAAGATCACCGGCGGCGTGGTGCCGAAGCAGTGGATCCCCGCCGTGGGTGAAGGCGTCGAGGAGGCAATGAAACGCGGGCCGCTCGGCTTCCCGGTGGTCGACGTCGAGGTGGTGCTGATCGACGGTTCGTACCACGCGGTCGATTCCTCCGAACTCGCCTTCCACAACGCCGGCCGCATCGCCATGAGCGACGGGCTGAAGGAGTGCGGCTCGGCCCTGTTGGAGCCGGTGGAGAAGATCGAAATCTTCGCGCCGTCGTCGGCCACTTCGCGCATCACCTCGTCGATCTCGGGCCGCCGCGGCCAGATCCTCGGCTACGACACCCGCGAAGGCTGGCCCGGCTGGGACCGCATCGAGGTCTACCTGCCCCAGTCCGAACGCCACGACCTGATCGTGGAACTCCGCTCGGTCACCCAAGGCCTCGGCGACTACCGCGCCGAATTCTCCCACATGCAGGAAGTCACCGGCCGCGTGGCGGATGACATCGTGAGCAAGGCGAAGGTGGCGGCGTAGGAGAACGACCTCTCTCATTACCGTCACCCCGGGCTTGTCCCGGGGCCCATGGCAAGTGTCAGTGGCGAGGGTGGCTGCAGGTTCGTCCCAGCATTCTCACAGCCGTCTGGTGCAAGCTGAACGATGGGCCCCGGGACAAGCCCGGGGTGACGGAAATTATAGGAAACCCGGTAATCCCCTATCGAGGGAACCCCCGCCCTGCCCCCACGCTATCGCCGCTGGGCGTGTGATCGGCTATGGTCGCGGGCGGTGGATGGACGAGGGGTGAGGCCCATGAGCGACTACGTGCCGACCGGCTATCTGAAAAAGGTGCTCAGCCCCGGCGAGAAGGTCATCTATGTGGTGCGCCAGCACGGCATCTTCCTGTTCTGGCGGATGTTCATCTGGCTGGCCCTGGCGCTGGCCATCGTCGCGACCTGCCTGGTGCTGATGCCGGTGAACCCGGGCGCGGTGATCGGGCTGCCCTTCGTGCTGCTCCCGCTGTTCGTGATCTGGTGGCAGTATCTGGAGTGGTCGAACCACGGCTATTACCTGACCAACCGGCGCGTCATTCAGATGACCGGCGTGTTCAGCAAGGAGGTCATCGACTCCCTGCTCGAGAAGCTGAACGACATCAAGACCGACCAGACCCTGCTCGGGCGCATGTTCGACTACGGCGACGTGGAGATCCTCACCGCCAACGAAGTCGGTAACAACATCTTCCGCCACATCGCCCACCCGCTACGGTTCAAGACCACCATGCTCGACGCGAAACAGGCGCTGGATTCGGCGGGCGTGAAGAGCTGAAGTGACATCGCCACACCAATTCGTGTCGTCACCCTCGGGCTTGTCCCGAGGGCCCATCGTTCCGCAAGCTCCGAAAGGCTGTGCGAGCGTCCGCGCCCTAGAGGCCGACACCTGAGCCCCGAACCCTGGCCATGGGCCCTCGGGACAAGCCCGAGGGTGACGGAGTGTGTTGGTTTAGCCGCTGGCGCTAGAACGCGTTTTGCCCGGTGATCGCGCGGCCCAGGATCAGGGCGTGGACGTCGTGGGCCCCTTCGTAGGTGTTCACGGTTTCCAGGTTCATCGCGTGGCGCATGACGTGGTGTTCGCCGGTGATGCCGGCGCCGCCGTGCATGTCGCGGGCTTCGCGGGCGATGGCCAGGGCCTTGCCGACGTTGTTGCGCTTCATCATCGAGATGGCCTGCGGGATGAAGGCGCCTTCGTCGAGCAGGCGGCCCAGCGCGTAAGAGCCCTCGAGCCCGAGCGCGATGTCGGTCAGCATGTCGGCGAGCTTCTTCTGCACCAGTTGACGGCCCGAGAGCGGACGGCCGAACAGCATGCGCTCCGAGGTGTAGTCGCGCGCGCGGTGGAAGCAGTCACGCGCCGCGCCCATGGCGCCCCAGGAAATGCCGTAGCGCGCCTTGTTCAGACACGAGAACGGTCCCGAGAGGCCCTTGGCGTTCGGCAGCAGATTCTCTTCCGGAACGTGCACGTCGTTCAAGCCGATGTCGCCGGTGATCGACGCGCGCAACGAGAGCTTGCCTTCGATCTTGTTGGTGGAGAAGCCCGCGAAGCTGCGCTCGACGATGAAGCCGCGGATTTCGCCGTCGAGCTTGGCCCATACCACCGCAAGGTCGGCGATCGGCGAATTGGTGATCCAGAACTTCGAGCCGTTCAGCTTGTAGCCGCCTGAGACCTTTTCCGCCTTGGTCTTCATCGAGCCGGGATCGGAGCCGCCGTCGGCTTCGGTCAGGCCGAAACAGCCGATCAGTTCGCCCTTCGCCATTCTGGGCAGGAAGCGCATCTTCTGTTCTTCCGAGCCGAAGGCGTAGATCGGATACATCGACAGCGACGACTGCACGCTCATGGCTGAGCGGTAGCCCGAGTCCACCGCCTCGATCTCCATGGCGGTCAGGCCGTAGGCCACGTGGCTCACTTCCGAGCCGCCGTACTGCTCCGGCAGCATGGAGCCCAGAAAGCCCAGCGCCCCCAGCTCGCTCATGATCTCGCGGTCGAACCGCTCGTCGGCGAAGGCCGAGACCACCCGCGGCAGCAGCTTGTCCTGGGCGTAGGCCCGGGCGGCGTCGCGGATCATCCGCTCCTCGTCGGTCAGGCGGCTTTCCAGGTCCAGCGGGTCTTCCCAGCGGAAGGTCTTGGCGGGGGCGCGGCCGGCGTCGAGCGGCATGGGCAGGTCTCTCTGGCGAGGCGCCGCATGTCATCGGGCGGCGGCGCGTGATAGGGTGAGTCTTCGCGGAGCGAGCGTCTACGGGATTTTGCTCTCGTAGGCCATGTCGGGAAAACGCCAGGAGAGCGTGCCGATGCAGAAGACCTTCTACCGCCTCTTCCTGGAGCACCCCCAGGAGGTGGATGAAACCTATGCCGAGCACTTCGGGGCGTCGTCGACCTATGGCTGGCGGCTCTTGAAGGCCAGCATGATGGCCTACGTCCACGCCTTCATCCCGGGGAAGTGCAAGACCGCCGCCTCGGACCGGGTGCGCGCCATGGCCGCCGAGCTGAACGGCCGCGCCCTGACCGCCCGCGATGAGCGCATGCGCCGGGCCGGCGCGTTCGACCCGGGGCTCTGATCCCGGCTAAGACGGCTGCATGACCCAAGAAGCTAAAGGCCCGCTGGACGGGGTGACCGTGCTCGATCTGTCGCGGGTGCTGGCGGGGCCGTGGACGACGCAGCTGCTGGGGGACCTGGGGGCCGAGGTGATCAAGGTCGAGCGGCCAGGGGCCGGCGACGACACCCGCGGCTGGGGTCCGCCCTTCACCCAGGCGGACGGCGAAAACGCCGACGCGGCCTATTACTTCTGCGCCAACCGCAACAAGCGCTCCCTGGCCGTGGATATGGCCAGGCCGGAGGGCGCCGACCTGCTGCGCAAGCTGGCGGCCAAGGCCGATGTGGTGGTGGAGAACTTCAAGACCGGGGGCCTGGCTAAATACGGCCTCGACTATGCCTCCCTGGCAAAGCCCAACCCCCGGCTGGTCTATTGCTCGATCACCGGCTTCGGCCAGACCGGGCCCTACGCCGCGCGCGCCGGCTACGACTACATGATCCAGGCCATGGGCGGGCTGATGTCGGTGACCGGCCAGCCGGACGGGGCGCCCGGCGGCGAACCGATGAAGGTTGGCGTCGCGGTGGCCGACCTGTTCACCGGCCTCTACGCCTCCAACGCCATACTCGCCGCTCTGCTGCACGCCCGGGCCACCGGCGAGGGTCAGCACATCGACCTTGCCCTGTTCGACGTCCAGGCGGCCATGCTGGCCAATCAGGCGACCAACTTCTTCGTCTCGGGCGAAGCGCCCACGCGCATGGGCAACGCCCACCCCAACCTCGCCCCCTACCAGCCCTTCCGGACCAAGGACGGCCTGCTGGTCATCGCGGTCGGCAACGACGGCCAGTTCCGCGCCCTGGCGAAGGCGCTGGGCGACCCGGCCCTGGCCGAGGACGCCCGCTTCCGCACCAACGCCTTGCGGGTCGAGCACCGGATCGCGCTGAAGGAGCGGATCGAGGCGGGCCTCGCCGCCGCTGGCGCCCACGCCTGGATAGATCGACTGGATGTCGCCCGCGTACCCTGCGGCCCGATCAACACCGTGGACCAGGTCTTCGCCGAGCCCCAGGCGGTCGCCCGCGGCTTGGTGGTCGAACAGACACGCGCGGACCTCGACCAGCCCGTCCGCACCGTCGCCAACCCGATCCGCCTCTCGAAGACGCCCGCGACCTACCGCGCCGCCCCGCCCGCCCTGGGGGCGGATACGGACGCGGTTCTGCGGGAAGCGCTGGGTTTGACGGCGGAAGAGATCGCGGCGCTGAGGGCTAGCGGCGCGATCTGACCTGCGCGTTGTTCTCGGTCCCGAACCGCAGCGCCAGGAAAATCAGGAAGGCGCTGAGGCAGGGCAGGACCATGATCTTGGCGATCAGATAGGCGTCGCCGCTGACCGTGGTGAAACCCAGGACCGCGGCGCCCACCGCCAGCGTCAGAAAAACAACCGCCCACTTCAACATTGCAACCTCCAGCCCAGGCCCACCGATTTTCGTCCGGAGTCTGAACGTGGCGGCTGGGCGCCCGTTCCCGGGCGACCGTTTGACCCCCCACGCCGCGGGGGACTACACCCGCGTCTTCCAGCTCAATCCCTGCCCGAAGGACCCGATGACCGCTCAGACCACGGCCGCGCGCCGCCTCGTGGAGGCCTTGCTGGCCCACGGGGTCGACCACGTCTTCTGCGTGCCGGGCGAGAGCTATCTGGCCCTGCTCGACGCCCTGGCCGACGTGCGCGACCGCATCAAGGTCATCGCCTGCCGCCACGAAGCCGGCGCCGCCAACATGGCCGAGGCCTACGGCAAGCTGACCGGCAAGCCCGGCATCGTGATGGTGACGCGCGGGCCCGGGGCGACACACGGGTCCATCGGCGTGCACACGGCGCAGCAGGACTCCACGCCGCTGATCATGTTCGTGGGTCAGGTGGCCCGCGACCAGAAAGGCCGCGGCGCCTTCCAGGAAGTGGACTACGCCGCGGCGTTCGGACCGCTGGCGAAATGGGCGGCGGAGATCGACGACGGCGAACGTGTCGGCGAGTTCGTCGGTCGCGCCTTCGCGACCGCGCTGCAAGGCCGTCAGGGTCCGGTGGTGCTCGCGCTGCCGGAAGATATGCTGACCGACGAGGTCACGGGATCGGCGCCGACGGCGCAGCCGGTCGCACGCGCGGGCCTCGATCCCGATACGCTGGCCGCAATCGGCGCGCGGCTAGCGAAAGCCGAACGGCCCATGATGATCCTCGGCGGCTCGGGCTGGACGCAAAAGTCGCTCGACGCGCTGAGCGGCTGGATCGGCGAGATCGGTCTGCCGACCCTGCTGTCGTTCCGCCGCAAGGACCTGATCGACAACGATCACCCGAGCTTCGCCGGCGACCTGGGCCTGGGCCAAAACCCGAAGATGGCCCAGCGGGTGAAGGACGCGGATCTGATCCTCGCGCTCGGCGCGCGCCTCGGCGAAAACCCGACCCAGGGCTACACCCTGCTCGACCCGGTGAAGACCGCGCAGACCCTGATCCACATCCACCCCGGCCCCGAAGAACTCGGCCGCGTTTGGCCCACGTCGCTGTCC
The DNA here is from genome assembly GCA_036501825.1 of Caulobacteraceae bacterium. GTDB lineage: Bacteria > Pseudomonadota > Alphaproteobacteria > Caulobacterales > Caulobacteraceae > JAFECT01. The sequence goes on along the minus strand of DASXZP010000036.1, from coordinate 181,429 downwards.
GCCGTCGCCGACGTTGCGCCGGCCGCGCTGGCGCTGTCGACGCTGAAGCCCGGCCGCGACTGGAAGGATCAGGCGCAAGCCGCCCACGCCGACTACGAAGCCTTCACCGCACCGATCGCCGTCGACGCCGCGGTCAACCTGTCGGAGGTCGTCGCCCACATGACGAGCGTGCTGCCGCGCGACGCCATCGTCTGCAACGGCGCCGGCAATTTCGCGGCGTGGCTGCACCGCTTCGACAAGCGCCGCCTGTTCCGTTCCCAGCTTGCGCCGACTTCCGGCGCCATGGGCTACGGCTTCCCCGCTGCCATCGCCGCCAAGATTGTCGCGCCCGAACGCGAGGTCGTGTGCTTCGCCGGCGATGGCGACTTCCTGATGACCGCCCAGGAAATGGCGACCGCCGTGCAGTACGGCGCCGCGGTGGTGACGGTCGTGGTGGACAACGGTTCCTACGGCACCATCCGCATGCACCAGGAGCGCGACTATCCCGGCCGCGTCATCGCCACCGACCTGAAGAACCCCGACTTCGCCGCCTACGCCAAGTCCTTCGGCGCCTGGGCCACCACGGTCGAACGCACCGAAGACTTCCCTGCCGCCTTCGACGCCGCCCGCAAGGCCGGAAAGCCCGCGCTGATCCATCTGAAGACCGACGTGGAACACATCGCACCAGGCCGCACCCTCACCCAGCTCCGCGCCGGTAGCGCGTGACCAGGAGACCGTCATGATCTCGAGTCTCGCCTTCGCCCTGCTGCTCGCGACTTCGCCCGTTGATCCGACTCAGTCGATCAATGCCGACCCGCCGATCGACGCCGCCCATCCAGCGAGCAGTCTGGCTGCGCAGTTCAAGAGCCACGGCGCGACGATCAACGCCCTGATCTATCGACCGGCCGGCGCCGGCCTGCATCCGACCGTCCTGCTGTTCCACGGCCTGCCCGGCAACGAACAGAACCTCGACCTCGCACGCGCGCTTCAGCGCGCCGGCTGGACGGTCGTGACCTTCCACTATCGGGGGTCGTGGGGCTCCGGCGGTGAGTTTACCCTGGTCGGCGGCGACGACGACGCAGACGCCCTGATCGAAGCTCTGCGCGACCCCAAGACCGCCTCGGCCTGGGGCGTCGATCCCGCGCACATGGTAGTGGTCGGGCACAGCTATGGCGGGTTCATCGCCGCCGCGACCGCCGCCAGACACCCTGAGATTCTGGCCTCTGTCCTGATCGCCCCGTGGGACCTGAGCTTCGACCAGCGCGCTTGGTCCAAGCTCACCCCGCAAGCGCTTGCGCAGACCAGTGCGGAGGGCTTCGACGACGTGGAGGGACGACTGGGCGGTGTCACCGTGGCGTCGCTCACCGATGACCTGTTGCACCACGGCGCTTCGCTCGATCTCGCGAAACTTGCGCCGGCGCTGGCGAACCGGCCGGTGTTCATCCTTACCGCCACGCGCGATGATCCCGACGATCAAGCGGGCGACCTCATCCCCGCGCTTGCCGCGGCGCACGCCGCGCAGGTGAAAATCATCCGCATGGACACCGACCACCCGTTCAACGATCGCCGCATCGAACTCGAGGCCGACGTGGTGCGATGGCTCGCGCCGTTTTCCCACTGAGCACGGCGATGACCGCCAACGACCGCTGGGAGTTCTGGATCGACCGCGGCGGGACGTTTACCGACATCGTTGCGCGCACGCCGGACGGCGGTATCGTTACGCACAAGCTGCTGTCGGAGGACCCGGCGCGCTATCGCGACGCGGCGGTGGCGGGCATTCGCGAGATCCTGGGCCTGAGCGCCGACGCGCAGCCGGGCGACCGTGTTTCCGCGGTGAAGATGGGCACCACGGTTGCGACCAATGCCCTGCTGGAACGCAAGGGTGAGCGGACCGCGCTGGCGATCACGCGCGGGCATGCGGATGCGCTGCGCATCGGCTGGCAGGCGCGGCCGGACATATTCGCGCGGCACATCGTGCTGCCGGACCTGCTGTATTCGCGGGTGGTCGAGATCGACGAGCGGGTGGGCGCGGACGGCGACGTGCTGACGCCGCTCGACGAGGCGAAGACGCGGGCGGATCTGCAGGGCGTCTTCGACGCGGGTTTCCGCTCCCTCGCCATCGTGCTGATGCACGGCTGGCGCTTCACCGACCATGAGCGGCGCGTGGGCGAAATCGCGCGCGCGATCGGCTTTACCCAGGTGTCGGTCAGTCACGAGGTCGGCGCCCTGATCAAGCTGGTGGCGCGCGGCGACACCACGGTGGCGGACGCCTATCTCTCGCCGGTGCTGCGACGCTACGTGGACCAGGTGGCGGACGACCTGGGTCCAGGCAGCCACCTGATGTTCATGCAGTCGAACGGCGGCCTGGTCGATGCGCGCGCCTTTCGCGGCAAGGACGCGATCCTGTCGGGGCCCGCCGGCGGCGTGGTCGGTATGGTGGCGACGGCGAAGCAAGCCGGGTTCGAGCGCATCATCGGCTTCGACATGGGGGGCACCTCCACCGACGTGTCGCACTACGCCGGGGAACTGGAGCGCACCTACGAGACTGTGACCGCGGGCGTGCGCATCCGCGCGCCGATGATGGCGATTCATACGGTGGCGGCGGGCGGGGGCTCGATCTGCCGCTTCGACGGCGCGCGCTTCCGGGTGGGGCCGGAGTCCGCCGGCGCGGCGCCGGGACCGGCATCCTATCGCAAAGGCGGGCCGCTGACCGTCACCGACTGCAACGTCATGCTGGGCAAGCTGCAGCCGGACTACTTCCCGCACGTCTTCGGCGCGGATGGCCGGCAAGCGCTCGACCGCGGCGTGGTGGCGGAGAAGTTCGCCGCGCTGGCCAAGGATGTCGCCGCGTCGGGCGCCGGGGCGCGCACGCCGGAAGAGATCGCCGAGGGCTTCCTCACCATCGCCGTGCAGAACATGGCCGAAGCGATCAAGCAGATCTCCATCGAGCGCGGCTACGACGTCACCAAATACGCCCTGGTCTGTTTCGGCGGCGCCGGTGGCCAGCACGCGTGCCTGGTGGCCGATGCGCTCGGCATGACCAAGGTGATGATCCACCCCCTGGCCGGCGTCCTGTCGGCCTACGGCATGGGCCTGGCGGACCTGCGCGTGTTGCGCGAGGCGGGAGTCGAAACCGATCTGACCGACGCCGCGGCTGGGGCGCTGACCGCGCGTGTCGATGCGCTGGCGGGGGAAGCAGAGCGTGCGTTGCGCGATCAGGAGGCGCCGATCTCGGGGGTCGAGATTCACCGCCGCGCGCAGGTGAAGTACGGCGGGACGGATACGCCCATCGAGGTTGCGTTCGGCACGCCCGCCGAGATGCGCCGCGCCTTCGAAGCCTTGCACCTCGACCGGTTCGGCTTCACCGCGCCGGAAAAGTCGCTGGTCGTCGAAGCGCTGGTTGCCGAAGCGGTTGGTCACGCGGTGGGCGCAACCGATGCGCCGAAGCCGCCGGCGAAGCAGGCCAACGCTGAACCCGTCGCGAACGTCACCGCGCGGATGGCGGGCGCGCAGCACGCCACACCCATCTTCCAGCGCGATCACCTGGGCCCGGGCGCCAGGGTCGACGGCCCCGCGATCATCGCCGAAGCCACCGCCACCACCGTGGTCGAGCCGGGCTGGCGCGCGTCGATGAATCACCTCGGCGACCTGATTCTCGAACGGGTCGTCGCCCTGCCCGAGCGCCGCGCGGTCGGCACGCGGGCGGACCCCGTCATGCTGGAGGTGTTCAACAACCTGTTCATGGCCATCGCCGAACAGATGGGCGTGTCGCTGCAGATGACGGCCTATTCGGTGAACATCAAGGAACGGCTCGACTTCTCCTGCGCGGTGTTCGACCGCGCCGGCGCGCTCATCGCCAACGCGCCGCACATTCCGGTGCACCTGGGCTCCATGGGCGCGAGCGTGCAGACGGTGATGGGCGAGCGCGGCGAGACGGTGCGGCCCGGCGACGTCTATATGCTGAACGCGCCCTACAACGGCGGCACGCACCTGCCCGACGTCACCGTCATCGCACCCGCGTTCCTGGACGGCGACGACAAGCCCGCCTTCTGGGTCGCCGCGCGCGGCCATCAGGCCGACATCGGCGGTATCACGCCCGGCTCCATGCCCTCGGAGAGCCACACCGTCGAGGAGGAAGGCATCCTCATCGACAACTTCCTGCTGGTCGAACAGGGCCGCCTGCGTGAAGCCGAAACGCGCGCCTTGCTGGGCTCGGGCAAGTGGCCGGCGCGCAATCCGGACCAGAACCTCGCCGACCTGAAGGCCCAAATCGCCGCCTGCGCCAAGGGTATCGCCGAGCTGAAGCGTATGGTCGGCCAGTTCGGCCGCGACACCGTCGATGCCTATATGGGCCACGTCCAGGACAATGCCGAGGAACAGGTGCGGCGCGTCATCGACGTGCTGAAGGACGGCGCCTTCGCCTACGAACTCGACAACGGCGCGGTGATCCGGGTGAAGATTTCGGTGGACCGCGAGACGCGGTCGGCCACCGTCGATTTCACCGGTACGAGCGAGCAACTGCCGTCCAATTTCAACGCGCCCCTGGCGGTTACGCGCGCCGCGACGCTGTACGTGTTCCGCACCCTGGTCGATGACGCGATCCCGCTGAACGACGGCTGCCTGAAGCCGATCGAACTGATTGTGCCCGAAGGCTCGATGTTGAACCCGCGTTATCCCGCCGCCGTCGTCGCGGGCAATGTCGAGACCAGCCAGGTGGTGGTCGATACGCTCTATGGCGCGCTGGGCGTGCTGGCCGCGTCCTACGGCACCATGAGCAACTTCACCTTCGGCGACGCCAAGCTGCAGTATTACGAAACCATCTGCGGCGGTTCGGGCGCGGGCCCCGACTTCGACGGGACGAGCGCGGTCCAGTGCCACATGACCAACTCACGCCTGACCGACCCGGAAGTGCTGGAGCTGCGTTTCCCGGTGCTGCTTGAAGAGTTCTCCATCCGCCGCGGTTCGGGCGGCGCGGGCGCTCACCACGGCGGGGACGGCACGGTGCGGCGCGTGAAGTTCCTCAGCCCGATGACCGCCGCGATCCTCTCCAACCGCCGCCGCGTCCCGCCCTTCGGTCTCGAAGGCGGCGCGCCGGGCGCCGTCGGCATCAACTGCGTCGAGCGCAAGGACGGATCGGTCGAGCGCCTGACGGGCACGGCCACGGTCGAGCTGGCGCCGGGCGACGCCTTCGTCATCGAAACCCCCGGCGGCGGCGGCTTCGGCAAGCCGTGAAGATCGTCCGCGGCAGAAAGTGCGGTCAGTGCACGGTCTGTTGCCGCGTGCCGCCGATCCGCTCGCACGATTTCGTCAAGCCGGCCGGCGTCCTGTGCGAGCACTGCGTCGAAGGCGCGGGGTGCTCGATCTATGCCGCCCGGCCGCGGGTCTGCGCCGACTTTTACTGCGGCTGGCGCATGTTCGAAGACCTCGACGACAGTTGGCGGCCGGACCACAGCGGCATCCTGATCGCCGAGGAAACCGACGACATTCCCTGGCGCTTCGTCAAACGGACCGGGATGAAGTTCATCATCGACGGCCCCGACACCTGCGTGCTGAACAAGAAGGTCATCCTGTACGTGGCGAGCCTGATTGCGGGCGACGTCCCCTGTTTCCTCTCCATCCCCGGCCCGCCGCGCCACGCCTTCGCCAAGGCCTTTCTCAACGACCGCCTGGAACAGGCCGCGCGAACCGGTGACGGCCACACCATGGTGGCGGTCCTGCAGGACGTGCTCACCACCCTGCGCGCCGGGCCGTTCGAACCGTTGCCCTAGGGCGTACCCTCCCCGGAAAGGGGAGGGTGGCGCGAAGCGCCGGGTGGGGTGACAAGCGCTGCACCGAACAGCGTATGTCGCAACCGCCCCTCGTCGTTTAGTCGGAGGTGGCGCGTGTCACCCCACCCCGCTCGCTTCGCTCCCGACCCTCCCCTTTCCGGGGAGGGTGATCGAGAATGCTGGGGCGAAGAGAGCCGCGCCTTGAACTTTCACCACTGAAGCGTTATGTCCGCGCCTCGTTTTGTATCGGGACGACAGATGATCCGGTCGGAGTTTGGATTTGCAGCGATCTGCGCGGCGGCGGAAGCCGAACCGTGCGCAGACGCGCGCGCTCTCACCTGACCCGTCTCTCGTAACGAGGGGCGCAGGCCTCTCACGGACCGTTTGGACCCTGGAAGGCTTGAACCTCCAGGGTTTTTTCATGCGCGGTCTTGAACCGCATCGAAGGGAGTTCGTCATGGTTCGCGCTCTGAACCCCAAAGCCGTCGAGACCGCGGGCGCGTTTGCGCCGCGCGATGCGGCTGCATGGTCGCTCGAACGCTGACATCCCCGCGCATCTCGCCCGGGGACCCGCAAGGGACACTCCGGGACAGCCTTCAGGCAGCCCGCTGGTCCCGACCGCGGGCTTTCTTTTTGCCTTTCGGCCGGCGCAAACGCCGGCCGTCCACCGATCGGCGTGCGCACGCCGATGATTCGTCGTCGGGATCGGACCTGGCCAGTCCGGTTTCGGCGGCGCCAACAGGAGTAAGACCAATGTCGAAAGTACACGTGAATGTCGGCACCATCGGACACGTCGACCACGGCAAGACCACCCTGACCTCGGCCATCACCCAGGTGCAATCGAAGCGCCTGGGCGGCCAGGCCTTGTCGTTCGACCAGATCGACAACGCGCCCGAAGAAAAGGCGCGCGGCATCACCATCAACACTGCGCATGTGGAATACGAGAGCGCGCAGCGGCACTACGCCCACATCGACTGTCCCGGTCACGCCGACTATGTGAAGAACATGATCACCGGCGCCTCGCAGATGGACGGCGCGATCCTGCTCGTCGACGCTTCCCAAGGCCCGGCGAAACAGACCATCGAGCACGTCCTGCTCGCGCGGCAGGTCAATGTTCGCCACATCATCGTGTTCGTGAACAAGATGGACATGCTCGACCCGTCCGAGCGGGACGACATGAAGGCGCTGATCCAGCTGGAAATCGGCGAGTTGCTGGCCAACCAGGGCTATGCGGACGCGCCATTTGTCTTCGGCAGCGCGCTGAAGGCCATCGAGGCCGTGCAGCGGGGCGAGGTCGACCATGGCGACGTGCAATGCATCGTCGAGCTGGTGGACGCGCTCGATACGTCGATCCCGGATCCTCTGCGGGACTACGCGAGCCCGTTCATGATGCCGATCGAAGGCGTGCACACCATCCCGGGCCGCGGCACGGTCGTTTCCGGCCGGGTCGAACGCGGGGTGTTGAAGCTGGGGGACTCGGTCGAGATCGTGGGCCTCGACAACGACGGGGCCGAGGTGGTGGTCACCGGCACGCAAGCCTTCCGGAAGAACATTCCGGAGGCGCGGGCCGGCATGAACGTCGGTCTGCTGCTGCGCGGTCTGAAACGTGACGACGTGCGCCGCGGCCAGGTGCTGAGCGCGCCGGGCGCCATCAGGGCGCACACGGCGGGCCGGGCGCAGATCTTCGTGCTCACCGCCGAAGAAGGCGGGCGTCATACGCCGTTCTCCAGCGGCTATCAGCCCCAGCTGTTCTTCGGGGTGACCGACGTGACCGGCGTCCTGAACGTCGAAGGCGGCGACAGCGTCCGCCCCGGCGATCAGGCCGACATTCGCTTTGAGCTGGCCAAGCCGGTCGGCATCGAGGCGGGCGTCCGCTTCGCCATCCGCGAAGGCGGCAAGACCGTCGGCGCCGGCGTGGTGACCGAAGTGGCGGGCTGAAAGGCGCGCCGTGGGCCGCCCTCGGCTGGAACTTTGTTCCGGTTGGGGGCGGCCTTTTCGGTTTAAAAAAACACTTCCCACAAAGAACCAAAGAAGGACAAGGAAGATAAGGAGAAGGCAAGCATTTGGCGCCGTGCAGGGGTTAGATTGCGCCTTCGGCGCGGCGCTTGCGGCAAAGCCGCCTTATTTTCTCCTTTGGTTCTTATTTTTTCTTCGGTTCTTTGTGCGAAGGGTTTTTTTGTTTCAGTGCACGTAGCTGCCGCCGTTGATGTCGATGGTCGAGCCGGTGGCGTGGTCGGCCAAACCGCTCGCCAGGAACAACACCGTGGGCGCGATGTCCTTCGGCTCGGTCATGCGGTTGAGCGCGATGTCCTTCATGGCGAAGTCTTCGCCGTACTGGTCGATGAAATCCTGGGCCATTTCGGTGCGGGTGAAGCCGGGGGCGACGACAAACGCCGTGATTCCGTCCTTGCCGTAGCCGCGCGCGATGGAGCGGGTGAGCGCCACCATGCCTCCCTTGGACGCCGCGTAGGCGAGGTAGTCGGGCGTGTCGCCGCGGAAGGCGGCGCGCGACGCGATGTTGACGATGCGGCCGCCGCCGATGGTCTGGAAGTGCGCCACCGCTTCGCGCGACAGCAGCGCGGTTGCGGTCAGGTTCACCGCCATGGTGCTTTCCCAGTCCGCCAGCCAGCGCGTCACCGGCGCATCCGGCGGCGAGCCGATGGCCACGCCCGCATTGTTCACCAGCACGTCGATCTTGCCGAAACCGTGGCGCGCCTGGCGCCACAGCCGCTCACAGTCTTCGAGCCGCGACAGGTCCGCCTGGAACACCGCGGCGTTGTGGCCGATGCGCTTGGCCAGGGCTTCGGCCTTTTCGACCTCGCGCCCGCAATGGATGCCCACCCGCGCGCCGGCGGCGCCGAAGGCCTCGGCGATGGCCGCGCCGATGCCGCGGCTGGCCCCGGTGACCAGCACCACCTTGCCGGTGAAATCCATCTGCATCCTCAAGCCCTTTCACGTACCGTCCCGGGGCTGTAGCGCAGACGGCAAATCCGCGCGACAAGGTTTGCGAAGAACGGGAGGCGGCTTTGCTGGAATACCTGGTCCTGGCGGGGATCGCTCTGGTGGTGGGCGGGTTCCTGCTCCGGCTCAATCCGCTCTTGGTGGTGGTCACCGGCGCCCTGGCTACCGGGGTCCTGGGGGCGATCGCCCACGGCGCGCCGCTGACGCCAAGCGCGCTGTTCGCCGCCCTGATCGCGACGCTGAAGACGCTCGGTAAAGCCTACAACAACAACCGCATCATCACCCTCATCTGGACGATCCTGCCGCTGATCGGCCTGCTGGAACGCGAGGGGTTGCAGGAGCGGGCGCGCCATTTGATCGGCCGCATCGGAGCAGCGACCGTGGGCGGCATTCTGCTCACCTATTTTCTCATTCGCCAGATCACCTCGGCGCTGGGGCTGACGTCGATGATGGGGCAGGCGCAAACCGTGCGCCCGTTGCTCGCGCCCATGACCGAGGCCGCGCTGGAGAAGGAGTTCGGACCGGCGCCGGACAAGATGCGTGAACGCGTTCGCGCCTGGTCTGCGGCGGCGGATAACATCGCGGTGTTCTACGGCGAGGACATTTTTATCGCCATCGGCGCGGTGCTGCTGATTGTGGGCACGATGAAGGGCTTCGGCGTGAACGCGCCGCCGCTGGCGATTTCACTATGGGCGATCCCGACCGCGATATGCGCCCTGGTCATCCACGGCGCGCGGCTGCTCACCTTCGACCGTAGCCTGAAGCGCCAGATGGGGCAGGACACGTGAGCCCGCCTCCGGACTTCCTCCCAAAGACGCTCGACATTCATGTGGCCTACGATGTCGCGGGCGCCCTGTTCGCCCTGTGGGCCGTGCTCAGCCTGTTCGACACGACCAACCGCAAGCGGGTGCTGAACGCCCTGTTCTGGGCCCTGGTCGCGGTCAGCTTCATCGCCGGCGACCTGATCGGTGATCTCGGCAACGGCATTCTGGTTATCGTGCTCGCGGCCATTGCGGGCTTCTTCGGCCTGGGACTCGGTAAGCCCCAGACCACGACGCTGGAAGAACGTCAGGCACGCTCTCAGAAGCATGGCGATTGGCTGTTCGGCGCCGCGCTGATCGTGCCGGCGATTACCTTCGTGCTTTCGGTAACCCTGCTGCTTCCGGGTTTCCTGCACACAGCGCCCCTCATGGTGTTCGGACAGCCCTTCCTCGGCGACCAGCCGAACCTGCGCACCGTCGTATCCCTGGTTATCGGCATCGTCATTGCGCTCGCCATTTCCATGCTGTGGCTGAAGCCCGCGCCGCTGACCCCGTTCCAGGAAGGCCGCCGGCTGGTCGACAGCATCGGCTGGGCCGCGATCCTGCCCCAGGCGCTGGCGTCGCTGGGGGCGGTGTTCCTGGCCGGCGGCGTCGGCAAGGCGGTGAGCGACCTGACGTCGAGCTGGATTCCGCAGGACAACGCCTTTGCCGTCGTCGCGATCTACACCTGCGGCATGGCCCTGTTCACCATCGTCATGGGTAATGCGTTCGCGGCCTTTCCGATCATGACCGCGGCGATCGGCATGCCGCTGATCGTGGGGCGGCTGCACGGCGACCCGGTGATCATGGCCTCGCTCGGCATGCTGTCGGGGTATTCGGGCACGCTGATGACGCCGATGGCGGCGAACTTCAACGTCGTGCCGGCGGTGTTGCTGGAATTACCGGATCGTAACGCTATCCTGAACGGCGTGATCCGCGCGCAGATTCCGACCGGCGCGATGATGCTGGTGGCCAATACGGCGCTGCTCTATTTTCTCGTCTTCCGGTTCTGAGGCCTGATGTTCACCCAAGAGACCGCCGAACGGTTCGCGCACATCGCGCTCGGCCACCTGACCCGCGAGTACCCGAACAAGCTCGACCATGTGATGGCGCGCGACGCGGACGCGAAGTCACCAAAGGATCTGCACCCGATCTTCTACGGCAGCTTCGACTGGCACTCGTGCGTGCACGGCTATTGGCTTCTGGCGCGGGTGGCGCGGCGGTTTCCGCAGGCGCCGGTGAGCGCGACGATCGAGTCGCTGTTCGCGCGCCAGTTCCTGCCCGAGAAGGTCGCCGCCGAACTGGCCTATCTTGCGACGCCGACCAGTCGCGGGTTCGAGCGCCCCTATGGCTGGGCGTGGCTGCTCATGCTGCAGGCGGAGTTGGAACAGAGCGCCGATCGCACCTGGGCCGACCATCTGCGGCCCCTGGCCGTCGCCTTCGCGGACCGGTTCAAGGCCTATCTGCCGAAAGCCGACTATCCGGTGCGCGCCGGGACCCACGGCAATACCGCCTTTGCGCTCTGTCTCGCGCTCGACTACGCGCGCGTCGCCGCCGACAAGGATCTCGAAGCGCTGCTGATGGACAAGGCGCGGGCCTGGTACGGCGAGGATCTCGACTGCCAGGCGTGGGAGCCCTCGGGTGATGATTTTCTATCATCGGCGCTGATCGAGGCGGAGTGTCTGCGTCGGGTTCTCGACCAGGATTCGTTCCGCGCCTGGTTCGGCGCCTTCCTGCCGCGCACGGCGGAGCGGTCGCCCGCGACCCTGTTCGAACCGGCCAAGGTCAGCGACCGCTCGGACGGTAAAATCGCCCATCTCGATGGCCTGAACCTGTCGCGCGCCTGGTGCTGGCGCAAGATCGCCGAAGCCCTGGGCCCGCAAACCGCCGCCGGCGCCGCCGCGTCCCAGGCGGCGCAAAGCCATCTCGACGCCAGCCTGCCGCAGGTGGCGGGCGACTATATGGGCGAGCACTGGCTGGCGTCCTTCGCGACCCTGGCGCTCGACGGCTGATCCCGCTATCAGAGCGCCCGCAGGAGATGTCGATGTATGTGTTGGTGACGGGAGCGGCGGGGTTCATCGGATCGCAGGTCAGTGACCGCCTGCTGAGCCAGGGCGCGCGCGTGCTCGGCCTCGACAACCTCAACGACTATTACGAGGTCAGCCTGAAGGAAGCGCGTCTCGCGCGCCTTACGGGCCGGCCCGGCTTCGAGTTCGTGAAGGCCGACATTTCCGACCGCGACGCGATCATGGCGCTGTCAGACCAGCGTAAGGGCCTGACCCACGTCATCCACCTCGCCGCCCAGGCGGGCGTGCGCTATTCGCTGATCGACCCCTATGCCTATGTGTCGTCCAACGTCATGGGCCATGTGGTGATGAGCGAGTTCGCGCGCCGCATCGAAGGGCTGCAGCATTTCGTCTATGCCAGTTCGTCCTCGGTCTACGGCGCCAACAAGGAGCTGCCGTTCTCCGTCGCCGACCGGGTCGATCAACCGGACTCGCTCTACGCCGCGACCAAGCGGTCCGACGAGCTGCTCGCGCGCACCTATGCGCACCTGTGGAACTTGCCGTGCACGGGCCTGCGCTTCTTCACCGTGTACGGGCCGTGGGGCCGGCCGGACATGGCGGCCTTCATCTTCACCAAGGCGATCTATGAAGGGCGCAAGATCACCGTGTTCAACAACGGCGAGATGTGGCGCGACTTTACCTATGTCGACGACATCGTCTCCGGCGTGGTCGCGGTGGCGCACAGACCGCCGACGGACGTGACGCCGCCGGCCAAGGTCTACAACATCGGCAACCACAAGTCGGAAAAGCTGACCCACTTCGTCGAGGTGCTGGAACAGGCGATCGGCAAGAAGGCCGAAATCGAGTTCGCGCCGATGCAGCCAGGCGATGTGGCGGCGACCTATGCGGACATCGAAGCGACCACGCGGGATTTCGGCTTTGTGCCGACGACCTCGATCGAGGACGGGTTGCCCAGGTTCGTGCAGTGGTACCGGGACTATTACGGCGTGAACGCCTAGGGCCGTAACGCGCGCACCGCCGCCACCGCGGCCTGCGCCTTTTCCCGCGTCTCTTCCGCCGACTGGCCCGCCTTGTAGAGGTCGGAGCCCAGGCCGAAGCCGCGTGCGCCGACCTTCCACCAGTCCGCCATGCTTTCGGGCCCGGCGCCCCCGACGGCCAGCACCGTCACGTCCTTGGGCAACACCGCCATCAAAGCCTTCAGGTGCGCGGGGCCGTAGGTGGAGGCGGGGAACAGTTTCAGATAGCGCGCGCCGGCGGCGTAGGCTTCGAACGCCTCGCTGGCCGTGGCGAACCCCGGCAGCGGTTCGAGTCCGCGCTCGACGGCGCATTCGATCACCGAGCTTCGGGTGTTGGGCGAGACGATGATGCGCGCGCCGGCGGCGTCGGCCTGGTCCACCACCTCGGGATTCAGCACCGTGCCGACGCCCACGACCATCTCACCGCTGAACTCGGCGACGATGCGCTTCAGACTGTCGAGCGGCTCGGGTGAGTTCATCGGCACTTCGATGATGCGCACGCCCGCGTCGTGAATGGCGCGCGCAACTCCCACCGCCTCGTCGGGCTTGACGCCGCGGATGATCGCCACGATCGGTGTTTCCGCCAGAACCTTGCCGAACGTCATGCACCGCCTCCTTGTTCGAGCGCGCGCAGGCCCGCGAGCGCGGCCTCGTCGCCGTCGTAGGTCGCCGCCCGCCAGCCCTTGTACGTGAGCGCCGTACTGTACCAGCCGCAGAGCCGGTCGTCGCCGAGCAGGACGATGGTCTGATCGCGCCCGACGTCGAGCAGATGCGGCAGGCTGGCGATTTCCGACCCGATCAGCAGGCCCGACAGGTAGGACGTCGCCGCCCGCGCCGGAAGATGGCCCGCGACCACGCGCGTGCGGGTCGTGAACAGACGCGCCGACAGCTCGCCGCCGTCGGCCGCGGCCTCGACTCCGCGCAGGAAGGCGTCTGCATCGTCGGCCGGCGCGTCGGATTTCAGCACGCCGTGACGCGACAGCACGTCGAACAGTTCGCCGGTCATGGCGGTGAGAAAGCGGGTCACCTTGCCGTCCTCGACCACCGCCCATTTCGCGTGGGTGCCCGGATGGCAGACGACATAGCGGCCGGTGTTGCGGGCGGGATCGAGGGCGAGCCAGCCGAACAGCTGGGTCTCTTCGCCGCGCATCACGTCGAAGCCGCCGTCGAGCCCCGGACCGCGCAGACCCGGCACGATGCGCGAGTTGTCATCGGCGCGGCAGAGGCCCTTGGCCAGCGCCGCGAGGTCCGCAGGGCAATCGACGTAGGGCGCGACGGTCCAGCCCAGAGCCGATCCGATCATGCCGCAGAGCATCGCAGGCAGCGCCTCGGCGTTCAGCGCCGGACGCACCTCGTCCTTGAAGCGCCGTTCCGCTTCGCCCGGCGCGAGTTTGGCGACGCCGAACGGAAAATCGCGCCGGGCCTCGACGCCGCCGTCGGGCCCGATCCGCCAGGCGCGCAGGTTGGTGGTGCCCCAATCGCAGGCCAAAAAGGCGCCCATCAGTGGCTTTCCCGCTCCACCGCGTCGCCGCTGGCGCCCACCAGGAAGTCGAGGTCGCAGCCGCTGTCCGCCTGCATGACGGTGTCGATGTAGAGCTTGGCCCAGCCGCGGTCGTACTTCACCGCCGGCCGTGTCGCGTGCCAATGTTTGCGCCGCTCATCCAGTTCCGCATCGCTGACCGCGAGGTCGAGTTTGCGGTTGGGGCCGTCGAGCACGATCTCATCGCCGTTTTTCACCACCGCGAGCGGGCCCCCGGCTTCGGACTCCGGCGCCACGTGCAGGATCACCGTGCCGTAGGCGGTGCCGCTCATCCGCGCGTCGGACAGGCGCACCATGTCGCGCACGCCTTGGGCCAGCAGTTTGCGCGGCAGGGCCATGTTGCCGACCTCGGGCATGCCGGGATAGCCCTTGGGCCCGCAGCCCTTCAGCACCATCACCGACGAGGCGTCGATCTCCAGCGCCGGATCGTCGACGCGAGCGTGATAGTCTTCTATGGTTTCGAACACCACCGCGCGGCCGCGATGGGTGAGCAATTCCGGCGACGCCGCGCTCGGTTTCACGATGGCGCCCTGGGGCGCGAGGTTGCCGCGCAGCACCCACACCCCCGACGACGGTTCGAACGGCTCGGCGCGCGTGCCGATGACTTCGCGATTGTAGCAGGGCGCGTCCTTGACGAGTTCGCCCTGGGTCGGACCGGTCACTGTCGGCGCATCCGCGCGCAGCAGTTCGCCCAGTTCGCGCATCACCGCGGGCACGCCGCCGGCATAGGCGAAGTCTTCCATCAGATACTTGCCTGACGGCATCAGGTTGACCAGCAACGGAACCTCGCGTGCGATCTCGTCGAAATCCTCGAGGTCGAGCTTCACGCCCAGCCGCCCGGCGATGGCCAAAAGGTGCAGCACCGCATTGGTCGATCCGCCGATCGCGGCATGCACCAGGATGGCGTTCTCGAACGCCTCGCGGGTGAGAATCCGCGACAGCCGCACATCGCCTTTCACCAGCTCGACGATGCGGCGTCCGGTCAGGTGCGACAGCGTCTTGCGCCGCGAATCCACGCCCGGCAGCACGCCGTTACCGGGAAGCGCGATGCCCAGCGCTTCGGTCAGGCTCGACACGGTCGAGGCGGTGCCCATGGTCATGCAAACGCCGTGACTGCGCGACATGCCGCTCTCGGCGGCCATGAATTCCGCCAGCGACATGGTTCCCGCGCGCACCTCTTCGGAGAAGCGCCACACGTCGGTGCCCGAGCCGATGTCCTGGCCGCGGAACTTGCCGTTCAACATCGGTCCCGACGACACCACCATGGTCGGCAGATCCACCGACGCTGCGCCCATCAACTGGCCGGGCGTGGTCTTGTCGCACCCGCCCAACAGCACGACGCCGTCGATGGGATTGCCGCGGATCGATTCCTCGACCTCCATCGCCAGCAGATTGCGGAACAGCATCGCGGTCGGCCGCATCTGGGTTTCGCCCAGCGACATGGCCGGGAACTCGACCGGCAGGCCGCCCGCCTCCCACACGCCGCGCTTCACGTGCTCGGCCATGTCGCGCAGGTGCACGTTGCAGGGCGTGAGCTCCGACCAGGTGTTGCAGATGCCGATCACCGGCCTGCCGTCGAACACGTCGTCGGGCAGGCCCTCGGCCTTCATCCAGCTGCGGTGAATGAAACCGTCGCGGTCGAGCTTGCCGTAGCTGCGGGCGCTGCGAAGGGGTTTGCGGCTCACGGCGATCTCCGGGCGAGTCCCAGCCCCAGTTCATAAACGTCAGGCCCGGGAATTTCGATCCTCTGGCTGGGGCAGTGGCGGCCTCTCTCATCCCTTCCGTCTTCATTTTGTCGTCACCCCGGCCTTGTGCCGGGGCCCATTTGTCGGCTGGCAATGGAGCTAGCTCTAGTTTGCGCGACCCGGCCAATACCTGAGCCCAGACTGACCATGGGCCCCGGGACAAGCCCGGGGTGACGATAATTGTTGAATGGAAGCGCCGGGACCTACCCCCCGAACGGCGTCAGGGGATGACCTTTCACGCCAGGGTCCAGCGCAAACACACTGCCGGCCAGGGGCTGTTTGGCCAGGGCGGATTCGGACAGCCCGTCGCGAGCGCTGGTCACGTAGAGGGTCGCGAGGTCGGGGCCGGCGAAGGCGCAGCTGGTCGGCTGCTCCACCGGCATCTCGATGATCCGGTCCACCGCGCCGTCGGGGCGATAGCGCACGATGCGCCAGCCGCCCCACTGGCAGTTCCACAGGCACCCTTCCGCGTCGATGGCCGATCCGTCGGGGGAGCACTTGTCCGCCGTGGTGTCGGCGATCAGCCGGCGTGCGCCGAGTTCGCCGGTCGCGGGGTCGAGGTCGTAGGCCCAGATCAGGCCGGTCTTCGACGTGGCCACATAGAGCGTACGGCCATCGGGGCTGGTCAGCAGCGTGTTGGGAATGTCGAGCTTGTCGAGCACCCGCGTACAGGTCCAGTCGGGATCGAGGCGATAGAGCGCGCCGGTGTCGGCGCCCTCGCGGTCGTTCATCGTGCCCATCCAGAAGCGGCCCTGGGCGTCGGTGTGACCGTCGTTGGAGCGGTTCGCCGGCCGGTCCGGTTCGGGATTGAACTTTGCGTCGAGCGCGCCGGTGTCCGTGTCGAATACGGCAAAGCCTTGGTCGCTTGCGACCAGAAGGCCGCCCGCCGTGCGCGGCGCCAGAGCACTCGGCCGGCAGTCCAGCGTCCACAGTCCGGTTTCGCCGGTCGCGGGGTTCAGCCACTCGATCAGCCGCCCGCGGATGTCGACCCAGTAGAGCCGGCCCGCGGCCAAATCCCACACCGGGCCTTCGCCCAGGATGTTGCGCCGTTCGGCGGCAACAGTGATCTCGGTCACGCAAACCTCCCGCGTGGGACTGAACGCCTGTTCCTTACGCGCCACACCTACGCCGGTTGCGACACCCTGTCTGGCTTGTTCGGATTTCATTCAGGATCACGAGGTCTAGAATGGCGACTCAAGTTCGGGAGGGGTCCCGTGGTTCAAGTCAGCTATTCCGACGTCTTTTCCATCCAGCACGAGCGCGAGCACGACGAGGAGATCGCCCCCGGCGACCTCGTCGGCACGGGCCCGAACCTGCATCCGCACCACCGGGTGATCGCCGTTCACGGCGACAAGGTCTGGGTCCGCAACGTGCAGAGCGGCCTCGACGTGGTCATCGGCATCAAGCGTTGCCGTAAGGTCGCTGAGCGCGGGTAGCGCTCGGAAAGCCTTCAAAAAGCACGCCTCCGCCGAACCAACCGGCCCGCCGTCCGTTTAGGCCAGCGGGGCCGGCCGGCTGTATGATCCCCTGCGCGCGGGAGGTTTGTCATTATCACCACCTTCATGTTTGCGACCGGGATCGAAAACTCGATCCCCCGCATCAAGAAAGGCTCCGTGCGCGTGGACCAGATGGAGGTCTGCGGGCATTACAAACACTGGAAGGCCGACTTCGACTGCGTCGAGGACCTGGGCATCCGGTTCCTGCGCTACGGCCCGCCGCTGCACGCGACCTTCGTCGGGCCCGGGCAATACAACTGGGACTTCGCCGACGAGGTGTTCGGCGATCTGCAGCGGCGCGACATGGTGCCGATCGTCGACCTCTGCCATTTCGGCGTGCCCGACTGGATCGGCGATTTTCAGAACGGCGATTTCCCGCACTATTTCGCCGAATACGCCAAGGCGTTCGCGCAACGCTTTCCCTGGGTGCAGCTCTATACCCCGGTCAACGAGATGTTCATCTGCGCCACCTTCTCCGCCAAGTACGGCTGGTGGAACGAGGAAGGCGTCACCGACAGGACCTTCGTCAATGCGCTGAAGCACATCGTCAAGGCCAACGTCATGGCGATGAAGAACATCCTGGACGTGCGCCCCGACGCGATCTTCATCCAGAGCGAATCGTCGGAATATTTTCACGCGGAGAACCCGGCGGCGATCAAGCCGGCGGAGATTCTCAACTCGATGCGCTTTCTGTCGCTCGACCTCAACTACGGGCACCGGGTCGATTCGGAGATGTACGAGTATCTGTTCGCCAACGGCCTGACCTTCGAGGAGTACCACTTCTTCCTCGAGAACCAGCTCAAGCATCACTGCATCCTCGGCAACGACTATTACTGGACCAACGAGCACCGCGTCTCCGCCGACGGCGCCACGCGGGCGTCGGGCGAAATCTTCGGCTACAGCGAGATCACCCGCCAGTACTACGACCGCTATCGCCTGCCGGTGATGCACACCGAGACCAACATCATCGAAGGCGCCAACGGCGACGAGGCGGTGAACTGGCTGTGGAAGGAATGGGCCAACGTCTTGAGCGTGCGCAACTCCGGCGTCCCCACGGTGGGTTTCACCTGGTACTCGCTGACCGACCAGGTGGACTGGGACACCGCGCTCAGGGAACAGAACGGGCGGGTCAATCCGCTCGGCCTCTACGACCTCGACCGCAACATCCGCGCGGTGGGGCGTTCCTACCGCCAGCTGATCCGCGACTGGGCGACCGTGCTGCCGACGCAAAGCGTGTGCCTGTCGGTGCCGGTGTCGCTGCCCTCCGAGCACGAACAGACCATCCCGCGCCGCCACCGCGCCGAAGCGCGGGCGCTGCGCACCGCAGAGAAAATCCGCGAGTCGTCGACGAATCCATGAGCAAGCGTGTCACGATTTCGAATGAGAGCTTCGATCTCGAGCTCGACCCCGCGATCGGCGGGTCGGTGACGCGGTTTCACCGCAAGGCGGCCAAGGCCGCGCCATCGCAGCCGATCTTCCGCGACGCCGCCGCCAACCTCGCCGACGCCGGCGGCGCCTCGGCCTTTCCCCTGGTCCCGTTCAGCAACCGCATCCGCGGCGGCCGGTTCAGTTTCCGCGGCCGCGAGGTGACGCTGACCCCGAACCTGAAGGGCGATCCGAGTCCGTTGCACGGCCAGGGCTGGCGCGCGGCCTGGGCGGTGGCCGACGCCGACGATGACTGCGCCGAGTTGCGCTACTCGCACGACGCCGGCGAATGGCCCTGGGCCTACCAGGCGCACCAGCGCTTCTGCCTGGACAACAGCGGCCTCGACTACGCGATCACCGTGCGCAACGTCTCCCACGATCCGATGCCGGCGGGCCTGGGCTTGCATCCCTATTTTCCGAGCAATGCGCGCACGGTGCTGTCCACCCGCGTCGACAGCGTCTGGGTCGTAGACAAGGACGTGCTGCCGATCGGCCGCGAGGCGCCGGCGGGGCGCTACGACCTGCGCGATCGCCGCATCGACGGCGCCGGCCTCGACAACGGCTATGGCGGTTGGAGCGGCTCGGCGGAGATGAGCTGGCCCGACCGCGACCTGCGGGTGCGCATGTCGTCGCCGACCGCGCGCTTCTTCCAGGTCTATGCGCCGGAGTCCGGCGGCGTGTTCGTGGCCGAACCGGTCACCCACGCCAACACCGCGCTGAACCACCCCGAAGCCGAGTGGCGCAGCCTCGGCCTGCACGTCCTCGCCCCCGACGAAGAAATGCGCCTGACGGTGCGCTTCGACGTGTCGGCGGGGTAAAAAAAACACTGGTCACAAAGAACCAAAGAAAGGGAAGGAAGATAAGAAGGGAGAACTTCTTTTCAGCGGCCGCGAACGATTTTTGAAGCGCCTTCGGCGCGGCGCTCGCGGCGAAGCCGCCTTATTTCGTCTTTGGTTCTTCCCTGCTCCTTATCTTTCTTTGTGGACCTGTTTTTTAAAAATACGTCGCGATCGCGCCGACCACTAGGCCGTCGTCGTCCACCTCGAACAGTACGCGCCATTTGTCGAAGGTGGTGCACGGGTGTGAGATGCCGAAGCCGACCTGGTCGCCGAACTTCAGCGGACAATCGGGGCCCGCGGTCAGGTGGGCGTGCTGGTCGGAGAGGCCGGTGACGGTGACGCCGGAGAGCGGCTGCACCGCAGCGCCCGGGCGCATCCAGGCGATCGGCTTGGGCAGGTCCAGGTCGAAGGAAATATCACGCCGCCCGAGCGTCGCGTACCAGCGGTCCGGCTCCGGGTGCGAGTTCACCTCGGCCCAGACCTCGATGGCCGCGCGCAAACGGCCCGGCGCGCCGGTGTCGCCACGGGTGCGTTCGAGCAGGCGTTCGAAGGCGCGCTCGTAATGCTGGGCGTCGTGGGAGACGTAACAGCCGCTGCGCAGCACCACGAGTTTTTCGCCGCCGACGTCCGCGTCGCCGAGCTGGCGCGCCGCCATGTCGAAGAAGCGCGACCCGCCCGCCGACAGGATCACCGGTCCCGCCGTAAACAGACCCTCGCGCGCGCAGGTCTCGGCGATCCAGACGGTGGAGGCGAACAGGGCCTCGACGTTCGGCTCCATCACCACATCGAGGCCGCCCGGAACCACGCCTTCGAACGCGGACACACCCGCGAGGGCGAGGCGGGTTAGGCCCTTCACATAGCGCGCGAGCTCGAGTCCCTGATCGACCGTACGCACGCCGGTTCGCGCGCCGGGGAAGCCGACTTCGAGCAACACCGGGATCGGCCGGTTCAGGTTTGCAGCCTCGGCGGCGGACGCCAGCAGGTCGGCGCCTTCACGGGAGTCGACATAGACGTAGATCTCGAACCCCGGATCGCGCGCCAGTTCTTTCGCAAGCCACAGGGCGCCGGACTTCGACGCGATCTGGTTGGCGTAGAGCACCCGCGGCACGCCGAAGCGGCGATAGGTGCGCAGGTGGCTGATGGTGGCGCAGGTCAGGCCCCAGGCGCCGTCGTCGAGCTGTCTTTGCATGATTACCGGCGCCATCGGCGTCTTGCCGTGGGGACAGAACACCGCGCCGGCATGTTGGGTGAAGGCGCGCATCCAACGGCTGTTGGCCTCCAGCGCCGACTTGCGCAGCACCGCGGCCGGCAGCAGCAGGTCCTCGTGCAGGCGCCAGCCCGCGTTCGCCACCTCGCCCACGGTGATGCGGTCGACCGTCACCGGCAGGCCCTTGGTGGAGGCGTCGAGCATCAGGGCGTCGTGCGCCCGCAGATCAAGTTTAACTGTCATAGTCGCGTTCTATCGCGGACAGCGCCGCAGAGTCACGCGGCCGGTTTGCGCGCCGCCTGCAGGGCTTCGGCCTCGGCGCCGATGGCGCGCGCGATGGTCTCGATCAGGGCCTGGGGGTTGACCGGCTTGGTCATGAACAGGTCAACGCCGATCGAGGCCCATTCGGCGCGGTGCTCGTCCAGCGCATTGGCGGTGAGCGCGATGATTGGGGTCGCGTGATTGGGCCCGCGGCTGTCGCGGATACGGCTCGAGGCCTCGACGCCGCCCATCACCGGCATCTGCATGTCCATCAGGATCACGTCGAAAGGCCGCCCGCCCGCCGCCTCCACCGCGTCGCGGCCGTTCTCAACCGGGATGACCTCGAAGCCGAGCGGCTCCAGGAACAGCCGAACGATGCGGCGGTTCACCTCGTGATCCTCGGCCAGCAGGACCGTGCCCGCATGGCGCCCACCCGCGCGCGGCGCCTCGCGCGGATGCGGCAGCACGATCACGGGGCCGGCCTCGACCAGCGGCGTCTCGAAGCGGAAGATCGAGCCGCGGCCGGGCGCGCTGTCGACGGTCAGCGAGCCGCCCAGCAGTTCGGCAAGACGGCGGCTGATCGCAAGCCCCAGGCCCGCGCCGCCGTATTGGCGCGCCACGCCGGCGTGCGCCTGTTCGAAGGTGCGGAACACCCGCTCGGCGGTGGCCGCGTCCATGCCGCAGCCGGAGTCTTCGACCTCGACCACCAGGCTCGACCGATCCGTGCTCGCGAAACAGCGCAGGCGCACCACGCCCTCGTCGGTGAACTTCACCGCGTTGGACAGCAGATTGAAAAGCACCTGCTGAAAGCGCAGCGGATCGGTGACGATGCGCTCGGGCGCGGTGGCGACATCGAGGTCGAGGCTGACGCCCTTGGCCTGGGCCTGGGGCCGCCAGAGTTTGGCGCTGGCTTCCAGTTTGCGCGCGAGATCGAAGTCGGCCCGTTCCACCACCAGCTTGCCGGATTCGATCTTGGACAGATCGAGCACGTCGCCGAGCAGGCCCATCAGCACCTCGCTGGAGCTGGCCAGCATCTCGACGTGCTCAGCCTGTTCCGTGCTCAGCGGCGTCTTGCGCAGCAGCGACGCGGCGGCGAGGACCCCGTTCATCGGCGTGCGGATCTCGTGGCTCATCACCGCGAGGAAGTCGGACTTGGCGGCGCTGGCGGCTTCGGCGCGCTCGCGCTGGTCTTCGGCGAGGTCGCGCGCGGCCTGCAGGTTGCGCGAATTGCGCTCCATGGTGCGCACGGCGGTCACAATGTGCACGACATAAATCAGCGACCCTGTCGCCACCACGCCCATGCGCAGCATGTCGTGATCGATGAAACCCGCGACGATGGGAATGCCGAGCAGATAACAGCAGTGGGGGACCCAGGCGGCGATCAGGGCGCGGGGCGACTTCTCCAGCTGCAGCGAGATGTTCAGCAGCGACCCCGCCGGCTGCAGCATGGCGAAGGCCTTGCCCACGTCACCGCAGGCGAACCAGAAGAACACCGAGATCGACGAATAGATGACCGCGTTGAAGCCGATGGAGGCGGCGTAGAGACGCGTGCGCCAGAGCGGCGGATCGACCTCGGGCCGGCGCAGGATGGGGGTGGAAACGACCGTATCGAGGGCCTGGGCGGCGGACACGGCGGCGAGCCAGAGCAGGGCGGGGGTCGCGCTCGACAGGACCCAGGCGGCGCCGGCCAGGAACAGGGCAAAGCCTATCCGCGTCGGCAGGTCCCGCACCCGCGACCGCGCAAAGGCTCCATACGGACTGAATGCTTCCATCGACCGCCCCGTCCAAGGGAGCGTCGCAGCCGCTTCGCAAGATTTCGTAAACGAAACACCGCCGGCCGCCACGTAGTTCTCCCTTCCTCCTCGATGGAGGAAGGGTCGGGGATGGAGATGAGCGCGCGAGGATGCCGGAAAAGCGCGGGAGGCGCCGCCCGCGCCTAAGCCTGACGCCGCCTGACCCTGCCCTCCCTCTCCGAAGAGGGAGGGTTCTAGTAATCCGCCTTCAGCGACAGGTAGAAGTCGGACTGGCCGGCCTCGCGCGGGTTCTGAACGCCCGGCCCAGCCGAGAACAGCAGCGACCAGTGCTTGGTGAAGCGCAGCGCCCCGCCGGCGTTAACGACGGTCCAGTCCCGCCCGAGGTCGGCATCGGCGGTCTGGTGATAGACCTCCGCGCCCAGCATCAGGTTGTCGCTGACCTGACGGGTCAGGGTCAGGCCCGAAATCCAGAAGTTGCGGTTCCCGGGCCCGGGATTGATCTGATAGCCGCCGCCGCCGAACACCGACCACTTGCCGAAGTCCTTCTCGGCCCAGACCGGCAGCAGCAGGTTCGCGCGCCGGTCGCTTCCGCGGTCGAAGGCGGTGGGCAGGAACACGCGCGGAAAAAACGCCACGTCCAGGCCGGTCGGTCCGTTCTGGTGGAGGAACTTGTACTTGGCGGCGAGCTCGACATCGCCCATGCCCCATCCGTCGCCGGCGAACTGGGCCGGGATCACCGCGGTGAGCTGCAGATCCTTGGCGCCGCCGTAGTTCAGGTCGAGCCCGGCCTCGCCGCTGGTGTCGCCCGGCGTGTGGACGCCGTCGACGAAGTTGTAAATCTCCCAATGGCCCTGGTCGGTGGGCTGCGGGTCGTCGGTCAGGAACGGCGGGCCCGCGAAGGCGGGGCTCGCGACGCAGAGGGTCACGGCGAGCACGGCAAGGGCGGCGGGCGAACGGACAGCCATGGCCGCCTTTCCTCTCACACCGCTCACCCCTGCGAAAGCGGGAATGAGCCCGGTCAGTTTCTCGCGCGGCGGGGCGGGGCGCTGGCTGCAATTTCGCGCCGCCTGTGCTGGACCCGTCCTCGCGGCGGCGCTACGCCTTGGGGAGCGTCGAGGGAGCTTCTGTCATGTCCGGTCCGTCCCGCCGCCAGCTGCTGCAGATCGCCACCGCCTACGGCGCCGCCCTCGCCTTTGCCGGCGGCGCGGCCCTGGCCTCGACCCTGAAGGCGGTCGAGCGCCGCGACCTGTTCCCCGAAGGCGTGGCCTCGGGCGATCCGCGGCCCGACAGCGTGATCCTGTGGACGCGCCGCCCGCCCACTGACCGCGAGGTCGCGCTACGCCTGACCGCGGAAGTCGCCGAGGATCCGGAGTTCAGACGCGTGGTCGCAACCACCACCGTGATTCCATCGGCTGACGCAGACTGGACCGTGCGCGTGCTGGCGGCGGGACTGAAGCCGTCGCACGAGTACTTTTATCGCTTCACCGACGAGACCGGTTTCTCCAGCCGCCTTGGGCGCACCCTGACAACGCCTGCGGACGACGACGACCGGCCGGTGAGGTTCGCCTTCGCCAGCTGTCAGATGGTGCCCGCCGGCGCCTGCAACGCCTATCGCCGGATGATCTTCGAGGACGAACAGGCGCCGCCGGACCAGCGGCTCGGCTTCGTCCTGCACCTCGGCGACTTCGTCTATGAGATCGTCTGGTATCCGGAAGATCGCGCGACCTACTATTCGCGTCATCTGCGCGACGTGGTGCGCTATCCGAACGGCGAGAAGATCACCAATTTCCACGTGCCCAGCGACGTCGGCGACTATCGCGCCCTGTACAAGGGTTATCTGACCGACCCGGACCTGCAGGACGCGCGCGCGCGCTTCCCCTTCGTGTGCATGTGGGACAATCACGAGTTCTCGTGGAAAGGCTTCCAGGGCATTCAGGTGTTCGACAAGGCGCGCGCCGCGCAGACCCGCAAGGTCGCGTCGTGTCAGGCCTGGTTCGAGTACCAGCCGGCGCGGGTGGTGAAGGCCGGCGGCGACGTGTCTCTCGAACGCTTCGTTCCGCCCAAGGTGGTCGATGCGCCGGTCACCAGCTTCGACGAGAACGGCCTCGGCGAAGAGCCGAACAACATTCTGGCGATCCATTCGCTGACGATCTATCGCGCGTTCCGCTACGGCAAGAACGTCGACATGATCATCACCGACAACCGCTCCTATCGCGGCGACGCGGTCGCCGATGGGCCGCTGATGGATCCGTTCGACGCGAAGGACTTTCCCTCCGTCGCCGATCAGAACGCGATCGAAATTTTGGATGCGGGCCGCAGCTACAACGGCGGCAAACCGCCTGAGACCATCGCGTTCGGCGGAAAAGAAGTCCCCAACCCCCGCAAGGACGGCGCGCCGATGACCATGCTCGGCGTCAAGCAGAAGGCCTGGTTCCTGAAGCAGCTGGCGCAGGCGCAGGCGCCGTGGAAGATCTGGGGCAATCCGGAAGGCTCGCTGGACTGGCGCGTCGACTTCCAGAACCTTCCCACAGAGACCGGGCTGAAGTGGCCCGGCGCCGGCTTTGCGACCATGGGCGGCGACGACTGGTCCGGCTATTTCGCCGAGCGCGGCGAGATTCTGGACTTCGTGAAGGATCGCAAGATCGCGGGCTTCGTCAGCCTGGGCGGCGACCGTCACGCGTTTTTTGCGGGCGTGCATTCGAAACACCTGCCGCCGCGCGCGTTCGAGCCGGTGGCGCTGGATTTCGTCGGCGCCTCGATTTCTTCGCCCGGCCTCGGCGAAGCGATCACCTACAACGCGCCCAAGAACAGCCCCATCCGCGCCGTCTATGTCTATGAGCCCGCCGACGGCGGCGGCGTGAAACCGGCGACGGATTTCACCGTGCGCCATGGCGTTCGCGCCAGCCTGGAGCTGCAGAAGACCCACGACCGCGACGCCGCGCTGAAACTGCGCAACCCCGAGCTCTCGCCGCACCTGTCGTTCATGGACACCGGCGCGCACGGCTACGGCGTGGTCACCGCCGCGCCCACGACCCTGGACGTCGAGTTCGTCGCCGTCCCGCGCCCGATCGAGCGCAACCCCGCCCCCGGAGGCGGCCCCATCGCCTACCGCGTCAGCCACCGCGCTGAGCTGTGGGCGCCGGGCGAAGCGCCCAAACTGGTGCGCACCAAACAGGAAGGCGAGATGCCCTTGGGCGCGTGAGCGCGGCGGCCGGTTTACCTTCCGGCGTTTGCAGCGCATGA
The DNA here is from genome assembly GCA_036501825.1 of Caulobacteraceae bacterium. GTDB lineage: Bacteria > Pseudomonadota > Alphaproteobacteria > Caulobacterales > Caulobacteraceae > JAFECT01. The sequence goes on along the minus strand of DASXZP010000036.1, from coordinate 155,368 downwards.
CGGACGCCGAATCCGGCAAGGTAATGGAAGATGGCCAATCCGACCCCCGCGGACGCGCTCCGCATTGCAAAGATCGCCGTCGCCGCCCGTTACGACGGCGCCGCATACGCCTTCGCGGCCGGCTCGATCATGCGGGGAGAGGGTACACGCCTATCCGACATCGACCTCGTCGTTGTCTACGATCGCCTGGATGCGGCCCGCCGCGAGGCCTTCATGGCTGAGAACATCCCCGTCGAGGCGTTCATTCACGATCCGGAGACGCTGGCCTGGTTCATCGATGAGGACGTGCGTACCGGATGTCCGGTCCTTCTCGACATGATCGTCCACGGCGTTGTCATCGGCGATGCAGAGGGCTCTGCGAAAACGCTGCAAGAGGACATGGCCAGGCAATTGGACGAAGGGCCGCCCGCCTTGACGCGCGACGCGCTCGACGCCCTGCGATACCAGATCACCGATACAATCAATGATCTGCGGGGCGAGCGCAGTGATCGCGAGATCATGGCCATCGGCGCGGTGCTCTATCCGAGTCTCGTGGAACTGACTTTGCGCGGACGCGGGAACTGGAACGGTACGGGAAAATGGGCGGCGCGACTCTTGGCGGCGGCGGATAGTGATCTCGCAGCCCAGTTTCACCAAGCCTTCGGAAAGCTTTTCACCTCAGGCGCAAGCGATGGCGTCATCGAGCTCGCTGAGCAAGTGCTGGAACGCCACGGAGGCCCCCTGTTCACGGGTTACCGCCGCGTGGCGCCGGCCACGTGGCGAACCGCGCGCGACGAAGACCGCTGAGTCGCGGACCCGTAGGTTTGCCGAAACTGCCGGGCGGAAGCAGCGCGCCAAGCGGGGCCCGCCATTTGGGCGTTGGCGGTGAGAGAGGGATTCGAACCCTCGATAGGCTTTCACCTATACACGCGTTCCAGGCGTGCGCCTTCAACCACTCGGCCACCTCGCCGCACCTGTCGTTCATGGACACCGGCGCGAACGGCTACGGCGTCGTCACCGCCGCGCCCACGACCCTGGACGTCGAGTTCGTCGCCGTCCCGCGCACGATCGAGCGCAACACCGCCCCCGGCGCCGGCCCCATCGCCTACCGCGTCAGCCACCGCGCTGAGCTCTGGGCGCCCGGCCAGGCGCCCAAGCTGGTGCGCACCAAACAGGAAGGCGAGATGCCCTTGGGCGCGTGAGCGCTTTGCGCTAGAGGGCCTGCGCCGGCTCGAGCCCGGCCGGGAGGCGTCGGCGTGTTTTCAGCAGAGACTTTGCGCGCGCCCTGCGTCCTGCTCGAGGACCGGCTTTCGCCGGTGCGCGCGGCGCGGCTCTACCGCGATCCGGTCGCGGTGATCCGGTGCGAGGCGCCCGAAGACGTCGAAGCCGCGTTCGCCCGGATCGAGGACGGCCTGGCCAAGGGCCTTCACGCCGCGGGTCTGTTTTCCTACGAACTCGGGTACGCCCTGGAGCCGAAGCTGGCGGGCTTGATGCCCGTCCGGCGCGACGCGCCACTGTTGTGGATGGGACTGTTCGAGGCGTTCGAGGCCATCACTGCCGAAGACCTCGATATGGCGTTCGCGCGCCTTGCGCCTCCGGCGCCGATCGCCAACTTGCACAACGGCGCCGACCGGCGCGCGCACATGGACCGCGCCGCAACGGTGCTCGACCTCATCGAGGCCGGCGACGCCTATCAGGTCAACCTCACCTTCCCGCTGACCTTCGAATACGCCGGCGATCCGCTCAGCCTTTATGCCGCGCTGCGCTCGCGCCAGCCGGTCGCCCACGGCGGCGTGGCAAGGCTGGGCGACATGACGGTGCTGTCGGTATCGCCGGAGCTGTGGGTGGAGATCGCAGGCGATCGGATCACCACCCGGCCCATGAAAGGCACCGTGGCGCGCGCCACCGACGCCGGCGCCGATCGGGCCGCGCGCGAGACACTGCTCGCCGATCCGAAACAGCGGGCGGAAAACCTGATGATCGTCGATCTGCTGCGCAACGATCTCGCCCGCATCGCCGAGCCCGGGTCGGTGCAGGTTCCGGCGCTGTTCACCGTCGAGACCTATCCGAGCTTTCACGCCATGACCTCGACCGTCACCGGGCGCCTGGCGCCGGGCCACGGCCTGCATGATCGCGTGGCGGCGCTGTTCCCCTGCGGCTCGGTGGTCGGCGCACCGAAGATTCGCGCGGCCGAGATCATCCGATCGCTGGAGCCCGAACCACGCGGCTTCTACTGCGGCGCGCTCGGCGCCATCGAGCCCGGCGGCGACATGACGTTCAACGTCGCCATCCGCACCGCAACCCTGCGCGCGGACGGTCGCGGCCGCTACGGCGTCGGCGGCGGCGTCGTGGCCGATTCCGTTCCCGCAGCCGAATACGACGAAGCCGAGCTGAAGGGCCGCGTGCTGACCGATCTCAGCGGTGACTACGACCTGTTCGAGACTTTCCGCTGGTCGCTCACGGACGGCTTCGTGCGCCTGTCTCGCCATCTCGACCGCTTGCACGGGTCGGCCGCTCAACTCGGCTTTGCCTTCGATCGCGCCGCCGCCGAGCGCGCCCTCGGCGCTGAAGCCGATGCCTGGCGAACCGGGAGCGCGGACGTTCGCGTGCGACTTGCGCTCAGCCGCGACGGCGCCCTTGCGATCACCCACGCGCCGCTCCCGGCGCCGCCGGGCCACGTCCTGCGCATCGGCGTCGCGTCGATCGCCCTCGACGCCGGCGATCCTTTCCTGCGCCACAAGACGACGCGGCGGGAATTGCACGAACGCGCCTTCGCCGCGGCGAGCGCCGATGGCTTGGACGAGGCCCTCCTGCTGAACCACCGCGGTGAGATCGCGGAAGCGTCGCGCAACTCGATCTTCGCCGAGATCGACGGACAACTGATCACCCCGCCGCTCACCGCGGGCGTCCTGCCCGGCGTCCTGCGCGGCGAACTCATCGAATCGGGCAAGGCCGTCGAGCGCCGCCTCACCCTGAACGCGCTGACCCAGGCGCAGCGACTCTACCTCGGCAACAGCCTCCACGGCCTGCGCGTCGCCGCCTTGGTCTAAGCTCCGCCGGACTAACTTGTCGGGCGCGGTCCGCCTGCGTATAGAGACCGACCTTCGAACGGGCCGCCTGCGGGCGCCGGGACGATGTGGTGAGGTGGCCGAGTGGTTGAAGGCGCACGCCTGGAACGCGTGTATAGGTGAAAGCCTATCGAGGGTTCGAATCCCTCTCTCACCGCCACCCCTGACAAAACAACAGCTTAGCCCGCCCGTCCGGCGCCCCCTGGCATGCCCGCCGCCGACGCTTACATTGGAACCGGCCCCCGCGCCGGAAGCGCCCGCGGGCCCCGGGAAATGCGCCATGTTCCACAAGACCCTCGATCTGCCGACCGCCGCGACCGCCCTGCCGGGCCGGCCCGACCCCATCCGCACCGATGCGACCCACGCGGTCAGCGGCCACCCGCTGAAGGGGCCCTATCCGGAGGGGCTGCAGACGGCGGTGTTCGCCATGGGCTGTTTTTGGGGGGTCGAGCGACTGTTCTGGAAGCTGCCCGGCGTGTGGGTGACCGCGGCGGGCTATGCCGGCGGTCTGACGCCGAACCCGACCTATGAGGAGGTCTGCTCGGGCCGCACCGGCCACACCGAAGCGGTGCTGGTGGTCTATGACCCCAAGCTGATCAGCTATGACGCCCTGCTCAAGGTGTTCTGGGAGAACCACGACCCGACCCAGGGCATGCGCCAGGGCAATGACCAGGGGACGCAGTACCGCTCGGCCATCTACTACGCCGACGAGGCGCAGAAGCGCGCGGCGGAGGCGTCGCGCGACGCCTATGCGGCCGCGCTGAAGGCCAAGGGCAAGGGCGCAATCACCACCGACATCGAGCCCGCGCCGGCGTTCTATTTCGCCGAGGACTATCATCAGGGCTTTCTGGAGAAGAACCCGGGCGGCTATTGCGGCCTGAAGGGTACGGGCGTGGACTGCCCCGGCGTCGAAGCCGAAGCATGACCTTCGAGAAGGTCCAGAAAATCGCGATGGCGCTGCCCGGCGCGACGTTCGACGTAAAGTGGGGCGCCGATCGCTGTTTCAGCGTCGGCGGCAAGATGTTCTGCGTGGCCGGACAGGACCAGGCCAAGCCGCGCCTGACGCTGAAGGTGTCGGACGCCTCGTTCGAGATGCTGTGCGAGGAAGGCGTGGCCGAGCCGTCGCCTTACCTCGGACGCTACAAGTGGGTGCGGTTCACGTCGCACGACGCGGTGCCGGAAGCGCAACTGACCGCTTACATCAAGAACGCTCACGCCTTGGTTGCCGCGAAACTGCCGGCGCGGGAGCGCAAGGCGCTGGGCCTATAAATCACGCCCGTTCCGCGCGCGCGGCGTAGCAGCCGCGGAGTGCGTAGTGGACCTGCACGTAGTCGATGGCCGGGTTCGCGAAGAGGTTTTCCAACACGCCCTCCGCCTCGTCGCCCGGAGTGAGCTTTGCATCGATCATCATGTGCTCGGCGTCGAACGCGCGCAGGGACAAGGGGCGGTCGCGGAAAGCGGGCGGGATTTCATCGATGCGGTCGAAGCGTTCGTGGGCGCCTTCGCGAACGTAGATGGCATGGGCGGCGCGGAAGGGCGTGTCCGCCGGCTGGTGCTGGTAATTCAGCAGCAACACGTGCTCGCCGGGATGCGCATCTTCGAGGGTGACGCGGCAGGGGGCGGAGCGTTCGCGCTCGACCAGCACGCGGCGCACGACGCGGGTTTCGAGCGCGTCGTCGTTCAGACCGAACAGCGGCGCGAAGGGATCGGGCTCGAGCCCGGTGATGCGGAAGGACATAGGCGGCTCCTTGAGGGACGCCGCCCTTGTCGCAATCCACCGCAAGGCGGGCTTCCCGCGCCTTGCGCTCGAATTATTTCGCCGCCGGGGCCGGCGGCGGGGGCGCGGTGACAAAGCTGCCCGCGGGCCCCGGATACTCCACCGGGCTTTCCCACCCGTCGGCGGACAGCGAGGACACGCCGAAGAACCAGTCGTCGATGACGACGTTCTTCAGCTTCAGCGTCGTCGCCCCGCCGCTGGAGCGCGCATTGGTCCAGGTCGGCAGGGTCGTGTCGCGCCACCATACGCGGTAGTCGACCGCGCCGGGCGCGGCCTTCCACGACGCGGTTGTATCGTCGCTGACCGCCCCTTCGATCTTGATATCTTCGGGCGGCGGCGGGGCGGAGGCCAGGGACGCCAGGGTCACGATGTTCAAGCGCACGACCTTGGCGAGATAGGGGAAGTCGACGCCTGAAAGCACGTCGCCGTAGTGGATGCCGTTTTCAACGCGCACGTCCTGGTGCTGGCGGGTGTAGTTCTCGGCCGCCTCGGTCACGCGCACGGCCGGATAACCCAGGGCCAGGAATTCCGTCTGGTCGCCGCCGCGGCCGTAACGGTCGGTGCGATAGACCATCTTAACGCTGAGCCCCGCGACATAACGCTCGGACAGATCCTGCATGTAGCGCGCGAGGTTGCGCGAAGGGCTGTCGACTTCGCCGCCGTTGTAGCGCCGTCTGGCTGACTCGGCGGCCGTCTCCACCGCCTTGGTGCCTTCGGAGAACACCCGCACGTGGCTGTCGTCGTGCACGCCGTTCAGGCCGTGGCTGTTGCCGATGATGTCGTTGTTCAGGTCCGCCTCGACGCGCCAACCGTGGGCCTTGGCGTAGGCGGCGATGACCTTGCCGCCGTCGAGGCCCTGCTCCTCGCCGGAGTCGACGGAATAGACGATGGTGGCGGCGAACTTGTGCTTGGACAGGACGCGCGCCGCCTCCATCACCGCCGCCGCGCCCGAGCCGTCGTCGTCGGCGCCCGGCGCATCCTTGTCGAGATTCAAGATGTCGGAGTTGCGCGAGTCGAGGTGGCCGGTGATGACCACGACGCGGTCGGGATCGGAGGTCCCCCGCTGGATGGCGACGACGTCCATCACCTCGGTGGGTTTCAGGTAGCGCGAGCCGCTGGCGACGGACGAGGGCGTCACGATCTCGAGGCAGCCGTCGCAGTCCTTCGAGATGCCGTCGAACTCGCCCTTCACCCAGCGGCGCGCGGCGCCGATGCCGCGCGTGTCCGAGGTGGTTTCGCTGATGGTCGAACGTGTGCCGAAGGAGACCAGCTTGGCGATGATGGCGTGCAGGCGCTCGGCGCTGACGTCGGCGGCGACGGCGTGCAGAAGGGCGTGGTCCTTGCGCACGGGTGCATCGGCATGGCGCGCCGAATGGCCCCCTTGGTGCGGCGGCGTGGCGGCGCCGGCGAGGGTCGCTGAGGAAATGAGGGCAAGGCCGGCGAAAAGAGGCGTAAGGCGCATGGATGAACCCGTTCGATGAGGCCAGGCGACTGTGTCGCCGCGCCGGGCCGGGATCAAGCCCTCGTATACGATTATCGCCTCAGGCGAAATTCATCAGGGAAGCAAGACGGAAGCGCACCACTTTGCGGCGGAAATCCACGGTCACCGTCTCGAAGATGCGCATCAGGTCCATGCCCAGCATCAGCGCCGGCTCGGTCTCCAGTCCCCACAGCGCGAAGGTGTGCAGGTCGGCGAAGGCGATGGGGAAGGTCGAGAAGTGCACCCCGCCCAGGCGCATGGCAGGCACCAGGGCCACCTGGCCCGGCACGTCCTGGCCGGTGGCGCCGTGGATGACCACATCGACGGGCTGGAAGTTTCGGTCGGCCGTTTCGGCCTGCACCGCGCGGCGCATGGCGAGGTTGCCGACGGTCTTCTCGGCGCCGGAATCGATGAAGCAGGTGATTCTCTGTTTCGCCGCCGAGGCATCGACGATGGTCAGCTGACCAAAACGCTGGCGCGCGGGGACGGTGATGTCCGAGCTGGCGGCCGCGATGCTGTGTTGCGGCAGTTCGGTGAAACCGTGCTCGAAATAGGAATAGGCGATGTGCGCCGTGTTGGCGACGAAATCGAAGGTCAGCACCCGGTCGGTAAAGGCGTCGATGCCGAGCAGGCCGTCGGCGTCCAGATCGACGCGGCTCAGCAGCGGCACATTGTCGATCGGCGCGTCGATGTCGCCGGCCCTGAGGCTTTTCACATTGACGGTCGGGGCGTCTTCCACCCGCGCGATGCCGTGCACCTTGACGGGCGTGCCCGCCGGCAGCTGCAGGGCGATGGCGATTTCGGTTGCGATGACCGAACGGTTGGCGCCGGTGTCGATGACGAAGTCATAGGGACCCTGGCCGTTGATCTTCACCTTGGTGGTCATGCGCGACGAGCGATCGCGCCCCCCGATCAGGGTGCCGGTCTGCGGCGTGGGCGGCGGCGGCGCGCCGGTGGCCGAAGGCGGGACCGGGACCGAGGACTGAGCGAAGGCGGGGGCGGCGGCGAAGGCGCCGAGGACGCCCATCAGAACCCGGCGGTCCAGCGGCAGTTCGAGGGTCAGGCCCGCGCCAGGGCCTTTCGGGTCACGCTTCATTCGAACTCTTGGCGCCCGGTGAGCGGCCATCCCCCGTTTTACCAAGGACTATCCGCCCAGCCGGGGCCGTCCGCAACAAGCCCGCTACCAACCGTCACGGACTCGTTGCAAAACCGCGACAAGAGGGGCGCGCCCTCGTCCGCGTCCGGAACAAAGGGGAGCCAGCCCTGACCCTCAACAGCTTCGACCCGCATGCCTTTCTCAACACCGTGGGGATCCTCGCCATCGCCTTCGTGCTGGGCGGGCTGATCGGTTTCGAGCGGCAATACCGCCAGCGGACGGCGGGCCTGCGCACCAACGTTCTGGTGGCGGTGGGCGCGGCGTCCTTCGTGGACCTGGGCGCGCAGATCTATGGCGACGAGGGCGTGGTGCGGATCGTGGCCTATGTGGTCTCGGGCATCGGCTTCCTCGGCGCCGGCGTGATCATGAAGGAAGGCGCCCAGGTGCGCGGCCTGAACACTGCTGCGACCCTGTGGGCCTCGGCCGCGGTCGGCGCCTGCGCGGGTTCGGGGCTGTGGGCGGAGGCCGTGGCGCTGACCGCCTTTGTGCTGGCGGGCAATACGTTGTTGCGGCCGCTGGTCAACTACATCAACCGCCGCCCGATCGGCGAGGGCGACACCGAGGCGCTCTATCGCGTGCACCTGGTCTGCGCGCCGACGGATGTGTCGGAAGCGCGCGACCTGCTGTTCTCGGAACTGGAGGGCGCGCAGTACCCGATCCAGGATATCGAGACCTTGTCGGAAGGCAAAGAACAGGTCGAACTCGCCGCCATCCTGGTGTCCAACACGGTCGAAGCGAAGGCGCTCGACACCATCGTGCACAATCTCGAAAGCCACGAGTTCGTCGAAAGCGCGACGTGGACGGTGAGCACGCTGACGTAAGAAAGAGTCCACGGACCCACACGGACGCACACGGAAAGAACGGGCGCGAAGCGCCCTTAAGAAAGAAAACCGCGGAGATCGCAGAGGAAGGAAAGTCGCGGAGATCGCGGAACTGTCTTCTCTGCGTCCTCTGCGGCTTTTCTTTCTCCGCGATCTCTGCGGTAATTTCTTTCTCTTACGCCGCCGCGGTCTTTGCCGGTTCCGCGTCGTGCTCGGCTTCTTCGATGAAGAAGCGGTCGGCGTTTTCGTCGTAGGCGTAGGTTTCTGCGTAGCGGCCCCACTGGGTGACCGCCTTCAGCGTCTCGGCCGCGTATTCCTCGCTCATGAAATCCTCGAGCTCGTCGCGGAAGCGGCTGGCGGGCGCGGAGTGCGCAGGCCGGTCGTCGAGCACGCGGCGGATGTGCGAGGCCAGCGGCACATAGGCCAGCAGGTGTTTGGCGAACAGCTGTTTGCGCGCGTCGACTTCCGACTCGGCGTAGCGGCGACCGGCGGGCGTCAGCTTGATGTCGCCGCCGGCCAGTTCGGCGAAGCGGAACAGCTGCAGGGTTTCGGCGATGGGGAACAGTTCGTCGACCTCGAGCTGCAGCGCCGCGCCGAGCTCCGGCAAGTCGGCCTTGCCCATGAACGGTTTGGCCGCCACCGCCTCGATCAGGCCCGAGAAGGTGTTGGTCGACACGTGCGGCAGCACCATGCCGATGCCGGTGCCCGGGAACAGGCCGTCGCCCAGCGGGCTGGTCGCGGTCTTGGCGGTCATGCGGGTGTAGATGTCTTCCACCAGCGCGCGGAAGGCCGGGTCCTGGCGGTTGCGCGGCTGCGGCAGGTCGACCTTGATTTCCGAGGCGATGCGGCCGGGGTTGGACGAAAACACCAGGATGCGGTCGCACATCAGCACCGCTTCTTCGATGTTGTGGGTGACGATCAGGATCGACTTGATCGGCATGCGGCCTTCGCACCACAGGTCGAGCAGATCGGTGCGCAGGGTCTCGGCGGTCAGCACGTCGAGCGCGGAGAACGGCTCGTCCATCAAAAGGATCGACGGATCGACCACCAGCGCCCGGGCCAGGCCCACGCGCTGGCGCATGCCGCCGGACAGTTCCTTCGGATAGGCGTTCTCGAAGCCGTCGAGGCCGATCATGTCGATGGCGGCCAGCGCGCGTTTGCGCCGCTCGTCCGCCGGCGTGCGCAGGGCTTCGAGGCCGAGCTCCACGTTCTCCTGCACAGTCAGCCAGGGAAACAGGGCGAAGGTCTGGAAAACCATGGCCACGGAGGTGGCGTGATCCTGGTCCTCGTAGTTGGGGAAGCTGATCTTGCCCGAGGTCGGCTTGATAAGGCCGGAGATCGACCGCAGCAGCGTCGACTTGCCCGAACCGGAACGGCCGAGCAGGCCCACGATTTCGTTGTCGTTGAGATCGAGGTTGACGTTGTCGAGCACCAGCAGGTTCGCGCCCTGGGACTTGCCATAGGCATGACTGACGTTTCGCACCGAGACCAGGGGGCCGGTCGGCTTCAGGGCGGGATCGGTGTCTTCCGCGAGGGTCATCGGAACCTCCTCTCGTCAAAACGCAATTAATCGATACGCAGGCGCCGCTCGCCGAAGCGGTAGAGCGGGCGCCACAGCAGGCGATTGAACAGAACCACGAACAGCGACATCACCACTACCGCCAGGGCCACGCGGTGATAGTCACCATCCGCGGATTGCTGGGCCATGTACGAGCCGAGGCCCGTGGCCTCGAAATGCTTGCCGCCCCAGGTAACGTACTCGGCCACCATCGACGCGTTCCAGGCGCCGCCCGAAGCGGTGATCGCGCCGGTAACGTAGTAGGGGAAGATGCCGGGGAGCGCGAACCGGCGCCACCATTGCCACGAGCGCACGTGGAACAGGCTGACCGCCTCTTTCAGGTCATTGGGCAGGGCCGATGCGCCGGCGATGACGTTGAACAGGATGTACCACTGGGCGCCCAACACCATCAGTGGCGACAGCCAGATGTTCGGATCGAGACGAAGGCCCGCGATCAGCATCACCGCAAACGGGAACAGCACGTTGGCCGGAAACGCCGCCAGGAACTGCGCCACCGGCTGCAGCCGCTCGGCCCATTTCGGATTGAGTCCGATCCACACCCCGATCGGCACCCAGATCACACTGGCGATGGCGATCATCACCACCACGCGCGCCAGCGTCGCGAAGCCAAAGAGGAAGGTCTTGCCGACCTCGTCCAGGGTCACGGTGCGCATGATGAAGTCGCCGATGAACCACACCGCCACCACGACGAGGACGCTGATGACGCCCAGCCAGACGGTGTCGATGGCCTGGCTGGTGCGCGGGCCGATCTGAATCTCGATCTTGGGCGCGCGAGGCTTCCAGTCGATCTTGGTCAGCAGCATCGCCGGCCACGAGAGGGGCGAGGCCAGCATCCGCATGACCTTGGTGCGGCGGATGAGGTTGTAGAGCCACGACTGCGGCTCCTCCTGCGAGGCGGTCTGTTCGAAGCGGAACTTGTCAGCCCAGGCGACGATCGGACGGAAGAACAGCTGGTCGTAGGCGAGGATCACCACCCCCATCACGGCCACGGCGTAGCCCACCGCGCGCAGATCCTGATGATCTTCGGCAACCGCGATATAGGACCCGATGCCCGGCAGCGTGATGGTGGTCTTGCCCACGGTGAACGCTTCGGACACCACCACGAAGAACCAAGCGCCCGACATGGACATCATCATGTTCCACACCAGGGCCGGCGTCGCGAAGGGCAGCTCGAGCCGGATGAAACGGCGCCAGGGCGACAGGCCGAACTGCTGGCTCACTTCGCCCAGGTCGTTGGGAATGGTCCGCAGCGACTGGTAGAAGCTGAACGCCATGTTCCAGGCCTGGCTGGTGAAGATCAGGAAAACCGCGGCGCATTCGGCGCCCAGCTGGCTGCCCGGAAACAGGCTCAGGAAGAACGCGTAGGTGAAGGTCAGGAACCCCAGCACCGGCACCGACTGCAGAATGTCGAGCATCGGCACGATCACCATCTCGGCCTTCTTGCTCTTGGCCGCGAGGGTGGCGAAGACGAAGGTGAAGATCAGCGATGCGCCGAGGCCCAGGAACATGCGCAGCGTCGTGCGCAGCGCGTACTCGGGCAGGCGCGCGGGATCGAGGCTCACCGGTTCGATGACGAGCTTGGACAGCGGTTGCACCATCTGTGCGGCGCCGTGGCCGATCAGCACGACCAGCGCAGTCAGCATGACGAAGGCGACGATGTCCGCGCGGTTCGGGGCTACGCCCGCCGGCAGGAAACGCGCGAGCGGCGTAGCGCCGCCTCTACGGTCCTCGAATAGGAACACCATGGCTCACCTCGGGGTCGGCCGCCAAGACCGCCGCGGGCGAGCCCGAAAGTTCAGGCCTGTCCGGACGCGCTCGGCGGCGCCTTACGTCGACTGTGACTGTCGCTGGGCATGAATCTTAGGTTGGGTTGCGGGATGTCCCCGGACCCCGAAAGGACCGTGGACGCGACGGGAATGGCTCGCCGGGGGCGGCAAGTCAAGCGTGTCGTCCGTGGGGGAGAACGCAGGTCGCCAGATCGTCGGTCCGCACGGTGCGCTCCTTGGGGGCGATGTGCCTGGATCGTCCGCGCACGTAGCGTTGTGGGGCGGCGGCGTTCCATTTCAACGGCCGCGGCAGGATGGCGGCGAGGCGCGCGGCCTGCTGGGGCGTCAGGCGATCGGCGTCGGTGTGAAACCAGTACTGCGACGCGGCTTGCGCGCCATAAACCCCCGGCGCCCATTCGGCGAGGTTGAGATAGACCTCCATGATCCGCGGCTTGCCCCACAGGTGCTCGATCAGCACGGTGTAATAGGCCTCGACGCCCTTGCGCACGAAGCCGCGCCCGGGCCACAGGAAGGCGTTCTTCGCGGCCTGCTGACTGATGGTCGAACCGCCGCGCAGCCGGTTCTTGTGCGTCGCGTTGTAGCGCATCGCGTTCTTGATGCCGTCCCAGTCGAAACCGTGATGACGGCAGAACTTCTCATCCTCGGCGGCGATCACCGCATAGACGAGGTTGGGCGAGATCTTGTGCAACGGCCGCCAGTCACGCCGGTATCCCTGCCCCTGAAACACCCGCTCCACCGCCAGCACCGCACCCTCCGGCGGCAGGAAGCGGTGCGCGATGACGTCGGTGATCGGCACGATGAAGGCGAGCAGGAGCGCGAGGATGAGGACACCGGCGATGCGGGTTCGCCAACGTGGCTTCGCGGGTTTGGGTGGTTGCGGTGCGGGCGCCTGGGTCACGAGATGGACGCTAGCTGAGCATCGCTCTCGCCCCAAGACCCTCATTAGTTCCGCTCATCCCCGCGAACGCGGGGACCCAGGTTTTTTTCGTTTCAAGGTTGGATGAGCCCGCCACGGACGGCGCGCTGGAGCCCCCTCACAAACATCGCTTGGGCCGCGGTCCGCTAAAAAACCTGGGTCCCCGCTTTCGCGGGGATGAGCGGGATATAAAGGTGCGAAAATAATTAGAGCGAGACCTCCACAATCCCCGCCTCGCCGTCCTCATCGCCCCAGGCGAGTCGCCTTCCATCGGGGGATAGCGCCAAAGCGGATATGGCCGCCGCCTTGTCCGCCCGTATCCGCTCAACCCCTTTCGCGGTGAGGTCGGCGATCCAGACGCGGCCGTCTTCCAGGCCGGCGGCCAGGACCGGGCGCTCCGGCAAACCCGCGACCCGTGTTACCCGTGCGCCGTCCTCGTGGCCGATCTCCGCGGCTTGTTTGCCCATGGGGCCGTTGGCGCCGGCGAAGGGCCAGACCACCGCGCCCTCGGCGCCGGAGGTGGCGAGCAAGCCGCCGTGGGCGAGAAAGCACAGGCTCTTGGGCTTGGCCGGATAGCCGCCCATGCGCATGTCCTTGGCGTCGGCGATGCGCCAGCCGTGCAGCGCGTTATCCTGCATGCACGAGATCAGGAACTTGCCGTCGGGGCTGAACACCACGCCGACGTGGGAGCCGGCCCATTTCAACATCGTCGGCTTCTGACCCTCGATGCGGGCGAACCACAGCGCGGCGCCGCCGTAGGTCGCGCACGCAAGGCGGCGGCCCTTCGCATCGAACGCAAGATTAGCGACGGAGCGCTCATGGCTGAAGGTGCGGCTGAACTTCGCGTCGCGCGCGTCGATCACGCGCACGTCCCTGCTGCAGGCAAAGGCGATCAGGTTCGACTCCGCGCTCGCCGCCACCGCGTCGATCCATTTGCCGCCGACCGAAGCCAGTTCCTTCGCGCCTTCGACCGTCGACCAGACCAACCGGCCGTCATCGCCGCCGCTAACGACCCCCACGCCCGACGGATGCGCCGCAGCGCACTGAATGCCCGCGTCCGGATGCGCCTCGATAGTCTCGCCGCTTGCGAACCGCACCGTGCCGTCGCCGAGCGCAAAGGCGCACGCCCCGTCCTTGCCGAACACGGCTTCGACGATGAAGGCGCCGAACGAAAAGCTCATGCGCCCGATCTCAAGAGTTTGCCGCGATGCAAGACTCGAAGCCCGCACGTAGTTTCGCTTCGTCGAGATTACGGCCGATGAAGACCGCGCGCGACCAGCGCCGCTCGTTGGAGCCCCAGGGCCGCTGCAGGTCGCCTTCGAGGATCATGTGCACGGCCTGGAAGACGAGGCGCTTGTCCTCGCCCTTCACGTCGATGATGCCCTTGGCGCGCAGGATGTCGGGACCCTGTTCCGCCAGCAGCTTGTCCAGCCACTGGGTGAAGCGCGGTCCGTCGAGCGGCTTTTCCGCCGAGAGCGAAATGCCGCGAATGTCCTGCGCCTCGGCGTGGGCGTGCCCATGATGGTGACCGTGCGCATGGTCGTGGTCGTGGTGATCGTGGCCGCAGTCTTCGTCGTGCACGTGCCCCGCTTCGCCGTGCGGCGGGTTCAGGAACTCCGGCTCCAGTTCGACGATGCGGTCGAGATCGAATCCGCCGCGACCCAGGATGGCGTCGAGCGGCACGTCGGAGCGCACCGCGCGCCGAATCGGCGCCAGCGGATTGAGCCTGCGCAGCCGCGCTTCGACCGCGGCGAGGTCCTTCTCGCTCACCAGGTCGGTCTTGTTCAGGATGATCTGGTCCGCGAACGCGATCTGCTCGCGCGCCTCGCGGCTGTCGTCGATGCGTTGGCCCACGTGCAACGCGTCCACCACCGTGGTCACGCTGTCGAGCCGCGTCTTGGCCTTGATCTCGTCGTCGACGAAGAAGGTCTGCGCCACCGGCCCCGGATCGGCGAGACCCGTGGTCTCCACGATCACGGCGTCGAAGCGGCCTTTGCGTTTCATCAGTCCTGACAGCACCCGGATCAGGTCGCCGCGCACGGTGCAGCAGACGCAGCCGTTGTTCATCTCGAACACCTCTTCGTCGGTGTCGACGATGAGGTCGTTGTCGATGCCGATCTCGCCGAACTCGTTGACGATGACGGCGTAGCGCTTGCCGTGATCCTCACTGAGGATGCGGTTCAGGAGCGTGGTCTTGCCCGCGCCCAGATAGCCGGTGAGCACGGTGACGGGAATCTGGGACGCTGGAGTTCGCGACATGAGGGCCTCGTGAGCGGGCCGTGATGTAAGGCTTATGGACCTCAGGCGGAAGATGGGCCGCCAGCGCCATGGCCGGCCCGGCCCCGAGGGTCAGGATTCAGGGGTCCATCCGCAGAGCACATGGACGATGGCCGCCCCAGGCAGGGTCGCATGGGACAGACTGTCGCCCGCCAGGCTCACCCGGTCAGCGGCGCCCCCAGGGGCGCAGCCCCGATGGCCAGGCCTCCGCCAAGGGCGGTAAAGAAGGCGACATCGAGGGCGAGCGGGCGGCCGGGCTGGGCCATAGCGCCTCAGCCGCCAGAAAGGCTTCCCTTTTTGAGGCTTGGCCTTTTTGGGTTTCCCGGCCGTTTCCGTTGACTCGCAAGCGCGCCGCTGTATAAAGCCCGCCTCCGCCCGCGGGACCCCTCGCGGGCGCAACTGTTTTTGTCCGACAAAAGGCGCGCGCCATGTACGCGGTGATTAAAACCGGCGGCAAGCAATACCGGGTCCAGGCCGGCGATCTGCTGGTCGTGGAGAAGCTCGACGGTGAGCCGGGCGCCGAGATCAAGTTCGGCGACGTGCTGATGGTCGGCGACGACAAGGGCGCGACCCTGGGCTCGCCCCTGGTCTCGGGCGCGGCGGTGACCGCGACCCTGATCGAGACCCGCAAGGGCGAAAAGGTTAAGATTTTCAAGAAGACCCGCCGTCAGGGCTATCGCCGGACCCGCGGCCACCGCCAGCATGAGAGCGTGCTGCGCGTGACCGGCCTCAACGGCGACGGCAAGTCGGCCAAGTGGGACGGCACGGTCGATCTGACCACCAAGGCCGAGCTGAACCTGCGCGCCCGCGGCCTCGCCGCCGCCGTCGCGGTGGAAGCGCCGGTCGCCAAGGCGACCAAGGCCAAGAAGGTCACCCCGCCCAAGGTCGAGGTCGAGTCCATCGTGGAGGACGACGCTAAGTCGGCCATCGTCCACGCCCAGGTCGTCGAGCACGCCGATCCGGCGCCGGAAGCGGCGCCCAAGAAGACCGCCAAGGCTAAGGCCGAGAGCGACAGCAAAGCAGCGGCGCCCAAAAAGGCTTCGGCCCCGAAGAGCACCGCAAAGAAGACCGCCTCGAAGCCCAGGTCGGGCGACGAAGGCTAAGCGAGTTCAGGAGAGCACCTTATGGCTCACAAGAAATCAGGCGGCTCCTCGCGCAACGGTCGCGATTCCGAGTCGAAGCGCCTCGGCGTGAAGAAGTACGGCGGCGAGACCGTGCTCGCGGGCAACATCCTCGTTCGCCAGCGCGGCACCGAATATCACCCCGGTGAGAACGTCGGCCTCGGCCGCGACCACACCCTGTTCGCCCTGACCAACGGCCAGGTGAAGTTCTCGGTGAAGCGCAACGAGCGCCGCTTCGTGTCGGTCATGCCGGCCCAGGCCAAAGCCGCCGAATAGGCGCGACGGAACACAGCTTCCGGATCGCGCCGCTGAGGGCGATCCGGACAAAAAGCTCCACGGGGAGTCCGGATCACCGGGCTCCCCGTTTCTATTTCCCCACGGAGCTCATCGGGCCGAACACGGGAGAGCGGCCATGTGTGTGATCGAACCGACGCCGGTCATTGAGACAAGACGCCTGCGCCTGCGCGTTCCGGAACAGCGTGACCTCGGCGCCATCGCCGAATTCTGCGCCGACTTCGACGTGTCACGCATGGTCACCAGCATCCCGCATCCCTACCGGATGGAGGATGCCGAGAGCTTCCTGAAGATGGTGCAGGCGTCCGATCCGGCGCGCGAGCGCGTGTTCCTGATTGAACACGAACACGAGGGCCCCGCGGGCATGATCGGCTTCCACGGCCGCGACAACCCGTATCCCGAGATGGGTTATTGGGTCGGCAAGCGCTTCTGGGGCCGTGGCTTTGCCACCGAGGCGGGCTTGGCGGTGGTCGACTGGGCCCGGCGCGGCTGGAAGCAGCGGGCGCTGACGGCGGGCCATTTTGCGGACAATCCGGCGTCGGGCCGGGTCCTGCAAAAGTGCGGTTTCCTGTACACCGGCAATGTGGAGCGCAAGCGCTGTGTCGCCCGGGACGTCGAGGTCGACACTCGCATGATGGTCTGGCTGGCTTAAACACCCAAGGTGAGCGAAAAGTCCGCCCCATGAAGTTTCTCGACCAGTGCAAGGTCTATATCCGCTCCGGCGACGGGGGCGGCGGCGCCGTGTCCTTCCGGCGGGAGAAGTTCATCGAGTACGGCGGCCCCGATGGCGGCGACGGCGGCCGTGGCGGCGACGTGTGGATCGAGGCGGTCGAGGGCCTGAACACCCTGATCGACTATCGCTATCAGCAGCACTTCAAGGCCGAGACCGGCCAGCACGGCATGGGCAAACAGCGCAACGGCCATGGCGGCGAAGACGTGGTGCTGAAGGTCCCCGTCGGCACCCAGGTCTACGAAGAGGACCGCGAGACCCTGATCGCCGACCTCGACCACGCGGGCATGAAGATTCAGCTCGCCCGCGGCGGCAACGGCGGCCACGGCAACATCCATTTCAAGGGCCCGATCAACCAGGCCCCGCACTTCGCCATGCCGGGCCAGAAGGGGATCGAGCGCTGGCTGTGGCTGCGCCTGAAGCTGATCGCCGACGCGGGCCTGGTGGGCCTGCCGAACGCGGGAAAGTCGACCTTCCTCGCGGCGGTAAGCGCGGCGACCCCGAAGATCGCCGATTATCCGTTCACGACGCTCACGCCGAACCTCGGCGTGGTCTCGATCTCCGCCGAAGAACGCTTCGTGCTCGCCGACATTCCGGGCCTGATCGAAGGCGCCGCGGACGGCGCCGGTCTCGGCACCAAGTTTCTCGGTCACGTCGAACGCACGGCGGTTCTGATCCATCTCGTCGATGCGACCTCGCAGGATCCCGGCGCCGACTATGCGACGGTGCGCAAGGAACTCGAGGCCTACGGTGAAGACCTCGGCGAACGCGCCGAGATCGTGGCCCTGTCGAAGATCGACGCCTTGGCGCAGGACTTGCGCGACGATGTGGCCGAGCTGTTCGAAGACGCCACCGGCATCAAGCCCATGCTGGTGTCGGCCGTGTCCGGCGAAGGCATGAACGAGCTGCTGCGTGTCGCACTGCGCAAAATTCGCGAAGGCCGTGCGGAAGAGGCGCGGCTGAAAGCGCCGGCGCCTGCGGCGTGGCAGCCGGAATGAGGGACCATGTGGTTCGCCGGCCCCGCGCCTGAAGCGCCCGCGCCGCGTCACGGGTCGCTGGCCACGGGCCTGCACCTGGAGCGCGGCATGCGCGTGGGCCTGCTCGGCGGATCGTTCAATCCGGCGCACGAAGGTCATACGCACGTGGCGGAGACGGCGCGCCTGCGCCTCGGCCTCGATCGCGTGATCTGGCTGGTGTCGCCGCAGAACCCGCTGAAATCGTCGCACAGCACCGCACCGCTGGACAAACGCATGGCGAGCGCGCGGGCCCAGGCGCGCGGACCGAAGATGCGGGTTTCCGACTTCGAGACGCGGATCGATGCGCGCTACACCGTCGACACCCTGCGCGCGCTGAAGGCGCGCTATCCCGGGGTGCATTTCGTCTGGATCATGGGCGGCGACAACCTGGCGAGCTTCCACCGCTGGCGCGGCTGGACCGACATTTTCCACCTGATGCCGATCGCGGTGATCGCCCGGCCGGGCTCGCTGCTCGACAGCCGCTTTGCCCCCGCCACGCGAAAGTTCGCCCACGCCCGCCTGCCCTCCCGCGCCGGAGCTTTGCTGCCCACGGCCAAGACGCCGGCCTGGATCTACCTGCGCGCGCCGCTGAACGCGGCCTCCTCCACCGCGATCCGGGCTTCCGCGACCCAGCGCCGCACATAAGCCGCCTTAACCGCGTAGCCCCGCCACCCCACATGACGCGCCCCGCCACCCGTGCTAGGGTAAGGCGTCGCGTCAAAAGCTGACCCAAGGAGCATCCGCTGGCCCCGCGTAAGAAGAAATCGGACGCCGTTTCCAACGAAGCCCACGAGTCCGATCCGGTCACGCCGCTCCGCGACGAAGACACCCCGCTCGAAACCATCATCCTGGCCCGCCTCGACGAGGACAAGGCCGAGGATGTCATGTTGATCGATGTGCGGGGCAAGACCTCCGTCGCCGATCATATCGTGGTCGCCTCGGGCCGTTCGGCGCGTCACGTCGGCGCGCTCGCCGACCACCTGCTGCGCGCCCTCAAGGACGCGGGCTACGGCCGCGCGCGCGTCGAGGGCCTGCCGCAGGCCGACTGGGTGCTGATCGACGCCGGCGACGTGATCGTGCACCTGTTCCGCCCGGAAGTGCGCGCCTACTACAACATCGAGAAGATCTGGTCGGTCGATGCGCCGTCCGCGCACCTCGGCCTCGGCCGCAGCGCCGGCTGACCCCTAAGCCATGAAGATCGCGATCATCGCCGTCGGGCGCCTGGGCCGCGCGCCCGAGGCGGCGCTGGCGCGCGACTGGTGCGAGCGCGCAACCGCGCAGGGGCGTGCGCTGGGGTTGGGACCCGTCGAGATCGTCGAAGTCGAACCGCGCAAGCCCGGCAAGCCTGCAGAGGGCGCGGCGCTGCTCGAAGCGTCGGGCGCGGGCGCCTTCATCGTGGCTTGCGACGAACACGGCGAAACGTTTCCGTCGCGCGCGTTTGCGGACCGCATCGCGAAGCTGCGCGACCAGGGCGAACGGCGGCTGGTGTTTTTGGTGGGCGGCGCGGACGGGTTGTCGGAAGAAGCCCTGGTGGCGGCGAAGATGAAGTTAGCGTTCGGCCCGCAAACGTGGCCGCATGCCTTGGCCCGCGCGATGCTGGCGGAACAGGTCTACCGTGCAGTCACGATCCTCGGTGGGTCGCCCTATCATAGGGACTAATTTTACTTCCGCTCATCCCCGCGAAAGCGGGGACCCAGGCGTTTTAGCGCGTTTTGTCCAGGCGATGTTTGCTTGCTGAGATGGCGCTTCTCAGGCTGGCGGGCGCAACTGAAATCAAAAAAGCCTGGGTCCCCGCTTTCGCGGGGATGAGCGGGAGTTTGAGGGTTATTCATTTCCGCTTACTCTCGGGATATGCGTCGCGCGCTGCTTATCGCCGTCACCGTCCTGATCGCCGCTGCGCCGTCCTATGCGCAGACGGGGTCGCAGAGTGATGCGCTCAAGGCTGAGGCTCAGGCGGTGGCCGCTCAGGCCGCGGCGCTGAAGGCCCGGCTCGCTGACCTGATGCGCCAGCAGCAGCGTGCGGCGGTTTCCGCCGGGCCGCAGCAGGCCAAGCTCAATGCGCTGAACGCCGAAGAGGAAAGCCTGCGTGGCGAGATGGAGCAGAACCGCGGCGAGCTCGGCCGGCTGCTCACCGCGCTCGAGCTCTATTCCAAGGACCCGCCGCCGGCGCTCTTAGTGTCGCCGCGCTCGGCCAACGATGCGGTGACCGCCGCCATCCTCATGCGATCGGTGACGCCCGCGTTGCAGCAGCGCGCGCACGCGCTGGCGCAACGGGCCGAAGCCTATCAGCAGGTCCGGCGCGAGGCGGCGCTGGCGGAAGGCTCCCTGTTCACCGACGAGAGCGAAACCCTGGAACGCCGCGCCGAGATCGAGCGGCTGATCGGCGAGAACGCCGGGCTCGAAGCGCGCCTGCGCGCCGACCAGAGCGCCGCCACTCCACAGGCCCGCGCCCAGGCGGAGCAGGACGCGGCGCTCGGCGGCCTCGTCGCCGGCATCGGCGGGCAGGAGCCGCGCGCTCCCCTGATCGCGGGCGACCCCGGCCGGCTGCAGACCCCGGTCACCGGGACCGCCCTGCAGGCGCCCCAGGGCTGGAGCTGGCGGACAGGGGCCGGCGCGCCGGTCTTCGCCCCCGCGTCCGGGCGGGTCGAGTACGCGGGGCCCTTGAAGGGCTGGGGCCAGGTGCTGGTGATCGGCCTGGGCGGCGACTGGCGGGTGGTGCTGGCCGGGCTCGACCGGGTCCAGGTGCGGTCGGGGGCGGAGCTCTCCAAGGGCCAGGGCGTGGGCGCGATGGGGCCCGTTACGCAAAATGGGGGAGCCCCCCAGCTGTTCATGGAGCTTCGCCGGGGACCAAACGTCGCCGATCCGGCGAGGCGCCTCGACGCGGGGTGAACTCCCTGGTTTGATGCGCGCTAACGCTTTCGCCACGAATTGGTCGTGGTGATAGGCGACCTATCGGACCCCCTGCGAGCTCCCCATCTTGCTTTTAAGAACCGGGCGGGCCCCTTGCGTGAGGCTTTCATGCGTTTCCCCAAGCAGCTTCTTCTCGTCGGCGTCAGCGCCATGGTCATCGGGTGCGGCGCCTTCGCCTACGCCAAGACCTCCGCCTTCATCCAGGACAACGACTCCATCCACGAGATCGCGCTGTTCGGCGACGTGATGACCCTCGTCCAGCAGAAGTACGTGGTGAAGGTCGACCAGAAGAAGCTGGTCGAAGCGGCGCTGGACGGCATGCTGTCCTCCCTCGATCCGCACTCGAACTATCTGAACACCGACGAACTGAAGGACCTGGAGGAGACCACTGAGGGCTCTTACGGCGGGCTCGGCCTCGAGGTCACCAGCGAAGACGGCGCAATCAAGGTGATCACGCCCATGGACGACACCCCGGCCGCGCGCGCCGGCGTGCAGGCGGGCGACTACATCACCGCCATCGACGGTCAGAGCGTGCTGGGTCAGCCGCTGAACGACGCGGTGAAGTCGATGAAGGGCGCGCCGGGCACGCCGGTGACCATCACCGTGGTGCGTTCGGGCAAGGATCCGTTCGACCTGAAGCTCAACCGCGAGATCATCAAGGTCGTCTCGGTGAAGGAGCACGCCGAGGGCGACTACGGCTATCTGCGCATCACCAACTTCAACGAAAAGACCGGCGACGAAACCCGCGCCGCGATCCTGAAGCTGCAGCACGATATCCCGCACATGAAGGGCCTGGTGCTCGATCTGCGCAACAATCCGGGCGGCACCCTCGACAGCTCGGTGGAGACCGCCGGCGAATTCCTCAACGGCGGCGAGGTGGTCACCCAGCGTGAACGCGACCCGCGCGACGTCGAGCGCTTCAACGCGCGCGCCGACGGCGACATGCTGCACGGCCTGCCGATCGCGGTGCTGATCAATCCGGGCACGGCGTCCGCGGCCGAGATCGTGGCCGGCGCCTTGCAGGACCGTCACCGCGCGGTGCTGGTCGGCATCACCAGCTTCGGCAAGGGTTCGGTGCAGCAGGTGTTCCCGCTGCGCAACGGCGCGGACGGGGCGGTGAAGCTGACCATCGCGCGCTACTACACGCCGTCGGGACGCTCGATCCAACGCACCGGCATCGATCCCGACCTCGAGGTCGCGCAGTCGAAGGAACAGGCCGACCGCCTGGCCGACGACAAGTTCCAGTTCAGCGAGGCGTCGTTCAAGAACGCGCTCAACGCCGACGAAGGCAAGGTGCGCAAGGCCGCGCACATGCCGTCGGAATATCCGCCGGCGACCTTCGACAGCAAGAAGGGCGACTATGAACTGCAGCGCGCGCTCGACGTGCTGGCGGTGGGCGGCGACCTGACCAAGCTGAAGCGCGGCCCCTCGACCACGGTCGCCGCCGAAGACGGCAAGTTCGTCCCCCCGGCCGCCAAGCCTGCGGACCCGAAGTCGAACAACAACTAAGCGTCGGCGCGCGGTCAAAGAAAGAAAACCGCGGAGATCGCAGAGAAAGATAAAGCCGCAGAGACCGCGGAGCGGTCAGTGATGAGGGCTGCGCTGCGCCACAAGCGGCCAGTCTCTGCGATCTCTGCGGCTAAAAGGACGGTAGTCGCCCCGCTGCGCGGAAAGGCCGGGCGCCCTCAAATCCCTTGCCTGGTAACCCTCCCCGTTAGGGTTCCTTAACTCCCCCGGCGCGAAATTGGGGGCCGCTCTCTGCCGCGCCGGGACAATGTTCGCCAAACGCCAGCCTGCTTTCGCCGGACCGCAGCCCTCGCCCGCCCAGGGCAAGGGGGTGCGCGCGCTCGTCGAATTCGCCAGGCGGCCCGCGGTGGCCGCCGTCGGCGCAGGCGTGGTGTTCCTGGCCACGGCCGCGGCGCTGATTCTGGTGCTGGGCGACCCGCATGCCGGCTCTCCCGATGTGCGCGTGGCGCTGAACCGGCCCAAGGCGCAGGACCCCAACGTCGCCCCGGGCGCGGGGATGCAGGCCTTCACGGTCGACTCGCTCGGCATGTACCAGGACCTGACCGCGCCGGGCTTCGACCCGAACAACCAGCCCCCGATCCAGGGCGCCGCGACCATCACCTTCCCCGACGGCGGCGGCTCGACCGGCGTCGTACCGGGCGCCGGCAATGCGCCCACCGCGCAACCGCCGCTGCGCCACTTCGCCGCCGACCCCCTGCCTGCCGCCCCCATGGCGGGCCTGGCGCAGCAGAGCCCGCTCGGCCCGCTGCCCATCGTCGCGTCCAACGGGGCCAGCGCGTTCTCGGCCTATGCCCGCCCGTTCAAGTCCAACGGCCAGCCCAAGGTCGCCCTGATCGTCGGCGGCCTGGGCCTCAATCCCGCCTCCACCAAGACCGCCATCGAACGCCTGCCGCCGGAGGTCACCCTTTCCTTCGTGCCCTACGCCCAGGGCCTGCAGGGCTGGATCGACCTTGCCCGCGCCAACGGCCACGAGGTGATGATCGAAATCCCGATGGAGCCCGCCGACTATCCGGACAACGACCCGGGCCCCTACACCCTGCTCTCCACCGCGAGTCCCCAGGACACCGCGCGCCGGCTCGACTGGCTGCTCAGCCGCGCCACCGGCTATTTCGCGGTGACCAACTATCTGGGCGGCAAGTTCGTGACCTCCGACCAGGGCATGGGCGCGTTCCTGGGCGAACTGAAGGCCCGCGGGGTGGGCTTCATCGATGACGGCTCCGCGCGCCGCCGCGGCGGCGGCTATGCCCGCGGCAGCGCCGATGCGGTGATCGACGACCAGCTGTCCGCCGAAGCCATCGCGGGCCAGCTCTCCAATCTGGAGCAGACCGCGCGCGTGAAGGGCCAGGCCCTGGGTTCTGGCTTTGCCTATCCGGTGACGGTCGAGGTGGCGGCGCGCTGGATCGACGGTCTGAAGGCCAGGGGCTTGCAACTCGCCCCGGCTTCGGCCATCGCGCATCGGTGAGCCGAGAAACCGAACCCGACCTCTCCAAGTATCGCACCAACGTCGGCATTGTGGTGTTCAACCGCGCCGGCCTGGTCTGGCTCGGCCGCCGTCACGGGACCGAGCCGCCGTTCAACTGGCAGTTCCCCCAGGGCGGCGTCGACGCCGGCGAAGACTTCGAGGCCGCCGCGCGCCGCGAACTGGAGGAAGAGACCGGGATCTCGTCGGTCGCCCTGCTGGGCGAGACCAAGGATTGGATCGTCTACGACTTCCCGCCGGGCTACGGCGGCTCGAAGGCCGCGCGCGGCTTCATGGGCCAGAAGCAGAAGTGGTTCGCCTACCGCTTCGAAGGCGACGACGACGAGATTGACCTCGAGGCCTTTCACGAGATTGAATTCGACGCCTGGAAGTGGACCAGACTCGAGGACGCGCTCGACACCGTGGTGCCGTTCAAGAAGGCGTCCTACGTGAAGGTGGTGGAAGCGTTCGCGCGGTTCGCGCGACCCTAGCCGTCAGCGGCAGCGGGAAAAGGGCAGCCGCGAAACGTGAAATCGACCGCGAAGGTCATCGGACTCTTTGACGTGACCTTGGCTTGTCAGCTTGCAGGCGAATTCGTCAGCCGCGAATCTCCCGTCGTCACTTCCTCCCGCGGTCGCGTAGTCCGCCATAGCGTCGTCGAAATGCTTGGTCGCCTCGGGCAACAGGCCGTTATCGAGGTACATCTCCGCCGCCTCGGCCTCCGTATCGCCAAGACGCCGGTCTTTGCGCTCGTTGCGCCGCATCAGATCGATCGCCTCGTCGTACAATGCGCCGACGGCGCCGACCCGCACGGAATCCTTGTGGGTGCGCGCGACCGTTCCCCAGCGTTTCAGGACGATGAGGTCGTCGCGCGTTTCCTCGTTGTTCACGCCGAACGTCCGCAGGCGGATATGCAGCGCCTCCTCGGCCGCCGTGTCGGCGTCGTAGGGCGCGTCGTCGGAATAAACCCCGTAGGACGCAGCGGAATAGTCGCTGAGTACGACCGCAAGCTCCGGATCCAGCGGCGCGTAGTGGGCCCGAGCCGCGTCGACGGCACGGCGCAGATAGGGCAACGCGTCCTTCTCGAACCCCTCGGTGTACAGAAGGACGCCGAACGCGGAGAGGGCGTCGGCGGCGGATTGGGAATTGGGACCGTCGGTCCGCCGGCGCGCAGCGAGATAGGCTTCGAATTCCCGCACCGCCTTTGCCTTGTCGCCGGCCTTGTACTCGGCCACGGGTGTTCCCACGAGCGCGCGCATGGCGCTTTCGCCGAGACGATCCTTGGTCGCCGCCGACGCGCCAGACGCCGTCGCGATCAGCGCCGCGCAGACCACCAGTCCCCGCCGGACGAGCTTCACGCCGCGTCGCCCCAGGCGCGGAACAGGGAGGAGCACACGTAGGAGAGACGGGTGCGGTTTTCCCAGTCCATCTTTTCGCCTTCCAGCGCGAGCACTTCGTTCAGCTGGTAGAGCAGCTCGCGGTTGGTCTGGTCGGAGACCAGGCTTTCCATGAAGGTGATGCCGACCAGGCGTTCGCCCGACGTCACCGGCTTCACCTGGTGGATGGTGGTCGAAGGATAGACGATGGCGCCGCCGGGTTTCATTTTGAAGTCGATGTCGCGGGTGCCGAGACGCACCGACAGTTCGCCGCCGCCGTAACTCTCGGGATCGTTCAGGAAGATGGTGCACGACAGGTCCGAGCGCAGCGGCCGCTGACCGATCGGCAGGAAGGCGGCGTCGGAGTGGGCGCCGTAGTTCATCCCCGGCTCGTAGCGGGTGAGGAGCGGCGGGGCGATCATCTTGGGGAACACGAAGTCGCGCACTTCACCCGAGCGCTGCAGCGCCTGGTGCATGAGCTGGGCGCATTCCTTGTAGTGCGGATCGCCGTAGTCGAGCTGGGTGTTGTTCTTGACCTTGGAGTGCGGGTTGGTGGCGCGCCCGTCGACGAACTTCACCGTCTTGGCCAGCTCGCGCAGACGGCCGACCTCTTCCGGCGTCAACAGATCAGGGACTTCCAGGAACATCAGGCTCTCCGGTGGAACGGCCCGAACCTAGCGCCGGTCGCGCCCCAGCGCCAACCGGATGATCCCGACAAGCGCGATCAGGGCCCAGGCCGCCTCCAGAAGGGCGGAGGCCAGGTTGAATTTGAAATAGAGCGAGACCAGCACCAGGGCCGCGCCCGCAAGGTTCAGCAGCAGCGCGATCAGGCCGTGCGGATCGAGGCGTTTGAACTGGACGCCCGCATAGGCGCCCAGGATCAGGAGCGTGCCGAGGAGACCGATGAGGTCTGTTGCGCTCAATGCCGCTCGGGATGCACGCGTTCGTCGTGCTCCTCGGCCTGTTCGGCGAGGATGGTGAAGCCCTTGGGCGTCACGTCGGCGAAGCCGCCCTTCACATAGAAGGCGCGCTTGATCCCCTGGTCGTGCACGAACACGAAGCCTTCCTTCAGCGTAGTCATGAACGGCGCGTGGCCGACCAGGACGCCGAAGCCGCCCTCGGTCCCCATCGCGTCGACCTGATCGACGTCGCCGGAGAAAACCTCGCGCTCAGGCGAGACCAGGGAGAAGTGCAAGCGACCGGTGGTCATTACGCTTCCGCCGCCATCTTTTCGGCCTTGGCCACGGCTTCGTCGATGTTGCCGACCATGTAGAAGGCCTGTTCCGGCAGGTTGTCGTGGACGCCGTCGCACAGCGCCTTGAACGAGCGGATGGTGTCTTCCAGCGAGACGAACTTGCCTTCCTGGTTGGTGAACTGCGCGGCCACGAAGAAGGGTTGCGACAGGAAGCGCTGGATCTTGCGCGCGCGGGCGACCACCAGCTTATCCTCTTCGGACAGTTCATCCATGCCCAGGATGGCGATGATGTCCTTCAGCGAGCGGTACTGCTGCAGGATTTCCTGCACGCGGCGCGCCACCTGATAGTGTTCCTCGCCGATCACCAACGGATCGAGAATCCGCGAGGTGGAGTCGAGCGGATCCACCGCCGGGAAGATGGCTTGCGCCGCGATATCGCGCGACAGCACGGTGGTGGCGTCCAGGTGCGCGAAGGACGTCGCCGGCGCCGGGTCGGTCAGGTCGTCGGCGGGCACGTAGATGGCCTGCACCGAGGTGATCGAACCCTTGGCGGTCGAAGTAATGCGCTCCTGCAGATTGCCCATCTCGGTGGCCAGGGTCGGCTGGTAGCCCACCGCCGAAGGAATACGGCCGAGCAGCGCCGACACTTCCGAACCCGCCTGGGTGAAGCGGAAGATGTTGTCGATGAAGAGCAGCACGTCCTTGCCCTCTTCGTCGCGGAAGTATTCCGCTTGCGCCAGGCCGGTCAGGGCGACGCGCGCGCGGGCGCCCGGAGGCTCGTTCATCTGGCCGTAGACCAGGGTGCAACGGCTGTCGCCGCCGCCGCCGGGCTGGTTCACGTTCGACTCGATCATCTCGTGATAGAGGTCGTTGCCTTCGCGGGTGCGCTCGCCGACGCCGGCCAGCACGGAGTAACCGCCGTACGCCTTGGCGATGTTGTTGATCAGCTCCTGCATGGTCACGGTCTTGCCCACACCGGCGCCGCCGAACAGGCCGATCTTGCCGCCCTTGGTGTAGGGGCAGAGCAGGTCGATGACCTTGATGCCGGTGACGAGGATTTCCGCCGAGGTCGACTGTTCGGCGAAGGACGGCGCCTCGGCGTGGATCGGACGGTAGAACTTGGTGTCGATCGGACCGGCTTCATCGATCGGCGCGCCGATGACGTTCATGATGCGGCCGAGGGTGGCGGGACCGACCGGCACGATGATGCCGGCGCCGGTGTCCTTCACGTCCTGACCCCGGACCAGGCCTTCGGTGGTGTCCATGGCGATGGTGCGCACGGTGTTTTCACCCAGGTGCTGCGCCACTTCCAGCACCAGGCGGAACGGCTCGCCGGTCTTCTGGTCGGTGTTGGTGGTTTCCAGCGCGTTCAGGATCGCGGGCAGGTCGCCGTCGAACTCGACGTCAACGACGGCGCCGATGACCTGGGCGATACGGCCCTTGGCGGCGGATTGGGTTTGGGTTGCGGCCATGATTACGGTCTCTCGGTCAAAGGGCTTCCGCGCCGGAAATGATCTCGATCAACTCCTTGGTGATCTGAGCCTGGCGCGAACGGTTATACAGAAGGGTCATCTTGGCGATCATGTCGCCGGCGTTGCGGGTCGCGGAGTCCATCGCGCTCATCTGAGACGCGTAGAAGCCGGCGTTGTTTTCGAACATCGCGGCCAGGATCTGCACCGAGATGTTGCGCGGCAGAAGCGCGGCGAGGATGGTCTCTTCGTCGGGCTCGTACTCGTAGCTGGCGCCGCCGAGGTCGATGGGCGGTGCGCTCGGGTCGATCTCGGCCGGGATCAGTTGCTTGATGGTCGGGGTCTGCGTCACCACCGACTTGAAGCGCGAGAAGATCAGGGTCGCGACGTCGACGTCGCCGGCTTCGAACATGGCCAGCACGCGGTCGGCGACGGCCTGCGCCACCGGCAGGCCCGGCGACTTGCCGGCTTCGATGCTCTCGACGATGTGCGAGCCGTAGAGGCGCCGCACCTGGTCGCGCGCCTTGCGGCCCACGGTGATGACGCGAACGTCCTTGCTCTGATTGAGCAGCGAGCCAATGTGCTCGCGCGCCAGACGGCCGATGGACGCATTGAAGCCGCCGGCGAGGCCGCGGTCGGCGGTCGCCACCACGATCAGGTGCCTCTTGTCCGAGCCCGTGCCGACGAGCAGCTTCGGCGCGCTGGGGCCCGAGACGCTGGCCGCCAGATTGGCGATCACCGCCGCCATGCGCCGCGCATAGGGCCGCGCGCGTTCAGCCGCGTCCTGGGCGCCGCGGAGCTTGGCCGCCGCCACCATCTGCAGCGCCTTCGTGATCTTCTGCGTGGCTTTCACGCTCGAGATCCGATTGCGCATTTCCTTGAGGCTGGCCATTGGGCGCTACTCGTCCTTAGGTCAGGGTCAGGCGAACGCGGCCGCGAAGGCCTCGAGGATCGACTTCAGTTCGGTTTCCAGCTCCGGCGTCAGCGTCTTGCCGGTGCGCACCTTTTCAAGCCACGGCTTGTTCTTGGTGCGCAGTTGCGAGAGCAGCTCGCTCTCGTAGCGGGTCACTTGCGAGGCCGGGATCTTGTCGAGGTAGCCGCGGGTGCCGGCGTAGATCACCGCCACCTGTTCTTCCACCGCCAGCGGCGCGTACTGCGGCTGCTTCAGCAGCTCGGTGAGGCGCTCGCCGCGGGCCAGCAGGCGCTGGGTCGAGGCGTCGAGGTCGGAGCCGAACTTCGCGAAGGCCGCCATTTCGCGGTACTGCGCGAGCTCGCCCTTGATCGGGCCGGCCACGGTCTTCATCGCCTTGATCTGTGCCGACGATCCCACGCGCGACACCGAGATGCCGACGTTCACCGCCGGGCGGATGCCCTGGTAGAACAGGTCGGTTTCCAGGAAGATCTGACCGTCGGTGATCGAGATCACGTTGGTCGGAATATAGGCCGACACGTCGTTGGCCTGGGTTTCGATGACCGGCAGGGCGGTAAGCGAACCGGACCCGTTGTCCTTGTTCAGCTTGGCCGCGCGCTCGAGCAGGCGCGAATGCAGATAGAACACGTCGCCCGGATAGGCTTCACGGCCGGGCGGGCGGCGCAGCAGCAGCGACATCTGACGATAGGCGACGGCCTGCTTGGACAAGTCGTCGTAGATGATCAGCGCGTGCATGCCGTTGTCGCGGAACCACTCGCCCATGGCGCAACCCGCGAACGGGGCCAGGAACTGCAGCGGCGCGGGTTCCGACGCGGTGGCGGCGACGACGATGGTGTATTCGAGCGCGCCGTGATCTTCGAGCGTCTTGACGATCTGGGCGACGGTCGAGCGCTTTTGGCCGATGGCGACGTAGATGCAGTAGAGCTTGGCGCTCTCGTCGCCCGACGCGTTCACCGCCTTCTGATTCAGGATGGCGTCGATGGCGACGGCGGTCTTGCCGGTCTGACGGTCGCCGATGATCAGTTCGCGCTGGCCGCGGCCGATCGGGATCAGGGTGTCGATGGCCTTCAGGCCCGTCTGCACCGGCTCGTGCACCGATTGGCGCGGAATGATGCCGGGCGCCTTCACGTCGACGCGGCGGCGTTCGGCGGCTTCACCCAGCGGGCCCTTGCCGTCGATCGGCTCGCCCAGCGGATTGACCACGCGACCGAGCATCGCCTTGCCGACGGGCACGTCCACGATTTCGCCGAGGCGGCGCGCTTCATCGCCTTCCTTGATCTGGCGGTCTTCACCGAAGATCACGATGCCGACGTTGTCGCGTTCGAGGTTGAGGGCCATGCCCTTCACCCCGGCCTTGGGGAACTCGACCATCTCGCCGGCCTGGACCTTGTCGAGGCCGTACACGCGAGCGATGCCGTCGCCGACGGACAGCACCTGGCCGACGTCGGAGACATCGGCTTCTTCGCCGAAGTTGGCGATCTGCGACTTGAGGATGGCCGAGATCTCGGCGGCGCGAATGTCCATGGTCTTACGCTCTCTTCAGGGCGAACTTGAGGGAGTCGAGGCGGGTCTTCAGCGACGCGTCATAGAGGCGCGAACCGACGCGCACCTTGACGCCGCCCAAGATCGACGGATCGACGGCGGTGGTGATTTCGGGAGCCTTGCCCAACGCCTGCGACAGCGCGGCCGCCAGGCCATCGCGCTGCGCGTCGGTGAGGGCGACGGCGGTGGTGACCTGGGCGGCGACGACGCCCCGGCGCTTGTCGTCGAGCTTGCGGAAGCTGGCGATCACCGCCTGCAGCGCGCCGGCGCGGCGGTTGGCGGCCAGGAAGCCCAGGAACTTGATGGTCACCGGCTGGAAGCCGGCCTGTTTGGCGATGGCGTCGAGCGCCTTGGCCTTGTCTTCGGAGGCGAAGGCCGGGGACGACAGAACCCGGCGCAGGTCCGCGCTTTCCGCGATCATGGCCGAGAGGCTGTTCAGGTCGTTGCGGACCCCGTCGACGACGCCGGTCTCGACCGCCAGGTCGAACAGCGCCAGCGCATAGCGCTCGCCGACTTCGGTCTCTCGGAAATCGTCAGCCACGTATGAACCCGAACCCGTGTTTTGAGGCGCCGTTCGCGACGGGACGCCGCTCGGCTAAAGGCTTGAACCGCTTGGGAAAGCACGAACGAGGCGGTCTCGCAAAAGACCGCCCCGCGCGAAGCCGGGCGCCTGATAGCATGCGTTTTGTGGCGCTGCAACATGCCCAAAAGCGCTGCCGGAGCCTGAGAAATCCAGGCCTTGAACCGGGGTCGCGGGGCGTCGATAGAGGGAGGGCTTGCGGCAAGCTGTCGGCCGCGCCCACTCCCCTCTTCGCCCGGACGCCCGATGCACGAAATCGCCGCCCTCGCCTACGATCCCAGCGCCTGGGCGGCCTTGATCACCCTGATCGTGCTGGAGGTGGTCTTAGGCGTCGACAACCTGGTCTTCGTCGCCCTGCTGACCAACAAGCTGCCCGAGGCGATTCGCGCCCGGGCGCGCAGCGTGGGCCTGCTCCTGGCCCTGGTCCTGCGGCTCGCCCTGCTCGGCGCCCTGGTCTTCATGACCGGCCTGACCGCCCCTGTGCTCACGGTCATGGGGCACGGCTTTTCGATCCGCGACCTGGTCATGATCGCCGGCGGCTTCTTCCTGCTCTGGAAAGCGGTCGGCGAGATCCACGAGCACGTGGACCCGGAACCCGATCAGAAGAAGACCTCCGGCCCGGTTTCCACCGCCTTCGCGATCGCCATCGTCCAGATCCTGCTGCTGGACCTGGTCTTCTCCATCGACAGCATCCTGACCGCGGTCGGCATGACCAATCAGCTGCCGATCATGTTCCTGGCGGTGACCATCGCGGTCCTGCTGATGCTGGTGGCCTCGGGGCCGCTGGCGGCCTTCATCGCCAGGAATCCGACCGTGGTCATGTTGGCGCTCAGCTTTCTGATGATGATCGGCATGGTGCTGATCGCCGACGGCTTCGGCATCGAGGTGCCCAAGACCTACATCTACGTCGCCATGGGGTTCGCAGGCGCGGTCGAGCTTCTCAACGCTCTGGCGCGGCGCGCGCGGCGGAAGCGGAGCCCCTCCACCCACTAAGGTGGGGACGTATTGGTTTACCGCAACGCCTTGCCGCGTGGTAAACCGCCCGCCCTTCGGAGTGAGGCCCAGAGCAAGCCATGACCGTTGAGACCACCCCCCAGGAACGGCGCATTACCCTCATCGCCCTGATGATCGTCTTGCTGTTGGCCGCCATGGATCAGACCATCGTGGGCAGCGCGATGCCGCGGGTCGCGGCGCAGTTCAAAGGCCTCAATCTCTATTCGTGGCTGACCACCACCTACCTGCTCACCTCGACCACAACGGTGCCGATCTGGGGCAAGCTCGGCGACCTGTTCGGGCGCAAACGAATCATCCTGATCGGCGTGCTGATCTTCCTCTTCGGCTCCTGGCTCTGTGGCCTGGCCGGAGAAATTGCGAATCTGCCGCTGGTCGGCGGCGCCATGACCCAACTCATCGGGGCGCGCGGACTGCAGGGCATCGGCGGCGGCGCGCTGATGACCAGCGCTTTCGCGGTCATGGCCGATCTGTTCCCTCCGCGCGAACGCGGCAAATTTTCCGGCTATTTCGGCGGCGTGTTCGGTCTCGCTTCGCTCATCGGGCCGGTGATCGGCGGCGGACTAGCCCAGTACGGCACGGTCCACTTGGGCGGCTTCATCATCGAGGGCTGGCGCTGGTGTTTCTACGTGAACCTGCCGTTCGGCGCGCTCGCCCTGTTCATGATCTGGACGAAGACGCCGGCCCTGAAGGCCGGTCGCGGCGGCAAGGTTGATTACCTCGGCGCCCTGTTGATCCTGACCGCCTTCGTGCCGTTGCTATTGGCGTTGAGCTGGGGCGGCCACACCCATGCCTGGAGCTCGCCTATCATTCTGGGCCTGATCGCGACCTTCGCCGTGTCGCTCGTCCTGTTTTTGATCAACGAGCTGAAGTTCTCCGAGCCGCTGTTGCCGCTCGGCCTGTTCAAGACGCCGGTGTTCACCCTCGCCAACCTCGCGTCCTTCATCATCAACATGGCCTTCATGGGCGCAGCCCTGTTCCTCGGGCTCTATCTGCAGCTCGGCCTGGGCGTGAAACAGGCGCTGAGCGGCATGGTCATGCTGCCGATGATGCTCGGCCTGATCGGAGGCGCGGTCATCTCCGGGCGTCTGATGAGCAAGACCGGGCGGTATAAGCCGATCATGCTCGTGGGTGCGGTCTGTCTCGTCATCGGCATGTTCTTCATGACGCGGATCGACGCCCACACCACGGTGTACGGCATGATCTGGCGCGTGCTGCTCCTCGGCATCGGCCTCGGCCCGGCGCAGAGTCTGTTCAGCGTGGCGATTCAGAACGCGGTGCCGATGGACCGCATCGGCGTCGCCACCAGCTCGTCGCAGTTCTTCCGCCAGATCGGCGGCACCGTCGGCGCAACGATCTTCGGCGCCATCATGACCCAGTCGCTCGCGGCCCAGATGGCCAAGGTCGCGTCCAAGGGCGGCACGCCGATGACCATCGACAAGTTGCAGGCGCTTGCCGTCGCCAACCAGGCCGCCGGCGGCCACGGCAAAACCATCGCTGTCGACCCGCTGGTCCGCGCCGCCTTCTCCACCGCCATGGCCGACGTGTTCATGGCCGGCATGGTTATCGCGATCCTGGGGCTGGTGGTGACGCTGTTCGTGCCGGAACTGCCGCTACGCGCCCGCGCGCCAGGTCAGCAAAAGGCCGAACCGGTCGCGGAACCAGGCGAAGGCGCCGGGGCGGGGGAACTCGGCGAAGAAACCCCGGAACCCCAGGGCGCGACCTAGACCCGCTTCTATTCCGTTCAAAACTCAGAGAAAGTTATACGGATCCACGTCGACCACCACGCGTACCGATGACGGAACCTTCACGCGCGCGAGCCAGGTCGAGACCATCGACTGCACGTCCACCTTGCGATCGGCGCGCACCAGGAAGCGCTTGCGCCGTCGCCCTCGAATCAAACTGAGCGGCGCGTCGGCGGGGCCGTAGACTTCGGCGCCTTCGGCATTGGGAACGGCGGCGGCCAGCGCGCGCACGACGCCATCCAGCGCGGCGGGATTTTCGCTCGACACAATCAGGGCCACCAGCCGCCCGAACGGCGGCAGGCGTGAGATTTCGCGGCCGGTGCTTTCCGCCGCCACGAACGCGTCGCGGTCTCGCGCCTTCAGCGCCTGCATCACCGGGTGCTCCGGCGCCCAGGTCTGTAGCAACGCCCGGCCCGGATGGTTGGCGCGACCCGCGCGGCCCGCCACCTGCGCCAGCAGCTGGAACGTCCGCTCGCCGGCGCGCAGGTCGCCGCCCTTCAGGCCCAGGTCCGCATCGACCACGCCGACCAGGGTCAGCATCGGAAAGTTGTGACCCTTCGCGGCGGCCTGCGTCGCCACCATCACGTCGATCTCGCCCCGCTCCATGCGCGCGATCAGTTCGCGGGCGGTTTCGCCGTCGGGCGCCGTGTCCGACGAGAACACCTCGACCCGCGCCTCGGGGAACAGGCTCTTCACCTCTTCTTCGATGCGTTCGACACCCGGGCCTATGGCGACCAGCGAATCCGCCGCGCCGCAGTGCGGACAGGTCTTCGGCTTCGGCATGGAAAAGCCGGTGAGGTGGCATATCAGACGCCCAGTGTAGCGGTGCTCCACCAGCCAGCTGTCGCTGTTGGGCGAGGTCATGCGCGCGCCGCACGCCTTGCAGATCACCACCGGCGCATAGCCGCGGCGGTTCAAGAACAACAGAACCTGTTCGCCGCGCTCGATGGTTTCCGCCATCGCCGTCACCAGCGGCGCCGAAAGCCAATGCCCCGCCTCCGGCGGATGTTCGCGCAGATCGATGAGGTCGACCTCGGGTTCTTCCGCCCGCCCGTGCCGCGCCGCCAGCCGTAGCCAGCGATAGCGGCCCTGTTCCGCGTTCCAAAGCGTTTCCAGCGACGGCGTGGCCGAGGCCAGCACCACCGACGCTCCTTCGATGCGCGCGCGCGCAATGGCGAGGTCCCGGGCGTGATAGATGAAGCCCTCGTCCTGTTTGAACGAGGAGTCGTGCTCCTCGTCGATGACGATCAGCTTCAGCTTGCGGAAGGGCAGGAACAGCGCCGAGCGTGCGCCCACCACAATGCGCGCGCGCCCATCGGCGACCGCGTCCCACACCTTGCGCCGTTTGGGTGACGACACGCTCGAATGCCATTCCGCGGGCGCGGCGCCAAAGCGTTCGGTGAAGCGCGCGATCACCGCCTGGGTCAGCGCAATCTCCGGCAACAGCACCAGCACCTGCGCCTCGGGATCGATCGCGAGTTGGTGCGCGCAGGCTTCGAGATAGACCTCCGTCTTGCCCGACCCGGTGACACCGTCCAGCAACGCCACGCGAAACCCGCGTTCGTCGATCATCGCGTTCAGCGCGCGGGCCGCGGCGCCCTGGCTCTCGCTCAGTTTGGCCGCCGCAAAGTCGGGATCGGGCGCCGGCCACTCCCGCGACGGCGGGACTTCTTCGATGTCGAGCACGCCTTCGTCGAGCAGCGCCTTCACCACCCCGGTCGAAACCCCGGCGACCTTGGCCAGGGCCGCGGAGGTCGCAGCCCCCGCGACGGCGGCTTCCAGCACCCGTTCGCGCGCCGGCGTCATGCGCGCGGTCGGCTTGCCGGTGATGAACAGGCGCTTGGAGGGCCTGGGCGGCTCGGCGCGCAGGCCGCGCAACGCGATGGCCAGCGGGTCGCCCGGCGGCGCCACCTGCCAGTGGGCCGCCCATTCCACGAAGTTCAGGGTATTCAGCGGCAGGGGATCAATCTCGATCCGCTCGATCACCCGTTTCAGCGGCCGGTTGAAGCCCGCGCCGTCCTTCAGGCCGCGCACCACGCCCCAGACCTCGCGCGGGCCCAGCGGTACGACCACATGGTCGCCCACCGCGACCTCGAGCCCCTCAGGGATCTCGTAGTCGAAGGCTTCCGCCAGCGGCAATGGCAACAGGACCTGGGCGATTCTCACGATGGCAGTCTATCTGGGGACGAGGCCTGGTTTCGGCGAGGCGAAGCTAAACAGGAGGCTTTGGGGGGATTTTGTCGCGCGCCGAATCCGCGTGGACTAGAGAGACGGCGACTCCATCCCCAGGAACCCCGTCATGCAGCTCTTCGTGGACACCGCCGACACCGCCTTGATCGCCGATCTCGCCTCCACCGGCCTGGTCGACGGGGTGACCACCAACCCGACCCTGATCGCCAAGGCGGGCCGGCCCATGGCCGAGGTGATCGCCGAGATCTGCGCCCTGGTCCAAGGCCCGGTCTCGGCCGAGGTGGCGGCCACCGAATCGGGCGCCATGATCCGCGAGGGCGAGAAGCTGGCCGCCATCGCCCCCAATGTGGCGGTGAAGGTGCCCCTGACCTGGGACGGGCTGAAGGCGACCTCGGAGCTGGCGCGCCAGGGCATCCAGGTGAACGTGACCCTGTGCTTTACCGCCGCCCAGGCCCTGATGGCGGCCAAGGCCGGCGCCGGGTTCATCTCGCCCTTCATCGGCCGGCTGGACGACTATGGCGCCGACGGCATGGAGCTGATCCGCGAGATCCGGGCGATCTACGACAATTTCGAGTTCGACACCGACATCCTGGCCGCCTCGATCCGCACCTCGAACCATGTGCGCGACGCGGCCATCGCCGGGGCCGACTGTGCGACCATTCCGCCCCAGGTGTTCCGGGACCTCGTCAAGCACCCCTTAACCGAAAAGGGGCTTGAACAGTTCATGAGCGACTGGGCGAAGACGGGGCAATCGATTCTGTGACCACGCGTGATCTCATTGCGGCGAACGACGCGCCGGAAAGTGAAGCCAAGGCCGAACCGTCCTGGCCCCTGGTGCGCGCCTTTCTGCAGGCCCATCCCGAACACTTCGCCCAGGACCGCGAGCTGCAGGAGACGTTGGGCTTAAAGCCCACCGGTCCCAACGTCGTCGACTTCGGCCGCGCGGCGTTGGCGCGGCTGGAAGCGGTGGCCGCGCGCGAGAGCGGCGCGCGCAAGGCGATCGAACAGGTCGCGCGCGCCAACTTCGCGGCCCAAGCCCAGACCCACGCGGCGGTGATCGACATTCTGGAAAGCCGCAACCACACCGACCTCGCGCGCCGGCTCGACGAAGCGGCGCGACACCGGTTCGGCCTCGTCTGCGGCGTCATCGCATTGGAGCGTCCCGGCGGCGTGCCGCACGGCTGGCGCCCGCTGGAGGAAAGCGTCGTCGACATGCTGCTGGGCGTCGATGGCCTGTCGCGTCTCGGCGAAGACACCGGCAACGAGGGCATGTTCGAAGGCCGCGCGGGCGAGGTGAAATCCTCCGCCCTGGTGCGTCTGTCCTTGTGGTCGCACGCGCGGCCGGCGCTGGTGGCGTTCGGTTCGCCCGACCCCGATGGCTTTTCCAGCGACATGGGCGCCGAGCTCGTGGCCTTCGTGGCGCGGGTGGTCGAGCGCACGGCGGAGCGGTGGCCCGTACTCTGAACCTTCCCGAGCGCACCGCGCCAACGCGCGAAGCGCTTTTCGCCTACATCGGTTACATGCGCGACGAACGGCGCGCCTCACCGCGCACGCTCGAAGCCTATGCCCACAACGTCGGCGATTACCTCGGCTTCCTCGACGGCCATCGCGGTGAAGCCCTCACCATCGGCACACTGAGCGACATTTCGGCGGCGGAGTTGCGCGCCTATCTCGCGTCGCGCCGCCAGGGCGAGCACGCGCTGGCGCCGCGTTCACTCAGCCAACTGATCTCCGCCATCCGCGGATTCCACAAATGGCTCGACCGCCGTTTCGGCGTCGCCAATGTCTCGGTCGCGCTGGTGCGCGGCCCGCGCCTGCCGCCGTCGCTGCCGCGGCCGGTCACCGAAGACCAGGCCAAGGGCCTGCTCGAAGAATCTGAAGCCGATCCCGACGCCGCGGAATGGGCGCTCGCGCGCGACCGCGCGGTCTTGACTCTGCTCTACGGTTGCGGCCTGCGCATTTCCGAAGCGCTGTCGCTGACGCGCGCCGACGCGCCGTTGCCGGACACGTTGCGCATCAAGGGCAAGGGTTCCAAGACCCGCATGGTCCCGGTGCTGCCGGCGGTGCGGGCCGCGGTGGACTCCTATCTCGCGCAAGTCCCTTGGCCCTTGCCGCCGACCGAACCGCTGTTCCGCGCCGCGCGCGGCGGCGCGCTTACGCCGCGTCAGGTGCAGGCGACGGTGCAGCGGCTGCGCAGCCGCCTCGGCCTGCCCAAGAGCGCGACGCCGCACGCGCTGCGCCACTCGTTCGCGACCCACCTGCTGGGCGCCGGCGCCGATCTGCGTTCGATCCAGGAACTGCTCGGCCACGCCTCGCTGTCGACCACCCAGAAATACGCCGCCGTCGACGCCGAGCGCCTGCTGAAGGCCTACGCCAAGGCCCATCCGCGCGCCTGACGCCCTTCCCAAGCCGCAAGCCCGCGCCCCATATGCCTTCCGAGCGGAAGGACCTGCCCCATGAACAAGCGTGTGGACGAACGAACCCTCTATGCCCGGGAGCTCACCCCGCGGCGCGCGGGCGCGGCTCTGGGGGCGGGCAGCGTCGGGGCCCTGGCCTTCGGGGCGCTCGCGCTCGGCGCCTTTGCCGTGGGCGCGGTGGCGATCGGGCGGCTGGCGGTGCGCAACGCCGCGGTCAAGACCCTGAAGGTGCGCCGGCTGGAGGTGGGGGAACTGACGGTCGGGCGGCTCACCATCCTCGATTCCGACGCGGACCACGCCGCCCGCTATGGCTGACGCGCTCTCAATCGGGCGTTAAGCCATCGGGTTCACCCTGGTCGGCCAAGGCGGAGGAACGCCATGTCGAGCATCCGTACTGCGAGCGTCCGCCGCGTGGCGTCGGACCACTTCGAACCCGAGGTCGCCGATCCCCAGGACCAGCGGCGCCTGCGCGGCCAGCTCGAACAGATCGACTACACCGCCTTTGCGTCGAACCGCGAAGTGCTGGCCAAGGTCGTGGGCCAGGTCGACGCGGCCACGTTCCAGCGCATGGCCGTGCAAGCCGCCCTCGCCCGCGCCCACTGGGTAAGGGAAGCCCTGGCCATCTCCTCCGGCGCCACGCCCGCAACCGCCGACAAGATCGCCAAGCTCGCCGAAATGCGCGCCGCCTTCGAAGAACTCACCGAAGCCTACGAAGGCCTGCGCCGCATGGTCGAACGCAGCTACCTTACTTACAAGGCGGAGTGAGCAAGAGGGACTAACCACCAAGCGCACCAAGCGCACGAAGAGTGCTGCGCTTGACCGGCAGCCGTGACCGTGAGTTTCAGGTCGCTAGAGTTTGTCCACGAACCACACGAACCACACGAACGCGTTCTCCCGCGTCGCAGACGCAGTTTACTGGATGGCGCTACGCGCCGACGATCGCGTCTTGTTTGTGTGGTTCGTGTGCTTCGTGGACAATTTTCTTCTTAGTGCGCTTGGTGCGCTTCCTGGTTCACTCTCTCTTGAACCTACGCCTGCATCGTCCAGCCTTCGACGCCCATGGCGGCCTGGC
This sequence comes from Caulobacteraceae bacterium, assembly GCA_036501825.1. Lineage (GTDB taxonomy): Bacteria > Pseudomonadota > Alphaproteobacteria > Caulobacterales > Caulobacteraceae > JAFECT01. The sequence continues at coordinate 115,943 of DASXZP010000036.1, read as the reverse complement.
GCACCGCTTCCGAGCGCGTTGGGTGCGCGTGACACGTGCGCGCCAGATCTTCCGACGCGCCGCCGAAGGCCATAAGCACGCAGACTTCGGCGATCATCTCGCCCACTTCCGGGCCCATCATGTGCACGCCCAGCACGCGGTCGGTTTTCGCGTCGGCCAGGAACTTCACCAGGCCTTCGGTTTCGTGGTTCACCTTGGCGCGGCTGTTGGCGCTGAAGGGGAACTTGCCGGTGCGGTATTCGACGCCCGCGGCCTTCAGCTGGTCTTCGGTCTGGCCGACCCAGGCCACTTCCGGGTGGGTGTAGACCACGCTCGGCACCAGATTGTAGTCGGCGTGGCCGGCCTTGCCCGCGATCAGTTCGATGCAGGCGACCGCGTCATCCTCCGCCTTGTGCGCGAGCATCGGACCCAGGATCACATCGCCGATCGCCCACACGCCGGGCGCCGTGGTGCGGAAGTGATCGGTGGGAATGAAACCGCGCTTGTCGGGCTGAATGCCGACGGTCTCCAGACCGAGGCCATCGGTGAACGGACGACGGCCGATGCAGGCCATCACCACGTCGGCCTTCAAGGTCTCCGCCGCGCCGCCGCCGGCCGCCGGTTCGATGGTCAGCGTCACGCCGTCCGGCGCCGTCTTCGCCGACGTCACCTTGGCGCCGAGCTTGAACTTGATCCCTTGTTTGGTCAGCGCGCGCTGGAACGCGGTGGCGATCTCGGTGTCCATGCCCGGCGTGATGCGGTCGAGAAACTCCACCACCGTCACCTCGGCGCCCAGACGGCGCCACACCGAACCGAGTTCGAGACCGATGATGCCCGCCCCGATCACCACCATGGTCTTCGGCACGCCCGCGAGCGCAAGCGCGCCGGTGGAATCGACAATCTGTTTCTGATCGACCGTGACGCCCGGCAACGGCGTCGGTTCCGACCCCGTCGCGATGACGATGTTCGCCGCATTGAGCGTCGACTTGGATCCGTCCGCGGCGGTGACTTCGACCTTGCCGGGTCCGGCAATGCGGCCGCGGCCCTTGATCCACTCCGCCTTGTTCTTGCGGAACAGGAACTCGACGCCCTTGGTCAGGGCGGTCACGCTCTCGGCCTTCGACTGCATCATCTGGCCGATGTTCAGGCGGGGCGGCTGCACTTCAATGCCGATGCCGGCAAAGTCCTTCGACGCCTCCTCGAAGCGCTGCGACGTGTGCAACAGCGCCTTGGACGGAATGCAGCCGACGTTGAGGCAGGTGCCGCCCAGGGTCTCGCGCATCTCGACGCAGGCCACCTTGAGCCCCAACTGGCCGGCGCGGATGGCGGCGTTGTAGCCCCCGGGTCCGCCCCCCACGATGACAACGTCATAGGCGGCGGCAGGCGCGGCGGGATCGGCCATGGAGAGAGTCCTTTGGATTAGGCGGCGTCGGGGGAGGGTCGAGGCGCGGGCACACTAATCTGCGGGCATGACCGGTCAACCAGAGATGGCCCGGCCGCCCCTAAGCCGAAGCTGGGGTGCGTCGCAGCGGATTTCTTCGCAAATGCGGCATGGACGGCCGTTCGCGAAAATTCCTTGTTCGGAAGGGAAAGTATGACGGTTACCTGTAACCAACCGTGATCGAAAACCGGCCCGAAAGGCTTGCGCATTGTGCGCTGCAGCGTAAATTGAAGCTGTTCAGCGTCCTCGACGTTGACGACGCTCTTTTGGGCGTTTCCTCCCCATGACCCTCAGGCCGCGCTTTTTGCGCGGCCTTTTTTTGTCCTGAACGTCCTTCGTCAGGACCGGAGCGTCTGCTTCCAATCGGTCTGCAGCAGCGTCTCGCACACCTGTTCCAGGTCCTGCCGCACCCGCGCAAACCCGGCCGAGGGTTCGAGGCTGGCCTCGTTCAGGTAGATCGACCGATCGATCTCGACCTGCAGCGCGTGATAGCCGCCGTGAGGCCGCCCGTAGGTCTCGGTGGTGTAGCCGCCGGCGTAGGGGGTGTTCATCCCCACCACATAGCCCATGCCCTCCAGCGCCCCGCGCATGGCCTGGCTGAGCCTGCGTCCGCACGCCGCCCCGTGACGGTCGCCCAGCACGATGTCCGGCCGCACCCGCCCGCGCTGGGCCTCGGACCGCGAGGCGGCCGAGGGCATCGAGTGCCAGTCGATCAGCACCGCGACCCCGAACGCCTTGCGCGCCTCGGACAAAAGGCCGCCGAGCGCCTTGTGATAGGGCTGATGCACCGCCTCGATCCGCGCCTTCACCTCGGCGAAGGAGAGTTTGCGGGCGTAGACCTCCTGCCCCTCGCCCACGACCTTGGCGATCGAGCCCAGGCCCGCGGCCACCCGCGCGCTCTGCGAGCGGGCATAGGCCGGCAGGCGGCCGTCGAACATGGCGGGGTCGAGCTCCCACGGGTCGCGGTTCACGTCGACATAGACCCGGGCCACCTTGCACAGCACGCCGGCCACGCCGCGGGCAAAGGCCGGCTCGATCAGGTCGTCCACCAGGGCGTCCTCGGAGCGGCGCAGCGCATGGCCGTCGAGGGCCGAGGCCAGGAGCAGGGCCTGCGGATAGACCCTTCCGGAGTGGGGCGAGGCGAACACGAGGGGCGTCGAAAGCCGGGCCCCGCGCCGGACCTCGAACGTCGCGGGTTCGCCGGAGTCACGGGCGCCCGGGTCGGCGTTTCCCTTTGCGTCGGGCCGTTTCACGGCGGGTTTGGCGGGCGGCATCTGTGAAATCATCCCGGCCCGGACCGCCCAGGTCAACGACCGGAACGTCTGGGGTAAGCTTAAGGCGCCCGAGGCCCGGGGAACCCTGTGGACAGCGGTTCCACCGCCAGGGGTTTTCATGCCCGGTTTACATACGGCTTGCTAAGCTCGTGACCTCTCGACCGCCGCAAACCCAGTACAAAAAAAACATGGCCCGCATTCTCCTCGCCGAAGACGACGATTCCCTGCGCGGATTCCTGGCCCGCGCCCTGGAGCGGGCCGGGCACGACGTGCGGGTTTGCGAAAACGGCGACGATGCCTTGGCCGCCCTCTGCGAAGGGCCCTGGGACCTGCTTTTGACCGACATCGTCATGCCCGGCGCCGACGGCATCGAGGTCGCCCGCCAGGCCGCTGTGGGCCAGCCCGACGTGCGCATCATGTTCATCACCGGTTTCGCCGCCGTGGCCCTCTCGGCCGCCCAGTCGGCCCCCCAGGCCAAGGTCCTGTCCAAGCCCGTCCACCTGCGCGAGATCGTCGCCGAGGTGGAGCGGATGGTGGCGGCCTAGAAACAATCCGGAGAAAAAACGCCGCCTTGCGCCCCAAGGGGCCGTGAGGCTATACCCCCGGCCTTCCCGGGAGGACGCGTAGCTCAGCGGGAGAGCACTACGTTGACATCGTAGGGGTCACAGGTTCAATCCCTGTCGCGTCCACCATCTTCGCTCCTCCGGCGCTTCGAAGGTCAGGTCCTACCCTCTCATTCTAAGAAGGTTGCCCTTCGAAGCGCGGAACGCGCGAAGTAGGGCGGCGCGCCTCCCGGCGTGATTGCGCCGATCCTCGCTTGAAACTTTCGGCGGCGAGCGTCTCTATGTTCAATCTGTGAGCGTAGTGGACGGGTGGGGTTATGCGGGGGCATTCGAAGTTTCTCATCTCTGGCGTGGCGGCGGCGGCCATCTGGCTTGCAGCGTCCGCGGCGCAGGCGGAGTGCAAGTTCGGCAAGTACTTCGACCTGCCGGTCGACATGCAGGGCAACGAGGCGGTCGTCACGACCAAGATCAGCGGTCAGGAGGCGCGCTTCCAGGTCGATACCGGCGCCTTCTTCAGCACGCTGACGCCCGAGGCGGCGACGAAGTTCAACCTGCACCAGGCAAAGGTGCCCCCAGGCTATATCAACAGCCTGTCCGTCGAAGGCGTCGGCGGCGAGGACCAGGCATGGCTGGGCGAGGCCACCGACATCAACTTCGCGGGCATCCCGATCAAGCGCCTGCAGTTCGTCGTGCTGCGCCACTTCCACACCAATACGGTCGGGCTGCTCGGTGAAAACCTGCTGAGTTTCGCGGACGTCGAATTCGACTTCGCCCACGGGGTGATGCGCTATTTCAAGGCCGATGGTTGCCGCGATACGGCCCTGGCCTACTGGGCGGATGGCAACTACGGCGTCATCCCGATCGATCACTACGACCCGCCGGCCTCGGTGCACATCAAAGGCACTGTCAAGATCAACGGTCATCCGGTGCGGGCGATCTTCGACACCGGCGCCGGCGTCTCGATCCTGTCGCGCAGCGCGGCGGAGCGGGCCGGGGTGAACATGAGCGGTCCCGACGTCAAGGCGCGCGGCGTCTCCGGCGGCATCGGTCGCGGCACGATCGAAACCTGGACGGCGCCCATCGACAGCTTTTCGATCGCCGACGAGGAGATCAAGAACACGCGCTTGACCATCAGCAACAAGCTGGGCATGGGCGACGTCGACATGCTGTTGGGCATGGATTTCTTCCTGTCGCACCGCGTGCTGGTGTCGCGCAGCCAGAGCAAGCTCTACTTCAGCTACAACGGCGGCCCGGTGTTCCGCCTGGATGAGCCGCCGGCGCCGAAAACAAACGCCGCGGCGGCCCCGTCCGACGCCTCCGCGGCCCCACAGACCGCGGATGACTTCCATCGCGAGGGTGAAGCGCTGATGTCGCGGCGTGACTATGCCGGGGCGTTGCAGGCCTTCGACAAGGCGGTGGCTCTGGAGCCCAAGGCGCCGAAGCGTTACGTGGACCGCGCCTTGGCGCACTACGCCATGGGCAAGCACGATCTGGCGCGCGCCGACCTCGACCAAGCCCTGGCGATCGACCCCAAATTCGCTTCCGCCCTCCTGCATCGCGGCAATCTCGACCTGGCGGCCAAGGACTTGCCGCGGGCCGCCGCGGATTTTGACGCGGCGCTGAAGGCTGCACCCGACGACGACGCCATGCATCGCAGCATCGCGGCCTACTACGTGCTCCACCGCCATTGGGCTGAAGCGATCCCCCACTACGACGCGTGGATCGACGTGCATCCCAACGACGACAGCCTGTGGAAGGTGTTGAACGAGCGCTGCTGGGCGCGCGCCATGACCGGCAAGGATCTCGACAAGGCGCTCGACGACTGCAATGCGGCGCTCAAGAAAGGCCCACGCAATTCCCAGGTTCTCGACAGCCGCGGCATGGTCAATCTGCGCCTCGGCCGCTTCAAGGAAGCCATCGCGGATTACGACGCAGCGATCAAGCTGGAGCCGAAAGAAGCCTGGTCGCTCTATGGACGCGGCCTGGCGAAACAGCGATCGGGTATGAAGCCCGAGGGCGACGCCGACATCGCAGCCGCCCTGGCCCTCAACCCGCACCTAGACGCCGAAGCAAGACAGATCGGCCTGATCGACGCCGCGCCGCCGAAGGTCGAGGCCAAGCCGTAACAACCGTCACACGGTCCTGAGACCCTGGCGCATTCGGAGGATCGCATGGCGTCACGGCGGAGGTTCCTGAAGCTGGCGGCGGCGGGGGCCCTGGCGACGCCGGCGACCATCGCGCGGGCGTTGGCGATCGGTCCGGCGCGGCGGACCGGCACGATCATGGACGTCGAGCACGTGGTGATCTTCATGCAGGAGAACCGCTCATTCGATCATTACTTCGGCGCCCTGCGCGGCGTTCGCGGGTTCGACGATCCGCGCGCCATCGAGTTGCCGAGCGGCCAGTCCGTCTGGCATCAGGCGAAGGCCGGTGAGGCGCCGGTGCTTCCGTTCCGGCTCGACGCCCGACGCACGCGCGCCGAGCACATGGACAGCCTCGATCACACCTGGAAGGGCTCGCACGCGCGGTGGAAAGATCACGACGCGTGGATCGACGTGAAGGGCCCGATGACCATGGGCCACTTCACCCGCGAGAACCTGCCGTTCTACTACGCCCTGGCCGACGCCTTCACCATCTGCGACGCGTACCACTGCTCGATCTTCGGTCCGACCAGCCCCAACCGCAATTTCCTGTTCACCGGCACCAGCGGGTTGAGCGCGGGCTACGACGGGCCGCTGGTGGTGAAGAACGCACCGGACGAGCCGAACGAAGCCGCCGATCCCGCGCTGGACGCGCCTGGGTTCAAGGCGCTGGCGTGGAAGACCTATGCGGAGCGGCTTGAGGCGGCTGGCGTCAGCTGGAAGGTCTATCAGGAGTACGACAACTACGGCGACAACGCCCTGGCCTATTTCGCGGCGTTTCGCGGCGCCGATGCAAACCCCGCGCTGATGGCCAAGGGGCGCGGCTGCGTCGAGGGGTCGACCAAGGACAACGCGAAGGCGTCTCACGGCGAACATCTGATCGCGGCGCTGAAGCGCGACGTGCAGGCCAAGACCCTGCCGCAGGTGTCGTGGATCGTCGCGCCCTATATCGCGTGCGAACACCCGAGTGCGTGCCCGAGTACCGGCGAAAATCTGACCGCGGGCCTGGTCGACGCGCTCGTCTCCGATCCGGAGACCTGGTCGAAGACGGTGTTCATCCTGAACTACGACGAGAACGACGGCTTCTTCGACCACGTCCCGCCGCCGATCCCGCCAACCGGTTCGGCGCTCGGCAAGTCGACGGTCGCCACGGACGGCGAAACCTGGAGCGGCGAGCCAGTGGGCCTGGGGCCGCGCGTGCCGGCGATCGCGGTGTCGCCCTGGTCGCGCGGCGGTTTCGTCAATAGCGAGGTGTTCGACCACACCTCCGTGATCCGCTTCCTTGAAAAGCGCTTCGGGGTCTTGGAGCCCAACATCAGCCCCTGGCGCCGCACGGTGTGCGGCGACCTGACCTCGGCGTTCGATTTCGCAAGCGGCGCCCAGGGGCCGGCGGCCTTGCCCGACACCGCAGGTTACCTGGAGCACGCCGTGGCGAGCGACAAGCTGCCGGGACCTGTGATCCCGGCCGATCCCGTCATGCCGCGCCAAGAGCCCGGCCAGCGGTCGTCGCGGCCGCTGGGCTATGATCTCAACGTCGAAGGCCGCGCCGATCGCAAGACGAGAACTTTCGTCCTCGAGTTCATCAACGACGGCGCTGTGGGCGCCTGTTTCGATGTGCGGCCGCATAAGCCCGGCTCGGGTCCGTGGTTCTATACCATCGAAGCCGGCAAGCGGCTAAGCGGCAGCGTCCCGGCCGACGGCGACTATGGCATCTCGGTTCGCGGGCCGAACGGCTTCCTTTACCAAGCGAGTGGTCAGCTCTCGCGCGCGAGCCTGCAGATCGACCTCGCGAAGGATCCGGCTAAGGGCACGATCATCATCGACGTGCACAATTTCACGGCCCAGGCGCGAACCTTCACCATTGCCGATGGCCTCTACGACGGACCCAAGCCGCCGCCGTATTCCGTCGCGTCAGGCAAGCGGATCCTGCTCGTCCTCGATACCGTCGGGGGCTGGTACGACGTTAGCGTCGGTTGCGCCGAGGACCCAGGCTTCGGACGCCGCTTCGCCGGACGGCTGGAGACCGGCAAGCCCGGCGTGAGCGATCCCGCCCTCGGCCGCACGGTTTGACGCGATCCACGGCTTGAGCAACCTTCGCGCCATGAGCAGCATCGAAGACGATCACAGTTGGCCGCAAGCCGGGCGCGAGCGGCAGATCTGTCCTTCGCCGGTCGGATGGCGCGGGCGCGAGCCGGACACGGAGCGGGAGCAGCTGGCGCGGCTCTCTCCCGAGGTCGTGATGATGATGGGCGACAATCCCGCCCTGCCGCGCATGCCCAGGCGCCCGCGCCTGGTCGATTTCTTCAAATACCGCTTTCACGACATCTGCGTGCGCCACCTGCTGTCGAGCGCGCGGCGTGCCCTGGACGAAGGGCACGACGAGAAGATCGTCATGGCCTGTTTACTGCACGACATTTCGCTGGGCGGTCTGATCCGCGGCGATCACGGCTATTGGGGCGAGCAGATGATCGCGCCCTATGTCGACGAAGAGGTGGCCTGGGCGGTGAAATATCACCAGGCGATCCGCTTCTATCCGGACGAGAGCGTCGGCTACACCTATCCCGTCGGCTATGTGAAGTTCTTCGGCGGCGACTACGAACCGCCCGAGTACATCCGCCGCCGCGACGCGGAGATGGCGCGCAAGCACCGCTGGTACATGAGCGCGCGCACCATCACCCTCTACGACGTCTACTTCTTCGAACCCGACCCCACCGCGGATCCGGAAGTGTTCACCGACCTGATCGGCCGCAACTTCCGCGAACCCGAAGAAGGCCTGGGTTTCGACAACTCCCCAGCCGCCCACATGTGGCGCACCATGATCTGGCCGAACAACTTCCTGTAAGGGAGTTATCCCCCTTCAGACCGCACCAGTTCGCCCAAATCAGCGAACACGCTTTCGGCGGTGGGCCAACGGCCGGCGCCGCGGCCGCGGCAGACGAAGCTGCGGCCGTCCTTCAGCACCACGCGCAAGGCGTTGCGTTCGCCGCGCAGCGAGCGAAACAGGCGCGCCTCCAGCGTCGGCTCGAGATTGACCCAGGCGGCCACCTCGCCGTCTTCGCGCACGCAGCGGCCGATCTGGCGAAGCGTGCCGCACCCGCCGTGACGCGTCACCGCATCCGCGTCCAGCACCGGGCGGGGGATGTCAGCGTCGTCGAGCACTTCGCCGAACGCCTCGAACGCCAGGATGCGCAGCTTGGCGGCCGCGTCGTGGCCCTCCAGGTCCGCGGACGGGTCCTCTTCCGCAAAGCCCGCCGCGCGCGCGTCGGCCAGGGCGTCGTCGAAGGCCGCACCGTGGGACAGGCGGTCGAGCATGAAGTTCACCGTGCCGTTCAACACCGCCTCGACCTCGGCGATCTCGCCCAGTTCACGCGCGGCGCGTACGGTTTCGATCATCGGCGAACCGCCGCCGACCGCAGCGGAATAGCTGACCTTCACGCCGCCCTTCTCAGCCGCCGCCGCAAGGCCCGGCAGATCCAGCGCGACGGCTTGCTTGTTGGCGCTGACCACGTGCACGCCGCGCTCGAGCGCGCGCCGGTGCAGCCGCGCCGCGGGCGGACCCTCCGACAACGCTTCGACCAGCACGTCGGGCCTGGCGTCGAGCAGATGCTCCGCGTCGGCGGTGATCAGGCCCTCGGGGATGCGCACGTCGCGCGGCTTGGACGGATCGCGCACCAGCACGCCCACCACCTCATAGAGATCGGGCCGGCCGAGCAGGCGCTGCAGCACCCCGCCGCCGACCACGCCGCAGCCGGCGAGCGCGACCTTCCACTTGCGCGGATGCCCCGCGGGCGCCGTGCGCGGCGGCTGCTCACCGATCAGGCTGGCGGCTTCGCGGCCCAGCGCCGCCACCTCGACCACCACCTTGCGCTGTTCGGCGAACTCCACCGCGCGCCGCTGGACCAGCTTGCCGGCGACGATGCGCGCCGTCTTCCAGTCGAGTTCGGCGTAGCGGCTGGCCACATCGCCGGCGATGTTCGGGTCGGAATCATAGACGCCGTCCACGTCCTTCAGCAGCCGCACGTGATCGAGCTTGAGCTCGGACGCCACGAACACGGCCGTCAGGTCGGTGCCTCCGCGCCCCAGAAGCACGACCTCACCGTCCTCATTGACCGCCCCGTAGCCCGGCACCACCACCACCTCGTGGGCGGCGAGCGCGGCCTCCAGCTCCGAGGCCTCGAACCGCACGGGGATCGCTTCCTCGCAGGGACCCTCGGCGACGATGCCCAGTTCGCGCACGCCCAGCGCGCGCACGTCGAGGCCGACGCGGTCGCAACCAATGGCGGTCAGCGCCGCCGCCTGTTCTTCACCCTGCACCACGTAACGCGGCAGGTGCTTGTTGTCGCGCGCGCCGCCCAGCGCCCGCGCCTGGCCCAGCAGGGCATCGGTGCGGCCCAGGAACGCGGACACCACCGCGATCACCTTCTCGCCGCGGCGGACGTGGCGGTAGATCTCCGACACCACCTCGGGGATGTCCTCAGGGGACTTCAGCACCGAGCTGCCGAACTTCAACACGGCGATGGTCGCGACCGGTTTGGCGGCCCAATTTAAAGCATCGGGGGCCGCCGGCCGTTTGAGCCGCTGGTCGTAGCGTTTGAGATCGAGGTCTTGGGCGGGCATGTCTGGGGTCCTTTGGGCAATAAAAAACCCCGCCTCTTTTCGGGGCGGGGTGGGTGGCGGTCGATCGAGCCTTGATCCGTACGCGCTAGTCCATCCCTGCCCCGGTGGGCATGGTCATGGTCGTCATCGTAATGGTGGTACCGAGGCCGCCGGCCATGGCGAAGCCCGTCCGCGAGGTCGCGGAGGCGGTCAGGCCAGAGAGGGTGCGGCGGTCGGTCAAGGTCGAGTCCGATAGCTGATTGCGGCGGCAGAAAGCCCGCAGGCGACGCTCAAGTCAACCTCACGAGCATGAAGTCTTTCTAAAGGTGGGGTGAGACCAGCTCTTCCACCACCTTGCGGAACAGGGTTTCGTCGCCGGTGAAAAAGCCCGCGTCGAGGTCGGCGTTGGCCGCCGCGGCGCGGCATTCGTCGCGGAAGGCCTTGTCGTCGATCAGGCGCGCGATCACCGCGGAATAGGCCTCGACCGACTTGGCCGAGAGCTCAGCGGGCAGGCCCAGGCGGTTGAAATAGGCCACGTCGGCGTGGGCGTGGGCCTCTGGCCCGTCGAGGCAGACCCCGGGCAGGCCGAGGCGCGCGGCGTCGATGATGCTGTTCATATTGCCGTACGGGAACGGGGAGACGGCGAAGGCGCAGCGCGCCAGCATGGCCATGTACTTGTCGTAGGGCTGTTCGGTGTGCACCACCGCCTGGGGCAGGCGCGTCTTCAGGGAACGGGTCAGGTCCGCGTGCGCCAGGCCCACGCCGGCCAGCGGGAAGAAGTGGAACTCGACCTTGCCCTTGGCCTGGTCGGCGGCGGCCTTCAGCGCGGCGAAGAACGGCGGGTTCAGCTTCATGATCGACGCCGCCACCGCGACGCGCACCACCTTGGGATCGGCCTTGTCCTTGGCCGCCTTCGTACGGATCGCTTCGTCGTCGATGGTGTCGACCGGCGTGTAGGGCATGGCCTGCGGCGGCACGAGCACCATCTTTTCCGAGAAACAGTTCGGATCGCCCATGAAGTCCTCGGGCAGGATCATGTAGTCGATCACCGGGCTCTTGGTCGTCGCGGTATGGCCGAAGGAACAGGCCTGCACCGGCGCCAGACGCAGGGACGACAGGGCGATCACCACGTCGGCCATGCCGACGCCCAGGTGGAAGACCATGACCGGGCGCTTTTCGAGGATGATGTCCGCGGTCTTGCGCACGCCTTCGAAGAACTCCCCTTCCGGATAGACGATCAGTTCGTCGAAGGCCTCTTCCACGGCGGGCTGCTGCGCGCGTTTGGCGACGAGGCCGACGGTGTGGAATTTCTCCTTCAGCGCCTTCACCGAGCGCGAATGGGTGCGCCACACCGAATGGCCCTTGGTGAAGTGTTCGGTGAGGATGATGATCACCGGCTTGCCGTCCGCCGCGTTGGCCGGCGGCTCGGTCGCTTCCTTGGCGCCGGCGGCGAGGACCGCGCGGCGCATCTGGGCGATCAGGTCGGCCTTGATCTCGTGCTTGCGCGAGGTCTGCGCATAGCTGCAGTGCATGAACGGTTCGGCGATGTTGCGCAGCACGATGGGGCCGAGCTGCACCTCGTTCAGCCGCCCCGGCAGCCACTCCAACAGTCGCTCGCGGAAATCGTGGGCGCGTTCGGTGAAGCAATAGCGGGTGCCGAGGAAGTTCAAAAACGCGATCGCGCTCATGTGCGGGTTGGCGCCCAGCGTCTTCTCGAAGCTGATGTTGAAATCCGCGCGCGGCGAGAACAGCAGCAGAAAACGCAGAATATGATCGCCCTTCAGCGACCAGCCGCCTTCGTTCTCGACGCCCAGCGTGCGCAGGAAATTGTCCGGCGTGCGGAAACCGCTCGAGGCGAACATCAGGTCGATCCAGCGGTGGAACAGCAGGATCTGCGCGAAGATGCGCCGGTCCGGCGTGATCGAGGCGTCGCAGATCAGCTGACCCAGGGCCGCCACGAACCGGGTGGAGAACCGTTCCATCCGCGCGGCCTCGTCGCCGGGTTCGGCGGTGGGGCGCATGCCGACCTGATCGATGCGGCCGAAGCTGCGGTCGACGCGACCGAGGATGGACAGGGCGGAGCGATAGGCCTCGTCGCCCTTACGCTCGAAAACCAGACGTTCGAAATCTTCCAGGCTCGGTTTGGACATCACAGGTTCGCGGGAAAGGGTTTTGCTCCCCGCCCTTGGGACCGGAGCCGAAGGCTGGGGCTATAGCATTTCCCTGAGCGCTGGGAACAGGCTCTCGCGCCGGTTGTCAGCCGCCCGGGCCCGCGTACCATCGGCCCATGAAAGCCTTGCTCCCCCTCGCCCTTCTGGCCCTGCTGCTGGCCCCGCCCGCCCTGTCCGAACCCCGGGAGGACCAAAGCCTCGGGCGGACCCTAGCGGCCATCGCCGCCGCCCATCACGGCCGGGTCGGGCTGTTCGCGCAGAACCTGAAAACCGGCGAGGTCGCGGTGCTGAACCCGGACGAGGACGTGCCCACAGCCTCGACCATCAAGCTGACCGCGCTGTACGACGCCCTGGTCGAGGTCCGCGCCGGCCGCGTGCATTTCGACGACCCCCTGACCCTGACCAAGGCCGACCAGGTCACCGGCTCCGGCATCCTGGGCCAGTTCGACACGCCGCACGCGCTGACCTTCAAGGACGCGCTCACCCTGATGGTGGTGGTGGTCAGCGACAACACCGCGACCAATCTGGTGATCGATCACCTGGGCCTGGACGCGATCAACGCGCGCACGCGTTCGCTCGGCCTGACCCACACGGTGTTCTACAAAAAGGTGTTCGAGCCCATCCAAGGGCCGGTCCCGCTCGAACAGCCGAAGTTCGGCCTCGGCCGCACCACGCCGCGCGAGATGGCCGAAGTCATGCGCCGCATCGTGCGCTGTGATCTGGGGACGCCGGGCGGACCGGACACGCAGGACCGCGCGATCTGCGACGTGGCCCTGACCATGCTGCGCAATCAGTTCTACCGTGACGGCATACCGCGTTACATCGAAGGTTCGGATTCCAGCGAAAACGGCTCCGCTATCGCCAACAAGACCGGGGCCATCGACGACGCGAGAAACGACGTCGCCGCCATCGCCACCAAGAACGGCACGGTGATCTTGTCGGTCTACACCCACGACAACGCCGATCACGGCTGGAGCGCCGACGACGAGGGCGACGTCACCATCGCAAAACTTGCCAAGGCGGTGATCGAGGCCTGGTCACCCCAGGGCCTCGACGCCAGGAACGGCTTCTAGTTTTTCACCGGAAGATTAGTTGCGAGGAACTTGTCCAGCGCTTCCAGCATGGCGGTGCGATCGGCGGTGGTGTGCAGCTGGTGGTCATCGCCCTTGAAGCTGACCAGCTCGACCTGTTTGCCCGCGTCCTCGAGCGCCTTTTGCATCAGCGCCGATTGTTCGAAGATCACCGTCTGGTCGTCCTGACCGCCTACGAGCAACACGGGACCGCCGGCGCGATCCACATGGTGGATAGGTGAATAGTCCGCGAGTTGGGCGCCGTCCTGGGCCGGATCACCCAGCATGTTGTGCTCGTCTTCGATGGCGCCGCGGCCGCCGCCGCGCTGAATTTCTTCCTTCATCAACCGCTGCAGGTCCGAGATGCCGTTGACCGAGACGGCGCACTTGTAGGCTTCCGGATGCGACGTGATGCCTTCGAGCGCGGCGTAGCCGCCATAGCTCCAGCCCACGATGCAGACGCGCGACGGGTCGGTCTGACCCTTGGCGGCCAGCGCCGAAACGCCATCGAGCAGATCGGTCTGCATCTTGCCGCCCCACTCACGATAGCCCGCGTGCATGAAGTCGAGGCCGAAGCCGGCGGAGCCGCGGAACTGCGGCTGGATCACCACATAGCCGCGCGAGGCGACGAACTGGGACCAATAGTCGAAGCCCGGATAATCCCGCGACTCCGGGCCGCCGTGCGGCATGACGATGAGCGGCAACTTTGACGCGGTCGCCGCGGTCACGCCCGGCGGATAGGTGACGTAGGCGGGAATTTCCATCCCGTCGCGCGCCTTATAGCTGATCCAGTCGCGTTCACCGAGCGGCACGTCCTTGAGCGCCGGGTAGGCTTCCGCCAGCGGCGACACCTGGTGCGCCGTCTTGTCGAAGAGATACCAGACCGGCGCGGTCGTGCCGCTCTCAACGACGAAGATGAAACGCGTGCGGTCGGCGGACCAGTTGGTGAAGGTAACGGTCTTGCCCTTGAACGCACCTGCCATCGCCGCATAGACGCCGCCGATCTCGGGATCGAGCCAGTCGAACTGGGTCACATCCCCGGTGCCGGTGATCGCGACCGCGGATTGACGCCACGGATCCAGCATCAGGCCGATCGTGCCGCTGACCTTGTCGGTGGCAAGGCTCTCCTTGCCGTCCGAAAGCGTGCGCTTGAGCACGCTCTTGTGGTCGCTGGAGATGTAGTAGATCGCATCTTCGGGATCGGAGTAGCCGAGGTACTGCAAGTCGTCGCCGTAACGTTCGGCCTTGTAGACCTGGGTCCAGCCGCCCTTGCCCTTGCCGCGCGTTTCGTAGCTCAGGACGTGGTTGATCGGGTCACGCCCCCAGCGCACGCGGGGCTGACCGTCCAGGTCGAGGTCCCAGGAGTCGATCGACACTGTTCCGGCCTCGAACTTGATCCCCTTGCCGGTCGCGGGATCGACGCGGAACAGAGCCGGCGCCGCGCCGGAGCGCCGCTGCAGACGCGTGTCGGCGCTCAACCCGTCGTCGACGAAATCGTAGGCGCGCACGATCAGTTGCGGATTGGTCGGATTGCCGTAGCTCAGGATCGGCAGCGCCGTGCTCATCACGAACACTGGGTTGTTGCCCAACACCTGCCCGATCAGCTTGCCGTCGCGACCGATGATGATGTCGCGCAGGTATTGGGTTTTGACCGCGGGATCGTCGCCGGGGATGTGCACCACGACCGATGCCTGCATGATCACCTGGCCGTTGCCGGCCCAGTGCAGATCGCGCGCGTCGGTCCCACCGAGCGGCAGGGTCACCGCCTTGCCGTCGTCCAGGCCGTCGATGGCGATGTACGCCTGACCGTTGTCGACGCCGAGGATCGCGACGCTCTTGCCGTCCGGCGAGATGTCCGCGGTCTGGATTGCCGGCATGGCGCCAAAGGCGCTGGCGGGCGGCGGCGCGGCCTGGGCCGAACCGCAGGCAAAGACGATCGCCGCAGCCGAAGCGGCGGACCAGAGAAGACGGCGCATGAAGAACCCCCGAGTAAGCAACACCTGCCGCAACCGCGACGTGCGAGCCTACCCCGGGGGTCCGGTCAGCGTAAAGTCTCCAAAACGCAACAGTTTCACCTGATCAGGCGCCCGGTTTGGTCCAGCGGTCCAGCCAGTCGAGCACCGTGTCGTGCCACTCGAGGGAGTTCTTGGGCTTCAGCACCCAGTGGTTCTCGTCGGGGAAGGTCAGAAGCTCGGACGGCACGCCCTTGCGCTGCAGCGCGCTGAAGGCGGCGAGACCCTGCTCCAGCGGGATGCGGTAGTCGCGGGCGCTGTGCACCACCAGCATGGGCTTGTTCCAGTCCCCCACATGCAGGGCCGGATTGAACTTCTCGTAGCCGGCGGGGTTCGACCAAACCGTGCCGCCGTTCTCCCACTCGGAGAACCACAGCTCTTCGGTGGAATAGCCCATCATGCGGTTGTCGAAAACGCCGTCGTGCACCACCAGGCACTTCCACGGTTGCGACCAGGCGCCCGCGATCCAGTCGATCATGTAGCCGCCATAGGACGCGCCCAGGGCGCAGGCGTGATCGCCGTCGAGGAAGCTGTACTTCGCCAGCGCCGCGGCCCAGCCCTTCTGCAGATCCTCCAGCGGACGATCGCCCCAGTGCTGCGAGATCGCGTCGGTGAAGGCCTGGCCGTAGCCGGTGGACCCGTGGAAATCGATCATCACCACCGCGTAGCCGGCGCCCGCGTAGGTCTGAGGATTCCAGCGATAGCCGAAGTTGCTGCCGAACGAGCCTTGCGGGCCGCCGTGGATCAGGAAGGCGACGGGATACTTTTTACCCGGTTCGTAGTTCCACGGCTTCACCAGATAGCCGTGCACGGTCTCGCCGTTCCACCCGGAGAAGGTGAAGGTCTCGTAGTCACCCATCTTCACGTCCGCGAGCGCTGCCGCGTCCGTGTGGGTGATCTGCGCCGGCGCGCCGCTCCAGCCCTGGGTGAAGATTTCCATCGGATGCGAATAGTCGTCGCGCGCGAAGACGAGGCCTTTTTTGGTCACCGCGAAGTCGGTCACCCGCCCATCGCCGGTGAGCGGCTTTACCGCGCCCGACTTCACGTCGATGGCGAAGATGCGGTCCTGGCCGACGTCCTCAGCGTTGGCATAGATTGTCTTGCCGTCCGCCGACCAGACCAGGTTTTCCGCAGACCGGTCGAAGCCCGGATCGACCTCGCGCACGGCGCCGGTCTTCACGTCCATCACCATCACGCCCAGGCGATCGGCCTCGAAGGTCGCGCGCTTCATGGCCTTGTAGGCCAGCATGGCGCCGTCCGGCGAATAGACCGGGCCCACGTCCTCGGCATGGTTCGACGCGGTCAGGTTCACCGGCGCCGACGAGCCGTCCATCGGCACACGGAACAGGTCGAAGTTGGTGCTCCACGCCGCGGTGGTTCCGGCGACCTTGGCGGAGAAGGTCACTTCGCTGCCCGACGGCGAAATCGCAAAGTCGCCTTCGTCGCCGAAGGGCTTGGACGGCACGTCGCCGTCGAAGGCGGCCATCAGCTCAACCGGTTGCGCGGAGGCGATTCCATCGGCGCCGATCTCGATCGAGAACAGGTGATTGTCCGTCCCGTCGTCCCACTGGTCCCAGTGACGCACGAACAGGCGGGTGTAGATTTTCCCCGACGCTTGGGTCCCTTGCGGCTTCGGCTTCGCCGTGCACTCGATCTCGCTGCGGCAATCGCTGCGCGCCTGCGAATGACGCACCACGGCGAGCGACACCACCAGGTGCTTGCCGTCCGCGGCGACGCGATAGGCGCCCACGTCGAGGGGTAGGTAGGTCACCTGGGTCGCCCCGGTTCCATCGGGCGTGGTGCGCCAGACCTGGGTGGTGTCAGCGCCTGGGGCCAGGAAGTAGATGGTCTTGCCGTCAGCGGACCACTGGGCGTCGGAGACTCCCTTGTCGGAAACCCCCAGACGTCGCGGGGCGGTCTTGCCGTCGGTGTCGACGATCCACAGCGCGTGGACCCCCTTGTTGGCGTCCCAGTCGGTGGAGCGCACGTCGTAGAGCGCCCAGTGGCCGTCCGGCGAGACCTTGAGGCCCGACAGCCGGTCGAGGCTCAGCATTTCCTTGGCGGTCAGGCCGTGCGGCGCGGCCTGCGCGGCGCTGAGGGCGAAGGCCGAGAGCGCGCCGGCGGCGGCGGTCGCAAGGAACAGGCGGCGAAGCGAGACGGTCATGACGTGGGTACCCCGATTGAGCGTTTCCGGGCCGCGTCCCTCTGCGGGGCCGGCGGCGCCAATGGTCCTAGCACGGCCGTCCGGGCCTGGGGAGTTTCCGAGAACCGTCGCCTGTGCGACTTTGCTGCGAACGCCGTGAGGCCCTCATGACCACCCTGACCCTGGACGCTTCGCTCTATTCCGGCGAGGAAACCTACAAGCGCGAGCAGGCGACCCTGCTGCGCCGCGCCTGGCGGCTGGTGGGCCATGAAAGCATGCTGGCGCAGGCGGGCGACTATCTGACCGACCTGGTGGGCGGGGCGCCGGTGATCGCGGTGAGGGGCTCAGACGGCGAAATCCGCGCCTTCCATAACGTCTGCCGCCATCGCGCCGGACCCTTGGCCACCGACTTCAGCGGCAACTGCGGCAAGGCGCTGACCTGCAAATACCACGGCTGGCGCTACGCGCTGGACGGACGGCTGCGCGCGGCGGTGGATTTCGGCGCGGCGGACGGTTTCGATCCGCGCGAGTTCACCCTGTTCCCGGCGCGGGTCGAGAGCTGGCGCGGATTTCTGTTCGTCAACCTCGACGCCAACGCAGCGCCGGTGCTCGAAGAGCTGGCGCCGCTGGAAGCGATGTGGGCGCAACGCGACATCACGGTTCATCCGTTCACGCTGAGGCGCACGCATGACATCGCGTGCAACTGGAAGACCTATACCGAGAACTATCTCGAAGGGTATCACGTGAAGGCGGTGCATCCGGAGCTGTCGAGCCAGATCGAGGCCGACCAGTACACCGTCCAGATGCACGGCTCGATCTCGCTGCACGAAGCGCCGCCCACCGGCGGCGGCGCCACCAATGGCCTGTGGGCCTGGGCCTGGCCCGATCTCGGCATCAACGTCTATCACCACGGCCTGATGGTGGAGCGGGTGACGCCGCTGGGTCCCGATCGCACGCGGCTCGACTATCTCTATTTCTACGACCCGGCGCATCGCGACGAGCTGGACTGGATGCTGAAGAGTTCCGATCAGGTCACGGCCGAGGACAAGGACATCTGCGAACGGGTGCAGGCCAATCTGAACGCAGGCGTCTATCGCGCGGGCATCCTGTCGCCCAAGCACGAGACCGGCGTCGCCTGGTTCCAGGCGCGCATCCGCGAAGCCCACGCCAATCCGTCGCCCGTGCGGGCCACCGCGTGAGCGACGATCCGAACAGCCGCAAGATCGGCCCCTTCGCCGCCGGCGCCCTGGTCGCCGGCAACATGATCGGCTCGGGCGTGTTCCTGCTGCCCACGACGCTGGCCGCGATCGGCAGCATTACCCTCATCGGCTGGCTGATCGTGACCGCCGGTGCGGTCACCCTGGGCCTCGTCTTCGCCGCCTTGGCGCGGCTGCGTCCAACGGCGGCGGGGCTGGTCGGCTATGTGCGCGAAGGGACCGGGTCGTTCTTCGGTTTCGAGTCGGCCTTCCTCTATTGGATCAGCGCCTGGGGCGGCCTGGTCGCCATCGCGGTAGCGGCGGCCGGCTATCTCGGCGCCTGTTTTCCGGTGCTGAACGCGCATCCGGGAGTGACCACGGTCGGCGTTCTGGTGGTCATGACCTTGCTCAATCTCGTCGGCGCCAAGGCGGTGAGCCGGTTGTCGGCCCTGACCATCGTGCTGGGTCTGGCGCCGGTGATCGTGGTGGGAGTCGCGGGCTGGTTCTATTTCAAGCCCGACGTGTTCATGGCCAGCTGGAATGTGCTGGGCCATCCGGGCGTCCCGGCGATTCCCCCGTCGCCGTTCATGAGCGCGCTGGCGCGGCTCGGCGTGTCGCCCGCGTCGGCGACCGCAGCGATCGGCGCGTCGCTCGCGGCGATCGTCTGGGCCTTCCTCGGCGTGGAGAGCGCGGCGGTCGTCGCCAAGGCGGTACGCAATCCTGAAAAGGATGTCGCGCTCGCGACCATCGGCGGCGTGATCTTCGCCTCCATCGTTTACATATCGGCCTGTACGGCGGTCACCGGCGTGCTCAACAATAGCGAGCTGGCGAAATCCACCGCGCCCTTCGCCGATGTCGTGGCACGCATGTGGGGTCCGGCGATCGGCATCCTGATCGCAGCGTGTGCGGCGGCAAAAGCAACCGGCGCCGTCGGCGGCTGGATTCTGGTGACCACCGAAACCGCCGAGACCGCCGCGGAGTCGCGTCTGTTCCCGCGCTTCTTCCTGCGCAGCGACCTGAGCAAGCCGCCGCGGCTCAATCTCGCGATCACCTTCGTGCTGATGGTGGGCGTCGTCCTGCTCACCTTGAACCCCAGCGTCGACAAACAGTTCAACACCATAATCCTGATCGCAGTGCTGCTCAGCTGTCTCGTCTATGCCTTGTCGTGTGTGGCGCTGTTGCGCACGCCGGGCGCGCGGCCGGGCGAACGCATGTTGGCCGTGGTCGGCTTGGTGTTCTGCGCGCTGATCGTGCTGACCTGCGACTATCCGACCCTGAAGATGTGCGGCGCCGCCATCGTCGTCGCGGCGGTGCTCTACCTGGTCCAGTTCGTCTGGAGAGTCAGGGTCGCTCCCAAAGCGGTCCCGCAGCAATAGTCTCGGGCGGCCCAGGCGCCGGGGCCGGTTTCGCCAGAGCGGCTTTCGCCACGGGAGCAGCCGCAGGCGTCGCGGCGACCGGTTTTTGCGGCGCGGGCGCCTGTGCTGCGATCGGCGTCACCGTCGCGGTCGTCACCACCGGCTGCGGGGCCGTCGCGGTGGGTACAAGCGCAGCATCGGTCAACGGATCGAGCGCCGGCGTCTGGGCTTGCGTCGACCCGGTCAGATCCACCACCGGTTCGATCCCCGCGTACTGACCGGTAAAGGCCGCGGGCGCGCCCCAGCCGCCGGTCCAGCGGTAGAAAATCTGACTGCCGACCTTGCTGATCTTCACCATCGTCGTGGCCCAGTACGGCACGACGTAGTCGGCGTGGTAGTGCGTCGCGTCGCCCACCGTGCGCATAACAAAGCCGCCGAGCGCGGCGGCGGCCACACGGCGCGCCCGCTGCCAGGCGTCGGCTTGCGGGACGCGCGCGAGGGAGCCGTCGCAGGTGAAGGTGAACTGGCATCCGGTCGTAAGGTTCGAGCCTTCGAACACCACCCCGCAAACGGTCTTGGGGAAGGCCGGGTGACGCACCCGGTTCAGCACCACCTGCGCCACCGCCTGCTGACCGGTGAGCGGTTCGCCGGCCGCCTCGTAGTAGACCGCCGCGGTCAGGCAATCGATGGCGCGCGACTGATCGATCGCGTCGCTGGCGGGCAGCAGGAACGGTTTGGCCGCGGGACTGAGATCGCCTGAGAACGGTATCGCGGCGTTGATCAGCCGCGCCTGGTCCGCCGACAGGCCGGGCATGTCCTGGGTCGAGGGTACGGTCGCCACCGGATCGATCTGGCCCGATTGCGGCTGCGGCTTGAGCGGCCGCAGGCGATCGACGATCGCCGCCGCCGCCGGGTCGAGGGCGAAGGCGCGCGCAAAGCCCTTGTCGCTGAAATCGCCGCCGCTCAGTTGCAGCAGGCGCTGCATGGGGTCGGCCGCGGCGCCCGAGGCGCGCACCGGAACCGCCAACACGCAGCCGATGACCACGGCAACGCTGAGCGCCCAGGCGCCGTGGAGAACCGCCGCGGGATGTTCGGCGTGCAGGCGCCGCCACGCGGCAAGCACGGCGCGCAGGTCACGGCGCAGGCGCCAGGCGGCGTGCAAAAGCTGCGCTTGCAGGGCCGGCGCGGGCGCGGCCTTGGAAACCCATTGGACGAATGTCATGGCCGCGCGGAACCGCTCTTCCGTTTCGGGGGACGCTGTTACCGTGGCGGTAGAACCGGCGAGGACGCCTCAGGTTCCCTCAGGCGAATTTCTGGGTGTCGCCGGTTCCGGTCTGGATGATGGCGCCCTCGTCACCGCAGAGCCGCAGCGCGGTCAGCACGCCGGAGGCATAGGCCCCCGTGTCGATGCCGATGCGCCGCTCGTCCGCGTGCACCTGGGGCGTGACCGTATGGCCGTGCACCACGACCTTGGGCAGGGACGCGGTGTCGCTGAGGAACGGCTCGCGGATCCACAGCAGGTCGCGCGCCGATTGCCGGTCGAGCGGCACGCCCGGGCGCACGCCGGCGTGGACAAAGAAATAGTCGCCGATCTCGCACGACGGCTCGAGCTCTTCGAAGAAGTTCAGATGCTCCAGCGGCATGGCCGCGGCGAAGTCAGCGGCGGCCAGACGCCAGGTCTCGCTGTCGGCCCAGGGCGGCGGGGGCGGCACGCCGTAGGACTCCATCGTATCGCGCCCGCCGTAGTCGCTCCACGCCATCCCGGTCATCGGATTGCGCAGAAAGTCGAGCACGGTCTGGTCATGGTTGCCGCGCAGGAAGCGCCATTGGATGGTGTCGTCGTCGGAGGCTTCGATCAGCCGGTCGATCACCGCGCGCGAGTCCGGGCCGCGGTCGACATAGTCGCCGAGAAAGACCGCGGTCGCGTGTTCGGACAGGTTCTGCGCATCTTCGCGGATGGCGCCCAGGATCTGTTGCAGCAGGTCGTCGCGGCCGTGGATGTCGCCGACCGCATAGACCACGCAACCGTCGGGCACGCGCGCGGGCGCCACAGGCTTTGGGCCCGCGAACAGGCGCTTTACCGCATCGGCGGCCGACGACACCATGCGTCGTCCCGGGGAGCGGTTCATGCCCGCGGCGCCAGCGGTACATCGGCTTCGCGGCGCACCGGCTTGGGCGGCCAGGCGGCGGCGGCTTCGCGATCCGAACGCGGCGGATTTAGCACGCCGCAGGCAAAGGCGAACACCACCGCCATCGCCGTGGTGCGCAGCGGATAATCCACCGCCGAGTGCAGCAGCAACAGGCCCGCCACGGTCGATCCCGCGCGGCCGAGACTGGCGCCCACCAGCTTGCGTTCGCTGACCCAGACGCGCCAGCTCGCGCGACCGTACCAGTAGAAGAACGCGAGGAGCAGCACGACGCCGAACAGGCCGGTCTCGAGCCACAGCTCCAGATAGTCGTCGTGGGCGTGGTTGAGGAAGGTGGTGCTGGCCGCGGTCTCTGGCTCGACCGTGCGATAGACCGGGTCGAACGAGCCGAGCCCCGTGCCGACCGGGCCGTAGATCATCGCCGCGTGCGCGATGTCGGGGGCGACCTGCAGGCGCACCTCTTGGCTCAACGGCTCGCGCAGCTTGCTGATGCTGCCCCCCGGATCGACCATGACGGCGACGGTGACCACGCCCGCGAGCACAGCGGCGGCGAGCGCGGTCCATTTCCAGGCGAACTTGTGCGTGCGTGTCGCGATCAGAAAGGCGGCGATGGCGCCGGGGATCAGCAGCAGCAGGCCCGCGCGCGAACCGGTGGCCACCACGCCCACCGCTGCGACCATGGCCACCGCGGCGCCGAACAGCATGGGCGCTAGCGTCCAGGGCGCGTCTTCACGCCGCCGCGCCGCGATGAAATGGGCCGCGATCGGTAGGGCGGTCAGCAACAAGGCGGCCTGGTGGTTGCGGTTGGCGAAAAAGCCCACGCCGTACTCGACGTTGGTGCGCACGTAGAACCGGAGCGGTGAAGTCGGGCCGGTGGCCATCTGCATCAGACCAAGCAACAGGCTCGCCGCGGTGAGGCCCAAGATCGCGGCGGCGACGCGGTTGCGCGACCGCTCGCGCAAGGTGGTCACCGCCAGGAACACGGCGGCGGGCGGCAGCAGGGCGAGGCCCGCGTCCCAGGTCGCGTCCGGCGTCAGGCTGAGCGGCAGCCACGGCGCGGTGAGGCCTGCGGTCCCATAGGTCGCCGCCAGGGCGGCGCGGCCGGGCAGCAGGTGCCACAGGCCCGGCGGCAAGGGGACGAGCTGAAGCACAGGCGTCAGCAGCACCGCCGCCAGAAGCGCCAGGGGCCAGAGCGCAAGACCGCTCGGCCTTTGCCCGGCCACGCGCCAGGCGGCCCAGAAAAGCAGCGGCAGGCTGGCCAGGCGGACCGCCGCCTGGATCAGCGCGCCCTCCTGGGTGGCCCCGCCCAACAGCAGGGCTGAGACCACCACCAAAAGGTTCAGGCCTTCGAACAGACGATCCGAAATACGAGGCGCGGCGGCCATGCGGTCAGGCGGCTCCGATGCTTAGCGCGTTCCTGCCTTTGCCAGCGCAGGGACGCCGCTGTCCAGGCGTCAAAGCGAAACCGTGCGCGCCTCGTCCTCGCCGGCGTCGGTGTCGGCCAGCCGGGCGCGCGAGGCGACGGGAAGGGACGCGGTGACCGGCGCGCGCGACGCGGGCGCGAGTTCCGCCGGTTTCAGGGGCGTGATCTTGTTCACGGCGGGACGTTGATCGCCTGACGCCGGCTCGGATTCTTGCGGCGACGCGGGCGTGTTGTCGGCGAGCAGCCAGGCGTGCAGGCGCTTGAACAGCCGCTCGGCGCGCGCATCGTCCGCTGTCACCCAGGCGTAGAACGCGACGGCGGCGAGATAGAGTATCAGGAAAAGCGGCTGCGGCGCGTGCGCAAGCCGCACGAGGCCGGCGCCGAACCCGATCATCAACGACAGGGCCGCGAGACCCGCCGCGATCTCGCCTGGGCGGAATCCGGCGCACAGCAGGCGGTGATGCAGATGGTTGCGGTCGGCCGAGAACGGACGGCCGTGCACGCGCGAGCGATGCACCATCAGCACCAGACAATCGATTACCGGCAGGGCGATGAGGAAGGGCGCCAGCACCGGTGAGACCGGATGCGACGGGTTCTGCGTCAGGCGGAAGGCGGCCCAGGCGATGACCAGACCCAGCACCGCGCTGCCGGCGTTGCCCAGAAACACGCCGGCGCGTTTGCGCCACGGCGTGCGCAGGTTGAAGGCGAGGAACCCGGTCACGGCGCCGCCGCTGATGATCAGCACCGACGACAACGGCGTGTTGCCCGCGTAGAGCGACGCCGCCGCGAGCATGGCCAGCGCCGCCAGCACCTGCAGTCCCGCGAGACCGTCGAGGCCATCGATCATGTTGAGCGCATTGATCAGCCCCACGGTCGCCAGGACCGTGAACGGAACCGACAGCACCCCGAGCGATACCGGGCTCAAGCCGAACACCGGTCCGATCTGCTCGACGCGCACGTCGCCGACATAGACGAGGATCAGTCCCGCCACCGCCTGGGCGCCGAGACGCCAATACCAGCGCACGTCAAAGCGGTCGTCGATCAGTCCGACCACGGTCAGCAACAGCGCCGCCAACGCCAGCGCCAACCCCGGCGCGCCGGCCGTGCCCGGTCCGCCGAACACGCCGATCGACGCCGCCGCGCCGAGCGCAATGGCCAGACCGCCGGTCACCGGCGTCGGAACCGCGTGATCCTTGCGCCCGCCCGGATGGTCGAGCAGGCCGAGCCGCGCGCCCAGCGGACGCAGCAGCACGATCAAAGCCGCCGTCAGCAGGAACGCCGCAGCAAATCCGAGGACGGTGATAAGTTTCACCGGGTGGTCCTCGCAGGGTCGGCCAGGAGAGTCATAAGGTCCAAATCCTTATCGTGCGCCGAAATCGCGTGCAATATTTGAATTGTTTCGGCTAATGCTTTCAGCATTAACGAAAGCTTGCTGCGCCACGTAAGGTAAATATGACAAATTCTATGTCGTATGACGCGAAATCTATAGATCACGGCTCTTGTTACGCCCCGCCCTGTCAAGTTTACAGGCGCGGCCGGTGCTCCCTAATCCAGAGGACCGTCCCACGACTGCTGAGTTGGCGCCGGAGAACGGCGGTTCGGGGCGCCGGTCGAACAGCCCTATTTTTCCAACAACACGGGGCGGCGGCGGTTTGTTGCGGAAAAGCGTGCGGTCTACGCTAGAACATGTTCAACGGAGCGCACGCTCGCGCCCCGGGACCACAGGCGGAACCATGCAGTTGCAGCGATTGGCGATACCGGAGGTGTTCCTGATCACCCCCCGGCGATTCGCCGACGAGCGCGGCTTCTTCAGCGAGACCTACAACCGTCGCGCGCTGGACGAGGCGGGGATCGCCACGGTGTTCGTACAGGACAATCTGTCGATGTCGCGGCGCGCGGGGACGGTCCGCGGCCTGCATTTCCAGCGGCCCCCCCATGCCCAGGCCAAACTGGTGTCGGTGGTGCGCGGCCGGATCTTCGACGTGGCGGTGGACGTGCGCCGCGGCTCGCCCACCTATGGCCAGAGCGTCTCGGCGGAACTGTCGGCGGAAGCCGGCGATCAGATCTTTGTGCCGGAGGGCTTCTTGCACGGCTACGCAACCCTCGAGCCCGACACCTTGGTGGCCTACAAGGCGAGCATGCACTACGCCGCCGACGGCGATGGCGCGGTGCGTTGGAACGATCCCGATCTGGCCATCGCGTGGCCCGTGGCGGCGGATGAGGCTCTGCTCTCGCCCAAGGACGCGTCGGCGCAACGGTTCGCGGATTTCGATAGTCCGTTCGCGCTGGACCGGGTGGCGGGAGACGCCGCATGACGCTGTTGATCACCGGCGGCGCCGGCTTCATCGGCTCGGCCGTGGCGCTGCGCGCAGCGAACGAAGGCCGCAAGGTCGTCGTCGTCGACAAGCTCACCTACAGCGGCAACCGCGCCAATCTGGCGGCGCTGGACGGACGCGATAATTTCGCCTTCGAGCACGCCGACATCTGCGACCGCGCCGCCATGGAGGCGGTGTTCGCCAAACACGCGCCGCAGGCGATCTTGCACCTCGCCGCCGAATCCCACGTGGACCGCTCCATAGACGGGCCGCTGGCGTTCGTGGAGACCAATGTTTCCGGTACCGCGACCTTGCTCGAAGTCGCGCGGCGCTGGCACGGCAACCTGGATGACGCGGGACGCGCGCGCTTCGTGTTCCACCACGTCTCCACCGATGAGGTGTTCGGCGAGCTGGACGCCCACGGCCGCTTTGACGAGGCCACCGCCTATGCGCCGAGTTCGCCCTATTCGGCATCCAAGGCGGCGTCGGACATGCTGGTGCGCGCCTGGGGCCGCACCTTTGGCCTGCCCTTCGTGCTGACCAACTGCTCCAACAACTACGGGCCGCGCCAGTACCCGGAGAAGCTGATTCCGGTGGCGGTGATGAACGCGCTCGAGGGCCGGCCCATTCCCGTCTACGGCCGCGGCGAGAACGTACGCGACTGGCTCTACGTCGACGACCACGCCGAGGCCCTGCTGCTGACCCTCGATCGCGGCCAACGCGGCGAGACCTATTGCATCGGCGGCGAGGCGGAGCGGTCCAACATCGATCTGGTGCGGACCGTGTGCCAGGTGATGGACACGCTGAAGCCCGGCGGCGCGCCGCACGAAAACCTGATCAGCTTCGTCGCCGACCGCCCGGGCCATGACAAGCGCTACGCCATCGACTGTTCCAAGATCGGTCGCGACCTGGGCTGGCGCCCGCGCAAGCGGTTCGAGGAGGGGATCGCCGAGACCGTGCGCTGGTATCTCGACAACGAGGCGTGGTGGCGGCCGCTGCGCGAACGCGGCGCCGGCGAGCGCATCGGACTGGCGGCGGCCGGGTGAACTGGGCGCCGCGCATCCTGCAGTTCGGCGCCACGGGCCAGCTCGCGCGCGAGCTGATCGCCCGCGATCGCGGCAAGGCGGTGACCGCCCTGTCGCGCGAACAGGTCGACCTTACCGACACCCGCGCCGTCGCCGACGCCATCGCAGACGCCGACGTGGATCTGGTGGTCAACGCCGCCGCCTATACCGCTGTCGACCGCGCCGAGAGCGAAGAAGACCTCGCCTTCGCGGTCAACGCCGCCGCGCCCGGCGCCATGGCCCAGGCCTGTGCGCGCCGCAAGATTCCGCTGATCCATCTGTCTACCGACTACGTCTTCGACGGCGAAAAGGCCGGGGCGTGGCGCGAGGACGATCCGATCGGGCCGCTCAACGCCTATGGCCGCACCAAGGCGGCGGGCGAGACGGCGGTGGCGCAGAGCGGCGCCCGCGCGCTCGTCCTGCGCGCTTCGTGGGTGTTCTCGCCCTATGGCCGCAACTTCGTGAAGACCATGCTGAACGCCGCGCGCACCCGCGACGTCCTCGACGTCGTCGACGACCAGCATGGGCGCCCCACCGCCGCCGGCGAGATCGCCGAGTTCATCTTCGCCGTCGCCCCCGCCCTGACCAGCGCCATCGGCGACGCGTCCGCGGGCGTCTTCCACTTTGCCGGCGAGGGCGCTACCACCTGGCGCGGTCTGGCGGACGCGATCTTCGAGCGCGCGCCCGGCCCGCGACCGAGGATCGAGCCCATCGCCACCGCCGACTATCCCACCCCTGCGCGCCGACCGATGAACTCGGTGCTCGACTGCGAAAAGCTCGAGCGCGTGCTGGGCGTGCGGCCGCGGCCCTGGCGCGAAGGTCTCGCGGAGACGCTGAAACAACTCGGCGCGGAGACACACGCATGAGGCGCGTATCATGAGACGGGGCATCGTCCTGGCCGGCGGCGCCGGCACGCGGTTGCATCCGCTGACGCTGGCGGTCTCGAAACAGCTGCTCCCGGTGTGGGACAAGCCGATGATTTACTATCCGTTGTCGGCGCTGATGCTGGCCGGAATCCGTGAAATTCTGATCATCACCACCCCGGAAGACCAGGCCGCGTTCAAGCGCCTGCTGGGCGATGGCTCGCGCTTCGGCGCGTCATTCGAGTACGTGGTGCAGGCGCGGCCGGACGGCCTGGCCCAGGCCTTCATTCTCGGCGAGGACTTCATCGGCGGACAGCCCAGCGCGCTCGTGCTCGGCGACAACATCTTCTTCGGTTCCGGCTTCTCAGGCCAGCTCGCGCGGGCGGCCGCGAAGACGCAAGGCGCGACAGTCTTCGGCTATCCGGTGAAGGATCCCCAGCGCTACGGCGTGGCTGCGATCGACGCGACCGGCAAGGTGCTCGGCATCGAGGAAAAGCCCGCCGCGCCGAAATCCGACCTCGCGGTCACCGGCCTCTATTTCTACGACGGGCGCGCCAGCGAATTTGCGCGAAGCCTGAAACCCTCGGCGCGCGGCGAGCTCGAAATCACCGACCTCAACCGCACCTATCTCGACCTGGGCGCGCTCGACCTGGAAGTGTTGGGCCGAGGCTTTGCGTGGTTCGACACCGGCACCCACGATTCGCTGATCGAAGCCGGCGAGTTCGTGCGCACCATCGAAAACCGCCAGGGCTATCGCATCGGCTGTCTGGAAGAGATCGCCTACCACAACGGCTGGCTGGACGCGCAGCGCCTGATCGAGCTCGCCGGCGACGCCAAGAGCCCCTATGGCGCCTATCTGAAAAAGCTCGCGCAGAATCCCGCACCGGGGGTGCTCTGAGGCGCCATGTCCGACGACGCCCGTCCGCCCAAGGTCGTGCTGTTCGCGAACACCGACTGGTATCTCTATAACTTTCGCCTGTCGCTGATCCGCCGCCTGCGCGACGAGGGCTACGACGTGCTGCTGATCTCGCCGCCGGGAGAGTACGGCGCAAAACTCCAGGCGCTCGGCTTCCGCTGGATCGCGCTGCCGATGCAACGCCGCAGCCTCAATCCTTTGCGCGAGGCGGCGCTGGTTAACCACATCGCGCGGTTGTTGCGCGAAGAACGCGCCGACCTCATCCACGGCTTCACCATCAAGCCCGCAGTCTACGGCGGATTGGCGGGACGCCTCGCGGGCGTGAAGGGACGCGTCAGCGCCGTCGCCGGCCTCGGCTGGGTGTTCATCAATCCGTCGCTGAGGGCCCGCACATTACGACCGGTCGTAGCCGCCCTGTTGCGGCTCGCCCTCGGCGGCGAAGGCGCGCGACTGATTTTGCAGAACCCCGACGACGAAGCGTTGTTCGCGCGCGCAAAACTGGTGAAGCGCGAGCGCGTGCGCGTGATCAAGGGCTCCGGCGTCGACTGCAAACGCTTCACGCCGCCGGCGGCCTCCGCCAACCCGACGGCGCCCCTGCGTGTGCTGCTGGCTGCGCGACTGCTGTGGGACAAGGGGTTGCGGGAATACGTCGACGCCGCGCGTGCGTTGAAGGCGCAGGGTCGCAGCATTCGCTTCCTGCTGGCGGGCGATCCCGATCCCGGCAATCCGGCCGCGGTCGCCGTGGAGACCATTCACGGTTGGACCGATGAAGGCTTGGTCGAATGGCTGGGTCACGTCGCCGACATGCCCGCCCTGTTGCAGAGCATCGACGTCGCCGTGCTTCCAAGCTACCGCGAAGGCCTGCCCAAATCGCTGATCGAAGCCGCCGCCTGTGCGCGGGCGCTGATCACCACCGACACGCCGGGCTGCCGCGAAGTGGTTAACGACGGCGTCGAGGGCTTTCGCGTACCGGTCAGGGATTCGAGCGGACTGGCGCAAGCCATCGCGCGCCTGGACGATGATCGCGGCCTGGTGCAGCGCATGGGCGAGGCCGCGCGGAGCCGCGCCCTCGCCGAGTTCGACGAAGAAATCGTCCTCGACGGCACAACCCGGGTGTATCGTGAGTTGCTGTCGAGTCGAGGCGACGCATGACGCTGACCTTCTCGGAACAGGTGAAACGAGGATTACCGCGGCCGGTGCGGCGCGCCGCGGGCGTTTCGCTCGTCTGGGCAAGGCGGCTTTCGACCTGGATGAGCCTGCTGGCCTGCGTGCGCGGCGCGACGCAGAACGACCAGCGCATCCTCAACCGTTCCGCGCGACGCGGCGTTGCGACCGCCGCGCGCGATTTGAATGTCTGGCGCGCGCCGGTCGCGCTCGAAGACGTGACGGTGGAGACGAAGGGAATCGGGCGCTTCCATGTGCGCGGCGATGGCGACGACCTCTACCACGTGTGGCCAGGCCGCGAGCCGGCGGTCACTCGCCAGATCGTCGAGACCCTCCGCCCCGGCGACGTGTTCGTGGACGGCGGCGCCAATATGGGATTCTACACCCTGCTCGCCTCGAAGCTGGTCGGGAGCGCCGGGCGGGTTTATGCCGTAGAGATGATTCCCGAGACCGCGGAACGACTGCGCGCCCACGTCGCGGACAACGGCCTGACCAATGTGACCGTGATCGAACGCGCCCTGTCCGCACGCGAGGGGGAAACCGTTCACGCCGCCATGCCGCAAGGCCGCTGGGGGATGGCCAGCATCGTGCGCGGCGACTCCACCGGCTCGCGCGACATCGTCACGACCACCCTCGACGCGATCCTGAAGAACGAGGCGCGCGTGCGTCTGATCAAGCTCGACCTCGAAGGCGCCGAGCCGCTGGCTTTGGCCGGGGCCACGGAGACTCTGCGCAAGACGGAGCAACTGGTGTTCGAACGCGCGCCCGATGCCGCCGACGACCGCAGCCTCGTCGCCACCTTTGTCGAGGCAGGGCTGCAGGTGCATCCGCTCGATTCGACCAACGCCGTCGCAATCAAAGGCGCCGCCTGACCATGTGCGGGATCGCGGGCTTCATCTCAGCGGACGGAAAACACGGCGAAGCGCTGGTCGCGCGCATGACCGCGCGTCTGATCCACCGCGGGCCCGACGGCGGCGCCCACTGGCTCGATCCGGAGACCGGCATAGCGCTCGGCCACCGGCGCCTGTCGATCATCGACGTCTCGGCCCAGGGCGACCAGCCGATGGTGTCGGCCAGCGGCCGCTATGTGATGATCTTCAACGGCGAGATCTTCAACTACGCCGACCTGCGCACAGCACTGGAAGCCGCAGGCGCGGCGCCGCGCTGGCGCGGTCATTCCGACACCGAAGTTCTGCTGCAGGCGATCGAGACCTGGGGCGTGGAGCGGGCGCTGCAACAGGCCGAGGGCCAGCTCGCACTCGCGCTCTGGGACCGGCTCGAACGGCGGCTGCATCTGGCGCGCGACCGGTTCGGTGAAAAGCCGCTCTACTGGGGCTGGGCGGGCCGCGACTTCGTCTTCGCCTCCGAACTGAAGGCCCTGGCCCAGCATCCGGCGCTCGACCGCAGCCTCGATCCCGAAGCGGTCGCCAGCTATTTCCGTTACGCCTATGTGCCCGCGCCCTGGTCGATCTATCGCGACGTGCGCAAGCTCGAACCGGGCGCCCTGCTCAGCCTCGACCTCGCCGATCTGAAAAGCCGCAAGGTCGAAACGCGTCCGTACTGGCGCGCCGCCGACGAAATTTCCGCCGGGCTTGCCGACCGGTTCTCCGGAAGCGAAGACGACGCCGTCGAAGCGCTCGACGCGCGCCTGCGCGCCATCGTTAAATCGCGCATGGTGTCGGACGTGCCGCTCGGCGCGTTGCTTTCGGGCGGCATCGATTCCTCGATCATCGTCGCGTTGATGCAGCAGGCGGCGTCGCGGCCGGTGAAGACATTCACCATCGGCAGTTGGGACAAGGCGCTGAACGAGGCGGAACACGCCCGCGAAGTCGCCCGCGTGCTGGGGACCGAACACACCGAGCTCTACGTCGGCGGCGATGAGGCGCTGGGCGTCGTGCCGCGGCTGGCGGAAATGTACGACGAGCCCTTCGCCGATTCCTCACAGATCCCGACCCACCTGGTGTCGGCGCTGGCGCGGCGGCACGTGACCGTGGCCCTGTCCGGCGACGGCGGCGACGAGCTGTTCGGCGGCTACAATCGCTACATCTACGGCCCCGCCTGGAACCGGCTGTCGCGTACGCCGCTCGGCGCGCGCCGCTTTGCCGCCGGCGTGGTGCACGCCGCCCCGCCCGCCGCCTGGAGCGCGCTGTTCAAAGCCGCCGGACCGCTGGCGCCGGGCGCCCTTCGCCACGGCCGCGCCGGCGACAAGCTGCACAAATTCGCCCACAAACTGACCGCGCGATCGGAAGCGTCGTTCCTGAAACTCTTGCTCTCCGCCTGGGAGACGCCGCAAGACATTCTGTCGGGCGGCGCGCACGGGCTCGACATTCCGGCGGAGCGCCTGCCGGCGTTGCCGCTCGGCGGATTCGCCGAACGCGCCATGGCGCTGGATACCACCAACTACCTGCCCGACGACATCCTGGTGAAGGTCGATCGCGCCAGCATGGCGGTCAGCCTGGAGGCGCGCGCGCCGTTCCTCGACAGCGGCCTGTTGCGCTTTGCCTGGTCGTTGCCGATGGAGATGAAGCTGAAGGGCAAGAGCGGCAAGCGCGTGCTGAAGCGCGTGCTCGAACGCTATGTGCCGCGCCGCCTGTTCGAGCGGCCGAAGGCGGGCTTCGCCGTGCCGGTCGGAACCTGGCTGCGCAGCGACCTGAAAGACTGGGGCGAGAGCCTGGTCAGCCGCGAGCGCCTGTCGGACGGCGGCCTGTTCGACGTCGAGGCGGTGCGCCGCGTCTGGGCCGAACACCAGAGCGGACGCCGCGACTGGTCGGCGCGACTGTGGGCGGTGCTGATGTTCCAGGCATGGCGTGACGCAGAAGAGGGACCGCACGCCGGCTCCGCGCTGCAAAGCGAGGCGAAGCGCGCGCCGCGGCGAACGCCGGCCGGCGCGTCGTCGTCCAACTGATGGCGACCTCAATCAACCCTGCCGACAAGACGACACGGGCGCGCGGCCTGAGCGCCCTATTGCTGCGCCTCATCGGCGACCCCGGCGGTCTGGTGCGCGGAAGCCTGTCCGGCGCGGCCATGCGCATGCTCGAGGTGCTGTTGGGGCTCGCGTCGCTCACGCTGTTGGCGCGATCGCTGGGGCCGGGCGGCCTCGGCGTCTATGCGCTCGGCATGGCGGTCGTGATGCTGGTCGGGTTCGTCCACGCGGGCCTGCCGATGCTCACCGCGCGCGAAGTATCGATCGCCACCGCGCAGGACGATCCCGGGCGCGTGAAGGGCATGATCCTGTTCGCACTCGGCTGCACAATGGCGAGCGCCGCGATCCTGGCCGCCCTGTCGTCGACCGTGCTGGTGACGTTTTTCCCGCGCGACTCAGCGGCGCTCCTTTGGGCGTTGGGCCTGTTGCCGGCGTTCGCGCTGTCGAGCCTGGCGAGTTCGACTCTGGCGGGGCTTCGCCGCTTCGTCGCGGGTCAGTGCTTCGACCTGATCGTGCGGCCCGGCCTGTTCGTCCTCTTGCTGCTGAGCGTCCTCCTCGGTGCGCCGCACTGGTTGACGCCGTCGCGCGCCTTCATGCTACAGACCGTCGCTTCCGCCGCTTCGGCCCTGATCGCGTGGGTGCTGGTGGGTCGCGCCCTTCCCAAGCGAGTGCGGGATGCGCGGCCGGTGTTCGCCGCCGGGCGTTGGTTAAGAGCGGCGCTGCCCATGTCGATCACCGTCGGCCTGCAGATCGCTCAGGCCAGCGCGGCGCTATTGTTCCTCGGCGCGTTTTCCTCCGCCGCCCAGGTGGGCGCTTTTCGCGTGGCGCAGCGCGGCGGGGATATCGGTGGTTTCGGCCTGACCAGCGTGGGCTTCACCGCCGGACCCGAGATCGCGCGCCTGAACGCGACGGGAGAGCACGCGCGCTTGCAACGCGTGCTGCACCGCGCGGCTATCTTCGCGTTCGCCGTCGCCGCGTCGGTGTTCGTGGGCTATGCCATCGCCGACCAGCGGCTCTTGCGCTGGGTGTTCGGCGCCGGGTTCGAGCGCGCCTACGTCCCGCTCTTGATCTGTACCGCCGCGCAGATGCTCAACGCCTTCTTCGGCATCAACGGCACGGTCCTGGTTATGTGCGGCCGCGAGCGCATGGTCACCCTGGCTCTGTTCGTGTCGGTGACGGTTCAGGTGCTCGCGTCGCCGTTCCTGATTCCCGCCCTCGGATCGACGGGCGCGGCCCTGTCGCTCGCCCTGTCGTTTCTGATCTGGAACGTGATCCTGTGGCGCGCCGCGCGCACGCAGCTCGGCGTCGGCACCACGGTGCTGGACTTTCCGCATCCGGCGCGCAGCAGCGCAGACGCCGACGGCGTCGATATCGCGATCCTGCTCCCCAGTCTCACCGGCGGCGGCATGGAACGCGTGCGCCTGCTGCTGGCCGCCGAGTTCGCGCGCCGCGGCTATCGGGTCGAGCTGGCGGTACTCGATGCGACCGGCGATCTGGCCGATCACGTGCCCGACAACGTCACGATCAAGACTTTGCCGGTGCGACGCCTGCGCGACAGCGTGCAACAGGTCGCGGTTTATCTGCGCGAGCGGCAGCCGCGCGCCTTGCTCGCCGGATTGTGGCCGCTGACCTCGATGGCGGTGGTGGCGCGCCTGCTCGCGGGCACGCGCACGCGCCTGGTGCTGAGCGACCATTCCGACTGGAGCCATATCCGCGAGACCTCCGAAGGTCTGCGCGGTCTTTGGGTGCGCTTGTCGACGGGGCTGACCTATCCATTCGCCGACAGCCTGGTGGCCATTTCCGACGGCGTCGCCCACAGCGTGTCGCGCATATCGGGCGTCCCGCTGTCGCGCGTGCACCGCATCTCCAATCCTCCCACCCTGTCGCTCGACGTCGGCGAGGAAGCGTTTTCGATCCGCTGGCCCGACGGCGACGGGCCCAGGCTTCTGACCATGGGGCGGCTGGCGCGGGAAAAGGATCACGCGACCCTGCTGCGTGCGCTTGCGATCGTGCGCCGGACCATGCCGGCGCGCCTGGCGATTCTGGGGACCGGACCCTTGCGCGACGAACTTCTGGCCCTGACCCGTGACCTCGGCCTCGCCGAGGCGGTGACCATGCCGGGGTTCGATCCCTATCCGGTCCGCTGGCTGCAGCAGACCGACCTGTTCGTGCTGTCGTCGAAGTCGGAAGGCTTCGGCAACGTGCTGGTCGAGGCGCTGTCGCAGGGCGTACCGGTCGTCAGTACCGACTGTCCGACCGGACCGGCCGAAATCCTCGACGGTGGACGCTATGGAACCCTTTGTCGGGTCGGCGACCCCGAAGCCTTGGCGGGGGCGATCAAATCCGCTCTGTTGACGGCGCACAACCGGGAGGCGCTTATTGCGCGGTCTCGCGCGTACACCCTGGAGGCGTCGGTGCATCAGTACCTGGAGTTGCTCGTCCCAGAGGACGAGGCCGCATGAGCGCCGGCCGTGCGCGGATACCGGTCACGCGGCCTTACCTTCCGTCCTTTGAGCGCTACCGGAAATACCTCGAGGGCGCCTACGAGCGTTGCTGGCTGACCAACAATGGCCCCCTGGTGCAGGCGCTGACGCGGCGGCTGGAAGAGCGGTTGGGTGTGAGCAACCTGTTGCTGGTCGCCAACGGCACGCTCGCGCTGCAGATCGCGTTTCGCGCGCTCGACGTGAAGCGAGCGGCGGTCACCTCGCCGTTCACTTTCGTCGCGACCGCCAGTGCGCTGCATTGGGAAGGCATCACGCCGCGCTTCGCGGACGTCGATCGCGCAACCCTGGATCTCGATCCCGCCGCGGCCGAACGAGCGATCACGCCGGAGGTCAGCGCCATCGTGCCGGTGCACGTTTACGGCGCCCCATGCGAGGTCGAGGCCATCGACGCGGTCGCGCGTCGCCATTCGCTTAAAGTGATCTACGACGCGGCCCACGCCTTCGCCGTCGACTATGGCGGGTCGAGCGTGTTGCGTTGGGGCGACGCGGCGACCCTGAGCCTGCATGCCACCAAGCTGTTCCACACCGGCGAGGGCGGCGCCATCGTGTTCAAGGACCGCGACGCGTTCGAGCGCGCCGGGCGGATGATCAACTTCGGCATCGACGTCAGCGACGGTTCCATCGTCGACCCGGGTATCAACGCCAAGCTCAGCGAGCTGCACGCCGCCATGGGCCTGGCCATGCTCGACGACCTCGACCAGATCCTTGAGCGCCGCCGCGCCATCGCCGACCTCTACGCCCGCAGCCTCGACGGGGCGGTCGAGACCCAGGCCTGGCCCGCGGCAGCCACGCGCA
The DNA here is from genome assembly GCA_036501825.1 of Caulobacteraceae bacterium. Classification (GTDB taxonomy): domain Bacteria; phylum Pseudomonadota; class Alphaproteobacteria; order Caulobacterales; family Caulobacteraceae; genus JAFECT01. The sequence goes on along the minus strand of DASXZP010000036.1, from coordinate 79,888 downwards.
ACGGCGCCTATGTCCCGATCCTCATGAAGGACGAGCCCCAGTGCCTGCGCCTCAAGGCCCAGCTGGAATCCGAGGGCGTCGAGCCCCGGCGCTATTTCCACCCGCCCCTGGCCCGGGTCCCGCTCTACGACCATGGGGCCGAGACCCCGATCGCCGACAGCGCTTCGCGCCGGGTCCTCTGTCTTCCGGTGTTCCATGAACTGCAGGACGCCGATATCCTGGCCATCTGCGAGACCGTGCGTCGGGTCGCCGGCGAGAACGCCGCGCCCGGCCGGGTCTGAGGGGTTGGGACCGGGGGCAAATGTCCTTCTACGAGGCCGATGAACTGAAAACGCTCGGCCTGCGGCGCGTGGGCCGCGAGGTGAAGCTGTCGCGCAAGGCCTCGATCTATGGCGCCGAGCGGATCGAGCTCGGCGACCACAGCCGCATCGACGACTTCTGCATCCTGTCCGCCGGCGAAGGCGCGGTGTTCCGCATCGGCGCGCACGTGCACGTGGCTTGTTACACCAGCCTGATCGGCCGCGCCGACGTGACGCTCGAGGATTACGCCAACCTGTCGTCGCGCATCAGCCTCTATTCCAGCTCCGACGATTTCTCCGGCGTCTTCATGACCAACCCGACAGTGCCGGATGCGTTCACCAACGTGCAGAGCGCGCCGGTCACGGTTGCGCGGCATGTGGTGGTGGGTTCGGGCTCTGTCATCCTGCCCGGCGTGCATATCGCCGAGGGCTGCGCGATCGGCGCACTCAGTCTCGTCAATGCGTCGACCCAACCGTTCGGCGTCTACGCAGGCGTGCCGGCGCGGCGGCTGAAGGATCGCGCGCGCGGGATGCTCGACCACGAAGCGCGCCTGGGTGAGTCACGGTGAAGCGCGCGACGTGACCTGGCGCTCGAACCTCAAGCTGAAACTGCTCGCGAGTTACTTCGGCCAGACCTATGTCGCGCTGGTCGGCGTGATCATCGCGCCGCTCTATGTCCGCTATCTGGGCACGGACGGCTACGGCCTGATCGGCGTGTTCACCCTGTTGCAGTCGTGGATGGCCCTGCTCGATCTGGGCTTTTCAGCGACCTTGGCGCGCGAGACCGCCCGCTATGGCGCCGGCTCGGTGGCGCCGGCGGAGTTTCGTCACCTGGTCAATGTGCTGGGCCGCGTGTTTCTGGCGTCGGGGCTGGCCTTCGCCGCGCTCGGCGTCGTGGCGGCGCCCTGGCTCAGCCGCCACTGGCTGAAGACCGGCGGTCTCGATCTGCGCGAAGTGACCCTGGCGCTCGCGGTGATGGCGGTGACCGTCGCGATCCGCTGGCGCACCGAACCGTTCCGCAGCATCCTCGTCGGCCTCGAGCGGCTGGTCTGGCTCAACGCCTTCAACAGCATCGTCGCAACCTTCCGCTTCGTCGGCGCCGTCGCTGTGTTGATTTTCGTGCAACGCTCGATCGCGGCGTTCTTCATCTATCAACTGCTTATCGCGGTGATCGAGTGGGCGGTGATCGTGTTCGAGGCGCAGCGCATCATGCCCGGCGACAAGCTGCCGGAAGCTGAACGCAAGCGCATGTGGCCGACGCTGCGGCCGCTGTTCCGGTTCTCGCTCGGCGTCGCCTTCTCCTCAGCGATCTGGTTGTTCATTTCGCAGTTCGACAAGGTGCTGCTGTCGACCCTGTTGCCGCTGAAGACCTATGGCGTGTTTGCGCTGGCGACGTTGGCCGCCGGCGGCGTGAGCCTGTTGAGCGGTCCGGTGAGCCAGGTGGTGCTGCCGCGCCTGACCGCGCTGAACGCCAAGGCGGAGGACGAAGCGCTGCGGCGCATCTATCGCCAGGCGACCGCCTTCATCACCGCCCTCGTGGCGCCGGCCAGCCTGATCCTGGCCCTGTTCGGCGGCGAGATTCTCTGGGTCTGGACCGGCGACCGAACCTTGGCCGCCCAGGCCGCGCCGATCCTGCGCTGGTACGCGCTGGGCAACGGCCTGCTGGCCCTGACCGCCTTCTCCTACTATCTGCAGTACGCCCACGGGGATCTGCGCCTGCACGTGCGCGGCAACGCGGTGTTCGCCCTGGTGCTGACCCCGGCCGTGGTCTTCGCGGCGCTGCGCTATGGCGGGGTGGGAACCGGGATCGTCTGGTTCGCCGCCAACCTCGCCTATCTGTTCGGATGGACCTTTTTCGTCCATGGACGGTTTGCGCCAGGGTTGCATTGGCGCTGGCTGGGACGGGATATCGCATTGGTGGCGCTGCCCGCAGCCGCCATCCTGACCGCGGTCCGCCTGGGCGCGCTTCCCTGGTACGAGAACCGAGTGATGAATCTGATTGTCTTGATGCTGGCCGGGGGGTTGGCGCTTGCCGCTTCCGCCGCCCTGGTCCCGGGGGTTCCGGCCAACGCCCTTGCCCTGGCGCGCCGCCTGCGTAGGACTGCTCTGTGAGCGCGCCTAAGGTTTCCGTCTGTGTGATGACCTATAATCAGCACCGCTTCATCGGCGAGTGCCTCGACAGCATTCTTGCACAGGAGACCGACTTTCCGTTCGAGGTCATCGTGGCCGACGACGCCTCCAGCGACGGGACCAGCGAGATCGTGGACCGCTATGCGCGCGAGCATCCCGACCGCGTGCGCGCCGTGCTGCATTCGCGCAACGTCGGCGTCACCGCCAACTATCTGTCCGCCCACCAGGGCGCGCGCGGCGAGTACGTGGCGCACATGGACGGCGACGACATCATGCTGCCGGGCAAGCTGCAGGCCCAGGCCGATTTCCTCGACCACCACCCCACCTGCGCCCTGGTCGGCACCGACTCGATCGCCTTCAGCACCGAGGCCGACGGCGGCCACCGGTTCGAAGGCCGCACCAGCGCCGAGGCCTATCCCGAGGTCAGCAACTTCGACGCCTTCGTCGGCATGAACGGTTTCATGTTCAACCATTCGAGCAAGATGTACCGCCGCTCAGCCTCGCCGGACATGAGCGGCTACCAGACCCTGTTCGACGTGCACATGCACATCCTGCAGGCCGCCAACGGCGACGTGGGCTATATCCACGCGCCGCTCCTGAAGTATCGGATCAACGTGGGCATCAACACCGGACGCGATCCCCTGGCCGACCATCTGACCGCCATCGAGCTGGCCGAGCGCCTGGGCGCGGGACCGGACGCCGTGGCCTACGCCTACGCGCGCGCCTGTTTTGAGGGCGCCCAGTTCTCGCTGCGCGCGGGCGACCACACCCTGTTCCGCCGCCGCATCGAACTCAGCCGCTGCTATGCGCCGCTGCGCCGGCGCAAGGACGTGCTGTGGCGCGACGTGCTCTACCGCCTGCGCGGAACGCCGCGGCTCACCGCGTCTCTGCTGCGCCTGAAGGAAGGCCTGTGGCGGCTTCGCATGCGCCGCGGGCGCGCCAACCCTGCGGCGACGGCGGCGGCGTGAACGTTCTCTATCTTTCCTATACGGGCCTGCTCGAACCCCTCGGCCAGTCGCAGGTGCTGGCCTATCTGAAGGTGCTTTCGCGCGAGCATCGCATAACCCTTGTGACCTATGAAAAGGGCGCCGATCTCGCCGACGCGCCGGCGATGCGCACCCAACGCGAGGTCTGCGAGGCCCACGGCATCGCCTGGATTCCGCGCCGGTACCACCAGCGGCCGCGGCTATTGGCGACCGCCTGGGACATGACGGTCTTTTTCTTCACCGCACTCGCTTACGCCCGGCGCGCCGACGTGATCCATGCGCGCGCCTACATCGCGTCGTTCGTGGCGCTGATGGTGCGAACCCTGACCGGCAAGCCCTTCATCTTCGACATGCGCGCGATCTGGCCCGAGGAGATGGTGGTCGCCGGCCGGCTCAAGCCCGGTGCGCCCATGTACCGTCTGTTGAAGTGGGGCGAGCGCCAGTGCCTGGTGAAGGCGGGCGCGGTCGTCTCGCTCACCAGCGCCGCTCTGCCCTATCTGCGTGAACGCGCCGGCGCCGAAGGCGCGCGCATCCGCTTTGCGGTCATCCCGACCTGCACCGACCTCGACCGCTTCACCCCGGCGCACAACGCCGCTGCGCCGCGCGCCATCGGCTCGATCGGTACGGTGATGAGCGGCTGGTACCGTTTCCCCTGGCTGACGGCCTTCTTCCGCGCCGTCGATCGCCGCCTGCCCGGCCAGGCCTTAACGCTTATCACCCGTGAAGATGCTGAAGCCATCGCACGCGCGGCGGAGGCGGACGGGGTGCCGCGGGACCGGCTGCGCATCTACGGCGTCGACTTCGCCGATGCTCCGCAAGCCATGCGCGGCCTCGAGGCCGTGGCGATCTTTCTGGAGACGGGGCTGGCCAAGCTCGGCAGTTGTCCCACGCGCATGGGCGAGGCCCTGGGTTCGGGCCTGCCGGTCATCGTCAATCCAGGCGTTGGCGACGTGGGCGATATCGTGTGCACGCATCAGGTCGGCGTTCTGGTGGAGGATGCAAGCGACGAGGCCATGGACCGCGCGGTCGAGGCCTTGTTCAAACTGCGCGAAGACCCCGGCCTGTCCGCCCGTTGCCGAAGCGTCGCCGAGGAGGTGTTCTCGTTGGCCAGCGGCGCCAAGGCCTACGACCGGCTCTACCGCGAGCTTGCCCCGAAGGCCTAAGGTTTGCGCCCGACGACATTGGCGCCGGGATTGGGCAGCCGCCGCATGTCCTCGAGACCGCCTTCGCCGAGCGCGCGTTCGATCTCACCGATCGTCTGCGGCTGATCGAAGGCCGGCGACAGCATGTCGAAGGTGTCGAGCACCGCCCAGTCGTAGCGTTGGCCGCGGCTGAGCGCGGTCTCGCGCACATAGTTGGCGACCGGGATGGTGAATTCGAACAGCCGCCCGATCAGCGGCAGGCGGAACAGCACGTTGGTCAGCGGGAACAGGACCGGCATGGCCTTGCGGATCTTCTGCAACAGCCGTTCCTTGGGCATCTTTCGAGTGAACGGACGCACCAGATATTTGGCGTTGAGCCAGGTCCACGGCTTGCGCTCATAGACCGTCACCGCAACCTCGCCGCCGCCGCGCGCGAGCCTGGGCAACAGACGCATGACGCCGGCGGGATCGGGCGTGTGCTGGATCACCCCGATGCAATAGACGAAGTCGATGGCGTCCTTGCGGAACGGCGGCGCCAAGGCGCTCGCCTGCACCAGGTGCACGTTCTTGGCGCCGGTGAGGTTCTCACGCGTCGCGTCGATGGCGCTGGAGATGTCGAGGCCGATGGCTTCGGCGCCCGTCGCGGTCACCACCTCGAGGAAGCGGCCCGCGCCGCAGCCCATGTCGAGCACCCAGCGGCCCCTGATCTGCTCCGCCGTCCAGCCGGTCTCACTGAAGAAGCGTTGCGCCGACAGTTCGGCGCCGTTGTCGGTGTCCATCTGCTCGCGGCGGAACAGGTTCCACTGATAGCCGAACGAGGCGGCATAGTTGTCGTGCGGCACGAAGCGCGGGATCGTCTGCACGATCGGGTAGTCCACGGCGCAGGCGGCACAGACGAGTTTACCCTCGATCACCTCGCCGTCGTCGGCGCTGGTCGTCGCCTCGCAACGCAAGACGCCCGCGCATTGCGGGCAGGCCAGAACGTCGAGCAGTCTCAGATGCAAGGCTCGTCTCTCCTCATACCCGCGCCTTAGGCCAGCGACTTCAGCAACGCGAGATAGCGGTCCTTCTGGGAATCGAAGGAATAGCGCTCGACCACCGTCTCGCGGCCGCGTTGGCCGAGCCTAGCGCGGAGCGCCGGATCCTCCACCAGTTTTCCGATCGCCGCGACCCACTGATCGTCGTCCGCCGCCAGGAAGCCGTTCTCACCCTCGGTTACGATCTCGCGGTTCACCCCCACCGGCGAGATCACCGGCGGGATGGCCAGCGACATATACAGCAACGCCTTGAACCCGCATTTGCCGCGCGTCCAGGGATCGTCCGGCAGCGGCATGAGGCCGAGATCGAACTCGACCGTATCGGCCACCTCGGTTTCTTCGCGCCAGGCCTGGCCCTGCAGGGCGAGCGCCGGATTGGCGTAGCGCGCGTCGCCCACCAGTTTGAAATAGACCTTGTCGCCGAAGCGTTGTTTCACCCGCGCCAGCGCCGGCGTCAGGCCGTCGAAATAGGGCACGGTCGAGGGACTGCCGCTCCAGCCGATACAGACGCGTGCGTTGGGCGGCTTCGGCTGCGGCGCGTGGGTGCGGGTGTCCAGCGTGGTCGGGATGATCTCGACCCGGTCGTTGAACTGGCGCGCGTAGTCGGCGAGGTAGGCGTTGCCGGCGAAGATCAGGTCCATGCGGCGCAGGACGGCGGGAATCTTCGATGGGCCCGCGCGCAGGAAGCCGAGTTTGGCGTTGGCGTCGGAGACCGGCTGCAGCCAGACCGAATCGTCGAAGTCGAACACCAGCCGCGCCCGCGTCTGGGCCAGCAGCCATTCGATCACGCCGGCGTTCACCATCAGGGCTTCGCGATAGATGAACACAACGTCGTAGCGGCGCGCGGCGACCACGTCGCGCAGGCGGATGGCGATGCTCTTCAGAAAAATGCCGAGCTTTTTGCCGTAGCCGCCCGGCGCATAGAGCACGCGGTCGTCGCTCTCGGAGATCAGGTAGGACAGGTCGCACTCGACGCCGTGCTCGCGCAGATAGTTGAGATACTGTTCGAACCGAAAGCGTTGCCCCGGCGAGCGGCGCGGGCGGTGCATGGCGACGAACAGGATGCGCATGACGGGGCTCAGAGCCGTCCGTCGACGTCGTCTTTCCCGAACGCGGACTTCACGTCGTAGAGCACCGCGCCGTTGCGGCCGTAGCCGCGGATCGCCTTGGCGCCCTGTTCGACGAACCGGCGGTGCGCGACGGCCATCACGATCGCGTCGTAGGCGCCCTTGGCCGGCTCGGCGATGAGATCGAGGCCGTACTCGTGACGCGCGTCGGCGGGGTCGGCCCAGGGATCGTGGATGTCCACGCTCATGCCGTACTCACGAAAGGCATGCACGATGTCGACGACGCGGGTGTTGCGCAGATCCGCGCAGTCTTCCTTGAAGGCAAAGCCGAGCACCAGGACCTTGGCGCCCACCGGATTGAGCGACCGTCGCGTCATCAGGCGCAGCACCTGGTCGGCCACATAGCCGCCCATGGCGTCGTTGATGCGCCGCCCGGCCAGGATCATCTGCGCGTGGTAGCCGATCTCCTGCGCCTTGTAGGTCAGATAGTAGGGGTCGACGCCGATGCAGTGACCGCCGACCAGGCCCGGGCGGAACGGCAGGAAGTTCCACTTCGAACCCGCCGCCTCCAGCACCTCGAGGCTGTCGATGCCGAGCCGGTTGAAGATCATCGCCAGTTCGTTGATCAGGGCGATGTTCACGTCGCGCTGAGTGTTCTCGATCACCTTGGCCGCTTCGGCGACGCGGATCGAGCTGGTCTTGTGGGTGCCCGCGGTCACGATCGAAGCGTAGAGCGCATCGACGAAATCCGCGATCTGCGGTGTCGAGCCGGAGGTGACCTTGGTGATGGTGGTGAGCTGGTGCTTGCGGTCGCCGGGATTGATCCGCTCTGGGCTGTAGCCGCAGAAGAAGTCGACGTTGAACGCCAGCCCGGACTCCTGTTCGAGCACCGGCACGCACACCTCTTCGGTGGCGCCCGGGTAGACGGTGGATTCGTAGATCACCACGTCGCCGCGCTTCAACAGACGTCCCACCGTGCGGCTCGCGTCGAGCAGGGGGGTGAGATCGGGCGTCTTGGCCGCGTCCACCGGCGTCGGCACGGTGACGATGAAGACGGTGCAGTCCGCCAGGGCTTGCGGCGAGTCGCTGAAGCTGAGCCGGGTCGCGCGGCGGATCGTCTCGCCGTCGGTTTCGCGGGTCCGGTCATTGGCGTCGCGCAGCTCACTCACCCGCGCGGGATTGTAGTCGTAGCCGACCGTGTCGTAGAGGCGACCGAACTCGACCGCCAGCGGCAGGCCCACGTAACCGAGGCCGATCACCCCGATCCGGGCGTCCTTGACGTCGATCATTGTGCTGTCCGGCCCTGCAACCCTGTACCCAAGCGTCGGGTGAGTAGACCAGGACGCGGGTTGCGCCAAGCCCTGATCGTCAGGTCGGAAACATGAACCCGGCCAAGTGGTTGAGGCCGCTCAGCGAACCAGGGTCGCCCTGCGGCGGCGCCGAAAGGCCCGCGCAAGGAAGCGGCCCTCAGCCGGGCAGAAGCAGGTTTTGATAGGGAATCCAGCACCAGGCGTTGTTGGCGAAGGTGAACCAGATGTGCATCAGCATCGCCGTCGCCAGCACGGCGGCGATCGCGATCCAGGAGCCCAGGCGCCGACTGTAGATGTCGGGCAGACGGGCGAACACGGCGCATTGATAGGGCAGCAGGTACAGGCTCATCCGGTCCGCGGCGACCGGCTCGATGAAGGCGAACGGAAAGGCCGCGACCGCCGCGGCCGACAAGGCGAAATAGAACCGCGTGTCGTCGTACTTGGCGCGCCAGCGCTTGCGGCAGAAGAAGAAGGCGACGGCGGCAAGCAGGTTGAGGCCGAGCCGGTAGATCGCCGCCGCGCCCTCGCCCTCCCACTCGGCGTTGCCGATGTAGTTGTGCGACAGCTGATCGAGCTTGGAGGTCAGGAACGCCGCCGCCAGGGCCGCGGTCGCGAGCGCGCCGATGACCAGGGGGCCGAGCTTGCGGCTCGGATCGATCAGGATCGCCATGGGCGCCATGATCACCGCGGTCTTGTGGAAGGTGGTGGCCAGGGCCACGAAGATCAGGAACCGGACCAGGCTCTTCTCGCTGAAGGCGGCGAAGGCCAGCATCAGAAACCCGATCGCCGCCGCCTGCCGCGTGAAGCCCATGGCCACCACGATCACCAGCATCGGGATCGCGATCACAATGGTCAGCCAGCGCAGCGGCTGTTTGCTGGCGAAGGTGAACAGGCCCCAGCTGAAGATCGTCGCGCAGAAGAAATTGATGCCGTAGATGTCGAGGTGCAGTTTCAGGCACACCCAGCTCAACAGGCCGTAACCGGGGTCGGTCGCGATCACCATCGCCTCACCGGGGCCGGTGAAGTTCAGCTGGTCCATGTTGCCGATGTAGTTGAACCAGTCGCAGCCCACCCGGTAGCGCAGGCCGATCGCCAGGGTCATCAAGACGGCGCCGATCAACACCGCGACCCGGCGCGCGCCGCCGTGCAGGCGGTAGGGCGCCATGCCCGAAACCACCGGCGCGGCGAGCAGAAGCCAGTAGCTCAGCATGCGCCGCCGCCGTACAGACGCGCGCTCACGACGCCTCGCGGTCGATGGCGAGCTTGTCCCACCAGACGCCGGAGCCCTGGAAGGTCGCGCCCGGCTCGGCGATCAGCTCCAACCACTGCGCTGCACAGCCGCTCTGCGGCGTTTCGAACGACGCCGAACCCGCCGACCAGGTCCCCGCGCCGCCGGCCGGAGAAAGACGCGCGATCACCGCACCCCCGTCGCAACGCACGGTCCAGGAGAGGCCTGTGGCGCCGCCGCTATCGCTGAGGCTGCGTGCGGAAAGCACGTAGCGCCCGGGCGGCAGGTTGATCAGCTGCACCGCCAGCGGCTGGGTCGGCGGATCGTAGAGATGCACCGCGAGCGCGCGTCCGCGCGCCCCGGACGGCGCCGCCGTGATCTCGACCGCGCCGCCGTTCGGCTGATGCAGCACCCAGTTGAAGGGCGCGGCGCCCGGCAGGCCGTCGAAGTCCGCGTCATAGATGTTGCCGAGCGCGCTCAGCGCCTTCGGCGGCAGCGACTGGGTCCAGGTCAGATAGGCCTCGTCGTAGAGATGACGGTTGACCAGAGGGACCAGTACCTCTTCGAGCTCGGTGTCCGACAGTTTCGCATTGGCGCGGTTCAGGTCGGTGAGGATGGCGAGCAGCGGCGACGGATCGGCGCCCGACTGGGCAAGACTGGAGAGAAACTCGACCCGCCAGAACGGCGCGCCCTCGAGCCGGACGGTCAACGCCTTGCGCGCCGCCGGGTCGTTGACCACCGCGTCCATCAGCACAGGCGCGAGTTGTTTGGTCACCTGCGGATGGGTGCGCAGCAGCAGATCGACATGGGCGAAGGCGCGCGGCCAGTCACGGCGCTTGAACCAGTAGTCGAACAGCCACGCCTGCGCCGGGCCGTCGCGCGCGGAGCGCTGGCCCGCGATGGACATCAGTCGAGCGGCGCGGTTCTCATCGCCCTGCCGCTCCGCCGTCAGCGCCAGCAGCCGCACGGCGCCGACCTCGAGCGGCGAACGGTCGAGCGCGCGGCGCGCCAGGTCGTGCACGGTCACAACATCAGCCGGCGTCTTGGCGCTCGACAACAGCCGCTCGCCGGCGCCTTCGAGCGCTGTGCTGTCGTGCGGGCGCCAGTCCAGCGCCGCGTAGGGGTCGGTGGCGGCCCGATCCTTGGCGACGGCGATCGAAACCACCTGCCGCGCGAGATAGCCCGCGACGACAAGCGCGAGAGCGAGCGCGGCGAACTTTATCCACCGCGGCGGCTGCGCCCGGCCGCGCGACGCGCCGCTTCCGATTTGCGACGGCGTCGCACCGACGCCCACCGGCGTCGTGATCATTTGCGCTTCGACTCGATGCGCGGCTCGTTCGCGCCGTAACCGTAGCTGTAGGCGTAGGAATAGCCGTAGCCGTAGGCGTAGCCGTACCCCGCCTTGCGCAAGCTGAACTTGTTGAGCACCGCGCCCAGCAGATGCGCCTGGCCGGTCAGCAGACGCCGCACCGCCGCGCGCGCAAGGCCGCGCCGCGTGGTGCCCGCCTCGATCACCATCACCGTGCCGGCGGTGACGCTGGCCAAGAGCGGCGCGTCGGCAAGGCCCATGATCGGCGGCCCGTCGATGACCACCAGGTCGAACTGTTCGTCCGCCTTGGCCAGCAGACCCCGCACCTTGCCGCTGGCCAAAAGCTCAGCCGGGTTCGGCGGCAACGGACCGCAGGGCATCAGGAACAGGTTCTGCCGGTCGGTCGCCTGCACCACATCGAACAGGCTGGAGGCGCCGATCAGATAGTTGGATAGGCCCGCGGTGTTATCGCAGCTCACGTAGTGGTGCAGCGACGGGTTGCGCAGGTCGCCGTCGATCAGCAGCACGCGCATGCCCAGCCGCGCAAAGTTCTGCGCCAGCGCGAGCGCCGTGGTCGACTTACCTTCCGAAGGCCTGGCGCTGGTGACCAGGAAACTCTTCGGCACGCCCGTATCCGTGGAGAACTGAAGGGCGGTGCGGACGGAGTAGTAGGCCTCCGACAACGCCGAGCGGCCGTCGGCCAGGGCTTCCTTGGCTCCGACGCCCTTTTCGAGCACCGGGATCGAGCCGAGCAGCGGGATGCCGAGTTTCGATTCCACATCCTCGGGCACCTTGATCGAGTCGTCGAGATATTCGAGCCCGAACGCCAGCAGCACGCCGAGCACCAGACCCGCGCCGAGCGCGGCCAACACGTTCAACAGCGGCCGAGGTTGGGACGGGTGACTGGGAACGATCGCGGTATCGATCTTGAAGATGTTGTTGGCCACGACGTTGCCGGCGACACTGATCGCCTTGAACTGCTGCAACAGCCCGTCATAGAGTTGTTGGTTGGTGTCCACTTCGCGTTGCAGGGTGTCGTACTCGATCGAGCGGTTCTTCAGATTGAGCACCGACGAAGTAAGGCCCGACACCTGTCCACCGAGCGAAGCTTCCTGATGCTGGGCGACCTCGTACTGTTCGTGCAGCGACTCCTTGATATTGGCGACCTGCGCCGCGATCTGCTTGTCGGTCTCATCGATCTGCGCACGAATCTGGGTCATCGCCGGGAAGTCCGGCTTGTAGATTTTCAGCTTGTCCTGGTAGTCGCTTTCGAGCTGGGCCTTGCGCGCCTGCAGCGCCTGCACCGCCGGATTGCCGAGCACGTCGGGCAGGGCCATGACCTGGGTCGAATTCGCCGACTTCCAGCGTTGTTCCGCCAGGATGCGTGCGCCCTTGGCCTGGGCGAGGGATTCGTTCAACGCCGAAAGGCTTGCCGCGTCCAGCGACTGGCCGTCGCTCGAAGTCTTGCCGTCGGCGCCGGCCGACGGCGCGCCAATGTTCACGATGTGTTGGGCCGTCGCGTACTGGACCAGCGCACGCTCGGACGCTTCGAGCTTCTGCTTCTGATCGGCCAGATGGTCTTCAAGGAACTGGCGCGCATAGGACGATGCCTGGAAGCGTTGATCGAGGCTCGACGCGATGTACTCATCGGCCGTGGTATTGACGATCAGGGCGGCAAGCTTGGGGTCGATGCTGTCATAGCTGATCTTGACCAACCGCGACCCGCGCACCGGCGTGACCTTGATGTGGTCCATGAACTTTCGCACCGCGAGGCGGTGGCGATAGTCGAAGGTCTGGTTCAGCGGACTGTCGAACTGCGCCCGCACGTGCAGGAATCCCAGCACCGGAGAACCGGAAATGAGGTAGGACGCGTTCGAGGCGAGGTTCAACTTGTTGACCACCCGCTCGGCGAGCGCGCGGCTTTTCAACAGGCCGTACTGAGTCTGGTAGAACTGGTCGGCGTTCTGTTCCTGACGCGCTTCCTGACGCTGCGGATCGACGTCGACGACCTTGGGCGCCTCCATGTCGATCTGGATCACCCCGGTGGCGCGGTAGATCGGCGTCATAAGCAGTGAAATGGCGACCGACAGCGCGACGGCGGCCACCACCATGGCGCCGATCACCCAGCGCCACTTCACCAGGATGTGCCAGTAGTCGAGGAAGGTGGATCCGCCGCCCTCGCCCTGGGCCTCGTCGCCGCGCAGATCGACCATCAACTGGCGGTCGTTCAGGCGGTTCAGCTGCAGCGGCCGCCGCGGCGCCGGCAGATGGATCGGGTCGGTCGCTTGATCGTCGTCGTTGCGCATAACCTAAGGTCGCCCGAACTTTTCTTGTTTTCTGCGCCCGCCCCCGACCCTCATCAGAACGGCCTGAAGATGGCGAGCAGCGGCATTGAAGCAATGATGTCGTGGAAGAAGCCGCGCGCATTGGATGCGTCGATCACGATGATGTCGTTACCGTAGATCTGCGGGTCGTCGGTCTTGCCGGTGCGGATGTCCACCAGACTGAAGCCCGCCGCCATGCGCTGGCCGTTCACGGTGCGGAACACCACGACCTTCTTCTCGTTGGCGCGCTGCGGATCGGCGCCGCGCGCCATGGCGATGGCCTGCATCAGCGTCGTGCGGCCTTCGATCGGATAGACGCCGGGCTGCAGCACCGCGCCTTCGACGGTGATCTTCTGGCTGAGCGCTTCCTTCACCACCACGGTGACCTGCGGGTCCTGCAGGTACTTGGCGGAGAGCTTTTGCGCGATGAGCTGCGACAGCTCGTTGGTGGTCTTGCCGCCGGCGGTGACCTGGCCGATCAGCGGCAGCGAAATCAGACCCGCGGCGTCGACCTCGACGGCGCCGGTCAGTTCGGGAACTTGGAAAACACTGATATCCAATTTGTCGAGCGGGCCGATGCGATAGGCCTGCTGCGCCATCGCCATGCCGTTCATGTCGGGCGGCGGCAGCGAATGCTCAAGCTTCTGATCCGCGCGTGCGCCGTGGGGCCACGCCGCCAGCGTCGCCAGGGCCAGGATCAGAGCCAGAAACCGCGCCATCGTTCCGTCACGCCTTTCCGCGGGCAGCCCGGGTGAACCGACTCGTCCGCCTTCGTTAGATACGCGACCGGAGCCTGCGCACGCGAGTGGGGAAACACCGTCCGCCGGAGATTATAGCAACCTCCGGCGGCGAGATCATGAACCCTGTGCCCATTGCCCTGCGAGACTTGGCCCAAACGGAGACTTGGCCCAAAGGCGCCGCCGCTCAGGGACTGCCGGACTCTGAGTTGTTGAACGCGCCGCTCAGACCCGCGGCGCCCAAGGTGAACACGCCCACCGTCAGCAGGGCCAGGGTTCCCGGCGACAGGCCGAAGGGGGTCGTGGGCGAATCGGAATCGCGCGGAGGCGGGCCGTCGGCCGGCTGGCCGGACACGACGCCGGCGTGGCGCAGGCCCACCTTGCAGGGCGTGAGCGTGCCGATGGTCGCCATGGAGCCCGGCGTCAGCGTCACGCTGCAGCCGCCGGCGTAGTTCAGCCTGGCCCCGCCGCGGGTGGTCACGATCACCCGGTCGCCCGTGCGCAGAACCTGGCCGGTGACCGCCGGCTTGAAGCCCTGGCCCTGGTTCACCAGCACGGTGCCGTTGACGGCGGAGATATTGGCCTGGGTGGATCCGTCGGCGTGGGCAATACCGTAGCCCGCCAGGACGGCGAAGGCGGCCGCCGCCGCCGAAGCTCGAATACGCATCTTGCAAAACCCTGAGGTGAACGACCGCGCCCCCACCGCGCGAGGAATTCGCGCTCCGGGGTCGCTGCCTCAACCGCGCGCCTGAGCGGCGGTTCCCAGCAAAATGAAAGAATTTCTATCGCGAAATGGCCAAGCCTGAAAAAGCAAAAGCCCGCGGCGAGCGCGCTTCGACTGCAACGTCAGGTTCGCCCCATCGAGGGCTGGCTCGCAGCCCCTACGGGCTTTGCGACTGGCCGCCGCCGCCCAGACCGTGCAGGGAGCCGATCGGACTGATCGGGGGCTGCAGGGCGAGGTTGGGCTTGGCCACCGAATTGGGGCTGACGATGCCGGCGGTGCGCGCGCCGGAAGTGCAGGGCGTCGCGTTCGAGATGGTCGCCATGGAGCCGGCGCCGAGCGCCACGCCGCAGCCGCCGGACCAGTTCAGGCCCGCGCCGCCGTTCAGGGTCACCAGCACGCGATCGCCGGGGTGAAGCGTCATGCCCGGCGTTGCCGGACGGAAGCCGTGGCCCTGGTTCACCAGCACGCCGCCACTGACTTGAGACAGGCTCACCGAGCCATCCCCGGCGAAGGCCGAGGTCGGCAGGGCCGAGGTCGCCAGGGCAAGTGTCGCAACCGCGACCGCCGCGGGCATCCAACGCGTCATGCTATTCCTCATTCAACCAGGAAACCGGGCCGACCCTTGGACGGCCCCGCTGAACCGCCCGCCTCAGGCGATACCATATGGCCTGATTTGGGTAATCTCAACCGCGTGGAGAATGGATTTTCCGGGTTACCAACCCGCTAACACCGGAAAATGAACCCGTTCAATGAGTTGCCGCAACGGCTTTTGCACAAGGCGATTCCCGGTGGGCACAGGCGCAGTCGTTGCGCGCCCTGAAGGGAGCCGCTAATGGCTCGTTCCGACCGGCCTCTGCGCCGATTTCCGCGCAATTCCGCCGCGCAAGGCACGACATGAAGAATACTGTACCGCTGAGCCTGCATGTGCCGGCGCCGGCTTGCCGCCCGGGTGACAAAACCGACTTTGCCAGACTGCAGGACCTCGCCGCCGCGGGCGAAGCGTTCCGCCCCGCCGTCGACGCGCCGGCGAAGGAGACCCATCCCTTAGCCTTCAGCCTGATCCGCGTGCTCGACGACAAGGGCGCAGCCGTCGGGCCGTGGGATCCGAAGCTGGACGTCGAGACGCTGAAGCGCGGCCTCAAGTCGATGATCCTGACCCGCACCTTCGACGACCGCATGTACCGGGCCCAGCGCCAGGGCAAGACCAGCTTCTACATGCGCTGCGCCGGCGAAGAGGCGATCGCCGCCGCCCAGGCGCTGGTGCTGCACCGGGAGGACATGTGCTTCCCGAGCTATCGTCAGCAGGGCCTGCTCATCAGTCGCGGCTATCCGCTCGCGACCATGATGAACCAGATCTATTCCAACGCGGCGGACCCGATCAAAGGCCGTCAGTTGCCGATCATGTACTCGTCGAAGGAGTTCGGCTTCTTCACCATCTCGGGCAACCTCGCGACTCAGGTGCCGCAAGCGGTCGGCTGGGCCATGGCCTCAGCCTACAAGGGCGACGACCGAATCGCAGCGACCTGGATCGGCGACGGCGCGACGGCCGAGGGCGACTTCCACAACGCCTGCACCTTCGCGGCGGTCTATCGCGCGCCGGTGCTGCTCAACCTGGTCAACAACCAGTGGGCTATTTCCAGCTTCGCGGGCATCGCGGGCGGCGACCTCACCACCTTCGCGTCGAAGGGCATCGGCTACGGTCTGCCGACCCTGCGCGTCGACGGCAACGACTTCCTGGCGGTAAACGCGGCGACCCAGTGGGCCGCGGATCGGGCGCGCGCCAACCTCGGCGCGACGCTGATCGAGCTGTTCACCTATCGCGCCGGCCAGCACTCCACCTCCGACGATCCCAGCCGCTATCGCCCGGGCGACGAGCACGAGCACTGGCCGCTCGGCGATCCGATCAAGCGCCTGGCGCAACACCTGACCCTGCTCGGCCACTGGTCGGACAAGGAGCAGGAAGCGGCTGAGAAAGACGCGCAGGAACAGGTCCGCGCCGCGGCGAAAGAGTCGGAAGCCATCGGCACGCTCGGCCAGTCGCGGCCGTCGACGGCCGAAATGTTCAACGACGTGTTCAAGGAACCCGACTGGCGCATCCGCCGCCAGCGTCAGGAGGTCGGGGTCTGATGGCCGCTGCCAATGCAAGCATGAACATGATCCAGGCGCTGAACTCGGCGCTGGACGTGATGATGGACAAGGACCCGAACGTGCTCACCTTCGGCGAGGACGTGGGCTATTTCGGCGGCGTGTTCCGCGTCACTGATGGGCTGCAGAAGAAATACGGCCTGACCCGTTGCTTCGACGCGCCGATCGCCGAAGGCGGCCTCGCGGCCGCGGCCATCGGCATGGGCGTCTACGGCGTGCGTCCGGTGCTGGAGATCCAGTTCGCCGACTACATCTATCCGGCCTACGACCAGCTGATCTCGGAAGCGGCGAAGATCCGCTACCGTTCCGGAGGCGAGTTCAGCGTGCCGATCACCGTGCGTTCGCCCTACGGCGGCGGCATCTTCGGCGGCCAGACCCACAGCCAGTCGCCGGAAAGCCTGTTCACCCACATCGCCGGTCTGAAGACGGTGATCCCGTCCAATCCGTACGACGCCAAGGGCCTGCTGATCAGCGCCATCGAGGACGACGATCCGGTGATGTTCTTCGAACCGAAGCGCATCTACAACGGCCCCTTCGACGGCTGGTACGATCGTCCGGTGAAGCCCTGGACCGGCCATGCGATGGCCGACGTGCCGGCGGGCTATTACACCGTGCCGCTGGGCAAGGCCTCCATCGTGCGTGAAGGCGGCGACGTCACCATCCTCGCCTACGGCACCATGGTCTGGGTCGCGGTCGCCGCGGCGGAAGACACCGGCGTCGATGCGGAAGTGATCGACCTGCGCACCCTGGTGCCCCTCGACATCGACACCATCGTCGAGTCGGTGAAGAAGACGGGCCGCTGCGTCATCGTGCACGAGGCGCCGCGCACCTCGGGCTTCGGCGCCGAACTGTCGGCGCTGGTGCAAGAGGCTTGTTTCTATCATCTCGAGGCGCCGATCGAGCGTGTAACCGGTTGGGACACGCCCTATCCCCACGCCTTCGAGTGGGACTATTTCCCCGGGCCGAAACGCGTCGGCGAAGCCCTGAAACGCACGATGGAGGGCTGAGCATGGGCCTTTATGTCTTCAAGCTTCCCGACGTCGGCGAAGGCACGGCCGAAGCGGAAGTCGTCAACTGGCACGTGAAGCCCGGCGATGAGGTCGCGGAGGATCAGCCGCTGGTCGATGTGATGACCGACAAGGCGACGGTGGAAATCACCTCGCCGGTTTCCGGCAAGGTCTCCTCGGTGCACGGCGAACCGGGCGCCATGGCCGCCGTCGGTTCGACCCTGGTGGTGCTGGAAGTCGAAGGCGCCGGCAACGCGAGCGCGACGCCTGCGCCCGCCGCCGAAGCGCCAAAGCCGGCGCCGAAAGCTGAGCCTGCCAAGAAAGTCGAAGCCCCGGCCGCGGAAGCGCCCAAGCCCGCCGCGAAACCGGCGCCGGCGCCGGCCGCCCAATCTTCCGCTGCGAAGTCGAACGTCTCGGTTCAACCCGCCTTCGCCACGCGCACGGCCGGTGAAAAGCCGCTGGCTTCGCCCGCGGTGCGCAACCGCGCCCACGATCTCGGCATCGAGCTGCAGTTCGTCGCCGGCACGGGGCCGGCGGGCCGGATCAGCCACGAAGACCTCGACGCCTATGTCGCATCCGGCGGTCGCGCGGCGGCGCGCGGCGGCGGTTCGTCCGGCGGCGGCTATGCGCAACGCAACGGCGTCGAAGAGATCAAGGTCATCGGCCTGCGCCGCCGCATCGCGGAGAAGATGCAGGAGGCCAAGCGCCGCATCCCCCACATCACCTATGTCGAAGAGGTCGACGCGACCGAACTCGACGCGCTGCGCGTCTATCTCAATTCCACCCGCACTGAGGGCAAGCCCAAGCTCACACTGCTGCCCTTCCTGATCCGCGCGATCGTGAAAGCGGTTCCGCATCATCCGCAGATCAACGCGCGCTACGACGACGATGCGGGGGTGCTGCATCAGTTCGCCAACGTCGACGTCGGCATCGCCACCCAGGGTCCCAACGGCCTCCTGGTGCCGGTGGTGCGTCACGCCGAAGCGCTGGACCTGTGGCAATGCGCCAACGAGATTTCGCGCGTGTCCGGCGCCGCGCGCGACGGTTCGGCCACCAAGGACGAGCTCACCGGTTCGACCATCACGGTGACCAGCCTGGGCACGCTCGGCGGCCTGGTGCACACGCCGGTGATCAACCATCCGGAAACCGCCATCGTCGGTCCCAACAAGATCGTCGAACGCCCCGTGGTGCAGAACGGCCAGGTGGTCGTGCGCAAGATGATGAACATCTCCTCGTCCTTCGATCACCGCATCGTCGATGGTTGGGACGCGGCGAGCTTCATCCAGAAGATCAAAGGGTTGCTCGAGCATCCCGCCGCCCTGTTCGTGGACTGACCCCCGGCTTTGGATTAAACAATGGCTGAGACCATCAAGACCAAGGTGCTGGTGATCGGCGCCGGCACCGGCGGCTATGTCGCCGCCATCCGCGCGGGCCAGCTCGGCCTCGACACCACCCTGGTGGACGCGACCGGCAAGCTCGGCGGCACCTGCCTCAACGTCGGCTGCATTCCCTCCAAGGCGATCATCCACGCCGCGACCAAGTTCGAAACCGTGGCCAAGGCCGCCAACGGGGGCACGCTCGGCATCACCGCGTCGAAACCGGCCATTGATCTCGCTGAGACGGTGAAGTGGAAGGACGGCGTCGTCGCCAAGCTGAACACCGGCGTCGCGGGCCTGCTCAAACGCGCCAAGGTGAAGGTGATCACCGGCTGGGCGACCTTTACCGACGCCAAGACCTGCACGGTGAAGACCGCCGACGGCGTTGAGATCATCAGCGCCGAACACGTGATCCTCGCCACCGGTTCGGAGCCGGTCGAACTGCCCTTTTTGCCCTTCGGCGGCAAAGTCATCTCATCCACCGAAGCGCTGTCGCTCGACAAGCTGCCCAAGGCGCTGGCCATCGTGGGCGCGGGCTACATTGGCCTCGAACTCGGCATCGCCTTCCGCAAGATGGGCGTCGAGGTCACCGTCGTCGAAGCGATGGACCGCATCCTGCCGCTCTACGACAAGGCGCTGACCGACCCGGTGAAGAAGTGGCTGGAGAAGCACGGCGTCGTGCTGCACCTCGGCGCCAAGGCCAAGGGCCTGAAGGGCGACGCGCTGGAATTCGAAACCAAGGACGGTGAAACCAAAACCGTCGTCGCCGACAAGATTCTCGTCACCGTTGGCCGCCGTGCACGCACGAAGGGTTGGGGCCTCGAAACCATGGGCGTCGACATGAACGGGCCGTTCGTGAAGATCGACAACCAATGCCGCACCTCGATGAAGGATGTCTGGGCCATCGGCGACCTCGTCGGCGAGCCGATGCTGGCGCACAAGGGCTCAGCCCAGGGCGAAGTGGTCGCTGAAATCATCGCGGGTCACAGGCGGACCTTCGATCCGGTGGCGATCGCCGCGGTCTGTTTCACCGAACCGGAAGTGGTTTCGGCCGGCGTCGGCATGACCGAGGTCGAGGGCCGCAACGACGTGATCACCGCGGTCTTCCCGCTGTCGGCCATCGGCCGCGCCCTGGCCATCGAGGCGGCCGACGACGGCGGCTTCGTGCGCGTCATCGCGCGCAAGGACGATCACCGCCTGCTGGGCATCCAGGCTGTGGGCCAGCACGTGTCGGAACTGTCGAACGAGTTCGCGGTCGCTCTGGAAATGGGCGCCGTCCTCGAAGACATCGCCGGCATCATCCACGTCCACCCCACCCTGGGCGAAGCCTTCCACGAAGCCACCCTGCGCGCGTTAGGCCACGCGATCCACATCTAGGAAAAATTGACCACGGACCCACACGGAAACACACGGACGCTGTCGTGTTTCCGGCGTGATCCTGCGGCGCGAAGCGCCATTGCATGATTGCCGCGTCTGCGACGCGGGAAGTCGGCGCTATTTCCGTGTGGGTCCGTGTGGGTCCGTGGACTCTCTTCTCTTCGCCGCCTCAGGCCGAACGCGTGAAGGGAGAGAACGTGATCACCGTGAAGGTGTCGCGGATGTGCGGGCGGGTTTGGACCTTGGTGGTGACGAAGGTGCCGATGTCCTCGTCCTTGTTCAGGTGGAACTTGGCAAGCAGGTCGTACTGGCCCGAGGTGGAATAGACCTCGGAGACGTTCTCGACATTGTCGACGATGTCGGCGGCGACTTGGTTCGCCTTGCCGAGCTCGCATTTCACGAACACGAAGATGGCCGTCATCATGGCCGGGACCTCCTGAGATTAAGCCCGGTTTAGCCCGTGCCGCCCGTCACCTGAAACACAAAAGAAAAGGCCCGGTGTTTCCACCGGGCCCAATCTTTAGTCCGCCAATCGAGATCAGAAGTTGATGTCGATCGTCGTACGACGGTTGAGCGGCTCCTTGGTGCCGTCCGGAGTCGGGACCGCAAGATCGGTCTCGCCCTTCCAGTCGACCTGCAGCGTGCCCGAGGCCACGCCCTTGGAGACCAGCGCGTCGGCCACGACCTTGGCGCGACGTTCGGACAGGCGGACGTTGTAGGCCGCCGAGCCCGAGGTATCGGTGTGACCGACCACCACCACGCGGGTCGCGTGACCCGAGTTGGCGTAGTCCGCAGCAGCCGACACCACGTTCTGGGCTTCCGGCGTCAGGATGTACTGATCGAACGGGAAGTAGACCACGAACTCCTTGGCTTCCGGCGGCGGCGGAGGCGGCGGCGGCGGAGGCGGAGGAGGCGGCGGGGGAGGCGGAGGCGGCGGAGGAGGCGGCGGAGGCGGAGGCGGCGGGGGCGGCGGCGGGGCCGAGAACGAATGCCGCAGACCCAGAGTCAGGGACTGGTCCGTGTAGCGGATGTCCATGCCGCCGGCGGTGCCGCCGGAAGACATGCTGACCTTCGGAACTTCGAAGTAGCGATAGGTCAGGTCGAGGTTGGTGCGCTCGCCGATCGACCAGGTCAGGCCGGCGATGCCCTGCCACGCGAACGACGTGTGGGTGTCGTCGGTCATGAACAGCGGCGCGTCGAGTGCGTTGACGCTCACCCGGCCGGCGCCGATGCCGGCGCCGATGAACGGATGGACGTGGGCGTCGGGCATCAGATCCCACAGGACGTTGCCCATGGCGGACCAGACGTGCGCTTCACCCGCGAAGCCCGGCTCACCGATATGGTTGGGGCGGTAGCCGCCTTCCAATTCGAGGCGCCAGTGGCGGTTGAACTTGTAGCCGAGGCGCGCGAAGCCGATCCAGTCGCTGTTCAGCTTAACGGAGCCGTCGCCCGCGAATTGGGTGTCGACGTGGGCCTTGTCGGGCCAGTGGTAGCCGAGGTCGACGGCGCCGTACCAGCCGTCAGGCTCAGCCTGGGCGGCCCCAGCCGTCGCAAACAATGCGGCGAGAGCGGCGCCCGCCATCAGTTTCAGTTTCATATTAAGAGCCCTCTCTTGCCCTCTGCCCGACCGGTAACCATCGGCCTAGCACCGTTATAACAGCGCCAACTCGCCACAACAGTGTCAAGTTGGCCACACACGATAGAGTTTCCGAATCCGGTGATCCCCCGGGCTTTAAACTCTACAATACGAACGCGCAAACGGCGAGCCGCCCCCGCATCCCGACCTTGCCGTCATCCGCCGCCCCGGCTTGCCCGCAAAGGCTTTCCGGACATGACGAAAACGCCCGGGCGTTGAATCCCGGCCGCGTTGGGCGGCTCCGAGCGAGCAAGCTAGGACACCCCCGGACAACGTCACTGTAATGACCTGCCGGCCCAAAGGTTCCCCATTTTGGGCTCAATTTTGTACCGACTTGAAATCGCGAGGATTTTTTGATCGAGTAGGTTTGTGCGCGTTCAGCCCGCGCCAAGTCGATCAAACACCCCCTGGCAATACATTCGGATGGCTTGCCGCCGGGAACGGCCGTGGCAGCCCGTAACAAACTAAGGATTGGCGGAGAGGGAGGGATTCGAACCCTCGATACCCTTTCAGGTACGCCGCATTTCGAGTGCGGTACATTCAACCACTCTGCCACCTCTCCGTAGCGCTGACGCGAAGGCCTCGAGGCCGGCGCGTCCCCTTGGGGCGAGCGAAGGCGCTGTCCTAACGATGGCGGCCTGATCGCGCAAGCGTTTGCGAGGGCGATCCGCCGAAGCCCTCACCCGGTCTTCCAGCGCAGCGACATGCAGGTCAAGCCGGCGTCGAGCTTGACCACCTCGGTGGCCGGGACCGGGATGACGTCGAGACCGTGGGCGGCCAGGAGGTCGAGGGTGCGGGGGAATTGGGCCGCGGCCAGCACCACGTCGTTGACCCGCAGCACGCAGGCGGCGGCGTCCTCGCCGGGCGGGACGATCAGGGTGCGCAGGCCCTTAAACACGTCCGACCCCGCCAGAGCCGGGATCGTCAGGACGGTTTCATGGTCGATCAACGTTGACGCGCTCTTGAAGTGCAGGACCCCGTCCGGGGTTTCGACCACCCGCGCATCCCGGCCGAGCATAGCTAGCTTGCGCTTGAGATCCGCCGCGCCGGCGGCGTCGGTGCGGTGCGACAGGCCGATGTAGACCGTCTGCGGGGTGACCAGGGCGTCGCCGCCGTCGGCGAAGCCCGCTTCCAGTGCCAGAACCTGGCCGAAGCGCGCCTCAAGGGCGGGCTTCAGCGCCGCCGCTTCGCCGCGACGGCTGTCGGCGCCGAGGTTCAGCAGGACCGCGCCTTCGGGGAACACCAGCGCCGGGTCCTCGACGAACACCGAGTCCGCAAAGGCTTCCAGCGGTTCCAGGACCGAAACTTGCAGTCCGGCCGCCTCGAGGGCCGCGATGTACTGCGTGTGCTCGCGTTGGAAGGCGTGGAGGTCGGGATCGGGACCGCCGCCGGCGCGCAGGCCGCGCACCACGCTGGCGCCAGGGAGGCGGACGATGGCGGAATCGAAGTCGAAGACACGCATGACGCCTGTCTACCGGCTTCGCGCCCCCTGAAGCAAAGATGGGGAAACTGAACGTGTTTAAGGAGCCACAGACTCTCGCCTGCAGGTTGGCTGCGATTGACGGCCTCCCGCGCGCGGGAGCTTAGTTCTGGCAGAGCTTTCTGTTTCTAGGGGGGGACAGTGCGCTGCCGGTGGGCGCGCGCACGCCAAAACGGCGCCGCCGGCGCTTTTCCTCAGCTAAAAACGGAAATTTTACTTGGGTTTATCCCGGTCGCGCCCTTTTGCGCGGCCGGCAGTGACGTGGAGCAGGACGATGGGCGGGACCAACAACGGGCGCGAATTCACCGGTCGGGCAAATGGCGCAACGCCCCCGCGGCGCTCCCGCCATCGGCGCGAAGCCCTGCTCTGCGCGGCTGCGGCCGGCGCGGTGGCTCTCAGCCTCGCGAGCTCGCCCCGGGCGGAGGCATCGCCCACGGTCGACATCGTCGAAATGCTCGACATCGTGCCGGGCTCTACGGTGATCAATCCAGACACCGGACTGCCCGAGGTCGTCACCAAGGTCCTGTCGCCACCGGGCGTGTCCGAGATCGTGCTGACCGCCGACAACAACGTGATCGTGCTCTATTCCGGTAGTCTCGGCGATAGCGTCGAACTCCAGCGCTACAATGCGACGACCAAACAAACGATCACCTACGATTACACCGTCACTAACGTCTACACGAACTCCACAACCGGCGACGTCGACTCCGTCCAGCTCGAACTGAACGGCTCCAACCCGAAGGTCTACAAGACCCTCGACCTCGTCAGCTCGTCCAGCTCCACGACGATCAATAGCGGCGGTCCCGGCTCGGGCACGCAGGACAAGAGCCCGGCCCCCACCGCCGGAACGAAGATCGTGGTCAAACAGGGCGCTCCCGGCGGCGACGGCAACGCGGGCGTCGGCGTGTCTTTCGGCCTGTTCACCATCGAATACGCGCCCGGCGACGGCGGCGCAGGCTCGCCCGGGCCGTACATGCACTACGTCCTCACGCACGACTATAATTCCAACGTCGCGAACACGGCCGCCATCGAGATCATCAGCATCGGCGGCGACGGCGGCGACGGCGGCGCATCGGTCGGCAACATCCCCGCCGGTAACGGCGGCCCGGCGGGCGTCGGCGGCAATGTGTCGGTCACTGCGTCGGGGACCATAGCGACACACAAGGACAATTCACCGGGCCTGTGGGCTGAAAGTCAGGGCGGCCACGGCGGCTCGGGCGGCGGCGGCCTTTTCCTCGGCTCCGGCGGCGGCGGCGGCGGCGCGACCCAGGGGGGCGATGTCTATGTCGACCTGACCACGACCGGCCTCATCCACACCTACGGCAACGCCTCGCCGGGCATCCTGGCCGAGAGTCTGGGCGGCTCCGGCGGCAACGGCGGCCTCAGCGTCGGCATCGTGGGCACGGCCGGCGACGCCAGCTACGGCGGCAACGGCGGCAACGTGCGTGTGCACCAGAACGGCGTCGTCATCACCGAGGGTAATTTCTCTTACGGCGTGCTCGCGGAATCGATTGGCGGCAACGGCGGCGACGCCGGCTCGAGCTACGCGGTCGTGACCTTGGGCGACCAGGGCGCAGGGGGCGGCAGCGGCGCGCTGGCGGCGATCTACGCCGGCGGAAATTCGATCACCATCACGCACGGCGACTACGCGATCGGTCTGTTTGCGGAATCGATCGGCGGCGGAGGCGGCAACGGCGGCAGCTCCGGCGGCCTCGTCACTCTGGGCACCTACGGCGCGGGCGGCGGCAACGGCGGCGAAGCGAAGGTCGTCCTCGACGCCGGCGCCTACGTCTACACCAAGGGCAACGCCTCGATCGGCGTGGAAGCCCAGTCGATCGGCGGCGGCGGCGGGTCGGGCGGTTCTTCGATCGCGATTGCGGCGCTCGGAAGCGAGGGCGCCGGCGGCGGCAACGCGAGCCTCGCGGCGGTCTATTCGAGCGGCGACATCGTCACCGAAGGCAACAACGCTATGGGCATTCTCGTCCAGTCCATCGGCGGCGGCGGCGGCGACTCAGGCGCGGCTGACGGCGTGGTCGCGCTGGGCGGCACCAGTTCGGTGGGCGGCAACGGCGCGGAAGCGCTGGTGAAACTCTACGCCGGTAGCGAGGTCCTAACCCATGGCTACGGCTCGGACGGCGTCGTCGCGCAGTCGATCGGCGGCGGCGGCGGCGTGGGCGCCTCCAACGGCGGCCTGGTCGCGCTCGGCGCCTCGGGCGGCGGCGGCGGCGACGGCGGCAAGGTCGGGGTCTATAACTACGGCCTGATCGCGACGACGGGCGACCAGTCACGGGGCATCTTTGCGGAATCGATCGGCGGCGGCGGCGGTCACGGCGGCGACTCGGGCGGCCTGGCCGCGGTCGGCGGCAACGCGACCACCGGCGGCACCGGCGGCGACGTCTATGTGACCAACGCCGGCGAGATCTTCACCGGCGGCAACATGTCGGCGGGCATCGAAGCCCAGTCGATCGGCGGCGGCGGCGGCGACGGCGGCAACTCCGGCGGCGTGGTGCTGGCGGTCGGCGGCACCGCAGGCTCCGGCGGCGGCAGCGCCTACAACGGCGGCTCCGGCAAGGTGACCGTCAACGATTCCGGCTTCATCCAGACCACCGGCAACGACTCCGACGGCATCTTCGCTCAGTCGGTCGGCGGCGGCGGCGGCAACGGCGGTTCGGCGACCTCGGTCAGCGCCTTCGTCGGCGTCGCGATCGGCGGCCAGGGCGGCAACGGCGGCGCCGGCGGCGACGTCTACGTCAACCTGTCGCCCGGCACGGTCACGCTCGGCAACACCACCATCACCGGCGATCCGCAGATCATCACCACCGGCGATCGCTCGGCCGGCATCTTTGAAGAATCGGTCGGCGGCGGCGGCGGCAACGGCGGCGCAGCGACCCAGGTCGCGATCGGCTACATCGGCGCGATCAGCATCGCCATCGGCGGCGCAGGAGGCGACGGCGGCGACGGCGGCAATGTCCACATCAGCGGCGACGCCCAGATCGAGACACACGGCAACAATTCCGACGGCATCGACATCCAGTCGGTCGGCGGCGGCGGCGGCACCGGCGGCTTCGCGATCGCGATCGCCGCGTCGGGCGGCATCGCCGCGTCGGGCGCCATTTCGGTCGGCGTCGGCGGCACCGGCGGCAACGGCGGCAAGGGCGGCGGCGTCTACGGCGACACGGGCGGCACGATCTACACCTACGGCAATTTCTCCACCGGCCTGCTGGCGCAGAGCGTCGGCGGCGGCGGCGGCGCGGGCGGCTTCGCCATCTCGGTGACGGCCACCGGTTCGGGCGGCGTTTCCGGCGCGGTGAGCGTCGGCGTCGGCGGCAACGGCGGCGGCGGCGGCGACGGCGGCACGGTCGACGTGACCTTCGACGGTTCGATCACCACCAAGGGCGCCTACGCGACCGGCGCGCTCATTCAGTCGGTCGGCGGCGGCGGCGGTTCGGGCGGCTTCGACATTTCCGCCGGCGTGACCGGTTCGGCCGGCGCGTCGGGTGATCTCGCGGTCGGCATCGGCGGTTCGGGCGCCCACGGCGGCTACGGCGGCACGGTCACCGGCGACGTGACCGGCAATGTTGTGACTTACGGCAATCACTCCGACGGCGTCGTGGTGCAGTCGGTCGGCGGCGGCGGCGGCAACGGCGGCTTCAACGTCTCGGGCGCGATCGCGGCGAGCGGCGGCGGCGCCCTGGCGGTGACCGTCGGCCTCGGCGGCACGGGTGCAGGCGGCGGCCACGGCGGCGACGTCTATGGGTACGCCGGCGCGATCACCACGCACGGCAACTATTCCTATGGCTTCATCGCCCAGAGCGTCGGCGGCGGCGGCGGTTCGGGCGGCTTCAATGTGTCCGGCGATATCGCGGGGGCCGGCACGGGCGCGGGCGCCGTGTCGGTGGGCCTCGGCGGCAATGCGGGCGCCGGCGGCTACGGCGAAACCGTGCACGGCCACGTGAGCGGGACGGTCGTCACCTACGGCGACTTCTCCGGCGGCGTGGTCATCCAGTCGGTCGGCGGCGGCGGCGGCGAAGGCGGCTTCAACGTCTCGGGCGCGCTGTCGGGTTCCGGCGTCGGCGCAGGTTCGGTGACGGTCGGCCTCGGCGGCACCGGCGGCGACGGCGGCGTGGGCGGCAACGTCTACGGCTATGCGGCCGCGATCGCGACGCACGGCGATCACTCCGCGGGCTTCGTGGCGCAGAGCGTCGGCGGCGGCGGCGGCAGCGGCGGCTTCGACGTGTCGGGCGCGCTGTCGGGCTCGGGCACCGGCGCCGGCGCGGTGAGTGTCGGCATCGGCGGCGGCGGCGGCGGCGGCGGCGACGCCGGCAACGTCACCGGCAATGTCTCGGGCGTGGTGGTGACCTACGGCAATCAGTCGGACGGCGTGGTCGTGCAATCGATCGGCGGCGGCGGCGGCGACGGCGGCTTCCACGTCGCGGGCTCGATCTCGGGCGCGGGTGAAGGCGCGGGCTCGGTGTCCGTCGGCGTCGGCGGCGGCGGCGGCAAGGCCGGCGATTCGGCGACGGTTCACGCCTATGCGCTTTCGATCTCGACGCACGGCGACAACTCTACCGGCTTCCTGGCGCAAAGCGTCGGCGGTGGCGGCGGCAACGGCGGCTTTGACGTCTCCGGGTCGATCTCGGGCGCGGGCACGGGCGCGGGCACCGTGTCGGTGGGCGTCGGCGGCGCGGGCGCCTACGGCGGTCACGGCGGCAACGTCTACGCAGGCGTCATCGGCAACGTCACAACCGCAGGCAACTTCTCCGACGGCGTCGTGGCGCAGAGCCTCGGCGGCGGCGGCGGCAACGGCGGCTTCAACGTCGCGGCCGGAGTCTCCGGCTCGGGCGAAGGCGCAGGTTCGATCAGCGTGGGCGTCGGCGGGTCGGGCGGCACGGGCGGCTATGCCGGCAACGTCACCCTGACCATCGCGGGCGCGACCTATACGCAAGGCAACGACAGCGACGCGGTCCTCGCCCAGTCGGTCGGCGGCGGCGGCGGTAACGGCGGCTTCAACGTCACCGGCGACATCTCGGTGGCGGGCACCGGCGCGGGCACGCTCGGCGTCGGCGTCGGTGGTACGGGCGGCGGCGGCGGCGCGGGCGGCAATGTCACGCTGAACGTCACCGGCGTCACCATCAACGGCGAGCTCATCGCGGCTGAGACCAACGGCGACTATTCGCGCGGCGTGGTTGCGCAGTCGATCGGCGGCGGCGGCGGCTCGGGCGGCTTCGACGTTACAGCCGGCATCTCCGGCGCAGAAACCGGTGCGGGTAACATCGGCGTGGGCGTCGGCGGCTCCGGCGGTACGGCCTCGAGCGGCGGCGTGGTGATCAGCTATGTCACCGGCGACGTGTTCACCGACGGCAAGGGCTCGGTCGGCGTGCTGGTGCAATCGGTCGGCGGCGGCGGCGGCGCGGGCGGCTTCAACGTCACCGGCGGCGTCAGCGGCTCGGGCGAGGGCAGCGGCAACATCGGTGTCGGCGTCGGTGGCTTCGGCGGCGGCGGCGGTGCGGGCGGCGTGGTCTATGCCGGCATCACCGGCAACGTGCAGACGCTCGGCGACAGCGCCTCGGCGATCACCTTCCAGAGCATGGGCGGCGGCGGCGGCGACGGCGGCTTCAACGTCACCGGCGGCATAGCGATCGCAGCGCAGAGCGGCGGCCTCGGCGGCAACATCGGCGTGGGCGTCGGCGGCTTCGGCGGCGACGGCGGCACGGCCAGCAACGTCACCGGTACGGTCGACGGCAATGTGATCACCACCGGCGACGACTCGCACGGCATTCTGATGCAGAGCGTCGGCGGCGGCGGCGGCGACGGCGGCTTCAACGTCTCAGGCGGCGTGGCGGCGAGCACCGGCTCGGCCGGCAACATCGAGTTCGGCCTCGGCGGCTTCGGCGGCAAGGGCGGCGTCTCGGGCAACGTCTACGGCAACGTGACCGGCAACGTCTGGACCGAAGGCGACAACGCGTTCGGCGTTACGATGCAGAGCCTGGGCGGCGGCGGCGGCGACGGCGGCTTCAACGTCACCGGCGGCGTGGCGCTGACGCTGGGCGGCACCGGCGTGGCGGGCGACATCGGCATCGGCGTCGGCGGCTTCGGCGGCGGCGGCGGCAACGCCGGCGGCGTCTACGGCAACATGACCGGCAACGTGGTGACCTACGGCGCCAACGCGCACGGTATTCTGATGCAGAGCGCCGGCGGCGGCGGCGGCGACGGCGGCTTCAACATCACGGGCGATGTCGCGATCGGCACCGGCGCCACGGGCGCAGTGAGCATCGGCGTCGGCGGCTTCGGCGGCGGCGCGGGCAATGGCGGTAACGTCACCGGCTACATCACCGGCAACGTCTTCACCTACGGCGCGGAGTCCTTTGGCGTGATGGAGGAGAGCGTCGGTGGCGGCGGCGGCGACGGCGGCATGAACATCACCGGCTCGCTGTCGGTGAGCGTGAAGGCCAGCACTTCGGTCGCGGTGGGCATCGGCCTCGGCGGCTTCGGCGGCTACGGCGGCCACGCGGGCGATGTCACCGGCGGCATGTACGGCGTCGTCGTCACGCACGGCAATGACGCGCCGGGCGTGGTCGCAGCCAGCCTCGGCGGCGGCGGCGGCGCGGGCGGCCTGGACGTCACCGGCGACGTGGCGTTGAGCCTGGGTTCGGCCGGCACGGTCGGCATCGGCGTGGGCGGTTTCGGCGGCGTCGGCGGTTATGCCGGCAACGTCACCTTCGTGCGCGTCGGCGATACTGAGACCGATGGAATCAACTCCGACGGCGTGGTGGCCGAGAGCATCGGCGGCGGCGGCGGCGACGGCGGCCTCAACGTCACGGGTTCGGTCTCGGCTTCGACCAAGGGCGCGACCGGCGCCATCGGCATCGGCGTCGGCGGCTTCGGCGGCGGCGGCGGCGACGCGGGCAATGTCTCGCTCAGCGTCACCGGCAACGTCTATGCGCTGGGCGCGGGCGCCTCGACCATCTTCACGCCGTCAGACGGCTCGGCGTCGTACACGGTCACGCCGGACGGTTCGAACGGCGTCGTGGCGCAGTCCATCGGCGGCGGCGGCGGCAACGGCGGCATCGACATCACCGGCTCGCTGGCGATCACCACGCCGGGCGGTTCGAGCGCCGGTAACGCGGCGACCATCGGCCTCGGCGGCTTCGGCGGTTCGGGCGGCAACGCGGGCACGGTGCATCTGTCGGTGCAGGGCGCGAACTCGACCCTGGCGCAGGTCGTTGCGACCGGCGACGACAAGTCGGCGGTGATCGCCCAGTCCATCGGCGGCGGCGGCGGCGACGGCGGCATCAACATCTCGGGCGGCGCGGCCATCGACGGCACGTTTGTCGTCGGCATCGGCGGCTCGGGCGCCAACGGCGGCATCGGCGGCAACGTCTACGCCACGGTGGACGCCAACCTCTACGCCAGCGGCCGCTATTCGCGCGGCCTGGTCGTGCAGTCCATCGGCGGCGGCGGCGGCGACGGCGCCATCAACATCTCCGGCGGGATCACCGCGGACACGGCGTCGACCCAGCCCAACCTCACCTTCGGCATCGGCGGCTTCGGCGGCGCCGGCGCGGCGAGCGGCAATGTCGTCGCAACACAATACGGCCAGGTCGACGTCGTCGGCGCGGGCGCCATCGGCATCCTGGCGCAGAGCGTCGCCGGCGGCGGCGGTTCGGGCGGTCTCGACATCTCCGCCGACGTCAACCTCGGCAAGGCCACGTCGAAGACCCAGGGCGTCGGCATCGCTGTCGGCGTCGGCGGCTCCGGCGGCACGGGCGCGGATTCGGGCGACGTCACCCTCTACAGCGTCGGCAACGTCTTCGTCGACGCGTCGGGCACGCCGACACCGACCGGCGTCACCCCGCCGACGGCCAATGCTCCCGCATCGGAATTCTCCGGCGCGGCGGGCGTCATGGCGCAGTCGATCGGCGGCGGCGGCGGCGTGGGCGGCATGAACATCACCGGCGCCATCGCGCCGTTCGGCAGCCCCGCGGCCATCGGCGTCGGCGGCACCGGCGCGGACGGCGGCAATGCCGGCAACGTCACAGTCATCCGCGGTTATCTTGACGAGAGCGGCGTGCTGGTCGCCGACGCGACCCAGATCGTCACCAAGGGCGACGGCGCCGACGGTCTCGTCGCGCAGTCGATCGGCGGCGGCGGCGGCGACGCCGGTATGAACTTCGTGTTCGGCATCACGGCGGCTGCAGCGGACGACACGTCGGATGCGGCGATCATCAACGTCGGCGGTGGTTCGGGCGACGGCGGCAACGCGGCCAAGGTGACCGTGCACGACGACGAGAACATCTTCACCTACGGCGTGGCGTCGACCGGCCTGCTGGCGCAATCGATCGGCGGCGGGGGCGGCAACTCCGCGCTGAACATCGGCGCGGGCCTGACCAAGGACTCGAACACCTTTGTGCTCACTGTCGGCGGCGCCATCGGCAACGGCGGCAACGCGGGCGACGTCATCGTCTATCATACCGGAGACATCATCACGACCGGCACGGGCGCGATGGGCATCGAAGCGGAGTCGATCGGCGGCGGCGGCGGTTCGGCCTTCATCGACCAGGGCTACGCCTACGGCGCGTCGAACAGCCTCACCATCTCCATCGGCCGCGACGGCGGCACCGGCGGCATCGGCGGCAACGTCAGCGTCCACCTGAACGGCATCATCGAAACCGCCGGCCAGTACGCCAACGGCATCCTGGCGCAGTCCATCGGCGGCGGCGGCGGCGCGTCCAGCTCCGACAGCGTCGGCGTCGGCGCCACCAATCCGAAGAACGACAAGCAGACCGGCGGCGTGTCCGTAAACGTCGGCCTGACCGGCGGCACGGGCGCCGTGGGCGGCAACGTCTATGTCGGTGCGACCGGCGACATCTTGACCAGCGGCGACAGCGCCAACGGCATCATGGCGCAGTCGATCGGCGGCGGCGGCGGCGCCGGCGGCGGCAACGTGAACGTCGTGTTCCAGAACACCGCGGCGCTCAGCGTCTCGGTCGGCGGCAACGGCGGTGTGGCGGCGACGTCGGGCACGGTCTACGTCGACACCTCGGCCACCATAGTCACCCAGGGCTATCACTCCGACGGCGTGCTCGCGCAGTCGATCGGCGGCGGCGGCGGGGCCGGCGGTTCGGACTATAATCTGGCGCTCCAGATCGGCGGCCAGGAAGACGACGCCACCCAACGCACCATCGCGGTCAACGTCGGCGGCCAGGGCAGCTCCGGCTCGTTCGCCAACACCGTCAACGTGCTCAACACCGGCGTCATCGTCACCAACGGCGTCCAGTCCGAAGGCATCGAAGCGGAGTCCATCGGCGGCGGCGGCGGCACCGGCGGCGGCATCATCGACGCCACCCTGCAGGGCACCAACGGCAGCGACGCGCTCGACGTCAACGTCGGCGGCTTCGGCGGCACGGGCGGTGCGGGCGGTACGGTGATCGTCACCAACCAGGGCCAGATTTTCACCTACGGCGAACAGTCCGACGGCATCCTCGCGGCCTCCATCGGCGGCGGCGGCGGCACCGGCGGCACCGTGCTGCAGGCGACGCTCGGCGCGTCCGGCGACAACACCACCCACCGCATCAGCTTCAACATGGGCGGCTTCGGCGGCTCGGGCGGCACCGGCGGCAACGTCACGGTCATCAACGAGCCAAGTTCGGGCGCCTATACCGGCCAGGTCGTCACCCACGGCCAAGACGCCTACGGCATCCTGGCGCTTTCGATCGGCGGCGGCGGCGGCCAGGGCGGCGCGGTGGCTGACCTGTTCGGCATGACGGCCGGCAAGGACAGCGCCAGCTTTACCCTGAACATCGGCGGCTTCGGCGGAACCGGGGGCGACGCCGGTACGGTCACCGTCGACAACTCGGGCCTGGTCGACACCTACGGCGACGGCGCCCACGGGATTGTTGCGCAATCGATCGGCGGCGGCGGCGGCGACGGCGGCATCGCCCTGTCGCTCTCGGCGCAGATCGGCTCGGGCACGACGACGCAGCAGGCCCCGATGATCACCATCGGGGGCCAGGGCGGCGACGGCGGCAATGGCGGGACAGTAACCGTCACCAACACCGGTGAGATCATCACCCACGGCGCCAACGCCGACGGCATCCTCGCCGAAAGCATCGGCGGCGGCGGCGGCGACGCCAACGTCGGCCTCAGCCTCGAGCCGGGCGTGGGCAGCATGGCCCTGTCCAACTCGATCTCGCTCCTGGTCGGCGCCACCGGCGGGGGCGCGGGCGGCACAGCCGGCGCGGTGACGGTGAACCAGGCCGGCAACATCACGGTGCTGGGCCAGGGCTCGCAGGCCATCGACGCCGAAAGCATCAACGGCGGCGGCGGCACGCTCTCGGTCAGCTTCGACAGCCTGGTCAGCCTTCCGGGCTTCAGCTTCTTCGGCAACAGCAACCCGCCGTCGCCGACCGATCCGGTCGTCGCCGCGCAAGCGGGCGCGTCGAAGGCCTCGGGCTCCAGCGGCGGCGACGTCACCATCAACATGACCGGCACCATCGGTGAAGGCGGCGACGACAGCGTCGGCGTGTTCGAGCAATCGATCGGCGGCGGCGGCGGCACCATCCGCGCCGAAGTCAGCCTGGGTACGACCAGCGACGTGGCCGGCTATTCGGTCGGCGGCGTGGGCTTCCAGTTCGCGCTTGGCGGGTCGGACGGGACCAACAACAACGGCGGCGACATCACCTCCGTTCAAACCGGCGAGATCATGTCCACGGGCGCCAATTCGCCCGGCGCTTTGGTCCAGTCGATCGGCGGCGGCGGCGGGCGTTCGATCCTCGACATCTACGCGCCGTCAGGCTCGGTGGTCGATCCGATCAGCGTCAGCCTGGGCGGGACCGACGGGACCAATGAAGCCGGCGGCAACATCGTCTTCACCCACGACGGCATGATCGGCACCACCGGCGAGCTCTCCACAGGCGAGATCATCCAATCGATCGGCGGCGGCGGCGGAGACGCCAGCGTCGACGTTCACGGCGCCGATGCGGACGCGGTCGCGGTGCAGCTGGTCCTCGGTTCGACCGGCGGCACGGGCCTCAGCGGCGGCGACATCACCGCGACCTTCAACGGCGGGGTGATCACCGAGGGCGACCACGCCAACGGCCTGTTCGTGCAGTCGGTGGGCGGCGGCGGCGGCGAGGCGCGCATCGAAGGCGCCGGTTCGCTCGACGTGACCCTGGGCGGCGGCGAAGGCGACGGCGGCAACGTCACGCTGATCAACACCGGCGGCATCTACACCTTCGGCGACGGCTCGAACGGGGTGTTCCTGCAGTCGATCGGCGGCGGCGGCGGGGCGGCGTTCATCGGCATCGATCCGCCGAGCGTCACGCTTTCCGGCGCCGGCATCGGCAACGGCGGCGACATTGTCTTCACCCAAACCGGCGACATCTTCGTCATGGGCGCCGACTCGACGGGCATCATCGCTCAGTCGATCGGCGGCGGCGGCGGCTATGTCGAAGGCGCGTTCCACGGCACCGCCGGCGGCGTCGGCCAGGGCGGCTCCATCGAGCTGACCATCGACGGCAAGGTGATGGCGCTGGAGAACAACTCCACCGGTATCTTCGCCGAAAGTACCGGTTCGCTCGGCGGCGGCGACATCACCATCGACGCCGAGGACGCCATCCGCGGCGGCTCCGGCACGGGCATGGGCATCTATGTCGACGGCGGCGCCGACAACCTGATCACCACCACCACCTCGTTGTCGGCAGTGTCGGGCGTTGCGATCACCACCACCTTCGGCAACGACACGGTGGACAACACCGGGACCGTGGTCGGCGACATCTTCCTCGGCGGCGGCGTCAACGCCTTCAACAACGAGCTGGGCTCGACCTTCATCGCGTTCCACACCATCGCGCTGCAGGACGCCTCGGCTGGATCGACCGGGACCTTCACCAACAGCGGCGAATTCCAGATGGGCCTGTCGGCCCCGCTGGTTCCGATCGACCTGTTGAACGGCGCGACCTTCGGCAACCTCGACGCCGACGGCGACCCGCGGTTCAACCTGCTCTACGGCGCG
Organism: Caulobacteraceae bacterium; assembly: GCA_036501825.1. GTDB lineage: Bacteria > Pseudomonadota > Alphaproteobacteria > Caulobacterales > Caulobacteraceae > JAFECT01. The sequence continues at coordinate 44,564 of DASXZP010000036.1, read as the reverse complement.
CGCGTCATCGAGACGGTGAACCTGACCGGCAACTTCGTGCAGACCTCCGCCGGCCACCTCGACTTCGACGTGGCCTTCGGCCCCTACCCGTCGGACCTGGTGAACGTCAGCGGCAATACGACCGTTGCGGGCACGGGCAACGTGATCCTCACCTGGCTGCAGGACAACCATCCGGTGACCCTGTTCGCCACCAAGGGCACGGCGACCAACGACGGACTGCAGATCGCGCCCACCATTGCGATCGACTACGGCATCATCGCCAACAACATCGGCATCCAACTGACCATCCAGACCAACTTCGGTCAGCCGTTCCTGACGCCCAACGAACAGCGCCTCGGTCACCACATGGACTCGGCGGTGGATGTGGGCGGCTCCGCGGGCATCGGCCGCTTGCTGGCCTACCTCGGCAACATGACGTCGGGCCAGCAGGCGCTCTACGCCGCGGTGTTCGACCAGCTGAACCCCGAACCGCTGGTCGCACCGCTCCGCGCCCAGATGCTCGAGGCCAATCAGTTCGGCGACGACCTGTTCGGCTGCCTGTCGACCACCACCACCACCGTCGACAAGGATTGTGTGTGGGTGAAGGGCGGCGGCTTCACCGAACGCGGCAACGCGGAAGGCGGCTATTGGGACTCTCGCGAGATCGGTCAGACCGCGAGCGGCGGCTGGCAGCGTCCGATCAACGGCGAGTGGTCGATGACCGCGGCGGCCGGCTACCAGGCGATCACCGATCTCTCGGTCAACAACGGCCGCGGCCGTGCGTCGGGCCAGGGCGGCGATCTCGGCGTGGGCTTCCAGCGCCGCACGCCCGACGGCCTGGCGCTGGGCTTCGGCGTCACCGGCGGTTGGACCTCACTCGACATGGCGCGCCAGGTCGATGTGATCGGGATGCTTCCCCCCGGCGTCGGCCGCTCCAACGTGCAGACGGGTTACGCCCAGGTGCAGGTGAACGCGTCCAAGCTCTACACCTACGGCAAGTGGTTCGTGCGGCCGGAGGTGCAGGCAACGTCCACCATGCTGCGCACCAACGCGTTCGCCGAAACCGGGCTTGCGGGCATCGGGGTGAAGAGCGACGGCGACACCCACTTCATCGAGGCGGCGCAACCCGACCTCGCGTTCGGCCGGGTGATCTATGAGAACGACAAGCAGCGCGCCGAACTGACCTTCAAGATCGGCGGCCGCTTCTCCACCAACGACGACCTTTTCCTGCCGATCAGCTTCATCGGCGCGGGCCAGGGCGCCCGGCCGGCGTTCATTCAGACGCCGTACAACAGCGCCGCGGGCGTCGCGTCGGTGGGCCTGACCGTCTTCGGCAGCGGCCCGCTGTCGGTGAGCGCCGACTACACCAACGAGTTCGGTAAATCGACCTCGAGCCAACGCGGCAGCCTGGACTTCAAGTTCACCTTCTGACGCGAAACATCAGCTGAAACTGGAACGGCCCGCGAGCAAATCGCGGGCCGTTTTCTTTTGCGCCAAACTTACCTTTATCTCCGGTTGGGGTTAGCCGCCCGGCTTCAGCTCCTTCGCCAGGAACGCTGCGGTGGCGCTGTCGGCGCGCAGCCACGAGTCGTAGCGGAGGAAGCCGTGGATTTCGTTGGGGATGACCATTTCCTCGAAATAGGTGCGCTGGGCTTCCAGGCGACGCGCCAGGTCGACGGTTTCGTGGAAGTCCACGTTGCGGTCGTCGTCGCCCTGAATCAGAAGCACCGGCGAGGTCCATTTGCCCACATCCGCGTCCGGCGACGAGGTCCAGGCGGAAGTCATCGCCGCGTCGTGGTCGCCCTTCTCGTAGCGGTGCGCCACGTCGGGGATGCGGCCGCCGATGGTCTGCGACCAGTCGTGCACGCCGTGGAAGTCGACGCCCGCCTTGAAGGTGTCGGAGTTGCGCGCCAGCGCCAGCGCCGTCAGCAGACCACCGTACGATCCGCCCCAGATGCCGATGCGGTTCGGATCGACACCCTGCATATGCTGCAGGAAGTGCGCGCCGGCCAGCACGTCCTGATACTCGGACGACCCGCGCGGACCGCCGCCCTCGGGGTGCTGGAACGCGCGGCCATAGCCGATGCCCAGGCGATAGTTCACCGCCAGCACGGTAAAGCCGTGCGCGGCAAGATACTGGTTCACCGCGTAGCCGTTGGAATAATAATCCATGTAGTGCCAGCCCAGCATCATCTGCCGCGGCGGCCCGCCGTGCACGAAGATCACCGCCGGCTGCGCGGCTGTGCCAGGACGCTGGAACAGGTCGGCGTGCACCGTCGTCCCGTCCGGCGCCGTGTAGGTGACGGGTTTGGGAATGATCAGGTCCTGCCACGGATAGTCGGCCGGCGTGTCGTTAGCGCTGACGTTGTGCAGGCCCTTGCCGTCGAGGCCCACGATCTGCGCCTGCGGCGGGTGACGTCCGTCGGTGCCGATGAAGGCCACGCGGTTGTCCGACGCCATGAACGGCGACCATTCCAGCGTCGTGCCGCCGGTCAGCTCTTCCGGCGCCGCGTGATCCACCGGCACGCGGAACAGGTGACGGCGCTCGAGATCGAACGGGGTCGAGCCGGTGTTGGCGTCATAGACCATGTACCGCCCGTCGCGGCTGACGGTCACGTGCTCGACCATGAACTGGCCGGGCGTCAGCAAGGTCGCCTCGCCGCCCGCGGCCGGCACGGAATAGAGGTGGGGCCAGTTGTCGAGTTCGGCGGTGAAGGCCAGACGGTCGCCCGCAACCCAGGTCAGGTTCGTCTCGCCCGCGGTGTCGGGGTACGAGCCGTCCAAGGTGTCGGGGCTCTGCCACACCTTGTGCGCGTTGCCGCTCGCAGCGTCGGCCACCCAGATCGACCATGGGTTCGGCGTTTCCTTCAACAGCGGCGTCGGCGGACCGCCCGCGCCGCGCAGGCGCGTGAACGCGATCCGCGTCCCGTCCTTCGACCAGCGCGGCGTGGTGTCGATGTTGGTGGTCGGCGCCAGATACTCGAGCGGCTGATCCTTCGACGTGTACACCCCGATGAAGGCGTGGTCGCCGCGCTCGGACACGAAGGCGAGGCGCGATCCATCCGGCGACCACTGCAGGTCCGCGTCATGGCCGCGGTCGAAGAACAGCCGCTCGGGCTTGCCCTTGCCGTCCAGCGTCGTGGTCCAGACCTGGTCGTTGGAAATGTACGCGAGCTGGCCCTTGGACGAGATGCTCGGCGCATCGCCCTCGGTGATCTTGGTGAGCCCGCCGTCCTTCATGTCGACGGCCCAGATCGTGACCTTGGGCTGTACGGTGGACGAATCCGGATCGGGGTCGAGACCGCCGGCTGCGGGCCAATTCTCGTCGTGATCGCCGCCGCGCACGAACACCAGCTGGCCGCCGTCCGGAGAGAAGGTGAGTTGGGTGATCTCCTGCCCGTCGTCCTTGCCGTAGTGGGTCAGCTGACGGCCGGTGAAATCCGGCCCCTCGGCGATCCAGACGTTGCGCACGCCCTTGTAGTCGCGCACCCAGGCGACCCGGTCGCCGTGCTCGGCGGAGGCCATCTCCTGCGGGAACGGGTAATCGAGCACCTGCTCCATGCTGAAGCCGCCGGCCGGCGTCTGGGCCGGCGCCGCCCGCACAGCCGGCGCGGCGACCATCAACGCGGCCACGGCCGCTCCGCAGAAAAGACCCTTGAGACCACCCATGACTCGCTTCCCCGATTGTGACGCGGCGGCATGATGGGTCGTCAAACCGGCCTGTGGCAATGGGTCGGATGGCCTCCTGGCGGCTGAATCGACTTTACATTTCAGCGCAGCCCGCCCGTGCTAAGGTGGCGTGAAGCGGGCGACCCGGGGGGACCGGTGAAGATCATCTGCTTTTTCGGCCTGAAGGGCGGGGTGGGTAAGACCTCGTTGGCCGCCGCAGTGGCGACTGCGGCGCAGGAAGCCGGATTCTCCACCGCGGTCCTGGACCTGGACGGATCGGGGACCGGACTCGACGCCTATGTGGCGCGCCGGCGTGCGGCGGGCCTGCCGGCGCCGATCTCGATCACGCCGCCGAGCCGCTCTTTCCTGAACGCCGCCAACAGCCGCCGGGCTACCGAGGAGATGGATCACGCGGTCGATCAGGCGAGCCTGGCCGGCGCCGACTGCCTGATCATCGACACCAGCTCGGGCCGCGACGCGCTGTGGATGAATGCGGCGGCGATTCTCGCCAGTTCTGTTCTGGTCACGCCGGTGACCGACAGCCCTCTCGACCTCCACATGCTGTTGGGCGGCGCCGCGGCGCAGAGCGTGGCGGACTTCGTCGAAGCGGCTGCCGGCTATCGCGGCCGGCAGAACCTGCGCTGGATCGTGGTGCGCAATCGGCGCGGCCATCTGCACACCAAGCTCGGCGACCGCATCGGCGCCGAGCTCGTCGATGCGGCCGAGCGCATCGGCTTTGAACTCGTCGAAGGTCTGCGCGAACGGGTCACCTATCGCGAGATGTTCGAAGACGGCCGCTCGCCCCTCGACGCACCGCGCAGCAATCTGCCGCTCGGGATGAGCGTGTTGTCTGCGCGCGCCGAGATGCGCGTGCTGTTGTCCACGCTGCAGCTGAACCGCCCCGCCACCCCGGCCTGGCTGACCGCTGCGCGCAAGGTGAAAGCGGACACGGACGCGGCTTAGAGCCCGCCCACGCGCCTGGTCCGTCCGCTCAATTCTTCGCCGGCGCCGCGTTCTTGTACTTGTCGAACCACGCCATGATTGCTGACGCTTCCGCCGCTTCTTGTGAGGGTCGCGCTTCGAAGCCGCCGTGGGAGGCTCCGGGGACCTTGACCAAGGCCGACGGTACGCCGCGCAGTTGCAGCGCTGCGTAGTACTGTTCCGCCTCGCTGTCGGGGGTGCGGTGATCGTCCTCGCCCACCATCACCATGGTCGGGGTGGTGACGTTGCCCACCAGCGACAGCGGCGAACGGCGCCAGTAGTTCACCGGATCCTCCCACGGCATCTTCCCGAACCAGTACTTGGCCATGAAGGTGTAGCCGTCGGTGGTCAGCACCTCGCTCGACCAGTTGATCACCGGCTTCTGCACCGCCGCCGCTTTGAACCGGCTGGTCTTGCCGACAATCCACGCGGTCAGCAGGCCGCCGCCGGAGCCGCCGGTTACGAACATCTGGTCGGGATTTACCGAGCCTTTGGCGATGGCGGCATCCACCACGCTCATCAGGTCGTCGTAGTCGTGGCTCGGATAGTTCATGTCGATCTCGTCGGCGAAGCCTTCGCCGTAGGAGGTCGAGCCGCGCGGGTTGGAATAGACCACGATGTAGCCGGCCGCGGCATAGAGCTGCAGCTCCGAGGTGAACACCGGGCCGTAGGCGTCGAACGGACCGCCGTGAATTTCGAGGATCAGCGGGTATTTCTTCGCCGGATCGAAGTTCGGCGGCGTGATCATCCACGCGTCGATCGGCTTCTTGTCGTAGGACGATGACACGGCGAGATGCTCGACCTTGCCCAGGGTCTTGTCCGCCAACAGGTCGGCGTTGAGATGCGTCAAGCGGCGCGAACTGCCGCCGCGCGCCACCGCCAGTTCCGACGGATGCGCCGGATCGCCAGAGGTGAAGGCGACGACGCCGTCCTTCGAGGCGCTGAACTCGCCGCCGGTGTAGGGCCGGTCAAGTCCGCTCGCCGAGAGTCCCTCGGCCACCGTCTGCATGCGGCCGTCGAGACTCACGCGCGCCACCTTGGTCACCGCGTGATCGGTGTACTGCACGAAGATGCTCTTGCCGTCGCCGGACCAGATCGGCCCGCCGACCGAATTGTCGAAGCCGGCGGTCAGGCTGCGCACGTGGCCGCCGTCGCGGTCCATCACATAGAGCTGGTTGTTCTGATAACCGCGGACGTGATCGTCGAAACCGGTAAAGGCGATCAGCTTGCCGTCGGGCGAGATCACCGCCTCCTGGTCCGGCCCTTGGCGATGGGTCAGCGCCGTGACCGCGCCGTCGCCGAGCGTCAGTTGATAGACCTCGCTGTTCAGCGGATCGCGCTCCCAGTTCGCGTTGCGGTTCGAACTGAACAGCAGGCTCTTGCCGTCGGGCGCCCAGGACAGCGGGCCGCCGTCATTGAACGCGCCGAAGGTCACCTGCCTGGGCGATCCGCCATCGGCGTCCACCAGGAACAGGTGATTGAATCCGGGCTTCAGATCGCCGGCGCCGTCGGCGCGGTAGGTCACCAGGCCGATCACCTTCAGCGGCGGCGCCCACTTGGCGCCTTCGGGCTTGGCCACCGGGCTGCCGAGCGTCAGGCCCTCGTCGGGAATGAACATGGAGAAGGCGAGCGTGCGCCCGTCCGGCGACCAGGAGAGATCGCCGGGGCCTTCCGGCAGGTCGGTGATCTTGGCCACCGCGCCGGTCGCGATCCAGCGCACATAGAGTTCGGGCCGCCCATCCTCCGCCGTCGAGACATAGGCCAGGCGCTTGCCGTCCGGCGACCAGCGCGGGCTGAAGTAACCGCCGGGTCCGGTGACCAGCGGCGTCACCTCGCCGGTGTCCGGATTGACGCTCCAGATCGCGCTGCGCGCGCTGTCGGTCATGATGTCGTAGCTCGAGCGCACGAAGGCGATCTGCCCGCCATCGGGCCGTATCTGCGGATCGCCCGCATACTCCAGCGCGAACAGATCCTTCGCCTGGAACGTCCGCGACGGACCCTGCGCCGGCGCGGCGAGCGCAGGCGCAACCAGCGCCGTGGAGAGCGCCAAGGCGGCGATCAGTGAACGCATTTGAAAATCTCCACCCATGCTTCTCGTTCCGTTGCTCGTTTCCGTCTCCCGACCGGGAGAAGGAAAACCAAAACCGACGTCGAAATTCGGCTACGAGTCCTTACCGGCGATCGGATCGTATTTGCGCCAGAAGTCCACGCCGGAGAAGTTCATCCGGTTGGTCTGGCCGTTGATGTCCGCGTCGAAGCGTAGGCGCTCGCAGCCGTTCGGGTCAGGGCCCATGCGATAGACGCCGCCGCCCATGGGTACGAGCGGCGTGCCATCGTCGAGGTAGAGCCCGTCGGCGCGCGCCAGCACGCGGAAGGCGCCCAACCACGGATCGTCGTTGTCGTAACGCCCGGCCTTGCTGGCGAATTCTGTGGGAATCGCCTGGGGCGGGGGCGCCGCGCCGCGGCCGAACAGGCGCTCGCCGTGCGAGGCGCCGACAACCTGGCCGTCCTTGCGTGCGAACACCAGCAGATGCACCGACCAGTCGGCTTTCTTCACCAGGAAGACGCCGTCGCCCTTCAACTGCAGACGCCCCGAACCGGACGCGTCGACCAGTTCCAGACCGCCGTCGCGCGCGCGGATGCTGAACCCGTCGCCGCTCGCCGCATGATAGTCGCCGACGAATGCGTCGGCCTTGTCCACCGTGTCGCCGAGTTCGATGCCGCGCGGCGCGGGCGCCGGCGTCCCCTCGCGCAGACAGCGGAACAGGTGACAGGCATAGGCGGTGACGTCGCGCGGACGATAGCCGTCGATGTTGGTGTTGGTGCTGGCGAAACAGGCCACGCCCGCGGGCGCGTCCACGTGGAACGACGAGGAGAAGGCGATCATGCCGCCGGTGTGGTGGATCAGCGACCGGCCGCCGTTCTGCACCACCGCGACGCCCAGCGCATATTGCGCGCCGGGGCCGAACTCAGGAGCCGGGCTCACCGGCGTTACGAGCGCCCTGGCGTTGGCGTCGGACAGCAGCGGCGCGCCCTTGCCGTTTCCGCACTCGATCAGGAAGCGCATGTAGTGTGCCATGTCGCGCGCGGGCGCCGAAACCGAACCGGACGCCTCGCAGAAATCGACCCACGGCGCGGCCTTCAGCGGCGTCGGCCAGGGTGCGGGACGATCCGGGCGATAGGACTGATGGCCGACAGCGAAGCGATCGAGGTCGCTGGTCGCGATCAGCGGCCGCGCGTCCTTCATGCCGAGACGGTCGAAGATCTGCTGCACGCTTTCGGTATAGGGGCGGCCATGGATCTGCTCGAGAATCATGCCGAGCAGGCGGAAGCCGAGGTTGCTGTAGGACCAGCTCTTGGTCGGCTCGAAGCCGAGCCACAGCTGATCGCGCTCGACCCCGCGCGGGAACGGCGGCGGATCATCGGGCAGGCCCGACACGTGGCTCAACAGATGCCGCACGGTGATCGGCGTCTCCGGCAGCGGCACATGCGGCAGGTGCGACTTCACCGTCGAATCGAGGTCGAGCTTGCCCGCCTCGGCCGCCTGCAGGATGGCGATGGCGGTGAATGACTTAGAGATCGAACCGATCTGGAACAGGTGGTCGGGATTGACCGGCGTGTTGCGCGCGACGTCGGCCAGACCGAGCTGGAACTCCGCCGAAAAGCCGTCGCGGTCGACCACGGTCACCGTCAGCCCGGCCAGGCCGTAACTCGACACATGCTGGCTGGCGTAGGCGCGCAGTTTCGCCAGCGCCCCCGCATAGTCCTTGCCCGCCAGGCCCGCGCCGTGGACCTGGGCCCCCGCGGTTCCCGCCTGCGCGCTGAATTCCAGAGCGGCGGCCGCCACCGCCGCCCCCTTCAACAAACTCCGCCGATCCATCGAAATGGGGCCCCTCGCCCGTCGCACCGTCTCGTTCCCTCGGCCCGGAGGATGCAACGGCATGGGAGAGGCCGCAACTTATCGTTTGGTCATGAGGATTTCGCGCGAAACTCCCTTACCTCTCCGCTCATCCCGGCGAATGCCGGGACCCAGATCATAAAGCGCGATGGCCAACCGCGTGTTCACCGGCTCGCTCATCACTGAATTGCGGAGCCAATACGATCTGGGTCCCGGCATTCGCCGGGATGAGCGGGAGAGAGGGGGTTCTAAGACTTAGGCAGTTCGCTCGTTTTCCAGCCGCCGCCTAGCGCTTCGATCAAAGACACCGTGGCGGTGAGTTGGCTCTGTTCGGTGGTGACCAGGTTGATGCGGGCGGCGAGCGCGGTGTTTTCCGCGGTCACCACGTCGGTGGCCGAGGCTTGGCCGGCGCGATACTGGTTCAGCACGATCTTCTCGTTCTCGTCCGCGGCGGTTGACGCCTGAGCCCGGAACGACTGCTGTTGTTCGAGATACTTGCCGGCGGCCAACGCGTCTTCGACCTGCTGGAAGGCGGTCAGCACGGTCTGGCGATATACCGCGACGTTCTGATCGTAGGTCGCGCGCGCCTCGGCCACGCGGGCCTTGCGCAGGCCGCCGTCGAACAGGATTTGGGTGGCGTCGCCGCCCAGCGTCCAGGTGAAGGCGTTGCTCGAGAACAGCTTGCTCAGCGAGCTCGACGCGAAACCGAGCGACGGGGTCAAGGTGATGGTCGGGTAATAGGCCGCGGTCTGCACCCCGATCTGGGCGTTGGCGTTTTTCGCCTGCCGCTCGGCGGAGGCGACATCGGGGCGCCGCTCCAGCAGTTCCGAGGGCACCATCACCGGGATCGCCGGAATGGTCGGATCGAACTTGGCCAGCGGCGCGATGGCCAGCGCCGCCGGCGGCTCGCCCGCCAGCACCGCGATCGCGTGTTCCAGCGTCGCGCGCGCCTGCACCGTCTGTTCCGTCTGCGCCTGGGCGTTCAGCAGCGTCGTCTGCGCCGTCAGCACGTCGCTCTTGGCGGCCACGCCCTGGGCATAGCGGTTCTTGGTGACCGTCAGCGTGCGCTGATAGGCGTCCGCGGTGGTCTGCAGCAGTCGGATCTGTTCGTCGTCGGCGCGCAGCTGCAGATAGTCGGTGGCGAGTTCGGTCTGAGCCGAGAGCTTGGCGTTGGCCACGTCGGCGGCGCTCGCCTGGGCGTTGGCCTTGGCGCCTTCGATGGCGCGGCGCACCTTGCCCCAGATGTCCGGCGCCCAGGTCGCGCCCACGGTCACCGCATAGTGCTGGACCGTGCTGCGCGAAACCGTTGTCGTCGTCGTCGTTCCGGTCCCGCCGCTGCCCGTTCCGGGTGTGCCGACGTTGGTGCTGGTCCCGCTGGTGGCGTTGGCGTTCGCGTCGAGGTCGACGGTCGGAAACAGCGCCGCGCGATTTTCCGCCACCATGGCGTGGGCGTTGCGGTAGGCGGCTTCGGCGGCGGCGAGGTTCTGGTTCGACACCGCGACCTTGGCTTCGAGGCCGTTCAGCACCGGATCGTTGAACAGGGTCCACCAGTCGCCGCGGTCGAGCGCGTCCGACGGCGCGGCGGACTTCCACCCCTGCAGTTCCTTGAACGTCGGCGTCGTCTCCACCGTCGGCTGTTTGTAGTTCGGGCCGACCATGCAGGCGCTGAGCGCCGCGGCGACTACGGCGAGCGCGGGAACGACGAGATGGCGTGATTTGGTGATCGCCATGGACTTCTCCTTCATTCCGCCGGCGCCGGGGCGGGCGCGGGTCCGCCGCCGTGGCGGCTGAGACGCGCTTCATCCGGCGAACGCTTACGGAAACGGTCGAGGTAAAGATAAACCACCGGGGTGGTGAGCAGGGTGAGCACCTGGCTGACCAGCAGGCCGCCGATGATGGTGATGCCGAGCGGGCGGCGCAGCTCCGAACCTTCGCCCCAGCCGATGGCCAGCGGCAGCGCGCCGAGCGCCGCGGCGCAGGTGGTCATCAGGATCGGGCGGAATCGCAGCAGACACGCCTGGTAGACCGCGTCGCGCGAACTGAGGCCCTCGTTGCGTTCGGCCTCGAGTGCGAAATCGATGATCAGGATCGCGTTCTTCTTCACGATGCCGATCAGGAGCACGATGCCGATCATGGCGATGATGCTGAACTCGGAATGGAAGATGATCAGCGCCAGCACCGCACCCAGCCCCGCCGACGGCAGGGTCGACAGCACCGTCCAGGGATGGATGTAGCTCTCGTAGAGGACCCCCAGCACGATGTAGACCGAGAGGATCGCAAACAGGATCAGCATCGGTTCGTTGGCCAGGCTCTGCTGATAGACCTGGGCGGTGCCGGCGAAACTGCCGTGCACGGTCACCGGCATGGAGATGGCGTCCTGCGCCGCCGCGATCGACGCCGTCGCGTCGCTCAGCGACTTGCCGGGCGCCAGGTTGAACGAGATGGTGATCGCGGGACTGATGTCCTGGTGGCGCACCGAGGTCGGCGACGCGGTCGAGGCCCAGTGCGCAAACGCCGACAGCGGCACCATGCGCTCGGCCGATCCCGAAATCGCCACGCCCTGCGAGGCGGCGCGTGTCGGCGGCGCGGCCGGGCCGCTTGAGGTCACGCCCGACGTCGCGGTCGGTTGTCCCGGCGTTGTGGTCGCGGTCGCAGCGCCCGCGAGCGTGCTGGGCGTTCCCGCCTGACCGGTGGCCGAGCCCGAGGTCGTGATCACCGCGGTGGTCGTACCGCTCACCGCCGTGCTGGTCGCCGGCGATGCGCCGGTCACCGGCACATAGATCTGGTTGAGGGCTTCGGGCTGCTGGATGAACTGCGGCGCGCCCTCCATGACCACGTGGTACTGGTTCAGCGGATTGTAGATCACCGCCGCCTGCCGCTGGCCGAACACGTCGTAGAGGATGTTGTCGATCTGGGTCGCGTTGATGCCGAGCCGGCTCGCGGTCGCGCGGTCGACGGTGACGTAGCTCGACAGGCCGTGGTCCTGGGAATCGGAGTTCACGTCGGTCAGGGCCGGGTCGGTCTTCAGCTGATCGGTCAGCTTGTCGGCCCACGACTTCAGCGCGGCCTGGTCGTCGGCTTCCAGCGTGTACTGATAGGTCGCGTTCGACTGGCGGCCGCCCACGCGCAGATCCTGCACCGGCTGCAGAAACAGCGTCGCGCCGGCGACGCGGCCGAGCTGGGGCCGCAACCGGCCCATCACGTCGTCGCTGGACTCGCCGTTGCGCTGGTTCTTTGGTTTCAACGCCATGTAGACGAAGCCGCCGGACGACCGGCTGCCGCCTTCGAAGCCGACGACGCTCGCCACTGCCGGGTCGCTGGCGACGATATTGACGAAGCGGCGCATGCGTTGCTGGCTGACCTGGAACGAGGAGTCCTGGTCGGACTGCATGCCGCCGGTGATCTGGCCGGTGTCCTGGGTCGGGAAGAAGCCCTTGGGCACGATGGTGAACAGATAGATGTTCAGCCCGATGGCGCAGATCAGGCTGGCCAGGATGATCGGGCCGTTGTCGAGCGCCCAGATCAGCGACCGGCGGTAGGTGTTGGTGACCCAGTCGAAGAACTTGCGCGACCAGCGCGCGAGCCGGTTCTCGCGCTCGGGCGGCGGCTTCTCGCCCATGATGAAGGCGCACATCATCGGCGTGGTGGTCAGCGAGATCAGCAGCGAGACGATGATCGCGGTCGACAAGGTGACGGCGAACTCGCGGAACAGACGCCCGACCAGGCCGCCCATCAACAGAATCGGAATGAACACCGCCACCAGCGAGACGCTGATCGACAGCACGGTGAAGCCGACTTCGCTGGCGCCCAGGACCGCGGCCTTGAACCGCGGCATGCCGGCCTCGACGTGGCGCGCGATATTCTCCATCACCACGATGGCGTCGTCGACCACGAAGCCGGTGGCGACGGTCAGCGACATCAGCGACAGGTTATCCAGGCTGAATTTCAGCAGATACATTACGCCCAGGGTGCCGAGCAGCGACACGGTCACCGCGACCGCCGGGATCAGGGTCGAGCGCGCGCTGCGCAGGAACACGAACACCACCGCGACCACCAGCAGGATCGAAATCAGCAGCGTGCGTTCGACCTCGTTCAGCGACGCGCGGATGGTGATGGTGCGGTCGATGGCGACGTCGAGGTTGATGTCCGGCGGCAGGTCTTCCTTGAGCTGCGGCAGCACCTTCTTGATGTCGTCGACCGTCTGAATGATGTTCGCGCCCGGCTGGCGGCTGATCACCACCGCGATCGACGGCCGCGCCGGGCCGCGCGCCTGACCCGCGGGCGCCGCGCCGCCGGCTTCGGCGAGTTGTTCCTGCGCGTTCAGCGCGGTGGTGTCGTCCGCGTTGGCCTGTCCGCCGGCGGCGGCCTGAGGGTTCTGCGCGCCGGAAGCGGGCGCGCCCGGCGCCGCGGCCGCACCGCCCGTCGCGCCGCCCTGACGATGGCGCCCGCCGTGATGACCCCCTTGCCCCGCAGCGCCGCCTGGTGCGCTCGCGGCGCCTTGCGCCGGGGGTGTCGCCGCTTGACCAGCCGTAGGCGCTCCGCCCGCAGCAGCGCCGCCGCCGCCGCCATGGGCGCCGTTCCAATGGTGGCCGCCGTGACCGCCCGCCGCGCCGCCCGCCGGCGGGCTCGCGGGTTGGCCGGACGCCGGCGCGCCGGCCGCTGCATTCGAGGCTGCGCCGCGCGCAAAATTGCCGCCCTGCCCCGTGTAGCCGCCGCCGTAGCCGCCGCCGCGACTGCCGCCCTTTCCGCGCCGGCCACCGGGGGTGGTGCGCGGGTTCTTCGAATTGTCGACGCAGTTCTCCACCTTCGGATCGGAGCAGGCGTAAAGGCCGAGGTTGTGAATGTCCTCGGGCCCGTCGAGCACGTCGGCGATGTCGCTGAGCCGCACCGCGTCGCCGTTGCGATAGGCGACGATCAGGCCCTTGAAGTCGGCGGCCACGCGGCCCTGGTCGTTGGTGTAGATCTGCCAGCGGCTCTGATCGCCGTCGATCAGGCCCTTGGGCCGGTTCGCGTCCGCCGACGACAGCGCCGCGCGCACGTCTTCGGGGCTGATCTGGTATTTCGCCAGCGCGACCGGGTTCATCTCGACGCGCACCGCCGGCAGCGAGCCGCCGCCGATGGTCACGTCGCCTACCCCGTGCACCTGCAACAGCCGCTGCTGCACGATGGTCGCGGCCGCGTCGTAGATCTGCGGCGGCGTCTTGGACTCCGACGTCATCGCCAGGATCATGATCGGCGCGTCGGCCGGGTTCACCTTGCGGTAGGTCGGGTTGGACTTCAGCGTGGCGGGCAGGTCCACGCGCGAGGCGTTGATCGCGGCCTGCACGTCGCGCGCGGCGCCGTCGATGTCGCGGTCGAGGCCGAACTGCAAGGTGATGTTGGTCGAGCCGGTCGAGCTCGACGAAGTCATCTCGCTCACGTCGGCAATGTGCCCGAGGCGCTTTTCCAGCGGCGTCGCCACGCTCGACGCCATGATTTCCGGCGAGGCGCCGGGCAGCGAGGCGGACACGCTGACAGTAGGAATGTCGATCTGCGGCAGCGGCGAGACCGGCAGGTTGAAGAAGGCGCCCGCCCCGGCGATGGCGAGCCCCAGCGTCAGCAGGGTGGTGCCGATCGGCCGCTTCAGGAAGGGTGCGGAAAGGTTCACGAGACGGCCGGACTTGGCTCAGGCCCACCCTCCGGTTCATCGAGATCCGGATGGATGTCGGCGCGCCGGGCCAGCTTGTCGAAGGCCAGATAGATCACCGGCGTGGTGAACAGAGTCAGCATCTGACTGACGATCAGGCCGCCGACGATGGAGATGCCGAGCGGGTGTCTGAGCTCGGAGCCTTCGCCCCAACCCAGCATCAGCGGCAGGGCGCCGAACAGGGCCGCCAGGGTGGTCATGATGATCGGGCGGAAGCGCAGCAAGGCGGCTTGGTGAATCGCTTCGCGCGGGCTCTTGCCTTCCTGGCGTTCCGCATCGAGGGCGAAGTCGATCATCATGATCGCGTTCTTCTTCACGATACCGATCAGCAGGATGATGCCGATGATGCCGATGACGCCCAGACTCTGGCCCGCGATCATCAGCGCCAGCAGGGCGCCGACGCCCGCCGACGGCAGGGTCGACAGGATCGTGACCGGGTGCACGAAGCTCTCGTAGAGCACGCCCAGCACGATGTAGACGACCACGATCGCGGCCAGGATCAGCCACAACTCGTTGTTCAGCGACGCCTGGAAGGCTTGGGCCGCGCCCAGGAACTCGGTGGTGATCGAGCCCGGCACGCCGATGGTCTTTTCCGCGCTGTTGATCGCCTTCACCGCCTCGCCGAGCGAGACGCCGGGCGCGGTGTCGAAGGACACGTTCACCGCCGGGAACTGACCGACGTGGTCGACCTGCAGCGGCTCGTTCTTCTCGCTCACCGTAGCGATGGCGCTGAGCGGCGTGGCGCCGCCGCTCGCACCCGGCAGGTAGAGTTTGTTCAGCCCCTGCGGATTGGTGACGATGTTGGGCTGCGCCTCGAGGATCACCCGGTACTGGTTTGACTGGGTGAAAATGGTCGACACGATGCGCTGACCGAAGGCGTCGTAGAGAATCTCGTCCAGCGACGCCGGCGTGATCGCCAGGCGCGCGGCGGTGTCGCGATCCACGCTGACGAAGGCGGAGAGACCCGCCGCCTGGGCGTCGGTCGACGGATTGCGGATCTCCTTCATGGTCTTCAACTGGTCGACCAGTTTTTCCGACCAGGTGTTGAGCGCCGCCTGATCCACACCCTCCATCGACAGCTGGTACTGGGTCTTGCCGACCTGGGCGTCGATGGTCAGGTCCTGCACCGGCTGCAGATAGAGCTGCATGCCCGCGACGCTGTTTGCGGTCTTGTTCAACCGGTCCATCACCTGCTGCAGCGAACCCTGGCGCTGGCCCTTGGGCTTCAGGTTGATCTGGATGCGGCCGGCGTTCAGCGTGGTGTTGGTGCCGTCGACGCCGATGAAGGACGAGACGTTCTCCACCGCCGGATCGGACAGAACCGCTTTCGAGAGCGCGACCTGCTGGTCGGCCATGCGGCTGTAGGAAATGGTCTGGCCGCCCTCGGTGAAGCCCTGCAACAGGCCGGTGTCCTGGGTCGGGAACAGGCCCTTGGGAATGATGATGTAGAGAACGGCGGTCAGCACCAGGGTCGCCGCCGCGACCAGCAGGGTCGGGCCCTGGCGATCGAGAACCCAGGTCAGGGCCGTGTCATAGCGCGCGAGCACGTTGTCGAAGGTGCGCTTGGTAAAACGGCCGAGCCGCGATTCTTCCTCGGGCGTCTCGCGCTTCAGCCAGCGCGCCGACAGCGTCGGCACCAGCGTAAGCGACACCACCGCCGAAATCACGATGGTCACCGCCAGGGTCACCGCGAACTCGCGGAACAGGCGGCCCACCACGTCGCCCATGAACAGCAGCGGGATCAGCACCGCGATCAGCGACACGGTCAAGGACACGATGGTGAAGCCGATCTGCTCGGCGCCCTTCAGCGCGGCTTCGAACGGCGTTTCGCCCTCTTCGATATAGCGCGCGATGTTCTCGATCATCACGATGGCGTCGTCGACGACAAAGCCGGTCGCGATGGTCAGCGCCATGAGACTGAGATTGTTCAGGCTGTAGTGCAGCAGGTACATGACCCCGAAGGTGCCGACCAGCGACAGCGGCACCGAGACCGAAGCGATGAAGGTGGCCTGCAGGCTGCGCAGGAACAGGAAGATCACCAGCACCACCAGCAGCACCGACAGGACCAGCTCGAACTCCACGTCGTGCACCGAGGCGCGGATGCCGGTGGTGCGGTCGGTGAGCAGGTCGACGCGCACGTTGGGCGGCAGCTGCGCCTCCAGGGTCGGCAGCATCTTCTTGATCTGATCGACGGTGGAGATGACGTTGGCGCCCGGCTGACGCTGGACGTTCAGGATGATCGCGGGCGTGATCTGCGGCGTGCGCTGGCCGGTCTTCTTGTTGACGACGAAATTGCCTTCCCAGGCGCCCAGCTTGGTGTTTTCCGCGCTGTTGACCACCGTCGCCACATCGCTCAACCGCACCGGCGCGCCGGTGGAGGCGTTGGTCGAGACGATCATGTTGCGATAGTCGTCGGCGGTATAGAGCGCGTCGTTGGAATCGATGGCGTAGGCTTCGGTGGGACCGTCGAAGGTGCCCTTGGCGCCGTTGGCGTTGGCCGCCGCGATGGCGTTGCGCAGGGTCTCCATGGTCAGCCCATACGCCGCCAGCGCCTGGGTGTTGGCCTCGATGCGCACGGCGGGCCGCTGACCGCCGCTCAGCGACACCAGACCCACGCCGGGCAGCTGCGAAATCTTCTGGCCGAGGATCGAGTCGGAATCGTTCTCGACATCGGTCATCGGCACGGTGTCCGACGTCACCGCCAACGTCATCACCGGCGCATCGGCCGGGTTCACCTTGTTGTAGATCGGCGGTCCGGGCAGGTCGGCCGGCAGCAGATTGCCCGCCGCATTGATCGCGGCCTGCACCTCCTGTTCGGCGACGTCGAGGCTGAGTTCGAGGTTGAACTGCAGGGTGATCACCGACGCACCCGCCGAACTGGTCGACGACATGCGCTTCAGGTCGGTCATCTCGCCGAACTGGCGTTCCAGGGGTGCGGTGACCTGCGAGGTCATCACGTCCGGCGACGCGCCCGGATAGAAGGTCTGCACCTGGATGGTCGGATAATCGACCTCGGGCAGGGCCGACAACGGCAGGAACTTGAAGCTCACCAGACCGGCGAGAAGAATCGCCAGCATCAAGAGCGACGTCGCCACCGGACGCATGATGAAGGGACGTGACGGTGACACGCGTCAGCTCCCGCTTTGGTCGAAGGGCGTTTGAACGGGGGTGGCGCGCATCATCCGCCGCCGCCTCCGCCGCCCCCTCCTCCACCGCCGCCGCCGCGACGATGACCGCCCTTGCCGCCGCGACCGCCCGCGCCCGCAGCCGCGGGTTTGTCGCCCGGCAGCATGACCGGCGCCTTGTCCTTCAGACGATCGCCGCCGGCGGTCACCACCACCTCGCCGGCGTTGAGGCCGGACTGGATGGAGGTGGAATCACCGGTCGCGGGACCGGTCTTCACCGTGCGCATCAGCGCGACGTGATGGCCGTTCTGGGTGGCCACGACATAGACGAAGTCGCCGGGCGCGCCGTGCCGCACCGCCGCGGTCGGCACGATCACCACGTTCTGCAGCGTGTCGACGAGCATGCGCGCGTTGACGAACTGACTACCGAACAGCGAACCGTCCATATTGGCGAAGCGCGCCTTCACCTTCACCGTGCCGGTGGTGGTGTCGATCAGGTTGTCGACGGCGATCAGCGAGCCCTGCGCGAGTTGCAATGTGTCGGAACGATCATAGACGGTCACCGGCAGGCTGGCGCCCGAACCCAGGCGCTTGGTCACCTGCGGCAGGTTGTCTTCGGGGAGGGTGAAGACGACGTCGATGGGGCTGATCTCGGTCACGGTGACGAGGCCGGTGGTCGATCCGGGCGTGACGTAGTTGCCGGGGTCCACGTGGCGCAGGCCCACGCGGCCGGCGACCGGCGAGGTCACGTAGCAATAGGTGAGATTGAGCTTGGCGTTGTTCACATTGGCCTGGTCGGCGACGACCGTGCCTTCGTCCTGTTTCACCAGCGCCGCCTGGGTGTCGTACTGCTGGCGCGCGATGGAGTCCTGCTTGACCAGGGTCGCGTAGCGATCGAGGTCGAGCTTGGCGTCGGCGAGCGACGCCTGGTCCTTCAGCAGCTGGCCCTGGGCCTGCTGCAGGGCGACCTGGTAGGGCCTGGGATCGATCACCGCGAGCAGTTGGCCGGCCTTCACCACCTGGCCTTCGTGGAAGTCGACCCGGTCCAGCGTGCCCGCGATGCGCGATTGCACCGTGACGTTGGCCACGGGCGTCACCGTGCCCAGCGCCTCCAGGATGATCGGGATGTTGCCCTGGGTCGCGGTCGCGGTGCCGACGGTGACCTGGGGCCGGCGCGGACCCGATGCGCCGCCGCCGGCGGCGAGCTTGCTGACGCCCCAGCCGACCAGCAGCGCCAGCGCGATGACCGCTACTACGCCCACGATCACCAGCGGCAGGGACATGCGCTTGGGGGTGGGGGCGCGGCCGAACAGGCTCTCGCCGCGGTATTCCCGGGGCGCGTTACCGGGGGCTTCGGTGCTCAAAGTCTGGCCAGTCGGCCCAACAGGCGTATCGTCGTCTGAACGGGACGGCATGGTCTCAGATCACCTCGAACGGATGGGCCGTGGGGGAATTCGGCGCAAGCCAAGCGTAGCCGACTCCGCCGTAAACGGCGAACTCGGGCGCCTGGATGCGGGGTTCAACGCAAATTTCGCGGCGAACCGTCGAAATCCCGGACGATTTTCAGGGGCTTCGGCGCCAGGAACACAGTCCCGGCGCCGCCACAATTGGATGAACGCTATTCAATCAGTTGCCGGCGCCGAAGTGGTAGCGCAGCTCGATCCCGTACATCCGCGGCTCGGCGTACTCGGCGCTCTGCACCGAGGCCAGACCGGTCAGGTCGGTGCCCTGGGTCAGGTGCCGGTCATTGGTGACGTTCTTGCCATAGACCCCGAGGTCGATCCGGCTGCCGGCAATGTTGCGCCAGTCGAGGCGCAGGTCGAGGTTGGTGAAGGCGCTCTCGCCCAACACCGCGCCGCTGTCGATGTTCGAGGACTGCTTGGACTGGTGATAGAGGAACGCGCCGAACACCGGCTTGCCCCAGCGGTCGGACATGTCCGGGGACCAGGTGAGGGTCAGGCCCTCGGTGGTCGGCGTCAGACCGGCGATCTGCTGGCCGTTGAGATCCGGGAAGGCGGCGGTCTCGTCGGTGAACTGTTTGTACTTGCCCTGGGCGTAGCCGTAATAGCCGGTGATCGTCATGCCGGTGACCGGAACCACGGTCACTTCGAGCTCGACGCCCTCCATGGTCGCTTCGTTCGACTGGCCCGTCAGCGGATCCTTGTTGAGGATCAAGAGCTGCGGAATCGGGCCTGAGAAGTCCTCGAACTGCGCCTGGATGTTGTCGTAGTCGCCGCGATAGACCGCGAGATTGGTACGCACCGGCATGCCGCCGAGACGCCAGTCGGCCTTCATGCCGATTTCCCAGTCTTTCAACTCTTCCGGCGAATAGGAGACGAACAGCGGATTGCTGGCGGCGAAGTTGAAGCCGCCGGCCTTATAGCCCTTCCGCGTCGCGATATAGAACAGCAGGTTGTCCGTCGCCTGCCAGTTCAGGCTGAGGTCATAGTTGTCGTCGCTCCACTTCGCCGACTGGCTGCGCGTGCAGGTCGCCGGATCGGCGGGAATGCCGAACAGCAGCAGTGCGCAATCGGTGCCGATCACCGGCGCCAGGCCCGGCGCCAGGCGCTGGTCGGTGAACGACTTCTTGTCCCAGGTGTAGCGATAGCCGGCGGTGAAGCTCAGGCCCTTCACCCAGTCGCTGAAGTCATAGGTGGCTTGCCCGAAGATCGCCGACGAGGTCGCCGGTTCGACGTCGTTCACGAACACCTGGCCAAGCGGGTTGCCCGGGAAATCCAGCTGTTGCAGCGACTGCGACACGTTCGAGCGGAAATCGCTGTAGTAGAGGCCGCCGATCCAGTTCAGATGGCCTTCTTTGCCGAGCACCTGGAATTCGTCGGAATAGAAGTGATTGTTCTCGACGTCGGACTGGCCGACGATCGGCGCGTTGGTGCCGTCGAAGTCCACGGCGATGTTGTACGCCGCCCAGTCGCCGTGGGCGATGTTGCGAATGGTGATGCCGTCGCCGAGGTGGAACTGCGCAATGTCGGTCACGCCGTCATAGTCCACGTCGAAGGGCGCTGGCGTCGCGTTGACCGTCTTGTCCTTGCCGAGCGTCTGTTGCTGGGCGAACTCCTGGCCAATGTCGACGGTGCCGAGACCGAGGGTGAACGGAAACTCGAAGAAGCACTGGCCTTGTCCCGTGAAGGACGGCGGCGCCGCGGTGCAGGGCGCCACGCCGGTCACGATCGGCGTGTTGTTGATCTGGCGCACGCGATAGGTCGTCGCGGCGAGATAGTTGTCGAAGTAGTCGGTCGGCTTCCACGCCAAGTCGAGGCGGATCGAGTCGTGGTCGCGGTTGTCGTACTTGATGTTGCTGTTGACGCTTTCGAGCGTTCCGTCGCGCTGTTCCCATTCGCCTGAGATGCGGAACTGCAGCGTGTCGTTGACCGGCAGGTTGATCGCGCCGGTGAACTCCCGGTCGTTGTAATTGCCGAAGCGCGCGTCGATCCAGCCGCCGAACTCCGTGCCCGGGTGCACCGGCTGCAGCAGCAAGGCGCCGCCGGTGGAGTTCTTGCCGAACAGCGTGCCCTGCGGGCCCTTCAGCACCTGCACCGAATCGAGGTCGTAGAACATGTAGGCAAAGTTGCGCGGGTCCTGCACCACGCCGTCGACGTAGGTCACCACCGCCGGATCGGTCAGCAGCGAACTGGTCTGGCCGCGGATGGTGAAGGTCGGCTCCGCGTCGCCCCCGAAGGAGTTCGGCTGGATCTGGAAGTTGGGGACGAGTTTCTGGACCTCGGTGACCTCTGTGGTGGTGTCGAGGCGCAGCACGTCCTTCGGAATCGCGGTGACCGCCACCGGCGTCTTCTGCTGGTTCTCGGTCACGCGCCGGGCCTGGACCAGCACCTCTGGAAGCTGGGTGGCGCCTTGATCGGCGTCGGCCGCGGCCCAGGCCGCCACCGGCGCGAGCCACACAGTTACGGCCGCGGCCGCGCACGTCGCGAGCAGTCTGGAGTGCATCACTGGTATCCCCTCTTGGCGGTGCGCCGCTTACTCGGCCGCCCGCTCTTGCTGGATGGTTGTATCGTAATGGCCAGAGTTTCCTAAAGCCGGGTTTCCGGCCCAGGCGCCGGAAATGGCGGGAGGAAGCGTCGGCGCCACAGGGGTCCCGGCCCCGGCCTGCGGGTCCGCCGGCGGGTCCTTTGGCGGATCACCCTTCGGTTGGGCGCCCGGGGTGGTCCCCGTCGCGGGCGGGGCGACCGGCGAATCGTCGAAGTCGGGCAGGGCCCGGTCCTTGCCGCCCAAATCGCCCTCGATCTCGGCCTGGCGGTGCTGGAGATAGGCCGAGCGCAGGGTGGCGTAGGGGTCGGTGGCCGTATCGTTCAGGGCCTGGAGGTCGGTGTCGGCGCTGGCGCGCGTGTCGAGGCCGCCGGCGATGGTCTTGGAAGCGGTGATCGCGATCCGGTTCTCGTAGCGGGCCCAGGTGAAGGGATCGGCGAAGCCGTCGACCACGTCGCCCGTGAGATCCCGCACCGTCGAGGGGCCCAGCACCGGTAGATAGACATAGGGCCCGGCGGGCACGCCATAGACCCCCAGCGTGGTCCCGAAGCCGTTGGAATGGTGCTCGACCCCGGCCTTGGCCGCGACGTCGAACAGGCCGGCGATGCCGATTGTGGAGTTGCAGGCGAACCGGAAAGCGGTGGCGGCGCCGCGTTTGGGGTGCAGCTGCAGCACGTCGTTGGCGAAGACCACCGGCTCGGACAGGTTGCTCAGGAAATTCCTGAGCGCCCGGCGAAGGGGCCCGGGGGTATGGCGCTGGTAGCCGAGCGCGGTAGGTCGCACCACGCGGGCGTCCAGCTTCTCGTTCCAATTGAAAAACTTACGGTTTTGGGCCTCCCAGGGGTCAGCCTTGGAGAAGTCCCCGACGGCTTCCGCAGCAGGGGTTCCGGCGGCGGGCGCGGCGCCCGGGACCTCGATGGCGGTCGCGTCGTGTTCGGACGGCTGCAGGCCGCCCGCGTGCGCGGCCCCGGCGGCCGCGAGCGGCGCAGCCGCCAGAAGCATGGCTGCGGCCGCGGACCGGAGCATGCGGTTCTCCACCCAATCTCGCCCGACCTTAGCGCCTAAAGCCTTGAGAGGGAAAGCAACCCCGCTTATCAGCCGAGCGCTGCGCGCGGGCGGCTCGGACTGGACGGTCCGGCCCCGCCGGGGCACTGATTTTGTCAGTTTGCGATTCGCGTGCGGACGGCCGTGCGGGCGTTCGGGGGCCTTGGCCAGCGGGGACGGATGAGCGCGACGGCGAGATGGATCGGCGCCCTGGTCGAGTTTTGCAGCCGCCGCGCCTGGCTGGTCGCGATCGCGGCCCTGTTGATCGCCTTCGGCGCCGGCTGGTTCGCGGTCAGCCATTTCAAGATGACCAGCGACACCGGCGAGTTGATCTCCGACAAGCTGGCCTGGCGCCAGCGCGAGCTCGCCTTCGGCAAGGCGTTCCCCCAGAACGGCAACTCCATCGTCGCCGTCGTCGACGGCCAGACCCCCGAACTCGCCGCGCTCGGCGCCCAGAAACTGAGCGAGGCGGTCACCGCGCGGCCGGACCTGTTCAAAGCCGTCAACCAGCCCGAAGGCGGGCCCTTCTTCGAACAGAACGGTCTGTTGTTCCTGTCCACCGCCAAGGTGAAGGACGCCACCGATCAGCTGATCAAGGCGCAGCCGTTCATGGGAACCCTCGCCGCCGATCCCAGCCTGCGCGGCGTCTGCACCAGCCTGTCCACTGCCTTGCTCGGCGTGAAGACCGACCAGACCCAGCTCAGTGACCTCGACCGGCCGATCCGCGCCTTCACCGACGTGTTCGCCAAGGTCGAGGCGAACCAGCGCGTGTTCTTCTCCTGGCGCGAGCTGATCTCGGGGCAGAAGCCGCAGCATCGGGACCTGCGCCAGTTGGTCGAAATTCATCCCAAGCTCGACTTCACCCGGCTCGAACCCGGGGCCAAGGCGTCCGACTGGATCCGGGCGAAAGCGAAGGCGCTGGGGCTCGACGCCGCGCACGGCATCCGCGTGCGCCTGACCGGCGACATCCCGCTCGAGGACGAAGAGTTCGGCAGCCTCGCTCAAAACGCCGGCCTGATCGGGACGATCATGCTGTGCGCGATCCTGCTGATGCTGTGGCTCGCCGTGCGGTCGAAACGAATCGTCGCCTGCATCCTGGTGACCACCTTCGCGGGCCTCGCGATCGCGGCGGCCATGGGATTGCTCGTCTTCCACCGCTTCAACGTAATTTCGGTAGCTTTCATCCCGCTGTTCGTCGGTCTCGGTGTCGATTTCGGGATTCAGTTCAGCGTGCGCTACCGCGCCGAACAGCTCGACCACGACTCCATCAAGGACGCATTGGTGGCCGCGGGCCAGGGCGTGGGCCGATCCCTCGCGCTCGCCGCCATCGCCATCGCGGTCGGGTTCCTCGCCTTTCTGCCGACGCCCTATCGCGGCGTGTCCGAACTGGGCGCCATCGCGGGCCTCGGCATGGGCGTAGGACTGCTGCTGAACCTGACCCTGCTGCCCGCGCTCTTGACCCTGGTGCGCCCGACCGGACGTCTGGCGGAGGTCGGTTACTCGGAGCTCGAACCGGTGAACAACTGGCTGGTCACCCACCGTCGCGCGGTGCTGATCGGCGGTTTCGCCGCGTCGGCGCTCGGCATCGCGCTGATCCCGTTCGCGCGCTTCGACTTCAACCCGCTGCACCTGCGCAGCCCCAAGGTCGAGTCGATGGCCACCTTGAACGACCTGTTCAAGGACCCGGACCAGTCGCCCAACAACATCGGCCTGCTGCGCCCCAACCTGGCCGCCGCCGATGCGCAAGCCGCGCGGCTCGCGAAACTGCCGCAGGTGTCGGACGCGATCACGCTCTCCAGCTTCGTCCCGGCCGATCAGCCGGCGAAGCTGGCCATGATCGACCAGGCGAACTTCCTGCTCGATCTCACCTTGAACCCGATCACCACCGATCCGGCGCCCAGCGATCAGGACACCGTCACAGCCCTGCTGACCACTGCCCAGGACCTGCGCGACGCCGCCGCCCACCAGCCGGGCCCCGCCGCCAATGACGCCCTGAAACTCGCCGCGGTCATGACCACCCTGGCCCGTGCATCGCCGGCCGTGCGCCGGCGCGCGGAGGATGCGATCCTCCCCGGCCTGAACGTCCTGCTCGACCAGCTGCGCAAATCCCTGACCGCGCAGCCGGTGACCCTGCAGAGCCTGCCCAAGGACCTGGTCAGCGACTGGATCACCGCCGACGGCCGCGCGCGTATCACCGTGATGCCACGTGGCGATTCCAACAACAACGAAGTGCTGAAGAAATTTACCCAGGCGGTGCTGAAGGTCGCCCCCGACGCCTCAGGCACGCCGATCGCGGTGCAGAAGGCCGGCGACACGGTGACCGGCGCCTTCCTCGAAGCCGCGCTGTTGTCCTTCGTGGCGATCACACTGTTACTGTTCTACGTGCTGCGCAAGGTGCAGGACGTGGTCTACACCATGACCCCAATCATCCTGACGGCGGCGCTGACGCTGGGCACCTGCGTGGTGATCAACCAGCCCTTGAACTACGCCAACATCATCGCCTTCCCGCTGCTGTTCGGCATCGGCGTGGCGTTCCACATCTATTTCATCATGGCCTGGCGCTCCGGCGGCTCACACCTTTTGGAATCCAGCCTCGCGCGCGCGGTCTTCTTCAGCGCCATGACCACCGCCACCGGCTTCGGCAGCCTCTGGGCCTCCAGCCACCCCGGCACCGCGTCGATGGGCAAAATCCTCATGATCTCACTCATCTGGACCCTGGTCGCCGCGCTCATCTTCCAACCCGCCCTCATGGGCGAACCGCGCAAGGAAACCGCGGAAATCTAAAAAGAGAGTCCACGGACCCACACGGACTCACACGGAAAAACAAGAAGAAAGATTGCCCACGAAAAACACGAAAAGCACGAACGCGTTGTGTTTCCAGCGGTGGCCTTCGGCGCGAAGCGCCTTTCAAATTGAGCCGCGTCTGCGACGCGGGAAGGCAATCTCTTTTCGTGTTTTTCGTGGGCAAATATCTTGATCGGACAAACGCGTCCGCACGCGCCTGCCGAAGGCCCGCTATTTCCGTGTGAGTCCGTGTGGGTCCGTGGACTCTCTTCTCTCCCTTACTTCGCCAGCTTGTCCGACAGCGCGTTCAGGTGTTCCACCAGGGCGGGTTCGCCGCCCTTCGCCAACGTTGCGGCGAAGTCCGAGCGCCGCGTGGTCAGGTCGCTGATCGTGCCCTGGTAGAAGACGTCGATCACCTTCCATGTCGAGCCCGACTGCCGCATGCGGTACGTCAGGTCCACCGCCTTGCCGTTCGCCGGAATGATCTTGGTGAGCACCAGCTTGTCGGGCCCGCGCGTCTGCACCGCGCCGACTTCGAACTTCTGACCGTCATAGCCGGCGAAGTTGTGGGCATAGAGGCTCACCGTCATCCGCGTGAAGGCGGTGATCAGCGCCTGGTGCTGCGCCTCGGACATGGACGCCCAAGTCGGCCCCACCGCGAAGCGGGTCATGGCCGGCAGATCCAGGGCCTGCTCCAGCACCGGCTTCAGCTTGGCGTAGCGGCCGCGGAACCCCTGGCCTTCCTTCATGATCGCGAGCGTGTGCGCGTCGAGGGATTCGATCGTGCTGGCCGCAGGATCGCTGGCCGCCCCGGCCGGAACCGCGCCGAACGCCAGCGCCAAGGCCGCCGCCCCCGCCAAAACCGCCTTCATGGTGACACTGCGCGAGACCATCTGTCGCCTTCCCTGGCTGGACCCCAACCGAGCATATCGGCATCGAAGCCGCGCCGACAACTCACCCTTAACGCCCAAGCCCTTGGATTCGGCCGGATTGGATCGGCGCGGTTGCGCCCTATATGCTCAGGCTTAAGGAGGCCGCTTGCTCATGGCCCTGCTGGATTTCGACGCCCTGGCCAGGACGCCGCTCGAACACGAGCCCTACGAGCATCTGGTGCTGCGCGATTTCGTGCCGCGCTCGGCGATGCAGGCGGTGTTCGCCGGCTACCCCGAGATCGCCCAGCCGGGCTCCTTCCCGCTGACCACGCTGAAGTACGACGGCGTCTTCGCGGACCTGATCGAGGAACTCGACTCGCCGGCCTTCCGCGAACCCCTCGAACAGAAGTTCGGCGTGGACCTGAAGGGCAAGCCCACCATGTTCACCGCCCGCGGCCAGTGCCGTCTCGGCGACGGGCAGATCCACACCGACAGCAAGACCAAGATCCTGACCGTCCTGCTCTACCTCAACGACGACTGGATGACCGAAGGCGGCAAACTGCGCCTGCTCAACAGCGGCGCCAGCGTCGACGACGTCGCCAAGGAAATCCCCCCCGACTTCGGCACACTCCTGGTGTTCAAGCGCTCCGAAAAATCCTGGCACGGCCACCTGCCATACGAAGGCCCCCGCCGCGTCATCCAGATGAACTGGGTAACCTCCGGCCGCGTAAAGGCGTGGGAGCAGTTCCGCCACAAGGTCTCGGCCGCGGTGAAACGCGGCGGCGCGGCGGCTTAGTCTACGAGGGAGCGCAAGTGGCGGTATTCGGGCTATTCGCGCTGTTACCGCTTCTCGCATATTGCATCGTGCAGACCATTCGAGATGGGCGCCGGAAGGCCGTTCTGATGACGATCTGGGGCGTCCTCATGTCGGCCCTACTGATCGCGATCGTTGTGCAAGTTTTCCGGCAGCCCGGATATTGACTACGGTGCACAAGACGCCCGCGACGGCGACCTGACCTTGCCGCTCCCTCTCCGAACCATGCTAAGCCCAGACGAGGCTGGAGGGGTTCGCCGTGGGTATGTTCGAATACGTCGTCGTCCTGACCGGGGTCGTCATCGGCCTCGCGCTCACGCATCTCATGCAGGGGCTGGCCAGGATGATCGAGCACCCCGGCCGCGCGCGGGTGTGGTGGGTGCACATCGCCTGGGTCGTCTACATGTTCGTCAGCACCGTGTTCTGGTGGTGGTGGGAGTACAGCCTGCGCAACACCGGAGCCTGGACGTTTCAGCTCTACATCTTCGTGATCGGCTACGCGTTCCTGCTCTACCTGATCTGCGCGGTGCTGGTCCCCAGCGACATCGCGCCCTTCGACGACTTCAAATCCTATTTCATGGCGCGCAGACGATGGTTCTTCGGCCTGCTGATCGCCTGGCTCGGCATCGATGTCATCGACACCTGGACGAAGGGACCGGCCCATTTCGCGGCCCTCGGCATCGAATACCCCATCGCCCAGGTCGGCCTCGCCCTGCTGTGCCTGATCGGCCTGGTGAGCGCCCGCGAACGCGTCCAGATCATCGTCTGGGTCCTGGTCGTCGGCTACCAGACCTCACGCATCGTTCGCTTCTTCGATGTGGTGAGGTAGGCTACGTCGGTTACGCCTTCGCTGTTGGCCGTCCGACATGATG
This sequence comes from Caulobacteraceae bacterium, assembly GCA_036501825.1. Lineage (GTDB taxonomy): Bacteria > Pseudomonadota > Alphaproteobacteria > Caulobacterales > Caulobacteraceae > JAFECT01. Next base: position 16,838 of record DASXZP010000036.1, on the reverse strand, counting down.
AAGCCCGTCCTTCGTATCAATGGAGCCCAGGCCTGCCCGATGAGCGGCCGGCCCGTCATCGACGCGCCCAAGGCCGTCTGGAACGGCGTCATGTTGCTGACCGCCGTCGTGCTCGGCCCGCTGTGCTTCAGCTGGAGCGCGTTGGTCCTGTTTGTGACACTGACTTACGCATCGCTGTTGGTCGGGCACAGCGTCGGCATGCACCGCATGATGATCCACCGGACGTTCACTTGCTCCAAGCCGGTGGAACGGATGTTGATCTACGTGGGCGTTCTGGTCGGCCTGTCGGGACCGTTCGGCATCATCCGCATTCACGACACGCGCGACTGGGCGCAACGGCAAACCAAGTGCAATGACTTCTTCGCGCACACGCGCTCACTGCCGCAAGATCTGCTCTGGAACCTCGCGTACCGGTTCGAGTTCGAGAAGCCGCCGCGCCTGACCATCGAAGCCAACCTCGCTAACGATCCCTGGTACCGATTCATGGAGCGCACATGGCCGCTGCATCAAATTGTTCTCGCAGCGATTCTGTACCTCTGCGGAGGCTGGCCGTGGGTGGTTTGGGGCGTTGCGGTGCGGATCATCGTCAGCGCCGCCGGGCACTGGACCATCACCCACTTCTGTCACAACCCCGGCCAGCGGCATTGGGAAGTCAAAGGCGCCTACGTACAGGCGACCAACCTGCCGGGGCTGGGCCTGCTGACCTACGGCGAGTGCTGGCACAACAACCACCATGCGTTCCCCGAGTCGGCAAGGATCGGTCTCGACCCCGGCCAAGTCGACCCCGCCTGGTGGTTGATCAGAGCGATGGAGAAGGCGGGCGTCGCCCGAAACGTCGGCGTTCCGCGCAGTGAGGACAGTCGCGAGGATCTGGCTTCGGCCGAGTTCCCTGGCCCCGGTGGGGCTACTAACGTCGTGCAAAGCTAGTCGTGGGACGTGCACTCTTCATGACCTTGGTGCTGGCCGCAGCGCTGCTCGGGGGATGCAGTCGGCCGCCGGTTCACGTGAGCGGCCCGTTCTATGTAGGCACGCTCGCCGAAACCAACGATGTGTATCTGATCCGGTGTCCGCACGGACCCGACGAAGGATGCGCCGTCGATGGACTACCGGGCCCTCGCATCGTCGCCGCCGGCGCAAACGGCCGATACATCGTCGTCGCGCAAGCGGGCGATTCGGATGATCAGGAGCGCCGCTATTTCTACTTCGCGCGCGTACCGCAAGAGGTTGCCGGATGGGGGAACAACCCCGAGCGGATCGTCGGACCGCTCACTCAAGCAGAATTCGATAAGGCAGCGCACGATCTGCATTTGCCGCCGCTGACGATCAGGCGCTGAGCGATCGCCTATTTGGCCGGCGCGCGGTCGTCAGCCCAGCAGCCGCCTTCGACGATCTGTTTCGGTGATGACACCAGGAACGCTTCGTATTTGGCGTGACGATCCGGGGTGCGGTCGAGTTCGCCAAGCGCGGTGACGTTGTTGAAGCATTGGCCGAGCATGGGCAGCGTCAGGCGGCGTTTCAGGTCGAGGATGACGCCGGGTTTGGTGAGGTCGGCAAGAGGCGGGTGGCTGAGGATGGCGTAGCGGTCGCGTTCGCCGATTTCGATCACCGGAGCGTTCACCGTGTGCGGCATGGAGAGCTGCGCCGCTTCGCCGTAGCTGACCGTGCCGATCCAGGCGGCGCCGCGCTGCGTGCGCAAGGCGTCCAGGCGTCTGCCGAAGTCGCTCCAGCCGCGCACCTCGTGGGACGGGTCGCCGGCGCCGCTTTTCACGGGCGCCATGCCGTAGATCAAGGCGGCGCAGGTCAGGCCGATGCCGAGGAACGGCGTTGCGGTGCGCAGGCGGGCGAACCAGCCGCCGCGCTTGACCTGTTCTGCGGCGAGGGCGGCGCAGATCGCCAGCGCGGGATAGAGCGGCGAGGGCCAGTGGGCTTGCACGCGGTCGTGCAGGCTGTGCAGCAGCAGGTAGGCGAAGAAGGGCGCGCTGAAGGCGGCGAACAGCCACGCACCGTCCAGGTCGAACCACCTCGGTTTGCGCATCAGCGCACGCACCGCGAAAACCGCGATCAGCGGATTGAGCAACAGCAACTGGCCCGCGATGAACTCGAGGATGAAGTTGGCGCTGAAGTGATGCGGCGCGGCGCGGCCGAACTGTTTCACGAACGACAGCCAGTGATGCTCGGCGTTCCAGATCAGGTTCAGGCTGAAGATCGCCGCCGCGATGATCACGCAGAGCCACGGCCACGGCGTCTTCAACTGCGCGCGGCCGCGCACGGTGAGCGCCAGCACCAGCAGCACGCCCGGCGCCAGGAACAGGCCGGAGTATTTCGAGATGCAGGCAAGCCCCGCCGCCGCGCCCGCCGCGATCCACCAGGCCCAGACGCGTTCGCCCTTCAGTGCCCGCAACACGGTCCAGACCGTGAGCTGCCAGAACAGGCTGGCGGGCGCATCGGGGATGGCGAGCATGGCGCCCGCGCCGACCAGGAAGGTCGCGTTGTACCAAATGCCGGCCCGGGCAGCGGTGCGGTCGCTCGCGCCGGTGAGCCGCGCCAGGTCGAAGACGATCAGGCTGGAAACCGCGCTGGCCAGCACCGGTAACAGGCGCACGCCCAGCGAATCATCGCCCGCGAGGTGGCGGCCGAGCCAGATCCACCAGGCGATCATCGGCGGATGGTCGAAATAGCCGAAGGCCGGGCTCAGCGACCAGATCCGGTAATAGGCCTCGTCCTCGGTCAGATGAATCAGGCCGGCCGCGAGCAGGCGGAACACCAGCAGGGCGCCGGTGACGACGAGAAGAAAGCGGAAATCCAGGCGCCCTAACGGACGCGCTCCGTCACCAGACGGCGAGGGCGGTGGAGACATAGTTCCAGACCGCGCCGGCGCCGACGCCGGCGGCTGTGGCGAGCAGATCGTTGTGCGGCAGGAAGTGGCGCACGCCCGCGCCGACGCCCAGGTTCACCACCAGGCCGAAACTGCACGCCATGCAGAACTGCAGATAGCCGGTGAGCATCTTCCACCCGCGCTTCCTGCGATCCGCATAGGTGAGGAAGTTGTTGAGTAGGTAGTTCGACGTCATCGCTACCAGCGCGCCGATCGCATCGCGCGCGAGGAAGCTCAAGCCGAAGAGTTCGAGGGCGGCGGTTCCGAGATGCGGCGCGAATATCCCAAGCAATTTGGTCACGGCGTATTGCACGACAAAACCGGACCCGCCGACGAGGCCGAACATGATGAAGCGCGGCGACACCAGATCGTTGGTCGCCTTGGTGATCAGCAGGCCCAGGTATTCGATCACCACCCGCTGATCGAGCTTGCTCTCGCCTTCGTGGCGGTCGCGGAACTGATACGGCAGCTCCAGAATGCGCAGCGGCTTGCGCGTAGTGGCGATGATGTCGAACAGGATCTTGAAGCCTTCGGTCGATAGCCGCGGCGCCGCTTCCTCCACCACCTCGCGACGGATCGCGAAAAAGCCGGACACCGGGTCGCTCACCCTCGCATGCAGGATGCGGCCGCCCAGCCAGTTGGCCAGCCGGCTGCCGGCCGCCCGCGTCTTGGTGAAGCCGCCGGTCTCGCCGCCGCCCTCGACGTAACGCGACGCGACCACCAGGTCGGCTTCGTTGGCTTCGAGCCTGGCCAGCATCTGCGGCAACAGCGTCTCGTCATGCTGCAGATCGCCGTCGATCACCGCCACGAACGGCGCCGCACTGGCGAGCGCGCCTTCGATCACCGCGCCGGCGAGGCCGCGGCGACCGACACGGCGGATGCAGTGAACGCGCGGATCACCGGCCGCGATATCCTTCACCAGCTGGGCGGTGCCATCGGGCGAATCGTCGTCGACGAAGATCGCCTCCCAGGCCACGCCCTTCAGGGCCGCGTCGAGCAGCTCGAGCAGCCGCTGAACATTGCCGCGCTCGTTGAAGGTGGGGACCACCACGGTCAGTTGCGGCGTCGCCTGCCCCGGCGCGCGCCGGATCGGCGCGTCCTCGCTCGGGACCTCTTCGACGGCGCTGGCCAAAGCTCGGCTCTCCTGGAAACGGCCGGGGTCTCGCACGGAACGGCCTGTTTTAGAAGGGGTCCGGCTCGACCCTGCGGCGCGCCGCCGCTATGAGACGGCAACCCAGGAGCCCTAAGGCCTTGCCCACCGCCCCCGTCATCCCGGTCTACCTCTCCGGCGGCGGCGGATCGCGCCTGTGGCCCCTGTCCCGCGGCGAGCGGCCCAAGCAGTTCCTGCGCCTGGCCCGTTCTTCTCAAAAAAATGGCGACCTGACCCTGTTCCAGCAGGCGATCCTGCGCACCGCCGACCGGTCGCGCTTTGCCGCCCCGGTGGTGATCGGCAGCCTCGCCCATGCCGACATCATCCGCGAGCAGTTGGGCGAGATCGGCGAGACCGCGCGCCTGATCCTTGAGCCTTTCGGCCGCGACACGGCGCCGGCGGTCACCGCCGCCCTGCTCGATTGTGCGGATACGGACGAAAACGCCATCGCCTTCATCATGCCGACCGACCACGCCATCGGCGACGAGGAGGCCTTCGGTCATGCGGCGGCGACGGCGACCACGCTGGCGCGCAACGGCCGCCTCGGCCTGTTCGGTCTGAAGCCGAGCGGTCCCGCCACCGGCTACGGCTACATTCGTCCCGGCGCGCCGATCACCGGCGCGACGGACGCGTTCGAGGTCGCGAGCTTTGTGGAGAAACCGCTGGCGCCCGAGGCTGAAAAGCTCGTGGCAGAGGGCTGTTTGTGGAACAGCGGCATGTTCGTGATGCCGGTGCGTTCGGCGCTCGACGAGATCCTCGATCGTGCGCCGGAGTTGTTCGCCGCCGTCGAACAGGCGTGGGCGCACGCGAAGCGCGACGGCGATGCGCGCACGCTGAAGGCCGATGCGTTCAAACATGCGCCGGCGGTGTCGATCGACCGTGCGCTGGTGGAAAAGACCGAGCGCGCCTGCGTCGTCGCCGTCGATCTTCAGTGGGCGGACTTAGGCACCTGGTCGGCGCTTTGGGCCGCGGGCGACAAGGATGCGTCGGGCGCGGTGTTGTCGGGCGACGTCGCCGCCCGCGACGTGAAAAACGTGCTGGTGCGCGCCGAGGGCCTGCCGGTGGCGGCGATCGGGGTCGAGGATCTGGTGATCGTCGCCACCTTGGAAGGGGTGCTGGTCTGTCGCCGCGGCCGCGAAGAAGAAGTGAAAGACCTCGCCTCCGAAATCGCCCGCCTGACTCGCGACGGTGACGAACCATGACCGGGCGCGTCGCCTGGGCGGTCACCACCGGCGCCACCGGCATGCGCACCCAGGCCCGCGGCCTCGCCGAGGCCGTGGCCGACACGGTGGTGGAAAAGACCGTCGGCATCCGCTTTCCCTGGACCCTGCTGCCGGGGGCCTGGGCCGCATCGCCCAGGGCGGTCACCGATCCGGACCCGGAGCTCGACCAGCTGGAGCCGCCGTGGCCCGACCTGATCGTCACCTGTGGGCGTAAGTCCGCCGCCGCCGCCGTAGCGGTGCGTAAGGCCAGCGGCGGCAAGACCGTCGCCGTGCACGTCCAGGACCCGCTGACCGATCCCAAGGCCTTCGACCTGGTGGTCGCCATGCCCCACGACCGGGCGAAGGGCGACAACGTGCTGACCGTGCCGACGGCGCTGCACGACCTGACGCCGAAGAAGCTCGACGCGGCGGCGGACAAGTGGCGCGAGCGGTTCGCGCCGCTGGGCCATCCGCTGATCGGCGTGGTGCTGGGCGGCTCCACGCGCAATTACGAATTCGATCCGGCCGCGGGCGAACGGCTGATCGCGCTGTTGCGCAAGCTGAAGGACGAGACCGGCGCGGGGCTGGCGATCACGCCCTCGCCGCGCACGCCCCAGCATCTGGTCGGCGCCTTCGGCCAGGCGTTCCTGGGCGAACCCAATGTGTTCCTGTGGGATCGCGACGGTACAAACCCGTACCACGGAATCCTCGCCCTTTCGGACCGCCTGGTGGTGACCAGCGACAGCGTCTCGATGATGAGCGAAGCCATCGCCTCGCCGCATCCGGTGGAAGTGTTCGACCTCGGCGGCGAACGCCACGCGCCGATCCTCGACCGGCTGATCGATGAGGGCCTGGCGGCGCGCTTCGAAGGCGCGGCAACGCCCGCTGCCACCAAGGGTCCGCTGAATTCCACGACGGTCGCGGCGGAACGGGTGCGTAAGATCCTCGACGCCAGGGGCTAGATCGAGCGTCGCGCCGTCAAACACAAAGGAAAAAAAGAAAGCCAAGAAAGATAAGGAATCCGAGACCGACCCAACGACGCACCTAAACCTGATGACCGCGCTTCGCGCGGTCGGTTCACGAGAGCAGACGCAACGCTTGCGGCGACGATGCTGCCGCCTTCGCGTCCTTCTCTTTCTTATCTTTCTTTGTGTTTGAAGGCGCCGCCGTCCGCCGCACCCGCGACGAGGCGAACAATAGCGACTCTTACTTCACCGGCGTCGTCGGGTACGCGAGTTGTTCGCGGGCGCGCCAGTCGTCGGTGACGTAGTTCATGATCACCGACTTGCGTACGCCCTTGATCTCGCGCTTTTCGAAGCCGTGCCAGGTGTTGTTTCCGGGCACGAAGATCAGCGCCGTGTTGGGCGTGAACGCGGGACGTTTCGCCCAGGTGTCGTGGTCGGCGTAAATGTCCGTACCCAGATCGTCCTGGTCCGGACCATGGCCCATGTAGATCAGCATGGTGAACTTCTTCACGCCGAGATCGGTGTGTGGCTCGAGCCAGAAGCCGTCGATGTCCTGGGCGTATTCCAGACGCACGTAAGTCCCGCTCAGGTCGGCGCCGGTGTGGCGCTCGATGGCGTCCACCACGTCGCGTGACTGGAAGGCGTCGGCCACCGCGCCGCATTCGGCGAAGCGCGCGTTGTTCTCGGCGTCGAAATAGCGCCGCGTGTCGTTGTGCAGCTCGCGCTTGCCCGAAACCCCGTGCAGGTCCGCGGTCGGGAAAGGCAGATTGTACAAGGTGTTCGGCATGCCCGCCGGGAACACGTTGGAGACGATCCAGTGCCGGTAGGGGACGTCGTGGGGGGCGCCGGCGGCGAAGGATGCGCACAGGGTCGCCTTCACCTGTTCGGTCAGGGCGTCGCTCGTCAGGCCCATCGCTTGCGTCAAACCCATGACTCCAAAACCTTTCACGCCCCATTGCACGACCCCGGGGCCGGGCGCGCAAGCCTTTTCGCCTGAGCGGCCGCGGCGGGGGACGGGCCTATGACCCCGGGAATGCGGCTTAGGTTTGACCGCTCCCCCTGTCCAGGCGGTCCGAGGCCGCAGCCCTGAGGCGCCTTGCACCAGTCTGTCGTGGGCACGACGTTTATTTGGGTTTAAGATCGCGGCCGTCGAGCGGGGGCTGGACTGGACTCCCATGTCCAAGGATCGATCCAAGGATCGCGGCCAGGATGACGCCAGGAACGACATCGGCCGATCCCTCGGCCGGGCGTCGGCGGACTATCTGCTGCGCAGCCTGAACCTGATCCGCAAGGCCTCGGACGGCAATCTGCTCGACGCCCTGATCTGCCTGGCGGTGGTGCGCGGCAACCTGGCCCAGTTCCAGGGCGACGACGAATTCGAGCGAACCTACGGCGCCATCGACACCGTTCCCCCCGACGCGGTGCGCCGGCCGGTGACCATCCGCGGCCTGGCCGACTTTCTCGACTTTCCCTACGAGACCGTGCGCCGCAACGTCTCGCGCCTGACCGAGAAGGGCGTTCTGCAACGGCGCGCCGGCGGCTATATCGTCCCCATCGAGGTCGCTCGGCTCGAAGTCTGGAACGAGATCATCCGCACCAACACCATCAATGTGGAGCGCCTGGTCCGCGTCTATCACCGCCTGTTGGAGGACAAGCCCGTGCCGGCCCCGACGGAGTAGCAATCCAAATCCCAGCTTCACCCGTAACGAAGACGCCATGACCGTTTGCTCACGACGCATGATTCTAGGCGGCCTCGTTGCCGCTCCCGCGATTCTCGGCGACGCCCTCTACGCCTCTGCCGCCGTCGCGGCGTCCGGCCGTCTGCTGTTTCACGTCATCCGCAAGGGGACCAAGATCGGCGAGCACCGGGTGAGTTTCAGCACCGCCGGCGACGACACCCTGGTCGAGATCGACGTCGCCATAACCGTGATGCTCGGCCCGATCACCCTGCTGAAATACGCCCACCACGACAGCGAGCGCTGGCGCGCGGGACGCTTCGAGAGTCTGGAGTCGCACACGGTCGCCAACGGCGCGCAACAGAAGCTCAGCGTGCGGCGCAGCGGCGACAACATTATCGCCGATGGTTCGAAGCGCGGTCGCTTGACGCTGTCCGGCGCCGCCGCGCCCATGTCGCACTGGAACGGCGACGCCATGCGCGCGCCGCTGTTCAATCCGCAGGACGGCCGCATGATGAAGCTCGGCTGCGCGCACAGCCGCGGCCGTTTCGCGCCGCCGGACACGAAGGTCGCCGCCGCCTCCAAGGTCGTGATCACCGGCGAGAGCGAGATCACCGACTGGTACGACGCGTCCGGCGCCTGGCTGGCGCTGCGCGGCAAGGTGGCGGATGGTTCGCTGGTCGACTACGTGCGCGTCTGACGCTCTAACGGCCCAACACTACCGGCAGGGATAACTCGCCATCAACGCCTTGGTCAGCGACGGGTTGGTCGGCTTGTCGGCGAGCTCGGGGTGGGCGCGCAACCAGCTCACCACCTTGCCCGTGATCACCGTTTCCGACGCCTCTTTATCGGGCAGGCAATAACCCACGTGCTGCGGCCCCACCGTCGAGTTCCAGATGAAGTCGAAGAGATAATCGCTGCACCCCTTCGCCTCTCTGTCGCAGTAGGCGAGGTAATCGCGCGTCAGTGGCAGTTTCGGCAGCGGCTTATCCGGCGTGTAATCAACCGGCGTGACGGCAAGCTGTAACGCGGCGAGGAGGGCGATCATGCGCAGGTCCTTTCGTCGGGCTTTCTCGCAGCAGACGCGCACGATGGAGCGGCGTCAATCGGGCGCGACGGTTGATCAAGCCTTGCGCTTGGACGCGCCGCCTGGAAAAGGGGGCGCATGAGCGCTCATTCCTCCTCCTCCAAAGTCCGCTTCCTCAATCCGCAAGCCGTCGTCGACTGCCTGCCGATGGGTCCGTGCATCGCGCTGATGCGCAAGGCCTTCACCCAGGTGTCGGAGGGCCGCACCGCCCAGCCGATCCGCGCCATGGTGCGCAATCGGGAGGGGACCGGCCTGATGGGCTGGATGCCGGGCTATGTGGACGACCCCAAGCGGCTGGGCATCAAGACGGTGACCATCTTCCCGCAGGCGGCAGCCCTTGGGATCAAGTCGCACCAGGGTCTGGTCCTGCTGTTCGAGGCCGAGCAAGGCCAACTGCTCGCCGCCATGGACGCCGCCGAGATCACCGGCATCCGCACCGCCGCCGCCACGGCCGCGGCCACCGACGCCCTGGCCCGCAAGGACGCCAAGACCCTGTCGATCTTCGGCCTGGGCGAACAGGCCGCGACCCATTTGCAGTCGATGGCTCTGGTGCGCAGCTTCGAGCGCTGCCTGGTCTGGGGCCGCGATCCGGGCAAGACCCGGGCCTTCGTCGAGGCCCACGCCGCCCGATACCCGTTCAAGCTGGAAGCCGTGGCCTCGGCCGAGGCCGCCGCCGGGTCCGACATCCTCTGCACCGTCTCCGCCGCGCCGGAGCCCTTCTTCAAGGGCGCCTGGCTGAAGCCCGGCCAGCACATCAATGTGGTCGGCTCCTCGATCCCCACCACGTCCGAGATCGACCACGACACCATCGCCCGCTCGCGGGTCTTCGTGGACTACAAGGACAGCGCCCTGGCCCTGGCCGGCGACCTGCGCCGCGCCTTCGAGGCGGGCGTGGTCACCCCCGACCATATCGTGGGGGAGGTGGGCGAGGTTCTGATCGGCAAGGTCCCCGGCCGGCGCGGGCCCGACGACATCACCCTGTTCAAATCCCTGGGCATGGTGGCCGAAGATGTTCTGTCGGCGGACTACATTCTGCAAACGGCCGAACAGCGCAACGCGGGCGTGGTGGTCGATTGGTGACCCATAATGGGTACTTGCCTTTTTTCTGACACGATTAAGACACGTTTTCGCCTCGCCAGCCGCGCCTAAGGCCGCCTCCTCCGTGTGCGCCCTTCGGACGCACTGCGCACGCGGTCTCCTCCCTCGCTTCGGGGCGTCCTTAACGCATTGAGTTTTAAAACCAATGGCGGATTCATCGGGTGGGCCTCCGCGCTCGCGCGAGCCGGCGACGGCGCGTGGCGCTGTGGTCGACGTCGAGATCGAGGCGGCGCTGGCGCTGGCTCGGGCTTCGGCGCGCACCGTCCGGGCCATCTCGGACGAGGCGAACGAGCTCTTTAAACTGTTCCTGCAGCGCGAAATCGACCGCCTGAAGCTGGCGGGCCCGGGTTCCCCGGACCTCGTCATCATGCGGTTGCGCGAGTTCACGCGGGACTGATCAACCAATCCGGTCCGGCCTTGGTCCCCCCCAATTGCCGGGCCGTGTGTACGCGTACCAGTAGGCTTACCCAGTAAGCGTTAGTAAGCGTCCCCCCAGTAGGCTTATTAATCGTCGCGTACCTTGAGGGCGGCGTTCGCATCGGGCCGGAAGGCTTGCGTGCGGACGCCGTTTCCCTTATTGAGCCCCGCTTCGGACCGCCGGGCCTTGCCATGCCTGGGCGGTTCAACCTGCTTTAAGAAGGACGGGTCCCAGACCCGCATTGAAATGGCGAAGTACAAGTTGAAGACCAAATCCGGCGCGAAGAAGCGCTTCAAATTCACCGCCACCGGCAAGCTGAAGGCCGGCGTCGCCGGCAAGCGGCACCGCCTGATCAGCCACAACGGCAAGTACATCCGCCAAAACCGCGGCACCGAGGTCCTCTCCGACCCCGACACCCGGATGGTGAAGTCCTACATGCCCTACGGCCGAGATTGAGGTGATTTGAAATGGCTCGCGTCAAACGGGGCGTAACGTCCCACGCCAAACACAAGAAGGTTCTCAAGCAGGCCAAGGGTTTCTACGGCCGCCGCAAGAACACCATCCGCACGGCCAAGGCCGCGGTCGATCGCTCGGGCCAGTACGCCTATCGCGACCGCCGCGCCAAGAAGCGCTCGTTCCGCGCCCTGTGGATCCAGCGGATCAACGCCGCCGTCCGCGAGGAAGGCATGACCTATTCCCAGTTCATCCACGGCCTGGACAAGGCGGGGATCGAACTCGACCGCAAGATGCTGGCCGACGTGGCCGGCGCCGACCCGGCCGCCTTTAAGGCGATCGCCGACAAGGTGCGCGCGGCGCTCGCCGCCTGATCGGCTGATACAATCTGGTTTGAGAGCGCCCTTCCCGCCCCGCGGGGAGGGCGTTTTCGTTTCCGCCCTGCTTCTCACCCGCTAAGAGCCAGCCATGACCGATCTCGCTCAGATGGAAAAAGACCTGCTCTCCGCCGTCGCGGACTGCACGGACCTTGTGGCGCTCGACGCGGTGCGGGTGGCGGCGCTGGGCAAACAGGGCACGATCACCGCCCTGCTGAAGGGCCTGGGCTCGATGAGCCCGGACGAGCGCAAGGTGCAGGGGCCGCAGATCAACGGCCTGCGCGACCGGGTGAGCCAGGCGCTGGCCGCGCGGTCGGCGGACCTCGAAGCCGCCGCGCTCGAAGCCAAGCTGCTCGCCGACAAGGTCGATCTCACCCTGCCCGCGCCGCCGCGGCGCAAGGGCTCGGTGCATCCGACCATGCAGGTGATGGACGAGCTGGTCGCCATCCTCGCCGAGATGGGGTTCAGCGTCGCCGAAGGGCCCGACATCGAGGACGATTGGCATAACTTCACCGCGCTGAACTTCCCGCCGAAGCATCCGGCGCGCGACATGCACGACACCTTCTTCCTGAAGCCGGGCGAAGACGGCGAGCGCAAACTGCTGCGCACGCACACCAGCCCGGTGCAGGTGCGCACCATGATGGCGCAGAAGCCGCCCTATCGCCTCGTCGCGCCCGGCCGCGTATTCCGCTGTGACAGCGACCAGACGCACACGCCGATGTTCCACCAGATCGAAGGCCTGGTGGTCGATAAGGGAATCCACATGGGCCACCTGAAATGGACCCTGGAATCCTTCGTCGGCCGCTTCTTCGAAACCAGCGACGTGACCGTGCGCTTTCGCCCGCACCACTTCCCCTTCACCGAACCTTCGGCGGAGATGGACGTGCGCTGCGACCGCTCCGGCGGTGAAGTGAAAGTCGGCCAGGGCGACGATTGGCTCGAGATTCTCGGCTGCGGCATGGTGCATCCGAACGTGCTGCGCCTGTGCGGCATCGATCCCGACGAATGGCAGGGCTTCGCCTGGGGCCTCGGCGTGGATCGCATGGCCATGCTGAAGTACGGCGTGCCGGACCTGCGCGACATGTTCGCCTCGGACACGCGCTGGCTATCGCACTACGGTTTTTCAGCGTTCCAGGCGCCGAACCCAGCCAGCGGGCTAAGCTGATGGCCGGGCATCTCTTCGGCGCGCCGCTCAACGCAAACAAGCGTGACGCCTACGGCGAGGCGCTGATCGCGTTCTTCGGGTCGAAGCGCGCGGTGATCGAGTATTTCGTCAAGAACCTCGACCGGCTGACCAACAAGTCGATCGGGGTGATGACGGCCGACTCGGTGTTCGCCGCCATCGCTTTGTTCCTGTCCGAGCACAGGCCGCTGGGCGTGCTGTCGCTCGCCGCCCTGGTCTCGCTGTTGCTCGCGGTCAGCCTGTGCTGTTCGAACCTGGTCTCGACCTCGTCGGGCCTGCAGAGCGCCAAGGTGACCGAGGACGACATTCTCAACCACGGCCTGAAAGCGAATATGGCGCGCACCATCCGCTTCACCCTGGCGCTTTACCTGTCGGGCCTGGGGTTCGTTCTGATCCTCGTGCAGGCCCTGATGGAAACCATCACCCGGATGACGTCATGAAATTCACCCTGTCCTGGCTGAAGGACCATCTCGACACCGACGCGGGTATCGACCGCGTGGCCGACGCCATGACCATGGCCGGCCTCGAGGTCGAAGACGTGATCGACTCGGGCTCAAAGCTCGGCGTGTTCACCGTCTGCAAGGTCGTGCACGCCGAAAAGCACCCCAATGCCGACCGCCTGCGCGTCTGTCAGGTCGACACCGTCGACGGCCGCAAGGAGATCGTCTGCGGCGCCGCGAACGCGCGTGCGGGCCTGACCACCATCTACGCGCCGCTGGGCGCCTACATCCCGGGCACCGGCATCACGCTGGAAGCGCGGCCGGTGCGCGGCGTGGTGTCGAACGGCATGCTGTGCTCGGGGGCCGAGCTGGAACTGACCACCGACGCGGACGGCATCCTGGAGGTCGACGACAGCTATGCGGTCGGCGTACCCGCGGCGCAGGTCTACGCGTCGGAGCCGGTGATCGATTTCGAGGTGACGCCGAACCGGCCCGACTGGCTGGGCGTGGTCGGCATCGCGCGCGACCTGGGCGCGGCGGGCGTAGGCGCCTTCAAGGACCCGGCGGTGGCGCCGGTTCCGGGCCGCTTCCCCAACCCGATCGCGATTCGCCTCACGGCGCCGGAAGTCTGTCCCGCCTTCGCTGGGCGGCTGATCAGGGGCGTGAAGAACGGCCCTTCGCCCAAGTGGCTGCAGGACCGGCTGAAGGCGATCGGCCTGCGGCCGATCAACGCCCTGGTCGATGTGACCAACTTCGTCTCCTACGACCGCGCGCGGCCGCTGCACGTCTATGACGCCAGCAAGCTGAGCGGCGGCTTCGTCGAAGCGCGCCTCGGCAAACCCGGCGACAAGTTCCGCGCGCTGGACAACAAGGACTATGAGATCGGCGCGGAAATGTGCGCCATCGCCGACGCGTCGGGCGCCATCGGCCTCGGCGGCGTCATCGGCGGCGAGTCGACCGGCTGCGACGAGCAGACCACCGACGTCTTCGTCGAAAGCGCCTGGTTCGAGCCGCTGAACATCGCCGCGACCGCGCGCGCGACGGGCATCTCGTCCGACGCGTCCTATCGCTTCGCGCGCGGCGTTGATCCGCAGTCACTGGTTCCGGGCATCGAGCTCGCCACGCGCATGATCCTGGAGCTGTGCGGCGGCGAACCGTCGGAGGTGACGCTCGCGGGTCAACCGCCCGCGTCGCCGCAGGCCTTCGACTTCGACCCGGCCTATGTGCACAAGCTGGCCGGCCTCTCCATCGGCCGCGAAGGCGTGGTGGAAATCCTCACCCGCCTGGGCTTCGTCGTTGAAGCGCACGGCGCGCACCTGCGCGTGACGCCGCCGTCGTGGCGTCGTGACGTCGAAGGCAAGGCCGACCTGGTGGAAGAGGTCACGCGCATCGCGGGTTTTGATTCCCTGCCGTCCACGCCCCTGCCCGAACAGGGCGCCAAGGCATCGGGCGTGCTGAACCCGCTGCAGGTTCGCGTGCGCGCGGCGCGTCGCTCGCTCGCGTCGAAGGGCTGGCAGGAGGCGGTGACCTGGTCGTTCATCCCGCGCGCCTTCGCCGAACTGTTCGGCGGCGGGGAGGAGACCCTGGTGCTGGAAAACCCGATCGCGGCGGACCTCGACTGCATGCGGCCGTCGATCCTGCCCAATTTGATCAAGGCGGGGGCGCGCAACGCCGCGCGCGGTTTTCCCGACACGGCCCTGTTCGAGATCGGCCCAGTCTATCTCGCCGACGGCCCGACCGATCAGCGCACCGCGATCACCGCACTCGTCGCGCCCAAGCCGCCCAGGCGTTGGGACGGCGTGACCACCGACGCCCTGTTCGACCTGAAGGCCGATCTCTTCGCCCTGCTCGACGAGCTCGGCGCGCCGACCGCGTCGCTGCAGGTGAACCAGTCAACGACCTCGCCCTGGTGGCGGCCGGGCCGTTCCGCGCGCCTGCAGCTCGGCCCGAAACAGGTGATGGCCGAGTTCGGCGAACTGCATCCGTCGGTGCTGAAGACGCTCGACGCGCCGGGGCCGATGTTCGCCTTCGAACTGATCCTCGATGCTTTGCCCGAGCCGAAACGCAAGGCGACCAAGACGCGTCCGGCGGTCGAACTCGCCGCCCTGATGCCGCTGTCGCGCGACTTCGCCTTCGTCGTCGCCGACGCGGTGAACGCGGGCGACCTGGTGCGCGCCGTCGCCGGCGCCGACAAGGCCCTGATCGCCGACGCCCGCGTGTTCGACCTCTACCGCGGCGCCGGCGTGCCCGACGGCTCGAAGTCGCTGGCCGTCGAAGTCCGCCTGCAACCCCGCGACAAGACGCTCACCGACGCGGAGATCGAAGCGGTCTCGGCGAAGATCGTCGCTGCGGCGCAGAAACTCGGCGCCGTGCTGCGGTCGTAGGCTGCGTCGGCAGCGTTGATGTCGCGCTTGCTGGATCCTCGACGTCGCGCAGCTGAGCGCTGCGCAACGCCAAGGATGACAGCTAACTTTTAAAGCCGATCGTCATCCTTGGCGGGGAGGCGCGCTCAGCGCCGAGCCGTCGAGGATCCAGCAGCTCCGCGCTCAACGCTGCGCCTCACCGATCCCCCAAACTCAGAACGGCGAGATGTGGTGCTTGCGGGAGTAGGCGATGTAGCCGACGTTGGCGCCCAGGCGCAGGCCTACGCCGGCGCGGATGGGGGCCAGCGTGATGTCGTCGGCGCGCTGGTAGGTGACGCCCAGGCCGCCCACGAAATAGGCGGAGCCTTCGACGCCCGGAAAGCGCTGGAACAGCTGGTCGGGATCATCGAGCTTGTAGCACAGGGTGAACACCCGACCGGCGTTGCCGCCGACGTCGAAACCGATCGAGGGCCCGCGCCAGTAGCACTGCACGGGTTCCTTCTCGTCCTTCATGTAGAGCTGGCCCTTGCCGTAACGAAAGCCGAGGGCCCAGGCGCCGGAGGTCTCGGTCCCGGCGATATAGCCGGTGGGACGGTCGCCGTAGTCCTTGAAGATGTGCTCGACCGCGCCGCCGAGCGCCTCGGCGGTGACGCCCAGGAAACGGGAGCCTTCGTGGATCACCTCGTCGCCGGTGTAGGAGCCGGGGCTGCGATGGCCGTGGTGATCGTCGTCGTGATGGTCGTCCCCATGGTCGTCCTGGCCCCAGGCGAGGGGCGCAAGCGACGAGGCGGCCGTGGCGGCAAGCGAGGAAACGATAAGGCTGCGGCGGCGCATCTGGCTCTCCTGGGGTGCGAATCAAGGACCGATAAGCCTGGGGAGTTTGGCCCATTTGCGACCCCCGCGCACCGATCACGGTTCGGTTTGCGCAAGCCCTTGCCCCAGCGGCTTTTCCCCGCCTTGGCGCTGGGGCGGGCGCGTGTTACGGCCCGCCGCCATGACGACCCCCCTCGAGCGCATCCGTAACTTTTCCATCGTGGCCCATATCGACCACGGTAAATCGACTCTGTCGGATCGGCTGATCCAGCAGACCGGGGGCCTGACCGCGCGCGAGATGAAGGAGCAGGTGCTCGACTCGATGGACATCGAGCGCGAGCGCGGCATCACCATCAAGGCCCAGACGGTGCGCCTTGAGTACCGGGCGCAGGACGGCCACGACTACGTGCTGAACCTGATCGACACCCCCGGGCACGTGGACTTCGCCTACGAGGTCTCGCGCAGCCTCGCCGCCTGCGAGGGCAGCCTGCTTGTCGTGGATGCGTCACAAGGCGTGGAAGCCCAGACCCTGGCCAACGTCTACCAGGCCGTCGACAACAATCACGAGATCGTGCCGGTCCTGAACAAGATCGACCTGCCCGCCGCCGACGTAGAGCGGGTGAAGCAGCAGATCGAGGACGTCATCGGCCTGGACGCCTCGGACGCCGTGCTGGTCTCGGCCAAGACCGGGCTCGGGGTGCCGGACGTGCTGGAGGCCATCGTCACCCGCCTGCCGGC